>NZ_LNZB01000038.1:152424-205246 GCF_001468085.1 Legionella waltersii | reverse complement strand
TGATTTATTCAATAAATCGGACAAAGCCGCTAAAAAGGCAACAGAACATGAACAAGCGCAGCGAGTGCTCTATGAAAAAATCGGGGAACTTACAGTAGAGCGAGATTTCCTAAAAAAGTGCTGGAGCAAACTCCACGGGAACAACGGCGACAATTCGTGAACGTTGATAACAAGGATATCAGTCTAAGACGGCAATGTACGCTCCTTGGAGTAAATCGTAGCACGCTGTATTACGCCTCTAGAGCAAGAGATGTAGATGATGTGGGTTTGCTCAATGAGATTCGAGATATCTGGAACAAGTACCCATTTTATGGTTATCGCCGCATTACCATCGAATTACGAAAGCAAGGGCGTTCGGTTAATCGCAAACGTGTTCAGCGGCTAATGGCTCTTGGAGGTATATACGCAATTTATCCGGGGCCAAACACGAGCCGGCGCAATAAAAGGCATGCAGTGCACCGATATCTGCTAAGGGATATTGAAATTACAAGACCGAATCAAGCATGGATGGTTGATATAACGTATTTGCGCTTGGAGTCGGGCTTTGTGTATCTGGTGGCGCTTATCGATGTGCATAGTCGCTATATTGTCGGTTGGAGCCTATCGACTACACTTGAAACTGAGTTTTGCATGGATGCTTTAAAATCAGCTCTGAAAAACGCAACACCCGAAATAATTAATAGCGACCAGGGATGTCAGTTTACTAGTGAGGAATGGGTAAGTTGTTTACAAGAACATGGCATACAAATAAGCATGACAGGCAAAGGTCGGTGTCTTGATAATGCTTACATTGAACGATTTTGGCGCAACATCAAAAGGGAGGAGTTTTATCTTAACGCATATGATTCTATAAAAAACTTGAAAAAAGAGATTGCTAAATACATGAATTTTTATAATCATGTCAGGCCACATCAGGCACTCAGGTATAATACTCCCGCAAGCTTCTATTTTAATGAAGCGCCTGCGGCGGCTTCCTGATTTAAATGGGGTTCCACCCCAAACCCCGGGATATTTAAAGACGTGATTTAATTAACCGGAAAAAGGATTAGGACGGAATAAACCGCCCTAAATCACGTCACGGTCATCGGCGTCCCCGCCTGCACCGTGAACAAATTTTAACATAAATAAGAATGGCTGGGATCTCTCAAATATTTTTCGGATCGTGGTCTAGACATTGGGGTCACTTCAAATCAAATCACTATGTGAAGTATTAAATGAAAATAACATGAGGTTATTGAAAATAATTGCTGAGCAAAAGCCTGAATCAATTAAAGCGCTTGCTGTCCTAAGTATGCGTGAGCCGAGTAATTTGAGTCGGACACTAAATACAATGGCTCGTTATGGAATTATTGAAATACAGAAAACTGGGAAAAATTCTAAACCAATTGCTAAGGCTTTAGATTTTAATATTCAATATAGTGCTGCTTATTATATTCTTTAATTTTGAACTATCCGGAAATCCCGGATAGTTCATTTTGAGAATCTAAGCAGTGGGTTCCAAAATGGAACATACTGATGCTTAGATTTTTGAATTTGGCAGACACTGTCTATCATTTTTTTTGTTTTCTCTAATTTGGTACACGGTGTGTTCCAAATTAGAGATGATGATATATGGAACGCAGTGCGTTCCGAATCTATGTTATAAATTTACTTATAATTTGGATCTCATTGCGATCCAAATTGGATACGTTTGGCTTCACCATTAGCCTATGATTAATTGATGAACGGCCTCAAATTTGGGAGAAATTTCATTAAACGGAAGGTGCGTATTTATCAGATCGTATATATTAACTTTTCAAAGCATCCAAACTAGTAGTCAATTTTTTCATTAACGAAGTGTTATTTGCTTCTTTAAGTAATTCATCCCAATTATCTGGAGGATGTCCATTTTCCAGCATCTTTCGAAAAATATGAGAAGCATCTGCTTTACTCTCATATGCTCTTTTAGAACTGTCATCATTAACCCAAGCATAAATAATTATTTTACTTTCTTGATGGTATCTAAAAAATAATCGATATTGCTGAAAAAATTTAGCTCGAAACCAATGTTTGTGGTTATTTCCTAATGTTGATCCTTGTCGAAATTCTGTAGCTGCAGGATCGTTTGGAATTTTTTCAAAAGCTAATTTAGCAATGGCTGCTAATTTTTTTGTCGAGTTTCGTGTATGAAAATTTGAAGGGTCCTTTTCTTTTGCATTTTCTACCTCATTAGCCAATGCCTCTACTTGTTGCAAAAAAAGAGGATGGCATAAAATAACCCAGCCATTTATTGTTATTATTGAATTATCAACCATTAGCGAGTTACTCGGTTTTCAGTTAATTGTTCATCCTCGGTTAAAGGTTCATCTAAATTGACTTCAACATTTGCAACTAAAGAGTTGATGCGAGTTACTAAATCCTGATTTAAAGTTGTCAGATTTTTTGGGTTATTTTGAATGTCTTTAGCAATGAAATTCAAAAATTCAGCAATTACTGGATCTTCCTCTTCCTCTGCTCGAGTCATAAGAACATGACCGTCAGATTGAACGGTGTATCGAATTTTATCTCTTTTTCCTAGATGCAGGGCTTTTCTCACAGCATCTGGTACAGTTGTTTGATATCGATCTGTGAGGGTGGATTCGGTTTGTAGTAATCTAGCCATGATTTTCTCGATAAAAATGTATATATTATATGGTAATGCATATGCATTGTCTTGTCAAGATTCGTACATTTATTCAAATCCATGAGGCTCTTTTTTTATTTGTTCTAATGATATTATTTCCGCAGATTTTACTATGCCCATACATTTCAAAATGTAGTCTGTAATAAGCTGCATAGGCTTTCGTAACCGTTCAACATCAACAATAATATACCCAGCCGTCACATCATTACTCATTTTATGATTCATTAAACGCTTCAATGCATAAGCAGGGATATCCAGACTTTCTGCAATGGTGATAAAAGTTCTTCTCAAATCATGAACTGTGAAATAAACACCGGAGTTTTTTATCACATGTGCCATAGTCTTACGTGGTTCGATAATATGACCTGCAGCACCTGGTCCCGGGAAAATATAGTCATTAATTGCTTTTTCTTTTCTGGCAATCAGTAGATCATAAAGAAAATCAGAAAGCGGGAGGGTATGGGATTCATTGTTTTTGGTTTTATTGATAGTGAATGATTTTGCTTTTAAGTCGAGATCAGACCATTTCAAAGTCGCTGCTTCTTGTCGGCGTAAGCCCGTTAATAAGATTAATAGCAGATAGTCGTGTAATGTTTCATTATGGATTTGCTGTAAACCAGCATACCATGCTGCTAGCTCATGAGATTTAATATAGGTTTTTCGTCGTTCAATGCGATACCAGGCGCGTGTTTGTGACAGGCGTTTTACTGGGTTATCGATGAAAAGGGAGTGACCACTATTGTCTTCATACTGGCCGGCTGCAAAATTGAATAAGGCTCTTAGGATACGCATGGCTAAATTAGCATAAGCTTCTCCATGTTCGTTGCCCAGCTTTTCGTGGTATTTAGCTATGCGATCTCTGGTGATTGATAACATAGGTTTACTCTTCCAGCTCGTGAAGGCTTTATCTAATATGTGTTTGTAATTATCTATAGTTCTGGGCTTTAAGTTCTTTCTGGTTTTTAGGTAGTCTTTAAAGACTTGATTCAAAGTTATATCTCGAACCTCAGTTGCCTTCTTCTCAGCAACTGGATCAATGCCCATGGCGATTTGCCCTAAAAGATGCAGGGCTTTGTTTTTTGCCATTTCAGCAGTCAATTCCGGGTAATGCCCTAAAGTAATGCGACAACGTTTCTTATTTATGAATTTTTCAACGAAAAAGGCTTTTGCTCCTCCAGAAGTCACACGTATGCCGAAGCCTTTCAGGTTGTCATCGTAATATCTTTTTTGTGTCGTTTTTCCTACTTCCGTTGCCTGAGGAAGAGGGAGGTTTTCTACGTTTGTTTTGGTTATTTTCATAATTAACTTTTACACTCGTTTTTGAATGTGTCGCAACTGTGTCGCACTTGTGTCGCACAAATATTTAAAATCCATTAATAGAACTTATAACGTAATAATGCTGTAACATCAAGTAAATAAAGGGATATTAAAAGAATTTCAAAGAGTGTCTAATTGGCTAAAACCCATAATTCACTAATTCGTAATCAGAAGGTCCGCAGTTCGATTCTGCGCAGCGGCATAGTAAAATCAATAAGTTACAGATAATAAGTTAAAAATTGTAAAAATTTGGTACCTTTTTTGGTACCAGTTTTGAAATGTAATTGATAGACATTAATTGATATCAAAGTAACATTGGGTATTCTCTAAAATCTTGGCCACCCTTACATCCAATCACAACACCCTATGTCATACTCTATAATATAATGTTATTTCATTGCGATCTTTTATACATTTTCCAAATTTAGTAAAACAAGTCATTAATCAAATCAGGGTAGAGCTCAAATGTATCTTGAATCCAAGCAAATTGTATTCTCACCATCAGATCTCACACAGTTTATGGAGAGTCCTTTTGCTTCATGGATGGAACATCTCACAATCATACATCCGGATTTAATACCCTCCCCTGATGAAAGTGATGAGTTGCTGGATGTTTTGCATGACATGGGAAATCAACATGAGTCAGAAGTATTAGCTGAGTTTGAAACTAAAGGGTTAACAATTGCTAATTTGCGTAAGCGGTCTGATTCATACCAAGCTACTATTGATGCTATGAAAAATGGGGCAGATGTCATTTATCAGGCACATTTAGAATTGTTACCCTTTAAAGGGTATGCGGATTTTTTAATTAAGGTCCCAGGTAAAAGTATTTTTGGAGATTATTGCTATGAGATTTGGGATACCAAATTAGCAAAGTCAGTTAAAGCCTATTTTCTGGTGCAATTATGTTGTTATGCTGAAATGCTTGGAGTAATGCAGCAAAAGAGGGCTGAGCATATCACTATTATTCTAGGTAACAAGGAACAAAAACGATTTAGACTTAATGATTATTTTTATTTCTACCAGAATCTTAAACAAAAATTTTTATCTGAGCATCTACATTTTGAGCCAAATAAATGTCCAGATCCAGCCTCATCAAGAAGCTGGGGAAGATGGAGCACATATGCCGAAAGTCTGTTATTAGAAGCTGATCACCTGATACAGGTCGCTACCATTACTTCAGGACAAATCAAGAAATTGAATAAAGCTGGCATCAATACCATGACTGCTTTAGCCGAAGCAAATAGTAACACTGTAAAAGGCATGAAACCTGAATTATTTGAGCGACTAAAAGCTCAAGCCAAAATCCAAAAAGAAAGTATTGGAAAAGAAATACCAGCTTACCAATTAATCAATAATGATGATGGAAAAAAGCAGGGATTGGCTTTACTACCCCCACTATCCAAAAATGATATCTTTTTTGATATTGAAGGATTCCCGCTGGAAGACGGAGGTTTGGAGTATCTTTGGGGTGTTACTTATTTTGACGATAATAACCAGCGTCAGTACATGGATTTTTGGGCGCATAACAGAGATCAAGAACAAGAGAGTTTCAGAGCATTTATTGAATGGACTTATCAACGATGGCAACAAGATCCATCCATGCACATCTACCACTATGCCAGTTATGAAATTACAGCTTGTCGTAAACTAATGGGCAGATATGGTGTGTGTGAATATGAAGTTGACCAGTTACTACGCAATGAAGTATTTGTTGATTTATATAAAATTGTAAAAGGTGCCTTGTTAATAGGCGAACCACGTTATTCGATTAAAAATGTTGAGCATTTATACCGTGCCAAACGAGATACGGAGGTAGGTTCTGGAGGAGACTCGGTTGTTGTTTACGAACGGTGGCGAGAAAATCCTGACGGTGATACCTGGCAAACCTCCAAGGTATTGAATGATATCCGTTCTTATAATATTGATGATTGTAATTCTACTCAAGAGTTAGTAGTCTGGTTACGAGACAAGCAAAAATCCAGCGGCATTTGCTTCCTTGGTAAAACAGAATTAGTTGAGCCTGTAATTAAAGAAGAAATTAATGAGGGTATTAAGCTTCGCAATAACTTGCTGGCACGAGTCTCGCAATTAAAAGATGAGGGTAAGGAACAATTATCTAAAATTAATACTGTGATGGCATGGTCAATCGAGTTTCATAGACGTGAATCAAAACCCGTGTTTTGGCGTCTGTTTGATCGATTAGGGCTAAGTGAAGAAGAATTACTCGATGATATTGATTGCCTGGCCTTTTGTCATCGAACTGCAAAACTACCTTATAAGCCAACCCCCAAAGCTCGTAATTTAGTTTATGAATATTCATTTGATCCAACTCAGGAATTCAAGGGTAATGCAAAAGATTACTATTTGTTAGGGAATGAGACTCCGGATGGTAAAAACATTAAAGCGGCTTATCATGCAGAAGGTAGCGATTTGGATCATGGGATTATTGCACTGCAGATAAAAGATGAGCCAGATAGCCCGATCACTTTGATTCCGAATGAATATATTAAGCCTGACCCAATACCTCAAGCAATTACAAAGCAGGCGGAAGCGTTTGCAAAAGGGGAGCTTGCGCAAACAGCTATAGTTGATTTTCTGGGTAAATCTATCCCCAGAATCAATGGACATAATTCAGGTCAGCCAATCGCTCCTAGTCATGATCCTAAACAACGATTGAATGAAATCATTCAGGCAGTTATGAATCTGGATCACAGTTATCTGACGATACAAGGACCACCAGGAGCTGGTAAGACCTACACGGGTAAACATTTAATTGCTGAATTGATTAAACGAGGTAAGAGAGTAGGCATATCTTCCAATAGCCATAAAGCGATTAATAATTTATTGATTAGCACTGCTCAATACTGCCATAAAGAGGGAATTACGGGATATTTTGCTTGTGCAAGTAATACTGACCCAGCTATTGATGATTTGAAGATTAGTGTGCTGGAAAATAAAGATATTGCTGGCTTTTTGCAGGCTGGCTGTGTTGTAGGAACTACCGCTTGGGGTTTTTCCAGAGATGATCTTGAAAATGCCTTTGATTATCTGTTTATTGATGAAGCCGGACAAGTTAGTGTTGCCAATTTAATTGCTATGAGTCAATCAACCTCCAATATCATCTTAATGGGGGATCAGATGCAATTAGGTCAGCCTTCACAAGGAAGCCATCCAGAGGACAGTGGCTTATCGATTTTGGATTATCTGTTACATTCGACCCCAACTATACCTGATTCCATGGGTGTATTTTTGGGAACAACATACCGTATGCATTCGGCTGTAAACCACTTCATTAGCGAAGCTATATATGAGGGTAAATTGGAAACCGCTCCAGAGAATGATGAGCAATTAATAACTGTACCTGCAGAGTATCATGGTGTATTAAACAAGGAAGCTGGAATAATCACTGTACCCGTGATGCATGAAGGCAATACGCAAGCTAGTGACGAAGAAATTGAACAAATTGTTGTTTTGGCTCATGAATTGTTGGGAAGGACTTTTAATGCTAAAAACGGTCAACAAAGAATGATTGATTGGAACGATATATTGTTTGTTGCTCCATATAATTATCAGGTCAATAAACTCAAAGCGGCTCTTGGAGATAAGGCTAGGGTAGGGAGTGTAGATAAATTCCAAGGGCAAGAAGCGCCTGTTGTGTTTCTAAGCATGTGCGCAAGCAGTGCTAACGAGTCTCCTCGCGGGTTAAATTTTCTTTTTGATAAAAATCGCATTAATGTTGCGGTATCAAGAGCACAGTGTATGGCAATTGTGGTTTATTCTCCAGCGTTGCTGGATTCCATACCAAATAACGTTGATCAAATCACTATGATGAATTTGTTTTGCCAATTAGTAAATAGCAGCAATATTTGATCTAAATACAAACAAAATACGAGATAAATAATCATTTTGTGGGTTTATATAGATCATAGTGTAAAAAAACACTCCTTAATATGATTGTCTTGATGAAATAATGAAATTATAATCCGAACTGTTATTCAAGGATATTAATAAGGAGATGCTATGAACGTATATTATTCTAATAGAATTGATGCCGATGAAGATAAGGATGAATATATGCCTTGGTAAATAAAGGAGATATAAGTATCTCCTTTGATAGTTTTATATTGATATGAAATTAGTTTTTAACAATGATGTTCTCGCGGTCATTGATAACTTTCTAGAGCAACCATCTTTCGAAAAAATTTGGAATTTTATTCAAACTGAAAAATTCAAGTTTGTTCACTCTTCTAGATGGGTAAATGCTTTTACTCTTGAGGATGGTTCTCCTTTATGGGGAAGCGTCACTATTTCTCATCCTAGGCCTGAAGTTTGCACAACAGAGCAAATTTACCCTACAAACACTACCATTGATTTATTTATCAATGAATTAATTGCAAGATCCTCTGATTATTCTCATTTAATTGGTTTCAAGGATAGAGATTGGGATTTCTTCTATGCTAGACCTTATCTATATCCTAGAGGCTCAGGACTTTCTTGGCATACTGATGGTAAGTATAAAATTTCAGGAGCCTATGTATATTACTGCCATCCCATTTGGGACATAAATTGGGGAGCTGAATTATTGATTAATCCTACACCTCAACTTGACTTCGATTATCCTGAAGTGACGTTAATCAATAATAAGAAGAAAAAGGTAGGATACCATCTTAATAGCTCTGAATTGAATAAGTATGCTGATGACGGAATTGGATATTATATTGTTCCCAAACCCAATAGATTGGTTATTTTTAAAAATAATATTCTGCACTGTATAAAAAAAGTAGAAAATGCGGCAGGAAATCATGTAAGGGCATCGATAACAGGGTTTTTTATGAGTAATGACAAAATACATGAAACGAAAGAGGCAGAAAAAGAACATTCAATCTGACAATTATTTGAATTAGTTTAGTCCCGCCAGATTATAGATAACTATCAATCTTAATATATATGATTGGAATTAATTAATGAATTTAGTGCATGAAATCACACCTACACTAGCTCAAGAAAAGGTAAATTTTGTTATTTTGGTACCCAATACTGATGAGGCAGTTTTATCTAACTTTATACTTAGAGTAGAGGATATTCCTTATAATGAACAACCTGGTCATTATCAATTTAAAAAATGGTCTGCTTGGTGTTCTGCTCATTTCTCTTCTTATTACTACTATATTAAGTATAAAAATGCTCTCTTAAGATGTAAGCAATTTTTGTATGACTTTGGACCATTATCAACATTAGATCACGCCGCTCTATACGATCATTGGGTTTGGGAAATGAAACCCTATGTATTGAATCAGGAAAATGTTTGTTGGATTGGCTATGACTATTCAAAATCGAAAACATTAACTTATTTATCCCATGGGACTAATATTGAACTCCGTCTACTTGAAGGTAACTTGAACGATGAAGAGTTCTTAGAACTTTGTAAATTTTTTTCTCCTCTTTCATCATCAAATGAAATCTTAAAAAAGAATTTTTTTGAACTATCCTATTGGTCTCGTTACAACAACTGCCTAGAGAATGCATGTATTAATAGAAATGAATATAAACCACCTTCAAGTATATGGAATTTAAGATGGCCATTACATAATATTCTTAGAAGCAGCAAACCGGATCTCAATATAAAGTATTTAAACCAGCTTAACTTAGATTTTAATCTGGATAGTCAAATTATTTATGGTAATGGAAATCAAATTGAAGAGATTCAATTTGTTATGTTTCCGAAAAATGGAAAGAAAAACCAAATTGCGTGGTTTCGTGTTTTTAATAAAGCCTCCTTTCCAATAAAGAAACCAGCACTTTCTAGATTGCCTAATATGAACTCATTTAGTGGATATAGTAATTTTAATTTAACAGTCCTAAATCCGAAGAGTGGTTTGATTTCGAGCAATATATATATTGCAAGTTTTAATAATTGTTATGGACCACATGATGCACTTTGGTGGGATAATGAAAATGCTTATCTACTGCAACTGAGTGCTAGCACTAATAACTCTATAGAGTATTTGAAAGGAATTTTTGTTAACTTATAGAAGACAAATGATCAATAGATTTATGTATCTTTAGTATGGATATATTAAGCTAGCACCCAAAGCTACCAGGAATGCTCCAATCCACTGATATTGGGAAATCTTTTCACCAATAAAATAAGCAAATATTTGGGCAAATACCACTGAGGTATTACGAAGAGTAAGGGCTAGCCCAGCTTCAGCATGACGTAATCCAATTAAAAATAGTAAAAAAGATAATGCACTTATCATTCCGCCTATAGAAGTTATTTTCCAGTTGGATTTAAGTTGTTCTTTGAATATTTTCCTTTGTTTTTTCTTCATTAAAAGAAAAACACAGGGTAAAGCAATCCATAAAGCTGCAGAAAAGAGTGCAGCTGGGTTTGCACCATAGGCTAAAGACCGACCATAGCATAAATGATAACCAGCAATGCAGATGCCACATAGAACCGGAAATAATAATTGCCTTGATTGATCGGGGTTAAAAGTTTGGCTTGTAAGTATCAATCCAAAAAGAACAGAGGATACACCAATGGTATTAGATAAATTTATATTTTCACCAAGGAAGCATGCCGAAATAAACCAGACAATTACCATGGCGCTTCCTCGCATAATAATATAGGCTTTCCCAAGTGAAGACTGACTAAGACTGATAGCTAATGTGATTATGTAACCTCCTTCAAATAAACCAGAGGTTAGTGCCCATAAAAAGGAATCAGGTGTTTCAAACAATGGACCAGAGAAAAAAGGAATAAATAGAAGCGAAAATAGTGTTGCAAAACTCATAATTCCCAATACTTCGTAATAGGGTGTTGAATTGCGTTTGGCAAATGTATTCCATGCTGCATGGAGGATTGCGGATAAAATTATAAATACACCAGAACCCATTTCAGTTCATTTCGAGATAAATAATCGATTATTGTAACATTGGACCGACAGGCTATAACATAAATTTTTTAAAACCTAATAGAAGTTACAAAGTGATTTTAGAGCTTCAAGTTTTAAAAAAGATGCCCCAACGAGGGGCTTAATAGCTTGAAAAAATATATGCCTGTCTACCAAACTTTACCGAACAATAATCACTAATAAAAAGATCCCGTGCAAAAGCATCAAAATCAAAGTAGCAGATCAAACTATCCGGCATTTGATGGGCATAACAGTCATCAAATAACTGCCTGGCAAAATCAATCTCTGAATCATAACTACCCTGGTAATGTTCCTCCAACATAGTTTGTGCATCATCTACTGAATAATCACATAGAAGGGCTAAGCCTAGCTCTCCGTGTTCTTGAATAAATGAGGCATACTCCACAATATTGCTTATTCCTTCGTACTCATGGATTTTGATGCTGCCGAATCCTTCATAATCATGTATGGCGTATTCTTCAGCATTGGGTTCAGGGCTGTTATCCAACATTTCCCAGATTTCTTCCATGATGTCGTCTTCGCTTTGTGTGGCATCTATCCATACACCATGTAGAATGGCGTTGTTGTAAGAGGCTAAACAGGCGACGTAGATTGAAGGGGTGTCCATGAGATTATCTCCTTATGTAAATGGAGCAATCCCACACGGGAGCTTGCTCCCGTGGTAGGGTATGATTAAAACGGAATTTCTTCTGAATCCGGTTGCAACATTTCACGCATCTGAGCCATGTGTTGTTCTGCGGTTTTGTTACTGGATTCATCAGCTGATTTGGGTGGGCTGAGAAGCTGAATGTGGCTAACAATAATACTTAAAGCTTGACGCGCTTTGCCTTCATTATCAGTCCATTGATTGGAACGTAATTTACCTTCGAGGTAGACCTGCGAACCTTTCTTTAAATATTCAGCGACCTTTGTCAGCTTGCCAAAAAGCACCAGCTGATGCCATTCCACTCTGGTTTGCCATTCATCATTCTGTTTGAATGACTCATTAGTAGCCAAAGTGGCAGTGACAAAAGATTGTCCGTCTTTTCCGGCGATGCTTTTAGGATCAGCACCGAGATTACCTATTAATTGAACGCGATTTAAAGATGCGGTCATTTTATTCTCCTGTTATTGTTGGCGTGGATGGCATAACAGAAAAAGACCCGCATAGGCAGATGGTTTTCTGTTATGCGGATAAGGCTTTAATTACTTCAATTAACAAGCGATTCGTTGAGTATTGAACTGTTTGACAAAGGAGAGCAGTGATTCCAATTTGTTTAAACTTAGCTCTGCTTGCTGAATGTCATGGGTGTTAATTTGAAGTCGGTGGCGGCTTAAATCATTTACACAACAATTCAGCTCAAAGAGCAAATGTTCAATCTCAAGTTGTACTGGTTCCTGTTGTTGCATGGTATGCTCCTTAGGGGTAGGGAGGATTAGCCCCAAAAGGACTATTAATCCCAATTGGGTTATGCAAAAAAGATCACCGAAACATCGGTTGATTTACCTGGTTATTAATGATGACGTGCTTAAAGCACTCCTCGGGCGTAAAGCCTTAAAGATATCTCCTAATGGGTTTCCCTGCTAAACGCTTTGCCATGGAATTAGGGAACAAGATGGCATATCACAAGACCTAGGTTTCGTCAGAATTGCACTGACTCATCAGTTGTGTTGATTTCAGATTATCAAGCCAGTATGGGAAATCAAGAACTTTTTCCTGTTGATATTAAATGAACGTAATTGAATCATGATTAACTTTAATGTATTAGATATAAAATATTTATTCAGAGGAAATAATGAACCAACTTTACATATTAACTGGACCTCCAGGCAGCGGTAAAACATCAATTTTAGCTGAATTATCAAAGCGAGGTTTCCCCATTATTGATGAGCCTGCCAGGTTGGTTTTAGCACAGCAAAGGCTCATTGATGGAGATGGTGTTTATGACAAAAATCCCTTTTTGTTTAAAGAGTTGATGTTATCGCGGATGCTTTATGATTATGAGAGTGCTCCCAAACATGAGTTGGTATTTTTTGACAGAGGCCTTCCTGATCTGATTGCATATAGTAAATGCTTTAATTTAGATATCGGTTCTGAGCTAAAAGCTAGCCATGCTCATCGATATAATCCAACAGTGTTTTTTACTCCGGCATGGGAGAAGATTTATATCAACGATGCGGAGCGAAGACTTACTTTTGATGCGGCTCAGGTATTTGAAAATGACTTGAGACAGGCATATGCAGAACTGGGATATCAATTAATAGATATTCCTCTGTTGTCGGTTTCTGAGAGAGTGAATTTTATCTTGAATATTATTCAAAGTGTTTGAATAACAATTTATCATCCGGTTTTTTTTAATAATATCATGTTACGTATTACCTCCAACAAGGTCTCATTTTAACAAGGCCAATCGATACTTTCCAATTTCGTGAAAACCAAGGGCAAGGTATGCGCATATAGCGGAATTATCATTAGTGAACAAAATAGCTCTTTTAACTTGTTGTGTGGCTGCTTGCTTTAAACAGAGATACACGGCAACTCTGGCAAAACCTTTATTTCTTAAAGAGGGAGGGGTATAAACGGGACCGAGCTGTACAATATCAGGTAGATTGGCATTAAATCCACATAAGGAAACAGGAGTGTTATTTACAAACAAAACCCATCGATTTTGGCTAAGCTGTGTATCTTGAATTTCATCAATAATGGATTGTTCAAGTTTGGGGTTATTCGCATCGTCCCCAAGTGCTTCTATATGATAAGCGATAAGCCATTCTTTGATGACATCCATGTTACACTCTTGCATTGTTTTGAGTGTGTAGCTGTATGAATGAATAGCTTGAGGTATTGTCATTTTTTCAAGATTAAGGGAGAATAATTTTTCCTGATAATTAATAGCAAACAGTGCTGATTGTAAGCCCAGCTTTTCGATGACAAAATTGGCTTGAGAGTCTTCGCCCAGTATTCCAGCAATTGGTCTTGACCTTTTAAGTTTAAATTCATCTATTAATGATGATAATGCACAAAAATTTTCAGCTTGCATCATCACATTACCATTCCAATAATGAGCTAAAACGCCATTAAGCTGTTTGTTCTCAAAGGAGCCATAATATTCTCCGTGAAATGGTGCATCTTGGTAGGTAATTCCCGAGTGGTATAGATTATTCCTAATGAACATGGTCGTTTCTTGATAATGATTGAGATAGGATGACAATTCATCTACATGCAATTCGTCTAGTTTTTTTATCGCAATCATTTTTTCCTCGGTATGATGAATATTTTTAATACACTTTTAAGACCTATGTTAAGATAGCCCACTATTGAATATTATTAAATATAAAATCTTAGAATATGATTACCTTAGAGCCTCATAATCCTGCATGGAAAGCTGCATTTGAAATTGAAAAGGAACAGCTATTACAATTGGGTATCAAGAATATAACCCAAATTGAACATATTGGCAGTACAGCTATACCTGGCATTTATGCAAAACCAGTGATTGATATTTTAATTGGTGTTAAGTGTTTGAGTGAATTCACTTCCGAAGATATCCAAAAAATTGAATCATTGGGTTATCGATATAACCAGGTTTTTGAAACAGTTTTTCCACATCGGCGTTATTTCCAAAAAGACAATGAACAGGGTGAGCGAACGCATCAGATTCATTTGGTTACTTATCCATCTTCATGGTATGCGAAGCATCTGTTGTTTCGCGATTATTTGAGTCTTTACCCCAATATTGCCAAAGAATATGAAGCACTTAAGCTCAACTTGAGCAAAATCCATGACAATACGATTGATTATGCCAATGCCAAGAATGAATTTTGCCAGCTTATAGATAAGAAAGCCTTTTTACATTTTGGCTTTAATAAACCATTCATTGAAACCCCCCGCCTTATTGCATTTATTCCCCAAGTGGCTTTTCACGAAGACTATGCAATAATGCTTTCAAATCCTGAGTTTATTCAATGTTATGGTGTTTCATACAATGAGGATCAGGCTTTAAATCGTTTGGAATCGGATATGACGCATTACAACCAATATGGTTTTGCTCCCTGGATGTGGTATGACAAAGAAACCCACAACTACGTTGGGAGAGGGGGATTAAAGACTTTTATATTTGAGGGAAAAGAGGAAGTTGAGTTAACTTATCAAATAGCTCAAAGCTATTGGGGAAAAGGTTTAGCATTTGAAATAGGGCAAGCATCCTTGGAGTATGCCGAAGAGCACTTGGATTTGGCTAGCACTATTTGTTTTACCGCATACAATAATTATCCATCATTGCGCGTTATGGAAAAATTAGGTTTTAAATTTGAGTTTGATTTTGAGCATGCAGGTATTACGCACAAGTTTCATAGAAAATCTACAATAAAGAAACTATAGAGGGCTTAATGGATAAAATAAAAATTGACACAAATTTAGTCCAAAAGCTCATTGCCGAGCAATTTCCACAATGGAAATCACTACCAATACAGCCAGTTGCGCAAAGTGGTTGGGATAATCGAACGTTTCACTTAGGTGAAGAAATGGTGATTCGTTTGCCTAGTGATAAGGAGTATGAGCCACAGATTAATAAAGAATATCGATGGCTGCCATGGCTCTCCAAACAGCTTTCATTCCAGATTACACAACCTATTGCATTAGGAAAACCATCACCAGCTTATCCTTGGCATTGGAGTATCAATCGTTGGATTAAAGGGGAGTCTGCTTCAAGAGAGAATATTCATGATGTAAAATGTTTTGCAGAAGAATTAGGGAAAAGTTTAAAAGAATTTCAATCTGTAGATGCTATAGATGGGCCTTTGGCTGGCGCACATAATTTTTATCGGGGCAGTTCATTAAAGGCATATGATCATGAAATGCAACTTTCAATTCCTAAAATTAAAAACGTCCATGAACAAAGAGCTGCAGAATCTTTATGGAAACAGGCGCTTTCTTCTGAATGGCGTTTAAAGCCAGTATGGGTTCACGGAGACATTGCTGTTGGAAATATTTTAGTTCGTAGCGGAAGACTATGCGCTATTATTGATTTCGGCCAGCTTGCTGTAGGTGATCCTGCGTGTGATTTGGTAATAGCATGGAATTTTTTTTCCAGCGAAGAACGAGAAGTATTTAAAAATGCAGTTCAAGTGGATAATGATACCTGGATACGAGCTTTAGGATGGGCATTTTGGAAAACCTTATGTTGGCCAATTAAAGGTACTGATGTAAGAAGGGTTTTGCATGAAATTTATTCGGATTATGATACGATTAAATAACCCTGTCGGAAGTATTCAGTATTTAAAATGTGGGTATACAAATACAAACCAATCTTTTATCCAAGCTATATGAGTTATTCAATTATGAACATGAATATTGAGAGCAGATTTCATTTTAAACCAGTGAATAAAACACAAGAAGACCTTGTTCTTGACTGGATTAGTCAGCCACATATTAATGAATGGCTTCATGGTGATGGTTTAAGTAATACAATAAAAGATATTCATGAATTTTTGAATGATGGAGAATCTTGGGCTACTCATTGGATAGCATATGATCAGGAAATCCCTTTCGCTTATTTAATTACTTCTGAAATAGAGAAATCAGAAGAATATCCTGATGGTGCGGTTACATTAGATTTATTTATTTGCAGGTTGGATTATATTGGGAAGGGATTATCAGTACAGATGATACATGAATTTATCCTAAGTCAATTTTCTGATTCTAAAATCGTACTTATCGATCCTGAAATTTCAAATGAGCGAGCGGTCCATGTTTATAAAAAGGCTGGATTTAATATCATTGGGGAGTTTATAGCTTCATGGCATCCCGTACCGCATTATAAAATGCAATTGTGTATTGATGACTTAAAAAAGCAAAGATTGTCAGCCTAAGTAGATTTTTGTAATACTCAATCTCGAATGCCCAAGGGACTGGCTAATAATTTCCCTTGCGGTTCTATCCCAATATTTTTCAAGGGGATTCAGTTCTTTATATATTCTGCCTCCTTGAATTGGACAAATAAGTCCATTGCCCGTTTTGTCATAGGATTTTGTAATTTCATGATATCTTCGTTGAGCATAAGCATGGCGAAGGCCATGGCATTTGCTTAAGCCCATTTTTTCTATCACTTCATGATACTGAGCTAGATGATTTTTATAAGTCTTTTCTTTAGGAATGAGCGATTGTCCAGCAGGAACTTGCTTTGTAGCATTGAGTAGCCATAGTCGTTGTTGCTCATTCGTTAGTTTAATATCACGTCCTATTCCACCTTTTGTCCAACTGGGCTTTATAACCAATTTATTTCCTTGCCAGGCATCGCTTAGTACAATCTTCATGGATTCTTCACGACGGAGACCAAAAAGGGATTGAGCTTCCAAGGATAAACGGATCATCGGGTCTGAGCATTTGGAAAAATCAACGTTGTTGATTGCTTTATTATATTGAGGAATGTAATTACGTTTATTGATTTGATAGCTGTCGTTGCCTTGTTTAACCAGTTCTGGCTTGTTTAGCACTAAAGCTACTTTTCGTAATTTTGCCATGTAATTTTTTATTGTCGCAGGGTTTTTATTCTGGGCTTTCCAGAGATCAACCAGGATGTGAATGTGTTTTGGTTTTAATCCTTTTACGTGTGTGACCATGTAACCTAATTCGTGCAAGTCTTTAATGCATCGATTCAACATGTGTTTCATATCTGCTCGGCTGGCGTGGGAGTAGTTTTGGATTTTCTTAATACATTCATTGATTGAATACTGGGCATTTTTAAGTTTGGACTTACTCATTAAGATACCTCCATAATGAATCACGAGATTTGATGCCCATTTCGCTGTGAATAACCCAAAAGGCTTCGTATTTCCCCAACAGTGGTAAAAGATACTGAGCCATCTGTTTTGCGTAGAGATAGCGGTAGGCTTTGTTAATTGGTATGGCATGTTTTTTTAAAGTCTTTCGCCAGGCAATTTTGGTGTCTTCATAATCATTAAATTCAGCAATGGATTTACCGTGAGTCAGCTCTTTAATTTCATCGAGGATTGCTTTTTGCACTTCAAATCTGATAGGAATTGTTCTATCTAAGGAATTAAATGCAATGTTCCTGGTTATCCAGATGCTGTCATCTTGGATGTTAATTTCAGGTTTGATATAAATGGCCTCTTTAAAGGTCAGACCAAATTCTGTTTGTAATGCCATGATGAGACGTGGTATTGGATTGTCCCATGAGTGCCAGTGGTCGTGCTGGATTTTGAGTTTTCTTTTACGTTTCCTGTTGGTTTTACTAAGTTGTAAGGATTGATTGTCTATATTGGGAATAAGGCAATCAATGCTGGTTAGATAATGCCTGACTATAGTCATGTGATTCATAATCGTGCTGGCACGTATTTTACTCTTTTTCCAATGGGCTACCAGTTGATGAATATGGTGTGATTGGATTTTTTTCCAAGAGGAGGGTACCTCATCAATGGTATAGAGATCATCGATCATTTTACGAATGACATATGCCCGCTGTTTTTTGATTTTGTAGCTGCCTTGATTGCCGAGCTTTAAATATTGATTGGCAGTTTGTCTTAAGCTGTATTTTCTCATCATCCCATCCGATAAAAATTTATTTGCCCTGTCTTTGGTTTAGTGTTGAACGAGCGGCTCACTCAAAGATGAAACCTGGCCAAAGCCATAAAGCTCGAAGTAGGGGGCAAATCAATCGTTATAAGGCAAACGATCTCGCCGATTTACAACAGTTTTTGAGTGCTTATTTTCTCCTTGTTTTAATGATTAATAAAAACGACAAGACAATGGCTCTTGTCATACAAGTCCATGGTCAAATTGAAATAAATTGACTTAAACTCCCGAGGGAGTTGCCCTGCCGGATGACAGAGATTCCTAGATGGTTTTCCCTACTGAACGTCCAGCCACGGGGTTAGGGAATGAAGTGGCCTAGCATAAGACGTCGGTTGACGTTTCGCCGGGGTTTCACCAGCTCATCAGTTGTGCTTGATTCCAAATTAGCAAAGCGGTGCTTGCTTCGCAAGGGGTTTTGGAAAGAATTTTGTCCAATCCCGATTGGCGGGATCGGACAAAATGCTGAAATGTGTTGATTTTACGCGGTAAAATCAAGGTGATTTTTCTGCGTCACTGCTGGGAAATTTGCAGTGACGCAGAAATGCTATTTATCAAATTCAGTATCCTCTTCTAATGCTTCTTCAAGATTTATTTTGGTAAAATATTGTATTGCATAAATCACATTCACTAATAATGAAAAAAATAACCAAAAGAATAGTATTTTTCCAATTAATTTAATGCAAAAGTAAGGGATGTGTAAGCTATTAAATACTACTAGCAGTGTTAGTAGTATTGTACTTGTGAAACAGATGTAACCTAATAATAATGAGATAAATGATTTTCTGGAATGATTGATCTTTATTTTGTGCCCATTTTTATAGCAATGATAGATAACTGGTATTACTACTGAACTAAATAATTTATTACCCCATATTTTTTCAGATAGATGTTTTGATTTTAAGTTTGAAAAGCTAATCAACGCTGCAAATGAAAAAGCTGAAATAAAAGTCAGTACTGTATAACCAGAGTTTACAAGTTTATCCGTGTCGGATGTTCCAAAAATAGTCAATATGAGTGTCATCATCAAGGGAATAATAAAATGATAGGCTAATTTAGGATATCCTTCTGTATAAAATACATAATCAAGATATGGTTTAATCAAAAATTTTAAGCTTCTCATTGGTAAGTACCTCGTGGAGAACTTTTTGTACTACTTTCGGTATTACGTGGGTATAATTTACATCGATTACATTTTCATCAAATTCTAATATTTCCTTATGGAAAAAATATTCTTGTAATATCCCTTCTGGTGTCGTTTGATTGGAAAGTTCATATTCATTAGTTTTTGTTGTACCCGATAGATCTACTGTGACTTTTAGTCGATCATACTCTAACTTCTTTGTTCTCACCACTGTAGCTAAACCTTTTAACTGTTCATCTGGGGTGAGGTCTATTTTCTTTGGTGGAGTTAAAACAAGTTCACTTTTTCCTGTATATACAAAGGGTGATTCATCTTGATTTTGGTTTACAGGATGATTTCGTGTGAGTTTTATACCTATAACTTTACCGGATTTTAAAATTTCTTCGAGAGTTTCACCTTTTAATGCTAGTACTTCTACCTGGGGATGTACTGATATTTTTCGTTCATCTCTTTGATACTCAGTAGTCCAATCTCTTAAGATGGCATTTAATCCTTTTTGGATTTGATTCGGGTATATGTATGGGCGAGCTTCTAATGCTACAAAAAGATGAGATGATTTTGTTATTTTACTTCCAATAACTTTCATGATTATGTGAGAAACTAGGCGGACTCCTTCATAATCCTGTTGTTCAATTTTTCGCTCTGAATTTGTATTGAAATTATACAAATCATTTGCGTGTATATTTCTATTTGCATAGAAGAAAAGGCAAGCTGAGACTGTTTT
The DNA here is from genome assembly GCF_001468085.1 of Legionella waltersii. Taxonomy (GTDB): domain Bacteria; phylum Pseudomonadota; class Gammaproteobacteria; order Legionellales; family Legionellaceae; genus Legionella; species Legionella waltersii. The sequence goes on along the minus strand of NZ_LNZB01000038.1, from coordinate 184,891 downwards.
TTGCTCATCGATAAACTGAAAATCATTAAATTTAATAAGAACGTTTTCTAGTGAATGAGTTAATTGAGTTGAATTTAAGTAATTTAAAAGATTTTCGATAGTGTATTTTTTTTTAAAATCAATATCATTTTTTAGCAACGAATCAAAAAATGTACGCTTATTTCGTTTTTTTTCCTCATCTGTAAGTTCGGGATCATTTTGAACAAAACGACCTGTTAAAGACAATTTAAGTTCAAAAATGTAAAATTGCGTTTCGTTATTTTTAAGCCCCATTGCTCATCTCCCGATAGGCCTTTTTTTAATCCATGAATGTCAAATTTGAGACATATAAACAATTTTCTGATTATAGCATTAAATACAATGTCATGTTACGTTGGGGGAGATTTGCACGTATGTGAGTCTAATATGAAAGGGATTCTAATTTCCAAACTTCATTTCCATTTACCAGAATATATGCCTGTCCTTTAGGCAAAGAGATAATATCATCGACCCAATCATAGGCACTAAAAAAGTCTGAACCCGATCCTCCTTAGTCGTATTAAAATATACTCCTTCACAAAAATAAATATTTATTGCTCACTTGGTTGAAAATAATGACTCTAATAATGGCTTTAGAAACGCTTCTTCTGATCTAATATATTTTATACACGGGATCATTTTTTCTTCGATAATTTCACGACCTTTTCGTATTTCAGCCTCATCAGTAGAAACCTCGCCTAACATACGATGTATGTTAAATTCAGTCCATGCCAATACACAATGCCCTAGCCACCCCATGAATGCTTGATGAGAAGATGTTACCCATGTTTTAGAAATATGTTGATTGTATGTGGTGATTAGTTTCTGCAAGAAAGGAACATTTGCCTTTTGATATAAAATAATACCACTCCATTCCAACCCATATCCGATTATTTCCAGCATAGGATTCATCAAACCGGCACTTTCCCAGTCAATAATATGTGGTTTATTTTGATTATCCCAAAGCACATTTTGAATGTGCATGTCTCTATGTGTAATAACAGATTCTTGTTTTAGAGCTGGGATTGCCTGAAAATAGGCTTGATTCCAATCTGAAATTACTGGCAATAGCGCCATCAAATCAGAGTGTTTGGAGCGCTCAATAAGTTTTACCCAATGCGGGTCTTCAAAATAATCGTACTGAGCTTCATCTATTTCAGCGTGATGAATATCTGCGGTATGAATTAACGAGTACAACTCGCCGATCGAACGTGCATGCTCAAGCGTTAACTTATACTCATCAAGTAAATGACCGTCGATATATGGATAGATTATGTAATGATCTTTAGCGATGTTAGTAACATACTCATCATTAAAAGATAAAGCATTCACCGCAGGTATTGCATTTTTAGCCATTTTATTGGCAATCTGTTCGGAGCACTCATACGACTTTTTAAAATGACTTTTATCGGTAATATGCGGATTTAATCGTTTAATTGCAAAGATACCTTTGCTTGTTTCTATTTTAATCATGGTATGTAAAGCACCGCCTTTAAGTAATTCAGGCTGTGTTTTTAACTCACCAAGTTGTAGCTTATCTACCAATGGTTGCATATTCATACTATTCTTCAATCAGGTTGATACAATTTGTTATCAAGTTGGTGACTTTATCAATCGAAAAATTGGGGCAATATCGAGGATACTTTCTATTCAAACCACCGGAATTTTTTTCTAATAATTGCAGGTTATATTGGAGCATATCCACTATATCAAATTTGTCCTTATCCCACTTGTTTTCTTGATGAACGCCAAAACCACCATCAAAAAGCAACCCGTTTGGTAATCTAATTAATACATGCCAACATTCATCAGAATTTTTTACCATGATAAAGGCAATATTTACTTTTTCAGTAAATTTTTGATTCCAAATTGTATAAAAAACATTAGCAAAAGGTCCACATGGGCCTGAGTTTATTGCCGGTTCCCCAAAATTTTCACCAGCAATTTTGACAAAGCCATATAGGTTATTTATTTGTTCTGATAGTTCATTTAACAGAATTAAAGTTTTATTTTCGTCCATATGATAATTCATGGCAATAGCCCAATTAAACGCATAGGCGCTTCGGTCGCTTGTCTAACTTTCAGTGGGAAGGCCATGACAAAACTACCTATAGATGGTAATTGCTCACTAATTGCAATGTTTTCCACGATGTATCGTCCTGAACCTAACAAGATGCGATGCACAGGATAACCATCATCTGGTCTATCAGGCGATAAGGTATCTATACCTAAACCCATAATATCCCGTGATACCAGCAAAGTGGCTGTTTCAGCCGAGATAGAGGGAAACTTATGGTTGTTACGATATTGAGTGGGGTTGTCCCAGAAGCGTGACCAGCCCGTTTTGATGATGACAAATGAATCAGGAGGAATAAGGTCATGTGTTTTTTCAAAATCAGCGATATCTTGGGGTGTCAGGCTGTAAAGTTCATGTGCCTTTTGGGATACATCAATAACTACACAAGGAGCGACTAATTGATCCAGCGGGATTTGATCTATAGAGAGGCCATTAGGGCAGCAGTGCGAGGGGGCATCCATATGCGTTCCCATTCCGGCTGGCATCGTGAAATGTTGGACGCGAAATGGAGTTTCACTAGTACAGTCCGCGTAATCCAATACTATTGATGACGTAAAACCACAGTTTTTTTCCCAGGCAGGACTGTTTGCATCTAAAGTATGGGTTAATTCGACGAGCTGAAATGGAAATTTCATTTGGTCATTTCACCTTTTTAGTAAACCATAATATCAAATCATCATCCAAACAAACCATTTTTCCTGGCTCAACTGGTTTATAGTCATAAGTGACCCCCAGTCCATCAGGAATATAGCCGCGTTTGATGTAAAGCCGTTGCGCTTGTCCATATCCCCCATCTTGTCCGACATATAAACCAACGCCAAGACCTACACGATCATGCTGACTTGCTGCTTTTTCTTCAGCGGTTGTTAGTAAAGTAGTTCCTATTCCAAATTTGCGAAAGGAAGGCAATACATTTAAGTCCATAATTTCTGGGATTTGTTTATGAGCAAGGGGTTCATAGAGTGATGTCCACTTTAAAGTAACATAGCCGGCAATTTGGTCTTTAAAATAGGCCAACCACACCATTCGCTCAGCGTCTTGCTGTTCTTGGTAATACTTTTCAAATAATGAGGCCGGCTTTTGCCAATTTGCTTTTTGAAAAGCATCGACCAGGCAGGGTATATCGGATAACTCCAGTGCTTTAATAACAATTGCTTGTTGGTTTATTGCTAGAGGTTCAAGCTGTTTCATCATATACGCCATATTCCACTCATATCCGGCGGGTTTTAAATCAAAAAGAGCTTTAAAACCAACCGATTGGTAGAACAGATACGTTTTAAGATAATTCTCTTCTGATTCAGAAGGGCTTAGCGTTTCAACAGTTATAGTTTTAGCATCTTGTGTTATAGCAAAATGACAAGCTTCATCTATTAATTGTTTTCCAACACCTTGACGGTGAAAATCACGTCTCACGGCCATCCAATAAATATTGGCATTATTAGGATAAGGAAAATCAATTGAAATGAGACCAATATAGTTATCATCCTTTTTCGCAGCGAAATTTATACGTTTTGTAACACCTATAGCGTAATGCTCATTTGCTTCGGGTAATCCGAAGTACTCCGGTAACTCCGCTGTAATTTTTTGACACAAGGCTTTAGCTAGTTCACCCGTTATTTTTTCAATTTGAATCATAGCATTTTCCCTGCCGCACTGTTTATGAGCATTCCATTCAGATGATTTGATGGATACGGAGTTGATTTATCTTTCTGAATTTCTTTATAAAATGTATGCATTTTTTCTGCAATAGGGGCATTTTTAGAAAGGATTTCATTTATTTTATCGGGCAATTTAATTGAAAGTTTATTTGCTAAGTAATCACTTAAAGTCTTGTCCCAATGTTCCTTTCCCGCATAAGTTGTTAGGACACCATGTAGCAAATTGACTGAATAACTACATCTATCATAATGTTCATGGTCTTTTACAAAATTATGTTCGGTCATTGATAAATCGAATTGCTTTGATAGTGCCAAACCAAAATCACTGAGGTAAATGTCATCTTCATCAGCTAAAATGTTATGAAAATGAGCATCCATATGAAGAAAACCATTTTCCTGCATAAATTTTAAAACCCTTCCAAATGATTTATTCAATTTTTCCAGATGGTTAATTGAATCTAATTCAGCGACACTTGATGACAAAACTTCTTTTAAATGTTGGTGTAAATTTCTCGGGAAATGCTCAAGAAATAATAAAACACTAGCGTTGGAACTATTCAGACCATGTACACGTTCTTTGATACTTTCGTTGTTTTCCCAATAAGCAAAATATTTTTCTGTAGATTCCCAATAGGAACGATCTGTTTTACTTGAAGAGTTAGGGATAATGCGCCAGCTATACAGAATTGGGAAATTGAGGCATTTACCACTGATCACCCAGTTGGTTGTCATGATGTGTGCTGCAAGCTCACGCCAAGCGCTAAAACCTGCTGAGCCTATACCATATTGATAGCACATTGGTAATTTAAAAATATTAGCCGTTGACATGAAGTTATCTGGCTTGAGTTCAAGTTCAGTAATTGGAACCCTTTTTACAAAAACCGGGATATTTTTTATATCTATTCCAACAGAAGTTCCTCCAATACCAGCATGCATCTCATTTCCGGTAGACAGTACTTGTTGTAATTGTTGGTTGCTCATACATGCTAATGTGTTAGAGACAATAATATATTTTTCAGTTCGCTTTGATTCAGTATTCATTCTTGTGCATTTCTGGTTATACCCTTAGAACTAAATCTTCATTAGGTGATTAGAATATAGTGCTTTGAATAAATTGTATCATATAGTGCGATTGAAGTAGGTGCTGAATATTGGCAATAATGTATTAGTCTATTTTTTGCAACTTATAGGTAGAGGAATTCGAATTTTGTATAGTTCTCCACCATTTACTATCATAAAAGCCTGTCCTTTAGGTAAAGAAATAATATCATCCACTCCAATCATCGGCACAGAAGATGTTTGTACTCTGTCTTCATTAGTCGTATTAAAATAAACTCCATCATCCCCATGTGGTGTGTCGTTAACCATAGAAACTTGGGTATGCCCGACAACACCTACTTGCGGCAGCACTTTAACCAATAGATTTGCCGTTTCCTCATTTTTAACTCTAAGCATTATCAAGGTATTAAAATTTCCCTCAGATACCTCAGCTTTTGCCCTGGAGCCAAGTGCCACCTCCATATCCTGAATAGTTTGGGCATAAGCAGTAACCTGAAACCCAGCTCCACCAGCTTTGTTGAGAATTTTCACGAAAGAATCCTGGATAATCTCTGATAGCTCATCACAATGCAGATTCAAGGTATAACGAGCATTGGGTTCTTTATAGATTTTGCCAGCAGTGGAAACAAGATCTGATAAGAAAGCCTTACCTACGGCCTGGGCGATATTAGGATTTGTCAGACTATCTAAGCCAATATAAAGTACCTTTTTATTTTTAATGACATCCATCAGTTCAATATCTCCTGGTTCAATTTTGGATGACAGAACTTTAGAAGCATTACTTTTATTAATTTCAGATAACACAGGACCGACACTGGCTGTGATTTTGTCATAGTAGTGTTTATCCATAATAGCTGCATCATAAAGGTCTATCAGGATTTGGTCGTGTAGAGCTTCGACATTGTTGCTTTTAATGGTTTTATTGATGTGGTCTTTGACATATTGAATGACTGCCTGATGGCGTTCCATAGGGGATTTGGTTTTATTGTTTTTACCAATTTTGCTGTCATGCTCCTCTATAATAGCTTCAATCTCTTGATGATAGTTGGGATAGTGATTGGGTAAAATGGTGTCGGCGTATGTCATCAATAGTTGATCTAATCGACTGATATAAAAGGCAATAGATTGATAGGTAATGGGTTGTTTCATTTCCTCAAGGCATATAGCCACAATGTTGACGTACTTCCAAGCAAAGGCTGCAAATTGTTTCCCTTCTCCTTCTGCGGATATTGCATCAGTAATTCGTGTAGCTACTTCACTAATTTGATCGTAGTTCTTGAGAGGGTTGTACCGTGCCGATTGATTTGCAAAGCCTAAGTGAACGATTTTGAATTCTTCTTTTCCTCCTGATACTTCACAGGCAGCCATCATGTCTCTAACCAATTCCTGGTCGCCTTTAGGGTCTACAACGATAACTGCGTCACCGTTTCGAATGTCTTGGTTAATCAGAATGCTGGCTAATCTAGTTTTGCCGACTCTAGTGGTGCCAACCACAAAAGTATGACCTACACGTACATCTTGAGGAATGTAAATGGGTTTATCTTCTTCTCCAACTCCATGCAGAAAGGGACTTCCTCCAACAGGAGGATCGGGTCTAAATAGATTTAACTTAGAACGCTTGTTAAACCACTTTGCTAATCGGGTGTGTTCATGGTTTTGGCAGAATTGTCTAGCCAGTTGATAGCAATAATCTCTTTGCATAAATTTTTCATTTTTGACTTGCTTGATCTGATGCAGCTTTTGGGTATGGCTTGGTCGCCATCGAAAGCCTTTGCCCAAGAATAACCAGTTTTTCGATAAAGGAATTTCTTTAGTGGATAGGGCATAGGTAGGCATGGCTAAAAGTCTGCGGTGATATCGCTTAACCTTTATTGTTTGCCATGCTCTATAGAGTCCAGGGATTAATAGGGCAATCGCTGCATACAGGCTCATAGTTTGGGTAAGCAAGAACAGATGCGGTTGGCTATAAGCAAGTAGAGCTAAGGACATACAGGTAATTGCTGACCAGGCTTCTGTTGGTTCTCTTAACAGGTTATTAATTGGATAAGTACTCATAGCATTCTCCAAATCATCATCGCATCAATAAACAAGAAAATAGCGAGTAGATACCAACGAACTTTCAGAGCTGTATTGAGTTGTTCCGAGGTGAGTTGATCATTAATACTCATGATCAACTTTGGCCATAACAAAACCAAAACCAGATAAAGTAGTCCATGTAAGCCCAGAAACAACGGCTGTATATTGGCGAATGTATGTTGCCAACGGGTGAGAAGATTTGTATTGATAATCCAAGGAGCAATTATCAATAAACCAATGATTGGTAAAATGGCTTGAATCAGTACTATAATGGACGAACGGATGTAATGTTTAATCATAGGGATAGCTCCAAATGAGAAAGGTATTTCGTTTGTTGGCAGTGGTTCTTGATGCCATTGTCGGAGTGGCAGAGGATAAACCTGCCAAACGCTATATGTCTGTTTATGAGGCTCAAGATAAGCTTGATAATGGCTTGATCACTATTCGTGAGTACAATGAAGCTTTTGAGCGTAAGGATGTGCTTTAACAAGTTCATCAAAGTCCTTTTGAAATAATTTTTATGCCTGTCTTGGCTACATGCATACCGGATTGAGCCATGCTTTCACTATTCCTATCCGCACCATTAACCAAATCCATAAGACCAGCCCCAGCGTCACCGCCAAAATGACTTGATAATCTCAGCAACAAAACAGGTGCTACGAAGTAGAACATCACAGCCATATTCTTCATGGCCGAAATCGCATCGTTTTCACCTAATGGGTCTAGCACAGAGCGTTCAAGAAAACCTTCCAGGTGCCAGAGATATTGCAGAAAAATTGCCATCAAAAATAGTGCACACAAACTACCCAACGCTCTTGGACTATAGCAACTTAAGGACAATACCATTGGCGTTAAAATGATTAAAAAGAACATAAAAAACGCTTGCATCACAGGCAGGGTTTGCATGATTGCTTCTCTTTTCAATGGAGTGGATGTCCAGGATTTGGTCCATTGTCCGACATTGACCAGGCTATGAGTAATGGCAGATGCGACCTTTCCATTGTTATTGTTCATGAGGTTTTGCATTGAACTTGTCTGCATGTCTTTGCTTTCTTGCAAGAGCATCTTGGCAATAAAATCTTCTGCGCTGATGTCTGCTTTCCATGCTTTGGGGTGTTTCACTTTATACTGACGAACCCTATCCAGCATGGCATAGTAGTTTAGGTGTTTATTAAAAACACTAGCCTGATTAGAGACTTCAACCAGGTCAGTTTTGATTTTATTCCACCATTGCTGACAGCTGGGATAACCATCTTCTGGCAGTTGTTCGGGTGGGATATCGCCACGATTAGCCGCTTTTTCAAGATTGCGATTAGGAGCTTGATGAAAGGTAAAGCCTGGGACGGGTTGGCGAGCATGAAGCTTAGTGTAATACATCTTTTGCAGGATTTTAGAACCCATCCAGTTTAAATCATCTTCACCGCCATAGCGTTTGAGCATGGGATCTAATTCACTGGCTTCATGCTTTTCACTGTTGAATTGCGTTCTCGCTTCAATAAAACATTGTTTATGAAAATCCAATGCCTGTTTGCGAACGCTCTGGGGTAGATAGGTTGATACCAGATCGCCTTGAATGGACTGTAAGCTATCGGTGCACCCCGTTACTTTCATGAGACTGTAAGTAAAGCTTGACATGAAATTCTGGATAATGGCAAAGCCTATAGGAATTTTGACCTGGTTAGTCAGTAGATCCGCAAATGCTTCATCATAAGTTGTGCCGCTGTCGCCAATGACCGCAGTTGTTGGGTTCTTCAGTCCACATAAGGGTTTAAATTGTAAGGCTTTAGTTTCCAACGGTACACAAGGATAGACAAATAAGCTGCATATCAGAAAAGTGACTGCCAATTCATAAAGAAAATTATTTAAAGCATGTTCAACCGCATAGAACGCACCCGCTGGATTGAGCACGTTTTTAAGAAAGCGATAACCAATGGCCAAAAAGCCAAGGTACAACAGCCCTGTTTGCCACAGGGCATTGAATAGAACCTCATACTGTTGCCAGCCTAGATAGGTGGTATAGAGGGATAAAGGATTAAAGACAATCATGATTAAGCTCCTTTATTTTCTTTGACATAGATAGCTCCATTTTTTACTGCTGGCTGTTCATGATCCTGGCCTGGGATATTTTGGTTTTGTGCTTGGTGTCGAATGTCCATGATGGTTCCTAAAGTCTCATTCATCATTTTTTTGCGGACATCGTTTTCAAAGGACAAAGAATGTATGTCATCATCCAGTTTTTTCAGGGCAAATAAGACCATGTTCATAGCAGGTTTTAAATTCTGAACTTCTTGCACTTGCAATCCTGCCTGTAAAATACGACGCATCATTAAGGCTTTATCCAACATGTTTTGGACAGCAATTTCCTCAGCTAATTTCGAGACTGTAAGCATCTGTTCTTCACGGGGCAAATGTTGAATTGTGATAATCACTTCATCAGTAATCAGTAAATTGGAGGCACTGACTTTATGCAGATTTTCTTCGGTCAGTGTCCATGTACCATTGACTAAATTCCATAAGGCTTTGGCAATGTTCTGACTACAGGTATTAGCATTCGCACAGCTCTGCAATAAGGCTGACAAGCCTATCCCTGCCTTAGCATCGTGATTTTGTTTGTTTTCACTGCTGCTGACTTGAATATCACCCAAAACCTTAACTGCCCAATTGGCTGCATCAGTGGGCGTTGGCCAGCTTAGAGTCATAGGAATTTTGGTACTTGGTTTCTCCAAGGAATTTAAAGGTTTTCTCTCCAAAAGAATGTTGTACCCAGCAATGACTACATCATTAATCACCTTAATGGGACGTTGGAATTTACCGCCAGCATTGCCTTTATCGCTGCCTATCCAGGGAAGACCGTATTCATCTCGTTTTTGGGCAATACTTTTTGACGTTTCGGTCACATCGACGTTTTCCTTCTTAGCTCGTTTGGCAGCATCGAGCCATCCCTGACTATCCGAGACTGATAACATGCCTTCCATAGGAGATTGGTTTTGTTCCAGTGCTTGTTTAACTTCCTGACAATCTTTAACTTTGAGAGAAAATTCATTTTGCGCGCTAGAGGCAGCATTTTGTAGAACATTGTATAAAGCAGGCATGGACTGCTGTAGCTTATAAAGCGGAAATCCTGCGACAGAGCCTTTCAAATTATCAATTACGCCGCCAGGGATATTTAATGCTGATTTCTTTAAATCCTGAAAAGTATTGGTAATGGATACCACAGGATTAAAACCACTACAGGAAAAGCCCATACGACCATCTATATCTGCACCAATAACCAGTGTTTGATCTTTATTGACTGGTGGAATAAATAAATTGGATGTTCCTCCTAATTCGTAATAGTAATCAGATTGGCTGGGCATAAAGCCGCCAGCATGGATCAGTGAAGGTATTAGTAAGATAAGCAGTAGTGATTTTTTCATGGCATCGTCCTATCGTTTTTGAGGTTGTTCTACTTTGGGAAAGGTTAAAAAGTTCACGAGTTTGCCTTCGTGCTGAATACAGCCTCGGTATTTACGCCAGAGGACAAATACATAATTACCATTACCCGCTTTGTCATCTTCTGTACCAAAATCCTGCGCATCCCCTGGGCGAATATTTCGATTAGTAGGGTAGATTTCCTGCCATATGACTTTGGTTTTTCTCGGGTCATAAATAGCATTAGCAACCACACAGTTTTTCCCACAGGAATTACGGGTTGATTTGCAGACATGAAGGGGATTTTTATTAGTGACAATATCTACAGCGTGCATTGCTGCAACAACTGAAGCTCTATAGTTATAGGGTTGAGTCACTCGCATTAATCTTGGAATTTCAGAGCCCCAATTTTGGGTGAATGTGCCAATGTCATGGTTAATTAATAGATGGGGATGAGTTCCCATATATAATAATTCAGCGGCTTCCGTTCTATCCATGACCGCATCAGCTTCTGCAAGATAATAAGGGACACCAAAACCAGTTTCTGGTTTGTGTGATAGATAGGGGATACGGTAAAACGCAGCAGGGCTGCCAATTACATCAACAATTCGGGTGCGTTCATCATTGATATGCAGATCGGTGGTTTGACCGCTGTCATTTCCAAACCCTAATTCAGAACCAGTCGCGGTTTTATAGGCATGTTGATATATTGTTCTTGCTGCCTTATTTTCGTAAAGCGTTCGTGCTTCAAGCCAGGGATTCTCTTCTGGTTTATTACTGACGGTAATGATTAAATCAGGCAAGAACTGCTCAATAGCAGGTGTGACCTCAAGTCTTGGCGGTAAACGACTTACAGTCCAGGTGCAAGAGCCAATCACTTTGTAATGGCTGTTTTGAAACAGTTTTTGCAAGACCCGTGTGGCTATGGTGAAGGTATTCGCAGGGTGAGGCGGGCTCGTGCTTTCTAAGGCAAAGGACAATTTAGTCATAAAAATAAGTCCTATTGTGAGTGTCCGTTTTAGGTTGTTCGAGTTTTTTAGCCATGATTTCAGCAGCTTCAAGGACATCATGTTCTTTCTCCAGAAGGTGGCGTTGAGCTTTCTCTGATTTTTCTGTCATTAACAGGGCAAGAAGGTAGCGAGGTGGAATGACACGAAACAATCCCTGATAACGTGACCCTAATAAAACTGCTTCTGCATACAAGCCTTTTTGCGAATCAATATCTCTGATTAGGGTTTCTTGTTGAGGTGTTAAGGATTTAAAGCGTTTTACATCAGTAATTTCTTTTTCATCAAGCCCCAATAAAATCCAGGTTTCAATCAACGATAAAATCTTGGTGGCTTTTTCAGAATTCATGTCAGTGACGTTTTGGGTAATGGCAACCAGCCAAAGCCCGAGCTTTCTTGCCACTTTAGCTACCAATAAACACACGGTCACAACAGAGGGTATTTGAAATTGCAAATGGGATTCATCAATAAAGAGAAAGGTTGGTCTGTTATCGTTCTGGGTGGCTTCTGCCATAGCCAGTATTCTTGGCAATAATGACACCATTATCAAAGCCAGCTTTCCGGTATCATCCTTAATAGCCGAAATATCAATATGAAAAATATCATAGTCACCTAAAGGCTCTGTCGGCACATTAAAAAATCGTGATTTGGCGCTGTTAATGACATAGCTGTTCAAGCGATCGTGCATATCCAGAATGCGGTCTTTCTTGCGAGCCACCGTTTCTTTATCCAATCGCCGTTTAAACGCACTGACTATATGTTCAGTGAGCATTTGCGGTATGTTATTATTAAAGGATGTTAAAATAGCATCACTTAACACCTCTATTAACAGCGTTTCATCAGCCAAGGTAAATTGTTCTTCTTCCATAGCATTGGCTTCCGTAATCATGGTACGTAAAGCTAGAGCAAGCTCGGCCAGATAGGAGCGGTGACCATCACCACAGATCACGTCTTCTGAATTAGCAGGTTCTTGAAGATTGCCCTTTAATTCCATAATTTTTTGAGCAATTAAAGTAGCCTGCTCTGTACTTAAATTATCCGTGATTTCAGGAATGGCTTTATATGCTTCACAAAATGGATTTAATGGAACTGCTTCATCTTTCTTATTGCTCAGTAATAACTGTTTGGTCTTTTTACCGTGCGCCTTGGCATGAATGAGTATCCTGTCAAAAGAGTTTCCCATTTCAAAGAGCACTACTCGGGCATTTTTCATGGCCAATAACGATTGAATCATCCAGCCTGTCAAAACTGACTTACCACCTCCTGAGTTGGCGAAAATAGCGCAATGAGAATTTTGACTAACAAAATCATGATGCAGTAAGTCAAAGAAAACAGGTTCACCCAAACGATTGAAAAAGGGGAAACAAGGTAAATGCCTTGCTCCTTGGTTACGGCCATATACCGGAAGTAAAGCTGCTAGTTCAGTGGCATACATAAGTCGGTCAAAGCATAAGTATTGACGGGCATAGTGAGGATCAAAATTAAACGGCAAGGCATTGATCCAGGAATTTAGAGGATGAAGATCATACCTGGAATGAATCAATGGCATTTTGGCATCGTTGAAAATCGTATGCAGATTTTTTTCTATGACTTGAGCTTGTTGTTCATCTTCTGCTTGATAAAAAACGGCCTGATTAACCCAGAACAGTCGATTGCCAGTACTTAATTCATTACGAGCTGTTCTAATATCATCTCTAACTTCTTGAGGTTTTAGACTGGTTCCTACGATTCCTTTTTCCAATCGCGTTAAATGAGAATCAAGATTTTCATCATGACTAAAGACGACTTGGATTGTGTAGATGCTTCCTTCTGGCAGAGTGTCTAAAAGTGCATATCGGTGCTTGGGATTGGCTTGTTGTCTTTCTCGTGAGACTAAACCAATGATAGGAGCTTCTTTTAACCCATCCACATATAGAATTCTTTGTTTCATTCCTTCTAAGATGAATCCTTGCTCATCGCTTTCTGGCGGCGTAAAAAATACATTTTGGGCTAGGTTAAAACCCGCTGGTATCGGATTAGGATAAGGGTATTGTTCTAATATCGCGTCAGCTGATTTGGGATTAAACCAACGTACCCACCACTGGTAATAATCTTGTCCTTTGAGGCGTTTGATTTCTAACCCAGGTGAACGCAGTTTGGTTTCAATCTGGCTAATGACTTCTTGGTGTTCGAGAAGAATTTGTTCTCGGGGTAGGGTAGTTTGATGTAATTGTCTATAAAACAAAACTCTGATTCTTCGTCTTCGTCCACGATAGGGTGCACCTGTTTTAGGATCGATAAATAAGCCTTCGGGTTGGGTCATTTTATTGTAGAGATCGTGCAGGCGTTCTAAATAATCTTGTGTTAATAAACTTTCTCTAAATTGTTGGGGAATTTGGGCTTTAATATGCGTGATAACGGGATCAAGGCAATATTCGTCTTGAACAAACATCTGCATGACCCAAGGGTCAACGGCATGGAGAGGAACCACAGATGCAAAGGTATCCCGAATTTTATTAAACACAGCCTGTAAGTACTCAGGAGAAGCGGCTTCTGCTTGAATGTCGCCTAATTCAAACCCTGAACCTAAACTTTTGCTATCGGCAAATAAAAAGACCTGCTCTTGTTCATTAAAATCAACAATAGCGAGTCTATCGGCAAATGAGGGTAAAGGATTGGAGTAATACTTTTTAACTGCTTGTTCCTTTATAGCTTGGGGATTCATTTCCCCAAGCAACCAGTTAGATAATCGTTTCATCATGGCTCCTTAATACAGTTCTGATGCCAAGGCATACTGGTTTTGCTTGTAAAGGAAAAAGCGTGTCGTGTAGGCAGGTTTGATGATTTGTTCATCACCCAATTGCGCCACATGTGCGAAAACATGGATAGGCACTTCAGGGTTAGGCAGTTGCTTAAATTCTTCACCTGAATCATCAAAACGCGTCTGCTGGTAAACAGGTTTTTGTATGGGTTGTTGCAGGCTTTGCTGATACAACTGGCTCACCGTTAAACCCTGTTCAGGAATGGCGTTTTGCGACATCCTGGCAGTGGAACAAGCGCTTAACGCCAGGCTAGCGCAAAGCATTATCAAAGTTTTTTTGTTGATGGTAACCATAATCTAATACCCTCCCTTGGTGTTCTTTATCAATGGCTATGGTTTGGCTGAAATGTAAACTAAGTTGATTAGGGATAAATCCTGAATGGCTGCGGATACTGGCAGGAACAAAGACCATATCGAAGCTGCCCTGGATTCTTTTCTCAATCCAGTCAGTAATCTTTTGACTGCCTTCGTTGATTGCCCCTCCCGCGGCAAAGTGTGCTAAATCGCCTGTAGGCGTGGCAATGGCAGAACCGCCCTCAGCTTGATAACTCATTTGCCATTTAGACAGAGCATTTCCTGCACCTTGAATGCCGCCAGCTGCCATGAAGGCAGTTAATACTCTGGGGGCATTTGTGATGTATTGTCCTTTGATGCATGGGTTGCCGAATTGGGTAGTCAAATAACCAATGCTGTCGTTATTCACCAGTTCCGCGGAGCTTTTCATTTGTTCTTGGCCGACACTCACAAAATGCCCATCTTCAAAGACAAATAAGGCTGAGGTGACATAGGCACGAACACAACTGATGTTATCGAGAAAGGAACCAACGCCAATCGAATAACCGCTGATTTTCATACCAGTGATTTCTTCGGGTAATTGCATTCCATTGGCTGACATTAAATCCCCTCGACTTACCATTGCTGTGAAGGGAAATAAAGGCTGCATGAGTTTACCTTCAATAGGCACTTCACCGATTAAAGCTGATAACAGCGTGATTTTGCTGAAATCACTGCCAGCTGGAATGGTATAAAAGGGCGTTTTAGTAAGTGCTTCTTCCTTGGTCGTTGTGGCATGTTCGGTGAAAATTTTGCTTTCTGTCGGAGCTTTATCCAACAAGGTATCTAGATCTTTAATTTGACCAGATACAGGAGCTTGATTGCCTTCCATGGGGTAAGATTGCGTTTGGTGTTCAGTGAGTGACGCAAATTTTTCCTTTAATGCGTTCAGTTCATCTTGCAGTGCAAAACTTGTTTCTTGTTTGGGTTGTTTTAATTGTTTTTGTAGCGATTTATTTTCTTTGTGCATTTGCGCTAATTTCTTTTCTGTTTCTAATAATCGTGCGGAAACATCTCGAATGTTGTCATTGAATTGGCTTGCTATAGCTTCGCCAAAATTATTAGGGTTAGGTGTATTGTCGCTAACAGGTGCGCTATGGCGGCTATTGATAATGATCATAATGACCGCAAAAACCACCGAGCCTGCCAGAATTTTAATCCCACTGTTTTTATTCATCGGCTGTACCTCGTGTGTTGGGTGAGTGCTGTTGCAAAAGGCTGATCAGAGATTAAAAAGACAGTAGTGCTTTCATGTTGATTGCGTGGTGGCAGTTCGCTTTTAGGATAAAAGCTGGCGGTTTGCCAATGCCCCATTAGTTTGGTGAATTGCAGCTTTGCAGGTTGATTCAGCAAATTTTTTAAATCCACTGCGGTAACATAAAGATTGCCGCCACGCCATGAAGCCAGGGGATGAGCTTCAATACTTGCTCCATAAAACAAAGAGATGGTTTTATTGGTTTGCATGGGTGAACGGTAAATTCCCTCTGGAATTTCTCTGACTCGTTCAGGCGAATACAAGGCTTGAATGGCAAAACGTGTTAATTGAATGGCATTATATTCGTACTGACTGGCTCCTGCATTGTGGGTAGTTTTAGGATCATCAATCAGAATCTCAATTGGTATTGTATTGATTGCTTTTTCATTGGCGTTAAGGTTAAGAATAATTACCTCACCTTCAGGCATTAGCTGGACAATCAAGCGAGAATCTTTGAATGATTCTTTGGCTTTAAGATAGAGGCTTCCTTTGACTTTCAGAATATCAAGATTGGCGCTGAGTTGTTGATCAATCACCTTAATGGCCTGGGGAAACTGAACTAGCCTTTCTTTATTAATAGGTAATTCAATCGTTAAAGGGACTTTTTCCCAAACCAGATGTTCACTTTGCAAGGCATAGCTTAGGTGCATTACGATAAAGCCCAGAGTGAATAAGCTAATTTTAATGAGTTTCATGGTGTTCCTCCGTGTCGACCAGTAAATCTTGTAAGCGTTCTTCAGGACGGGTATAGCCATCCAGGGCTAATTGAAAGGGGTTATGCAGACGCGACAGATTGAGCTTGACCACGCGAAGGTGATAAGCCACTACTTTGTCAGCAATGACCATGGCAGAGTTATCTTTGAGTCTTTGCGTAATGCGTAGTATCAGTTTGACTTCCCAGGTATCAGGACCAATTTTTTTAATGTCTTGCGGTTCCATAAAGCGATAGAGACTTGCTACTTGAGTGCGGTCAAAGAGTTGAGCGTTTTTATAAGCTGCCAGGGTTTCACGAAGTAACTGCTCATGCCGTGGGGTGAAGTAATAATGAAAAGCTTTAATGTTTTGGTTGAATTCTTCTTTGCCCTTATTAGACCAGCTGTAGAGTGTGGGCATTAAGGAAGTCACATATCCTTGCACGTATTCGTTCGGTATTTCACTTACTCTCATTAAACCACCACTAGCGGCCATATTAGGACTAAGCCAGAATTCATAGCGTTTGGGCATGGTCATCAGGTTAATAATTAATGCCAAAACGATGATTGATAACACGCCGACAAAAGCCAGTAGTAAACGATTGTGGTGTTGTAGGCTGTCGATTTTTTTCCAGTAGTTAAACATGCGGCTCTCCAACAGATTTATTTTTTTGCCAAGTTCCCTGGTAATGAATCCAGGGTGAATGTTTGAGCCTTAATCGCACCATCCACAGAATCGTTTTCTTCATCACATATCCGTAAGGTTTGCCTGCTTTGATGCTGGAAACACCTTTAGGCCACACAGTAATTGATAGAATGAATCCAATCACAAAACCTATGCAGCCAGAGGCCAGCGGAAACCCAACCATTACTCCTAAAAGAACGAAGAACAGTGTAGTTGCTGGGGTGGTGGTGATCACAATCCAGAACAATTCACGCAGACTTAAGCCTTTCCAGGCTGGGAAGTCATGTGAAAGATGGCGCGAAGAAGGCTGACTCATAGTTTCACCTCCTATATTTTGAACTTGGTAATCATGGTGTAACCCACATAACCAGAAGCAATGCTAATGGCTAAATAGGTGATGCCCATTACGGCGAAAGTACCAAAGGCCACCATAGAGCCTTCGTTCTTTTTGGATTCTTCAATACCATGTTGTACCGTGGTAATGAATTTAATAAAGGTCACGACAGCGGTAATGAAGAGCAATAAACCCAGACCTTGCTTAACGTAATTTCCTGTTACTGACATCATGCTTTTAGAGCCATCTCCGATGTTGTCCGCATCGGAAATTTTAGGGAACCAATTATCTGCCAATAGCACAGGGGCATAAAAGAGATTGATGGCTCCAAAATAGATAGAGCGAAGCATTGTTTTCATGTTGTCTCCTTAACAAATAAAACCAGAATGAAGATCATCAGACCAATCACTAATCTAATGAGCCGAGAACCCAGACGCAGTAGGTATCCATGTTGTTGTTTTTCCTCTGCATCCATCATGTGGTTGACAGACCACATCACCGCTAATATCACCAGGGCTATGGCAATAAAGCGGATACTGCCGGAAAAGACTTGTGCCGATATGTTATTGCTTGCTTGTTTAAAGGAAGTGGCAAACATCCTGGCTATCTCGTCTTTACTCATTAGGGTTTCCTCACAAAATCCATTTCCAAGGCTTTGATCTTGCGTGGTGCAATGATGGGTTGATTGATGTAGTCAATCAGGCCATTGCGAATATTCAGTAAATCTTCTCTAAGGCCTGCATGATGTTGGTCTTTAATATCTTCAAATCCTTCAATTTGTAATTGGATACGAGCATTGGGTGTTATCTGCGTTTGTGCTTCCTCAAGCAGGGGCATGATGGCGTTAATCTGGTTAATGATGCGCACCAGGGTTTCATTTAAATCAGGGTTATTCGCCCAGCTGTGCAGGCTTATCATCATTAAGGTCAAACAAAGCAATCGTTTCATGGTTACTCCTTATAAATACTTCTTAAAGCGACTAGCCGTCATGGCTACCATTAATCCCATCAATAAACTGATAGGTACAAAGACATAAGCTGGGGTGATGCTGACAGGCAGGGCAAGCCAGAGCATGAGTAAAATCACCAGTCCCTTTTTTAAAAAGTGGTTAAGTCTGTGGAACACATAAGAAGATTCTCGGCCTAAACAAGCGGTGCGTACGGCTCTTTGGTTAAGACCATCAACCAGACCTGCAACCATGGTCAGGGCAAACAAAGGCATAGCAGCAAATAAAATGAGGAGTTTAATAAGCAGGCATTGACTGCTTAATAAAACCAGCTGGAAAAACTGTTGCGATTTTTCAAGTAAGTCTGCTGCAAATTCATTAATTGCTAATTTATTTAAATAGGGAATGGTCAGCGTCCAGCTAGGTTTGGCATCTAAAGGTAGAGCTGCCAAAAGTGAACCTTGATAAACAGGGGTGATGGCTTCTCGTTGAGTATTTACAAGGACATTGACCTTATCAAAGGCAAATGGATAGCCATGAAGTAGCCATTGGCTTACAGCCCAGATAATCAACGCTAACCAACCTAGAAAGAGAACCAATGTTAATTGCAAGGTCATTTGTCTGGAATATTGTTTTATTGCCATACAGCCCCCTCAGCAATAATTAAGGGGTAATGCTGTACATGAATGTAATTCAACAGAGGATCAACATTGACGGGTAGTAGCGGCAATTTAAACTTTTCTTGCAGAGCTGCAATGGTTTCAAAGTCATTCACATTGGTGATGAACCCTGTGGCTTGTATGGATTTTAATTGCTCTTGATTTTGTTCTAACCATTTGATGGATTCTCTATCCGCACCTATTACAAATAAGGCCATGGTTAACAAATTGGTATCCAATTTTTTGCGACTCACTTTGCCAAAAGTTGCTTTGCTCTTAGCTGGTACACCAATTGGGCTAGACAGATTAAGTCTTAATGACGCATCACTTTGTGACAGCGTTAAAGGAATCACATTCATGCTATGAACATTGAAAGTGACTAACAGCAAGAGCAAAATCCTGATCATTAAAATCTCCCTAAATCGACGACTTGCGAAGTTTTGCCTTTGGCCAGTAAGAGCAGGGGTGTTTGTTTCCTATCTAGCTTTAAGCCTTCATATTGTTGGTTACCTGGGTTTAAAGTAATTTGTTGATTGGTCACCAAATAGATAGGGATTTGATGTCTGTTAGCCCAAAGTTGGATGGCGTTATTATCCATATCCAGTAAAAGAAGATTGAGTTTGGTGTTTGGAGTACGGCTAATAGCATCGACCAATTGCAGTAAAATGGTGGTTACAGCGTCATCGGGTCTTATAAAGAAATAGAGCGTTTCACTTTCTTTTAATTGAATGGGTTGATGTGCATAGGGAGAGTAAGGAGATGGATCAAAATCACCGACTACAGGCACATCTTTAAATAACTGGTTATAGGCTTTGTAAAAGGCATTGTTCCAGGCTATGTTTTGCGCGACCTTTTGGGCTTCTTGAAGGGCAGCAAGTTCGGCGAAGTGCGCTCGTTCCACATCATTCCTGGCATTTAGTCCAAGAATATCAACAGGTGTCATACGGAGGTCTTTGTAGTAAATACTGCTTCTGCTTTGCATTAGTTGCAGATAGCGTTTTTCTTCTGCCTCACTTAATCCCCAGGCTTTTGCCTCCTGTTTTTGTAAGTCGTTAAGTTGAAAATCTTTATCGGCGATAACTTCATCATGAAATTCAGCCAGCCCCGCTTTCGTCAACGCATTATCAGCACTTTGCATAGGTGGAGTGGCAATGCCTGGGATATATAAACCGGCAATTGCCTGTTGTCCCAAGAGTAGCCCAATTGTTAGTGTGGACAACTTAAGCATGGCTCACCTCTTGTTGATTCAGACGAACCAGCGCATGTACTTTGTCGGGATTTTCAAACTCTATGGTTTGCTTGGCAAAGTCGATTGCAAAGACAGTCCATCCGGCAAAAGAATCACCTTTTTCCAATGCTTGGGTTTTATAGTGGTAGGAAACAGAGGCAACAGGAACTTCTTGAATACTGTCTATGCTCAAGACTTTAAAGGGTAATTGGTTTGCTGGAAGCATTTTGACAGGCTGTTTTTTATCATCCAGATGACGCAATAAATCAGTAATTCCTTCGAGCTGTTTCTTAATGGCAATTTGTTCAGTGGTAAATATTTCACCTAATTGATGATCGTCTTTGTTTTGTAGTTGCTGAACGAAATCTCCTAATTGTTTTATGTTTTGAGTAATAGGTGATAGATCTAGTTGTTCAACAGGTTGGTTGAGTTGTTTTTGTATAGTGGTTAAACGCTCATCTAGCGTATTAAATTTATTGCTCTCAACAGAGGGCTGGCTTTTTAAACAAACGAATACAATCAACAATCCATTTAACAAAAGAAGACTAAGCCATTTGGCATCCATATACTTTTTCATTCTGCTCTCCTTGCTATCAGGCTAAAATTGACATCTCTTAACAGGTCATCCTGCTTGAGATTGAATAGATGCTGGCCGACCAATACCGTCAGTCCTTCGTTAATTGTTAAAGGACCTAAATTTCGGCTAACCTGCGGTAGTGGTTGTTGAAATACTTGTTGTAGGCTTTCGCTTTGTTTTTCTTTGGGAGCAAGGTGATACCCTGAATAACGAAGCCAGTAATTAACTGCTTCCCCAATGGTTTGTATGGATGCAGGAAAATGAATCTGTTGAACGGTTTTCAAGGGATTAATCTGGGCTGCCAAAGGTTTGTTGTTGACAGTGGCATAGCGACCGACTTGCGTTATATTAGCTGCCTTAGCATTGAGGCTACATAAAACAAAACCGCAAAGTAGATATTTTCTAAGCATTACTGTCTCCTGGCTCTGTGGATTTATCCCGTAGTTTTTGAGCCAGGGCATGTTGTTCCATTGCTTTTTGGATAAAGACCTCTTTACGTTCAACGTCAACATGTTTGGGAGCATCTATACCTAATTTGATTAGTCCTTCATTTTCAGAGATCAGAAGGACTTTGATTTTGCCTTTATCTATGTAAATTTCTTCGCCCATACGGCGGATTAGAATTAGCATGATGTTTTTTCCTTAATTTCTTTGAAGAGGTAGTTTTTCATTTGGTTAATATGAAGTTGGACGATTTTGGGATCGGTAGGGACATGCGGTTCAGTTTTTTGTTTGAGCGCTTCTTGACGTGCTTGGTTGCCTTTTTGGATGTTGGTGCAGTATTCATAAAATATCGGCAAACAAGGAGGAACAGCCAATTTCTTCTTCATTTGTTCCAAAGCAAGTTTCAGTACTTGATTGTCAAATTCTTTCAAGCCTTCTGACCATTCACGCTTTGAAACTTCAAGAAAATTAGTGTTGCTGTAAGTTGAGACCCATAGATAGCCGTAAATTGCTGCAAGACGCATAAACAGTGTATCCATTCTCTTATCGTACTCTGGTGTTGTCGAATGAGAGGACATTGCTTCCTGACTCTGAGGGTTCATCAAAGTCGAAATCGAAGTTTGCATCTTTGCAGGATTCAGTAAGGATATCTGTTGCTGATTTCTTTCGAGAACGTGCTTTATTGGCTTCATTCTGCTGCTCCTCTTGAGTTTTTAAGGTAAGTAATTCATCGTTCCAACATTTACGTGCAAGCCAAGTGGCTGGGTATTTCCAGTTTGGTAGCCACTCTCCGATGAACTCCATTTCTTCACGATTATTAATTTGGGCTTGCAGGGCTGTTAGGATTTGTTCAACCAACTGTGCATCAGGTTTTAAAGAAGCAAATTCACGCCATGCTTTAGTTCGGTCTTGTTTTAAAGGATAAAGAGACCAAAAATTTTCAAATTGCTGCTGTAAAAAAATAAAAAGATCTTTGGAGTTATGAGGTGTGTCGGGTTTTGTGTTTTGCCCTGTGCTGAGTTTTTGATATTTTTTGTCGTAACTTGATGATTTAATATTATTTTTATCGTTCTGGTTTGTGCTGGGTTGATGTGTCGGGTTTGTGTCGGGTTTATTTTGAGCAGATAAATCCGAATTAGCTAATAAGCATTTTAAAATGAGTTGTTTACCAATAGATTTGATCTCCACTAACCCAGCGCGTTCAAGCGCATAGATGATACGACGTAATTGCGGACGACTAGGGCTACCTGAATGTTCAAAACCTTGGTGGGGTTCAACATAGAGTGCTTCAGCAAGCTGCTGATAGCTTATTTTACGCTTAACGCCTACTAGAAAGGTATTGCGATCCATATATGGACGAATCCCAAGCAAATAGGCTGATTGTTGAATATAAGGCAATCCCATCAGTGCGGATAATTCATCGGTATTAACAAATAAAAATCCCATTTATAAATTTCATCCTTCAAAAAACTGCTAAAAGCAGCACTTGCACTATCAAATGATTTCAATTAGTATCAATCAATAACACGAAACGTGTTGTTGGTAACCCATTGTAAATAGGCACTTTTTAGAGTCAATGGGGTATTTCCGTTTGATAGCAAATGAACTTAAATGAATATGAAAAAAATTATTGGCAGTAGGATTACGCAAGCTAGAAAGGCGAATGGATTGACCATTAAAATTTTGGCTGAAAGGACAGGATTAGGGGCTGCCAGGATTGGGAATTGGGAGCAGGGTACACGGAGTCCTGGCCCAGAAGAGACTAAAACTTTGTCTAGGGAGTTAAAAGTTGCAGGGGCTTGGTTGCTTTGCTTAACAGATGATCCGAGGGGTGAAAACGTTGAGACAGGGAAGCACTTTGATAAATTGGATTGAAAATTATGTTTAATACAAAAACGCTGTTTATTCTTGGTGCTGGCGCTAGTGCACCTTATGGCTATCCAATTGGTAAACGGCTTATATATAACATCATTGAAGATATGGAAGATTATATTTTTATACCTAAATATCAATCAAAGAAACCTACTCCATATTGGAATGATAATGATAAAAAGCGTAATGTGTTATATGATTTTAGTTTGTGTATTGAAGAACTTGAGCAGATAGCAGTATATGCAGATAAAAGTGAACAAGGGCATTATGAACAGTGCAGTGATGATGGTCTTTTTAGGATTTATTATATATCTAAAAGTAATCCCGCAAACTATGCACACAAGTTCTTTTTTAAAACAAAAATAAGCCAAGTAGATATATTCGCTGAGTTAAAAAATGCATTAGAAATATTAGACCCCGTATCCATTGATGCATTTTTAAGGGACAACCCCTCATATGCTCTGGCGGGTAAAATGATGATTCTGTATTCTCTATTAAAAAGAGAGAATCCCTTAAAATTTAATATTAATCAAAGCGAAGACAATTGGTATTCCCTTTTGTTAAATGATTTGGTTTCTGAATGTGCGGACAGCCCTGAAAAGCTAAGCGAAAATAAAGTTAAATTTATTACTTTTAATTACGATGTTAGCCTCGATTATTTTCTTCATTCAAGGCTTAAAAAGATTGAGAATTTTGTAAAAAGGGATGATAAATCCGACTCCCCGGCAGATAGCTTTCTCAATGAATTGGATATTGAGCATGTTTATGGTCAATTGTATTCACTTATTAATTCGGACCAATATGGAAAATATATAGATATAAGTGAAGATAATAAACTTCCAAATATTCAGATTTCATGGGCGGGTGGTACAACCCAACAATCGTCATCTCCGTCTTTAACCTCGCTAAAGTTGATACAAAACTTTAAACGATTCATTTTTAGTTTTGAGCAGTACAACAACATAAAAACCATGTATGACGAAAGAAACAACCCCACTGAAAGAGATCAAATAATCGCTAAACATAAAGAGGCGATACAGTGGGCTGAAGAGATAATTTTCATCGGTTTTGGTTTTGACAGGGATAACCTCAATATGCTTGGCATACCAGATATTTTATCTGAATATACTCAAATGTTACCTGGGAAAACAATACGATACTTAAATTACAAAGGGATGATGACATCATTGTCTTTTGAATTTGAAAATATTCAAAACGAGCGAAATGCTGCACTGAACTCCAATTCACGTAAAGATAAAAGCAAAACTATTAATATAATTCAATCAACAGCAGATAACATTAGTTGTGCTTATCAGAATGATTTTAAAAAATTTTTATTTAAATAAAAAATACAGAGGTAATGATCCTAATGGCGATAAAAAAATCAGAATTATACTCATCACTTTGGGCAAGTTGTGATGAGCTTAGAGGTGGGATGGATGCTAGCCAATATAAAGATTATGTATTGGTATTATTATTTATCAAGTACATCAGCGATAAGTATGCTGGTAAGCCCTATGCGCCAATTATCATTCCCGAAGGGGCAAGTTTTCAGGATATGGTAGAGTTAAAGGGAAAGCCGACCATTGGAGATGATATCAATAAGAAAATCATTGCCCCCCTTGAAAATGCCAATAAATTAACGGGCATGCCTAATTTTAATGACCCTGAAAAATTAGGCAGTGGTAAGGAAATGGTAGAAAAACTTACAAATCTGATAGCCATTTTTGAAAAACCAGAGCTTAATTTCAGTAAAAACCGTGCTGATGGAGATGATATTCTTGGGGATGCTTATGAGTATCTCATGCGCCATTTTGCAACTGAAAGTGGAAAAAGTAAGGGCCAATTCTATACGCCTTCAGAAGTCAGTCGTGTAATGGCCAAAATAATAGGTATTGATAAAGATCAAACATCTGCAACAACTACTGTATATGACCCAACTTGTGGTTCAGGATCATTATTATTGAAAGTGGCTGATCATGCGCCAACAAAGGTATCTCTTTATGGTCAGGAAAAAGATGCAACAACCGCTGGTTTAGCGCGCATGAATATGATTCTTCATGATAATCCCACAGCAGAGATAAAGCGTGAGAATACCTTGGCCAATCCCTTATTTAAAGATGGTGATGGATTAAAAACCTTTGATTATGTGGTTGCCAATCCACCATTCAGTGATAAACGTTGGAGCAGTGGGCTAGATACAGAAAATGATCCTTATAAGCGATTCGATGATGGGGTACCACCAGCAAAAAATGGTGACTATGCTTATCTGTTACACATTATCCGCTCTTTAAAAAGTAGAGGTAAAGGCGCGTGCATTTTACCACATGGAGTTTTATTTCGTGGTAATGCCGAAGCTGATATTCGGGAGGCTTTGGTTCGTAAAGGTTTAATTAAAGGCATAGTAGGTCTTCCAGCTAACTTGTTCTATGGTACGGGTATTCCTGCATGCATCATTATTATTGATAAAGAGAGCTCAGTTGATCGTAAAAACATTTTTATGATAGATGCGGGCAAAGGATTTATTAAAGATGGAAATAAAAATCGCCTGAGAGAAATGGATATTCATAAAATTGTGGATGCATTTACCAAACAGTTAGAAATTGATGGTTACAGCCGATTGGTAGCAGTTGAAGAAATTGAAAAGAATGACTTTAATCTCAATATCCCCCGCTATATCGACAGTAGTGAGCCTGAAGACATACAAGATATAGAAGCTCATTTAATAGGTGATATACCAAAAACCGATATTGATGCTTTAGAAGACTATTGGCAAATCTTCCCCAACTTAAAAAACACTCTATTCAGGAAGGCTACGCGAAGCGATATATACTATACGATCAATGTTGATAAGGCAGAGATTAAAGACACTATCTATCATCATAGTGAATTTACTCAATATATGGATGAGATGGATAATGTGTTTGATGGCTGGAAGAAAAAAACAACTTTGATTTTGAGTGCTCTAGAAAAAGATTTTCATCCAAAAGAGCTTATCTATCAAATCAGCGAATCATTGCTAAATACCTATATCGGTAAACCTCTTATCAACCAATACAACGTGTATCAACATTTGATGAACTACTGGTATGAAGTCATGCAGGATGATTGCTATCTAATAGCTGCTGATGGCTGGAAAGCGTCTACTTATCGAATTATAGAAAAAAACAATAAAGGAAAGAAAGTTTATAAAGGATGGACTTGTGATTTAGTGCCTAAAAATTTGGTTATTGAGCGTTATTTTCAAAAGCAGCAACAAGTGATTAATGAGCTAAATGCTAAATTAGAAAAAGTACAGGCCCAAAAAACAGAAATGGAAGAAGAGCATAATGTTGATGATGGAGTTTTTTCAGATTTAGACAAAATTAATAAAAGTACTGTTACAGCCAAACTGAAAGAATTGAAATCTGAAACTAATACTTTGGAAGAGCAAAATATCTTAAACCAATATCTGGAACTTTTAGCACAAGAATCAAGTTTAAAAAAATCCATTAAAGAAGCTGATGCTGAGTTGGATGCGTTGTTATCAGATTTTTATCCTAACTTGTCTGAAGCGCAAATTAAGGAATTGGTTATTGCAGATAAATGGTTATCAAATATCGAAAACGATATCCATTCTGAAATGGATCGTATTAGCCAGTTACTAACACAAAGGATCAGAGAGTTAACCGAGCGTTATGAATTGACATTGCCAAACTTAAAGAGGCAAATTAATGAATTAGAGCAAGCCGTGAATCAACATCTTGAAAAGATGGGGTTTGTATGGAATTGAAAGAAGATTACAAAATTACCGAGTTAGGTTTATTGCCTAAGGATTGGGACATTGATTATGTTAAAAATCACTGTTCCATAACTACTGGAGATAAAAATACTCAAGACCGAATAGATAATGGTAATTTCCCTTTTTTTGTTCGTTCCCAAACTATTGAGAGAATAAATAGTTACTCATTTGATGGAGAAGCAGTTCTAACGGCAGGTGATGGGGTTGGTACTGGTAAAATTTATCATTATATAAATGGTAAATTTGATTTTCATCAGCGCGTTTATAAAATGAGTAATTTTTCTAACTCATTAGATGGTTATTATTTTTTCCTTTATTTTAGTAATAATTTTTATAATAGAATTTCACAAATGACTGCTAAGTCTTCAGTCGATTCTGTACGTAGAGACATGATTGCAGATATGCAAATTCCAGTTCCTAAATCAATTAATGAACAAAAAGCCATAGCCAAAGCCTTAAGCGATGCGGATGCATGGATACAATCCCTTACTCAACTAATCGCCAAAAAACGCCAAATCAAGCAAGGTGCTATGCAAACTCTGCTAAATCCTTATGAGAATGGAATGCTTAAAGAAGGTTGGAAGTGTAAAAAATTAGGGGATATTTTAGCTATTTGCCATGGAAAGTCTCAAAAGGAGGTTGTTGATGAAAATGGAGCATATCCAATTCTAGCTTCTGGAGGTGTAATTGGTAAAGCAAACCAATATCTCTATGATAAGCCATCTGTTTTAATTGGAAGAAAAGGAACTATTGATATTCCACAATATATGGATAAACCTTTTTGGACAATAGACACGCTTTTTTATAGCAAAATAAATTTTCCTAACAATGCTAAATATATTTTTTATCTGTTTAACTTAATTGATTGGTATTCTTTTAATGAGGCATCAGGCGTTCCTAGTTTAAGTGCTAACACTATAGAAAACATAGAAATTTTTATTCCTCAATCAGAAGAACAGAATGATATAGCGAAAGTCCTTTTGGATATGGATAAAGAAATTTCTAACCTTGAAGAGAAACTTTTGAAAGCCAAACAAATCAAACAAGGCATGATGCAAAATCTATTAACAGGAAGGATACGCTTGATATGAGTCAAACGGTAAACAAACCTGAACGCGCAACTCAACAACGAGTCGTAAACTTATTTAAGGGCAAATTAGGATATACCTATCTAGGAAATTTGATTGATAAAGCTGATAACAGCAATATCGAAGTGTCTTTACTAACTCGATATTTAACACAAAAAGGCTATAGCACGGATCATGTTAATAAAGCGCTTGATAAATTACTATCAACTGCAAATAGCCATGCTCACAATTTATATCACAATAATAAAAATGTTTATGAGTTATTGCGTTATGGCGTACCTGTAAAAATTGAGGCTGGTTTACCAACAGATACCGTTCACCTAATCGACTGGTTGCATCCTGAAAACAATGATTTCTATGTTGCTGAAGAAGTCACGTTATTTGGTAATAAAGAAAAGCGCCCGGATGTCGTTTTATACGTTAATGGTATTGCGCTAGCAGTACTTGAACTCAAGAATAGTAGGGTTTTCATTGGTGATGGTATTCGTCAATCTTTGGTGAATCAAAAACCTGAATTTATCGGCTCCTTCTTCTCAACAGTCCAATTTATCTTTGCTGGTAACGATTCAGAAGGTTTAAAATATGGAACTATTGGTACTAGAGACAAATATTTTCTTAAATGGAAAGAAGATGAAGCCGACAACAAAGGTTATAAACTAGACAAGTATTTAATTAAGATTTGTAATAAACAGCGTTTCATTGAAATTATTTATGACTTTGTACTGTTTGATGGCGGGGTAAAAAAATTACCTAGAGTGCATCAATATTTTGGAATAAAAGCAGCTCAAGAGCATATTCGTCTAAAAGAAGGTGGAATTATTTGGCATACACAAGGTAGTGGTAAGAGTATTGTTATGGTGCTTTTGGCTAAATGGATTTTAGAGAATAATCCACATGCTCGGGTTGCCATCATAACTGATCGGGATGAATTAGATAAACAAATTGAAACAGTTTTTACCGATGCTAATGAAAAAATCTATCGAACCAGCAGTGGTCGAGATTTGATGGAGCAATTGGGGCAAGCAACCCCTCGCTTGTTATGTTCGTTAATTCATAAGTTTGGTAAGCGTGATGTTGATAATTTTGAAAAGTTTATTAAAGAACTAGAGGCTCAACCTAGTCATGCTGTTGGTGAGGTATTTGTTTTTGTGGATGAATGTCATCGAACACAAAGCGGTAAACTACATCGTGTCATGAAGGCAATATTGCCTAATGCTGTATTTATCGGTTTTACTGGAACACCTTTATTGAAAAAGGATAAAGCCACTTCATTAGAAGTATTTGGTAAATATATTCATACTTATAAGTTTAATGAGGCGGTTGAAGATGGTGTTGTTTTAGATCTCATCTATGAAGCGCGAGATATCGATCAACACTTGAGCTCTCAACAAAGGGTAGATGATTGGTTTAGAGTGAAAACAAAAGGAATAAATGAGTTTCAGCAGGCTGCTCTTAAAAAGAAATGGAGTACGATGCAAAATGTATTAAGCAGTCGCCCTCGTATGGAAAAGGTAGTTGCTGATATCGTTTTTGATTTTAGTGTAAAGCGTCGTTTGAATTCTGAGCGAGGCAATGCCATTCTAGTTGCCTCCAGTATCTATGAAGCCTGTCGATATTATGAAATGTTTCAAAACCCCAATACTGGTTTGAGAGGAAAATGTGCTGTTGTTACCTCCTATAATCCACAAAGCAAAGACATTACCACTGAAGAAACTGGTGCAAATACAGAAAGTGATAAACAGTACATTTTCAATACTTATGAAAAGTTACTTGAAAGCGTTAAGCCAAGAGCTGGTAAAAGTAAAACTGAAACTTATGAAGATGCTGTAAAGAAGTTATTTAAAGATGAACCTGCCAATATGAAATTATTGATTGTTGTCGATAAACTTTTGACAGGCTTTGATGCACCAAGTTGTACTTATCTTTATATTGACAAATCGATGCAAGACCATGGTTTATTTCAAGCTATATGCCGAGTCAATCGATTAGATGGTAGTGATAAGGATTATGGTTATATTGTTGATTATAAAGATTTATTTCCAAAAGTGGAAAATGCAATTTCCGTATATACCTCTGAGTTAGCATATGATGGGTTTGAATCTGAAGACTGTGATATCTTATTAAAAGAGCGGCTAAAGGTTGGTAGAGAAAAGCTTGATACCTCTTTAGAGGCACTAGAAATGCTATGTGAGGATGTTAAACCTCCTAAAAGCGATCTTGAATATATTCATTATTTTTGTGGCAATACCGAAATACCCGAAGATTTAAAATCTCGTGAACCGCTCCGATCTGCTTTATATAAGGCAACAGTCTCATTTATTAGAGCTTATGCAAATATTGCTGATCAGTTAGAAGAAGCCGGTTATAGTGAAAATGAAATCCAACATATTAAACAGCGCATAGATTTTTATGTCAAGCTACGTGAGGTGATTCGCAGAGCAAGTAATGAAACATTGGATTTAAAATCTTATGAAGCTGATATGCGCCATCTTTTGGATTGTTATATCCAAGCTGAAGACTCAGTTGTGATCTCACCATTTGGCGATACACCTTTAATTGATATTATAGTCAAAGCAGGTATTGATGAGGCGGTTGATTCTATTCCTGAAGGGCTTAGGGGAAATAAAGAAGCTGTTGCAGAAGTCATCGAAAATAATGTACGTAGTATAATTACAAGGGAACATCTGCTCGATCCTGCCTATTTTGAACGAATGTCAAAACTACTTGATGAGTTAATAAAGCTAAGACGTGAAAAGGCCATTGCTTATAAAAAATATTTAGAAGAAATAGCAGAACTAGCAAGAAAAGTAGCAACAGGTCAGGCAGATAATACTCCTTCAAGCATGGATACCCCTGCTAAAAGAGCCTTATACAATAACCTTGATAATAATGAATCACTTGCTCTGCAAATTGATGCTGCTGTCAGAGTGAGCAAAAGTGATGGCTGGCGTGACAATACAGCTAAAGAAAATGAAATTAAAACAGCTGTTTGGAAAATAGTACAAGATGAGGATGAAGTTGAAAGGATATTCAAAATAATCTTTGAACAGGAAGAATATTAAATGACGGATTTGATAATAAACAATATGGATGTTGAAGTGGTTCAGAAGAATATTAAAAATGTTCATTTGAGTGTAAATCCTCCCATTGGACATGTTCGGGTTTCTGCTCCAGACCAGATGCCACTTGATGCAATTAAAGCGTACGTAATTTCTAAACTAAATTGGATTAGAAAGCAGCAAAATAAATATCAATCACAAAAGCGTGAGACTCGAAGAGAATATATTGAAAAGGAAACCCACTACTATAATGGCAAGAGTTACTTACTAAAAGTTAGCGAGTTGGATTCTTCTCCAAAAGTAAAATTGCACCATTCTCAGATTGAGTTACAAGTTCGCCCTGGATCAAGCAGAGAAATGAGACAAGAGATTTTAGAGAGGTGGTACAGGCAGCAAATAAAATTAAAACTTGCCGAGCTTATACCTTTGTGGGAAAAAAAACTCAATGTTTCAGTTTCATCATTCATTGTTCGTAAGATGAAGACAAAATGGGGAAGTTGCTCGCCTCAAAAAGGCGCTATAAGAATCAATCTCGAGCTAGCAAAGAAGCCAATTGAATTTCTCGAATATATTGTTGTTCATGAGATGGTTCATCTAATAGAGCCATCTCATAACAACCATTTTATAAATTTGATGGACAACTACATGCCCAAATGGCGGTTTTACCGGGATGAGCTTAACCAACTTCCAACTTGTTATGAAGACTGGAAAAGTTAATCAAAAACTATAGGCCTTTTTTATTATCCTCAAACTCACACGCATCCCTAGGATGATGCTTTTTTAAATAGTAATGTAGAGGTTGTGGAGTTTCTTTTTATAAACATACAACCCATGGCTGCGAAGACGAGAATAAATACTAGCCATGATGGTGATGAAGCAACGCTTGTTTTTTTGACCAAAATCAAGGAAATCAATGGCGCTAATCCAGCTGATAAACTAGCGGCTGTAGAGTACAAAATTGACAAAACAGTACAGCGTAATTTAATAGGGAACATCTCCGATAATATCACTGGAACTGTCGCATTGTCATTCAGCATGCTAAAGGGACCGTCGATCAGCAGCTAATGGGACCGCCTAAAATGTCAAAACGGTACCTATCAAACTGGTCCACTTTTAGTTAATTATAACCTATTATTTTCGCTTTTTTGTTTCTCTCTCTCCTCTGTAACTTGGACCATCTAATGTAACCCGGTATGCATTATGTCTTAACCTATCGATAGTAGCTGCGGCAAGTAATCGATTAGGGAATGCAGAACCCCATTCGCTAAAGTCCAGATTGGATGTAATGATCGTTGATGCACGCTCATATCGTTCCGAGATTAAGTCGTGAAAATCCTCATCTTGTGGGTTGCGTAATGGTCT
This sequence comes from Legionella waltersii, assembly GCF_001468085.1. GTDB lineage: Bacteria > Pseudomonadota > Gammaproteobacteria > Legionellales > Legionellaceae > Legionella > Legionella waltersii. The sequence goes on along the minus strand of NZ_LNZB01000038.1, from coordinate 152,470 downwards.
TAGTCCAAAATCATCGATGATTAGTAGAGGCATTTTCACAAGCTCC
>NZ_LNZB01000038.1:150323-152414 GCF_001468085.1 Legionella waltersii | reverse complement strand
TGAACCGTCGCTTCGCTCCGAAGTGTTCAACTTCGACAGGAATAGGTGTTCAACATGAACAGGAATCACTGTTCAACATCACAGGAATCCTCAATAACGTTCCATCTATGGAAAGAAGAGATTGTTACAATGTGGCGGTTTAGTAAATCAAATGGCATCACTGAAGGCTTTCATCGTAAGATGAAACTTATACAACATAGAGCTTATGGCTTTCGTAACTTTGAAAATTATAGAACCCGTGTTAGGGTGTTGTGTTGTTAATTGGGGAGTGCCCCCGTAATTGGGAAAGAGCCGGCCTATTGGATGTTTTTGGAAGATTTTAGAAGTTTATATGGTGGAGGCGGCGGGAATTGAACCCGCTACTATAGGTTTTGGGAAAATCATGAAAAACAATGAAAGACTATGAAAAACCGCATCAAATCAAGGCAGGATGCAGATCGGCAATTGCTATCTTGTTGTCTTTGGTTGTCCTTAATTGTCAGCAAATAAACCCGCAATAACCCCTTTTTTTAAACTATATCAGTTTCTTGAGGCATCCCTTTGATAAATTGTTAACAGGCTAAGACGCATGTGCATAAATCACATGAACACGCTCAAGATTAACATGTTGTCTAGCTCTCCAAAGCTCAAAATTAGTTTGCATCTGCATCCAACTTTCAGGACTTCTGCCAAACGCTTTACTAAGTTTTAAAGCCATTTCAGGAGAAAGATCCGATTTGCCTTGTATGAGCCGTGAAAAAGTTGAAGGCGCAACATCTAAATCCTTTGCTGCCTGCCTTAGACTTATATTCAATGTTTCAATATAAGTTTCTTTAATGAATTCACCTGGGTGTGGTGGATTATATTGTATAGCCATCAGTGATAATCCTCATAATTTACGATGTATGCATCACCATCTTCAAATTCAAATGTAATACGCCAATTACCATTTACTGTAATAGACCAACATCCCTTGCGATCACCTTTTAATTTATGCAGGTCATAACCTGGCAAATCCATATCTTCTATGACTTTAGCAGTATTAAGCGCACCTAATTGTAGTCTTAACCTTTTTTGATGCTTAGACTGTATACCTGAATGATCTCCAGTTTCGAAAAAGCGCTTAAGACCTTTATGTTTAAATGATTTAATCATATGTAAAAATATAGCATGTTGCGCAACACGAATCAATTATTTCCGCAAATTATTCAAATGCAGGGTGTTAGCAAGTGTAGGTTGGATCGTTACCCAACATGAGTACCATATAGGGGTCTGAACAAATATTTCTCTTAATAAACAACATCATATCTGGTAAATAGTTCGAAGTCCCATTCTTAAAAGCTATTTTTAAGGCTCAAAATAACTTCTAATTTAAATGGTACAAACTTAAATTTGTTTTCTTAAAAGCTATTTAAGATCACAAAAATGGCTTTTAAGAACAAAATCCGCGGTGTTTTAAGACGTATTCTATTGTTTATTCAATAAAATTTTTCGGTCTACCCCCTATGTCTGGACAAAATTCATAGGGTATTGGAACTTCGGTCAGCATATTTCACTCACTTTCTAGGTCTTGGAATAGAATGTTTGCATTTATCACAATAGGTTCTTTCTTCATCCTCCAACCATTCAGCAGGATGTTCATGCCTATGAATATATTCAGGTTTTATAGGGTTCTGAGAATTATGGGACGTACCGTTAAATGAGAAATAATCAAATTCATGGTTTTTTTGTCATTCAGCATGCTAAAGGGACCGTCGATCAGCAGCTAATGGGACCGCCTAAAATGTCAAAACGGTACCTATCAAACTGGTCCACTTTTAGTTAATTATAACCTATTATTCTCGCTTTTTTGTTTCTCTCTCTCCTCTGTAACTTGGACCATCTAATGTAACCCGGTATGCATTATGTCTTAACCTATCGATAGTTGCTGCAGCAAGTAATCGATTGGGGAAGGCAGAGCCCCATTCACTAAAGTCCAGATTGGATGTAATGATTGTTGATGCACGCTCATAACGTTCCGAGATTAAGTCGTGAAAATCCTCATCCTGTGGGTTGCGTAATGGTCTTAGTCCAAAATCATCGATGATTAGTAGTGGCATTTTCACCAGTTCT
>NZ_LNZB01000038.1:150112-150313 GCF_001468085.1 Legionella waltersii | reverse complement strand
ATATGGGATTTGCCTGTTCCACAAGGTCCTACGATGAGAATGGGTACCTTTTCGGCAATGAATGAACATGAAGTTAACTCCTGTACTTGAGCACGATTGATTTTAGGATTAAAGTCAAAATCGAATGATTCTATTGTCTTATCACCACTGATACGTGCACGTTTCATTCTTGCTCTTAGTTTTTTGTTTTCCCTTCCTAAT
>NZ_LNZB01000038.1:148894-150102 GCF_001468085.1 Legionella waltersii | reverse complement strand
ATATGGGATTTGCCTGTTCCACAAGGTCCTACGATGAGAATGGGTACCTTTTCGGCAATGAATGAACATGAAGTTAACTCCTGTACTTAAGCACGATTGATTTTAGGATTAAAGTTAAAATCGAATGATTCTATTGTCTTATCACCACTGATACGTGCACGTTTCATTCTTGCTCTTAGTTTTTTGTTTTCCCTTCCTAACAACTCATCTTGAAGCAGTAATCCCAGAAACTCGGGGTAACTTAGCTTCTTTTCTATTGACTCACGGTTACGCAGCGGGATGTTCTCAGCAACATGCGATAACCGTAGTTGTTTTAACTGCGAAGACAGCTCGGGCATTGGGTTTGTCATCATTCTATCTCCTGTTGTTTGTGTTAGTGTAATAAGTGGGACGTATTCCGGCAGAATTTTCCACCTACCGAATAGGGTTTGGCTAATGTTGTTGGTTCTTCCTCATGCGGTAAGGCTTGCTTTTCAGCCCCAACCTCTAGCATTGTCTTGATTGTCTTATAATGTACGCTTTGAAAGGCAAGTGCCCTACGGCAAGCAGCCTCCAGGCGGTCATCGCCATATTTTTTCCTAAGTCCAAGAATGCTTTGCGCAGCCCGTAGATAATCTACGACTGAATCATTTAATAGACCCTCAATAGCAATCACGCATTGACTTCCAACTTCATGTGCTTGCTTTAGGCACCATTGGGCATCTCGCATCGAATAAGCCAAAGCATTCGGTGGAAGATGCTCTGGTATTGTATGTTTGGTGCCTGGTATTTCGAGTTTGGGATGGAGTGCTACCAGTTGATGATTGAAATACAGCCGGATAGTTGTATCCGTTGCTCTAAGCCAAAGCTCTTGCCGAGCGAGGCGATATGGGCCTGAGTATCGGCATTTCTTATATTGCACATGGCAATCACCATGAAGTTTAACCTTTTCCCATACCGCAAACTCGGGCGGATGGGTAGGCAGTTTTTTAAGGAGAGGCTGTTCAATTTCAAATAGAACCAAAGGCTTTTCATGAGTGGTGCCGTGGTTGCGCGTGCCAGCCTCTTGTATTAACCAGATCTTTAACTGCTCGTTAGCATCGTTTAAGCTTCTAAACTGGCGCAGTGGAACAAAGCGGTTTTTAACATACTTAACCCCGGATTCAACTCGGCCTTTTTTCTGGGGATCATACGGAGGACATGGGGAAATAATAAAACCATAGCCTGAA
>NZ_LNZB01000038.1:99616-148884 GCF_001468085.1 Legionella waltersii | reverse complement strand
CCAGCCTCTTGTATTAACCAGATCTTTAACTGCTCGTTAGCATCGTTTAAGCTTCTAAACTGGCGCAGTGGAACAAAGCGGTTTTTAAGGTACTTAACCCCGGATTCAACTCGGCCTTTTTTCTGGGGATCATACGGAGGACATGGGGAAATAATAAAACCATAGCCTGAGGCGCACTCCCCATATGCCTTTTGAACACAAGGGTTGTGGTAACAAGCCTTCGTAATCGCACACTTCGCATTATCTATAATTATTTTTTCTGGAACACCGTTAAACCATTCAAAGGCACGACGATGGCAGGCAAGCCATGTCTCAACATCCTGATGTAAGACCATTTCTGCATACATATGACGGCTCCAAGAGAGCACCATCACAAAGATCCAGGTCTTCTGTTCTTCTCCTTTGCCATCGATAACTTTAGGTCCTTGCCCAAAGTCAACCTGTGCTGACTCGCCCGGTTTAAATTCTAATATCGTGGTGACTGCTCGTTGTTTTTCCTTGTAAGACTTGATATAGCGTTGAACAACGCTATAACTACTTTTAAAACCATGCTCTCGTTGCAAATGAGCGTAGATGGTGCTGGCCTGAACGCCCTGTCTGGTCCATTCTTCAATCTTCACCCGGTATGGCTGTATACTCAAAAAGCTATTAGCACTGCTCTTTTCAAAAAATAACGCCAGCTCCTGTTCAGAGGGTATTGGCTTATCTTTTTCTAACCAACCTTGCTCAATTGCAATATCACGCACCTTCCTAAGCGTTTTTCTATCGGCAAGTTTGTCTCGGGACAGCCCTCTAAGCGTAGCACCTTCACGCAATTGGCTAATGATAATGATATATTCATGCATCTCAAATCTCCGGTTTGCCATCCTTTTCCCTATTTATGAATAAACAGAGAAAAATTATGCTCATTTTTAACCAAAATTTGATAGGTGGGGTGGTCCCTTTAGCTGCTGACAGCCTGGTCCCTTTAAGTGATGACTAGGTGGTCCCATTAAGTGCTAATGGGGTGGTCCCTTTAGGTGATGACAAAGTGGTCCGATTAGGGTGCTGAATGACAGCTTTTATTTTTCATAGCCATATCCATCGTTATTAATTGACAGAATAACGTAATTGGCCGACCGATAGAATTGACGCTTTTTTAGATAGGCGCCAGTGACTCCAGCGTAATTAATGCTTAATATGCTATTTGTGTTAACGGTACCAGTTTTATTCAATGTTTTTAAAATAATGCCCATCGCATCATAAGTATATGCCGCCAATACAGTGGGTTTCTCATGGTATTTTTGAGTATAAGTTTTTTCAAATTTAGATAAAGCATCACTGGGTTGTATAAAATCTAAATTGCGAATGAAATGAGAACGAATAACCTTATCATTTAACCGCATAAAAAAAGTTTGACTTACGGATGATCCAAAATTTTCGGTGCCAATAAATATAGTATCATGGTCATTCATAACATTAGCAATTTTTGCCGAGGCGATTGCACCTGATAATAAAAAAACGTATTGATATTTCTTTTTATTCAAAAATTTCTTTATTTTCCCTTCTATGTCATTGTCATTTTCGAGGAAATCAAAAGTTGCATATTTGATGTGGTCTTTTTTTAGGGCAGATGAATACACTTCTTTATACTTTAGCATCTCATCACGATTGATTTCCGTAATTAGCAATATGTCGTCTATATTTTTATAGTGGTCATGCAAGTAGCTCAGCATTTTTTCGACTTGATAATCATAGCTAGGCATAAAGATGAAAATATTTTTAGGTAATTGATCTGCATCGGTGGTGCTGGCGTAGGACGTAAAAATAGGTATTGTATCGTTTTTCTGTTCTTTTATAGCCAACAGCAAATCGGAAAGATATTCAAATCCAATTATGGCAGAGCAGCCATCGTCTACCATTTGATTATATATATGTATTGGCTCTAGTGGTCTGTTATTATAAAAATAACTCTTAATTTTTACTTTGTTAGGTAGATCGCTCTTATTTTTGGCAAGATATGCAGCATTTAGAAAAGATTGCCCATATGATTTTAAGTTTTCTACAATCCTGCCGGTCAAACATATTTTTATTTGAGATTGGGCCTTAACAGTAGGGCATAATAATATGGAAAATAGCAAAATGAAGGCTTTAGGTCTATTTAATAAATTCATTTAGAAGCTCACTAAAACGATCATTCTCTTCTAGATGTGGATAGTGAGAAGATTTATAGAACGTTGTAATCCCATGATCTTTTGACATTGCTACTTCATGTCCATTCATGACAAAATCATGAAAACCATTTATCCATAATTTAAAGATTTCAAGCTCATTTATATTAACAGAGAAGTTCGATTCGCTTGAGTAAAGATCTTGCCTTATACTAATAAATGTTTTTGTATCCAATGGTAAATTAATACGCTTTTGAACCTCTTGAACTAAATTATAATACTCTAAATTAGCCCAATATAAATAAGGCCTGTCTTTATTCTCTTGGAAAATTGGAGTTAATTGTTCTGATATTTTCCAGAGCTTATTAAGGTCAATGTCATCAATTTCATTAAATATTTTGTTGTACAGGTCAACATTGCTTTTTTTCAAATAAGATAGGTCAAGCATTAAATTATTCAAGCGAGGTGTCAGTATTGATTTCGCAGTAGAAATAAAAACACCAGGAATGGTGGATTCAAAACGTTTATAGTAATCAAAAAGTAGTTTTGCACCATAGCTATGTCCAATTAAAGCACAAATATTAAGATTACAATGATCAGTGAGGTGTAAAACTATTTTTTGCAAATCGTCTGTATTATCCTGATGCAGTATATGCCCAGGAAGCTTATTAGATTTCCCACAATTTCGCTGATCATACAAAATAATATTGTATTGCAGGGAATTAAATAAATTATGGTGCTCAATAAGATACTCTATGATTCCACAGTTAAGTCCAGGCCCACCATGAATAAAAAGAACATAAGGCAGATTAGGATTTTTGGTAAATCTGGTTATATAAAATTCAGGGTTGGGTAAAATATATTTATTGTAAGCTTTCATTAGTAATTATTTTCTCGAAAAACTCTGCGGATCCAAACAATTGGGGCAGCAAATTTAATGGCAGTATTTTTTATTTCTTTCTTCACTAACGCGGTGTGCTCATTTAAACAAACCAAGTCATATCGTGCTGGCTCTTCACCGCGTTTTAAAATCCTCACAAATATTTCATCGTTATCTGCAATAATAATACACTCTTTTCCAATGGCATTCTCAATATTGCTGACTATTATACCGCCAACGTAATTTCCAGGGTATAAGAAGGGGGCCATGCCATCATCTTTTATCACAGTATCAATAGAGTGCTGTAGTTCTCTGAATAGTAATAATTCTTTGGCAATGTGACTTTCATCGCCCTCTTGGATATCTAAGTCTTTTGTTATCGGTGTGGCATTTCTACCGATGCCATGCATTAACCATGACTCGGTGCAATAAATATTTAATTCTTTAGCTCGTTTTACAATTTTTATAGCGCCTTGTTGGGATAAACCACCTCCCCAAGCCAATTCCCACCCCTTTAGTGACTGAGCAGTAATATTGGAGTCACGACAGAATTCCTCTCGTGCAAGAGACAGCAGATGTTCACGAATGAATCTTATTCTTTTTCCACGAGCCTCAGGAGATGACACTTTGTTTATTGCAGAATTGCTCATATTTCAATAATTCAGTCAGGTGTATGTTTATTCTATGATATACCAAAATGGTTAATAAATCCTCGTAAAAATTAACCTATACATCAATATAAAAAACATGAAAATACAATAAGTTAATGTCGTATGGTTGTTTTAATAATATATAATTAACTATTGTGGTTAAAAATAAATTGTAATTTTAACCGTTAACGGTTACTCTTATTCTAGGTTAAAGCATATTGATCATCGGGATGTAACGAAGGGTAAAACCACCTGACGGTTGTATGTATGCCTTTGGATTTGGAGCAGTAATGATGTTTTTAGGTCTGCCATATTACGTTGGAGTTAGTCTTGATTGTCATATAAATCCAATAGAACAATTTGTTTAATTTATTGAGCCAATCAAATAACAATTAATGGATATTTAAAAGATGTGTAATGAAACTTCAATTATAAATAAACTACAAGCAGTCGTTAGCTTCAATAAAGCCAAATTAGATATAGAGCGCCCATTTATTGGATTCCCTTATGGTCCTGCATTATTAATTAAGTCTCTTATTAACTTAGCAGATCCAACAACGGGTATCGTTTATGATGTCTCATACCATGAGCTTGCTAAGCTGATTGAAATTAAACCCGCACCAGGAAGAAAAGAAAGTGGTACGCCATCCAAACAAACTATTCGCAATTACATCAAATCAATTGAGAAGGAATGTGGGGAATATTTTAAAGTGGTTTCCGAAGGTCAATCCCTCAAATTCCTTTTCCCTGAACTACCTAAAATTTTTAGTAAAATCTTCGAAAACACGGAAATTAACATACTGTCAAACTCAGCAAAGGCCCAAGAAAACATTGATGAAAATAGGGTTTTTGATGAGGAACTTAACACGGAACTTAACATAGAATTTAACATACCTAATCCATCTGAAAAGAAGTTATTTATTAATATAAATAACAATACAAACAACAATAACTTAGGCCAGACAATTGGGGATAAAAATTTAAAACAACCCATATCCCCAAATTTCTACCCTAGCCCAAAAACAATTGCACGAGCAATTGCATCAGGCTACAGATTTGCGACTGACGCAAATATCATCCAGGAATTTATTGACAAAAATACGGCATGGGGAAGTACTTTTGCTGACTTCAACCCAATTTACTTAAGTTTTCTTGCTAAACATGCCGAACGTAAACAACAAGAGTCAGTGATATCAAAAACTCAGACAAGGAGTAAAGACAATGAGCGTGCATCCCCTAAAGTCAATTCTTATGACGCAGCCTTGGAAGAAGTCCGAAGAAACAACCAGAATGCCTGCAAACCTTCAACAGAAGAGTTATTCCCAACCTCAAAAGTCATCGTTACCGAGCTTGAGCACTCATCACGTTTCGTGGCTATGGGTGGAATTAACCAAGATTTACGGCCATCTGTTTCTTACTAAATGTGGCCCAAAAGACAATGGCACCTGGTTTGATGCATTAAAAGGCTTAACGCCTAAAGCACTGGAGAGTGGAATGGACAGATTAAGAAATTTATCGGGAAATGGGAAATTTACAGAATATCCACCCAATTGCCTACAATTTAAAGCGCTATGCATGGCTTTTTACGATGATTTAGGCCTGCCGAAGCCGTTAATTGCTTACAGGGAAATTAAGAACAGTGTCTACAAAACCATTTTAAGCTGGAGCCATCCGTTGACTGAGTTCATAGCTAAAAAACTACCCGATGATTTTTTCAAGATTGAACAAGAAAGTGTGGCCTACGGTTTGTTTAAAGAAATTTATGAGCAAGTATCCCAATTGGTTCAACAAGGCCATGAGATCCCAAAAATTCAAGCACCACAGAGAATCAGGCCAACCCGAAGTCCTGAAGTGGCAAGAGCTTACTTAAGTCAAATCAAACAACACATAGGAGCGTAACTCAATGAGAACCTTGACTGAAGATTTACTGACCATGCTACAACAATGCGCCAACAAGCTTTTATTAGCGTATGACGAAACTCTTCGTCCTGAGGTTTGGGAGGCTTTTGAAAAAACAGCGGATGCCTGCGAAACCCTGGCGTTTCAACATCATTCAAATCCATCAATGACTATTCATTAATAAAAAAAGGAAAAAACACATGTTAATTTTAACCAGAAGAATAGGAGAGGCGTTGATGATTGGTGACGATGTCAATATCACCGTCTTAGGCGTTAAAGGCAATCAAGTGCGCATGGGCATTAATGCACCAATATCAATTCCCGTACATCGTGAAGAAATTTATCTTAAAGTAAAAAAAGAGGAAGAGCAGGGTGTTTTTAATATAAAGCCGGTACATGTTAACGATAATGCCAATAAGACCCATTAATTAATAAAAATGCCGTGGACTAATAACAATAATATTTAAAGGAATAATGATGAGTGTAACAAGAGCAGGACTTAAGACAGCAATCCAATATACTGTAATAGCAGGTGCTGTATCGACATTAATAGGCTGTGCTGCGACCCAAACCGCACTGGAGCACCACACTTTAGAGGCAAATACTAAATTAAGTAAAACCATTTTTCTCGATCCCGTTGCGCCGTCACAAAAAACGGTGTTTGTCTCCGTCAAAAACACCTCAGAAGAGAGCTTGGCGATTGAGAAACCGCTGGCCCAGGCATTAACTGAGCGTGGCTATCGGGTTGTTACTAATCCCTCACAAGCCCATTACATGATTCAGGCCAATATCCTGAAAGTTGGGAAAATGAGTCGCTCTGCCTCTCAAAATGCTCTGGGCGGTGGTTATGGCTCGGCCTTAGCAGGAGCAGCTACTGGTGCTGCCATTGGTTCTTTTGGAAATTCTAACACCATGCTGGGCGGTGGAATTGCAGGGGGGCTTGTAGGATTGGCTGCTGATTCCTTAGTAAAAGACGTCAATTACACCGTAGTAACGGACGTTCAAATTTCTGAACGCGTAGGAAAAGGGGTAACGGTGCAGGAGCATTTTAATTCTGCTCTTGAAAACGGGACCGCATCAGGCACGTATCAAACATCCAGCAAACAAACCAATTACCAGCGTTATCGGACTCGTGTGGTGTCTAATGCCGATAAAGTGAATTTGTCCTTTAAAGACGCAAGACCTGCTTTAGAGCAAGGATTAGTGAGGACCTTATCAGGCATTTTCTAATCTAAATCCAATGGACTGCCAATGCGCTTAAGTATTGGCAGATAAAAAATCAATGAAATTAAAAATTGCGCTTTTTGAAGCGTGATGGGGGATTTTTAACCGTGAAAACAGTAAATCAGTTAAAAACAGCAACCAGTATCGTGTTTTTTTGCCTGTGCGCCCACACGGTGAGTGCTGCCAATGTTACCCAGGTGAATCGCTACGCAACCGTTGAGAATAAGCCGTTAACCTCACAAATTAACCCCTTACTTACCGTGCAACAAATCCATTTCCCTCAACAAATCCACACAGTAGGTGAAGCACTGACTCATTGGATTCACTATTCAGGATACGCCCTGGTTGATGAGAAGGTGCAAAGTCAGGCGCTTAAAGACATCATGAATCAACCACTACCGCAAGTGGTGAGAAATCTCGGGCCATTGACGGTACAGGATGGATTAGAAGTTCTGGTGGGACAGCAAGTATTTTCCCTGATTCAAGACCCGCTGCATCGCCAGGTTAATTTTAAATTAAAACCACAATACGCCAAAGCACAAACTCATTCTCAAGGAAAAAAAGCATGAACAACAACGCCATCAAACAATTAAAAAATCTTTTGATTCTACCCACTCGCAAAGGAGTGTTTTTTGTGGGCTTAATGCTGGCAATGGGTACGTCCACCTTGCTGGGTTTGGCAACCACTCGAAATGAGCCATCTTTAACACAAGACACCGCTACAGACACTCTGGTCGTTTCACGCTTAAACGAGCTGCAGTCTCAATTAAAAACCTTGGGCGAAACGGTTAATAAACCCCTGCCAGAGGTTAATTTTGATGCCATCACCCAACAAATAGCGCAGTTATCAACTCGACTCGACCAGCTTCGAGAAGTCGACAGCAAACAATTGACTGAGACTCTAAGTTATACCCAAAACACCTTAGGGCAAGAGCTTCGTTCCATCAAAGAGGTAGTAACTCACCTGGATGATAAAAAATCCCCCGTCAAATATGTACCCATAAAGAGTCTGCCATTTTCTGTCGTGAGTATTGACAGCATTCAACAAGTCCCTGTTGCCAGTGTTGCTTATGACTACAAAACCATTCCCCTGGAAAAAGGCGATGCGCTCGCGGGATGGAAAGTGGTGAGCGTGGATTATGGCAAACAACGCCTTGAATTAGAAAATGCACGCTCTGAGCGAGTACTTATAACTCATGAGCATATAGGTTAGGGAAGGGGTGAGCCATGTCTAAAAAATCACTGATGTTTAGCCTCATGATCTTAAGTGCACATGCACATGCTGATTTAACCATTCCAGGGATCGCGATGCATCACAACAATTCCAAAACCTTGGCCTTAACCGATAAAACGCTGGCCAAAACGGGTCTTTCAGTGAATGAAGACGACATCACGGCAGAGCAAGACATGAACACCTTAAAACTCACCCCAATGCAGCTCCATGAAGCAAGAGTTTGGGGATTAACTGAAGAGGAAGAAAAACGCTACGTGTTTTTAATGCAAAATCGCAGTGCGGTTTATTATAAAGGATTAAGGCAAACCCCTGTGGATGTCTTGGGTATTAATGCAAAAAGTGAGGCGGAGCGCGCCCATTTTGCCTTACTTTCAGCGCGCCATGAAGCCCAAAAGGTATCCAAAAACATCGCATGGAATAACGCGTTTTACAAAGCCTACAATCAATTATTTGCCAATGTACCTGTTGTGGGTGAGTTTGATGCATCCCCTTATTCGCCAGTTGCCTATAAACCGATACGTCTTAATGAAGGCGATACTTTATTTCTATTCATCAAAACAGATGACGCAATCAAAACAGTCCTTTTAACCTTAATGGAAGCAATTAATGCAAGTCCTAATACACGATTGCATTTGATGCTCATGGGGATGGATGACCGTGCGGTTCAGGTGTGGGCAAACCTTAATCAAATTCCACGGGAATTAGTAAGTAATGGAACCATTACCCTAAATCACGGTGAATTAAGTTTTGACGCACTGAACGCTCCTAAAAAAACCACGCCTTTATTGCTGTTGGCCAGAGGCGGCGCTTCAAGCGTTGTTGATTTGGGAGTGTTTTAACATGCGAACCCTGTTTTTTTTCATCTCCTGGAGTCTCATTGCAGCCTGTTATGCGCTGAAAGTGATAGCCATTGAAGCACCCGTTATTGATGCAACTCCCTATTTAGAGGCAGGTCAGGTTCCCTCAAAACAAGAAGGAGCACAAACTGAATCAGAAGAATTTCCATTACCAGTAACCAGCCGTATAAATCCCGGAACCGTGAACACACATACCATTAAAAACAGCCGCTTGTCACACGCTCTTTTTGTAGTAGGCGATGATGCACGTTCCCGCGCCTGGTTAAAAGCACATGCCTTGCAATTACAAAAGAGCAGGGCATTGGGACTTGTTACTAATGTGGCCACATCGCACGCGCTGCATGAGTTAACGCAATTGGCAGGCCTACCCCTACAGGCAGTGGATGTCGATGAATTAGCTTCTTTGCTGGAGGTGCATCACTACCCCTTTGCCTATGATTCGGGGGTTGTATGGCAGTAGCAAGCAAACAAAGACCTGTTAAAAAATCATCCTGGCTTAAACGAGCAGTGGTGAGCTGGGTGTGTGTCGCCTTTCTTGGATGGATGGTTTTAATGGCCTGGGCATTATGGTCTTGGGTTCATGTAGGCTTTGAATCAACTGCTAACGCCATTAAAGCGCTGTCCCTAAAACAAGCAGTGGTTGTTAGTGAATTTAGCGACGCCTCATTCACTACCTGGTTAAGCCAAAGGGTTACCCCAGACCTTCGCACTCATTCGGCGAGCACTTTGATCAAAGCACAAGATGTAGGGGGTAGGCTTGCTCAAATGGCACAAGAGCAAATGGATGCGGTGATTCATCCAGACTCAATGTCCATAGCACCGGAATTAACACAAACCTTCAATGAGTTTTGGTTAAAGGCACAACAAACTCGGCTTTTATTAAGAATAACGGGCCATTTATTACTGGTTAAAGGTGCCATTTTAGTTGCATCCATTCCGCTGTTTTTATTGGCCATTAGCGCAGGACTTGTGGACGGATTAAATCAACGAGCCATTCGTACCGCATCGCTAGGACGCGAATCAACCTATGTCTTTCATAAATCCATTCCTTTGGCGCGACGCGCCTTGTTTTGGGTCTTGGTTCTATGGCTTGCCATCCCGCATGCCTTATCACCAACGCCAGTTTTTGTGAGTTTAAGCGTGTTGCTCGCTGTATTGGTGAGCGTGACCTCCAGTCGATTTAAAAAATATTTATAAGGAGATGTGATGAAAAAAACACTGTTTGGATTGGGATTAATGCTCTTAAGTGCTGTGAGTTTCAGCAATCAGGCGGAGCTTAATAAAACCTTAGTGCGGGTGATTAATCAAATTAACGCCACGCTGCCCTTATTAGCCGAGGCAGAAGAAGAAATTGAGCCTAATTCCCGCATTCAATTACATATAAATGCCTTTGAAGGCAGTGATAAAAAGACCCATCCAGGGGTTCGCGAGGATTTAGTGGCCATTCGCAATGCTTTGATTGACTACATCAATAAGCCTGCCATTGAGCCTAAAACCGTTAAGCCACTCGCATTTGATTTTGTGGGGAACTAGCGATGAGAGAACAACTTGCGGGTGACTTTGCCAAAGCATTTAACGAAGCAGGAGGGCAACAGGCCTTAACTTATAGCGGGCTGATTCGCTTCGTGGCGTTAATGTTCGTGATTTTAGCCATTCTTTGGTCGATTGTGCATTTTATGAGTGAGGAGGCGAAAGCTTCAGAAGTATTCATGGTGGCTCTAGGCTCAAGAACCGTACGTTTGCTCATAGGCCTCACCTTATTTATCGGTTTATTAACAACAAAAGGAAGTTAGACATGATGCACCTATCAAGAACAATAAATCGCTGGGCACTAAGTGCCAGCCTCGCCCTGGTCAATTTAAGCTACGCACCAGCCCTATGGGCTGATAGTGGTTGGTTTCCTAAGGTTGCGGCATCTGATGACATGACTCAGGGCAATAAGAGCGCCATGACCGTCTTATCTAATGTGGTGAGACAGGGATTGATGATTTTGTTATTCATCGTCTCGGTGGTGATGTTCACCAAATTTATATCCACGATCTCGCATGGCATTGAGGAAGCTAAAAAACATGAAGGCGGCTCGCTTGCAGTATTTGCTAATTTTGCAGTGATGGGGATTGTCTATCTGACCATCAGTATTGCAACGGGCTATTTAGGGTACACCGTCATCGATAAATTTAAACTCTAAGGATACAACATGACTACCCCATCAAGCCGTCATTTATCCCATGATTTTCCAGCATTTAAGGGGCTGACTTTGCGTGAACTGATGGTTCTTGTGGCCATTACCACCGGAGTTATGACTCTGATGCTCACCTTCATTGGCGTTTTTTTCGGTTTTCCAGGAGCGTTTGCTTGTTTGGGTTTAGTGCTCGGCTTCATTGTCGGGGTAAGCCTCATGCCTAAACCGATTTCGAGATTAAAGGCGGGCAAACCACACGGATATTTAATGAAAAAAATAAGAATAAAACTGGCCAGATGGGGCTTGGTGCGACCACCTTATCTAGCCCATCGCGGTCTTTGGCATACCTCAAAACGATTAGGAGCCCGTCGTGTTTAATTACTGGAACAAAATTGATGCACTCAATCAAGTGAATCGCGTGCTGTTCACTTTTATTATTATTTTAGTGCTTTTGGTTGCAGGACTCATTGGCGCCTTGAGCACAGCCCCTAAGAAACTGGAGTTTTGGCTGGCGCCCAACATGGTGGCTAATGGGGGATTAATGAAAGCCGGGGAGGTGCCTGATGAATACGTGCATGGGTTTGTCACCTCATTAGTCCCGCCCCTAAATTCCTGGTCTCAAATGGGGAAAGAGGAATTTGCAACCAACCTGAAGGGCTTTCATTACTATTTCACTCCTCGCCATCAAGAGCTTGTGACGCAGACGTTTAACGCCTACCAACAGGCACAACTCTTTAATCGAGCACAGGTGGCAAGCCTTTATCGTTTTTTAGAGCCAGGAGATGTAAAACGACTAAGCAACAACACCTGGGAGGTGCATGTGGTCTTGCGCATTACCCAGAGGCTAAACGACAAAAGCCCCATGGTGATTGCAGACAAAGTAGTGGATTACCACCTGCGAGTAGTCAAGGTGAGCCTATCCAAATTACTCAACCCCTTTCAATTGGCTCTTGATGGATACACCAAGCCCGAACGCTTAGTCAAAGACTTACTAAGCCAGGAACGTACAGGAGATGAACATGAACTTTAAACGATGGATACTCTTAATGATGCTGTGTATCAGCACGGTGCACGCCGAGATTCAACCCACGCAACATGTAGTGTGGGATAAAACGCCAATCCATATCACGCTGCCATTGAACCAGGAGCGCCTCATTAGATTTCCCTTGGCCATCAGCATTGTGGATTCTGAGCTCGACAAAGACATAGGCCTGATGAAAATCCAAGACGCATTGTACTTGAATGCCAAAGAGCCCTTTACCAATAAACGATTGGTCGTGCAATTAATGCCTGAGGGCGAGCCCATTGTGTTAAGTCTTTCGGCAAACAAGGAGGCCACGGATGCAGCACCCATTGAAGTCCTAATGGCATCAGATGGCGAGGACTCTACCGCCCCAGAGCCGGACGAGGAGCCGTCAAAAATCAGCAAAACGCCTGAAGTAAATCCGGTGTTATTAACCCGGTTTGCCATTCAATCGCTGTATGCTCCAGAGCGTTTGTTAGTAACCCCTCCCGGGGTGGCGCGCACGGCGATGCGCACCCATAAAAACATCACCCTGGTTTATGGGGCCAGTATTTTAGCAAGACCCCTGATTTCCTGGCAGGGTGGGGACTTGTATGTGACAGCCATTGAATTAAAAAACGAGCTAAAAAAAAGAGTGGTACTCGATCCGCATCATTTAATAGGCAACTGGCAAACAGCAACCTTTTTCCCAACCAATACTCTAGAGCCTCGTGGCGCTGCCGACACCACCACTGTTTTTGTGGTGTCTGACCGACCCTTTGGCGAGGCTTTATCTCAGACTCAGGAGTTTGTCCGATGAAAAAGAACTTAGGCCTTAAAGTATTAACAGGGGTTGTGGTTGGTGTGGTGGCTTTGGTTTTAACCAACTCCGGGAACAGTGGGGAGTCCGTTACACCGGAGAACAAAACCAATCCTAATAACATCAATGAAGCCATCGCCAGTCAGTTTAATGACAATATTCGTGATGTCTCAGCGCGCTTGGTACAGACCGAACAAAAGATGCACGCCATCGAAGTACAAAATAAAACACTAAGTGAACGCAATGCAGCGCTCATTGCATCTAAAGAAGAAGGTGGGGTGGTGGTTCGCCAAGAGCTTCCCCCTGAAGTAGCTCAAACAATAGAAGAGCTGAAAAAGGAGCTGGTCCAATTAAAAGAATCACGAACGTCTGCGGACAATGCTGCGGGCTACCCCGTAGGGCAACTCGCTCAAAATGAAGCGCCTCATGCAATGGGTGGCGTCACTGACATTGATGCACAGCTCATGAAACGTCCTTTAAGTGAACAGGAGGTGCGCTATTGGAATAAGTTCAATGAAAGAAGAAAGCGCATTCAAAAAACACTGACTCGCAAAGTTAAGAAGAAAATCCCCAATCAGGATGATAAAAAACAAAGCATTCCTTATTACACCATTCCTGCAGGAAGTGACCTAGGCAATACGACCTTGTTATCCGCATTAATCGGTGAAGTGCCCATTGACGGCAAGCTGATGCAACCGTTATTCCCCTTCAGCGCCATCATCAGCCGCGGGGATTTAATGGCCTCTAATGGCGTAGCCCTTCCTCCTGATATTTCAGGGATGAAAGTCAGTGGCTACGCAATCGGCGTGGGCTCCTTTTTAGATAATATTTCCTGCGCCAGAGCTTATGTCACCTCCGTGCTCTTCACTTTTCAAGACGGTCATTTTGTGGTGGTTGGTAAAGAGCAGATGACCAACTCGGTTGATTTAGTCAATAACGAAAGTCTTGGCTATTTAACTACTGCTTACGGTAATCCCTGCATTCACGGTAAATACTACACCAACGCCCCAAGAGTCCTTACCGCCATGCTGGCTGCGGGTGGTATGGAAGGGGCTGGCAATGCTTTATCCCAATGGCAAATGACTTATTTTGCAGGACCCAACGGCGCAACTGCTGCACCTACTGGCTCTTTTGCCCCCTATGCTGCCGGTGGTGCTCTGGCGCAAGGCTCTGTTAAAGCTGCTGATTGGCTTGAAAAGCGCATTCAAGGCAGTTTTGACATGGTGTTTGTACCTGCCAGTGTCCCGTATCGGATGGGGAATCAAACGCATTATCGTCCTAACCGGATGTCTCTTCATTTCACTCAAACCATTCAACTCGACAAAGAACCCAAAGGGAGGGTATTAGATTATGGTCACTTACAACACTATACGCATGATTTTAGTCTCAAGTAGTTTG
Organism: Legionella waltersii; assembly: GCF_001468085.1. Taxonomy (GTDB): domain Bacteria; phylum Pseudomonadota; class Gammaproteobacteria; order Legionellales; family Legionellaceae; genus Legionella; species Legionella waltersii. The sequence continues at coordinate 134,587 of NZ_LNZB01000038.1, read as the reverse complement.
CTGTTGCTGAGCTCTTGTGCCAAATCAGTCGCCTCAGGAACCATTCCAGAGGAGGGACTTACTGTGAGCCAGATTTACAACCAAAGTGTGGCGACTTCCGCTCCTTCCTGGACTGCACCGCGTTATAAACGCACCGCGAATGGCCAAATGGCGGTGAACTACCAGGGTGAAACACGAACCGCGGCTAATGAAACCAAAGCTTTATTTAAAGCTTTGGATAATCCGGCTATCCCTATTTACATCTACCCGCACGTTGCCCTCATTGGCGATGAGCAGTTAGTAAAACCAGGGTTCACCACCGAATTTTTTCTCTATAAGCAAAATCAGTTTGCGCTGGCCAGTGAGCGCTATTAATTAAGGGGTAAGGAATGAATCGTGTGAATCAGGCCATCAATTGGTTATTAGGGGAGGGGAGTCTTAGCCCTCTAAAAACAAAAACTGTAGAGAAGGGGTACGCCAAAGAAGGTCCTTCTTTGGCAGAGCGCCTGGCCTTTGTTGATTTTTGTGATGAAAAAAATCTTTTTTTACTCAACGATGGAGTAAGCGTAGGAAGCGGTTTTGAATTAGGCGACATTCCTGCAGAAGCTACATCCCCAGAACACCTGGAAGCCGTCTTTAATAAAATCCGCGACACTTTTGCCAATGTGGTGCCTTTACACAAAGACGACCCTTGGGTGATGCAAATGTACGTCTGCGATGAGTATTCCTTAGAGCCTGTACTAAAACACATTCAAAACGCCATTGAACCTGAGCTTTTAAATACCCAATTCACCCAAGATTATCTCAGACGTCTGCAGGACTTATTTCAAAAAATGGCGCGGCCCGAAGGCTTGTTTTTAGATCCCAAAACCGGGGCGGCTTTTCGTGGGCGACGCAGGCGCATTCGGGTGTTGTTTTATCGACGCTACCAGCGACTCAAAACAACGAGGGATGCGGCTGTAAGTGAACACGAAGAAGTATGCGCCCAAATTGCTGCCAAACTCATCTCTCCAGGACTTACTTTAAAACGCCTAACCGGTAGGGCGTATTACAGCTGGTGGGTCAAATGGTTTAACCCCAACCCGTTACTGACGAAAGGCGATAGTGAAGCGCTATTAAAACGCTTTCCTTATCCACAAAAGAAGAAACCAGCAAGCTTTTGCTTTCCTCAAAACATCTTCTTTAGTCCTGTGGCAAGCGATGAGCAGGGGTTTATGTTTGATGGCATCAAGCATCGAGTGCTTTATGTGGACGGCCTAAAAGAAGCCCCGGAAATTGGTTTGATTTCCCGAGAAAAACCCCAGGCCAACCCCAAGCATCGCTATGCCTTATTGGACCGCTTACCTGAAGGCTCTATTTATACCCTATCGGTGATCTTTGAGAGCGATGAATCACTGGATGCGCACTTGATGCGTATAGAAAAGGGCGTTATTGGCACAAGCCTTAAGCCTTCTGAAGTGCGTCAGGACATTAAGTCCGCCCGTGATGAGCTGGCTTGTGGCAATCGACTTTTTTGGGTGAATCAAGCGGTGTATTACCGAGGCTGTGATGACAAAACCTTGTTGCAGATTGAAAAAGAACTGCACTCGTTATTTATTGATGCCAAAATGCCGCTTATTAATTCAAGCTTTGATTTACATCCATTAAACAGCTACCTCAACAGCCTGCCTTTTAGTTTCGTTCCCTCCTTTGCACGGAAGTACTTGTGTTATGACCGCCTGGTGTTTGCATCAGAGCTTGCGGCATTACTCCCAGTGTATGGACGCAATCAAGGGGCAAGGCACCTTCCCTGCTTTACCTTCTTTAATCGCTTAGGCGAGCCCGTTTTATTTGATATCTTACATCATGACTTTATCAGTCAAAACTCCCATATGGCCCTTTTTGCCAACTCTGGTGCGGGAAAGTCGGTGGCAACCGGCTGGATGATTAACTCCTTAATGGCCACTAAAAATGCGCGTATTGTTTTGTTCGAAATGGGCAACTCCTTTGATCGCATGCTCATTCACGCCAAAACGATGGGCAAATCCACCAAACAATTATTACTCAGCAATCAAAAGAGCAAAGCAGTTCCCTTAAACCCTTTTTGTGAAGCATATAAGGCAATACCTGAAATCAGTGAGAATTTATCAGAAGAAAAAGCCGCAAAACTTGCCCAAAAGATGCTGGATTTACAAGCCAATCTGGCAGTAATTGCGCAAGACTCTGATTTAAATTGTGATGAAGAATCACGCAGCTATTTAAGTGAACTGCTTTTAGCCTTGCGTACCATGATAACGGAAGCGAACGAAAAAGAAGAAGAGTTGTTTTCCTTAAGTGATGAAACCCTGCTGATTGAAGTGTTAAGTGATGCCATCCTGACTTCATTTAAAAATGAAGTGCCGCAGATGCTGACCGAACATGTATTGGAAGCCTTTGCAAAACGACTTGCACTTGAGGAGGTTCCTCGTAAAAAAGACCGTATTTTGGAGATGCATGACCGACTCAACAGCTATGTCATTAACAGCAATAAGTCGCGCTTTTTTAACGTACCCACTGAGCCCTTAGGGGACTTTGATATTTTTCATATCGATATTTCAGCCATTAAAGACGATAAAGGGAAATTGGCTTTGGTGATGGTGTCCTTGCTACCGCGGATCTTGGCTATGGCCGAGGCCACCCAAAACGACAACAGACCCACTTTTTTATTTATTGATGAAGCCCACCTGCAATTTCAAATTGATGTGATTGTGTCAGCTTGTCTACTGGCCGCAAAAGTAGCCAGAAAATTAGGACTATGGCTGGTTCCCATTACTCAGAATGTGGGGGACATGAGCTCAGAAAAGGCCATGAAAATTCTCTCCCTGATTGAAACCTGGATTTTATTAGGCCTTGATGAAAAAGAACTGACCGATGTAAAAAAATTCAAACAATTAACCCCGGAGCAAGAAGCACTTATTCGAGATATTGACTCGCAAAAAGGACTCTATGCGGAAGCCGTTTTACTAGGTTCCCGCTATCAGGGTTTATTTAGAGTCATTCCACCGCGCTACTTATTGGCGTTACTCCTGAATGAAAAATCAGAAAAAGCAACCCGACATCTTTTGGAGGAAGAACATGGCGTACTTAAAGCGGCAGAACTGGTGGCCACACGCTTGGAAAACAAACGAAGCCACAGCCTTGAAGAGCATTGTTTTTATGATGATTAGCCTGATTAGTTGTGTGACTTACGCAGAGCTCATCGAGGTCTTTACAACCTCGGCATACTCTGTGGCACTTAATGGCTTACAGGCCGAAGTCTGTGCGCTTGATGCATTAAATGAAATGACTTTGGAATTAAACCGTAATGCATCCGAGATTAGAGCAGTACAACGGGTTGATACCGTTCAAAATGGCCGTCTGACCGCCTTTTATCGCTGCCAGATGCGGGCAAGGCTTTATGCGCTGTCATCACTACCTGCCATCGTCATCGATAAGCGCTATGTAACTTATGGCGTACGCGCAGCAGATAAGGCATTGATTGCAAGTCGTCATTACAAAGGGGCTCATCATGATTAAGTGGATACTGTGCGTTTACATGGTCCTTTTTTCATTGGCAGCCCTTGGGTTTGAAAGCACCAAACCGAACAAGCCGATTAGCACTCCTAAGATCGCACTCAGGGTATTAAAAAAGCAAATGAAAAATAGCCACCTGAAGGTGATTGGCGGTTGCATGTGGTTAGAACGTAATTTTCCACCGAAATTAACCCCAGGTCCTGCAGTATCTCAGTTTGTCCCTGATTTAATCGTGACCGTTTCCAATAATCCTGGGGAAAATCCCTGGATTGAGGCGAATACTCTTTATGAAAATAAAGCGACATTAACCACCTATAAGTCGTTATTTACAACAGCACTAAACCTGCCTTTGGGCTTTGGTGATGGCAGTGGACAATTGGCGTCGCAACACATTAATGAAGACCGAACCCGAGTGGTCAGTGTCATCGGCTCTCCATCAGCAATTTATCAAATGAAAGGAGTAACCCATAAGCCTGAAACCACGTTCATGAAATTGTATTACTCAAGTCTTGCTGATGCGGTGAATGAACGGACGGAACTCGCTGAAATTGCTTATATGGCAAGCAGGCTTTCGCTTTTAATGAATCACGATATTGGAACTTCATCCTATATATGGGGTCATGAACTGCCCCGCCTCATGCGCGTCACCCAGCCCTCACGGTTTAGAGCCTCAGTCGTGGCTGCAATGCATGCTGCAGACATTGTAACCAACGAAGGCGGCATGCACTTAAAAATTTCGACCAGCAATACCTGTGGGCCTCATTGTGTGTCGGCTAATGTGGTGTTTGATCCCCACCAAAAACAGGTTATTTGGCAGGAAGTTTATCCAAACAATCGCAACATCATCCCGGGCGACCCAACAGATGAGGGTATAGATGATGAGCGCAAAGGCAATGGGAATTATGTCTTTGTGGTGTGGCGCAAATACAAGGGTTGTGTCACACAATCTGGCAAATTGTTCTGGGGCACACCCGATGTGGGCACCCCTCAAAAACGATAGGAAGAAACCAATGAAATTAAGCGTAGTGGCGTTAGGAGTTTTATTCAGTACTGGGGTTTTGGCGAGTTCTCTCTTTCCAGAACAATCTGAATATTACTATCAATTGGGGAGTTCATCGGATGTGTTCGTACCTCCTGTAAATCGGGACCAGACCGTGACCATTGGTGGGTTCATCAACGGAGGAGGGTTGAGCTGTAATTTGTTTAATCCGGTAGTCACTATTACCAATACGTTTAATGATTTTAAAAATTCCGTCAATGGCATGCCTTCGGATGTCGTCGATAATTTAAAAGGCTCTGTTGCGGGCTTTCCTATGTACAAGCTGCAACAAGCCATGCCCGGACTTTATAATATCTTACAAAATGCTTCTGCCGGTGCACAAAATGAATTTGCCTTAAAAGTAGCTGATTGTCAGGAAACAAAACGAGCCCTTGAGGAAGGAAATTCGCCCATTAGCGGCATGCTGTCAGTATCTGATTCTCAAGGGTGGGTGGATGCGGCAAGGCGTGCCAAAAATGGCGAGTCTGTCGATATTTCAAAAGCTGCCAAAGACATTGCCAATAAGGGGGAAGAATACGGTCTACCCTGGGTGCATCGAGATAAAGGCAATGCCGGCGGGAGCAAACAAGTCCCTATTAAAGTCATTAATGATGTGGTGATTGCAGGTTATAACGTATTACTCACCCCATCGCGTGGGCTTGATGATAAAACAGCTCCTTCAGAGGACAATATTAAAAAAAATCATTTCGCTCAAATTTGGCGTACTCCCGAAGAGGCCGCTCATTGGGCGGTACTGGTTTTAGGTGACATTTACATCAGTCATAAAAAAGAAAACGACGCACATGATGCCAAGGCTGGCGTTGGTCTGTCCCCATTACTTCAAAGCTGCCCAAAGAGTGCCAGCAGCTCAACCTGCGTTACTAATGTAAGTAGCGCTTTATGGAAGTTGGTTGATAAGAAGTGGCCTTTAACTGAAGTGAATCTACGAAAAATCAGTGCCTCTAATATAGTCATTACCGATGAAATCATTACGGCAATCCAACGCATGCCTCGCGAGCAACAAATCATGACCGTATCCAAATTAGGGGAGGAAATTGCCATTCAAAATCTATTAGATGAGGCGATTATGTTACGCCACCTCCTGCAAGCCGGCATGCAGATTCAAGAGGTACAAAATCTAAAGCCCGCTCAAACCATGGTGAATGCCGCGCTCAGCAAGCTGGATAAAGAAATTCACTCCCTGGCCTTTGAAAGTGAGGTTCGTAAAAAAATGATGACCCAAACCCTAAACCTCATTATGGATTTGCGCACTCGTGATTTAGCCAAATCAATGCCAGGCAGCACCCATGAGACAGATCTCATTAAAAACGGTGCGGTGTATCAAAACAGCGATAAGAAGGAGTAGGACCATGATTGTATTTAGTCCATTAGCTTTATATACCACCTATCTGGGCTGGCAACAGTATGATGTGTTGTTTGATGCCCTATGGCAAACAGGGCTTTTATACATTGGATTTTTGATGGTGGGGTATCGCTATCTAAAAAACGTGCTGGCTCCACCGGGTTCGACCCATAATGCAGCAGAACATGCGCTCAACAGCTTTTTGTATGAGCTGGCCATTACTTTTTTAATCTGTGGAATATTTGTTTACCCCTGCGTGCCATTAGAGCAAAAGGGGCTGTCGTTTAAGCCGATGTGCACCATGAAAAAAGGCACAGAAGTCAGCGAATCGCATATTAAAGATTCAGGTACTACTTATGATGAAGCCTTTGCAAACGTACTAACCAATCAGGTCAAAATGCCTATTGGATTTGCGGTATTGCAAAACCTGTTTTCTAGTTTCAGCTATGGGCTCATGAAAGTGGCGGGGTGTACTGACAGCCTTCAGTCCATCCAGGGGGATTTGATTTCAACCTACATTCCTCAAGAGCTGCGTCAGCAGGCCTTGCAGTTTCATCGCCAGTGCTTTTTAGAAGCACGCAGCAGTTATTTAAATGAGCCAAGAACTGATAGCGAAAAAGAACAAATTAAAAAAATATTAAAGCGTCATGGTGGTGAAGACGATCTTAATTGGATGGGCTCTAAAACCTTCCGTACTTTTTATTATGGCAAATCAAGAGCACGAGAACCGGTGCCTGGATTTTCCTATGCTCAATACCCAAATCCCAATTTTGAGTCGGCGGCTAAGGATGATGCGTCGGTAAATAACCATAAACCTACTAATGGTTACCCAACATGCAATCAATGGTGGGACAAAATTCAGGCTGATTTAGTGAAAGCATCTGAACGAGCAGGGTATTTCGACAAACACATTGGCTCACTTGATGTGAGTAAACGAGTACTGGATTACAAACAAAAGCATCAGTCTGCCTGGAATTCTGATTTAACCCCACAAGACTACATCGCCAAAGTTTTAATCCAGGATAATCGTGATTTACAGGAACAAAGTTCTGAATCGCTGATGAATACAACCAACAGCAGCATCGGAACCTCTCTTTCTCGCGGTCTTGTGAATATAGGACAGTCCGTTAAATCGTATACCTCTACCCCTTTAAAAAGAGAGGCCACCATGCAAACCCTGCCGGTAATGCATGCATTCTTTTATTTTTTCTTAATTGTCTTTACACCGCTTGTTCTTGCTTTAAGCGGTTATAGCCCGCGAGCTTTAGGAGCGCTCTGCGGGTTATTTGTTATGGCGATTTTTATCCAATGCATTTGGCATTACGTGGGCATTTTAGAACGCAGTGTTATTGACCCCATGGGCGACAGTGATTTAGTGGCTGCAATGCGTAATATGGCCGTACTTTTTTACTACGTCGCGCCTTTATTGCTCTTTAAATTGTCCAGTCATTTTGGCGGGGATGCAGGTGCTGGGTTGGCGAGCCTATTTGGGTATTCACAGAATGCCGCACAAAATTCTGCTGATTCAGGAATGCAGGTTGCCAAAACAGGACTTAAGGTTGCATCGCGGGGGATGATATGAGCGGGTTAATTCAACTACTGATGTCTTGTAGCATCCTCATAATCTTTAGGATTTATCGCTGCTTTATGGAAAAGCTCAATGGCATCCAATTCGTTATACCGTGGCGTTTTTTTGTTGTTACCGGATATGTTAATCGCAGCATCAGCTACCAACAAAGTTATTTTAAACAAACCCCAAACCAGTTTCAGCAAGCCTTTTCCAACATTCAATGCAGTACTCATCAGGAGCTGTCCTTATGTTAAAAAAATTCCTTCGACCTTCAATTATAGTGGCAATTCAATTGATTTTACTAGCGATTTTAATCATCTGCATCACGCCATTTTTGTTAAGAAATACGGATTCATTGAATCACTTTCGCCAATTAGTTCAGCACTTCAAGTGGGCTTTACTCATGATCCATGGGCTTTTTTATGCAGTCCTTTATTTTGCATGGCCTTTTTTAATCAACCTACTTAGTCAAAAACAAGCCTCTTCTCCTAGTGAAGAGCAGCTGCGATGTGCATTGAATGCGCGGTTTTATTTAATAGGCGCCTTTGTCATTTTCGAAGTTTTAAATTTATTAAGGTAAGAACATGGGCAACCGATACCCTGTTGAAAATTTATTAAGAGATCCCACAGAGATTTATTCAGCAATTACTTTGGGATCATTTACTGTTTTGGCCTATTGCTTGCCTCATGTACTGCTCTTGACTCAAAGCATGGGGCTTTATGCAGCATTAGGTTTAGGAGGGTTAAGTGGGTTGCGTGCCTTTCAAGCCTATCGGGTAATCCGTTATCAAAAACGCTTGATAGCTATGCCTTATTTTGCCATGACCACGACTCAAGTCCCGCTGTCAAAGCGTTGGCTTTTTGTTGGGCGTGGGTTTCGATGGTATCCCAGACACACCCAGCGACTTCATCAAATTAAACAGGTCGAAAATGAACGGTTTTTACAACGAAATGCAGTGAATCAAGCCGTCAGTGCTTTTTGTAAAAACCATGAAACTACGCGTTTGGCTTCATGGCTTAGAAGTCCTTCACGATTGAATCCTTTTCGTCCAGACCCTGATGTAGGCGGAAAGCCTTATTTACATGGACTTGGCAACAGCGATAAACCGGTATATATCTCACAAAGTATTCGCGTGGGACATACCTTTGTGGTGGGTACAACCCGGGTTGGGAAAACACGTCTTGCCAGCATCTTAATTAACCAGGACATTCGTAATGGTGATGCGGTGATTGTGGTTGATCCTAAAGGGGATCTGGAACTGGTCAGGGATATGTATTCTGCCTGTAAAGCCTCTAATCGACTGGAGGATTTTCGTATTGTTCATCTGGGATTTCCTGAGCTGTCCGCCTGTTATAATCCTTTGAAAAATTTTGACCAGGTGAGTGAAGTGGCTACCCGCATCACTGATGCCATTGCTGCAGAGGGAGAGGGCAAGCAATTTGCCGCTTTTGCTTGGAAATACGTCAATATTGTAGCGATTTGCCTTGAGGAAATGCATCAACCCATTACCTATAAAACCATTGCTTTTTACATCAGTCGCCTCGATCAATTATTGATGGCTTATGCCGATACTATTATGCCGCAGCGTGAGCCCAATTATCTAAATGAGGTTGCCGCAATCATTGCGGATAATGATGCCCGAGTTGATAAATACGGCAATCCGTATCCTCCAATGGACAGGGCTAAAGCCGTTGCAAAATACTTTAAACAATACATTTCCAATACTATTGCCCAAGGCAATGTGGAGTCGTTGCACGACCAGGTACTTATTGATTTATACGATGCAGCGCTTATGGATAAGACCTATTACGACAAAATTACCGCCAGTGTCGGACCTGTTCTATCCGAAATTAATAAAAGCAATGCTTCGGGTATTTTTTCCTTTTCTCAGGCGACTTCTGAAATCGAGTTGATGGCCTCAATTAAGCACAAACGGGTCATTTACATTGGGCTCGATAGCTTAACCAACCCTAACATCGCCCAAGCGGTGGGTAAGGCCTTCTTATCTGATTTAGTGTCAACTGCAGGGAAAATTTATAAAGAAAGTCACGCCAATTATCGTTTAAATCTTCATTGTGACGAGCTGTCTGAAATCATTCAGGACTCCTTTGTAAAAATATTAAATAAAGCAGGCGGAGCAGGCTTTCAGGTGACGGCTTATGCCCAAACCAAACAGGATTTAGAAGTGGCTTTAGGCTCAAAGGCTATGGCTGAAGTCACCAAAGGCAACTTAAACACACTGATTATTTTACGGGTAGAAAATGATGAAACTGCGAATCTTTTAATTAAAGTTCTACCCAGTGTTGATGTGGTATCACATACCCAAGTGTCCATGGTTAGTGATACGCCACATGGTGAAGAGGGTGTGTTTTTTAATACCACCAATGAAGACCGAGTACAAAAAAATTCAATTGGGATGCTGGAGGTCAACGACATTACCTCGCTGCCTAAAGGCCAGGCGTTTGTTTTGGTTAATGGCGGGGAATTATATAAGGTTCGAATTCCATTACCTCTTAACGATGGTCTGGCTCCCGATGATATTAAAAGCGTTTTGTGTGACATTAATAAACTCGAACCGCTGCGAACTGCTCAGCCATTAATCTCTGAATCAAGCCCGGAACTTGAGGTAGGTCATTTTGTGTCGGACGCCGAGGAAGATATTAAAGAGCCTGCAGTACCACTTCAAACAGAGCCAGAAAAACCTTCAGTTACCCTAGAAATAATACCTGATTTTATCAAGTGGCTTGAACACCGCATGCATTCTGGTAACAAACAATTTTCATTAGATGCTCAAGAATTAATTCTGCGACAACTCCAGGAACAAGACGACCAACGTATTTTTGTACTGCCTGAAGTTCTTGGCAAATACCAAAGTCGCTCGGGCGTTGCAACTGAAGATTTAGAATCTGCTTTAAAAGAGTCTTTTAGTAATGGAGCACTTTATTTTATCACAAGAGCAGGACTGCAACAGGAAGTAGTGCCTTGTCGTTTAAGCCAACCCATCCGTACTGAATATTCCACTGACATTAAAAAAGGAAACTCATAATGACCACTACAGTAAAACTAACTTTGAGTAATCATGAGGTGAATCGTCTGTTTACTCGTGAACTAAAAAATGGGGTAAATTTTTACCAAAAACTCATGAGTAAAGTAGCAAGTTTACTCAAGAGTTGTAAGGAGCAGCGTGTTTATGCGCTTTTAAGTCTTTATCAAATGAATGAAGCCGTTAATACCCTTATCCAAAAATTTTATGATGAAATTGACAAATTTGAGGGGGTATTGGAGAAGAAGAAGCATTTGGCTGGTAAAAAAATCACCTACCAACCCGTGCACTTTCCTGAGGTATGCTTTGATAGCGCACTGGCCAGTAGTCTGGTTGAACTCTTTGAAGTGTACGACCACTTTATCTCTCTTCTTAAAACCTTAAGAACCGCAGGGTGCTTTACCAATGATGATGATTACTTTAATAACCTAAGACGGGCTTTTAAAGAGGTGAATCGCCTTTTAAGTACGCTTTTAGTAAGCTCAGTTAAAGACCTGCCCTTGATTACACTCTATGAAGTAATTCATCAGAAAGAGTCCTATCAACTGCATACACAACATCATGGTGAGATGGATTACTCCCTCCTGTATAAGGCACTTACCTCCAATGTGGCACCAAGGCTTGAAGAAAAAATCAGGCAACCGTTGCTGTCTTGTTTAAACAAAAGACTAGAACACGAGTGCGAGCCTTTGAGCAGTCACCATTCTGAAGAAAGGGGCGCTGCATGAAATTATATATTTGCGAAAAACCTTCTCAAGCCAAAGACATTGCTGCAGTTCTTGGGGTTAAGACGCGAACTGAATCCTGTTTTGAAGGGCAGGGCATTGCAGTCACCTGGTGCATTGGTCATTTACTGGAACTGGCACCACCCGATCACTATTGCGAACACATTAAACCTTGGCGAATGGACATCTTACCTATTGTTCCAAAGCTGTGGGTTTTAAAGCCACAGGAAAAAACTAAAAAACAGCTCAATGCCATTAAACAGCTATTAAAAAAGGCCACTTCGGTGGTCATTGCTACGGATGCAGACAGAGAAGGTGATGTGATTGGTCGTGAAGTGTTGGATTACTGTCATTATAAAGGGCCTGTTGAGCGATTATGGTTGTCTGCCCTGGATGAGTCTTCTATTAAAAAGGCACTGAATTCCATTCGTACAGGCAGCTCCACCGAATCGCTCTATCAAGCAGGACTTGGCAGAGCACGTGCCGATTGGTTGATTGGCATGAATTTAACGATGGCGGCAAGTTGCTTATTCGGTGTTCCTGGACAGGGCGTTTTATCTGTAGGGCGTGTACAAACGCCAACCCTAAAGTTGGTTGTGGATAGGGACTTTGAAATTGAACACTTTAAATCAAAGGATTATTTCGTTTTAAAAGCCCAATGTGCCTCGGTAAGTCAAGAGTTGTTCTGGACTACCTGGGAAATGCCTGAAGAGGTTACTGATGAGGAAGGGCGATGCATTAATCAATCGCTGATTGATGCTGTGGTACTTCAAATACAAGGCCAACAGGGAACTATTAACGAATTTAAGGAAACCCGAAAAAAAGAGGCGCCACCTTTATGCCTGTCCTTATCCACCTTGCAACAAATCGCCTCAGCCAAATATGGATTCAGTGCCAAACAAACCCTGGATGTAGCTCAATCTTTGTATGAGCAGCATAAAGCAACCACGTACCCGCGAACCGATTGCGGTTATCTACCCGAAAGTCAATTTGCAGAAGCACCCATCGTCTTAAAAGCGCTGGGACAGGTAGATAAAGAAATTGAACCCTTACTGTCTCAATGTTCGCAGACGTTCCAATCAAGGGTATGGAACGATAAAAAAATCACGGCCCACCATGGCATCATTCCAACAGCAAACGCACACGTTGCTCTTTACTCTATGTCACAGCCTGAGCGTCAGCTCTACCACATCATTCGCTCTTATTATCTAGCGCAATTTCTTGGTGATTATGAATACCTACAAAGAAGTGTTGTGCTTGATATCAGGGGACATTTCTTTAAAGGTTCAAGTGCAACAGCTTTAGTATTAGGTTGGAAAAACGCGATTAAAGAGAAGGAGGCTCAAGAAGAACCAGAAGGTTCTTCCCAGGAACATTTAGGCAACATTCCCCAATTAATCAAAGGACAATCGGTGGCTGTCACTAGTTGCCAAGTGGATAAACGAAAAACCAATCCACCCGCACGATTTACCGAAGGAACCTTAATTACTGCGATGAAGTCTATTGCTAAATACGTGGATAACCCGCAACTTAAAAAAATTCTAAAAGAAACAGCAGGGATTGGCACGGAAGCCACCCGTGCCAATATTTTAGAAACTTTAGTTAGTAGAGAATACATTAAACGTCAGGGCAAGCAACTCATCTCCACACCCAAAGGGCGCGGCCTTATCCAGAAATTACCACCCAGCATTACCAATCCGGCAACCACCGCACTTTGGGAGCAAGTATTGGATGGTATTGCCAATGGGGTGAACGAGATCACCGACTTTCTTGATGATCAAAGTGACACGCTCACCGGCATGTTAGAACAATTAGCTCACCTTGCACCCGCTTATAAAAAGCCCAGTGAAGTAAGTCAATTTTCCTGCCCAGAGTGTCAAAAAACCCTGTACAGAAGGGAAGGTAAAAAAGGTTTTTGGTGGGGATGTTCGGGATTTCCTCAATGTAAAACCACCTTTTTAGACAATAAAGGAGCGCCACGAATCACGGGTTTTCCAATTCATCATTAATGATGACTTATCGCAGAACAAAGAGACGAATTCACTATAAACAGGACTAAACCATTTAAGGATGATGAATGAATATTTTTATGATTAAGAGGAACGAAACAAATGGTTACAAAAAAATTGATTGCAACAGGAGTGTTGGTTTGTGCGTTAAGTACTCATGCATGGTGTAGTCCGGCATCCACGGAGTATGTAAAAGCATCGATAGATGCTTTGCGCACAGAGCTTAATGCTCAAATTAAAGCGCTCAATACAGGAGTGGGCTCAGTTCAAAAGCAAGTCAGTGAACTGCCCATTGTCACCCATCACATTGGTGAAGTATTTCAAGGTGGCATGGTCTTTTGGGTCGATGCCAGTCAGCAACACGGATTAATGGTTTCTCTTACAGATTTGAATGAGGGCGAGGGCATTGAATGGCGTAATGGGGAGGGAGGGGACAGAACCGTTAATGCTCAAGCCAAAGGATTTGGAGCGGGAGAACATAATACTCGTCTCATCATTGCTGAACAAACCATTGATCAGCAAGAGGGGCGGTTTGCAGCACTTCTCGCTGCTAATTTCCAGATTTCAGCCGACGGAATAACACCGTGTCCTGCCACAATAACCGCGACTTCCGCCTGTTACGGAGGCTGGTACTTACCTTCAGTTTATGAGCTTGTGGCCTTGCATAGCAATTTAAAACGGACGGGATTAGGTCAATTAACTGATGAACCCTATTGGAGTTCAACAGAAAGCAATACCACTCAAGCCTGGCTTGTTGATTTTAGTAGTGGTGAGCCAAGCATCCATGAAAAATCAACACCCGCGCACGTTCGCGCCATCCATGCATTTTAATTGAAGAGAACCATGATGAAAAAAATAATTAGTGTTTTATTGCTCACCGCATCCTTTAGCATTCATGCCGATCCTATTGGGGAGATATTGTATTTGATTAAAGTATTGGATGGCAAAATAACCGCATTACAAGTGAAGACCGATTCATTACAAACTCAAATAGTTAACATCCCCGAAGGAAAACAAGGCATTCCAGGTGAGAAGGGCGCACCAGGTCCTCAAGGCCCACAAGGTCTGCAAGGAATACCAGGACCTCAAGGATCAATGGGTGCAGAAGGACCGCGTGGGCTTCCAGGAACCTATACAGCAGGAGATGGCATCACGATTGAGGGTGATGTGATTAAAATGTCCCGAATATCCCATCAAATTGGCGAAGAATACCGCGGTGGGCTGGTATTTTATGTGGATGAAAGCGGGCAGCACGGTTTAATTTCCAGCAAGATTGATGTCAACAGTCAAGGAATACAATGGCGCAATGGCGCTTCGGGAAACAAAATCACCAATGCCAAGGGAGATGGTATTGGGGCTGGGGAAAGTAATACTCGGGTAATCATCGCAGCGCAGACAATTGATAATCAAAGCGGTGTTTTTGCAGCCTTACAGGCCGCTAATTTCCAAGTGCTTGAGGATGGGGTAACGCCGTGTAAAACCCCAATTGCTGTAGGCAACACGTGTTACGGTGGCTGGTATCTTCCCTCGGCGTTTGAACTGCAATTACTGCACACTAATCTGCATCTTTCCAATTTATCTTCTTTTGCCCCTGAATTTTATTGGAGCTCTACCGAAGCGAGTGTATCCAATGCCTGGCTGCAAAATTTTTCTACGGGAGAAATAACCGCCAGCAGCAAATCAAACACTATTGGACGTGTGCGTGCCATCAGTCGTTTTTAACCTCTAATTATGAGAAATACTAAGGAACTTATCATGAAACAAAAAATAATACTGTTACTCACCTTAATGAATTTAACTGGACTTACTTATGCCTATAATGAGACACATTTTAAACCATGGACCGTCAATGCTTCCTTTGGTATGGGACATACTCCTGACATGACCAATAATGACGGCCAATCCGCTGTGGGACGTTTTAGTTTAGGGCGTACTTTATTCACCAATCCTTATTGGCAAGCTGATATTGAGGCTGGCATTCAAAGTGGAAATACCCAGCGGCTTGCCTTGTCCAAAGAGTCTATTGATGTATTAGGAGGTGTTCCAATATCTGCCGAGATTAAACCCTTACTTGATGTACTCATTGGCTTAAAATCCGAGCCGATGAGTGGTTTCCCATTGATTGCCTGGATGAAGGGAGGGGTTGCTTTTCGACAACTTCAAGTAGACCGTGTTGAGGTCAATGATGTGCAGGCCTATTCTCCTGAAATTCAGGTAGGCTTTGGCTATCGAATTAATCAACAAGCCACCATCACTATAGGTTATCAAATCATCTGGGGTAAAAAACCCGAACTAACTGTCTCCCCTGAAACTGAGACTGGAGTGTTGCACCACATCCCAGCACAACAGGCAGTACTGATAGGTTTTTCATTTAATTTTTTGTAAAGATTCTATCGCATAACCCTTTTATCAATTTTTTAATCAATTAAAGGTACTATCAAATGACAGAAGTATTCTGCAATTTTAGTTGTCCACACTGTGAAGGAACTATGTTAAAAAATCAACGCAATCAGGCTGTTTGGTGGGTTTGTTCTGAATATCCACGTTGCCCTATGACCGCTTTTGAATTTCACGGAAAGCCTAAGTTTTGTCATGAGCATCCTAACGTAAAACCACCAATAGAAATGCCACTTTATCTTGACCTGTCGGATCTTTTTCTGTAGTAACACTATATTTTAACCACGGTAAAAGAAGGGGTACAACAGACTAATAAATTAGGACATTAATGACATCAGTCGCCCACTTTGATTATTAATTTTAATTTCATTGGGGATTGGTTTTTCTGTTTCATGATAGATTATTTTGACAAATCAAAAGGACGATTATTGTATGATTAATAATAAAATTATGTCTTATGGCGTTGCCATTGTTTTACTTTCAAGTAGCCTGATTGCTCATGCGAAGAATACCAGCGTCTCTTACCGTTGCCCAACAATCAAAGAGGCAAGTTCTGTCTCGGATATCAGAACTTCAATTAATAATAAAGATGTGCATTGGGAAATAAAGAACAACAACCCAATCAGGGACGATCAACCCATTGAGTTTAAAAAGGCCGTTTTAAAAAAGAAAGATAACAACACCTATGATATGCTCGTGACCTGTATCTATAGAACAAAAGAAAATCAAAAACTTATTTTTAGTCCATTGCCAAGCTTTAATTGGTATGTAGATGCGGTAGCAGAAAAAGCTTTAGGAACTGGCTGGTTCAAGCTTGCCAATGGCAATTTAGAATGCACTAAATCCATTTTAAATTGTGGTTTTATTTTTCGATAAACACTATTTTGCTGTTTACTGCCTCGATAAGCCATTAAAATATCACGCTTATAGTATCAAGATGGTTATGGGTGTATGAAGGCTCTTAGCAACAAAATTAAACTAACTGAAAAGATATATACGATTCGTGGAATTCCTGTGATGCTTAATAGGGATTAATTCCTTATAGCGCTAATTTATCCGCACGGGATACTAAAGTGTGTACTTAACGAGCATTAGCGGAACTATCTGATTACTTTTTAAATGTTTAATAGCTTTGTTTTTAACAAAATTTGTAAATACTACCCATTACCTTATTCAATCAATAACCCATATGGAGCATGGGTTATCGTCTATGATACTGATAAACCAGCGCTATAAGGAATTAACCCCAAGTAGAGATATGTGCTCTTTATTAGCAACATGTTTTAATTCTTCAAGAGCATCTCTAAGCTGCTGTTTTTCTAACAGCTCACAATACTCCTTGTTTTGGAGTGGCTGGATTAGCTTCCAGTGCTGTAAATATTGCTTCAAATTTTTCTTCTGTTTTAATTTCAAAATCAACTTGTTTTCTTTCTATTTCATGTAGCTTGCTTATCAGATTATCGTGCGATAATAAAATTTTTCGCATCTTTACAAATGCATTCATAATTTGAATGCTTGGCTGAACAGCAGTTTTACTTTTTAGAACGGCAGAAAGCATTGCAACTCACTTCTTTAGTCGAGAAACTTCGCGTCGAACATGGTTATCAGGTTTGAATCCTTTCCCCGCCAGATGATCCTGTTCATCACAGTTCCAATAGAATAAACGTGATAGGCTACGTCACATCTCAATAATTCGTTTTCCACAAATTTTTACTGCTCTTATTAAAGTTTAATCTTTTATTGTTAAGCATAAGGATCTGCTTTGATCGAATAATAAATTCATCATTTACACTTCTTTGAGAAGCTACAAAGTTAGCTTGATGGAGAAGAAAATCATTGACGAAAATAATTTTATTAATATCGGAACTAGATAACTTTTCAGTTTCCTCTTTAGTTTCAAATAAAATTGAAGATTCGATCAATTTATATAATTTTGCGTGAGTTTCTTTATTAGTGGTGTCAGAGTATAAGTTTATAAGATCTGATGAGACACCAAAAAGTTTAAGCTCATAAAGTAAATCCAGCAAGTATTGTGACTTATATTCATCATCCAAGTATAAACTAGCTAATGAGAGTATGAATTTAGCTTTTGTATCATCAGATATGTTGCTATCTGAAAGGTAATTAAACGTTAGTGCATCAAGACGATCTACATTGTCATTAATTAATGCATCTTTAATTTCTTTTTCCATGTTGGTATCAAGAGGGATATTATAAGGAGTCGGCATCATAGAAAATGGGATATCTTTACCATTTCTCAGATGTAATAAGCTTATATAGAGCAAACGTGGTGTGATAAATGATCCTGTATCGAATTTAATACCCGGGCCATTTTCAAAAAGATACCTTATAAAAGTATCGCATCGAAATCCAATAGGTTGTTGATGGTATTGTTTTATAAATTTGCCATCAATGTACTTATACCTCGCAGTAATCTCGCCATTGCTAACATGCCAGCTGAAATTATAGCTTATGGGGATACCTGTCTCTAATTTTTCTAATAAATCAATTAGAGATTCAAATATCAACTGTAAATCATCATTTTTTAAATAAGGATGTGTTTTAACACCAAATTTTTCACCCCAATACCCACCTGGAACAGTATTAACGAAGTTATCGATGGTATTTAAGTTTATTACATATTCATTATTGAGTACTTCAAAGGTGTAGATAGGCATTTTGTCACCTACATCAAGTGGAGTATCATCTTCATGCCAATTAAATCTGAAAACCAGCCCCACATGCCCCTGAAGTTTTATCATTGGTATTGAAGAATCCATATCTCTTGCAACAATGTCGCCTGAGCAATGTTCTTTGTCGACTGTCATGCAACCAGCACCAGTGAATATTGTATTTTTGGGGCATAAATACACAGGATGAGCTTTCAATTTGAAAAAATTAGAGTGTCCACTTTCCGATGAAAAACAGGATGCTTGAGCAGTAAGTGTTTTTTTAATTTTACTCATATCATAATTTGAAGTAACACTATCCGAGATAGCATCAGTGCTGTAATTTACATCCCATTTGCAATCAGGAAAGGAGGGAAGTTTGGAATAAAAAATAACTGGAAACTCATTTTCATTATGAAAATCCATTGGAATATTAATTGTAATTTTAGCTGAGTCTGCACAAGTCTCTTCATCTTGAATAAACTCATAGGGTTCATATTCTGCAAATGAATATCCTATAAATTGGGGGAATACTTTAATAGCCTCTGAAGCAAATAAATTACAAGATAGCGTTATATGAATAAATAAGGTTTTAAAGAGTTTTTGCATGAATATTTCCCTATCTGACAACCATAATCTTAAACTACGCGATTATATAATAATTATTTGGTGTTGACTCGCTTATTTTTCAAATGTCTATAAAAGCACCGTGTTCGAAATGCTTAAAGTCTTTACTGAAGCTATAACAAAATTGACTTTAAAAAAACCAGTGGGACAATATGGGCAAGTGTAACACTTAATATAAATACTGCTCTTTAGTTTTCACAATGTAAAAATTTCACTTAGTAGCCTTTACGCTCTGGAACTTGCGCTGTGATGCAAAATCAACAAGTAATAGTCACTCATATTGAACTATTATTTAACTGAATTACTGATGGTAGTTCTTTGAATGCTTAGAGGGGGAACTATTTATTGATGATAAGACGATTTTAGACCTTGAATTGCTAGCGATATTAAATGAAAATCCCATTAATGAAACAGCTGGAAACGTGTGTCTTTTTGCAGGATTTTCTATCTTTATGCTATTTGTAATTCTAAAAATCGTACAAAATCGCTAATACCCTTCCCAAGGATGTATGAGCGTTCTTTGTTGTAAAAAACAAAAACCACATTATATTGATATAAAAAATAATGTTCACCAAAAAATTGTTGCGATTTGACCAATTAAGTGCCATAATATTGTTAGTGAGTGTATGAACAGGATAGCTACTGCTATGCACTCCTCCACCTTATTAAGGTACCAGCCCAAGAGCGGTTATAAAGCGAGCCCAGTTTAATTTATTAAGAACCCTGATATTCAGGGTTTTTTATTTTGGTGGTAACTTAATCTTTTTATTCGTTTGCACATTATGGGCAATAACAAAAAATGAAATCTTTTGTTTTTTAGGTTGCGAAGTACGGTGGTTAGAATCACGAATATAGGCGCTTTGAACAAAAAGCTTTAATTTACCCTGGCTTTTTGACACCTGGAAGTAGACTTCATACTCTTGTCGAAGGCCTTGCTCATTCAATAGTTCAATAATAAAGAAATTTTCTTTTCCAGTATGAAAACACTTTTTCTTACTAAGCTCTTTTGTTATTTCAGGTAATTTCTTTGACAATTCATAACGGTTAAAATCAAATATCCGTTGTTCTCTTGAGTCTGAGTAGAGTAAGTCACTTGGCACATCATCCCACAGCTCCTTTTTATGTGTATTTAATCCCCGTGTAAAACAATGCAGACCAAACTCAATTCTAAAAACATAGCGGATTTCTGGCTTATTTGTTTTCGCAGCTTGAACAAATGTCCATTCAAATTCATTAAGATGAGTTAAATCATAAAGTACTTGCTGATAATTGAATGGTTTCCAAATCTTAATGACACAATCTCCTGTGAACAACCCAAATGATTTTTTAAACGATAAACCAAGGGAAAAATTAACCGTTTTAGATTTAGTTATTCATGCTGAATAAAAGACAGATTGAATACAGAGGGATTATCGCCCAGCCTCATGGCGTTTTCAATATTAATCCAATTGGATTAATATAAATCACTAAGGCCTAAGTAAAGCTCTAGTGTGCCTATGTGGACGATATGAAATTACCCTTCAAGGGTCTTGCAGAATGACTTTTCGCTCAGCATAAATCAATGAACAATACTTGAGATCACAATTGGTGATCTCAAAATAAATTTGAATAATCCCATTTCCAAGATCACCGATATTGATCGGTGACATGTAACTCTAACTTTCGGCTTCAAATAACTACGGGATAACATCATGAATTTTTTGCAATTCATTTTTTGTAAGAGCGATATCGCTTGCTTTAGTACAATCTTCAACTGCGGAATAAGCAAGATCTCTGATTGCTAGTTCCAATTTCAATTTAGCAGAATTAGAACCATCAAACATCAAATCATTTGCAGCCATTTCAGTATAAGTGGAAGCGCTATGAACTTTGTTTTTACAAAAAGAGACCTGCTCAGCGGCAGCGAGTTCATCAATAAAGATGGAGAGTTTGTGGCATTTTTTTGCTAATTCCAGATTTTCAAATAAATGAGCTGCATTCAGGGTCATGGGAAGAAAAATAAACAGAAAAAATATTTTTTTCATTAACAATCCTTATATCATTTTGGGAGTGCATCCTATCATCTTTGCATCAAACATCAAATTTTAAGCTACTGAAAAATCATTGAATTCTTTTGTCCACATACCCACACGAAGCGTAACAAACTTCAACCTAAGTGAAGCTCTAGTGTGGGTATGTGGGCAATAAGATGACTCCTTTTAAGTGTCTTGCAGGATGGTTTGCGGCCAGTTCAGGCCAGGAAATAATCCTCAACAAGACCAATATCCCCTTTAAGGGGAGGCAAAGCCTGGGGTAATTAGCATGTTATTTAGCAAGAAATAACAGACTACCCTTGCAGCATCATTTTAAATAGCTGCAACTTTTTAGCCTCTGGAAGGAGGCGCTATTCCCGGGCTTTGACCGCTGCGTCACTGGCCTTTTACTGCCAGTGACGCAGCGATTCGCTGCATTAAACAACCGAATTTTCAATGGGTTACATTGAAAATTCGGTCACTCTCTATCTGACCGAATCAAAATCGATTATTTACTGAACATTATTGCCTGAAAAAAACACTTATTTTTGATAAATAGTCCTTGTATTTTATTGAGAGATGCCAGTCAATTTGCTACTATACTTGAAGAACACAACTGATGAATCCGTGTAATCCGGATGAAACCAAGAACACCTGGTCTTGTGACATTGCTGCCCTAATTCCCAAATCACCGCAGCTGGACGTTTAGTCGGGAACCATAACTCACCTGTTTGCTCAGGACCAAAAAATTAACCGCAGTTTTTTAACGGTTAGTCACTAACAACAGGAATTCTGTTGACCTTTCATAATCAACACCTTGCTTTACAAGTTCGTTGAACCCATTGAACTATCGATGATGAATTTTTTATCTATTGATATTTCGAATAAAAAACTTTGACTATTAAATTTTGACTTTTGAACTACAGAGAATGATTGTTGTGTTGTGAATCAATACATTGGATTTTTTGATGGTTTTGACTGTGACATGCTGCCTTAAATGACGGCATTTTTTAATTTTAACACCTTAAACTGGAGAACTTATGAACAATTCCGCCCGTGATATTAGCAACAAAGAAACTCTATCTGTTATTGATGAGCTGCAAGACAAGAAAGAATATCTATTAAATCAGGAGAACTTTGAACGATTAATACAAGTACAAAAATCCGTAGAACAAGCGACTGAAATGCGACCGACTTTTAAAAAATTGATTAATAGTTTAGTGACCGATGAAGCGTTAGAAGCATTAACCAATAAACTTATTAAACAAATGGCATAACGGAACATTGACCTTTAACTAATGACCGGCAAGGAGAAAAACGAAATAAAAAAAACACTGTTTTACTGATATATGAAGCAACTACGGGTTTACCCCCAGATCGAGCCTTGTGGTTTAACCAAGCACCATTTTTATGGGCTGCTCGAGCAACACTAAACCTAATTCCCGGGTAAACGTAGTGAAGATTTTATAAAGGGTGAGGACAATGTCGAGAAAAAAAACGCTAATCAACACCGTTAACCAACACCTGAAATACAACAATCAGGGTGCCTACAAACAACGCCAATTGCGTTATTTTGTCTTGCATAAAATTATTGAAGATTTTTATTGTCTTCGGGAAATTCCAGCTACTTGGTATGCCCTAAGCACCGCACACGTCATCCAATTAGTAGATTTTTGGAAGAAAAGCGGCTTAAAAAACGCCACCATCATGAATTATTTAGTGTGTTTCCGTGCTTTTTTGAACACCATTGAACACCCCATTAATGGCATTGATAATGCCAGTTTGCAATTAACAAAATCACGAGTGAATAAAAAGCCTATTATTGACAGAGACGCTGTGCTTACTCAATTAAACGACCCTATCGCTGCCATCCAATTTGCCTTACAAAGCCATTTTGGACTAACGCGCTTTGAGGCTATACAGCTGGTTCCCAATATTCATATTAAAGAAGATTTCCTGCTCATTACGCGAGAAATCAGCAGCAACAGCAAAGACCGAGCTATTCCAATCCACTCACCAATGCAAAAAAAAATAATAACCTCTATTCATACGCACATAACGGCATCACAAAACCTAAAAGAGTGTTTAGGCGAAACCCACCTCAAACTTGTTTATCACTATGCCCTGAAACAAGCAGGTTTATCAACAGGCATTCAGTATCGCTATTTATACGCCAAAGCCCGTCTGCAGGAATTAAATGAGTTCCCTAAACAATTGGCAACAAACATGATTAAAGAAGAAATGAGTATAACCGCGGCAAGTACCTTCTGGAGTTATTGCTATGAGTAATACCAAGCTAAGAAGTGCAACCTATTCGATTCACAATCTCGTGAAAATGATGAACATTCAGTCTTATAGTACTCGTGCGGATACGCGAGTTATGTTGGTTCGCTGCATTAAAGATTTGCATGAATTAGGCTTTAAGGTCGGGCATATCAAAGGTATTAAAGAAAGGCATGTTCATGCTTTAGTTGAACACTGGAAAAAACAAGATAAAAGCCCTGCAACTATTAAAAATTACATGGCAAAGCTTAGGCAAATGGCAGCTACTCTAGGCTATCCTGAACTAATTAAACCGGATAATAGCGCTTACCAAATTAAGGAGCGTTCTTATCTGCCGACCGTGAATAAAGCGATCACATCCTTGGATTTATCCTTATGTGACGACCCATACATCCGTCTATCACTTGAAGGACAAGCGCTTTTTGGGTTCAGGCGTGAAGAATCCCTTAAATTCACTCTCAGTGAAGCCCATAAAGAAAATAATCTCTTCATCCAGCCAAGTTGGACTAAAGGCGGTATAGGGAGGATTATAAGTATCAGAACCGAAGCGCAGCGTCTTTGGCTTGCCAAGGTACATCAATTGGTCTTACCAGGGCAATCGCTTATACCTCCTAAAAAATCCTATAAAGAACAACTCGGACATTATAAAACGCTAACTTCTCGCATGGGATTAACTAATTTACATGGTTTACGGCACGCCTATGCCCAACGTCGGTATCAAGAGTTAACTGCCTATTTTGATAACGATACAAAAGGGCTATTGCCACCTATTGCTGGAGGGAGGCCGTTTAAGGAACTGTCATTAACTGAACAGGATTGGGATAGGCGAGCCAGGCATATCCTGGTTCGCGAACTTGGGCACTGTAGATTAAATATTGTGAAGGTCTACATAGGGTGATAGATGTTTTTATTGGAAATTTATTGAGAATTTTATGGTTTTTTACCACTATTATTAGTATAATACACAAGAGAAGCGACTGATGAATCCGTGAAATTCGGAAGAAACCAAAAAACCTTGGTCTCGTTAAATTGCTACCCTAATTCCCCAATCACTGTAGCTGAGCGTTTAGTCGGGAACCTGATATACCTTAATTCAATACACAAATATTGAATCCCTTAAAAGAATAGAGGTGTAGTCCTTTATTTTTATTTCATTAAAGCAATTAATCTTGTTTTGAACTCGTTTGAATTCATTGTCTGATACTTATCAGACAAACCCATTTTGAGAATGTATTCTTTAACAATTTGGGTTATTCAACCATGTTTAAAAAAGGTGAATGACGTAGGCATACGCTGGAGAAGAACTCAGCGTTTGCTGATTATTTCTCCGGTTTTTTACAGGAGAAATGGTCGTGCGTATTCAGACAGATACCTTAAAATATGCTAAGATTCTTAAAGAGAGTGGATTTTCTAAAGAGTCATCTGAGGGATTTTTTCCACATTGACTCAGATAGAAATCTACAACATTTATAGCGTCGAAGAGGTGGATAACATGTTAAGTGAAGCCGTCAGACAAGTATTTGTTGAGCAGGATAAAAAACTTGCTGAACAACAACGTGAATTTGATGCGCGTATGCAAGATATTGCAATGCGTAACGATCTGGAGGCAAATCATCACGCTCTGGAGCTTGGCGAACTAAAACAGGAACTGAAAGAGGGCCGTAGTCGAAGCGATACGATTTGGCACAACATGATGAATGAACTTGCCGCTAATCGTCGCTGGACTATAGTGACAATTATTACCGTTGGCTTGTCTATTGCAACCTATCTTTCAGCGTTAATTCATTTCAATCACTAAGCCTATTTAAAGGTTTGTAACCCATAGGGGAAATCACACTTCCTCCATGGGGCAAGGGTAATTTCCCAATATTTAAGGAGAAAACCCATGCAACATCCATCTTTTGCAGAATACACCAACCAATGCACTCGAACCGATTTAGCCTTTTTTGATTTATTGCGCTCTATCGCTGAACTTCATGTCTATCAGCATGAATTATCAGCAGAAGACATAGCACAACTTCAAATTGGCGCTCGAACGTTGAATGGGATAATTGCAAGGAATACCACAACGAACCATTCTATGCAGTTGGTCTAGGAAGCAGGATTAACCCTGTTATTTGTTTTACCCGTTTTAATCCGCACAATCGGAACACTTCTGCCTTGTGCGGGAATTCTCCGATTGTGCGATTTTTTATTAATTACATTTAAAGGAGAACTAAAATGGCAGTATTAAACAAAGTCCAATTGATAGGGCATGTGGGTCATTCACCCAGAAGCACCCAAACAAAGGAACATCATCCGGTTGCATCAGTCTCCCTTGCCACGAATGAATCCTATCGCCGTAATGGTGAATGGGAAACCATTACCGAATGGCATCATCTGGTGTTTTTTGGGAAATTAGCAGCCTTAGCTGTTGAACGCTTGCAAAAAGGCAGTCAAGTTTATATTGAGGGCAAACTCCGCTCAAATAACTGGACTGACGTGGAAGGTGTGAAACGGCAATCAATCAATATTGTGGTGCAATCCATCCAATTACTTGATAACGCCAAACCCAAAGAACTACCCGAGCAGACTGACAAACCAACACCAGAGGAGTATTTAGCTCAAATGCACTCGATGTTGGAATGTGAAGAAGTTCCTTTTTAATTATTTCATTAATCCCGAAGGGAGTTATCCCTTCGGGAACAACTCCTTTTTTAAAACTTAAGGAGAACCACTTAAAATGAATTCATTTGAACTGACAGCAGCGTCTACTTTCCTCAGTTATTTTCCGGATGATATTGAGTATTCAACCCTTATCAATCGGTTACATAATGATGAATTAGGGACTGATGACAATGCAATAGATTTTTGGCAACCTTTTGAATACTACCCAAGTGTATTCATCGCGGAATGCATAGAAACATTGCATCACCGATTGGTTGAAACGTTTCATATAAAAAAGTAACACTCTAGGTTAACTCCGGCAGGAACCTATCCTGCGAGGGATGGATTTCTGCCTATTTTTAAGGAGGAAATCATGAATTTAATTGAGAAAATTACCGCAGCAATATTAGAGGATGAAGAGCCAACCGAGAAACAGTCGGAGCTTTTAGTTGAATCATACCTTAATAGCATCGACAGGCAAGCAATTGATAATTGTTTCATCTGTCTTTGTGGGTATAGCCTGTCTAGTTTAATCAATTGAATTAATTTAATAACCCTAATGGGAGCAAGACTCCCATTAGGGACTTGCTCCTTTTTCTTTTGAATCAGGAGAGCAATTAATGAATATATTAACAACAGAACAACTTTATAAAGCAGCACCTTCTTTATTTACCCGAGGTGCGGCTGATCACACCAGTGAGCGTTATAAGCCAATTGCCACATCTGATGTCATCGATAGATTGCTGCAAGAAGGATTTTATCCAACTACAGCAAAACAATCGGTGAGTCGATCTGAAGAAAGAAAAATGTTTGCAAAACACATGGTTCGTTTTCGGCATCGAGACTATCACAATCCTGGCAACGGACTTTTTCCTGAGCTGGTTCTGGTCAACTCCCATGACGGACTCTCATCGTATCGATTGATGGCAGGTCTTTATCGTCAAATCTGTACCAATGGACTTGTAGCTGGAAAAAGCTATGATGAAGTGCGAGTCAAGCATCAGGGAGATGTCATTGGTAATGTCATTGAAGGAACCTATCGGGTGATTGAATCATCACAGAAAATGCTTCAAGTGGTGGAGCACATGGGGAATTGCGTGTTGCCAGAGGAAAAGCTTTTAGAGTTTTCAACACAAGCGCATGAACTTCGCTTTAGTGATGATGCCAATCTTGTCATCGAGCCCCAAAATCTTTTGATTCCCAGACGACGTGAAGACATAAAACGCGATTTGTTTTCTGTGTTTAATGTGGTCCAGGAGAATCTGATTAAAGGAGGTGTTCCGGGCTTCAGGCTCAATGAGCACGGACGATGGCGCAGAGCAAGAAGCCGGAAAATTACGTCAATCGATCAAAACGTCAAGCTCAACCGCGACCTTTGGACGATTGCCGAGAATACTCTGCTCTCTTGTTAATCAAATCAATTAACCCTTGTGGGATAAGATTCCCGCAAGGGAATTTTTCTCGCTTTTTAAGGAGCAAGCGGTGAATCAGGAATCAAATAAATTAGTCACACGTGTTTTATGTGGGAACTGTATTGGTCCTATATGCAATCCTCATGGCGGAAGACGCTTATTATGTGGCGATCAACCTAATCCACAAAATAAAGTGATGATGACTTACAACGAACTGTATCAATACATCGATCAGGTTATGAGCCAAGCGTTCTGGGCTTACGTCATTCATCACAATCTATTGTTTGATGACGAGTACGATCCAGTAGGTAATTGTCAATATAATGTCATTGCATCAGGATTAGAAAGTCTGACACAAGAAGACGCTAGAGCACTTTGGCTAAAACATTGCGATGCTATTTTCAATGGCTTTTTATTTAAAAAAGATGCTCTTTTTTTAAGAAATGCCGAACTTATTAATACATCACTAAAATGCCAAAATACTTGAAATAATATTATAAAAGCCCCATTTCGGGGCTTTTTTTTAAATGAAATTTACACCAAGTATCTTTATATAATTAATATGGTGTATTCCTCAGCGCCTATTTTAAATCCCTGTATTTAAATTCCTACCCATTCATTCATTTTGCTGTACTCTACTTGCAGTAATTTTTTTAAAAAATTATCCCTATAACTGAAATATTAATAACTAATATGCCAATAGAAATTGAAACTCCTAGAATGATATTGCGTTTAATTAAAGAGGGTGACTTAGAACAAGTCGCTAAACTTAATTCAGACCAAGAAGTTAGGAAATTTTTTCCTGATGGTATTCAAGACCGAGAGCAAAACCAGGAAAAGAATAAAAGAGTTTATGACTTTTTACAAAGAAAGAGGACTTCCTTGTTTTGTCATTTTTTCTAAGGTTTCAAAGGAGTTCCTGGGACGCTGTGGATTTGGTCCTATAGAAACGGGAGAAGTTGAAGTAGGGTATCTAATAACCAGAAAATTTTGGGGAATGGGCTATGCTTCTAAAGCCCTTAATGCTCTGCTTGATTGGAGTAAAAAGAATATCGAAGCTGACTATATCATTGCATTTGCTCCTTTAAGGCATGAAGCATCTCAGCGAGTAATGGAAAAATGTGGAATGAAATATTACAAAGTTGATATTGGTCATGGTGTTGAGTGCAAATTCTATCGTATAAAAAATAACTAAATTTATGTGTGCACTAGCGAGTTGAATCCGCCTACCAATACCGGTGATAACAGTGGTGATTTTGCAAAACTTTCAGCTCAGAAACAGTATTATGGATAAATTGAATAATAGACCAAGGAAATCGCCAGGTTATTTATCCCCGGCAAATTATTGGATTGAGTAAGCAGGAACAGCACCATGAGTTACAACGAGTTAACTCAATACGGCTGTTCACTTTTTGATTTTATAGGTAAAGAATGAATAGTAATGAGCACAAGCTTGGGCTGCCAATCGAATATCAGCAATTACCAGAATATTTCGATGCACATAATACTAATGAACAGACAGAAGCTAAAAATGCTCTGATAGAGAGATTATTAAAAGAGCAAAAAGTTAAAACGGTTCTGGATATGGCCTGTGGCACTGGCTCACAAGTGTTTTACCTTAACGAGCGAGGCTATGAAGTCATAGGTAATGATTTCAGTCCCGCTTTACTTGATATAGCACGAGGTAAAGCAAAAGATAAGAATCGTACTATTACTTTCATTGACGGTGATATGCGGAGTGTGAAAGTAGGAAAATTTGATGCGATTATTACTATTTTTAGCGCTATTGGCCACCTAAGCAAAGCGGATTTTGAAATTACACTAAAAAATATACGTGCTAACCTGAAGGATGAGGGCATATATATTTTTGATATTTTTAACCTGCAAGCCATTACTGATGAGATTATTGATGATTTTGTGATGGACATTGAAAGCGTTGTTAATGGCGTCAATATCCATAATGTGCAGCATTCCGAGATTGATAGAGAAAATGGTCTTCTCACTTCCCATGATCAAGTTACGATTTTCAAAGATGGATGCGAGCCGGAAATACACAACAATAGTTTCAGCCTGCAAATTTATACTGCTAAAGAATTGCAGGAAATACTTAGCGGAAATGGGTTTGAAATAGTGAGTCAATATGACATGGATGGAAATATTTTTATAGCTGATAAGAGTCTAAATATCCTAACCGTAGCAAGGAAGAAAAAGGCATGATAACTATTACATCCTCTAACAGGTGTGTTGCATTTATTGGTTGAATCCGCCCGAGCCTAGAACTTTTCTATTTGTGGTAATTATTACTATCACTGGTAGTAAACCAGCCAATAACAGATTTCCGCACCACCTGTGCGGAAATCTGTTAGAGTAAAATGCGAAACTGTCAGCACTACTGGCAGAAATTACTTGTATAAACCATCAGTACATTTGAGTCTCCCGTTTTATCGAACAAAAACTGTCAACAGTGTTGACAGTTTTCCAAGAAAAATAATGTTGAATTAGGTTTTGCAGCTCCATAATGAACTTGTAAAGGCCGACTAGCCTTCTTTCGACAGTAATTTTTTATATTTGGCAGATTGATGCCGTTCAATGAGATCAATATCATTGTATCGATCGGTAATAGCACTTGAGCTATGACCCGCATCATCGCGGACGTGTGCCACCGGTCGCCCACGCATATTGATATCATCTGAAATACCGGTATGGCGCAACCAATGTACTGTTGCGGATTCAAAGCTATCAGCTTCTGTTGAATATCCCATGGTTCTTAAATTTTGCATCGTTTTATCAAAACAATCTTGGACTAAACGACGAATATGTCTTGAACTTGTCATTCCACCTTTACCTTTTTCTTTCGGCAACAGCGGTGTTTGATCATTGATCGAGGGGAGTGGGGTTAACTGCATACTGATACGATATCTCTTGAGTGCGGAAAGCATGTCATCAGGTACTGCAATATCACGCATTTTGTTACCTTTCCCTACTGTTTTAAACCACCAACAATCTTGGCTGTCTTTGTAAAAGTGACCCATTTCAGGTGTCCAACGGTCACTTGCGCATAATTCAGATATGCGTAAGTACAATAAATACAGCGCGGAAATAATAAATAGGGTACGCTCGTGTTTGTCTGGTGCATTGATTGCCATTTCTTTCACCGTATCAAGACATGTTTGCCATTGTTTTTCACTCAATCGCATCACTTGTGCCTGATGCTGATGTTTTTGGATGTATTTGTTTTTTTGCTTGATGAGGGTAATAGGGTTCAGCGATACTTTTTCCTCTAAAGCCAAGTAATTATAAAAACTGCTGAGTACTGTAAAAATCTCACGAATTGCTTTTTGTGATAGCTGATAATCTTGTTTATCTGGTTTCAATCCATTTTTATGGGAGGCTTTGCTGATAGTGACAACAAAAGGACGCCATTCTGGATTGGGAATGCGCTCATCATTGCGCTTAATAAAACGTGATACCTTTTTAAAGCCAATCCAAGACTTGGGAGGATCAAGACAAAATTGAATGTAGTTTTCTATATCTTGTCGTTTTAAATCGAGCAGTGATTTTTTCCCAATTAGCCAAGCCCATTGAATTAATCGTTCGACTTCTCGACGATACGATTCAAATGTGGCATTATTATTATCATATTGTTTTAAAAAATCGAGACAAAAAATTAAGTCATACGGCGCAAAGGATGGAGGTATAAATGTTTGCCAATTTTTTTCTTTAAGTTGTTGGTAGGTATCTATTAATGGTTGTGGTATAGGAATACTTGCCATGGTCACACTCTAATTTTGAAATGGATTAATAGATCATTTACGTCTTCGTATGCGCACTAATCATCAATATTTTCTTCACTGAATTCTGCTTCAAGTTCCGCAATGCTTGGCAGGTTTGATTTTAAGTTTTCAGGAATTGCCTTTGTAAGTTGATATTCAGAAACGCCTATTGGTTTTTCTATGCCTTTTAGAGCATACTCAGCAATGACTTTGCTTCTTGATTTGCAAAGCAATAAACCTATGCTAGGATTATCGTGTTCCGTTTTAAGATACTGATCAACCAAGTTGAGATAAAAATTTAATTGTCCAGCATGTTCTGGTTTGAAGCGAACTGCCTTCCATTCTATAACAATAAATGCCCTAAGTTTTAAATGATAAAAGAGCATATCTAGGAAATAAGTTTCGCCATCAATTTCCATCGGATATTGACTACCAACAAATGAGAAACCCTTGCCCAGCTCTAATAAAAACTTGGTAATATGTGCAATGGAAGCATGCTCAATTTCGCGCTCAAGTGCATCATCATGAAGACCTAAAAAATCAAAATTATATGGACTTTTAAGTACTTCTTGCGCAAGTGATGATTGTGCTGTTGGTAATCGGTGTATAAAATTAGATGCTTTACTAGAGGGTAAAGCTTGAGATTGATATAAATTTTGACTAATATTTTTTTCAAGTGTTGAGCGTGACCAACCATTTTCAATGGTTTGACTTACATACCAATCACGCATGATAGCATCATTAACTCTTTGTATTAAAACAACAATATGTCCCCAAGGTAAATCCCGCACAGCTTGTGCGCGAATTTCATTTAAATCAGGATATTCCTCGGCAAGACGTTTCATTCGTCGGATGTTTGCTACCGAATAACCCCGGGTTTCAGGAAATAAATTCTGTAGATCTCGAGATAATGTTTCAATAAAGCCCGTTCCCCAAGATTTTTGCTTCTGTTTCTCAATTATTTGTTTGCCAATGTACCAATAGTGGTTGATAACTTCTTGATTTACGGCCAGTGCTGCACGGAATTGTGAGGACTTTATTTGAGTTTTAAGCGCACTTAAAAATGATTTATAATCATGATCGAGATGAAAAGTTATTTCTTTTGACATACTTGGTTCCTTTGTTGGGTTGACTAATCGATTACAATTCAATTTGTCTTCCAAGCACAAAATTTTTGCTCACTGTCGTGAGCGAAAGCTATTCGACTACGATAACTTAATTTCAAAAACTTTCTGCAGCGGGCGTTGCAAAAAGTTTAATTACCAAATTAGATATCAATAATACTTAATTTTCAAATAATTGTAAACAGTCCAGTAGTATGAACTATTGGACTTATAAAAACTATCGATGCTGTTTTTGTATAGATCCCATTATCCCCCATTAAACTTTTGTGAGAATACTCTAATTTTAACGGCTACCCAATTGTATTGTTGTTTGTCATATACTTATCAAGATTAGATAAAAGTGGATAAAAAATAAAAAGCAGGATTGAAGAGTATGTGCGTTAAGCCCTTTCGAATGCTCAAATACATGTGTAATATGATTGATCATCATTTAAAACACATGGCGGTAAAAAAATTCCTCTGATTTATCCATTAGTCATCTATCATGGTAAACGCAAATATCCATTTTCCACTGATCTGAACGATTTGGTTGACGCACCACCATCACTGATTGACCATTATTTTTTAAAACCATTTCAGCTCATTGATTTGGGGCAAATCGATGATGAAACATTGAAACAACATGCATGGTCTGGGGTCATAGAGTTTGCATTGAAACACATCTTTGCCCGAGATATCTTAGCGTGGTTAAAAGATATTGCAGATACACTTCACCAGCTTGACAACACAGGTGGACTTGATTTTATTGCAATTGTGTTACAATGCTTATTAGAACGTGGTGAATTAAGTGACAAAGAGGCTTTTTTAAGTTAATCGACACCCAAATATCACATGAAGTTGGAGAAAAAATTATGAGCCTGGCTGAACAGTTAAAAGAAGAAGGTAGAATTGAAAAAGAAAGAGAAATTGCAAAACGCATGCTGGATGAAGGTGCTGAGCCTACTTTTGTCGCCAAAGTAACCGGTCTATCTCTTGATAAAATCAAAATGTTGCAAAAGTATTAAACTTTCTGCAAAAAATTTATTTTAATGCTGAGGGTTTATGATGAGCGAGGATTTATTCGTATTAGCATGGAAAAAAGGGATCCAAAAAGTTGGAACAGAATGTTTTAACATAAAGGCATCTTCCCTTGATTCAGCTAAAAAGAAATGGCAATTAGAGCCTAATTATGAATTCATTAAAACCGCAATAGGTGGTTACAGTCATGGAAAACAAGTCCTTATAGGACTTATGTACTCTTTTTTTGATGCGGAATACGGTCAAAAATTATTAGAGAAAGCACAAACACCCAACTTCGTTCAAGCCCGCTCAATTCTTGATAAAGAAGCATTAGAAATTATTTCTCAGTTATGGTTATACCATACTGGATGGTGATAAAAAGAGTGTTCTTTATCATCTGATTTTAATCAGTTTGATTTAAAGAATTTAATAACTCAGCTGCTTTAACAGGATTAATTTGAAACAATCGTACTTTGAGTTCTGATGCACTCATTTGCTTGCATTGATCCAATTCAAATCTGCTAATCTTCTTGGAACCACCAAGACACTCTTTAGTTCCCAATGAAACCCCAAGGAGGTATTTTTCTTTATGTTGCGCATAGATGATTCCGGCATAAACTGATTTCTTATTATCAGAATACTTAATATACTCTTGATACTCACTACTTTTTTCATCCAATACCCAGATGAGCCTGGTGGCTTGATAATTCGTATAACGATTTTTCCCTCGAAACACATCATTAACGAAATTCTTAATCCCCTGATTGCCAAAATAGCGATGACCTGCATCACCGTAATGTTTAAAAAATATCTCCGATAGCCGTTCAGTAGGACTTTTTTCTATAATAAAATATAAAGGCCAAAAAATAGGTTTAAGTATCAAATAGAATTTCATACCAGGCCGTATCTTAAGCAGATCAATATCCATGTTTTTTTTAAGATCACTGTATTTTAAAAGGCATTGAACAGAAGAAACCAATGAAATTATAAACCCCACCACATACACTATGGCAGTCCAATTAAAAAGCTCTGAATGCATCACTAAAACCTAAATATTTATAAAATATAATCCATTTACCAAGACGCTTAGAATAATCACCTTTTTAGTGTCTGACTACCAAAGATTGAATAAAATCTAGATTATGGAGAGTTTCGCGGTGCTTACTTATAAAAACTTGTTCCAGCTTATCTCGATTCAATTTCTGCAATGACACCCTTAACGACAAGAAATCTCTTACAAAAAAAACAGCATACCAGCCAATGCCTTAATAGTGCAGAAACGCTATACTGTACTTGTTTGGCGCAGCTGGGATGTTGACAGGATGTTGAGGCACTAGCGAGTTCAAGGATGAGCTCAAATCAATGGCATTTACAGCTGCGCACAGGCACAAAACAAAAACCTCTAAACTCACCTTAATTTTTTATAATGAGATTACATCTCACACTACCCAACTAACTCTTTAGGGGAGGCAGTCAGGGTACGTGTGTAAATGGGTCACTTCGTTTTCAAAACAGGCCACAACCCTTGCCAGAAAAGGTTTGTAGCTTGGTTTCATAGAAATCAATCTATGTTTAAAATATTGCCAATCATGTCGCATATTTTTCTTAATCAATGTTCCCGCCAAATGCCCGATGGGTTTGAGATGCTAATGGCTCCAACTTTGCCTCTTAATTAGAGATGTCTATAAAATTATGATTTATGGGATACTCATAATTTCTTTAAAAAAACGTCTACTAAATTGCTTAAAAGAGGATTAAAACAACACTTC
>NZ_LNZB01000038.1:89404-99606 GCF_001468085.1 Legionella waltersii | reverse complement strand
ACTAGGTGCTTGAACTCTTTGTTGCTGTGTAAAGGCACTTACTAAAGCCTGAAAACGAGAAGGATCTCCACTTTTTTGCCAAGGTTGGCTGCTGTCTTGACGGAATTCATAACCAATCACTTTATTTTGATTAATCATAAGGCGTTGGTTACCGCCTCTACTTTCATAATATTGGGATGATTGTTGATGACTCTGATTATTCAATGGATTCGTCGTTGTAACAGATGGCTCTCCTGTAGAAGGTACAACCCATTGTGGCGATGATGGATTAATCTTACCGACTAAATTATCGTGACTTAAATTTTGAGTGATTTTTAAACTTTGGTATGCCTGCTGAGGATTGGGTATTACGGGAGTGCCTCCTTGCTGTTCAAGTAAGTTATTCCCTTCTTCCAGAATTAAAATTCCCAACATATTTTCGCCTTTACCATCTGGGCCTGATGCCCAGTTATTGTCATATTGACTCACCTCAACAGGTAGAACACCTTCTTTGGCACACTCTATTGCTTTCTTGGCTAAATCAGGATGTTGTGCTAATTTTAATCGAATGATAGTTCTCATAAAATCAACTGATTTTTTTCCTCCAGTAGGATTATGAATTGCATGGTAATCAGCATCACAAAGCTTATCAAATTCTTTTTTATCTACTACATTAAGTTTGTTTTGATTTAACTCTGGAAGATAACGATTAACAAGACCATCATAATGTTTTCGGGGTGAGAACTCTTCGTTTGTAGCCTCAATTTCTTCTAGCATTTTAGTTAAAGTCTTTTGGGCTGGATCTCCTGGGGGAAGTTTATTTTTTAAATGAATAATTTTTTGTGCATGATAGGCATGTTCTGATGACGGCCAATTAAAATTTAATGGTTGCCCATGAACTGAAACGGATTGCTGAATTCGATATTCCTTAGCGTTTGTTCCTACTGGAGTAGTATTTGCAAATGATCCATAGGGTTGAGTAGTTGGATTTTTAAAAGGCGCTATTTTTAAACCATTTAGGTTTAAATAGGGTGCTGGCATGGAGTAACTCCAATTTCAGAACAATAGAAATCACGATCTAATTATAGCAAATTGTAATATAATTGATCAGAGTTTTCTTATGCCTTAATCAACGGGATGTTCTTCTAGGGTGCAGACCCATATGAGGCAATAAACAATTCTAAACGCAATATTCCTGACTAGTCTCTGGGAAGTCTATGAGAAACAGCCTCTACCACCCTCAATACGAATTGGTCTCATGAGTCCATATACGTTGCCTAGACTCTTTGTTGTATTTATTGTCTTGATCTGGTTTTATCCTTGACTAAGAGCTGTCTGGAATCTTTCGAAGTTCGTCCACTATATAAGAAAAAAGAAAATGCCTTTCAGCGGGTTTTATCGACAAAAGTCTTTGAGATGTTGTTTAATAGCCTGTTCATCATCGAACAGCAACACATCCTAAAATAGCTTTGCAGAGTCTTCGAAGCCTCTTGAACCGTGTCTAAAAAGCTAAACCAACCGTTTTCTCCCTGGGCATATTTTTTCCTCCTTTCGTTTTATCTTGATATTTGCTAATCGCTGTCATAACAGCCACTTGGAGCTTCAGTTAAACTAGTGGAGTTATTGTTTAAATACTCAGAAACGTTAGCATCCTGAGGCACAGCGCTATAGAGCGTGTTACTCTTGTAACTAACTCATCAATCAATAACTAACCTGTTCTTGTCTCTTTTATCGGTGAAACGAGCTCCGGTGGACTCCAGGCGGTAAGTGTATTAAAGACCTTGGATTGATTGATGCTTCTTTATCTAGGTCTTTTCGAAACAAAAAAACTTAGTAATGCCGGAGATCTATTATTGCTAATTGTCTGTATACTCATTAAAGGGGTGAGTCCTGCCCATTAAAAACTGGGGATGGATACAAACACGTATTAGTTCAGTGATTTTTCGCCCCTTACTGAGAACAATAAAACGAAATGCTGCTTGATTTCTTTTCTGCTTAATTTTTTAGAGTTTGAAAAAAAGCGCAGTACTTTATCAAATTCATGTTTTGTGCCTGAGCCAAAAATGATTTCGTCGTCTGTACCAACCACAATTGGATCGCTTAAATCAGGGGAGATGCTTGCGACTGGATGAGGGGGCTTTTGGTTGTTTGCTTGTCAGTTGCAGATACTTTTCCCGTGCATTCACGAAGTCTTCATAAAACGACAAGCATTTGTTTTTTTCAACAGTTCTTTTTAGTTAGGACAGACTAAAACTGTCATTCAAATGATTATGCAGATCGGCCGTATGCTTTTTTTTCATGCTTGCTCGACCAAAAAGATTAAATGTAAGTCAATGTGCATTTAATTATTCCTTAATAATAAGTATTTATACTATTAGTTCGTTTGTTTTAGATCAGCTGTCATCATGCCAAGAATATCTTTTGGACAAGCTTTATTGCTATTGATTGATAAATATAAAGAGGATAAATCCATTTGTAGGGCTCTAAGGCAATTTTATATTGAAGGTATTTTTTCTTCAGCCGATCTAAAATACATTGAGAATTTATTCCAAGAGAGTTGCCTAACAGAAGAATATGAAATTTCATACAGAGACATGGACATCAATGAAGATGAATCCCGACGTTATTTTGAAACTCATTTAGCATTTGAAACCTTATTAATCGCTCTAAATCAAATAAAAAAAGACGATCTTTTGGAGTATAACAAAGCACTTTATGATGCTTTACCAGAAGAAAATAGAAATAAATTTAATAATTATACGAATGGAAAGATTTCGCCAAAAGAGGATAATTTTGCTACTGAATACATGGATGCATTCGAGAAAGTGCAGCATCATGAAAATTATCAAAGTTTATCTTTTGAGCAAAAGGAAAAGCTAATATTAACTCTAAGGGCTTCCTGGTTGGGGGTGTTGCATGCCAAAAATCCTCAAGTGCCACTTAATCTTTATGGTACTGGATTTTTCTCAGAACAAAATAGAGGAAGAGTTGTAAAGGAAAAACCTAGTACACCAACCTTAGCCTTTATTTCTGAACGCTCCCCTTATTTTTCGAATCATTTTGGGTTGATGAAAACTTATATGCCAGTGCCTCGCAATGACATTGCTTATGCAGAACGTGGATTTACTTTTCTAAAACCATCGGATCAAAATACCTACGATCCACTAGCAGAGTGGCCCAGGAAAAATTTTTCCAAACGGGTTCATCCTTTCTCTTGTTCGATATCAGGTACAACTTTATGCCAACTGCGTTTCATGAAAAAATTACAGGACGAGGGAAAGCTGGTTTTTAACTCGCAAGAAAAATTCACTAATTTTTTAAAATGCTTTTTTTCTAGTTTGTTATTCAACAGCGGTGGGCATGCTTTCAATGAGTTTTTGGGGGTGTTGGAGATGACTGAAATAAGAAAAGAATTTACTTTTATTGATGGTTTTGATCAAATCAATGCGACAATGCTATTACTTGATGGAAATGAAAGTGCCTTTGATAAAGCCCTAAATGACACATTTGCCTACACCAAAGTCTTGTTGGCAAAAAAAGCGGTAAACGATGAACTAAGAATCTCTGTATAGTGGGCTGACCAAACTTTAATCAAAACAAGATAGGGTTGATTTTTATAAACACATGAAAGCGGTTGTCATTTCAGAGGCTGGCAAAGGGGGGAAGTCTAGCCCTTTGAATCTATATAACCCTGATAAACTACTGATTAACTATTCTAGTGCGTGTTCCTTTAAACAAAACCTCGCAACTTGCGAAAGATCATCTACTTGCCCATTTAAAAGAAATGGATGTTGTTAAGCGATTAAATTGTCCAAATGCAAATGGGGCATTTGCAAAACAACTCATCGCCGAACATGTTGGTCATACCAAAGCGATAGGACGACCTCATGTCTTTGGCGATACTGCGAAAGGTTTTAAAGACATTAAAGCAGAGCTTGCACATCTAAAGGGGGAGCAACTAAAACGAGAAATTTTGTTTGATTTTAAAAAAGAGGTCGATAAATTAACGACGCTTGAAGAATTAACGAGTTTCGAACAACGAACCATAATTCAAAAATCACATGCTTATCAAATCCTTGAAAAACAACAGGGATTCTTGTCCAGATTAAGTTCTACGGAGACTGATTCAGTGAAAGCGTTGAAAAAAATGGTTCATGAAAAAAGAGAGGCTTTGCGTTTTGAATCAAGTGGACCGATTGACAAGGTATTAACGGCTGGAATAGGCGGGTCATCGACCCAGGCACAGTCTACTTTATCAGGTCATTGAGGAGTGTTACCCGTTATTTTCGTAAGTCCTGTTCAAATAATTTAATTTATTATTCGTTCTCCAGCTGAATATGTCCTCAACGGCCTAAATCCTATTTACTCAAGTGGGGCTTTGATTTATCATCACACATTTTGTAATTCTAAATATCAATAATGCAGTTATTGTTTAAATTATCCCTTCAACTTAGTTTCTACTCAGAAGCTCGCTTTCCGAGCCATAAGGTTATTCCCAACACCCGCTCTTTCTAAGTGCTTGTTTTCTTGTTTTAAACAAAACCACTACCTAATTTATTCTCAATAGAAGGGGCTAAAATGAAATTAGAAAAACTTCGACAGATATTAAAAGAATATGATCAAACATGGTACCTCCGTAAATATTTTTATGGAGATCATGAGCGAGCTAATAAATTTAGAAATTACTTACAAAAATTCGAAAATGCTCAAGATGATTATGAATTAACTGCTTCTGATGTATTTAGATTACTTAAAAAAATACCTGAAATTGCTGCGGGTGGCAGTAATTTGCAATTTATCGAATCAATAAGAAATAATATTGCCTGTAATGATTTGTTTGAAATTTATACTGTTTTAAAGAGCGCCAAGCTAATGACAGAACATAGTTTTCAAATTATTTACAGCCTTCCATATGATGGACTTTCCTTTTTACAGAGCTTATTTTGTGGTTTGCCATCTCAGCGAATTGCTTTAAATTCTGAGGTTCTTGAGACTGTATTAGTAATTGCTTCCCGGACACCATATTATCTAAAAATAATTGAGCAATCTTTAAGATTTTTGCACAATAGAAATCATCTTACTATCACTGCACTCAACTTACTTGCCAGCAAAATAAATGATATACATTCTATTTTTCATATACTACAAGAGCTTGATAGAGCAAACTGTTTGAATGATAGATGCTTAGACTATTTTGCTCAGCAAGAACATCTTCATTCAGTCGATACTTTAATTTCCTTGCTAAATCGTGCAGAAATTACTCTTGATGATGAACTCATTAAATCAATATGCACGAATAGCAACATTCATTACCTCGAAGAGGTTATACCAGTATTACTTGATTCTAAGGAATTGCTTTTAAATATTGAAACCTTCACAATGCTCTTAAAGCAAGATTTTATATTTTTTTTAGAAAAGAAATCCGTTTTGAAAATACTCCAGAAAAATGACTTGCTTGATAAAAGGGCATTTGATCATGTTTGTACTAATGATATTTTTTCATTAAACCAAATATTAGTCATTTTATCCGATAAATCCTTATTAAAAGACAATAAAGAAATAATTAACTCAGTATTCAATAAAGAGTTTGATGACTATCGGTTTTATAGTGCAATTCGCTATTTACAAAAAGCAAATTTGTTAGATCAAACCTCACTTACTTCTTGTTATAAATTAAGTTTAAAGAAAACAAAAGCTGAGTTATTTGATTTACTTAAGTTATT
This sequence comes from Legionella waltersii, assembly GCF_001468085.1. Taxonomy (GTDB): domain Bacteria; phylum Pseudomonadota; class Gammaproteobacteria; order Legionellales; family Legionellaceae; genus Legionella; species Legionella waltersii. The sequence goes on along the minus strand of NZ_LNZB01000038.1, from coordinate 93,904 downwards.
TGATGATAGTAATTTTAGTATTAGCAAGGAAAAATTAGGTGATTGCGTATTCTGACGAAAATGAACACCCATTCTGGTCGAACGTGAACACCTGTTATTTTAACGCATTGTCCCAGTGACCTTTTACACTAAGTGTTCACTTTCAGTCAATTTCCCAAGTATTTTTCGCATGGATTCCCCTTTTAAATTTAATCGATGAGCATTATGAACCAATCGATCCAAAATAGCGTCAGCCAGTGTGTTATCACCAATACAGGCATACCATTGATCGACGGGAAGTTGGCTAATGATTAGTGTTGATGACTGTTCATGTCTATCGTCCATAATTTCCATTAGATCACTTCGTTGAGCTTGGGTTATTGGCTCCATTCCCCAATCATCAATGATCAATAACCTGGTTTGTGACAGCGCTGTTAATTCCTTGTGATAGGTGCCATCGGCTTTGGCTTTCGCCAAGGTGATAAATAATCGTGACAGACGGTAATATCTGGTTTGAAGACCTTTCAGGCAAGCACTATGACCGAGGCTGCAGGCCAAGTATGTTTTTCCACTGCCACAAGGTCCTGTAAGAAGCAGGTTTTGTTTTCTGGTTATCCAGTCTGCTTGTGCCAACTGAGCTATTTGATTTTTGGTAATGTTTCTGGATTGTTTATAATCAATGCCCTGTATATTGGCATTGAGTTTAAATCGAGCTTGCTTGATAAGTCGCTCCTGTTTTCGTGTATCACGACTTAAGCTTTCTTGATCAAGCAATAACTGTAAACGCTCTTCAAAGCTCAATCCATCATAAGTATTGGGCATTTCCTGCTGTGATTGCATGGCACTGGCCATGCCGCCTAATTTTAATTGACGTAATTGCGCCAATATCTGATGAGTCATAATGTGTTCTCCTGATTAATTAATGAAAGGAATGTGGGCCACGAATGTTTTCATGGCTTTGTGGCAAACTGATGATGGGATTGTCCTGTATGGGCAATCTGTCCAGATTGCTTTCCAGTATATTTTTAATATTTTTTAATCGGGAAAGTCCTGCATCGTTGGCGCGTGCGCAAGCTGCGTTCAATCGCACAGCCGGATAGGTTCGAGACAGATTTAATAATCCAAGACAGACACGATAGCTTTGTTCAGGATGCTCTCGTCTTGAGAGCTGCCTGTCTACCCAAAGCAGAACGTCAGGACCTATATCTTTTGCCCAGTTTTTTAGCCGTCCCGGACTCCAACTGTGATGCTTCTGATGGCGTTCTGGCATATGCCCTGACTCTGTGGTCATTCCAGCAAAGAACTTACGGGCGTGACTGGCTATCATTTTCTGTTGGAAGTACAAACAGACACGTGATTCTTCCGCATGTAACTCGAGTACCTCACCAACAAACTGATGAGGTACAGAATAATGATGACGTTGATACTGTACATGGTAATCGATATTAACCTTGACTCGTTTAATATCAACAAATTGGTATGCATGTTCTGGCAATGGCTTTAATGAGGGCTTATCCATTTGCTCAAATGCGCTGAGGCGATTGCCAGACATTTGCTTAAATGGGCGTTCGTTCAATTCTTTGAGTAGCACCTTAATGCAGGCGTTCAGCTCTCCCAGAGAGAAAAAGCTCAAGTGCCGCAAGCGAGCAAGGATCCAGCGCTCAACCACCTGAACGCCAACCTCTGCTTTAGCTTTATCCTTGGGCTTGTAGGGTCTTGCCGGAATAATGCCAACACCATAATGGGCGGCCAACTGCTGGTAGCTCGGATTGATGTCCGGATCATAGCGGCATGCCTTACTCACACCGCTGCGCAAGTTATCCGGAATGATTAGCTCTGGTGTGCCACCAAAGAAACACAGGGCTCTGGCATGACTACTCAGCCAGTCAGGCAATGATTGTGTCCAGGTCGCTTCAGCAAATGTGTAGCTGGAGCAACCCAGTACCGCTACAAAAATCTGTGCTCTTTTAATTTCGCCAGTACTGGCATCAATCACAGGAACCGTTTGGCCTGCGTAATCAACAAACAGCTTTTCTCCAGCCTTGTGAAGCTGGCGCATGGAGCGTTTTTGCTTCTTCGTCCATTCCATATAATTGGCGCAATACTGGGGATAGCTATAACAGTTATTGGGATAGTGCTCTGTATATTCTTCCCATAATAACTGCTTTGTCATTCCCTTACGCTTTAATTCGGTATGAACCAATGGCCAATCAGGCATTACAAACCGTTTTGATGTATTGGTATCGGCTTTCGGATAGAACAGAACAGCCAGCTCTTTATCACTCAAGGATTCTACCTGAGGCCAAGTAACTCCCAGTGCTGTTGCCTTACTCAATAATTTTTGAATAGCGCCCACACTGATTCTGGCACTGCGATGGATTTGACGCACGGATAAACCAGCCACCAAACGCAATCTTAATATCTCTCTTATATTACGCATTGTAATCCTCTTATTCGGCATCCCCGATCTCCCTTTCTGATGGATGGATCGAGAATAGCAAATCAATTTAAATTCAATGCGTTAAAATAAATTCTGGCGGAACGTGAACACCAATTCTGGCAATGTGAACACTCATTCTGGAATATGTGGAAAAGTGTTCACGTTCAACCAGAATCACTGTTCACGTTCCGCCAGAATCGGTGTTCACTTTCAATCAGAATGAGTGTTCATTTTGGGGCAGAATATGCAGTGATATCCTTTCTTTGTCTTGGTCCAATCTTAGTCGGTTCTACGGAATGATATTCAGGCTTGTAGTAAGAAAGCTATTGGATCAAAATTCATTGGACAAAGCATTTCAAAGAGTGACAGCAAAATTACCTTCCGTTTCAGAATCTGCAGTAAGCATAAATAGTAGAAAAGAAAACAATGTTCCACGTTCTGAGCTTAGGATAGACAATAAAAAGGGTTTATTCATAGAACACAGTAAACAATATGCAAGTGGCGGTTTTGGTGAGGTTAAAAAAGGATATAGTTCACCGGACTCAGCTGAACCTATCTATGGTATTAAAAGGCTAAACCAACGAGATCCTATTAAAGCTCAACGCGAGGCAATCCGTGAAGTTAAATATCATCGATTACTTGGACGCCAGGCATTTTATTTTTCAAGAAACGGATCAATACGTATTGTTTCAGAATGGCAACGTGAACAAAGTGTAGATCAATATGCTTCGAGTGAACTATTGCAAGTTTCAATAGAGAAACGACTCCGCTGTCTTAGCTCAGGCCTATCTGATCTTAATGTCTTGCACCAACACTATCGAATTCATGGAGATGTGAAGTGCCAAAATTTTATTCTAAATTTAAACAATACTTCAATGAAACTCATTGATTTTGGTACTTCACATAAAAAGGGTTCATCTAAATCTTTTGGATGGACTACTTTATACCGTGATCCTTATACTTTTTGGGATCATTTCTGCAAGGATCTTTATGCTATGGGGATTGTAACCATGTATTTATTTCCTGAAATATATACACTTAATTATGAAGTAACTGAGCTAAAACCCTTTATTAATAAAACCAGTTTAACCATTTTGGAAAAAGCCGTTGTAAATCTTGTTAACTCCATGATGAATCGAGAAGCCAATTTAAGATGTACCAGTGAAGATGCGTTACATTACTGCAATGAACTCATCAAGCATTTGAATCCATTGGATGTGGAGAGTGTTGGTCGAATTGCAAACTCCAGCGTCCGTCCTGCTAATCCGAGTCTAGAGCATGTTTTTCGAATGTAATCAGCAAATGGCTGGTATTAGGGTTTTTTGCGGAAAACTTCGTCAATCCTCGATTTGGTCTAAACTCGTCTTTAGGAGTTATGATTAACTCAGGTGCAATGAACCAGCGCTCTTGTTTTCCACATACCTAATACACACTATTAGGATAGGGTGGTATTCCACCCTATCCTAATTCAAGTTAACGGTTTGTTTTTGATGGGTATTCGATCAACAATTGATTTTCAATGTTAACAAGCGCTCTTGCCTTACCAAAAAAGCCACATATCCTATGCTGACTTAAAGCATTTTTAACGTTTACATCCAAACGCACATCAACAACCGATTTATTTTTGATTGCTTTCTGTAATGCTTCTTCAATGTTCTTCGCTTTTTGTTTAGCACCACAACTAAATAACCCTGTGGCCTTATTTAGCCTATTTATTTCATCAATGACTTCTTTCGTACCTTTTGGTGCCACCATTGCTTTTTTTGTATTTTCAACCAATATTGGGTGAGCATCGTAAGAATCATTCGCAGTGCATATTCTGGCCCAAAATGAAGCAGCTAAATTCGGAAAAACCACCTGAGAAACTTGGTGAGAAATCACCGGAGGAACATCGTGAGAAATCACCGGAGGAGCTTCGTGAGAATCTACCTGAGAGACTTCGTGAGAATCTACCTGAGAGACTTCGTGAGAAATCACCTGAGAAACTTCGTGAGAAATCACCGGAGGAACTTCGTGAGAAATCACCGGAGGAACTTCGTGAGAAATCACCGGAGGAACTTCGTGAGAAATCACCGGAGGAG
>NZ_LNZB01000038.1:0-89394 GCF_001468085.1 Legionella waltersii | reverse complement strand
CGTTCAACCAGAATCACTGTTCACGTTCCGCCAGAATCGGTGTTCACTTTCAATCAGAATGAGTGTTCATTTTGGGGCAGAATATGCATCAATAGCATCGATGGTTTATTTGCATTGAAGACTGATGATGTATCCATACCTGCCAAGCTGCAAACGCTGTTTAACAAACAAATTACCCCACTAAATCTTTCTGCAATATTGAAAGAAGAAGTCAATGGAGCAAAAAGCAAAGAAAACTCAGATCCATCTATTCATAAACTTGCATGCCTTGCTATTTTGGATTTGATTGGAAATAACGTCAATCAATGCGCCTTTTCCTCAAAGACCGGTATGATGGAAATTCCCCTTCCAAGCCCTGCTTATGCACCACTTTTTAACCTACTCAGCTATGAACACCTATCCGTCACTCAAGATGGTCGATTGTTTTTTAACATTCAATCTTATCTCAAGAAGCAACCTCAACCTTTAACTCAATTGGGTAATATGTTTTTTTTGAATACTCAAAGTTTAAGTAGTAGCGATGTTTTTTACGTGACCAAAGACAAAGAAGGCGGCAAAAAAGAAGTAACGCCTTACTTTTTTGTACCAGTCTCCAGCACTCCGCCTAAGTATTTGTTTCTTTTAGATGTAAGTACAAGTATGGACGGGGACAGAATTGCCAAACTTAAATCGAGCGTTAATGCACTTGCTGAACAGTTGTTCGCCTATCAACCTAAAGCAGATGTTGAGATTATTGCGTTTGCTACACAAGCGAAATCATTAGGTGTGTTTAAAAATTTCTCATCACTACAAGCAAAAGTTCAAACGCTTACGGCCGAAGGGTCAACTCGGTTATATGGAACAAGTTTTGATACGCTAAACTCTTTAGCCATGTCAGCCCATGCCAACAATGTGCTGCTCTTTACTGATGGAGAAGACAGCGCCTGTGATAGTCAAGAGATGAGACAGCTTTCAGAATTGGTTAGTGGTTTATCATTAGAAGCGAAAGCAAGAAACAAATTTTTCGTTATCTTTTGTGGTACCGATGGAGATGCACTAACCAAAAATATTGCTAAAACGTTTGACTCACCAATCATTCATACTCAATCAGCAGATTTCATGAGTGCCATTAAAGATCCGGAAAAGTTAAAGAGTTATGCGGCTGAGCGTGGTCTATTTACAGTGAAGTACTCAGTCCATCTTGAAACAGGACCAAAAACAGAGACCAACACCCATCTCATAGCCGATCTATCTGGTCAAATTGTGGCATTAGACCCAGTAGAGATAAATCCAAACTCAACCCTCAGTATTACCATAGCCCAGGGCGACCAAACACTTGTTGACAGCAAAAAAAGTTTTACTCCTCCTGTCGTTCAGCAAGGAACAAATCCAAATGGCTTTTTGAACCGTTCGTCTGCTCATTCCAGTACATACCAAGATCCGCTGAATACCAGTCAATTAAATATGGCTTGAAGCCCAACAATGTAAACCTTGATTACGTTTCACTGCATCAAGGCTGCACCGGTTAATAACCTGTAGCCTTGGTGCAGCCCAAGTCGTCACCAGGATTATCCTTACCCCACCAATAGTAAAAATAATAAACATAGTGATTTTCTTTTGTATAAAAATCTGTTATAATGTTTCTGTTGCCATAATTAATTGACTTAAAATGAGTAATTCCATTTACCACAACCTCAATCTAGGCGAAATCAAGCCAACTCGATATCCAAGTCATAAGATTATTCCAGATTTTTTCTTTTCTTAATTTTTGTCTCTAAAACAACTAGCTATCAATAAGGTTTGAACTCCTGTCATTCAAACACCTTTTGCACAGTTGTCGAGCAAAAATCCCAATTATTCGTTTGTGTCCTTTGGACATGATTTAATAACTTATTGAGATTAGAAAATGCAAACCAAAACTGATAATACCGATTTATTGCCAATCCATTTAAATCAAGATGTCTTAGTGGAATTATTCGCAAAATTACCGTTGAAAGAATTTTTTGCGCTTCGCCTGCTAAGCAAAAACATCAATCAATTGTTTAACAAGGAACTGTTTATAAAATTGATCCATCGTTATTTTAAACCTATCTTTTTCCATGCTCCTTTAGAGCAATTGGATCCTAAGCAACTCTTTCAAGAGCTTGTGGAGTTAAGAAGAGATGAGATAAAATGTTTTGAAGAAGATAAAACATCTTTTGAAAATAAGAGTAAACAGTCAGTTTGTGTTTGGGATTTACATCTAGCTATCGCAAGTGGTGATGAAAAAGAGATTATCGAGCTCTATGACCGAGGAGGTTTTGCCAACTTTTACGACCATCAATATCACTTAAATGATAGAAATTACAACATAGACTTATCCTTATTTGCCTTGGCAGCATGCCAACCCCTTCCTATTAGGCGACTCATTTTTGAGTTGCTAACGAGGAGCTTAAACGATTCTTCTGACTCCCGCCTAGACAAGCATGGTTACTCTAAATTTGATTATGCGGCCATACTGAATCTTGTCGATGTTTTAGAGTTTAGTACATCAGATGATTTGAAAGTGCATAATAACATCTCACCACTAAGGTTGGCTTGTCGATATGGACAACTTGATGCAGTCAAAAGCATCATCAATAAAGTTGAATGGACAACATTTCCTAGCAACGCACTCAAAGAAGCCAGTAGGAGTGGACATTTGGAGGTGGTTCGATATCTATGTGAAATGAGGAATAGATTGAAGGACTTCCAAGTTGATGATTTAAATGAATCTCTTTTAGCAGCCTGTACAAATGGTCATTTAGAAGTAGTTAGGCATTTATTAGACCTAGGAGCAAGTATTGAAGCTAAGGATAATCAGAGGAATACCCCCTTTATTTTAGCTTGTCAACACGATCATCTAGCTGTTGCAGATCTGTTATTTAAAGCGGGGGCAAAGCCTAATGCATATAACCTATCAAAGGAACATGCTCTGAATGTGGTTTTAAAAAAAGGCTATGGAGCACCCTCAACCGAAATGATCGAATTTTTATTAAATTTGAACTTAGATTTATCCAATGAAGATAATGAACAAATAACTCCGTTACAGCGTGCATTTCAATGGGGCAACATCAAAATTATTGACTTAATTTCGCAAAAAGCACCGATTACTTCATCATATGCTCAATTGATTCTTCACTCTATGGCCTGGGATTTTTACAGCATAAAGGAAAATGTCATCGACTATTTAATCCAAAAAGGAGCCAATCCAAACCAAAACGAGGCCTCCAATGGCAGGAGTCCTCTAATGGCGGCCATTCTTAATAATAATTTGAAACTGATCAGAGCACTAGTTAATAAGGGAGCTGACCTAAATAAGCTGCAGGAAGAAACAGGACTAAGCCCATTACATTACGCCTGCAGAAATAGTAATTTAGAGACAATAAAGCTTTTATTAGAACTCGGGGCTAATCCCAATATCAAAGACAAGAATGGTAATGGTGTATTTTTCCAGCTCGAAGATCGTAGAAAAGACCGAGGCTCTATATTACAAGCACTCATCAAGGAAGGATTTAACATTAATGAACCGTCTTGTTACGACGAGACTCCATTACTGCGCGAATACTCTAGTTTCTTTAGACCTAGAGAAGATCTTGTATCTATTCTTCTTGACCATGATGCAGATCTTAATGTTGTTTGCAAAAATCCTTCATTCAAAGATCAGTCTTTATTCACGCTAGCTTGTGAGCGCTCTGATTTAACTATGATTAAAAAACTATTTAAATCGAATGAAAATGTTCTACATAGCAATAAGCAACATCAATTCTCTAAGATGAGTGGTAAACACTACATTCAAAGTCCAGATATGGCTCTGCTTTTGAAACATTTTGATAGAATTAACGATCAAAATATTGCACCCCATCGCTACATTTATAATTTACTTGCTCAATACAGCCGTTCAGATTGCGATTCTAATTACAGTGCAATGTTTGCGCGATTTTTTACTGGGCACTGGGGTAATCATTTTGGTGATCTTGTTTATGAAACGTTGAAAACGACAAAGGCGAATAAACCCTTCGCTTCTGTCAAGGATGTAAGCATTTTTTTCCAAGAATTGTCGCAAACTTCAAGCAGAGCACAATTGGCGAATCGAAATAAGAATGGTGGTACATTGCACAGTATTATTACTTTAGCGAATTTGTTGATGGACACTGAGTTTGATGATTTGCCTTTAACAAAATCACAAGCGGTTGTTCACGATGTTCAAGAGGACTTAACTAATTTTAACCTAAGGTAAATCAAAAAAGTAGGTTGGTGCTAAACGAAGTGCAGCCCAACCTAAAGGAGGTCGCTACGCTCCCTTGTTGGGCTTTGCAAGCTCAGCACCAACCTACGTTTAACTCAAAGAATAACAGCGCTCCTAAACCCAAGTTATACCCCACTCATTATCGATCAATATTTAATCATTATGTTAAAATAAAGTCAAAGCACAAGAAATAACACGGTCAACTATAATTAAAATATATCCTTAATCTGATGGGCGGCTATTATGCTTTCTAAGTTACTCACGGTATTTAAAAAGGAAGCTAAACTTCCTCCCAAAAAGCCAATGCCTAATCTTTCTGATTTTAAACATGGTGCATTACCTCGTAAGGATATGGATAAATTCACTAAGGATATAAATCGACTTATTGACCAGTATAATAATCAAGACGAAGATTCTAGTAAGATAAACACTCTAAAAGAAATACAAAAAAAAATTCAAGAGGTGGATTATAAGTATCAAGCAAGTCAATTAGCAAGGTCTCCTGGTTATCAATCAGCTCATGATTCGCTATTTAAAGACATACAGTATCAATACTCAAGCCTGGGAATTTCCTCTCTCAGCTCTCCAAAAAAATCTTCATCTTTGCCAGAAGTGATTGCAAATATGTCCCCCGAGAAGACCAATCAACTTCTTAGTATTTTGATGAAGGGTAAAGAAGCAGATCTAGACAAGGAACTTAAAGATCTCTATCAACCAACTGATGACAGTAAAGAAGCAAAAGCCTTTAATCAATTTCTTAAAGAACATGAAATTAGCTTTTTGGGTGGAGGTAACTCTAAAAATTTTAAAGTTAAACGGATCAAAGATGGTACCGAATCTGTTTTAAAAGTAGATAATCGCCTCAATATGCCCAGAAATGTTGAGTCTCATTTACGAGAGAAACTGGGAGATAAATTTGCTCCAATAGACGCAGAGAGGACAGCCATAGGCAAGGACTCTGAAGGGAAACCCATACACCGAACAATTCTTGTCACTGAATTTTGTAAAGGGGGTAGTATTGATAAACAACGACAGCAACTAACTACTGTAGTAGAGTTGGTGGAAAATACAGGTAAAATTTTTGAACAAATGTCAAGTGTTATGCTTGATATTCAGGAAGCAGGATGTATGTTCCCTGATGCAAAAATCACCAACTGGTTAGTCGATGAAGATAATAAAATTCGTCTTGCAGATACTAAGAGTTTTCTTTTTACAGATAAAAATGGAAACTACCACTCCGGTATACCGGGAAATGAATATTGTGGATTTCTCTCAACTCCGAGCTTTACTCCTCCTGATTTTGGTGAGTCTTCAATGAGTTCCGATTCAGTCCATGCTTATATTTTGGGAAAAAATTTATACTATTATACCTCTGGTAAGCTTGGCAAAGGAGATGACGGGGCAAAGTATGATTTTAGTGGTCAATTTTTTAAAACGAAAGTAGGACCAGAATATAAGGAAATAATTGAAGGATTAATTAAGCCAAACCCTTCTGAACGCATGCCTGTAAGAGAAGCCCTGGATCGATTGTTTATGATTAATAATCCCGAGTTTAAGGATGTTTTTACTGATCTTAAGAAATTAAAATTTGGTGAAAACGATAAAATAATGAACGATTATATTCGTGATAAGCAAAAACAAATTAATAGCACGACAAATCTAAGTGAGCGTGACAAAATTTTAAAAGAATTAGAAACTACTGTAAGTAACTTACAAAAGGATAATGCATCCAAAGAAGTAAAAGACGTCATTAATGGTTTTAGAGAGAGGGATGGTCTATTCACGGTAGGAATGAAAGCCAAGGCAACCAGAATTGAAAATGAAATGAGTAAATTGTCTATCGAAGAACGCTGTAATTTTTTTGGTTCAGATAAATCACAACAAGTGCTGAAAGCCATTGCTTCCCATCGCCATTGGGGAAAAGGTGGAAAAACATATATCACTAAAGAAGGGGACATTGATCAAGAAAAAGCAGCTCAAAGCTTTAAGGATTTCAAAATGAAATTTCAAGCTCAAATTGAAGCCCCAAAACAACAGAAAAAAGAAGAATATGTTAAAGAAAAAAGGTCATTAAAATATTAAATTACTTTAAATAAAGGATAATAAAAGATGAAATTTAATTTATTATGCTCAGAGATAGGAATTAATCCTGATCAGTCATCCTCAAAAAATCTTGAACTTCTAAAGCGATGGTTTCAAGAACATGTGTCTACTGATGTTTATTTCTCGGGAGATGAAAATGAGCAGTTTGAACAATACAAAGAAGTAACGGAATTATACCTAAATCTTATTCTTCCCGAAACAACTCATGATATTGGAAAATCAAATCCAGTATTAGACGGGGAAAGTGTCGTTTCTGCTCTAGCATCGATGGGTTTTGATCGAGTTCTTTTTTCTTTAAAACCTCCACAGTCTTTATTAAATGATAAAAATATAGATGGCCTAACTCCATTACATTTGGCTGCTCTTGAAGGTCATTTAAACAGCATACAAGTCTTGCTTTATATGGGTGCTGATACCTGTATCCTTAATAAGCAAAGTCAATACCCTTTATTTAGTGCACTAATTTTACCAGTACTTCATGATGATCAGATAAGGCAGAATAAAATCAAAATTTTTAATCTATTAAAAGATAAAGGAAATCAACCTTTAAATCATCGAGATGATAGTGGCAATACTGTTTTACATCAGATGGCCCTTCAAGGTTTCGATGATTTACTTAAAGAAACTTTGGCAACCAATGAAGAACTTGCCTATATAAAAAATAATCATACACATTACCCCATACACACCGCAATTTTAAATAATAAAATTCAAAGCGCTATCCTTTTACTACAAATTAAAAATGGAACTACCCTTGTTGACAGTAATGGCTGGACGCCTTTACACCATGCTGCGCGTTATGCAAACAAGCCTCTTTTGGAGGAGTGTTGTAAATTTAGTACAAATACAGACCCTATTGATCTCCTTGGAAGAACACCTCTAATGCTCGCTGCTGAGTTGGGAAGACTTTCTACCGTGCAAACTCTTATTGCACACGGAGCCAAAACCGACTTAACTGACTCAGAGGGATTTAGCGTTCTGCATTATGCGGTAAAATCAGGTGATTTAGCGGTGGTTCGCTGGTTCATTGAGAATACTAATGTCGACATTAATGCAAAAGATAATCAGGATAAAACTCCTTTGCAAATTTGTAAAACAACCATTAGTGAGGCGGGTAATATGGAAGAAATAACTGCATTATTGCTAGAACATGGAGCAACCCCACCATCCTTATACAATAACCATTGAGTTTCTAAACACTAGCATAGATCAGGTTAAGACACCAATTATAAGACATAAGAGAGGCACAACCGCACTCTTACGTGTTATGCAACAAAAATTTTAACTACTAATCAATCATCACATAATTAGTTTCTGCTGCCCGAGCCAAAAATAATTGATAGATGATTGCTGCAACAAGCTTATTCCAGTTGGATGGTGACAAAAATCTTGGACCTTAAAATCTCGCTTAATAGAGTGATACTCAGCAAAATACCAAGTGAGAAGCTAACAAGCGAAAATTTAAATTTAAGCTGTGGTGAGTTTGAACATCCTGATTATGTAGGGTCTAATGCTAATGTTGAATACGCTATGGAGTTATCAAGTAAGCCTAGGTATGCCTCCTCCACATATAGGCCCATATGGACATCAATTTATGTCATGGATAGAAGATTTAGAATTTAACAGGATTCAAAAATAGTGATTATGCCCTAATAGTATTCATTTTAAAAGGAAGATAGCGGTTTTTAGAAATTAATAAATGGTATTAAAAGCTACTGAATTAGGACTCGTAATCTCTTGGTCGTAGGTTCGAACCCTACACGACCCATCAATATTAAAAGGTCTATTCCAAAGACACCAATAAAAAATCATCATGGCTCATTAAAGCCAGCAAAAATGATAAATAGATCGTTGGCATTTTAAAAAAAAAACAGCCATACTTAGTCGTTCGTCACAGAACGAACTTAATCAACCCATTTATTAAAGGAATAATAAACTATGAATACTAAAAAAACTGCTAGCGCATTAGTAACTGCAGCTGCTTTAGCTTTCACAACTGCTCCAATTACTTCAAGCCTGGTATATGCTGACGACGCTAACAGCGTAGCATGCTATGGCTCTAACGCTTGCAAAGGCCAAAGTGCTTGCAAAACCGCTAACAATGCTTGCAAAGGTCAAAACAGTTGCAAAGGCAAAGGCATGACCATGGTAGACTCTGAAAAAACGTGTACCGATGCTGGTGGTACTACTACTGAATCTAAGTCTTAATTCATTTCTACAAGGAGTAAGGGAATGCTTACTCCTTGTTTGAGTCTTGGTTGTTATTATGATTAAAAAACCTTTTCTTGGCTTTGGACTAGGATTAAGGACTCAACATTATGAGGACATTCTAAGCGCTCAACCGGAGGTAGACTGGTTTGAAATCATTACTGAGAATTATTTAGTTCCAGGTGGAAAACCTCTTTATTACCTCAACCAAATTGCGGAAAGATACCCTTTAGTCATGCATGGCGTATCTATGTCCATTGGCAGCAAAGATCCCTTAGACCTTGACTATTTGCAACAAGTAAAACGCTTAGCTAAAGAGATTAAATCGGTGTGGATATCGGATCACTTGTGTTGGACCGGAGTACATGGCAAAAACTCCCACGACCTCCTGCCACTACCCTATACTGAAGAAACGATTAATCACGTAGCTCAGCAAATTAGTCAAGTACAAGACTATTTAGAACAAACCATTTTAATTGAAAATGTCTCTAGTTACCTGACTTACCAGCAATCCCAATGCACTGAATGGGAGTTTTTAACCGCCATTGTGCAAAAAGCAAATTGTTCGATTTTATTAGACGTCAACAATATTTATGTTAGTTCGGTAAACCATGAGTTTGATCCTTTAGATTATTTGTATGGGATACCAAAACATGCTGTTGCTCAAGTTCATTTAGCGGGGCATTGTAATATGGGCAATTACATCATCGATACCCACGATCACCCAATCATTGATCCTGTTTGGAACTTATACTCTTCTGCTTGCACTCACTTTGGCGAAGTATCAACCATGATAGAAAGGGATGACAATATTCCCCCATTGTCTGAATTACTTTCGGAATTAGATCATGCACGCAAAATTGCTAATCAATCTAATAAGGTAACTCAGCGATGAACGAATTAACTAAGCTGCAAGAAGAGTTTCTGAATTATCTTACCAACACGGATTTAGCGATTGTGCCAAGCATTCAGAGCAGCTCCAATCTGTCTGCACAGGAACGACTAGCTATTTATGGAAATGCCTACGAAACACGCTTAATTGAGGCTCTAGAGACTAATTTCCCGGCTTTAAAATTCTATTTAGGGGAACAGGAGTTTTATCAACTCGGCAGAAAATACCTTCGTGAATACCCATCGAATTATAAATCAATACGCTGGTTTGGCGGTCAGTTAGAAGAATTCATGCAAAAAGACTACCCCAAAGCCCCCTATTTATCGGAGTTGGCTTTTTTTGAATGGACAATGAGCCTTGCATTCGATGCGAAAGACTCAAAAGTGCTAAGCATTACTGACCTACAAAATCTCCCTATTGAAGCCTGGGACACGCTCAGTTTTTCACTTCACCCTTCTTCTTACATTCTTGATATGCACTGGAATACTCCAGCTCAATGGAAGAGTATTGTTGAAAACAACCTAATCATAGAGTGGATTAAAGAACCAACACCCTATAGCGTCATTGTTTGGCGCAAAAATTTATCTCTACAATTCTGCTCCTTATCCAATGAAGAATCTTGGGCATTGAAATCTCTAAAAGACGGCAGGTCATTCACAGACCTGTGTGTGGGACTGTATGAATGGTATGGTGAAGAAGCAGGAATGCAAGCCGCATCCCTATTAAAGGGATGGACAGAGGCAGGTTTGTTGACTAGTATGAACTATTAAACAATGGATGCCATACGACATGGCTCTGATGTTCAAATCCATAAGGAAATCCAATGACTATAGGACATAAATTAGTAAAAACTGCGAGAAACACGTTCATTACTCTAACGATTGCAGGCATAAGCAATACCACGCTCATTGAAAGCGCACTAGCGGCTGAACAAACCGAGAAATGCTATGGCATCGTTAAAGCAGGGATGAATGATTGTGCTACCGCAACCGCCTCCTGTGCTTCCTCAGCAACACAAGACAATCAGGGCGATGCCTTTATTTTCCTGCCCAAAGGGACCTGCGCTAAAATAACTGGCGGCAGTCTAGAGCCAACCACCTTGAAGAAAAAGGACTAATATGAACGCAACAATAAGAAGGATATTATTCGGCAGCTTGGGCTTACTTGCATTATCAAATTCGAATGCAGCACCTGAAACGTACACCCTTGACCCCAACCACAGTTATGTTCAATGGAATATTAAGCATTTTGATTTTTCTACGCAAACGGGAAAATGGTGGGCTGAAGGAACTTTAATCTTAGATAAGGATAATCCTGAAAAAAGCTCGGTCGAAGCTTCAGTCAAGATCACTGGCATGGTTACTGGCATCGACGAACTCAACAAGCATTTACAAAGCGCTTTATTTTTCGATGCAAAAAAGTTTCCAGTGGCTAGTTTTAAAAGTGATAAGGTGGAAATGACAGGCAAAGATACGGCTAAAGTCCATGGCTTGATGACCATCCATGGCGTGACTAAACCAGTTACCCTTGATGTCACTTTCAACAAAGCAGACATAAACCCTATTTCCAATAAAATGACTGCCGGCTTTACTGCTACAACAACGCTTAAACGTTCTGATTTTGGCGTTTCTGGGTTATTACCCGGCGTAGGTGATGAGGTAAACTTAGAAATAAATGCGGAAGCCAGCAAAAATAACTAAAGGGATATAAGCCGTGTTGATTAAAAATACTACTAAGCAATATGGTTTAATCGCTATCCTAATCCATTGGATTATGGCCATCTTCATTATAGGTTTACTGGCTGTAGGACTCTACATGGTTCGGTTACCTATCGGATTGTGGAAATTAAAACTGTATGGATACCATAAAGAATTTGGTGCACTCGTCTTCTTGTTAATCCTATTGCGTATCCTGTGGAAGTTAGTTAATGCGGCACCAACCCTTCCAGATCATATGCCCAATTGGCAAAAGACAGCTGCACGCAGTGTGCACCATGCTTTATACATCGTGGTGTTTTTCATGCCAATCACAGGGTGGCTTACCTCTTCAGCAGCAGGTTTATCGGTTTCCTTTTTTGGATTATTCACTTTACCAGATTTAATTTCCGCCAACCCAATTTGGGAAGAAAATTTAGCCTTGGCCCATGAAGTTCTAGGTTTTACTCTTATCGGTTTACTAGGCTTACATGTAGGAGCTGTATTTCAGCACTACCTTGTATTTAAAGACAATTTATTGAGGAGAATGTGGCCTTGAACTTCAAAATTCCAACTCCGTTGTTTTCGTTATTCAGCTTGTTATTAATTTTGGGCAGTACTATTTCGTTCACTCAAGCTGCAGAAGTTCCGTTGTGGAAAATCATTCCAGACGAAAGCAGTCTCTCTTTTACCGCGACTCAAAATAACGCACCTGTCACTGGAACATTTAAGTCGTTTAGTGGAGAAATAAGTGCTGATCCTGATCATTTAGAAGCCAGTCATGTAAAAATCATTGTTGAGATGAATTCAGTGACTACCTCCCTGAAGGACATAGAAGATGCACTAAAAACAAGTGATTGGTTTAATGTGAGCAGCTTTCCCCAAGCGATATTTGAATCTTCCCAATTCATTAAAACCAACGGGAATGCTCTGCAAGCCAAAGGCACGTTAAGTCTTAAAGGAAAAAGTCTTCCCGTGGTATTAAATTTCACGTTTGAAAACATTTCCGATAACAAAACTAAAGCAACTGGTCACGCCCAATTAATCCGTGCTGATTTTGGTGTAGGTCAAGGAGAGTGGTCCAGTACAGAAGAGATTAAAAATGAGGTGCAAGTCAATTTTGTGATTACAGCAACCAAAAGTCAGTAACTGCGGGATAGCAATTAAATGCCAGGCATAAGGAATAAACCAGGAGAAGAAACAAATCCTACCCTGACAGCCTTAAGTGTGTCAGCCTTAGGTATTGTTTTTGGAGATATAGGAACAAGTCCCTTATACACCTTCAAAACAGTGATCTTGCTGGCTGGTGGAGGAACTCCAAGTCTAGAAACCATTATGGGTTCAGTGTCATTAATCATCTGGACCTTAATCCTGATTGCCTCGATAAAGTACGTCAGTTTTGCATTACAAATTGATAACGATGGGGAGGGCGGCATTCTTGCTTTAATGTCTCTATTGGGTTTAAAGCTCAAACATCGACCCATCATTATCGCTGTTGGACTTATGGGAGCAGCACTGATTTATGGAGATGGGGCAATTACTCCTGCAATTTCTGTACTCTCTGCTATAGAAGGCATGGAGATGATATCGCCTAATCTTAAACAGGTTGTCTTACCTACGGCTGTAACCATTCTCATTCTTTTGTTTGCTTTTCAATCGAAGGGGACTGCAACGATTGGAAAAGCTTTCGGCCCTATCATGGCTTTGTGGTTTTTAACCATTGGCCTTTTAGGGTGTTGGGGGGTGATAAAACACCCGAGTGTATTCGCAGCGATTAATCCCATCTATGGCTTACATTTTTTATTTTCAAATGGTATCACTGGGTTTGTAATTCTCACTGGTGTGTTTCTCTGTGTCACTGGAGCAGAAGCCTTGTATGCTGACTTAGGGCATTTTGGAGCACGCCCAATTCGTTCTGCATGGTTTGGCTTGGTTTTTCCTAGCCTTATTTTGAATTATCTGGGTCAAGCTGCTTTAGTTTTGGAAGGAGCATCCACAGAACATAATATTTTTTATACCTTATGCCCAAGTGGGCTCTTATTGCCTTTAATTTTTTTAGCAACAGCTGCGACGATTATTGCTAGTCAATCCATCATTACTGGCGCATTTTCGATGACAAGACAGGCAGTACAACTCGGCTGGCTACCCAAATTGCGCGTTATACAAACCTCCTCAAAGGGTTATGGGCAAATTTACATAGGAATTGTTAACTGGTTGTTAATGGTTGCTACCCTTGGACTTACTATTGGTTTTGGTCATTCCGAAAACTTAGCTGCCGCCTATGGAATAGCCGTTTCTGCTACGATGCTTTTAACCACAGTACTTTTATTCACAGCTCTTCATGAAGTTTGGAAATGGAATATCATCAAGTCAGGAATTGTTGCTGGACTATTTTTGCTGGTTGACGCGTCTTTCTTTTTGTCAAACCTTACTAAATTCACCGCTGGTGGTTATATACCAGTCACCTTTGCAATGCTCATCTATTTGATAATGTCTATATGGCATAGAGGATATCAATCTCTCTTAGCCAAACAAACGGATAAAGGCATGGGCGTTAATGCCTTTTTAAAGAAAATTCACGAAAAAGGTTTGGTGCGCATACCCACAACAGCGGTATTTCTCACACATAGAGAGCAAGAAATACCACCTATACTGATTTGGTACGTGAAGAAAAATCATGTTTTGCAGAACCAGATCATTATTTTAAAAGTTAATAATCTATCGATTCCCTGGTGTAACCCTAAGGAGCAAATACGCGTTGAAGAAATGGCTTCCGGAATTTGGCATGTGGCTGCAAATTTTGGTTTTATGGATCACCCAAACATCCCCAAATTATTGAAAAACCTAAACGCTAAGAACACCAAAATCAACACGAAAGACATTACCTA
This sequence comes from Legionella waltersii, assembly GCF_001468085.1. Taxonomy (GTDB): domain Bacteria; phylum Pseudomonadota; class Gammaproteobacteria; order Legionellales; family Legionellaceae; genus Legionella; species Legionella waltersii. Next base: position 75,363 of record NZ_LNZB01000038.1, on the reverse strand, counting down.
TTACCTAGGCCACGAAAGAGTACTTCCAAGTGATAGCGCTAACTGTCTAGTCAAGTGCTTTAGCTCCATTTTCGCTTTTATGCACCGTAATTCTCTTCCGATTAGTGATTACTTTAATCTTCCCCCTGAATCCGTCTTTGAAATAGGACGGCAATTGGAACTTTAAACCCAGACAGTATATATATCCATAAAATGACAACACAATATGCTTTCTGCCTTATTTATTTCCTATTGCTCTCAAAAAATACAATTCCTTAATACCCCCTTAATAATGCTCATTTAGAATACACTTTGTCTTTTATGCACATGGGGACGGACCCGGTCCGTCCCCATGCGCATTTTTTTACATATTTTGTCGGTTCTTAATCATTCCTTAATTGTGTTCCATTATAATGCATCTCGCACATTAATAAATCATGGCGTACATTATGCAACATAAAACAGAAGTAGTAGTTGTCGAAACCAGTTCAAAACTTGTTATCAATTATCACAAACATCCTGAAGTTGGTGGGGTGGGACATGTTTCGCTCGAAGTAACTCATCAAGGTAAAACGACTGTCCTAAGTGTGTATCCAACTGAAGATTTAACGCCAACCACTCCAATAGCCGTTACATCGATGTATGTTTTTCCAACAAAAGCGGTTAATCATACCTCTCCATCGAAGTCAGACAGTCCAATTTTTGCCTCGTATGACATTACTGAACAGGTACAAGATATGGATGCTGTTTTTGCAAAGGCTCAAGAGCTCTGCGAAATTATCGAATCAGGACGTGCTGCATTTACATTAACCCCTAGCCAAGTTACACATACTGCAACTGCAGTTTTGAACTCGAATACTTCCACGACTAATATGATGTTGGGATTAAAGGTTATGGACAGAGATCTGATTGATAATGAAGTCGATAAAGTGACGGTCATTAATTGTGCCGAAGCAATCAGTCGAGTGCTTGAAGCAGGTGGCATTGAAAGACCTGAAGGTTTACTGTCCTTCCCTACTCCATCACGCATTAATAGCTATTTTGCCGCTATGTATAATCAAACTGAAGTTACTGAACCTGAGCCAGAATTAATCCTTGAAGATCCTGACGCGGCTCCAATACAAAGCCAAACCCAATCTACGGAGGAAGAGCCTGGATTACTAAGAAGTATGTACAATTCGGTATGCAGCTTCTTTAGCTCCAAAGGATCTCACACCAGTGGACAATCAAACGATGATACCACGAGCTATGATCAGGATGGAGCTTCTCATCAAAGTAGCTCTACAAGTGAACCCGAAAGAGTAGAACAGAGTGACGAAACACCTTCTAGAGAAGAAGATACATCTTCTCCAAGAGCCTCTGAAAGCTCTGATTCTTTCTTTTCTTCAAGTAATGAGGATACCTCCTCTGTTGCTGCAAAAAAAGAGGATGAATCTGATTTGGACTACTGTTCACGAACTGATGCCATGGTTAATTAATAGCGCATATCCTGCGCCATTCAACATTCCTCTCTCTGCTCGTTAGGAAGGTTCTAAAACAGCGTCGATGATACTGAGCGACGCTGTTTAATGATAATCACAGTAAGCAACCTTGTAACCTATTACGTTGTTCCATATAATCAGATGGGCAAATTTTAGAAAAGATGCTCTTGGCATCAACAGCATTGAGGTGATTGCTGTTTAAATAACCAAAGAAAGGAAGAATCCTATATGTTCAGTAAATCGAAAGATGACACTATAGTAAAAGTCCAAGTGGACACACCAAATACAGATGATTCAGTCACCGTGTATGTTTGGTCAAGCGGGTTAAATAGCCTTGGTCATGTCTCAATGAAATTTAGCGATGATCCTCGCCATTATTGGAGTATATGGCCCAAGTCAACACCTGCCGGCGGTCTGACATCTATTTTTCCTCTACAAGCCACCTTAGCTCCAAAATTAGAAGATGATTGCATGCAAGAAGCAATTAGACCCAGAGAAGATTTTGCAAACCTGATGCAGCCTGTTGAAATTATCCCACAACAACCCGATAAAGTGTTTGTAGTACGGGGCCTTGATAAGGAAAAAATGATAAATGAATTCAACCGCATAGCACAAGGACTTGAAACCGGTGATGTCAGTTACCAACTTCTGCCAGGGGTAAAACTAGTCAACACCTTTACTCGAATAATGCCCATGCAGCCTAAAGAAGAAGTGTATAACTGCGTTACTCTTACGGGACATTTATTGAAGGTGGGCGGAAAATCAAATTTAAATTGCAATCCATGGGAAACCCCATCAAATTTTGCAGATCAATTAGGTCATCTCGATCAAACAAAACTCCAAAGTACTTCTCCAGCTGGAGACGACGAGAAACCCGCAAACCCTGTAAGCAAACCTACAGTGCCAGCCTCTGTATCTATAAGAAATAGACTAACAAGTCGTTGGTTTACCGATGACTATTATGATGAAAATTTACAGAATAGTCGGGATTTAACGCCGCCAAGTTCGGATTCTGAAAGCCAAGAAACGGAAGCCAGTTCGGATGATACACCCAGCCACAGTTTTTCAGACTCTTCATTTTCCTTTTTTGACCGTGGAAATGATGATGATGATGCTACAAACTCTAATCAACGAAATGAGGACTCTCCTTCAGTGCTGCAACAAAATGACGATGAATCTGATTCAAGATATTTGTCAAGAGTAGATGCAATGGTCCATTAAATCATTGATGTCGGGCTAAGCCCGACATGTCCTTTTCTTAATAAAAACAGGACTTACGCCCCCGGGTCGAAGCAAAAATTGATTTCAATGAGGGAGTTTAGACAAATTAAATGACGGAATTGAACTCCATTTTTATCACGAAGAGATTGAATTTTTTCGTAAGCCCTGAAAAAAATGCTTGACCCTATTGTTGCTATATACCTTACTTTTAACAACAAGGAGGAAATGCAATGACTCAATGGTACGTTAAAGACTTAGCGAAGTTAACTGGCATTACTGTACAAACACTACATCACTATGACCGTATAGGACTATTGAAGCCATCTCTTCGCTTATCCAATGGGTATCGTGTTTACTCCGAAAACGATTTATTGAAATTACAGCAGATTATTGCCTTGAAGTTTTTTGGTTTTGAATTAGAGCAAATAAAAAACCTACTTGCCAAGGAAAGTAATACGCTTGAGCATTTTAGCAATCAAGCTCAAGTGCTTGAACAAAAAGCAAATGCTTTACTTGAAGGAGCAAAAACGTTGCGAGGCATTATAAGCACTGTTGATACCAATAAATCGATTCCTTGGGAAACCATTATAGAAATTATTGAGGTATATAAAATGACTGAGAATCTTGAACACAATTGGGTTAAAGAAATATTCACCCCGGATGAATTAAGGCAATATGCTGAATTTGAAAAACAGATGAAAGCCAATAAAACACCCGAGCAAAAAGCTGCTTTTGAAGATCATTGGCATCGTCTTTTGGAGGAATTTAAAAGCAATCTTAGCCAGGATCCTAACTCATCGATAGGTATACAATTAGGAAAAAAATTCATGGATTGGGTTAATGGAGTTTATGGTAAGAAATACGCCCATCTGCGAACAAAAAAATGGGAAAAGGGATTTGGGGAAGGGAAAGGTCTTGATGATATTGGCCTAACACCAGAGATGATTGTCTGGTTAGAAAAAGCCACTGATGCGTATTGGAATGACCGGATGTTTGGCATTCTCGATCAAGTTGGTAAATCAGATTCTTCGACTGTCTTGCATTTGTGGAATGAAGCACTTGATGATATGTATGGAGAAGAGACTTCCCGCAAACTCATTGTCTATGAAATGGCATTAAACGATGAACGGGTTAGCCAAGAAGCAAAAACTTGGCTTAGAAGCTTATTAAATTCCTGATATTTTTCGAATAGGAGGGGTATACCCCCTCCCCATATTGATCAATATTATTGTTATATGTTAATATTTTAAGCTAATGCCCCTCATGAGTTGATTCTTAATGCTGAGTAAGCTACCCTCATTTTTTCCAAAAGAGCTCGAAAAAGAACCATCGGAAATCCAGTTTTTAAATCTCACTAAAACTGCCCCAGAAATTAATGAGTTGTATCGAGGGTTTGATAACCTTCAATCTGTCCTGTTTGGATTACCCACTCTGCTTATGGGTGTATTTGGTAAAACATACCCTGAAGTAGTAACCATGGATGAAGTTATGCTGCATAAATTAACTAATTTATCCAATGATTACCACATGGTGAGCATGTCTGAAAACCCTCAAATTGCTTATGATTGGGGAAATGGGGATTATATGACTATTGACCCGACTTTGTTTAGGCCATTTTGTGTCAATGTTCATGCAAGCTATCGAAGACATAATCTCAATTTACCCGGAAAGATGGAAAAAGAATTAGAGCATATCGCTTTATGTGTCCCCTATTGCTGTATAAAAAATATAATTATGCGGGGTAAAATAATAACTAACCCCTTTTATTTAGCTATTTCCCCTAGCAATCATGAGGCAATACAAGAATTCACAGCGATTTACCTCCAGTTAGTGACTTTACTAAGAAATAAATACACGAATAAGTTGAGTGAGCCAGAGGAGAAAATATCTCTGCGTGATTTTGTGACCCAATATCTTCGTTATTATGATCGCTATGGTGCAGAAAACAATCCTTTTAAAAGAACTTTACAAGAGTTAACTGATCAATATGCCGAGTATATGGAGTATTTTCTGCGATTAACTCCCCAGCTTAGTATGACAAAGTCTATGCGAGAAATCTCTCTAACAGATGCAGAAAACATTCTTGCGAATCATTTTTACACCCATTCGATAGATGTCTCCACCCATAAGGCCAAGACAGCTACAACTTACCTTGAAGATGAATGGGCAAGGCCAATGTTTGATTGATTCATTATTTCCAAATTGAACATTATTTTCATTGAAAGATCACTATGAATAATTTAATATCATTGTTGTTTTTCAAAGTCGCTAACTGTTTAATTTATAATCTTTCAATGGCATTAGAGGAGTAGGAATGGGGCTATCAACCGAACAAAAAGTGATTATAAGAACTTTTTTTGAATCCAATTATAATTTATTTTTTGGGGCTCCGACTGAGCGTGAGGCAGGTGGTTTAACACCTAATGAACAAATTATGGTGCTGCAGCATCTGCAATTGCATTTAATGCAACTTCCTACAGAACCATTGGCGGAAGAATTATTAAGTAAGGATATGAATGGGTCCACCGTCCGTGATTTACTCACCGAATTTCTAGAAGAGAATCACTCTCCTATAAAGCCTGAATCCTATAATGCTCTAGTCAATTTTACGAACAACAATATCCACGGAGACCCAGCAACACCTGAAGAAATTACAGCACACTTAGTGGATGTAATTGGAATTGTAACTCAGCAAATGGAACATGGTTATCTCAAGAAGGAAAGCGATCCAGTGATTCAAAATGTTCCTAATAATTCCAATGCAGCAAATGCTCAAAACCAATCTTATCTTCCGACCTTATTAAAATTGGGATTTTTCGGTGGTGCAATTTTGGGCGTTTCATACGTGGCTTCAAAAGTGCTTTCAAGCAATAACTCCAACTCTCTTTAAATCAGAGTTCTTAACGATAAAGCAAGTATCAAACTCGTTGGGCTAAAGCCCAACTTCTGATCCCTTGCTACACTTTAAGTACAGTGAATTCTAATTATAAATCAAAATGGCTGATAGTCCCCTTGTGGCTCTGGCATTTCTGGAAGGTGTGGGATTGGTTTTTTCCCCCTGCATTTTACCTATACTTCCAATTTTGCTAGCAACTACAGCCCAATCCAACCGAGCTAGACCATTAAAAATCATTTTAGGTTTCATAATTAGTTTTACGGCATTTGCACTACTTTCTAGACACATACTCATTATTTTGGGCATTAATTATCACAAAATACAAAACATGGCTTATGCATTATTCATGGTTTTCGGATTAATGATGCTCATACCGTGCTTGGAAAACTATTTTTCTTCCGCAACAGCCCCTTTAGCTCAAAAAGCTCAACAGAAGGCTCATCAACATGAAGACATCTGGAGCGATTATCTTCTTGGTGCATTACTGGGTATTATTTGGACACCGTGTGCTGGTCCTTTGCTTGCCGTTGCCTTGTTACAAGTGATTCAATCCAGTACAAACTGGAGTGCTTTCATTACTTTATTTGCATTTAGTTTAGGCGCAGGAATGCCTATGCTACTCATTGCCTACTTTGGAAGATGGATAACTTCCTGGCTAGGTACTATTTCCCAAAAGACTGAGCTCATTAAGCGAGTGTTAGGGGCAATCATCCTGGTATTTTCCTTTTTGGGATTGATGAATATCCAATGGACAGTTTTCACCCCCTCGATAACTGCATCTAACCAAACCTTTACCAATAAACTTGAGAATGGGCTGCCAGTCCCCTACCCTGCTCCTGAGATCTTGGGAATAACCCAGTGGTTTAATACCTCTCCTTTAACGATTAACACTTTAAAAGGAAAAGTAGTGCTTATTGATTTCTGGACCTATTCTTGCATCAACTGTTTAAGAACTCTTCCTTATCTAAAAGACTGGTATGCCAAATACCATGAAAATGGTTTAGTCATCATTGGTGTACATTCCCCAGAGTTTGCTTTTGAATCCATCCCTGACAATGTAAAAAAAGCAATCCAAGATTTGCAAATCACTTATCCTGTGGCATTAGATAATCAGTATAAAACTTGGAATAATTACAATAATCATTTTTGGCCCGCTCATTATTTAATAGATAAGAACGGCATGGTTGTGTATGTTCATTTCGGGGAAGGGGAATACAATATTACAGAGAATAATATACGGTATTTATTACGTTTAAATCCCACACAAAACTCTTCAGCAGAAAATCCAGTGTATTCGTCTGGACAAACCCCTGAAACTTATCTAGGGAGCTTACGAGCGACAACTCAGTATACAACCTCAACTGATTTGCCTCTCAATTACTGGCGTTTGAATGGTAACTGGTTAATTCAGCCTGAGTATATAGAATCCACAGCAAAAGGAAACAGTATCACTTTGCATTACAAGGCTAAAAAGGTATTTTTAGTCATGAGTACTCAATCAAACAAGTCATCTACAATTAGAGTTACTCAAGATAAGCACACTGATACCCTCACTATTAAAGAATCAAAACTCTATGAAATCATTTCAAACTCTCAGTTAATGGATGCTGAGATCACCATAGAGGTCAACGATGCAGGAATTAGATTTTTTGCCTTCACGTTTGGGGGGTAAATTTAATGTGCTCGCTTGTAATTATAAGCATACTGGTTTGATGTCTCTCTGTTGATTAAAGAACGAATTGACTCATCATCGTTTTCAGTATAATCGCTATCCAGTCGGGCTTTTTCAGATAAGGCTTTAAGCCAATGTCTGGTTTCATCACTTGCATTGGACTGTAATAGATTGTCTAGGAAAAACTGGAGATTGTCTTTGCGTTTTTCAAGTTTGGTATCTTCGATTTCATTAAAAATACCATCTACAATTTCCCATTGTTGATTAGCTTCATCATACATAATGTTGGATTCATTAATATCCCAGAATGTAAATTTAGGATTTTTAATCAAGCGCAAAAGAGTAACAAAACTCTTTCTTTGTCTGAATCCTTCTTGGCCAGTAAATGCACCATTCTCAATATTCTGATGCAGTGTTCGACCTTTGACTCGGGTTTTAATTTGAGCATACACACTTGGGGATTTAAAAAATCTAATATTGGTCATGCCATTCTTTTCTAAAACTTGATGCGTTTTTTCCTCTTTAGCTGCTTCAAAAAAACTGTGCCAGGGCAGTCTAAATCTAAACGGGTGGGTTGGATTCTCATAAACCATACGCAACGAGGTTTTGGATACTTTGACACAATAGTCAGTTGGCTTGCTGTCGTTAGGATTGGGTCTATAAATCCAGTCATAAACATAGGGAAACCAGTAAGAAAAAAAACCTTTTTCATTCTCTGGCCGTTGGACCAATGGGTAAACAGTGCCAAATACGCCAGAACCTAAGGGATGACTGTAATCAATTTTATAATGCGTAAAAGTGAGTTCTTTTGCTTTTTGCAGTGGTTTGGGCTTTGTATCTCTAGAAACATCGAAAATGGATAGAGAAGTATATGGAACAAATTTTCGTGGTAATTTTTGGGCTTCCATTTGAATCCATGCATCGTCTCTGGAGGACTCAGTAAAACCTAATCCTTTATACAATCCAATAGCACGATCATTGTCTACTCGTACCTGCAACCGCATTGAAAATGGCCTTAGATTGGCGTTTTTAAATTCCTGCATCATGGCCACTTTCATTAATTCTTTGCCTATACCTTGCCCCTCAAACTCCTTTCGTACTCCAATGTTTGAGACATACGTGTGATCTTTCAGGCGATTTGCAAAGATATATCCAATAATGCTCTGAGGCTTACCTTCTTCATGGTAAATAAAACAATTTTCCGAGTTAAAATAGGCCTTAAAATCCTTTTCAGTCCATCCATCATCCATGGTTGCAAAGATAACTTTATCGAGTGCCAGGATCTGGTTTTTATCTTCTTGGGTTATCCGACGAATGGGCATAGGCGTTTAGTTAAGGCAAATAGAAGAAAAAGCTTATCACACTTAAGTCATGAGGGCAGTTTTTTATTTGATAGAAAAGGTCACCAACATACTGAATAAGGACCAGGGATATTTATAAATCACAATTACTGGTTTCCTTTCTTTTATGATTCACTTAATGAGTACTTTACATCCCAGGGAGTACACCATAGGATAAAACAAATGACATTCGTATTTTTGAAAAGGAATTCCCATGATTGTATTTCTATTCGGATTACCTGGCGCAGGAAAAACATATCTCGGACAATTACTCGCCAACCATTGGTCATGCCCATACTGGGACGGGGATGAGGCACTTACCCAAGAAATGAGGGTTGCGGTGCATGAAGAGAGACCTTTTTCAGAAGAAATGACTCGGACGCTGAGCAATCGAATGATCGAAAGCATGACTAGCCTTTCATCATCACATAAAACGTTTGTAGTTTCACAAGCAATGCTGTTAGAAACTGATCGAGAGCTGTTTAAAAAATTGTTCCCCGATATTCGCTTTGTGTATATCCATTGCGATAAAAATACCATGTTGCAACGCGTGGCCAGTAGAGCAAATTTTGTAAGCGTTTCTTATTGCGAAAAGCTTCTTACTGCTTTTCAGCCTTATGAACAAGCAGCCCTTCAATACCCTTCAGTCAATAACAATAATAAAGACGATACAATTCTTTTAGATGAACTAAAACAAGCCTGTACTAAAGAAAGTAAAAATTATCCCGGTAATGGCTTCTTCAATAGTATGGTTCTATCGATACAGTCAGCCCCCCAAAAAGATCTTGCTTCATCACCCAATTTGTAGTGCAATTTTATTCCGTTTTGGATCTCTAATTTATCCTCATCAATCAGAATTATCTATTGAAGAGAAAACTGATTAGAGACAGAATAGTGCTTATACACCTTTAACAGACACCTTTGGTTGGTGAAATGACACAGGCAAAAGTTACTTTTTGGGCAGAAAAGCCCGCCGAAGAATACTTTGTAGTGAAACAGAAAAAAGGCTCTGAAGCAATTTCACCCATCAACGCATTGCATGACCATCTTTCAAATGCAATTTATCAATTATTCGGAGTATGCACACCCGATTTTTACATTGGAAATTACAATAAAAAGCTGAGCTTAATTTCTAACATCATGCGCGGGTATCAAGATCTTGTAGAATGGCTTAAAGGCGGAGAAGCAGCTATTGAAGAAATCAATAAATGTCAAAAAGTTGATGATTGTGTGACTGCTTATATTAAAGCTGAAAACGGATTATCTGTTATTGACAAAGAAAGCTTACTTGCTGCAGCCATTGTCTTAGAAGATACCGATGTCCTTGGAGCCGGGCTAAGAAATATAGGTCTGATTAAATTCTTTGGAAAGCATAAAATCGTAAAAATTGATCCAAGTAGTACCGTATTCGACACCACAAAAGAAAATATCGAAACTGCGCTTAAAGAATTTGAATCGAATTTATCGCTTAGCGACCCATTGATATATAAACCATTTTCATTCAATAGGGTATATAACAACCCTAAAAGTGTTTTAGGAAATCTGCATTTTAGTGAGTTTTTTCATGACATTAATAAAGGAAAGCTCGTTAAAGAGTTGACAAAATTCGCCAATTTAGACGAAAAATCCATTCGAAATCTTGTCCTTCGAGATGAGTACTTTGACTTGCTATCTGTGGATAAAAAAGATCCCTACTTAGAGCAAATAACCTATATTTTGTTACGTAAAAAAGACATATTAAGAAAAGTACTGAATTGCCCAGAAATAACATTTACCCCTCCAGCACCACCCCAAGTCTTCATAAAAGACCTTGAACTTGGTGAGCCTATAGAGCAAATTAAACATGGTGCTTCTATGCCTTTAAAAGTTAAAGGTACAAAATCCCCTTCTTATCTTGAAGAAAGCAAAAGCCAAGAGACTCTCTATACCACTTGATAGAAATTAATTTATGAGGGTAATTTGCACTTTAGAGCCTAGTTTATGGCAACTTTAGTTTTTTATGCTATTTTTAACTAAGATACACCAAATTTAACCACAATGGCAAATAAGGGATCTAATCATGGCTAGAGCACAACTTCATCCTGATTCAAAAGAGTTTATACATTGTTTAACTGAACGCGCAAAGAAAGCGTTAAATGGCAATAATCTTCTTGAATTGTCCCCCGACAAAAGTCGTCAAGCATTTAATTTATTAACTGCACCTATTCCTGGTAAATTAAAACCAATTCACTTGGATATAGAAGACCGAATCCTTCGAGTAGAAGGTGTGGATATCAAAGTAAGATTGTATCGTCCACTGAATGAGACAAAAGATTTGCCCGCATTAATTTATTGTCACGGAGGTGGCTTTATTTTTGGGGAACTTGAGTTTCTTGATTATGCTTGCAGATCATTGTGTAACGGCGCTCACTGCTTAGTGGTTGCTGTCGACTTTCGACGAGCCCCCGAACACAAATTTCCTACAGCGCATATGGATTGTTATAATGTTGCTCGTTATGTTCAAAATCATGCACCTGAATTTCGCTGTAATGGAAAATTAGCTGTTGGTGGGGATAGTGCTGGCGGAAACATTGCTGCAAGTATTTGCCATATGGCAAAAAAGAATAAAGACCTGAAAATCTCCTTTCAGCTTCTATTCTACCCTTGGGTTGATTTAAACAACAAAATGCCTTCTGATAAAACGTTTGAAAGTGGCTATTTTCTTGAAACCAACACCCTGCATTGGATGAGAAAACAATATCTTTCAAAACCAGCTGATGAAAAAGACCCAATAGCTAATCCTCAATTCCAAAAAGACTTTAAAAACTTACCACCTGCGTTAGTCATCGCCGCAGAATGTGATCCAATCCACGATGATGCCAAAAAATACTACCAACAATTAGTCGATGCAGGAAATAACGCTGAGTTTATGGAGTGCGGGGGTATTCTTCACGACTTTTGTGCTCTTCCCTCACATTATGAGGCCGCTTCATTGGCCTATGGGGTTGCGAGCTATGCTTTAAAACAAGCATTTAAAGTGTAATTCAATCTGGGAATCTGGGGACGGACCGGGACGGACCCCATGTACATTCCATGTACATGGGGTACATATACAATTTAGATTGAATGCACAATAACAGTTGGGTTTACTTTTAACTGATCCATTGAAAACATAGAGTAGACAAAACTGTTTCTTGGCTCTCCAGTTAGGCAATCTTTACAGTAGTTTTTGAGACAAGCTTCGAGAATGTAGCCACAACGTTCGGCCACAGCTTGGCTTTTTTTATTCTGCTCTTGAGTTTTAATTTGAACCCTAATAGCCCCGAAGTAGCTAAAAGCTAATTTTGTAAGTGCTGCTGTGAATTCTGTAGCGTACCCTTGCCCTGTACATTGAGTATCCAACCAGTACCCTATTTCACAAAAAGGGACCTCAAGATCACTTCTATCGTTATAACCAGTAGCAGCAATTATTTCCCGATTACTTTTCAAAACAACGATTAGCGGAAGGTCGGGTTGCTTTTTGCTTTTCAATTGCTTTATAGCAGTTCTGACAAATTTTCTTGTTGCTTTAAGGCTAGGATCGTGTGCCCAAGGCATCCAACGTTGCAATTCACTCAACGATCTATTTATTACCAAATTCAAAGGCTCAATATCTCCTTCTTCGGGAGAACGAATAAATAACCTATCCGTTTCAATTAATACATTGTCAGTCATGAAATCTATATCCTAAGTGGGGACGGACCGGGACGGACCCCAACTAAATTTGTATTGTTTGTTTAAATAATGTCAGCAAGTATATTCCATGACTTTTCTTTGAATCAATTGAATATTTTACAAAAACAATATATTTTCTACTCGAGTCCAAAATCGTTTAAAGGAATAAATATGCCCAGGAAGCCCAGGGTTGTATCTGCGGGGCAACCCCATCACCTCATCCAACGTGGTAATAATAGACAAAATATATTTAATTTGCCAAAAGACTATAACTACTTTCTTCAAAAACTGTATGAAGCATCATTTGAGCATGACTGTGAGGTTCATGCTTATGTCTTAATGACAAATCATACTCATATGCTTGTAACTCCTAAAAACCAGGAAGATCTAGCGAAAATGATGCGTAAATTAGGAACCAGCTACGTTAGCTACTTTAACTATAATTACGAACGAACAGGTTCACTGCTAGAAGGCCGTTATAAATCAGCAATAATCTCTGATGACTTATATTTTCTAATTTGTATGAGATATATCGAATTAAATCCAGTCAGGGCTCATATATCAAAACACCCATCAGACTACGAATGGTCTAGTTATCATGCAAATGCAATGGGTCAAAAAAGTACCATTATTACTCCCCACCCCTTATTTTTATCATTAGCAAACAATGAAGAAGAAAGATATGAGCTGTATAAGGATCTCTTTTCAATACCATTGTCTAAAAAGGATATCAAAAGAATCCTGTCATCTTGAGATATGATCTTCGTTGTAAGGCCTATTATTCATGAACTATTGTACATTTTTGAACGGGGTCCGTCCCGGTCCGTCCCCATCAAATTCTAGACAGCTTATTTTCATCATCTATAATTAACTCATATTCAATATTGTCTTGGACAAAAATGAACAGTATGAAGAGGACCTTAATACTTTTATTTTTTATAGGGTTTCAGACAGCTGTTTTCGCATCCGCAATTAAAGAGAAACTATCCAAGATACTAGACGGGGAGTTGGCAAAATCAAAAACACCAGGAGCCGTTCTACTCGTTTCCAGTCCTACTTTAGGTACTATTTCTGTTGCAGGAGGTCTTTCTGAAGTAAAAGATAAAACCCCCATGGAAACTACAAATAACTTTCGCATTGCCAGCATGAGTAAAACCTTTTTGGCAGTCACTGTTCTAAAACTAGTCGAAGAAGATTATTTCAGCCTAGATGATAAAATCGAAGATCTCTTGCCGGATAGTGTGGATACGGACCGTATTCCAAACGGAAATCTCTTAACCGTGAGGCAATTGCTGCAAATGCGAAGTGGCATTCCAAATTACACGGATTCAGATGCTTATTATGAGTTGATTGATAAACTGGATGAAAAAGAATGGACTGCCCAACGCTGCGTTAAATTAGTTTATGATGAAAAGCCCAATTTCAAACCCGGCTCCTCCTATGAATACTGTAATACCAATTATCTTCTTCTTCAATTAATTGTTGAAGAGGCAACAGGAAAATCTTATGCCGCGGCAATTCGTGAAAAAATCCTCAAACCCTTAAACATGAAAAATACCTTTATCGAAATTCATGAGTCAACGAATGAGAACTATCTCTACACAAATGGCTATACGGTTGAGGATAATAAATTGACGGATGTCACTGATTATAACGACGGATTTGGCCTAGCCGATGGCGGGATAATCAGCGATGCCGAGGACATGAAAACCTTTGTCCAAGCATTACTAGAAAATAAAACCTTGCTCCCAGAACCTTTATTGAAAACCATGCTAAGCACAAAGGATGAGTATGGATTAGGAATTTATTATGAAGAGTTCGATGACGATTGGGTATGGACTCATAATGGAAACAGTTCAGGCTTTTCTGGGCAGTATTATTATTTTGAAGACATCAAGCTAACAATCATTGTATTAACAAACTGTTTTGATACGGATATTTTATCCAATGTGGTTGAAAAGGTTTTACCTATAGTAATCTCTGGAAAATAACAGTGAACTGTAAGAAAAATGAATTAGCCTAGATGGAGCTCGGAAACATCTAGGTTAAAGATCGTCGCACCAATACCCAGGCTACTAATATAAGATCAAGAGGCATAAATATCATTGATATCGATTGGATTGTCCTTATTCCATAATTTGATGATCAAATCATCTAAATATGAGGGATAAGCATGACAACCTGGAGATAAATTGTTTTCCAGCAGAATTTGAGCACCTAAATTGTGAGCATAAAAAACAGGATCTAAAAAATGAATACGCGTTGGATGTGCCAAGGAGAAATTAATGGGTGTCTTATTGCACAGCACGCGTTTATGATTAATTGCAGGGCCAATTTCATCAGAAGCCCCCATATTAGCAACATAAGCATGAGTACAATCATCATTATTCAAAATTTCCGATAATACGTGCTTTTGTCCAGTAGCTGTCACTAGACAGAATGCTTCCCTACAAAATTTTTTTAATTTTTCATCATCCGAAAAAAAGACCGTTTCATAGCCCATTTGCTTTGCAACTTTTAGCATGTCTTCAGAAGAATCAACAACCACAATGTTGTTGGTTTCTTTTGCGAGATACTTAACGATACCTTTCCCAACCTTGCCAAAACCAAATACGATGAAACGCTTGTTTTCAATCGACTCTCCAGTTAATTCCTTAAAAGCTCTAACAAAAGCTTCGCCAGTACCATACATACCTTCTAGTTTCTTTAGATGTGAATCGTCTACATTAATTACTGGAAAAGAGGTATTGGCCTCTTGATAAATGTTTCCACCAGATTGCGTTAGCTCTACAACACCCTTTTTAATCTGGACATTATTCATTTCTAATACTTCAGCGCAACAATCCAATGCAACATCAAACTCACCCTGTATGTCTTTGTGATGTTCAATGTAGGTGATTCCTAACTTATGAAGCAAATCAATAATCTTAGACTTAGGAGACACGGGGATAAATTTAGTATGTGTAACAGTGAGATCGGCACCGCTAGCTTGAAGCGATTCAAGTTTCACCAAAGTTTCATAGGTCAGAGGTATGTTATGCAATATTCGAATGCCTTTAAGAGCTTGCGTTTTCAACCAAAGTTCACGAAGACTATTTAACATCATCACTTTAGAATCTTTGAATACGTCTTCATTGAATTGAATTAATTGCATTAATTTTGTTTGAACATCCATTTGATTCACGTGTTAGTTTTAGACAGAGACATCAGGATAAATCATAATTACATCTAGGGCAACGCCAGGATAGATCCAACCAAAACCACTCCAACTCCCCCCCTTTAAAACGATTGACTTATGCCTTAATATGGATCACCCTACATTAGGAATGATCAATGATTTTGATTGGAGAATAAGTTTCAAATTAGTCTAGGGAGGTTGTATGATTTTTTTAAGTATCCCAAAAGGAATGCAGTTCAAACAGATTACGGATGGAGAGCAAACCGTCGACTTTTTTATTGATCCTAATGATAAATTACCTCAAATTAATATTCAGGACTTGGTTAAAGACGCTCTGCAAAACAATAAAGGTAGAAAAAAGGTAATCGATTTACCCGACTTCACAATTTATAGACATAAACCACCCTACATAGATAAAGAGTTCCTTAAATATGTTCCTGATCATAATGGTAAGTACTTTACAAAGGTGAAACCCATCTTGGTCAATGGCAAAGAGTTTCACCCAGGAAAATCGCCCGAGACCAGGTATGGTACCTTCTGGTATCAAGTAACCCCTCTTTCCGAAGCGAGAATAGCAGAAGTACTTGTCCAGCAAAGTGAGCAACGAGAAAATCGTAGGCACATAGGAGATAGACCTTCTGCAACCTAAAATCGTGGATAGGTCAAAAATGTACATGTTATGATATATTAAGTGCAAAATTAACGCATATATTCTTTAACCATGACCAAAGATCAATTTACTATTGTGAAATTAACTGCCTTAGGTGGTACTCTAGAATTTTATGATTTCACCATCTATGCTCTTTTCGCCCCCTTTATCAGCTATCATTTTTTTACCAATACGAATCAACTGATAGGATTAATCAACACCTTTGCGGTTTTTGCTTTAGGCTATTTGGCACGCCCCCTTGGTGGAATTTTTTTTGGTCACCTGGGTGATAGATTGGGACGTAAATCAGCGTTTGCACTGGCTGTATTTTTGATGGCGATTGCAACTTTATTGATGGGGTGCTTACCAAGCTACCAATCCATTGGAATGACTTCTCCAATTCTTTTAATTGGACTGAGATTAATGCAAGGATTTTCTGTAGGTGGAGAGATACCTGGAGCAGCCATTTTTACCTTGGAACATGTCCCAGAAAATAAGCAAGGTTTTTCAATAGGTATTGTGTTTATGTGCATCACTCTTGGGAATACCCTTGGTGCAGCTGTTGGATTATTGTTAACTACGTTACTGGATCACCAGCAAATGATGGACTGGGGTTGGAGAGTTCCTTTCATACTTGGCTTTTTACTTGGAATAATTAGCTACGTCATTCGTAGGAATGCCATTGAAACTCCAACTTTCCTAGCTATGCAGAAGGAGCAACAAATACACCGCGTTCCAATTTTAAAATTACTGCAATCATCCCGAAAAAAATTAGTAATCAGTTTTTTACTTACCGCAGTACCTGCATCCATTATTTCTCTACTTCTTTATTTACCTACTTATCTAACCAGTGTGCTAAAAATGGACATTACCCACACCTATTGGATTAACTTCATGAGCTTTTTAAGCTTCGCCCTACTGACTTCATTCTTTGGATGGATATCAGATTTAGTATCTCGAGAAAAGCTAGTCACTTTCGGAGCCACCAGTTTATTGCTTGTGAGCTACGTATTATTTTACAAGTTATCTGTGTTTGGAGAATCCTTTATTTGGGTGTTTGTAACTGGTTTTACACTGTTTGGCGCTATGGTCAATGGCAGTTACGTGGCACTTCTTGCTAAATCCTTTCCTGCGCCGTTGCGCTATTCTGGAGTAGGATTAAGTTATAGTTTAGGAATTGCCTTATTTGGAGGTATTGCTCCATTAGCATTTACTGGTTTAATTAAATGGTTTGGGTTAGTAGAAGCACCTGCTTTTTATATGATTGCTTGTGGAGCAATCACTCTTGCTAGTGTGTGGTTGATGAGGCGAAGGGTATCGAGCTAAATTCGCCATCCACTTCATCACGGTCTCGGCTCGGTCTTGTTTCGTGCTATCTGAACCGCGCCTCTGAGCTGGCCGAAACGATTCCCTCTACAACTTTAGCTGAATTTTTTGCAATTCCTGAATCAGATCGCATGGATTTTTATGAGTGGTCCAATAAATAACATGACCCCATTTTTTGGAGGGTCAACAACGTATTATGATGAGGACGGAATCAAGGTCAATCATAGTGCAAAACAACTTTATCAATATTTTGCCAATCTCATTGCAGAGAGAAGGTCAAAACCTGGAACTGATTTTCTCAGTACTTTATTGCTCCACCAGAACCATTTCAATTTGTCGGACGATGAAATTATATCGCAAGCGATTATGATGCTGGTTGCAGGACAAGTGACGACAACTGATCAAATGTGCAATAACTTATACACATTTTAGTTATGGGTATGGCAGCCTTTTTTGTTTGGGCGCAAAATTAGCACGAATTGAAATGCATGAAGTGTTTGAACGTTTGGCGGGAAATTTCCGTCACTTGAATTTTAGCGACCAAATCCCCTCGATAAGAAAACATCATAGTCTTTCATTTTCTGACTTTGAGACATTGGGATTGAAAAAAATTTCAACACATTGCGAGGATAAAATTGTAGCCCTGGTGGAGACGCAGCCGTAATCATGGACGACTTACGAAAACCCCAAGGTCAAGGCTTCATTTTCTGATAGTTACCTCAAAAGTGAAGCTTACAAAGATTTCGTCTACTATTTAATGTAGGTAAGGAACAACCATCTTTAGGAAATAGGTATGAAAAACCAACTCTTCGCTTTTTTGATAATCTTATGTTTTAGTTCTTTTTCCTTCGCTGAAGGCAGCGCCTACAATGGCCCTGACAATCCAATTATTCCCGCTGATAAGGAAGAGATCCGGTTGAAGCTCGATCAATGTATAACCGATTTGAATGACGTATTTACTGATAATGATACGCATGATGCAGCTAAAGAACTCTGTAGGCTTAGACAGGAACATGCTGAAGCAAGACAAGCCGTGTTAAAAGGTTTGGCAGATTTAGTTGTTCAATACAAAGGGGTTACAAATCACGATCACGATCAACAACTTGGCGAAACCATCTCTTTAATACAAACCAACATAAGTAGTTGCATTAATGCTCTAGCCTCCCAAGAGTATTGCCATAACATCAATTGTGAAACCACCCCGGAGCTCGATGCCACCTTTTGTGAGAAACAAGCTCTTACTCTGATTAATCGGATTTTAGGCCGATAGGAGCTAAAGCGAAAATTGACAACCCTATTTAAATAAGATAGCGTTCACGGCATTAATTGAATCCTAGGATCTATAAATGAGTAATGAAAACATTGAATCAGTAGCAACACCTTCTCAAGAAGAACTCAACCAAGCAATGAACACCATTGGACAACAACTCTTCCAATCTTTATCGGAATCAGTTCAAAAGCTTCCTCAACCTTTACGTAAAGGAAAAATCGTTAACCAGGCTTTAGCCGCTTTTCTTACTAATGTAATCTATCGCCAATTTCCTGAGGATAAACAAGCTCGAGAGCTTACAATTGACCAACTGCTGGCGTTTGTCAAACAACACCTAGCCCAGATTTAAAACATAACAAGGTTTACTTCTCAAAATAAGAAGGGGATTGATAATGAAATCCCCAAACAATTTGGTTATAATTAAATCAAATTGATGTGGGATGCAGTAATGAAAGGTAAGTTGTCTACTGAAGAGTATTTAAAGCGTCGTGGCAGTGAATCGGCTGAAGAGCAGGCTAAGAGGATCTTTGATCATCTGATACAAACGCTTCAGCAAGACCCTAATAAAAAAATAGGTTTAATTTATGCCGCTAATAATACTCAGGCCGAACAATTTTATAGGGCCTATCAGGAAACCAAAAAACCGGAAAAGCTACCAACGATTAGTGGTAGTGGACAAGCAGCTGTATTTTCTCACTTGAATCGACTGATTAACCAACATAACAAGAAAAATCCAAGTTTTTCAGGACGAATTAGAGTGCTACCTGTCGCAACTTCGTTATACGGTGGTGAAAACGGTCCTGGAAATATCGTCGATGCTAGCCTAATTGATAGAGATCTCAAGAGCATTCAAGACCATCTATTGCAAGGCTATGATGTTCAAGGTATTCCAAATGCGTCTGGAGGATTTGCTATTGGAGGATTAACTTCAAAATATTGGTTTACTCAGCGCTATTGTGGGGTTACACTAGGTAACAAAAGCATGAGCCAAGGAGAGTTTGTTCAAAGTCAATTGGATCAATTAAAGGCCGACCCCCATCAACGTTTAGCGAAGACCAAACTCATTAAAGGCTTACACTATAAATTTGCAACGACTCCAAACAGCCCAGGACGTGACCATGGTGAATACACAGCTACTTCAGAGAACTACAAGGGCCTACAAGGCGATGCATTAAAAACTAAAATTTTAAGTGACTTTAGAGATGCAATTGCAGGTAAATCAGCAAAAGAAATACAAAACATTTATGACGATTTTAAAACAAAACCTGAGTATACCATTCTTGCTACAGGCCAGGGATGGGCAACACGCTTTTTCCATTGGAAAACATCCTCTATAATAGCGTTGAATGCAATCAAAGAAGAAGCAGCAGCAGAGAATCCCCGCCCTACTGAAGATAACTCGCCCTAACAACACTCTTAAAACTATCGGGACTTACACAAAACCCCAGTCTCTTCGCTAAAAATAGATTTCAATTCGGTCATTTAGTCAATCTAAACTCCCTCATTGAAATCTATTTTTGCCTCGACCTTGGGGTTTTGCGTAAGTCCTGACTAGAATTACCTTACTGTAATTTGCTCAATTTCGTCATTGCGAACAAGCTGAACCAAGGATAAGTACAAGGCATAAATTGGTGAGATAGATTAAATATGTTAATATATGCCCATAATATCGGCATATACATTACAGCATTATGAGTCTTAGAATAGCCTCAGACCACCCAACTTTATCATTGAAAACCAAAATCCAGGAAGTCTGTGATGAGTTTATGACAAATCACGGCTTTAATTATTTTCAATATTTACGATGTTACCATGATGGGTCTATCGGTTTATTAACCAATAACACTGGTCTTCTTGAGTATTTTCAGCATGTCGACAATTCACCGGTTGTGTTTTCTTCTTACACCGAGGATCACCAAACCTCATCGTCATACTGGTTTCTTTGGGATGAAGAACTCCCTCAAATGCCTGTGCAGCTTGCAAGGGAAAAATTCAATATTAGGAATGGAATCACCTTCGTGAAGCGTTCGAAAAACCATTACGACATGATCGCTGTTGCTACACCCGATGAACCTGCTAATGCTGGTGCTTTCTACATGAATAAGTTGAAATTGATGGAGCATTATTTCAATGAGTTTGAAATTGCCAATCATGATTTAATTCAGCTGATGAACAAAAACCCTATCTTGTTACCTGAGTCTTACAGAGACACAAACTACAAGGAATTGTGCCTAAGCCAAGGAAATGTCTTCGTCAAAGGAAAAATGGGACCAAGTTATGTGACAACTCAAGAGCTAAGCTGTTTAAGGCTATTAATTCATGGAAAATCATTTAAAGAAATCGCACAAATTTTGGAAATATCTCCCCGAACGGTTGAAACGTATCTCCAGAGAGTGAAACACAGAACTGGTCTGAATCCTCACCACGAAATGGAACTAATGAATTTATAAGTCCGGATTTGCTCCGGACAGACAAACTCATTGAACTTGATAAAATCTCCCGACTTTACGTAGTGAGGAGAAATGATGATTATCAAAGAAGCAAATTCTGCTAAGAGACTCTTAGATCAATTTTGTGTAGGTTATAAAAACAGAGATTTAAAGTATCTACTTAACCTTTTTACACAGAATGCCACTGTTCTTGGTTCAGGCATCGATGAATACCGAGTTGGCATTAGCGAGATTAAGGAACAACTTGAACGCGATTGGAGTCAATCTGAGAAAGGGGAAATTCTGGTCAATTCTTATATGCCTGGAAACAACGATAATTTATGGACAACAGCGGTTTGTACTGCCAAAGTGACTATTGAGGGCAACGAGCATACTTTTGAGCATCTTCGCGGAACAATTATCTTAGGCGAGGAAGATGGAAGTTGGAAAATTGCTCATATGCACGCGTCGTTTCCTGATTTTAGGAACCCGGAGAATAATTCGTTCCCTGTGAGTTAATTCAGTAGATACTGTCTGTAAATGCTACGGGAATAGCACGAGAATGGAGATAGATCCCACTGGGATCAGTCTCCTGCCATTTACCCAGAGCTTAATAATATCCGCTCCCTCACGGTCGCGGCTCGGTGAGCACAATTTATCCAATCCGCGACCGTGAGGGCTGAGGAATCGGCTCCTATTATAGTGCCCAACTAATCTTTTCTCTGATGGTCCGTGTAAACGTAGGTCCGGCGCTTCGCCTAATGGTGCTGCCTTAAGCAGGGTCATTCGTTAAAGCGGATGGTTTCGTATCCGCTTGCTAACGCGCGCGGCTCGGTTCACTCCCTGCTGTGACTAGGATTTGATTCAGACACCAAAGAAGGAACCGAGCCGCGCGCGTCAGCAAGCGGACCGATGCAGGCCGGATAGATGAACCTAATGACACCGCTTAAGGCAGCACCATTAGGCGAAGCACCCAATCTTTGGTATAAATGCCCCATTTTTAAAAATGAATCGATTCCTCAGCCGTGAGGGAGTGGATAGTTCATTTGACCGTGCAAACAAAATTCATTCCGTGTATTATCCTGACTGTCATATTTTACATTCAAAGGATTGCGTCTATGTTAAAACGAATACTTTTCATCAGTGTTGTTCCTTTTACTCTTTTGAACAACGCAATGGCTTTGCCATGGCTTCCCAAAGAAGGGTTAAACACAAGTTCTACTGCTTTGACAATCGCTCAAGTTTCACCAGTAGGAGAAGCCCTAGTGAACTTTTCAGGCGATTGGACAGGACAGTGTGACAACACGCAAGCCGTGGATCTCTCAATCAAACAAGATCCAAATAGGATTGCTATTTCATATGGTTTTATGGAAGAAAAGTATTTTATTGGCGAAGTTCAATCAAGCTCTTCAGCTCAAGGACCTCGCTCTGAAAACAGCCATGTTTCTGTCCGCTGGAATCCAGAGTTAAGTGCCCTTATTTTCATTCAATCAAAACTGTTTTCTAATGAACAAGGCCATTTGAACAGCTTTTTTAGTAAAGTATCCATGACACTTGAGAATGACAAACTGTTAGTGAATGGGCAGTATTACTACACCAATGCGAATGTGGGACCCATTCAGCAGGATACGATCAACTGTCTGTATATACGGAAATAAGTGAGTGTTAGGTGATGAGGCTGGGACTGACCCCAATGGTCCGTCCCAGTTTTTACCCGTATTTAAAACACAATGAGTCCAAGATACGCGTCACTAGGTTCAGTGATATCCAGCTCATTACCAGCTTTACCGATTTTCCCTAGAGTTTCCTCAATTAATGGGGAAAACATCGCTAATCTCTCATTCCTTTCAAGACAATCTGCTTGATAACACTTATTGATAGCGATTTGCAAGGCAACGGTTATACCACTCTCGTGAGCATCGGTTTGACCCGCAATTACTCCTCCATACCACAGGCCAGTATAACCTTGAAATTGATGTAAAGCTTGTTGCGCCTCATAGTAGTTTATATCCATCACTGGATGGCGATACATCACTTCACGCAAGACGTTCTTGGGCATCGCTTGTCCTGGTAATACCCAGGTTTTCATGATTGGAGTTTCTTCACTCGAAAACTCCCATTGTTTACACATGGTGTTAGCTGCTATTTTTCCATCAAACCGAGTATGCACAACAGTATGGTAGGGAGAGAGATAATCTGGGTCTCTGTGAAAGACTATTTTGGTATCATAATAAGTCACTTTTGCTAACTTTTCTCTCAATGCTTTAATCATTAAATCATCTACCCCTGACAGCAATTCCATAGATGAATAGGCTGGAGTAGAAATAACGACTTCATCGAATAAAATCGGCTTGCCTTCGGGGTCGCTATGAAAGCTATTGTCTTGCTGCAACAACTTGTATTTTGTTTTTCCCATTTCAATGACCGGTACCACTTGTTTAATTGCAGTGTTTATTTTGAATTGGGTATTTGTACATTGCTCAGCCATGTTATGGATATAGGTGCTTAGCCCATCTGGAGCGTCATACCAATCCTTCCCTGCCTCTAAGTAATACATTGCACAATGTGCACCAAAAGTTTTAATGGTATCAATCGATACCCCCCATCCTGAAGCGATTAATGGGTATAACACGTCATTTGCAAATTGATCGCGGTGATAGGGAAAGCCGGCGTCCTTACTTATAAAATCATCGACAAACTGTTCTAAAGTCAACACATCATCGGAATGGAGCAACTTATTTTTTGCCCTGTTGATGATTGCATTCAAATTCAATAAATCACACAACTCTGCAATTAGCGGATTCAAAGCGACCTTGAGTTTTTTCTGTGGGATGTTATTACGGAATAAACCAACGACTGAAAGCAACGCAGACAAGCAGTTACCCAAATAACTCTCTTTTCCATCTGAAGCATGATAGATAGGAGGCATTACCAGATGCTCATCGTCTCTTAAATCATGAAAATCCATGTTCAATTCAAACTTATTTAAGTGAACCCCTAAATGATCTAACAGCGTATGTACATTGGGATAACACTCAGGTTGGCCAATAAATTCAGCACCTCCCTCCAATACAACACCATCAATCTCAATACTATTGACGTGTCCCCCCTACCTATCTTGAGAATCAAACAGAGTCACTTTAAAGTTAGGTTGATTCTCCAGTGCCCAAGCAGTTGTTAATCCTGTACCACCGCCAATGATGGCCACATTTTGCTTACAATCGTCTCTACTCATAACATTGAATCCTTAACGTTGTGAGGTGAGTCTATTGTTTTAACATGGATTCTGCTTATGAAACAGAGGGAGGACTATCTGCCTGGTACTGACTTTTGTATACTGTTTTGAATAAAACTCAATAGGGAATAGCATGCACGATTTTTTTCAAGATCCTCCCAGTTTAGGCAATCAATTTGAAGAAGATCGTGTCTTGCAAAGGTATTTGCAGTGGAAGCTTCCTGCCCCCATGTTGGCTGAAATACAATCTGATCTGCATCAATTGGGACTCCGTGTCTCTAGTGATATTTTAGAACTAGGTCAATTAGCGGAATTAAATCCTCCCAAACACGTCCCTTATTCTCCTTGGGGAAAACGAATTGATCGCATAGAAGTGTCATCAGCCTGGTTGGAATTAGATAAAATTTCGGCTGAAGAAGGATTAATCGCAATTGGTTATGAACGTAAATATGGGCCTTTATCCCGTATCTATCAATTTGCAAAGCTTTATCTGTTCCATCCATCTTCAGCAATTTACAGCTGTCCTTTAGCAATGACCGATGGCGCTGCCCGGGCTATCGAACTTTATGGGGATGAGCAATTAAAGCAAAGAACATATCCTCGTTTAACCAGTAAAGATCCGCAACAGTTTTGGACATCTGGGCAATGGATGACTGAACGAACAGGCGGTTCAGACGTGAGTGGCACCTCCACGATTGCAATTCCTGATGACCAACAGTTTCGTCTCCATGGGGTCAAATGGTTTACCTCAGCAACTACCTCGCAAATGGCCATGACTCTCGCCCGCATTCAAGGAGCGCCAGAGGGAAGTAGAGGCTTAAGTCTGTTCTACCTAGAGCTTCGCGATAATCAGGGAAATCTCAACGGCATACAAATAAACCGTTTGAAAGAAAAGCTGGGTACAAAAGCGCTACCCACAGCAGAACTCACATTAGAAGGAACACCAGCAATACTTGTTGGCGGAGAGGGTAATGGCGTCAAGAAAATTTCTTCTTTGTTTAACATAACACGAATTTACAACGCGTGCTGCGCAGTAGGGTATATGCGCAGAGCCATAGCTCTTGCTCGGGACTATGCCCAAAAACGCAAAGCCTTTGGACGCCCACTTAATGAACTCAGTTTGCATAGGGAAACCTTAGCATCAATGCAATTGGAATTTGAAGCTGGATTCCACCTAGTATTCCATGCCATTGAATTACTGGGCAAAGAGGAGCTTGGACAAGCCAGTCAAAATGAAAAAGCGATTTTAAGACTGCTCACCCCCATTGCAAAATTGTATTCTGCAAAACAGGCCATACAAGTGGTCAGCGAATCTTTAGAGGCATTTGGAGGGGCTGGGTATATAGAGGATACAGGCCTTCCTCAGTTATTGCGCAATACACAAGTCCTTTCTATTTGGGAGGGAACTACAAATGTACTCAGTCTTGATGTGCTCCGTGCAATCCATAAAGAGAATGCAGCTATCCCCTTCCTGCAGGATATGCATCAGCGGATAAATAGTATAAAAAATAATACCTTATTCGAATCTAAAGAAAAACTGATCGTTGCGATAAATAAACTCGAAAACTACTTGAATTCCATGTCCAATCTATCCGAAGAAGAGCAACAATTAGGAGCTCGAATGTTGGCTTATCATTTAGCTCAGTGTTGTGCAGGAACTTTGTTGTTAGAACAAGCGGAATGGTCTGTTCAAAAAATCAAAGATCAATTGGCTGTAGCTTCAGCCATTCGCTGGTGTGCGAAGCCTTTTCCAGATCTTATTCAGTGCGAAGCAAGCTATAGTAAAACATCCCAATTGCTTGCCATGCAATGATTGAAACAAAACAGAGTCTTAAAACCAATGGGAGATAGTCACCCTAGGTGACCATCTCTCAGATGGAACTAGTGCAATGAAGCCGTTTGTTGTTCGGGTTGAGCAGTTACAACAGCTGGCTTTGGAGCAACTGAAGTTGGTTTCACATTGAAAAATCCTCGTTTCAATCCAGCAAAAGTGGTCGTAGCGCCTTGTTCACTAGAAACTGTTATCTTTGGAACTGAAGTCTGCTGATCAGTAACTAGAACAGATGAAGTTACAGACACAGTTACTAGTTTGGTTGGAACGGATGGCAATGTATTGGCTTCTTTGAAGGCTTTAATAAAGCTTGCATGTTCGTCAGAAGTAATGATATTTTCTCTTTCCAAGATCGAACAAATACTGTCTAGTTTTGTAGCATCAATGGTTTTATCAAATTGAGCATGATAATGGTCGTCTTCCATATCGAAGTCATCTTGATGGTATAAAGCATGATCACTGTCATTACGATGCACAAAACGATAAACACCAAGCTCAGTATCTTTTGTCATAAAAAATGTATTGATCTCAGCACTAGCACAATCCATTTGCATAAACAACACGGCCAAGAGAAGTTCAAATTCATTTCTAATGACTGGTAGCTTTTTAGGGCCTGTTGATTTTGGGTACACGGTCAAAGTATCGTTAAATAAACTTAAATTGACTTTTTTGCATAAATGGGTCAGCGCTTTAGGCATATTGAGCTCCGTGGTTACATAAACAAATGTTCTATTTAAAGGTCTTATAGAATAGTATAAAAACATTAAGGGAATATTAAGAAAAACCCATTTTGTTAAAATTTTCTTAATAATGTACAAAATAATTACTATTGGTATTCTGGTTGAGTTTGCAACAGTCATTAAACAGCAAAGCATCAGTATGCATGACCTTGCAAAAAACAGCAGGCTCTTGGTGCTTGAAAACTCAGGACATCTCTCAAATATTGAAAAACCACAACAATGGAATCAAGCAGTCATAGAACAATTTAAATAAATTTTAAAAATCCTATTGAACCTTTTGTACAGATAAGTTAATTATCAATATGGCCTCTAAAGTCACAGTAGAGTGTTTTGAGTGTACAAAAGGATTTGCACCATGAGAGTTAAGCCAAATAGCACGAGTTCACCACAATCGGATTCCAAACAAAACAGGGCTCTGTCTCTGCAATTAGTTCGAGACGCCCAACCAGATCGAACCTACTATCTGACCAATGGCATCATGACGATTGGGAACTTTGTTTCATCTCGAATCGCTGAACTGTACAATACACTCCTATTAACCTTTTCTTTAGACTCCATGGACTGGAGCAATTTTAAGCAATATGTTTGGCCTACCATATCCTCAGGTGCGGCACTGATTGTTGGAAACTATTTAAGTGAAGCAATCAGCGAATATCAAACTGGAAGCCCAGAATACGATTTCATCGTCAAGTTTCTTTTTGGGGCAGCCATACTAGGATATTGCGCCATCCATCGAATCACCGACAAAAAAATCACCTCCCAGGTCGGGCTTTCAGCTGCTGTAGCCAGTGAAGTCATGGGAATTACCTACATGTACAGTTCTGTTTTTACTGGAACTGGTTTTTTACTGGATGGCCATATTTCTGATGAATATTCCTTGATTGCAGGTCTAGGAGCCAGCGCACTCATCGTTCCTAGCACCATTTCCTTACTGACTCAGAAACTGCAAGATTTTTTAGTTCGCAGACAATATGGCTTAGGAGCCCAACGCTCAGATACTGCCGCTATTTCTAGTGGATTGACTCTGCTGTCTAATCTGTATTTTCAAATAAACCATTATGTAGCCAGTGAACTCATGGTTAGTTCTCGTTTATTTCAATTAGGTCTAATTTCACACAACACTCGCTATGCGGAGAGAATAGTTCAAAAATTTCGCAATCTACCGGCCTTATTCGCTGATTTAGCGCCTTCAACCATTAAAAAAATGGTGGCGCAGCAGAAAAAGCTTGCACATGATTACGAGTACAACCATATAGAACATCGAGTACTAAGATGGACCAGTGATGGGGCTGAATTGTTTAGCAAACCCCGGTATCAGTTGCGAACTGGAGATTTGGTGTTGTGTGATGAGAGCATTGATCTGTCCTGTGTGCCACTCTCAGGAGAACTCATCGCTTTCAAGAAGGATACCAATGACACATTTACACAGGAAGTGGAGTTGCAACAAGTTAGTGTCAATTTAAAAGCACAAAATGGCGAAGACCGTTGGATTGAGCATAAAACCAAGCCTAGCCTTGATTCGAATTACAAAAAGATTGATTTACATGCCGTAAAAAATGGGAAACAAGCTGGAGTCTTAGTCGGTGATAAATTGAATTTATACGGCAGTGACTGTGTATTTATTCAGATTAAACCAGAAAATGAGCTTGTATTAAGTAGTGCCTATGAAAAGAAAGCCGTAATCAATGACATTATATCCGAGCGAAAACAAAGAAGTGTTTTGTATTCCATATTAGGCTCCATCATCATGGCTGCCTTTTTACAAAGGGATATTACGACCATGCCTGCGGAAACTCTCAGGCTTATGTTCACACTCTTTCAAACGATGATTCCTTTTTCTGAGGCCTTTCTCCGTGAAACTGTAAACAGTCGTTTAATGAAAAAACTAAATAATAACTTAGGAGAACAATCCTTTGAAACCATTGATGCATTGCGGGTAGTTGATTTATGCAATGCGCTAGGGGGATATTATCGAGATCGATTTCCCAAAGGAGTTGCAATCCTTTCTGATAAAACAGGTACTCTTACTACCAATAAGATGAATGTATTAGGTCTATGGACTGATGACCAACCCGCTGAAGTCCAGGACACATTAAAAGTAACACAGGGATTGCTTCTCCCTACTCAAGAACGATGGCTTAAGACATTTGAAGTATTTTGTAATGCCTATACCTACAATAGTAAAGAGTTAGAGCCTGAAGAACATGCTATGTTAGAGTTCTTCAAATCTCAATTAGAAGATCAGGATTGCCTGAACGTGTCCATACATGGACATAACCACTTACGTAAAACGCTACGAATCAAGGAAGAGATAAAAGAAATTGAATCCTTCCACCTTGGTTTGTACCGTAAATTTGGTGGACGATTTACTTTGGTTAAAGACGGGAAGCAGTACTTCTTGGTATTTTGTGGAGTACCAAAGCAAGATGCCTTTGCAGGAACCCATTTATTGCACTCATACACCAGCATGCAAAGCCGAACCGAAGTTCTGTCTCGTGATTGGTGTTTAGGAAGATGCACTCTTGTTGAGAAAGAGTTTCTCACATTAAGAGACATGTTTGACCAAGATGACAAACAAAAAATCGAATCTTTCCTGACTTCAAACACTGAACTGCTTCAATCCCTGGAGCACCATGGCACTTTTATTGTGGATAACCCCGTAAAAAAAGGTGCTGAGAAATTTATCAATCAATGTCGAGACATTTCCGTGCCAGTCTTCGTAGCTACTGGAGACACTATTAAAGCGGCAGAAAATATCGCAAACGTATTATGCCCACTCAATAGCCAACACATTTTTACTATTCGTGCCGAACAGATCGAAGAAGAAGCCGAAAAAAAAGAAGAGAAGGAAGATGAAATGTATCCACCTAACTCAACCATAATCTACTCTGGCGCGAAGGAAAAGATTTTGCAGCATTTTGAAACCGTCATGGAAATTGAACCAAGCAAACGACCTGTGATTATTTTTGCTGAAATGAGTACGAATGATAAAGGCGCTTTAGCTCTCTATCTTAAGAATCATCACTATTTTGTTGTAGCAAATGGTGATGGCTCAAACGATGTGATGATGATGAAAAACGCCAACGTTGTTATTGCTCACCAAGCTGAAGATGGCAGTTTCGCCCCAGGAGTTGACGCTTTATCAAACATCAGTGAAGAACAGTTGAGGCGATTATTCGGCTCAGAAAAATCTTTTTATGAATTGTTTGATATCAACCTCCCCAAAAGTTTATTTGTGCAACAATTTGCTCCCCTTGCCAACTCTCAGGAAAAGCCAAGCGAGGCTTTAGCCCTTAAAAGTGGAAAAATGACTTTCGATTTAGCCAAAGCCGTCGGAGCCAACGTCACTGAAATGAACCACCAACATTGGTACAGTGTAGGGTTCGACTTGTTGTGGTTGTGGATTGCATTTTATGAAATTAATCAAAGTGCTGATTTGCCTATGGACAACCGTAATATCAATGTTTCGACACTGATTTCCAATTCGATGGCAATTGCCATGTTTTTTGGCGTATTGCAAGCTGTAGGCAACTACATGTGTTGTAATGAATCAACCAACTTATTCAGCATGATGCTGATCTTGCTTATATTGCCTTTTGCATTACGATGCATCTTTGACGGGTTTAAGATGGTGCAAAACAACCTGTATCCTAAACCTGAACCTAAAATTGTAGAAATAGATGATTCTTCAGTAGAAACAATAAAGAGTAACTCAGTGTTTGAGTATCTAGGTACCCTGTTTTCAAAGAAAAAGGTTAAACAAGTTGAAGGAGTCAAAGATCTAGCCAATACTGAACGTTCAAATCATGGTTTAAAATAAGCTTACACTTCATCATCTGTTATACTTTAACAATACGTATTGAATAAGGGATAATTCGATGGGCGAAGAGAATAAAGATACGGAAATTTATATGGCGTTTCCAGAGGATAATGATTCGTCTAAAAAAAACCCTCCTCCATCTGCCGACAAAGAAAAATCAGAGCCCTTAGTTAGGCCATGGGTTCGCTTTTGGGCCCGCTCAGTGGATGAAGTTCTTTTCTCCTATGTTTTTGCATTTTTGCTGTTCTATTTTGTGCCTAGCTTTTTTGAAGGCCCCTATTATCTGGCATTTGCAGTGAGTTGTTTGTTTTGCTGGATATTTGTAGAAACCGCTTTTCTGATTACTTGGGGAACAACTCCAGGAAAATGGATTTTAAACATTCGAATACAAGCCAATAATGGCCAAAAACCCTCTGTTCTCCATGCATTCAAACGAAGTGTAAAAGTCTGGTTTTTTGGCGAAGGAATAGGTGTTCCATTTATTAGCATATTCACCCTATTTTGTGCTTATTTCGAATTAGATAAAAACAAAATATGTACCTGGGATAAATCAGAACAGTTTACGATAACTCACCGGCCACTATCTCATTATCGTATTTTTGCCGCCTCCATGATACTTGTAGTATCTACAGCACTGAGTATTTATGCGACTTTCTTTTAGGTGCCATTATCCGCTCCCTTACGGTCGCGGCTCGGATAGCATGTGACAAAACCGAGCCGAGACCCTAAGGGAGCGGATAAGTGATCCCCAACGGGGACGGACCCCAGTGGAGTCCGTCCCCTGCATCACTGCTTTAATCCCGAACGGGGACGGACCCCAGTGGGGTCCGTCCCCTGCATCTTGCTCTGCATCTTGCTACCAGATCTTAAATTTACCCCACGACTACCAAAGGATGCATCAACATATCCACAATAAACCTCTCACATCGAGCCAACTGATCCAAACTAACAAATTCATCAGCCCTATGCGCCTGCTCAATACTCCCAGGTCCACAAACGATAGTTGGAATTTGTGCCTGCTGAAACAGTCCAGCCTCAGTGGCATAAGCTACTTTTAATACTTCGTCACTTTGACATAGGGACTGAGCTGCTTGAACTAAAGGTTCTGAAAGCTCAGTTTCTAAACCAGGAGCTTTTGCGATCGTATCCAGAATCACTTCAACCTCACTTTGTTCAGCCTGCATTTCAGGCAAAAGATGATCATCTACGAAAGAGGTGATTTTCTGATGAATTAAATCCGAGTCGTCCGTTGCCAGATTTCTAAACTCAAAAATAAACTCGCATAAACTGGGAATAGTATTGTAAGCATTTCCACCTTTAATTAAATTCGTTGTTATTGTTGTGTAAGGAACGTCATAAGAGGAATCCTTTTCTCCATACAACTGATAGTGTTTAGCCATATCACGCAAATAGGTGATAAAACTTGCTGCGTGCTCAATGGCATTACAACCTTGATTGACCAATGAGGAATGTGCAGCCACCCCATGAATTTGACAACGATAGGATTGCTTTCCCTTATGGCCAATCACAGGTTTCATCGAGGTAGGCTCCCCAACAATACAGGCTTTGGGGTGATAATTAAGCTCTATGATTTTATCAATAAGAGAAGGTGCTCCTAAACAACCAATTTCCTCATCGTAAGAAAAGGCAAAATGCACTGGATACTCTAAATTCATGGTTTTAATTTGCGGAAGCAAGGCCATTACCACTGCAATGAAACCTTTCATATCACAAGTTCCGCGCCCATAAACAACCCCCCCTCGTAGGGTTGCTTCAAATGGATTACTAGCCCAATCTTGTCCGTCAACAGGAACTACATCGGTATGCCCTGAAAGAACGATTCCTCCTTCAACACCACCGTCTTTTCCAGGAATACTCGCTAATAAGTTAGCCTTAGGTTCCTTACTGTCATGAATAAGAATAGGTTTGATCGCATGCTCCTCAAGAGCATTCGCCAGATAATTTATCAAATCTAAATTTGAATAACGAGATGTTGTATCAAAGGCAATTAGTTTCTTTAACCAATCAAGAGTTGTCATCGTTTTCCTTGTATATTTATACAGCCAATACGTCCACTAATTGAGGCTCTTTTGCCACCTGCTTCCCTTCTTTATAAAACAAAGAGGCAAACAAACTAATGGAAACAGCAAGCATCAAATAATAGGTAAATATCATGGGGTTTTTAGTATACTCAATCAATGCCGTTATCACGAAAGGCGCAAAGCCACCAAACAACATGACGCCTAGGTTGTAGCTAATCGCCAAACAGGTGGAACGACCTTCTTCTGGAAATAAGTTGCTCAATACACTGGTAAAAACACCAAAGTAAGCCGCTATACATAAGGCTAAAATCGATTCCACCAAAACCAATATTTCTGTGCTTGGATTGGAGTTGAGCATCGATAACAAAGGAAAAATAAGACTA
Organism: Legionella waltersii; assembly: GCF_001468085.1. GTDB lineage: Bacteria > Pseudomonadota > Gammaproteobacteria > Legionellales > Legionellaceae > Legionella > Legionella waltersii. The sequence continues at coordinate 42,178 of NZ_LNZB01000038.1, read as the reverse complement.
AGATAAACTGTGAGGGATATAACAAGAATTTGTTTTTTTCCTATCTTATCGGATAAAGCACCGAATGCAGGGATTAAAAGGGCACTAATGGTTGTCCCAACTAAAGGACCTAAATACGCTTGCCACAGTGTAAAGTGCAAATACTTCTTACCAAACACAGGCATATAACTGAATAACGTGTATACCGAACCAGTGCAACCAATCACCAATCCTAGGCCAATGACCAAAGTACCCTTTTGTCTTCGAATTAAAGGCAATAAGGCAACGGATTTTGGTTTCATACTCCTCCAAAAACCTTGATTTTGCAGTTGCCTTCTTAAAACCCAAGCAATGGGTAAGATGACCAAGCCAAAAGCAAAAGGAAGGCGCCAGGCATACTGATAGAGAACCTCCTCACTGCAGGTCATTGTTAATAGGAAACATAAGGAAGAACCTAGAATTAAAGCAAGTAATTGCCCTACCATTTGCAATGATGTGTACAACCCTTTCTTATTCATGGGAGCTAATGCAGCCAATAATGAGCTTGCGATACCAAATTCTCCACCCGTTGCTAATCCTTGCAACAAACGTGCTCCAACAAGTAGAACAGTAGCTATGATGCCAATTTTCGCGTAAGTGGGTGTCAACGTAATCAAAGCGGTGGCAACTGTCATTAGATAAAAAACCAACATCAGTGCTTTATGATGACCACGCTTATCGGCCCAGGCCCCCAGTAGGATGCCTCCAATAGGCCTAACTACTAAAGCGACCCCAGAGCTAATCATCGTAGCCAGCAACGAGTGTATATCGTTTTGACTTGGGAAATAGGCTTGGGCTATAAAGAGCAGTAAGTAGTTAAAGATCATAAAATCATACCATTCCATTGCATTGCCAATACAAATAGCGGACATGGTTCTTACTGAGTTGGCTGTCTTGATCATGATTCCCTATACACTGCTAGAAGCTGGAAAATCACTATCCTAAATGAATTCGTGCGTAAATGGCAAGCCACAGTTTCCATATTAACCTCTAGTCAAATTGAATACCTTGAGTACAATATGGCCCTTGTTTAGTCTTTTTGTGAACAGAGGTCCTACAATGCGTGAATGGTTAAAATGTTTTTTTTATGAAAAAGAGGCCACATTGGTTATAAACGGCAAATCCTATAAGCCATCAGATTGGGAAAAAATCGGAGAAGGTTCTGAAAAGAGAGTATTTAAGATCAAAGATGAAAAACTTTGTTTCTTTATTCCAAACAAATGGAGAAGTGAAGACGATTGGAATAGTAAAATTGAAGCTGAAAAATACTTTCTCGATGAAATGACCAAGTTGGGAATGAAAACTCAGCAATTTGAGCTGGTTTCAATAGACATTAGTGCGCCCAATAAACCAACCTATACCATCAAAGCACTTACCACAACAGATTTTGAAAACCTTTGTAAAGAGGAATCCATCGTTATCCATAACCCCAAAGGAGATCAGCGCATCATAGGGACCCCTCCAGATTTTATGGCTATGAGGGACAAGTTTAAGGACAAACAATTTGTTCGCGAGGTGTTTAAGAAGTTTATTGATGAATACGCCACTGCTTATACGTTCTCATTGCCCGTTTCAGCACTTCAAAGCAATGACGATAGCCAACACCTCTGCTTCGAGTTATCTGCAAATCCCGAACAGCCACCAGTAGTAAGATATATGTTTTGGGATGTTGTATCGGATATGGGTAACCGTGCTTTAATTCCTATAGTACCTACTCTAAAAGAACTTAGAAAGGGAGCCGAATCATATACCTGGAGAACAAACGATAATGATGCACTGGCGGCACTGGCTAGTTCGGTAGCCTATTCCATTTATGAAATGCTCAATCAATCTGTAAAACAAAATATTGATCCATTCAAATTCATCAAAGAATTAGAAACAGACATTCTATCAGCCATCGATGACGATGCGTTTTTATTGCCAGCACTTGAACATGCGAAAAAGCAAGCGGTGAAAATGATCAATGAAAATCTAACTGAATTAAGCCAAGATCAAAGATCAAATGAAATATTCATTGGATTGATGCTCTTAGCCATCCCTACTGACGATATTGATTTAGTTAAACGTTGCTTTCAGTTTTGCTCTCCGAGCGATATCAAGAAGGAACAAGTTGATAAAGTGATGGAAATAGCCTCAAAATACAATAACCCGGTCATTATTCAATGCATCAAAGATAACTTAGGCACCGAAAAAGAGAAGGTCCAAGGCTTAAAACCATCATTCTTTAAACAACACCAGGTTCAAATAAACGAAATAAGGTCTACAGTGTCTAATACGATGTGAAAAGGTTAAACCATTGTCACAAGCCCGCCGACTTTTAGCTCTTATTCAGCTGTTGCGGCAACCCCGCTATGCTGTCAGTGGGCAACACCTAGCAGATACTTTAGGCGTGAGCCTACGAACGATTTTAGAGAGAGTGAAGTCAGTTTGTGCCCCTCACAGTCGCGACTCGGATTTGCTCCGCGCTGACCGAGAAGCGACCTTGAGGAAACGGATAAAAAGTGCCAATCATCAATCAATCGATGAGCTAAAACCTCTAGCTAACGCGCTGGCAATGTAATAGACCCGCAAGCTCCTCTAATGCTTGTTTATCTTGTACAGTAAGCAAAGTAACCCAAGCAGCAATAATCTGATTGTAGGTATACACCCTATTTAACCATTGCTTTTCCTTCTCTTTTTCCGAAATCATTTCAACCAAAGCCTGTTGCTTCTTATCGAGCAACTCAAAACTAGTAATCGCATTGGCAAGAGAATCATTTTTATTCTTTAACGCCCAATCTAAAATAATGGCATTTCTATCCTTGTGGTAAGCAATTAGATCTGGATCATTTTTCTTTGCAGATAAGTACTGCAGATAATACATATCAAATTGATAGGGATGTTGATACAAATGCTTGTCGACAAGGGTTTGATACAGTTCTTTTTCAAAAGTGGATTGTTTCTCGTTCAACACGTTTGCATTTGATTGCTCCACTGCGATTTTCCAACTTGGAAAAATAATCTGAAGGCTAAGATTCATCATGCCATCCCAAAGAGTCTCTAATTCTTTACCTTGATCCTGTAAGTGATCTTCTAGAGTACTTATTTTCTTCTTTTGCTCCTCCAATGACAGGGACACAAAACTCTTCGCCTCAGGCATGTGTTGGATAATCTTATTCTCAGAATCTTTTGCCAACTGAACGAATTGAGCAAGATCTTGGTTCTTTAAAGAAGCAATTTCTTTTTTATAATTGAAGAAAATGGTTTTGATCGCCTTCTCATCATACTGATCCAAACGTGATTTCAGATGATTTGCAGCAAACAAATGTGCCCATTGCAATAAATAATAGTCCGAAGTACTGAGTGGAATATCAACAGTCATATCCTCTAAAATTGCTGATTGATGAGCAGCCAAAATGCTCTTTGCAGGCTCTCGAATTTTTTTACCGTCAATAACACTAAAACCCGTGTACCACTCCGTGAATGACCGCTCATAACCCTGATAAGTATCCCCATTTGCATCAGCAGTACACCCACTGGCGTAATGGTCATCGTTTGTAGAAGTAAATCCACAAATTGCTGGATTCGCCTTTGGATATCCCTCTTTGAATGATACCGACAATTGGTGAAAACCTCCTGAATAGCATTGAGACATTACGAAAACCACATGCTTACTGGGAACTAATGAGAGTAACGAGGATAATTCATTTTTAGATAAACACGTGTTACTAAAATTTTGAGCGTCCGTGAAATTATTGATAAAGGGCTTTTGGTAATGCCACAGATCAATGCAATTGTTTCCGTATTCATTAGCACTTTTATCTTCAAGAAATCCATGAGGCATTCCATGATCACTCACGAACAAATAAAAGCGGTCCGTTGTCGAACTTTTTTGAATTTTATCCTTTAAAAAATAAGCAATTACATTGGGTTTATTGGCTTGATGATTATTTGCAATGATCCCAGTTAGCATCTTATCTTGCTTATTCTCGTCACTGCCAATGAGCCTATGCACATCAAAGGGCAACATTTCCGAGCTAAGAGTATTACCTCCCCCAAAAAACAAGCTTACTGTGCTTGGTTCAAATCGAGTCAATAAGTGCTCATAAAGGGTTTTAGTTTGTAGATATTGAGAAAAGTGATTTAATCCAGGGTTATCTCCTCCAGATAAAACCAACACTTGTTGATTCGCACAGACCGCTAAGCTAAAAAATACGAGTGAATACATAAGATTTTTTTTCATTGATCGTCTCAACCCATTTTCTTTTCTAAGTCACTATGAATAACGCAAGCATATCAAGTCTCTATGTCCTTGCCAAAAATAACAAACTCATAAAGGGCTTCCAAATCAGTTTTTAACGACAAGATTGGGCGTTTTTCGTAAGTTTTGTCATAATTAATTCAGGAATCCTCTATTTGGAATAACACAATGAGACGCAACAGTTTACTAGTAATAATTCTAGGCATGATACAGTTTAATGCCCTTGCAGGAAATTTCACTTTAGAAAGCCCATCTTTTCAATCAAACAGCATGATCCCAGCTCAATTTACTTGTGCCGGGACTAATGTTTCTCCTCCATTGAACTGGCAAGGTGTGCCACCTAATACTAAATCGCTTGCTTTGGTCGTTAATGATCCCGATGCACCAAATGGACTTTGGACCCATTGGATTTTGTTTAATATCCCGCCCTCTGTGAACAAGTTAGAGGAAGGGACTGCTATACCCCAAGGCGCAGCAACGGCTCTCAATAGTTGGAATAATGCGATTTATCAGGGTCCATGTCCAAACTTAGGCGCTCATCGTTATGTTTTCACTCTTTATGCCCTAGACACTGTATTAGATCAGCAGAATGGTACAGCCACAAACGATGTTCTGGACGCTATAACAGGTCATGTGATTGAGAACGCAGTCTTGGTCGGTCTTTATCAGAAGTAATGCTTTTTATGAGAAAGGCAAGGATGGAGACAGCACCCTCTATGGTCCGTCCCCATTCAAAGCAAACCGAGCCGCGACCGTGAGAGCTGGGGAGTCGACTCCTAACTAATCTCATCTCTGATGGTCAGTAAGCATAGGTCCGGCGCTTCTCCGAATGGTGCCGCCTTAAGCGGCGTCATTTGTGAAAGCGGATAGTTCCGTATCCGCTTGCTGACGCGCGCGGCTCGGTTCACTCCCTGCTGCTGTGACTAGGATTTGATTCAGACACCAAAGAAGGAACCGAGCCGCGCGCGTCAGCAAGCGGACTGATGCGGGCTGGATAGAAGAACCTAATGACACCGCTTGAGGCAGCGCCATTCGGCGAAGCATCCGACCTTGGGTATAAATGCCCCATTTAAAAAATGAGTCGATTCCTCAGCCGTGAGGGAGCGGATTTACCCTTTTTACAGAGAATAACAATTGCCTAATATCCCAAAGATATGTGTAAATAGGACAGTGCTTACTAAAAAAACCAATCTCTTCGTGAAAAATAGATTTTAAAACCATTTATTTTTGCCTCGATCTTGGGGGTTGCGTAAGTCCTTTATGAATTAATCAATATGGAGATTCAATGGTGTTTAGAAATGAGCAGGTTGATTTGTTTTTAAAGTCCAAGGCATTTGCAGTTGCTGGGGCTTCTACCAATCGTGATAAATACGGGAATAAAGTATTGCGTTGTTATCTACAACATAACCTTACTGTATATCCACTAAACCCTAAGGAAAAAACAATAGAAGGTATAGGGGTAGTGCATACAATGAGTGAACTGCCTGAAGAAGTGAACAGCCTTTCAATCATTACCCCACCCGCAATAACCGAGCAGGTAGTTTCTGAGGCCATTAAGAAAGGAATTAAGAATGTCTGGATGCAGCCTGGGGCAGAAAGTGAAAAAGCAATCCAAGATTGTTTGGATAACCATGTGAACGTGATTGCTAAAGGTCCATGTATTTTAGTCGCTCTTGGCTACAGGGAAACACCATAATGCCTTCAGGAAGTCCTGTTAGTGGTAGACGGCTCTGGGCAATTGTTTTGCCTGTTCAATCCAGATCATGAGCTGAGATAAGCCGGGAATATGCTGAACAAAATGAAATTTATCGTTTTTCTCTTTGAGAAAGCTATAAAGCTGTTCAGGATTTCGATGCGCTAGCTCAGGAATGGAGTCAACCCCTACTCTTTCTAACAACTCAGCATACTCTTCGCCAATGCCACTAATGCGTGCAAGATCAGCTTGATTAGTCCATTTGAGTAGGAGTTTATGACTAATTCCGGTTAGGCCAGCAATTCTAAAGCGACCTCTTCGACTGTTACATGTACGCAATAAATCGTCCTGACTTTCTATTCCAACCCGCTTTAACATCTCGGCGTATTTTGGGCCTATTCCTTCCAGTTCAATTAATTTATGCATGTTGTGATTCAAGCTCTTCAGTATCTAATGTTAATTATAGAATAAAATGAATAATAAATGAACATTTGTTTTTTATGTATTATTTACTATAGTATTGATATTTAGCATTTATTTGAGTTTCAAACAGTAATGCCCCTAGTTGTCCTCTACAGTTAGAATTAAGGAAGAAAAATGACAAAAACCGTTGGATATGCTGCACTTGCTTGTGGTTCTTTATTGGAGCGTTTTGAATTCGAGCGCAGAGCTGCTAAAGAAACAGATGTAGCCATAGATATTTTGTATTGTGGGATCTGCCATTCGGATCTCCATCAAGTGAACAATGATTGGGCTGGCAGCCAATATCCTATGGTTCCAGGTCATGAAATAGTTGGACGAGTTAAAAGTGTTGGCTCTCAGGTGTCTCGATTTAAAGTTGGAGATTTAGTCGGTGTGGGTTGTATGGTGAATTCGTGTCGACATTGTCATTACTGCGCCCAAAATGAAGAACAATTTTGCTTGGAGGGTGGTACTTTCACCTACAACAGCCCGGATTTGATTTCAGGAGGGCTTACTTATGGTGGGTATTCAAAATACATAGTGGTTGAGCAAGATTTTGTTTTAAAAGTGAGTGAGGCTCTAGATCCTGCAGCAGCAGCGCCTTTATTATGTGCAGGGATTACCACATACTCCCCTCTAAAAAGAGCAAAAGTTGGAAAACTGAGTAAAGTCGGGATAGTAGGTCTCGGGGGATTAGGACATATGGCCGTTAAAATCGCTCATGCCATGGGGGCCTACGTGACAGTATTTACCACGTCAACCGATAAAATACAGGCAGCGAAGAGCTTAGGTGCTAATGATGTGGTTTTATCCACAGACGCTAACAGCATGAAATCATTAAATAATCACTATGACTTTATTTTGGACACGGTCTCGGCGAATCATGACATTAACAACTACTTGCGTTTGCTTAAAAAGGACGGTCAATTTACTCAAGTAGGTTTGCCTTCAGATCCATTAGAGGTTGCTATGGGGCCAGTTATCTTAAATCGTTTAACGGTCAGTGGCTCGTTAATTGGTGGGATCAAAGAAACACAAGAGGTTTTAGACTTTTGCGCACAACACAACATTGCAGCTGATATTGAGCTGATCAAAATGAGTGAGGTAAATGACGCTTATAAGCGTTTAATGAAAGGGGATGTAAAGTATCGTTTTGTGATTGATATGGCTTCACTCTAAAACGTCATCTGTACATTCTTTTTTAGGAATTATCTTGATTTGATTGATGAACGAATCTTGAACTTTCACAATGAGGGCATCAAACTCTGTAAACTGAATGAGTTCGCCCTCCTTGGGTAGTTTTCCATGATGGGTGATGATTAATCCATACAATGTACTGAGCTCCTCTTCATCAGGGAGAAGAGTAATGTCGCAATCCAGGGCTCTCTCAAGGGAATATATGGAGCAATCTCCTTTAGCAGTGATTGTGCCATCGGCATGCTTAACCCAGTCGACTTGCGTCTTATGAAATTCGTCTTTAATTCGACCGATCAAAACATGCAACAAATTATCCAAGGTCACAAAACCCAGTAAATTTGATTTAAATTTATAAATTAAGGCAAAGTGCGACATACCTGTTTTAAATTTTCTCAATAGATCCATTGCGGGTAGGTTATGAGCCACCTTAATTACAGGCATTATATAGGGAGTCAGTGAGTGAATGTCCTTATTGAGCATCAGGTCAGCGAATAAATTTTTAACATGTACCACGCCAATGATTTCTTTTGTGATTGAATCCACCACCGGATAACGACTGTAGCGATGTTTGAGGATAATCTCTTTTATTGACTCAAAAGGTTGGTTGACGTCGATGGCGATCATTTCATCGGCTGGTCGCATGACTTCGGTCACTTTCAACTCAGCAAAATCAAGCGTATGTTCAAGCATTTCCCTTTCTTCTTTTTTAATTTCGTTATGCAATTGCTCGCCAGACAGTATGAGTTTAAGTTCCTCACTGGAATAAAACCCTTCATTTTTTTGAGAAATATCCAGTCCTATCAGTGATAGGAGGAGATTAGAACAGGTATTTAAAAGCCATATCGCTGGATACATCATCCAATAAAACCAGTAAAGAGGCACGGCAGTCCAGATTGATATTTTTTCTGCTTGGCGGATGGCGATTGATTTAGGCATGAGTTCACCTAGCACAATGTGCAAAAACGAGATAATAATAAAGGCAATAAAGAACGAGCTTACTGTGATCAAATGAGGGGAAGTAATACCGATGAATGAGAAACTGGGTTTCAATAGATCCGCAAATGCAGGTTCACCAATCCATCCTAATCCTAAAGAAGTCAGAGTAATACCTAACTGGCACGCTGATAAATAGGCGTCAAGCTTATGGTGAACATGCTCAAGTATACGCCCCCGAAATCCGTATTCTTCTTTAATGGCTGGTATACGCGTGCTTCTTAATTTTACCATGCCAAACTCAGCGGCAACAAAGCAAGCATTCAGAAGTACCAGAAAGACAGCAACAACTATCAGCAGGATGTTATACATTATTCAGCAAAATCCATTTCTTCGATAAACCTCCTAGACCCTAAATAAATTATAACAGAGATTGTGGAGTGTATTCTGGAACTAGCTTAATTCATAAAAATGTATTCGATAGTTTTGCTGCCAATGGTTTTTTTCAGGATGTTGGGGTTGAATTGAAAATGAGGCAATAGTCTTTTTATCGAGAAAGTGATCTTGATTAAATAACAAGCCAAACTCTGCTGTGTCTTCAATCAAGGGGGACAACAAAAATCTACTTTGACCCATGTTTGGAATAATCCTGAATTCTTTGCTTTTTCCATCAATAAGAGTGAGATTCATGGTTAATTGATCGGTTTTATAGAGTGCACTAACGATTCTTCCCAGGAGTGTTGGTTGGATTTCAAATTCAACGAATAGAGGATGGCTTGATTTAGGTAGTTCGATTTTTTCCCCTAATACAGCTCGTTCATCGTTTAACTTATGCAAATTTAGCTTTGGAGCTGTGGCTTGTTTTTTTAAGTAGAGATTGCTGTTTTTGAATTGGAAGGGTTGATAATTACCAAGAAGTAATGGCCAACTGGTTCCATCTTCCAGAGAAGGAAGACGATTATCGATGGGCTCGATTTTGAAAATGATGTATTCCGGGCTGGTTGCACTCGCTAAATAATGAGCATTTGTTTCTGCAAGTGATTGGGTAAACACGGAGTAGCTTTGAAAAACTGGTCTTGGGGACCAATTCATTCCAGCAGCGATTAAGGCGGATTGGCGGTAAGAGTAGATGTCCACACTCCCAGGCAAATTAGGGAAGTTATCCTGCTCCTTCAGATAATTCAATGCGAGATCAAAGTTTTGCTTTAACCAATTTTGATTTTCTAATCTATATTTAGCACCATACCATGCCGCTTTGTATGTTGAGGTGATGTTATCTTGGATGGAGATTTTGGTGTATTGACCATTGATGTATGTGGCTGAGTATATCGCTAGAGCTATAATGGGAGCATTCCATTTGGATTTGGACACAAAAGGAAGCAGAAAAGAGGCTAGCAATATGGAAGTACCGCTAATGAATGCATGCCCAAAATGTCGGGTAAAACCTGCTTTCGAAGAGATAAGCAAAAATAGAAAAAAAATCCCGGATAAAAATAACCGAGCTTTAGTGGGCACGTTTTTTTCTGCAAGCAGATTGAGCAGGATCAAACAAGCGCTTAACCAATAAAGCAAAACTTCACTGATATTGCCCTCTAAAGACATCGCTTCAGTAAACCCAAAAGACAGGACTAAGGTACTATGAATGTAAGCCGGTATATTAAAAATAGATTGTCCGCAGAGTGTCCAAAAGAACACTAAGGTTATAGATGGAATCAACAGGCTAATCCAGGCTAATCGATTTTGTCGATGCAGTTTGAGTATTGCAGCAAAAAAAAGGGCTGTTATGATTGATAATATCATCAATGACCCTTTGATGAGAGACAGTAAACCAAGTGGTGTCAACAAGAAGGAAAATAGTAAAGGTTGATCGGTCCTGTGTTCAATAAACCCATTTTTCATGAATGTTGTTTTATAAACAAAGAGACCCAAAAGCAGGGGATAAGAGAAAAACAACGAATCTCTTGAATACATCATGCTAAACAGGATAAACGCAAAAGCAATTGTCCATCGCCATTTTACTCCAGGCATTAAATGCATAAGACATAACCAATAACAAAGGCTTAAATAGAGGCTACCACCCATCATTATCCAATCCGTAGCGGGGTGATAACTCTTTGTATAAATCGATGAATAAGGACCTAAAGTAAACAAAATGTCTTTGCCAAACGCAAGGCCTCGAGCAACGGCTTCATTCAAGGCCAAAGCCCATGAGGCATCCAGTGAGGGACCTGGTAGTTTAGGCGAAAAAGGGATGAACACAGTGACAGCAACGATCAATAATAGGCCCTTCAATAGATAATCCATCATGAGGCTCAAAGGATTAATCTTTGAATCAAGAGTTGAATTGATTGGATTGGATCTAGGTTCAAAAAAAGTGATGTCCATAACTCTGGGTATCCCTTTGAATAAAATAGTAAAGACTCTACAGAGCAAGCGAAGTGGAGTCAATTTTATCTTAAAAGCACTTTAAAAAAGAATCACAGTTACTGTATGATGGTTTTTGCTGTTTATAACAAGGAGTAGTTTTTATGACATTAAGTGAATTCTTCGCTAAATGCGGAGACTTTATGTTGAAACACGGAGGTACAACCTACGATGTTTTTGATCACGTGATAAAAGATGATAAAAAACCTTGGAGCACCGTTTTTTTCACACCCTATAAATCAGCCCCCGATTTTTTTTATAGGGCGGGCAGTGTGGTAAGTGGACCTGTTTTCTTGAGTCTTTTGGCGATTGAGCTTGCTTCGGTTTCATTTTATTTAAGTTTAAATTCTTTATTTAAATTGGTGACCTTAAATCCTCAGGCTGCTAAAACACGAATTATCGATTCCACCGTGCATTTTCTAGCTACTATAGCGGCAGCCTTTGCAGCATTTGTTAGCCCGTTCGTTAATTTTGTTGATTTCATCGGCGCTGCTGTGACTAGCATGATGCCTAAAAGGGATGAGGCGCAAGATTTAAGGCCAGCTATGCCTTAGAGCGCTTACTAGACTTATCCGCTCCCTGACGGCTGAGAAATCGACTCATTATCAAATCCTAGTCACAGCAGGGAGTGAACCGAGCCGCGCGCGTCAGCAAGCGGATACGGAACTATCCGCTTTCAGGAATGACGCCGCTTAAGGCGGCACCATTCGGCGAAGTGCCGGACCCACGCTTACTGACAATCAGAGATGAGATTAGTTAGGAGTCGACTCCCCAGCCCTCACGGTCGCGGCTCGGTTAGATGAATGGGTACAGACCCAGTTGGAGCATTCCCATTCCTGCAACTGAGTGGATTTATCTTCTGCTAATGCATTCCCAAAAAACGTTTGATACAATCGCGATTTGTTTAATTTGTTTTCATATATACCATGCCCATATTCTATCAAGGTAAACAATTAACTCGTTTCAAAGAAAAGACTGGTGGAAAAAATAAAAGTGATAAAGGTGGTTTCTATGAAACCTCCGCAAGTCTGGACTCAGAGAAGCTACGCTATTTTATAAAAAAGCCTGACAAGCCTTACGAATTATTCACCGAATTATTTGCTGGATTACTCCTGAAAGAGTTCATGGAGCGCAAGTTGATTGAGGAAGAATATTTTCCCTCACTCATCTGTGCGGATGTCGTCGAATTTGAAGATCATTCTTACGGGCTTATACAGCCTTTAGTTGCCTTTGATGAACTGTATAAAGTAATTGGCACTGGTTCCAACAATAATCGTGATCGAAGCGTAGTGTTAGAAAGCTTATTTGGCCCAGCGTATTACTCTGAAATCATCCAACAAGGAAAACAGTTTGGTTTATCGATATCCCTGATGTTTTCCTTATTATTGGGGGCCCATAGTGTCCACAGTGGAAACATGGTCATTCTGAAAGCAATGAAGGGCAAAAGTAAACAATTTGGACGCATTGATTGGGGTGATGCTTTCAGGAACTATGCTCTTCCAGAAAATAATGAGAATATACTTTACGCCTATGAAAATCGTGGTTTCACCTACAAACAATTTACCAAAGATTATTTCCTCAATTACAAAAACATCAAAGGCATTTTTCCTGCCATGGCTGAAAAAGCCAAATCCTTACAAAGTAAGTTAAGTGAGCAATTAGTTGTCGATATTGTTACCTCGGCTTTAAAACGGATCCCACCCAATTTGATCGATAAGCAAACTCAAGCAGAACTCAGTCAATACATGTGCATGGATTCCTTTAAATCGGTAAGTTTTGGACCAGATGGACATACACAGACCTTTGCGGAGGATATGGCTAAAACGATGATGCACCGACTATTAAAAATCTCCGAATTGAAAGATTTAACAGTAACAAATACAAACGAGAACTTATATACTAGTCTTTTGGAATTCCCCCCCGTAACGATGAAAATTAATCAAGGTGAATCTTTTTCACAAAGCGTCGGCAACTTACACACACTTCTGGATGTATCGGGTAAAACTAAAACAGTAGACTGTACAAATCTAGACATCATTGAACTAACCAAGCAATTTAACGGCTACGTTAGCCGCCTTGCCCAGTTCAGTGAAACACAAGGGTTTTGGAGTCCTGATAATAGCCAAGTTTACAATATTTTTTCGCCACACTACACCAAAGAGGGTCAAGCAGAGTATGGATTTGCATTTCTCCCACAATACAAAGAAGGCACCATACTAGAGCATTTATTCAGCATTGATCTCAAAACACTGAATATCTATCGCTTTGCCCCATTTGAAGGGCCAATCTTGGCATACTGTAAAAGTCACCCAAACTCGAAGTGGGTAAAATTACAATCCATTCTGAGCAAAGGTCAGGATATCATCAATACATTGAGCGTTATAAAAAATGCCCAACAGTTAGGCATTGACGATGCAGTGACTGAGCAACTGCCAAACCTAATGACCTTTTTGAAGGATTTTCTTGAAGCAGAAAAAACGCTTGATATCAAATTTCCAGCTGACCATGAACGAGCCCCTAAAGTAACAAATGCAAGCCTCTTTTTCTATCCGATGGATGAAATCACATTGCATCAGTTAACCGCTGATCAACTTGCAACAATATGCTTAGAAGAGTTAAACGCGCCTACCCCCAGCCCACTTATTCATACTATTCTGACCAATAAGGATCTCTGGAGTAAAGTCCAATTAGCTCTGGAATCAGGGCAGTTTAATGCACGCTTAGATGCGCCCGCGGATAAAATTAAAAAACTGCATGAATGGCATCAACTGCTCGCATTTTCGGAGCAAACCAAATCTAAACTCCTTCAAGAAAATGAACTGCTCAATACCGAGTTTGAAAATTTATTAGAACATGTAGAACAATTAACAGCACAAACTAAAATAGTCATTGAGGCTTCAGCAAAATCAATAAGAGAGAATCAGCAATCACGTGAGAGCATCAATCGACTTAAAAAAGAACTTGAGCAACAAAAACAACAGAATGAAAGTCAAGTACAGAAACTAGTCCAAGAAAACCAAAAGGCCCAGTTACAATTCGAATCTCTCCTAGCCCAAAGCAAAAGTGTGTCTCTTGCTCGCCAAGAAAGACTTGTTCCTTTTCTCATGCAAATACAAGAAATGACTACTAAAGCAAGTCATTTACAAAAACGCCATGAAAGCGATGCATCCATAAAAGCACTCGCTTTATCACTGAACTTACGTAAAGAGGTTCAAGCGTATCTGAATAGCAACGAAACCGATGAAGGGCTCGCCTTGCACAATTTCAAGGAAAAAGCCTTAGCTTGTATCGATCAATCAACCAAAGAGGTGCTGAATACTCATCGTGAGGAATGGAAGTACATTGTCGGTAATATTGCTTTAGGTGTTTTACTGATTGGTTTTGGGTATTTAGCAGCCATCTTTATTAACAAGCAACTCACTGGAAATTATACCTTTTTTAGTCAAACTGATAGTGGGAAACAACTTGATAACATGGAGCATCAAATTCGGGCTATCACTGTCAATTAGCTTATCGTCATTTTCAATGGCCAAAATGGTTGTCTTTGTATTCATTGACGCCGGTTGCCATGTTGACTTTGGTTTGGGTAATTTTGCAGAACTCATCACTAAACATTAAATAAAAGATGATAAATCCACTTTGAATCAAGATAACGATCAACAAAGTAATCGAGAACAGAGCGTAAGAGAACTTACGCTTTATTGTGTTTTTTTCACCAAACTGGGCTACGTATTTCAGATTTTCGTTTTGTAATCGCCCATTAAGAATACGTATGACCTGCTTCAACAATTGCACCAAGCAATCGCTTTTGTCTTTTGTCGTGAGATCGGTAATGGATAAAGCAAATAGGTTCATATCCTCTTCAGCAACTGCACTTAATGAACAGACACGCGACTCTACTAAGCGCATCTCCCCCAAAGACTCTCCTGAACTCAAGGAAGTAATCATGCATTGAGATAAATCATTCTCATTGCTCTTAAACAAACTCACAGAGCCTGAAAGAATGATATACAACATATCTGACTCTTGGTTTTCTTGTAAAATCATCTCCCCTTTTTTTGCTGAAATTCTTTTACTAAGCAGCAATATCTCATCAAAGAAATCCAGACTCAATTCCTTTAATAAGTTACAATTTCTAAGAATCTTTAGCTCTTCTGATGAGTATTGATCCATATTTAATCCATTTTGAGCACGGTTGGCTCGTACAGTGTCATGCAAAACATTAATACGCCCAATTGCCTAAATTATAGATGAAACTTTCATAAAATGCTTGATTTATAGGCATTTGTTATTGGGTTAGGTCTATTTATAATCGCCAAAATGAAATCTAGTCTATCAACCTGAGGATAGTGTATGTTTAACAAAAAAGAAGAAAGTCCCTCCGTTATTTTTTCAAGTTTAATCGATTTTCAAAAAGCGGGTGAAATACTAAGCAGTAACAGACTGCTTTGGGCTGAAAAATGGGGACGATTCCCAATGGGTTCCCCAGCTAATTAATTGATGACAACCGACGCGACCGTATGGGAGCGGATGATGATGGATGCTTATTTTCGGTAATTGGATTCTAAAGTAGTGGCCACCAACATCAAAACAATTCCAGTAACAGCTCCGATTGCTGTACCAAGGCCTGGTGTCTTTAAGCTGCCAATTATTCCCCCTATCAACAAGCCAATTGACAACTCCAGACTGATCCACAAAGTGCTTTTTAAAACAGTCTTGATGTTTTCTTTGGATAAGATCTTAGGCAGAGACTCTTTTCTGTAAATATGTATCGTAGTCACTAATCCGGTGACAGCTCCACCGAACGCTGCACCGACCACTGCTCCTAATACTGCTCCAGCTACAGCATTAAGATTGATAAAACCAATGTCATAGCCAAATACACTGGTTGGGCACTCATAGCAAAGTTTCAATTCATAGCCAATAAATCCACCCGATACAAGTCCCACTAAGACACCAAAAGCCCCGCCGATTAAAGTTGCGATGACTAGGGAAACATAGATGTTGGGTGTGTAAATAATTGTTTGAATACGTTTTTTTAATTGCATGGCTTCATTCTATTCTAATTCTTGCATACCGTAGCATAGCGCATTTTTCTGATTCGCCTCAAGCTTGCAATGCCCATAAGCAAAGACAGGACTTAGCTTTCATGATAAAGTCAGTTTTAATTCGAACGCAGAAAAAAATGGAAACACAGTAAATGCCAAAAGAAGGATTTGGTGGGTTACTCACTCCAAAAACCTCCATGCAATTTGCCATTCTTATCGTCTTAGGAGGCGCACCTGTATTTGCATTCATTGATAGCCCGTTCCTTGCCAATTATTACCCATACGGCCAAGACGTGGCTAACTTGATTATGTTCATTACTTACAGTTGGTTTTTGCTCAAATCAAATCGGAAATTATACTGGCTCATGGTATTGATGACTATTTCTAGCCTGTTTGCCGAAATTATTGGATCAATACTCTTAGGCTTGTATCAATATCGATTGCACAATATTCCTCTCTATATTCCTTTAGGCCATGCAGTCATTTACGCAACGATATATCTGGTATGCAAACAACCGTTTGTATGGAGCTCTCATGTTGACATGGAGCGATGTCTAGCTAAGTTTGCCTTTGTAGTCAGTTTTATGTCTTTGTTTGTTATCAATGATGTCGGTGGATTTCTGGGTTATTTGCTGTTTTTGATTATTTTGCGTTCACGCAAAAAACCTCTATTTTATTTAAATATGTTTGCCATGGTTTATTACATCGAGCTCTGTGGTACGGTCTGTTCGACTTGGTCCTGGTACTCAGTTCTTGGCAATCACCCCTCTTTTCCACCCATTGGTTATACACCATCTGGCATGGCGGGGCTCTATATTCTCATTGATCTGGTGAGTAATTCCATTTACTTTTATGCTCTCAAATTTATCAGGGGCTTTAGAGGGGCACAAAGGACGTTGTTGGTTGAAAACCCTTGAATAACCTTGGGGATAACAATCAAGTGAACGTACACCAGTGGTGTCCATCACTGTCTTTACGCGTAAAAGCTAAGCCTTGAGAACGGTCAATTACCATTTTTTTAAGAAAGCTCAGAATCCCGCATCGCAAATGATGATGTCATAGATTAAAACCAAAACAGTCCCTGAATGGGTTTGTAGTTCAATGTCTGTTTGTTGGCAACGATTGAAACAAGAAGTGTTGCCTGGGAACGATAAATGAGTCTGATCCAAATTCCATTTCAAACCGGTTGAGGAGCATACTGCATTAGGCAATCCGATTAAGGAAATCTTGGTGTTTTCTTGTAAGCTCAAGCTGGCTTTGCATTGTTCCTTAATCACAAAACCTCTAATCGGAGGTGAATACAACAAGCAATCACTGTCCATGAAAATATTGATATTGTTTAAAATGTGGTCTAAATAGCCACCATTTATCCCCAGGATTATCGATGGCAGCAACTGTTTTTGTCTGAGATAAACCATTGTTTTTTGGTAATCGCTCTGACTTTGATCGGGCAAATGCAGGGATGGACATTTCTGAAGGATTGTAGGTTTAACTGAGTCTAAATCCCCTGTGATGATGCTTGGAGTCACACCCATCTCATACAAATGATTTGCAGCGCCATCCGCAGCAATGATTGGCAAATTCAGACTTTTAAAAAATGAAGCCTCAGGTAAATCGCCATTAAGACAGACAATAGACTTGTAAAATCCTAAATCAATTCGGTTGTGCATCGTAGTATCTTTTTATAAAAATAAGTACTGCACTAACCAATAATCCAATAACGTTGGAGCTGATAACAAAAAATGACTCGGTACCACTGCCATAAATAATCCAAGCCAATGAACACACCACGTAATTCACTAACATGATCATGGACAGATCTTGGGTTGATTTTGTTTTTAAGGATTTAATAATTTGTGGCAACAAGCCAATAAAGGAAGTAATAAAAGCAATAATGCCTGACAAGGTAATAATAGTCACATTTTCCTCCGCTCAGACTAATGAGATCAGGTTCGAAGGGTTGGATAGTCCTCTCAGCCACTCCTAAAAATGGCACCCCTAATGTACAGACTGTATTATACCACATACTTTTAAGTAAAACAGAACTTCTAAATAACTCCCTTCAATTTCCCCTTCGCCCCAAGAATAGGGAGAAGGTGTCCGAAGGGCTGATGAGGGGTTGATTGTTCGAAGTTATCTAGTTTATGTGGAGCACTTGGTGATTGAAATGCTAACGAAAAACCCCAATGTCTTTTAACGAAGAGATTGGGGTTTTTCGTAAGTCCTGTAAAAATCCATTATAGTTATATTAGGTGACTAAGGAGAGATAATAATGAGAAAAGGACGCTTCCATCTAATGCTGTTTTTATTCTATATTCCGATTCAGGCTCACTCTATTCAGGCCGTACAGATTGAAGATCCTGTGCAAGCAGAATGTAGGAAAGAATTTTACAATCAGTGCATCAGTAAATGTGAAACTACTGATGTTACAGATTGTGGCAAAGCTTGCGAGCAACAAGCGGTTAATCAATGTGTTGAGGCTGGGGAGTAACTAGTCCTTTGCTCATCGTAACCCATACCATACCCCTCACGGTTTTGGCTCGGTTGCAACTGTGTTACTCCGATAACCCAGGAATGATTCGCATAAATAGCTCTTACTGTTCCTTAGGTTTTTTCCAGACCTCTTGTCCCATATAAGGCGTGATTGATTCAAATCCCCCTTTAATGCATCATGTAATAATTTAAATTCCACATAATCCATAACGACCCAACAATAATTGATGTCAAAATAACGCCAGTGAAGAGAAAGCTCATTACATTCGTTTTACCTTGCTCTGTTTGTGTGCTCAAGCGAAGGAAGCAGAGGACCTGTACCAAAAATTGAATGCACGCTGAAGAAAAAATGAGTATCAATACTTCTGTTTTAGAAAAGATGTGCGACATGACTACCCAAAATGAGAGCAGCGTCAGGAGAGAGCAGCTTATAAAACCAACCAAATAGAGTCCCAGTTTTTTTTGGCCTGTGCCATAATCAGGCGCCGTTATTCCATGATGTTCCATCTTAAGTAGCCCCCATCAGGTATACAATAGTAAATACAAAAATCCAAACAATGTCTAAGAAATTCCAAAATAATCCCAAATAGGTCATACGCCGTCGCTTCACATGATTTAATTGAATCAAAGGAAGCTGGACAATCATGATTAAAATCCACAACAAACCAAAGCCTACATGCAGTCCATGAGTACCTACTAAAGTGAAAAACGAGGAAATTGCGCCACTAACATCCCATCGAAAACCTTCATTGGCCATATGAATAAATTCAGAGACTTCCATTGAAATAAAACCAGCACCAAGCAAGAAGGTAATACCAAGCCACAATTGAACTTTGTGTTGTTTATCCTGGTATACATTTAAAATAGCCAAGCAGAAAGTAAAGTTAGATATCAGCAAAAGAAATGTTTCGATGAGTACATCATGTAAATTAACATAATTTTTAAGCGCGGGGCCTGGGTATCCTGGATTGTTTAATACTAAAAAGGTTGCAAATAAACAACCAAATAAAATGCAATCCGTCAGTATATACATCCAAAACCCAAATACATCCGTTGAATCGCTGTCATGATGATGTATGTCAGTGTGGATAGCTTCATTATGCATTACACAAGCTCCCTAAAGTGAGCTAATTCAGTTTTTTTGACTGTTTCAGCATCAATATAATAATCAACGTCGTTTGAAAACGTCCGAGCAATAGCTGTGGAGACAACTCCAAGTAAACCAATAATTCCCGGGATAAGCATGTGCCAAATTAAAGCAAATCCTGCAATTCCAGAAAAAATGGCAATAATAAATCCCGCCGATGTATTTTTTGGCATATGAATTGGATCGTAATGAATGTCTTTAGGATGAATTTGGCCTTCTGCCTGATGATGTTGCTTATCTACCCAAAACTGGTCGAGTGCTTGTACTGTAGGTAATTTAGCAAAATTATATACGGGTGCGGGTGATGCAACCGACCACTCCAATGTCCTTCCATTCCATGGATCACCTGTTCGGTCATGAAGAGCATGACGATTTTTAATGCTGACAATGAGCTGAATAACCTGAAATACAATGCCTACTAAAATGAACAAGGCACCCAACGCTGCAAAAACTA
Organism: Legionella waltersii; assembly: GCF_001468085.1. Lineage (GTDB taxonomy): Bacteria > Pseudomonadota > Gammaproteobacteria > Legionellales > Legionellaceae > Legionella > Legionella waltersii. The sequence continues at coordinate 22,069 of NZ_LNZB01000038.1, read as the reverse complement.
AATAGGGTTGATACATCGTGTTTGCGTAATGATTAGTGCGGCGCACAAATCCATCAAGACCTAAAACGTACAAGGGCATGAAGGCGCAATAAAAGCCGGTAACCCAAAAATAAAAAGCGCGTTTACCCCAGGACTCATCCAAACAAAAACCGAAAGCTTTCGGAAACCAATAGGTGATTCCTGCAAAGGCGCCGAACAGTACACCACCGATTATGACATTATGAAAGTGTGCGACGAGAAACAAACTGTTATGGGTCTGAAAATCAACCGGGGGAACGGCCATCATCACACCGGTCATACCACCTATTGCAAAAGTAGTAAAAAAAGCCGTGACCCAAAGCATGGGGGTCGCCATGATAATTCGTCCTTTATACATGGTAAACAACCAGTTAAATACTTTTACTCCCGTAGGAATTGCAATAATCATAGTCGCGATTCCAAAAAAGGAGTTCACATCTGCTCCGGCGCCCATAGTAAAAAAATGGTGAAGCCACACAAGGAAGGATAAAAGCGTTATCATTGCTATGGCCCATACCATAGTGGTGTAACCAAATAATTTTTTTTGACTGAACGTTGCCACCACTTCAGAAAAAATACCGAACACTGGCAAAATTAAGATGTATACCTCCGGGTGGCCCCATACCCAGATCAAATTAATATACATCATGCTGTTTCCACCGGCAAAATCAGAAAAGAAGTGCATATCAAGCATGCGATCTAGCGATAAAAGAGCAAGCGTTACGGTTAAAACCGGAAAAGCAAGAGCTACTAAAATCATGGCGCACAAACCAGACCAAACAAAAACAGGCATTTTCATTAACGTCATGCCTTTACATCGCATTTTCAAAATAGTCGCGATAAAATTAATACCTCCAAGCAAGCTTCCAACGCCTGAAATTTGCAAGGACCAGATGTAGTAATCCACACCCACATCAGGACTATAATACAGCTCAGACAAAGGTGGATAAGCAAGCCAACCGGTTGAGGCAAACTGCCCCACCACCAGTGAAATATTGCACAACATCGCTCCGACAAAGGTCAGCCAAAAACTAAGTGAATTTAAATAAGGATAAGCCACATCACGCGCACCAATTTGTAAAGGGACTATCATATTGAGTAGAGCGAAAATAAGCGGCATAGCAACAAAGAAAATCATAATAACGCCATGCGCTGTAAAAATCTGATCGTAATGATCAGGGGGCAAAAATCCTACGGCATTCCCCGCGGCAACTGCTTGTTGTGAGCGCATTAAAAGCGCGTCTGAAAAACCACGTAGCAGCATTACAAAGGCCAAGATTAAATACATAATCCCAATTTTTTTATGATCAACTGAAGTGACCCATTCGTTCCAGATATAGGACCATTTTTTGAATACAGTCAGTAAGGCCAGAACCCCTCCTAATGCCAGTACCATAAAAATTCCAGCCCCCATAGCAAAAAAGTTATGAAAAGGAATGGCGTCCAGGGTCAATTTACCGAATAATAAATTTTGAAGCATAACTATTCCTTATGGAATTTAACGATATTTTCACGCGGGTGCGTCCGACCTACACTTTCCATATAAGTCATGATTACTTTGTCAAAGAGGTCATTTTGTACGCCCGAGAATAGTTTTGGTTTATCAGCAATCGATGGGTATAACAACTGATTGTAAGATGCATCTGTCAACCCATCAGGCGATTTTTTTACTTCTGTAAACCATTGTTGTAGTGTTTGAGGTTCAACGACATGCACTTCAAAATGCATGTCTGAAAATCCATCTCCATTGTATTGCGTGTTTAAACCATCATAAACGCCAGGTTCACTTGCTAAAAGATGCAAACGGGTTCGCATGCCAGCCATGGCATAAATCTGACTACCTAACTGCGGGATAAAAAAGGCACTCATTGGGACATTATCTGCTGTTATCCAATACTCCACCTGCTGCCCTAATGGAACTTTAAGATAGTTCACTGTTGCAATGTTTTGTTCTGGATAGATAAATAGCCATTTCCACGGCAAAGCAATCACTTGAACTAATAAGGGTTTTTGAGCTTGACCTGCAATAGGTCGGTAGGGATCCAATTCATGCGTCTTTTTCCACGTCATAATGGCCAAAACCAATATAATCACACAAGGAATACCCCACCATAATACTTCCAAATAAAAATTATGGCCCCAATTCGGCTTATAATCCTTGGTACGATGGGATACCTGATAATGATAAACAAAGGTAATACTCATGATGATTACGGGCAACACCACAATCAACATTAAAGCCAAAGTATCAAAAAACAACTTACGCTGCTCGAAAGCAATGATACCCTTGGGGTTAAGCATCCCAATAAAATGCTCTTTACAACCACCCAAAGAGACTAGTATTAGAGAACCTGAGATGATGAATACAATTTTTAAAAGCCATCGAAAGACATTATTATTAATAAAAGTAGTTCGCGTCCTTGCGACCATAAAGACTCCTGGTTGCTTTGCTTTCCTAGAGCATAGTATTATGATACGATTTAAAATGAATTACAAAAACTTTATTGAAAATAACATGTAGTTACTATGGATTGGTACTATGACCTATATAATATTTGCCCGCTGGTTTGGCTTGGTATCAGTAATACTTTCTTTAGGTATTTTATTTAACCTAGAGGATGCTCGCGATATGGCGAAACACATGGTGAAATCAGATTCTGGTTACATCATGGGTGGGGTTCTTCCCACCATCTTTGGCAGTTTATCTTTAATGTTCGCCAATAGTTTTGAGTTAGGTTGGACCTTAATCATCACTTTGATTGGAGCAAGTATGCTCTTGATTGGGATTTTTCGAGTCATTTTTGTTAAACAATGGAAAGCACTTTTATCACAATACATCCAAGAAATTCCTTTTTTGTTTAGCTTATTTGGATTGATGTTTGGTGTAATCCTGCTCTATGTTGGTTTTATTGCAAATTCATTTGCATTCTAGGGCGCGTAGTGTTGCGCAAAGTACCTAAAGATAATAGAGCTAATATTATGGATTTGAACTGCAGTAAATAAAAGCAGGGTAAGGCCAAAAATAGAATAGCTACCGTGGTGATTAACAGCATTTTTTTCGGGTAAAATAATCACCGCACAGGCCTGCCAAAAGAACAGTAAACAGCATTATAATTAACATAGAGCTCTCAATGGTTAATGCATCCGCCAATGAAAAGCCAATATACTGATCTAAATCTGGGGTACCAATTCGGTTTAAGGCGTGCATTTCTTTCGATGCTTTAAAAGCCAAATCATTTGAAATAAGTCACGCGGTAAGCGGGGTATCAGTCACTGCTCGCTGCAATAACTAAATAGTTCGCCATAATCTATTTTTGCCTTTTGATTTGTTATTCAACCAAATGAACGGGTTTATCGTTTAAATGATAATTACATAACGACTTTGAAAAAAATCCCTCATTGAGCAGAATTTCTGGTAATTTAACAGCTATTATCAATAAATTGAAATCTTACTTCAGTACGCAATTATTATTGCCACTGCATTAAGGAAGTGATACTCAAGCAAAATGTGCGTACTTAGCCTTTCTTGAGATTTTGGCATGAGGTTATATTGTTCTACACGGTGGCTTAAATCATGAATGAAAAAAATATCCTGACAGCACGACTCCTCACTTATGGAGGCATTATACCCTTTTTGTTTTTGGGGATTGCAGTTGTTCTAAACGCTAGCCACTTAGATTATAGTTTGGCTTTATTTGCATACGGAGCTGTTATTATCTCCTTTCTTTGTGGAATCCATTGGGCGGTATTCTTATTTTTTTCGCATAATTGTTCACGCAATCTCTTGTTTCAGAGCAATACTATAAGCTTACTAGGATGGTTGTCGGTTCTACCGGTTATGTCTTATTTAACTTTCGGGCTTCAGATTTTATGTTTTCTATATCTGCTTATTCTTGATCTGGAACTTTATCGTAACAAAGTTATTCCATTATGTTTTTTTGACTTACGTCTTAGGGCGACAATTGTTGTTGCTTTGCTGCTTTTCATTACGGCATGCTACTCATGATATTTCCCTTAGCCAAGATCGGTTCAGATGATATAGAGTTATATTGAATAGCAATAAATCTAGAGTTTATGTAATTTTTGTGACAAGGGCTTTAATCTTCTCAAAGTTATTGAGTTAAGTTGCGAACTATTTTAAGAGCAAGGTCATTTGAATGAAGCCACGTATCTTCTATGCGTGACCTGCTGCACCAATCCCCAACAGATGCCAATTGTAAGGCATCATCATAATAAGGTTCAATTTTAGTTTTGTCACTATTTAGCTTATCCAGCTGAGCATAGCGCCATCGATGCAACGAAAAATAATCTGGATTGCTAATATCAAATTTTAAAATTTGTTGCAGTTCGTCACGTAAAAAACACTCTGTTTTTTTCAAATCATCATCTACATGCGATTGCGCCCACCTATTAGTGGAATGCACAACCAATGTAGTTAGATCATGGTTTCGTCCTGGCTTGGTGGAGTTAACGGCTATCCATTCCAAAGGGCTATTCAAAATATTTGCAGCAATCCATGAATGCCCCCATTTTTTATGAAATCCAAACATGAGAGAATAACACCCTAAAAACTTACTCTGTTTTAAGAGCGAGTTCTGAGGCAGAAATGCATCAAAAAGATGAGCTGTTTGCACCGGTGGTGCTGTTGAAATAACCCAATTATAATAACCCAATCTACTTCCATTTTTATCGATCAATTCCCAGCCTTGCTTGCTTTTTTCACCAAGAGGTGCAATATCACAATTGAGTTTAATCTTGATATTTTGAGCCAGTTTTTTACAAAGATTGTTCATCCCAGGTGTAGCGACATAGTGCGGCTCGAACCATATACGGTCAGTCATCTTCTTGCCTTTTTCAAGGGTTACAACTTTCCCTTTCCATTCTTGCACCAAACCAGAAGAAAAATGCGGTTCAAGAAATTGTTTAAAATGTTTGTTGCGTGCAGTAAAAAACTGTGCACCATTATCAAAATAAAATTCGTCGGCGTATCGTGTAGACATTCTTCCGCCAACGCCCCTTGCTTTCTCAAAAACAGTAACTTCAGCATGATTGCCAATAGCATTTGCAATTGTTAAACCTGAAAGACCTGCGCCCACTATGGCAATAGATAATTTCATAAATTAAATCCTTTGATAACAGACAACAAAAAAATACGCCTTTAAATCATCTCGTCTAAAACTAAAATAGTTCTAGCACATCATTCTCCTCGGTGTTCCTATGATTGAATGGTGAGTAACTTGTTTAATGCATCAGTCGGAAAAACTATCAATGCGTGACTTGTGAATTTCAATAGGAGATTATGCCAAAGAAGACCAAAGAGTGGGTAGTTGTTTCGCGAAAAATCAAGTAATTATAAGTTAAGTCTTGTATCAAAATGGCGCTCCTAAATGAGCGCCGTCCTTGAAGAGTTACTCTTTGGGAAGCAATACTTGATTCACAACATGAATAACACCATTTGAAGCCTTAATATCGGCTTTTACAACTTCAGCATTATTGACATATACTTTTCCATGTTTAACAGAAATATCGAAATCCTGCCCACTAAGTGTTTTAACCATACCTGGTTTAATTTTATCAGAGGTAATGTCTCCACTAACCACATGATAGAGCAATACAGCCTTTAATTTTTCGGGATTAGCTAAAAGAGCGTCTAAATCGGCCTTAGGAACAGCTGCAAATGCCTCATTAGTTGGAGCAAAAACCGTAAAAGGACCAGTCTCTTCTAGAGCTTTAACTAAATCAGCTTTTTTCAATAAAGAAACAAGGGTTGAAAAGTCCTTATTGCCAACGGCGATGTCAACTACACTAGTACCTGCATTTGCCACCAAGCTGAATAAAGAAACCATAGCCACTAAAAATAACTTTCTAAAAGAGTTCATTTTACTATCCTTATAATTAAAAACAATTTTAACAAAATAACATTTCAATATTAGCCCAGTGGTTAGCTGTATGCAATTTTAGAATACCAGTTAAATTATTTTTTAACCCCCGAGAAGCACTTTGTTATAATAGGATTTAAACAACTAGAATATAAGAAATTTTTTGATAACCGTTTTTTATGATGGTAAATGAAATATATGAAGCAAAGAAATTGCTTACTCTAAATGAGTTGCCCCTCGGATAAATTTACATGGTGCTATATTACTCTAGATTCGAATCCTTTAACTCAAAGAGGATCTAGCCTTAGAAATAGATTAATGTTTTTTAACGTTGAAGATGAAAATGCTGAAGATCCTTAGGGGGGATTGGGAAGAGCTGAAAACTGTTCGTTTAAAAAAATATAATTAGAAACAGGCTTTAAATGAACTATAATGTATGCAGAGACGTGATTTTTTTGAGTATTATATCCGCATAATTTATTTTAAAACTGACATGTTATAGAACTATTGTTTATAAAAATATGCTGATGATTATGTTACAAGTGGGTTTTGTATGTCAGTAGCTATAACTCTCTAATTATTAAGGATTAAAAAAATGAATCCCTCTCGCAAGGATTTAATTTATGAGGCTCAAACCAAATCAATATCTATTGCACTCATATACTCACCTAATGAATTAAATCAATACATTGTTGAAATAATATCTAAAGATTCAGACCTATATATTCTTGAGAATGATAATATCCGTCATTTCCTTTCGGTTAATGATGCCATTTCTAATGCAAAAAAATATGGTGCTCAACAATTTTTTCTTTGTGTGTATAATACTTATGACGAATGCGGTTCAATGGGTTCAGCACAACAATTTGATTACATTCCCATTCATTTTCCGTAACGCTCACTACCGTGGCTCGTTACCAAAGCAGCTTACGGTGGTTTATAATCAGTTCATGTAAACCGAATATGAGAAGCTGACCCTCCTTCCTCATACGCCTTGCTGGAGCATACCCTCATCGATTATCCATGAACCGCCTGTTGGTCGCTTGTGACGTCTGCGAAGGGTTTCTTCCAGCTGGGGAGAATATTCAATGCCCCAGCAATGGATGGTGGAATGGTAAAGTTACAAGCCTCGCTCTAGAGCAATTTTCTCATCATCATGATAACAGAGACCATAGACAAGATACCACTTAACCTATATCAATATGATATTCGGCTTCAAATGCTTTTTCTAGTATGATTTAAAAACAACTTGATCTTTGCTAATATACGGTCTTTTTTTAGGTTATTTGTATGCAATCCCCTCGAAACTCCATTCTTTTTCTTGGCCTACTGTCCGCTTTCTCACTCTTAACCTTTGATTTATACCAACCTTCACTGCCCTCTATTACTAATTACTTCGAAATTAGCCCAAGTCTAGGACAATTAAGCTTGACGATCTATCTCATTGTGTATGGGGCTATGCATCTAGTGTGGGGTCCGCTTGTTGATCATTATGGACGACGCCGCTTACTACCAGGAAACTTACTCATCGCTCTGATAGGAAGCTTACTGTGTGCCTATGCTGGAAACATATACATGCTCTTGATAGGACGGTCATTACAAGGCTTCGCCTTATGTTGCGCTAACTTAATTGCCTACTCTTCATCTAGAGATTATGAAGAAGCGAATGATCGAGCAAAAGTTATCTCTTACATCAACATGACCGTTTCAATATCCCCAATCATTGCCCCGGTCTTCGGCGCAATTCTATTCAGTTACATGGGATGGCAAGCCAATTTTATCGTCATGGCCATTGTGTCACTGGTACTGATGATTCAATCCAATAAGTCATTGGTTGAATCCCCTTATTGGACGCCCCCAAAAGTAGCATTCTCCCTGCAACAAGTTATTAATGCGTACAAAGCAATACTCCCTAGACCAACACTATGGTACAGCTCGCTAATCATGATGTTTAGTTTCTCAGCGGTCATGTTAACCGTCATCAACTCATCTTATTTAATTATTGACGTCCTCAATTATTCTCCACTTGCCTATGGCATTATTTTTATCTTCAATGGCCTAAATATTATTTTTGGTAACTATTTAGGTATTTGGCTAAGGAAGTATCTCCGCATGCAAACATCAATTTATATTGGTCATTGCTTTATCATCTTTGGGGGTATAGCGATGTTATTGGTCACCAAGCTGTATGAATTTAACCTTGTTGCATTCTCTTTTTCACTGATATCGAACCTTGGAATAAGCATTAGTGCTCCGCCAACAATGTCCCTAGCATTGGATGATTTTGCTGAAAACCCTGGAATTGCCACTGGGTTCATTAATACTTTACGACTCATAGGATCATCCCTATGCACTATATTGATAGGGTATTGGTTAATCAACGACCTGGATGCACTTCCTGTTGGCCTGATACTCACTGGATTTGGAGCTCTGATTTTTTCTAGGCAATTCAATAAGCGAAGCAACCCCTCAGTAAGTTCAAATCTGGCTGGAAAAGAGATTACTACTTAATGAGTAGGTTTTGTTCCTTGCTTACGATTTTCTTGCCAAGTAGTCAGCAACACGTAAAACACAGGCACGAACACAACAGCCAAACAAGTTGATGCAATCATACCACTACTCACAGCGATTCCAATGGAGCGACGAGCATTAGCCCCTGCTCCAGAGGCGAATACCAAGGGCATAACCCCAAGGATAAAGGCAAAAGAAGTCATCAGAATTGGGCGAAAACGAGTTTTTGCACCCAGCACAGCAGCTTCCATTATGGATTTTTTGTGGATGTGATGTTGCTCATGTGCCACCTCAACGATCAAAATAGCATTCTTTGCTGCCAATGCAATCAATAATAACAACCCTATCTGTGTATACATATTATTATCAATTTGCAGGCTTATGAGAGCAAAAACAGTGCCTATTAAGGTCAGAGGCACGCCTAAAATGATGGAGGTGGGAATAAGCCAGTTTTCATATTGACCGGATAAAATTAAATACACCAGGACTAAAGACATGGCAAAGATAATATAGCTTAGATTCCCTGCAACTTTCTCTTGATAGGCAGTACTTGTCCATTCATAATCGATACCCGAAGGCAGTTTTTCTTTAGCAAGTCCTTCCATAACTTGTATCGCTTGCCCCGAACTATAGCCCTTGGCCGATGAGCCAGTGACCGCACTTGAGGGATATAAATTATAAAGAGAAATGATTGCAGGACCTACGTCAGGACTAACATCGGTTAGAGTACCTAGGGGCACCATCGAACCGGATTTATTTCTCACGTAAAAATTTCTCATGTCACTGTCGGTCATACGCGCATTTGCATCTGCTTGAACATAGACTGGAAACACCTGACCGAACTTAGTGAATAAATTCACGTAAGAAGAGCCTAAGTAAGTTTGTAGCGTATCAAAGGCATCTTGAACGCTTACACCAAGTGACTCCGCTTTAATTCGATTAACTGGCGCTAATACCTGAGGAACACTTGCCCTAAAGGGAGTCATTAGACGTTGTAATTGTGTTGTTTGATTGCCAGTGTTTACCAACAGATCTGTCGCTTGTTGTAACTTTCGATAATCAAACGAGCCATCTTGAAGCTCTAATTGCATTTGAAAGCCCCCTGATTGACCCAAACCCTGGATAGGCGGAGGAACAACAACCATCGACTTTGCTTCCAACGTTTCTTTAGCAATGTCATTTAATTTCATGTACAGAGACATTAAATCTTCTGATTTTCCTCGTTCACTCCAGTCTTTGAACATAATGTAGAGAATGCCAGCATTGGCCAGACTGGCACTATTGTCTAAAAGAGAGACTCCAGTGATTGCCACAACATTAGCTATACCGTCAACTTTCCTAATTTTTTCTGATAACTTATTGACGACCTTCTCTGTTCTCCCTAAATTTGCCCCATCAGGCAGTTGCACGCTCATAATCACGTAACCCTGATCCTCCATAGGAATAAAACCTGTTGGGACACGAGTTAACCCTAAAACAGCTAAACAAATTAGGAATATCCCAAATAGACTCACTTTGCGACTGTGATGTACAAGTCCATCCATAAACCGAACGTAAGATTCCTCTATAGGATTGTAGATTCGATCGAAGGCCTTAAAAAACACATTTTTTGGTTTGCTAGGATCCGCAGGTTTAAGCCACAAGGCACATTGAGTAGGTTTTAAGGTTATTGCGTTTATGGCGCTGATTAAAGCCGTTGCTGCAATCACCAAAGCAAATTGAGCGTACATAGCCCCTGTTAAACCAGGCATGAATCCAGCGGGAACAAAAACCGCCATCAATACCAAGGTAATGCCCATAATAGGGCCAAACAATTCCTTCATCGCAATAATAGCGGACTCTTTCGGGGAAGTACCCTTTTCAATATGCTGAGTTACTCCCTCTACAATCACTATGGCATCATCCACCACGATTCCAATGGCTAAAACCAAAGCCAAGAGGGTTAACAAATTAATGCTATATCCAAGCAACAACATAGCAAAAAAGGTTCCGATTATTGTTACTGGTACCGTAGTGGCAGGAACAAGAGTGGCACGAAAATTCTGCAAGAAGACCACAATCACTATCAATACCAAGATACCCGCTTCATACAATGTCTTATAAACTTCTTTAATTGATTCTGTAACAAAAATGGTGGTATCAAAAGGAATGGAATACTCCATTCCAGGTGGAAACTTCTTAGACATTTTCTCAACGGTTTTACGCACGCTATTTGCCACGTCTAAAGCGTTTGCACCAGGCGTCTGAAATATACCTATAGCGGCTGTTGGTTTGCCATTTAGTCGAGCAAGTTGAGTATAGCTCTCGGAACCTAGCTCAATTCTAGCAACGTCTTTAAGCCGAACTACCTGTGCAGCACTACTTGCATTCGCGCTTTGATCGGAGGAGGTCGCAACGGTTTTAATAACAATGTTCCCAAACTGCTCTGGGTCGGCGAGTTGACCAGGGACGTTGACAGTAAACTGATAAGCAGGATTACCCGTTGTTGGTGGCGCACCTAACTGTCCTGCTGTAACTTCCTTATTTTGAGCACTAATTGCATTAAGCACTTCACTTGGGTTTATAGAAAAGGCATACATTTTTTTGGGATCTAGCCAAACTCTCATGGCATAGCTTCCTGATCCAAAAATTAAGACATTCCCTACTCCTGGTAATCGGGCCAGTTCATTCTGCATATTGATGGTGGCATAACTGTCTAGAAAAACTCCATCGTATTCATTGTTTTTAGAGGTAAGATTAACAAACTGAAGAATGGCGGTGGATTTTTGCTGCACCAAAACCCCTTGCTTTTGGACTGAATCTGGCAATTGAGCCATTGCAGCTTGCACCCGATTTTGCACCAGCACTTGCGCATAGTTAAGATCAGTTCCAATTGCAAAGGTTACAATCAGAGTGTAGCTACCGCTGTTTGTGCTGGTAGATTGCATGTACAACATGTCTTGCACACCATTAACCTGCTGCTCGATTGGCAATGCAACTGTTTTGATGAGCGTTTTTGCATTGGCCCCAGGATAATTGGTGGTGACTTGAATTGTTGGTGGTACAATAGCTGGGTATTGAGACACCGGCAACACAACCACAGCGACCAAACCCAAAAACACTATCAATAATGCAATGACATTAGCCAGTATTGGTCTTTCAATAAAAAATTGAGATATCATTTTTGGTATATGCTCCGTCCAGCCTTCCAGAGTTACGTAAAGATCGGTGTTTTTCGTAAATCTTGTCTATAAACTCGATTCTTTAGGGCTCACTGTTTGATCAGGTGTCGCGTTTTGCAACCCTGATACAATCACCCTATCATTTGCCCCAACCCCTTTAGTGATTGCTCGTGAACCATTTTCGATCCCACCTATAACCACTCGCCTCACCTCTACCACATCCTTAGCATTGACCACCAATACATACGCTCCAATTTGATCGTACAAAACGGCCTCATCGGGAATGGTTAGCTGAGGATAGGGTTCAGATAGAGGAACTCGTACTTGTACAAATAATCCAGGCACTAAAGGATAGCCATCATTCTTTAAAATCCCTCTAAATTCCATAGTGCCTGTAGAAGCATTCAATCCAGAATCCACAAAATTAAGCTCCCCTTTATGGGGATATCCAGTTTCAGTCTGCAAACCAACTTCGATAGGTATCGGTGCAACGTCCATTGGCTTTAAATGTCTCTTTTTGGCCATGGCTCTTAGCTTAATTAAATCAATTTCATTTAAATTAAAGTACACATAGATTGGATTGATTTGCTCAATGTTGGCTATCGTTGTTGCTGCTCCATTACCCACTAAATTGCCCACGTCAACCAGATGCCTCCCCATTCGACCATCGAAGGGTGCACTAACATGGGTGTAGCCATAATTAATCTTAGCCGTCATCACACTAGCTTCTGCTGACTCTATATTTGCCTGTGATTCTTCCACTTTAGATTTCCACATCTCCACGCTATTGAGAGACGTAGCATTTTGCTTGTACATGTTTTTCTGCCTTTCATATTCTGACTTATTGTAGGCATAAGTGGCTTTTTGGGATTTTAAAGTGGCCTCTGCAGATAACAATTGCTCAAGATAGGGTTCAGGTTCAACGACGAACAACTCTTGTCCTTTTTTAACAAATGCTCCATCAGTAAACTCAATTGAATCCAAATACCCTTCAATACGGGCAACTAAGTCAACGGATTGATAGGCCACTGTGTTACCCGTTTGAGTCACGTAATCTCCCATTTTTATGACTTTGGGTTTCTGGACAATCACCGGAAGTGGAGCAGGGCCTTGGGGTTTACTCTGGAAAAATTGATCATATAGAAAATAAACAAAAGCAAACCCAAGTAAAGCAACGGCTATGTTTCTAACTATTGGCTGATTAAATTTCATACTTATCACCAGGCTGGCAAATATTGTTGTTTTATTTTTTGCTTGTTTGTAACTGGAGGTAAATGGTTTTGTTGTTTCAACAAGGAACCCCAGTTAGTACGAGCAGCCATTTCCGCTTTGATTGAATCAGGAACGACGTCGTTATTCCCTCTAATTTGCCAACCTCCGCCAAGCGAGCGATACAATGACACCAGGGATTGAGCAACATTCGCTCTTGCATTCACCAAGGAAACTTGCACACTTAATTGTTGTTGTTCAGAATTCAATACCGTGGTGTATATTGCCTCTCCTTCTTTGTAGCGAATTAAAGACAAGTTCGTACCTTTAATCGCGGAGTTATTGGCTCTAGCAAGCGCTGCGGCAGCGTTTCTTGACTCCAGATATTGGGTAATATTGTCTTGTACTTCTTGCTGCACTTTTAAGACGAGATTCAGATAACTTAACAAAGCCTGTTGGAAAGTGGCGTCTTGCACTCGAACGGCATTGGTGATTTGTCCGTAATTTAATAGTGACCAAGCCAATGAAGGACCTGCGGTAATCGCTCGATTTGACCAATCAAACATATCACTAATCGATGAGGTTCCGATACTATTCGACGCAAATAGAAACTCCCCTGTTAAGGATAAGGAAGGATATAGTTGTGCTTTCACTGCACCTATTGCGTTCAATTGAGCGATCGCTTGCATTCGTGATTGATACACATCCGGTCGACGTGCAATCACTTCTTTTGGAATTCCAACAGAAACAACAGAAGATACTCTGGGTATACCGCGGTATTTTTTGTCTCGAATTAAAGCATCAATCTTATCGGGTGTCGTTCCCAGTAAAACGGCTAGAGCATCTTTTTGAGTTTGTAGATTGCTTACATAGCCAGGTAATGTAGATTGCGTCTGTGCTAACTGTGTTTTTGCTTGCTGCACGTCCAACAAACTGGTTTCCCCGCTGGTGTAACGAGCATTAGCAATTTTAAGACTCATTGTTTGTACAGCAATGTTTTGGCGAGTCACTTTAATCAGTTCTTCAGCCGTTCTTATTTGAATAAAGGTCGTTGCGATATCAGCCGTTAAGGTTACCAGTGCGGAATCGTAAGCTGCCACAGAAGCCAGGAAAAGGGCATTATTGGATTGGATAGCTCGTCGGTATTTCCCCCAAAAATCCAACTCCCAGCTCGCATTGAATCCTATATTAGAACTTAAATAATCATTAGGCAACAGGCCTTGTGCTTGACTCCCTCCAGGACGAATAAAAGTATAGGCCCCAGTCATTAACTGCTGCTGTGGATAAAGATCACCAACAGCTTGTGCCAATTGTGCCCTAGCTTGCAACACACTGACCCCCGTGCTTTGCAACGTTAAATTATGTTGATACCCAAGGAGTATTAGTTTCGTCAAGATCGGGTCATGAAACGCATTCCACCAATTGGCGTTTTGGACTTGGGTTTGTTTCACTGGGGGCTTGGTTTTTAACCAATGCTCTTCAATGTCCTTTGGTGGCTCCTTATAATTAGGTCCAACCATGCAAGAACTTAGGATAAAACAAGCCAGCAGAATAAATAATTTTAACATTAGAAACAGTGATTCCCTATCAATTCAACAGCAGCCTCATTCAACAGCTGACTATTCGTTCCTTAAACTGTTTTTTCCAATTACTCAATACTACCGGTGAATTTACCAATGAACAAGTGAGGACTTACGAAAAAACCATTGTTCTCTTGAAAGTTAATACTCTTCTTCAATCCGAATGACCTGATAAGAGGGACTTTCATAGGGATGTGCTGCTTTTAGGGCAGCAACTATGGATCTGATCTTATCATCGCTGCATACTGTTTCTACTTTGTATTCATTGACAGTTTCTAACTGACTCTCTTGTCCTATGAATGGAGTGCTGCCTTTCTGTGGCATAAATTGCCCTTGGCCTAGCACTTGCCAAGAGCAATTTGTATAGTTATCTACACAACCTGCACCAGCAGCGAAAATTGCTGATTTTACAATTTCTAAATGTGTCTCTGGAACATGGAAATACAACATGTACATACTCAAAACTCCTTTGCTGTGCTTTAAATTGTATTGGATTTTATCGAAAGCAATTAATTACAACAATATGTCCTAAAGCTACTGCTTTTTGTCCGCAAATACCAAGAGGAAAACCTCACAAATTGGATACAGTTTCCGGATAAGAGTGCCGTTGAGTCAGTTTTTAGGAGAAAATTGAATGCCCCTCATTAGAAATGCCGAAGTGAATGCGATTATTCTGCAAGCCATGACTGGCTACCTAAGTTCTCATAATTCAGAGGAGCTTCAACAAGCACTCGCAGATTACTCTCTTCCCTCACCTCTGGCTAAACACATACACTCATCCTTGCTAAAAATCGCCTGTACTCAAAAGACCAAGATTTTAAACCAGTTCGTCCGTACACAAAGAAAAGAAGATGCGTTTTTTGGAAATGTTAGTTCTCGATGGATTGTCTATGATTCCCCTCAAAAATTAGAGCGACTCATCGCGCAGAATGGAAGAAGAGTAGATCAACTCAATGAAAAAATGGCTCGGGCCGAGCATAATTACACTGTTTTACCATCAGGCTATCATTACGTTACTCCGAGCAAACCCAATGAATGTTTATTTTCCGAAGATGATTATTATTATCAAAGAAGACAATACTTCGACATGAATGAACGAATAAAAGAAATTCGCGACCCGAATAAAAAAAAGGAATTAAGGGATCTTTTTAATCTTTGTTTTATGGGACAAGCCCACAACCCCGTTTATTGCCCTAAAATCACTTACCGCTCAACGTTACCCCAATTAACCAAAAAACTCTATTGGGCTAGACAATTACAAACAGTTCAAGACGAGTTAAATGCTCTTAATGCTTGGAGTGAGAAACCTAAGATGTCACAGACTGAATATTCAGTTCGAAAAAACAGACTGAGACTTCAATTGCCTTCAAAACCAACAACAGAACAAAAATTGGAGTATTTACTTTGTTCCAATAGAGAGCAGTATGTGGCTAAAGCCAAAATGCTCGATGAAGCCTATGGGAATTTGACTCCAGCGGAGTGCAATCAAATCATCGTTCATCTATTAAATCGTGTCAAAAAGTCTCATGAGCTTACTGAATTAGACATCCCCAGCATAAAACAATTTTGTGCTACTCAAAACGCATTGATTACTCTCCTCAAAAGGTGTGTTGATGGGAGTAGACACTCCATAATGGATAAAACGTTAAAAGACATACTCCTTCGTATAGCCAGCATTGAGCTTGATTCAGATGCCAGTGTTGAGACGTTTTACCTCGTGATCAACGAATGGCAAAAAGAGCGCTCTCCCTATGATTTAAGCAAAACGAATGGTCAGATGCTCAAACCAAATAGAAGTCTGCCTAGACTGTTTAAAAGTTCTGAAAGGAGTATTTTGGAACGTTTATTTGAATTAATTCCAAGATTAAGTAACCAGCCCATCCCTGGGCAACAATATATCCAGCTGGAGGACTCAAGATACCAGAGGGCTTTACTGTAAATGATGGAAACCTTGGTTAGGCCTATGGCTGCACCAAGGCTACAATTTAAATGACGCTTTTTATCTTGAACGCCAGAGGAGTGAGTTCGAAGATTTATTTCTCTCCCTTCACCAAATAAATACTAAAATCAAATGGGTATTGGCTAAGGTGTTTCTTCTTGCATTCATTCTCGTAGTAGCTCACCATTGCTTCATTGATGTCTTGTATCTCTGCAACGGATAACTGCCCCTGATAAAATCCAATGCCATTAACAAACTTTCTAAACACATCCAAGGACGGTAGCATTATTGATTCCTGACAAAGGTTCACGGTCAGACTTTTACACGGTAAAGAATTTAATTTTCGCTGCAAATTATCCAGATTGCTGTAATCCACTGGGGGATTAAAATCCTTCAGTGAGGGAAACTGGCCCGATCTTCTCAGCGCGTAAAAACTCAAGATAAAGGGATCATCGCCTGCTGGAAAAAGGGTGAAAAATTTACCCTGCGACTTTAATGCCTTTAGGATATTGCTAAAGGCTTTTTCGATGTCAGAGGATGCCCACTGCAAGCACCAGAAAGAGACCGCATAATCAAATTGATCACTGAACTCCATGGTTAACACGTCTGATTTTTGGGTCAAAAAATTAGGGTATTCCTTACTCACTTCTTGAGCTAAATCAAGCATGTTTTGTGATGAATCGATACCTAATACAGACCCAGAGGGTGTCTTTGCAAGAATATTTTTTGTAAAGGCCCCATTTCCACAACCAATATCCAGTACTTTATCAGAAGGTTTCAACTCCAAGTCGGACAAGTATTTTTCCGCTACTGTCGCTTGAATATAGGACCCAATCGCATAATCATTGGCGGGCCATTCCTTTTCAGACATGATATTCCCTCTCATTTGAAATAAAAGAGATTAGCAGTCCCAAGCATCTACATCAATTTAAATCGTTTTTTTGCAAGAACTCGATAACTATCATCCAGCATTAATTTGACATCGTAGTCCCCTGGGGTCTTGGGGAAATACCAAGGTTCTCCATAACAATCAAGTCCACCGGCTTGAGTCTCTTTAAGATTAAATGTCATGGATCCTTTCATTTGTCCGTTCACATAAATGCATATTGGCTCTAATTGTTTATTATTGATTGCCTGAATGTACAGACAGTCATAGCGATTTCCAGGTGCATTGTCCCATGAAATAGTGATTTCGTCCTTGTTGCTTGTTTTGGTTCTAGAGATTTCTAGGGTTGGCTTTTGGGAGATATTCATTCGAGTAGACGTTGAATATAGACGGGTATGTTCATAAGCTGCGGGAATCACCTGAAACTCAGACACAATGGCACGATGATCGGAAGGCCAAGGATCAATTTTTATCTGCACCAAGCTACTGCTTGCTTCACCAATCAGTTGACTGTTTACCACCTGAGCAGGACCAGCAGAAAAAACATAATCAATTCGCTCTGGCACCTCATTTTTGCTTGGATTAAACCCATCGACAGCGTTTTTTAGATAGGGACGACCACCTGGCCATGTGTATCCTGGCTCCTTGATGGTATTAGGATGTATTTGACGATAAGAATCTACAAACTGTAACTGTTGCAGAGTTTGAGTAATCGGCCAATTGAGAGCATACCGGTGGTTGGGTAGTTTCCCCACTTCTTTGGCTCCCCAATCTAAATGAGATCCAGAATTAAAATCCCCTGTTAGGAAAGAGGGTACTCCTTGCTTAGCCAGGGCTGATAATCGTTGGATGAAGGGCATAGCAACTGACATCCGCTTTGCTTTTTCATTCTTTTCTATCTCTGTGCCTGATTGACCTTGCTTAACGAGATCTGGGCTATACAAACTACCAGGCAAATGGACGTTCGCTATAGCGATGTATTTCTTTGGTCTTACTTCAACGTAGGTAATTAGATCCTGATCAGCTTGAGTGGTAAACATAGGAAACCGGGAAATAAGGTGTTGTTTTCGATGGTGATATGTCCATCCCAAACCTGTGGCTAAACGCACCGTATTCCCCCATGGTTCCTGAATGCCAACAATGTCCGCACCTGATTTTTTTATAGCCTCCAGAACTTTTTGAAAACTGACTTGCGTCCCTCCATTTTCTATATTAAAAGTCATGATTTTCAGTGTTACAGAACTTTGGGAATTTGGGGATACCGCAAATAGATGTAGGGAATAAACGAATAAGATGTTTAAAAGTACTGTGTTGCGTTTCATAGGATACCAATAGATAAAATAAAATATTAGTCAGATAATAGCAACTCTTATCCGAATGAACATAGACCTTAGGCATGGATTGATTCTTGACAGTTCATCTGTTCGTCATTGAACTGCAAGAATCTTGGTGGAGGTGAATGATTAACGTAAATTATGCGTTATTAACTTTTGGGCTCTCTTCATCCCTTTGTTTGGCTTCATTAAGAGCATCATCTACTGCCAATACCAACTCCCTCAGCTCATCTTGTGTTCTAGTGGTATTTTTTTGCCAAAATCTATCCCATTTAGGATTACGATGAATATTAAAAACATCATTATGAGCAGACCTATTGAGAATTTTAGTTAATTTACTTAATTCTCCTTTGGCTCCGTATATCTGGTCTAATAAATGTCTTAATACTTTTCCTTTACTTTTTGCAAGAGCATCGCCATTTTCTAATTTTTGGCAGTGACAATCGATTTTGTTAATGATTGTATTGATTTTGGTCCTGTGTTCATCTGAAGGATATATATTTTCATCTGCTGGGAATTGTGAACAATGCATTTCTTCAAATTGCTTTGGAACAATTAACCCAAGTTCATCCTTTAACTTTTTCATCTCTTTTCTTTTATCTACAGAGTGTTCACCTGGTTTAATAGTTGGGGACCTATAATCAAAAACAGCGTCGTATTTTTCCATGTATTTTTCAGCGAGCCAAGCATGCATATCTGCAGTAGGATGCACATCATCCCAGAACATGTACCCCTCAGATGGGGACATACCTTCCAGTTTTTCTTGGGGATTTTCCTGATTCTTTTTAAAAGCCTCAGATTCGGTATAGGGTGTTGATAATAGTTCCTTTTTGAATTTGTACTTTTCTGGATCTTGATAGACTTCAGTGAGCAAACTACTGACATCAAAAACATCCAGAAATACGTCTTGATACTTATCTTGAAGTTTTTTTACTTCAGCGGCCAATTGCTGATTGAAATACTTTGAGCAATCACTTGCATTCTCTTGTTCTTCACCGCCCTTTCTTACGTATCTAGGTGTCAAACCTAAATCTGGTAAATTCATGAGGACGAAATTACGATATCCCTTGCCTATCATTGCTTCAATATTAGCAATGCGGGCCTTTACTGCTTCATCGGCTATCTCACGGCTTGGTCTAGAATTGACTGTGATTAAATCATTAGCTCCGGACCATTCAGTCACTAAAGTTTCTGCTTTTTCCTGATCAGAGACTTTATATCGTTGATCATCGTTTAATAGTTGCTCTCTTTTGTCTGCGAGATTTGAAACAACAAGTCTTGCTCCTTCGTTAGCTGGCTTTATAGTTACTTTCTCTTTCCAGTCTGCAGACGTTGCTCCACCTTCGCAATAAGTACGTATATAGCGAGCTCCGTTAAATAGGATGTTTTTATCATCATCCAGTGTGAATGCTTCTCGGTTACGTTTTAATTTTTTTGCAAGAATCAAATCAGCCAGGTCAGCATCCTCTACGGGAGTATCTTTTAAACCTAAATGGTAGCGCCAATGATCGATTTCTAATTGTTCAATACCCGATGCCCCAACCATATCTATCCATAAAAAGCCATTGGTGAATCGGCCTCGTGGAGATTTACTGGATAGACCAGATACAAGTGACATGGGTATAAAACCAGCAAGCTTTAAATGATCTAAGGTTCCCCGATCCGATAAGCTGTCACCCATGAAAATTTTACGTCGTATGATGCGTTTAGGCATAGATAATCCTGATGTTTTCTATATATTATACACAAATTGATCTAATTTTGAATGCCATGTATATAAAAATCAAATTCTATAAAGAATTATGATTTCATACTGCCAATTTGAATGGCTTTCACTGGTCTTGACTGCTCTTCCAAAACTTGTTTGTCATTTTCATCACAAGAGATTACAAAAATAACAAAGGCCATCATTAACATTGCCCGGCTCAGTAAATTAAATAGTGTTTTTAGAAACCTCATTCTTGATCCTTAGTTAATGCAATCTGCTTTTCTGCCACATAACGACCAATCATTAATCCAATAATCACTGCTAAATAAATTTGGCCAGTGAAAGACTCCAGCCAAGTCAGTGTTTGTGCTATAGGTTTAATAGGGATAATTTCACCAAATCCTACCGTCGTTAAGGTGATAAAGGAAAAATACATCGACTTCACTTCTCCTCCATCCGCAAACCCAGAAAAGGAATTCGGACTCAATAGCTCAACGAACAAATAGATGTATGAAAAGATCAACCCGATAAAAAGATAAACAGAGATTGAGCCAAACAAAGTTGTAATGCTGATTGTCTGATCCTGTGCAGTATAGTAGAAGCAGAGAAGGGTCATTACTGATAGAAATCCAATAACAAAGAACAGCCTAAAACCATAAATAATTTGATTGTCAAAATAAATTCCCAGCACGTGCAATAGCACAACAATAACTAGAATCAACACAACAAATGAATACAAATACTTCTCTTGATTTCCAATAATAAAGAGATTCGCAACAATAAGAACACCAAAAATAATATCAAAATGATCAAGAAGCCCAAATTGAGCACTAAACGCCTTAAATAAACAAGAGGTAACCAGTAATACAAAAAGACAGAAAAAGCGATATTTGTTAAATAAAAAAAACATACCAATCCTTGTTGTTCAGTTTTTGTTTTAACAAAATAATGACAAGAAACTAATTCAGTATAAAATATTACTAGGATCTTGGAAATAGAATAGAAAATGCATAAAGCAGTAGGGAATCTAAATAAATATCAATTCGTTTTAGCGTTGTTAGTTCAACTTACTTTAATGGCTCAGCCTCAAGCATTTCAGCTCGATAAAAAAGCCAGCTCACCCAAGCAATCTAAAGAAATAGTTATCCTTGTCCATGGACTCTTGCGTACCTCTTTGAGCATGATGCCATTAAAATCATTTTTGGAATCTCAAGGGTATGAAGTGCTTTACTACAAATACCCTTCGACAAAATACTCCATTCATGAACATGGAGACCACTTAAGTCAATACGTTCAAACTATCATGCACGATAATCCCGGAGTAACAATTCATTTTGTGACTCATAGTTTAGGGGGCATTATTGTAAGAGAAGCGTTGCCTAATCTTTCTAAATCCCAAATGGGCCACATTGGTTATTTGGTGATGTTAGCTCCGCCAAATCAAGGTTCAATGGGGGCTAAGTTCGCTGTTAAGCTATTTCCCTTTGTGAATTATTTTATTAAGCCATTGGCTGAATTAAGCTCTGATCAAGCTGCCTATGTCCATAAGGTACCCGTGCCTCAAATCCCCATGGGAATCATTGCTGGTCGTTATGATTCCAAAGTCCCTCCAGAATACACTCGTTTAGCGGGGCAACAATCACCGGTCATTATTGACGCTACCCATACTTTTATAATGAATAAATATCGAACAAAGAAATTAATTGTTTATTTCTTAAAACATGGGAAATTTCCGGTTTGAGTTTTCCGCTCCCTGACGGCTGAGGTATCGACTCATTTTATAGTCCCTCGGCTAATCTCTTCTCTGATGGTCAGTAAGCGTAGGTCCGGCGCTTCGCCCAATA
>NZ_LNZB01000037.1 GCF_001468085.1 Legionella waltersii | reverse complement strand
ATATCATTATCATTAGCCAATTGCGTGAAGGTGCTACGCTTAGAGGGCTGTCCCGAGACAAACTTGCCGATAGAAAAACGCTTAGGAATGTGCGTGATATTGCAATTGAGCAAGGTTGGTTAGAAAAAGATAAGCCAATACCCTCTGAACAGGAGCTGGAGTTATTTTTTGAAAAGAGCAGTGCTAATAGCTTTTTGAGTATACAGCCATACCGGGTGAAGATTGAAGAATGGACCAGACAGGGCGTT
>NZ_LNZB01000036.1:242407-299415 GCF_001468085.1 Legionella waltersii | reverse complement strand
TGTTCATGATCCCATCGCACGAAATTGTACACATAAAATACTTAAAGTTATTTATAGATGCGGAGCACTTTGTGCTTGAAATGCTTACACAAAACCCCAATCTCTTCGTTAAAAATAAATTTCAATTCGGTCATTTAGCTTATCTAAACTCCCTCATTGAAATTTATTTTTGCCTCGACCTTGGGGTTTTACGTAAGTCCTGCCAGTAAATAAATCCAAGAAAAGCTCATTCTTGATTGGATTAGTCAACCACATATTAATGAATGGCTTCATTGAGATGGTTTAAGTAATACAATAAAGGACCTTCATGAATTTTATAACACAAGAGAAAGTCCAAAAGTCACTGTGTTTGCTGTTGTTTGCTCACCCAATGTCCTTTCAATGGATTTAAACGCACCATAGTCTTTTTCGTTTTCAAATTCCACATAAACATTTAAACCTGGAGTAAGTCGATAGTAAGGCCTTATGCTGTAACGCATTTGGTTGAGTCCATTGCCAATAACAGCATTAGGTACCGTTTTTGAGGCAACCAGACTTCGTAGGCTTGTACGAACTAGAAAATTATTAAAAAGTTGAGTATCACGAGAAAGCTCTAAATCCAATTTCACACTGCCTCCATAAAAATAAACGCGTGCGTTCGTATCAATAAAATAAGGCATCAGTCCTTCAATCCCGATACCGGGTTGCCAATAGGGTGTCATAGATGGCTTATTAAAGTAATTCGCTCCCCCTTTAACAGCCCAAAATTGATTAATAAGGTGCCAATAAAAAACATCAATGTCTGCATTTTCTAGATTGCCTTTAAATACCTCAGCTTCGTTGGTGTACAATTCTAGTTTGTTATAATCAGGGCCATATAAGCCTCTATAGGACAGGCGCTGCGCATTATTAAATGGGTCAGCACCTATATCCAAAAAGGATGCAAACCAGAATCCAGTAGGATGGGCCATTGGATGTTTTATAAGTGCTTTATCAATCGGTCTTATTTCATCGACTCGTACTATTGGTCTATTGTGATAGACTGTTTGTTTTTCGATATTCTGCGGTTTGATTTTTCCTTTTGAAAGTTCAATGAGGGTTGAATATTGAAACACACGAGACATGCCAGTCATCATGTGATACAGCATATGACAATGAAAAAGCCATTGCCCACTAGCATCAGTGTCAACATCCGCTGTGATGGTTGCACCGGGTGGTATATCAATGGTATGAAGCATCGGATCGTACTTGCCCTGGCCTTTACGCAAGATAAACCAGTGGCCATGGATGTGCATGGGATGATGCATCATTGAGTTATTGGTAAAAACAAAACGATATCGTTTTCCTGGCTTTAGTTCGATAGGATGAGCATTGTATTCGGGCACCCCATTAACAAACCAAATAAATCGCTCCATGTAGCCAAATAATTCCATTTTAATCACTTGCGATACTGGTTCATTGGGATCATTCGTAGGAATAGCTGCCACCATATTTTGATATTTAGTCCCCATTGATGTGGAATAAGAGAGTGTTGAGGGAGAGAAGTGGTCGCCAATAATACTGGGCTCTGTAGGCATGGCCATACTCATGGAGTGATTGGCCATAGGGTGATGGTGCATGTCCATTTTATGATGACTTGTACTCATTTGAGACATATCATGATTCATGCTTTCCATCATCATGGACATCATTTCTTGCGAAACGTTTTCTGGCTCAGGAAAAGGGGGTACTGCTTTGTAATTAACAATTTGATCAGGAGAGGTGGTCAGTGCTCCAACAGCCGCACCTAATGTGTCTCGTGACTCAGCATAGATGATATAAGGGTTCTTTTCCTTGATTTTCACCAGAACATCGTAAGTTTCACCGGGTGCTATTGCAAAACTATTAACAAAGTAAGGTTTGATGTCATTGCCTTCAACATGCACCATTTGCATCTTTATACCAGGTATTTTGACGTTGAAGATACTACTACCTCCAGCACCAATGAATCGTAGTCGAACCACATCATTTAATTTAACAGGAGCGGTCCATGGTTGATTTGAGGCATGGCCGTTTAAAAGGAATGCGTCATACGCCACATCACTCAAATCGTATATACTCATCCGAGACTGTTGCATTCCTTTATAATCGTCTAATAGCTGTTTTCGTTTTTCTTTCGAAGCCTTTTGATAATCATGCAAAAATTTTGCAAGAGTGGGTTGCAGGGGAAATCTAGGAGCATAATAATCTCCCTGTTTTTTGAGGTTTTTTAGAATTTGATCGGCATGGGTGTTACTCCAATCCGACAGAACAATGACATAATCCTTTGTATAGTGGTATAACGGTTTTTTGTTAGGGTCGATTAATAAGGCCCCATACAATCCTTGTTGCTCTTGAAGACCTGCATGGGCATGGTACCAATAAGTGCCTGATTGGTCTAAAGTGAATTGATAATGAAAAACACCACCTGGAGGTATTCCTTTTTGTGTAATGCCTAAAACCCCATCCATTTGCCAAGGTAATATAATTCCATGCCAGTGAATGGCGGTTTCTTCGTTAAGGTGATTATGAACATGAATGCTGACATGATCTCCTTGTTTAAACCGTAAAGTAGGGGCTGGAATTTGATTATTCACTGAAATGGCCCTTATGGGCTTTCCTGCAAAATAAACAGTTTTGTATTCAACAACAAGATTTATAACGCGCTCAGCTGCAAAACCAGGCATTGCGATAACTAATACCAAAAGTGCAATGATACTTTTCACAAAAAACATTCTCCGCTAATTACACTTCTTAATAGCAAGTTGATGCCTTCATCGGCTCTTCATTCATAACCATGACTTGAATTTATTGTAATGAAACAAAATAATGTCGCCTCATTCACTAAGAAATTTTCATGGATATTACCCAAGCAACTATAGAACATGCGGGTTTATCGCAAGCGCATCGATGATATCAGTTTTATGAACCCGAGCAGAGATATTTTGATAATTAGATCGATATTTTTAGTGAACAGATTTTCATAGTTTTCATGGATTTAAATTTAGATTCAGATGTATAAACTAGAGCAATTGAAAAGTGATTTTTGCGAAAATCAGTTAACTTCTAGGATGAATGCATGCCAATAGCAGTTAATAATAGGTCCCCCAATATCCATAATCAATATTTTAATCTACAGCGATCTGCTTTAAAAACAGAGGTTTAATAGGTGCTAACCCATTGCTTCAAGCACAACAATCCCGCGCGGAGTCAAAAACGATCAATGTATACATATAATGTTTACATAGTTCAATTTATGGACTATAATAGTGCTTTTTATTTCTCTCATGTAGAGCATGTGAGCTAGAGGTTATCAATGAGTTTTTTAAAGCTTGATAGGACGACTCAACCGTCATACATACCGTTTGACCAAGAGTGGTTAACCAAAAATTTGTATTTAAATAATGCGTTTGTATTAAAAACGCAATTTAATTCTAGTTGGGGCGATTTTGATATTTTATTTCTTACTGAGTTTAAGGCATTAGAGTACTCTAAAATTTTAAAAGAAAAATTTGAATGTCCTTTACCCCATACTGTATTTGGAAATCGCATTAGTCTTCAATACAAAGACAGAAAGGAATTTCTATTAGCAGCACATCAGTCAGAACTCTATATGGCACCCTTTAATGGAAGATTCTTTATGGCTCATATTGGCTTGAATATTAAACAAGTTGCAAGAATTGAGCACAAACCCTCGGAGGGCAAGTTCATTATTCAGTTTAAAACCCTGGATGGCGCCAAAGAATACTTAGATAAACTGAAAGACAGTTCATTAAGTGCCATTTTAGATGAGGATGCCAAAACCTTAGAATTTCAGGAATATCAATCTTTACTACTCATGAAAAAAGCTTTTGAATCCTCATGCAATAGACCAACCATAAGTAGACAACCTTCTGAACGACACTTAAGAAAAGAATGGATTAATAACTATTTAAAACAGTAGAGTTAGATTGGGGACGGACCCTGAGCGTTCCACACAAAACTGAGAAATAAAGAAACAGGTTGATTGAGTTGAAATATAAAAAGGGATTAACGATAAAGGATTAGTTGAAAGCGCAGATGCCTATATGATCAAATACGATTCGTTCAAGAAGAGTATAAGATTTATAAAGAGGCATCATGCGACCGCTAAAATTATTGCATAGTTTTCTACAAAAAGAACTACCATTCATTCATAAAAAGCGCTTACAAGGAATAGAGGCTTGCTGCGAGGCACTTATTAACGGCAATACCCTAAGTTTGACTCATCTTGGAAGAAATATTACTAGCAAAGTAAAGGAAGGTAGTAACATCGAACGAGTCAATCGGCTCTTGGGCAATCATCACTTGCAAGAAGAAATTCCCTTATTTTATGAAGTGATAAATCACCTTCTCATTGAAAATGAAAGCACACCGTGGATACATGTTGATTGGAGTTGTATCTCACCAACAACGCAACTTTATGTTCTTAGAGCCACTTTATCCATGCGAGGGAGGTCATTCACTGTTTACCAGGAGACCCATCCCAAGAGTAAGGAGAATAACCCAAAAAGTTAGATTGGGGACGGACCGGGACGGACCCCATTTAGATCTGAACAGTTTGTGTAATTTTGGACGGACCGAAATTTTCAATGAGGTCCGTCACTAATTTATCACAAGCAGTGTTTATTAGGAAATCTTTTCATACAAAGACTTGCAAAATAATATTTTAGGTTGGATACGAAGATATCTCCTTCGTTTTCCATCAGAAATATTCTTTCTGGTTGTAATTCAAGATAATTGGATGCTTGTAAAATTGAGTAATAAACTGTCCCAGCTGAAGGGTAAATCCATTTATCTAAAAAGGGTAGAATGACTTCAGGATCGTTTGTGTAAAATCGTTGATAAATGTCATTAATTAACTCCTTTCGCATTTCAAAATTACTTTTAAAATAAATATTGCTGCGATCTTGGCTGTAAAGCATCAATGGAGTTTTATCAGGGTTGCTTTTTAACCCAGCATTAAGATTTATTGAACTAATAATGCCTTTGGCATTTTCAATTTGTAGTGGGGTGGTATCAAATAAATTATAACCATTATACTCTTTCAGATAGGTTTTTAAATATTCAATGCCTTCATCAGTTAATGGGTCAAAATAACTCTGAATAGAAAAGCTGACTGCATATTGTTCTGGGCTTTTATAATCGTAGGCGCAATTAACATAGATGTTGTAGGTAAAGAGATCGGGTAAGATTTTTTCTGAAAATACATGGTCAATTTCATTTTCTACTTCGTCACAGCTAAGTTCCAAACCCGCAACACTCCCATTTACACGAACAATTTGAGTTGGAAAATCAATGCTTCTTTGAGACATCTGCTTAAGATCGGGCATTTTTTGTTCATTACTATAATGCCTTACAACAGTGTTTTTATGTTCTGGGATTGAGGAGAACATAAAACCATCTTTGATGTTATCCGAACTTGAAAAAGCAAGAAGGGGCGATAAAAACAAAGTCCCCAATAAATAATTTACCTTCATAACAAACTCCTTTTGTTAATTAGAATTCCACAGGACTTACGAAAAACCCCAATCTCTTTGTTAAAAGAACTTTTTAATTCGGTCATTTAGTCCATCTAAACTCCCTCATTAAAAAGTTCTTTTGCCTCGACCTTGGGGTTTTTCGTAAGTCCTGTTCCATTTCAATGATTATCAAATTAGAGAATGATTGAACAATTACTCTGACCTGATATGGCTGTCTATATTATATGGTTTGAAGGGCAAATCCTATGGGGAAGATTTAGGTAAGTCGTGCTACAGAAAAATAGTGTATCCGTAACACGGCTCTTGTATCAAGAAATCATGGTTTAACGGCAAAGTTGATCTAACCAACATTCACCGGTGTAATTATCACAAACCTCAACTTCCTCACAAACACGCGGATAATATCTCTGCACAGGAACATTAATGACTACATTAGGGACAATAACAGGAGCAGGGTTGTAATAATAACCACCATAGCCATACCCCCCTGGATTATAGACTCGGATATCATCTCCATGATAATGAACATTTGGTCCTCCCCAGCCTATGCTTACAGCGCCCCCATACCAGGCCATAGAAGTGGAGCTTACTAGTAAACTTAGAACAAATCCCATAACAGATGGAGCATTGCTCTTAATACTTTTCATGATTACTTACCCTCTATAAAACGTTGTTATTGATTCTTCATTGGTTATGAGAATAAAACGGTTATTTAGTGCTCATTGATAGACTTTGATTAGGAAGATGATATCTCCTTCTGTTTAGCATTCAATCTTATCTAATAATTCAATCTGCTCATTAAGATTTATTATCTGATTTTGCCAGTACACCGGCGTGTTAAACCAGGGAAAATTCACAGGAAATGCTGGATCTGCCCAACGTTTTGCGAGCCATCCTGAATAATGCAGCATGCGTAATGTACGAAACACTTCAATTAAATGGCGTTCACAGAAGTTAAAATCATGAAATTCACAATATCCATTGAGAATTTTCTCAAGCTGTCCTTCCATTTCTCTCGCTTCGCCAGAGAGCAACATCCAAATGTCTTGTATTGCTGGTCCCATGAGACAATCATCTAAATCCACAATTTGAGGTCCCGCTTCATTCCATAACACATTTCCTGCATGACAATCGCCGTGTAATCTTATTTGATCAATTTGACCTATGCAATCCATTATCTGTTTAATTTTTTGCAAGGCTGTTTCAACGGTGTTGCAAAAATTAGGCTTTAAATAATCCGGAATAAAGTTTTGCTCAATAAGAAATTGGTAGGGTTCATAGCCATAGTTTTGACTATTTAATTGGATGCGGTGCTTAAATGGCTGGCATGCGCTGACTCTGTGAAGGCGACCTATAAAACGGCCCATCCACTCTAATTGCTCATTGTTATCCAATTCTAAAGGATGGCCACCACGTCTGGGAAAGAGGGCAAATCTGAACTCATGATAATGGTGTAAAGTCAGATTGTTGAATGCTAGAGGAGCAACAATGGGAATTTCATGCTGAGCCAATTCACTTGAAAACTGATGCTCTTCTAGAATAGCAGCTGAACTCCAACGATTAGGTCTATAAAATTTCGCAATAATGGGTTCAGCCCCTTCAATCCCTATTTGATAAACGCGATTTTCGTAACTATTGAGTGCAAGTAGGCTACCTGTGCAAAGAAAACCAATACTTTCAATTGCATCCAAAATGACAGCTGGGTTGAGTCGCTCATAAGGTGTTTGATTCTCTTGATTCAAATGAAAGTCCACTGATTGGTAAGTATGAGGGTGCATTATACAAGCAAATAGTTGCAATGGTAGGGGATGGATTTCAGGATTATTTTCCAGTTCTACTGAAATAGCTAATTAGTACAAGGGATTGAGAATTTTAACCGGAATGGATTCCAGATTGACAAGAAAATTAAGGGTGAGTACATTTATGCCAAACTAGTCATGGAGATGAATTGATACATGAACTATAAAAGCGAACAATCGGCTTGGGTAGGTGATGTGACTAATTTTGAAGAGAATAGCAATACACTCCTCTTATAACGATTAAAACTTGAGATGAAAACTAATTTTTTTATTTTAACGGGTGGACCTGGTACTGGAAAAACAAGTGTTCTAACTTCTTTATCCCAAAAAGGTTACCTAACAGTACCGGAAGTTGCTCGTGACATCATTAAAGAACAACATTCAATGGGTGGGGATGCATTACATACAGGGGATAGAGACGCGTTTTTAGAACTTATGTTGAGACACTCCCTCAGTGATTACAAAATGATGCAAACTCAACAAGATGTCGTATTTTTTGACAGAGGAATGCCTGATTTAGCGGCTTATGCAAAGGCTTTTTGTCATAAAGAACACCAGCAAGTGAATCAAGCTGTAATTCAATACAGATATAATCAAAAGGTTTTTATGTTTCCTCCATGGAAGACAATTTACACAAATGATAGTGAACGGCGGCAAGATTTTGCAGAAAGTGTAGATACGTATAATGCGCTGAAAGAAGCCTATCAGCAATGGGGATATACCTTAATTGATGTTCCTTTTCTAGACGTTGAGGATAGGGTAAGTTTTATTTTAAAGACAATCACCCCGTAGCCTGCATTAGCGATGTTTTATAGGTATTGAACCCATGTATCTATAGGCAGGGAAACCCTTACTTGGTTATAAGATTGGGCGCTTCGGTTAAAAATTTCGGATAGTCGCTTTTGAGCGTATGAGTTAGCGAATTGGCCATTATTTACGGTATGCCTTACTAAATTGTTTTTTAATTCAGGAAATAACTCAATGGCATTGACCAGATCAGCAATAATAACGATGTTTGAGATATTGTTTAAGACATGGGCTTTTAGAGCTTCTCTTTCTGCAGGAAAGTTGATAAGCCTAGCCTTTAAGTCATTCCAGTCTTTCGGTAGAGATGGGGAACTAAAATGTTTAAACACAAAAACTCCGATCCAAACAACACCTTAATGATTCATATATTCTACTAATGGTGTAGATTGTAGTCATTTTTTGAGGGTGGCTGCTTGGTGTATTCGGACAAAAAAAAGTTATTTTAGGACATGTTTCTATTCAACTGCTCTTCTAGAATTAGTGAATAAGGCCTTGATTACACCTCCCTCAATCGGTCTAAGTCCGGCCGCTTAGATCTTATTTTTGCATTCTCGTAGAATTTATGTTAATTGTGTATCTTGGCAGGCCAAAATGACAAGGAGGTTGTGGATAATAATTTAACGATATGAAAAGTTGAGACAGTGGAATCCTTGAATAGGAATAAAGTTGGTTGCCCAGTGGTGGCAGCCAGTTGTAAATTAAGGAGCGAACCATGGCACGCCTATATCGTATTGCTAAGAACTTGGCTGGAGAGACTAGACTTCTACCAGCATTTGCTGCAACTCACCAATCCATTCGAGTAAATCTCAAAGCACAAGAAACAAGAACACCGGTTCATAAGCAAAGTGATGTTGAAACTACCCCCACTAAGCCGCTAAGTCATTCGAGCGACTACGCCTTTTTGGGTTCTTCAACAAGGCTTCACTCAGCACATCATAGAAAACGCATAAAAACCACCTATACCGATAACTACAGCGCTGCTTTATCTTTGCCTTATTCATGGCGGGAGCTGCAAAAAGAACATGAAAACGACCAGGCAACACTTAATTTATCCAAACAACTTATTGTCGAGCACGCAAGTCGTCGTGTTGATTTGTTTTTTTACACCATGATTGCCTATTACAACACGGGATTCCATCCAATATTAGGTCACACTGATTTGCAACACGGTAGAGGGCGCTCCTTAGATCGTTTCACGAATTTAACAGAAGCATGCCACAGTAGCCTTACCCCCTCATTACTGGATGAATTTTCTGACGGAACAAATAGAAAACGCTATTCAGGCAGCATACTCACCGGTACTCATTTTATGGAAAGTTTGAATACAACGGTTGAATTACCTCACTTTGTGAATGAATTGGATGATTTACTTGAAGAGTACTGTCGTGGCAAAAGCATCAAAATTCTTAATCAAGTTGCACTTGGTCAAGTAGATCCTATTGCTGGTTTCACGAACTTTCTACAAATGATGCAAGATTCTCTAACAGAACTAAAAAAAAGGGGAGAGCTACAAAGAAAAAATACAGGAGTACGCTTTTTTGACCCTCCAAAGCACCCTATCCGTCTTGATGTTCTGGAGCTTATCCACAAAGGAAGCTTAGGAAAAACCTACTCCCAAGATTCAAAAGTAGCGTCTGACGATTACGTGCAACTGATGTTAAGACTTACACCAACTGAAATAGAACAATGTCACAAGACAAAAGAGATGAAAGCCAAGATATATGCGGAGAAAATCTTGGTAATTCAAAAAGAGATATTGGAATCGAAGAGTGCCTTTGAGCCCATGAAGTTTTCAGCGCAAATGAGGGGAATGTAATATTCAGTAAAGGCAAAATAACTCCCCTATTCTATACCTTATCAGAGAATGCTATGCTAAATTCGATTAGACATTTTAGTAGGGGAGTATAATGACGAAAGTACTGGTTCTGTATTACTCAAGTTATGGCCACGTAGAAACAATGGCTTATGCTGTCGCTGAGGGTGTTCGAGAAGTAGAGGGAGTGGACGTTGACGTTAAACGAGTCGCTGAAACCATGCCTGAAGAAATTGCCAAAAAAGCCGGGGTAAAAATGAATCAAAAGGCTCCAGTAGCAGAGCCTGCTGAGCTTGCAAATTACGATGCAATTATTTTTGGGACTCCAACTCGATTTGGTAACATGTCGGCACAAATGAGAAACTTTCTGGATCAAACCGGTGGTTTATGGGTGCAAGGGAAATTGATTGGTAAAGTGGGTAGCGTATTTGTTTCAACCGGAACGGGCGGTGGGAATGAGACAACCATAACCTCTTTTTGGCATACATTGGCGCATCATGGAATGCTGATTGCGGGAATGCCCTATAGCGAGCAAAGTTTGACGGTTTTGACAGAGATGCGTGGTAGCTCACCTTATGGTGCAGGAACAATAGCTGGTGCTGATGGCAGTCGTACGCCTCTAGAAATAGAGAAAAAATAGCGCGCTCGCAAGGACGCCATGTGGCAGAGATTGCCAAAAAGCTATTCCCCTAGTCCCAGCCAGAGTTTGCTCCATCCCCTTGGAGCTTATCACTCAATGAGAGTATGTGATACAATTTACAACAATTATTGCTGTAGAGATCGATTATGCCAAAAATACTGATGAGTGCTTGCCTTTTAGGGCATAAAGTTAGATATGATGGAGGTGATTGTTTGCAGCAACATGGACGACTACAGGCCCATTTTAAACAAGGTAATATTATTACCCTATGCCCAGAAGTCAGTGGGGGATTATCAACTCCTCGACCGCCTGCAGAAATTCAGGGAGCTAAAACGGGTTTAGACGTGTTAAACCATAATGCTAGAGTACAGGCTAATAATGGCGATGATGTAACTTCAGCTTTTGTTCAAGGTGCTCAAAATGCATTGGCTTTAGTAAAAAAACACAATATTCGCGTTGCAATATTGAAAGCCAAGAGTCCTTCTTGTGGTTCAGGTCTTATTTATGACGGTACTTTTTCAAAAAAATTAATCGATGGCTCAGGTGTAACAGCAGCTTTATTGCAAGAAGAGGGTGTGTTGGTCTTTGATGAACATCAAATTGATGCAGCTCTAGACGCGCATGCAACAATAAGTAATTTTTAGTTCGCTAATTGTTCTTTATCCATTTTTGACTGTCTATAATTTATACGGTTTCGAGATAGACGCTATGTTGAATTGAAATCAGAATTTTCATTGGTTTGGAGCTTCAGCAAAAGTGTCTAATCCGTGTCTATTAATTATAGACAACTGGTTGTAGCTATAGAGTTGTTTTCCGAGAAAATCTTGAGATTAGGTACAGCGTACTAAAACCATTTTTTCTTTTTAAAGAATAAAATCAAGAATACTGCACAGATAATGAGTAGTGAAAGCGCCCAAAAATAGCCATATTTCCATTTTAGTTCTGGAATCCATTCGAAATTCATACCATATATTCCAGTAATTAACGTTAATGGCAAAAAAATAGCGGCATAAGCGGTTAACACGCGCATAGCAGCGCTCATCTTTTGCATCAGTCCATTATCAATTTGCCCTAACAAACTATTAAACACATCTCGTATTGAATCGATCTCATTCACTACCAGATGGCTATGATTCGATAAGTTATACAATGATGTGCGACATTGTTCAGAAATAACAGAAATATTTCTCGATGTAATGCGCATTAGGATTTCTCGAATTGCAATCATATAACGTTTCATTTTCATGACCTGATGTTTTGCTTCGACAACTTCTGAATAGATGTTATTTACATTTTTTCGCACTTCAATATCAAGTTCATCCGTTATTTCTTCATAGTCAAACAAAATGCTTGCGTATTCATTAATAACACCTTCAAAAATTAAAAATAGAATAAAACAAGGGGTTTTTGCATAATGAACAGATTGATGGCAGTTGTTTAAAAACTCGAACAGAACTGGTGAGGGATGGGCTGACGCAGTAAAACAAAAATTAGCGGTAAGGTGAATCAATAAATTACCAAAATCGACTTCATAGTTATCATTGATTTCATGGGAGGTTAAATGCTGTATCTGTAGCGTAAGTGCATCATTGGTATCAATCATATGCGACGTACATTTCTTCTCAGCACCAATTTTTGATACCTGAGTAGGCAGTCGAAGTTTTTCGGATATCTGCTTAAACTCTTTCCGTTTATTTAAATCGCTATGTACCCAGTATATTTTATGCGCTTCTTTACGGTCTATATTCAACTCTTCAAGCGCAATTCTTTTGAAGCTATGGTGTTTTAAGTCAAACTCAATGACTAAAGAATCAAAAGCTTTCATTTTCACTCATGTCCTTATTTTCAAATTCCACAATTTGAATGATCTTTGGAGTCATGACTTAATTTAAGCATACAATAGATTAAATATTATACAAGTTCTTGAGCAACTATTTGCTAGACGAGCTTCTTTGAACTTTAATTTATAGGTAACCTGTAGAGTGGATCATTTTTAAGGGACTATGTAATTATGTTTAAACGTAAAACGATGAAGCTGCTCTTCATTGTCATGATACTGGCGTATTCAACCACGACAGTCGCAATGAGCGTTGAGCTTGTCGATACAAGTCCTAATTCTCCTGCTGTTTTAAATAACGAGGAGGTGCTTTATGTTCGCATTCATTATAAAAGTGAGCAGCCGCTGCGTTTTCAAGCTGTTGGAAGCAGTCTAGGGGATTCACTTTTGCAACATCTAAAGCTAAACCCTTCACAAGCTTATCCAGCAGGAGAAGGTGAAGCAATTGCTTGGGTGTCTTACAGTAAGGTTACAGAAATTGATGCGATAACGGTCACTGTTTACGATGCCAATTGGCAAGCCTTAAAAACCGTTTCACGACCTGTGTCAGCCAATTGGCTTGCAACTCATAACACAGTCAATAATCCAGTAGCTGCATGGGCTAAACGGCTTAATCGAGAGCAGCAAGGCAGTGTAGGGAGAGCACAGGGTTCCTTAAAGGTCTTAGCGAAAGTAAACACATCACCTGGCCAGCGAGCTGATACATACATTGCCTCTCGTACAACAAATGCAGGGGATGAATCATCTATTGACAGCTCTTCGTTGCACAATGTAACACTTTAATGTGTTTGCCCGTTGTAACATAGTAACTCGCAACAGGGTTATTATTTGCATCAAGCACTAGAGCACTATCTTGCCCCTGACTGGTTGGGTCAACTGCTGTTGTCACATTGCCGGCTGTACAGGTCGTATTTCCACAATACAGTATCGACATCGAGTTGCTTGTTCCATAGCTAACAATTGGATTACCTGTTTCACCATCAATTTTGATAGAGGGTTGTATACCAACATTGGGTCCGGTTGCAGGGGAAGCAATGGTATTGCCCGAGCTACAGGCTGCATTACCGCAGTGTATCACTTTTAGTGCGGAATTAGCAGTATCCCAATAGGCAATCACTGGATTACCACTTGGATCCAGAGTAACAGAAGTACTTCGATGATCAGCTGCTTGCGCACCTGGATCAAGAATAGACATAGTATTGTTTGGGCCTGTGCAATTCACATCACCACAATGGAGCAATTTCAATTGGTTTTTGTCGGCGCGAAAAAAGCTAACTACGGGATAACCCAAGCCATCAAGAACTAAAGACACACCTCGAACGTCAGCATTAGCAGGAAATACGGGAAAATCAGGGGAAGCAATGCTATTGTTTGCTGAACAGTTGGCATCACCACAATGGACTACTCTTAACCCTTGATCAGATTGTCCAGCTGAAGCAACTACTGGATTACCAACTGGATCTAGGGCTAAGGATGATGCTCGTCTGGATAAAATATCTGGAGTTGCAACTGGATTTACGCCACTACAATCGGCACTGGTACAATGCATAATTCGCATGACCTGGGCTGAGAAATCATAGAAACTAATGACAGGATTGCCACTTGCATCTATATCAAGGGAAGTATCCCATCCTGCGTTTCCACTGGTGTAGGGGCTGGTGATTGAATTTCCTTGACTGCAAGAGGAATCACCGCAATGCAATAACTTAAGATCTCCATTTGTTTCATCCCAATAACTAACGACAGGTCGACCATTAGAGTCAAGTTTAATTGCGCTATAGCGACCAACATCCGTTGCCATGTCACCAACATAAACTGAGTTTGGACCGCATGTAGGGCTACCACAACGTAAAACATTTAGGTTTGCGTTGCTGCTGTCGTAATAACTAACCACGGGATTGCTGCTGGCATCGAGCTTTAATGAAGTATATAAGCCCACACTACCCGTATTATCAGGTATGCTAATGAGGTTGTTATTGGCACAATTAGCATCACCGCAACGTACAACGTTTAAATTCTGATTTGTTGAATCGTAATAGCTGATGGTCGGTATGTTATTCGCATCTAGAGACAATGATGAGTAATAACCGGCAATGCCGTTACTTGCTATGGAGGCTAGCGAATTCCCCGATGTGCAAAGTGCATTACCGCAATGCAATACTTTTAATTTTCCATTGGTTGCATCCAGATAGCTCACAACAGGCTTTTGGCCACTGTCAAGCATCAATGAGGGATATCGTCCAACATCAGCGCTTGAGTCAACCGTTGTGATCGAATTGCCAGAACTGCATTGGGCATTCCCACAACTTAAAATTTTAAGCGCTGTATTTGTAAAATCAAAGTAAGCAACGACAGGGTTTCCAGCAGAGTTCAATTTAATAGAACTCTGTACTCCATTACTACTACTTAGATCAGGTTTAACGATGCTGTTTCCAGAAGTGCAGGAGGTATTTCCACAATGTAGGATTTTTAGTTTACCGTTGCTTGCATCGTAATAACTGACAACAGGATAATTATTATTATCCACTGTAATTGAGGTATACATCCCAACAGTACCCATAATATCAGGTGTAGCAATGGTATTATTTAGAGAGCAAGCGATATTACCGCAGTGTAATACTTTTAAGGCAGAGTTTGTCTCATCATAATAGCTCACTACAGGTAAACCGGTGTTATCAAGCGCAATTGACGTGTATTTACCAATATTAGTTGCGCCATCAGGAGTAACAATCGAGTTAAACCGGCTACAGGTTCTTGTAAAACAATGTGCAATTTTTAATTTTTGTTCGGAGGCATCGTAATAACTGATGGTCGGATAACCCTGTGAGTCCAATACGATGGAGGTATACTGTCCAGTTACGCCATCGACATCAACAGCAACGACAGTATTCCCAACAGCATGGGTTAGCGATGCAAAGCTTAGAGTGATTAATGAAATAAATACAATTGCAAACTTCAGTGCGTCCTGCTTCATACTCATAGAAACCATCCTGGTACAGTTAAATTTGTTTGAAGAAATCAATACGGAAGAGCTAATATATCACATCATGATAGGGATAACCAAAAGGAGTTAAAGGATGTTAAGGACATTGCTTTTAATGCCGATGTTGTTTTTGCTAATGAGTATTCCCGGAATTGGGAATACTACTGATGTTCAAACATTAGCTTCTGAATGTCATTTAATTTCTAATCATTTGTATGAGCTTAAGACTGACCAATCGAGCGCCTCTTGTACTTATAAACTGAATATGGCTGGTCTTTATACTAAATTGGCGGGTGATAATTTACTCACTAAACACTTGAATGAGGTAAAACAGTACATTCGAGATGCATTGGAGTTTTTACGCTATTCCGAAAAAATGCCTTGTGAAAAGCTGCCTGAGATTACTCAAGTTAAATGGGACCTTGTGACAGTAAATAAGAAGGTGTATGAATTATAAAATAAACGATAAATGAAATCCTAAATAAGGACATGATCATGCTTATAACGACAGGAAGCCACATAGAAGGTAAGGAAATTAAGCAATACTTAGGCATCGTTAGGGGGATTGTCGTCCGATCTCCTACAATCACCCAGGGGCTGTTAGGTGGGTTAAAATCTATAGTTGGGGGAAAAATAGGGGCTTATTCAGAAATGTGCGAACATGCACGGGAAGAGGCCTATCAATTAATGCTTGAACATGCCCAAAAACTGAATGCAAATGGCATCATTGCGATGCGTTATGATACAGGTGAAATTGGGCAAGTAGGCACAGAAGTGTTGTGCTATGGAACAGCGGTAATTATCTGAGCAATATCCATTTGTTAACCCCTTGTTTTTAATCCTAAAAATAAGGGGTTAAACCAGAGCATTACATAAAAAGATTAGGCTCTACTTTATCATGATTAGCCAATTGCGATAAATTAGATAAAGAGTTGTCAATCAAATCGACACACAGTGATTTCTCACCATAATTGGCTGCCAGTTTGGATCTGTATCTTAGGAAGTCTTCTTGCATCGTTTGCAAAGTTGCAGCAATGTATTCAGAGACATAGTCTTGATCATCAAACGGTATACTCCAAGTTTGACGGTTTAAATTTGTCACTAGAGTGCTGGCTGTTTCTGCGTATTTAGTGAGTAGAGAGAAGTACTCTCCTTGTTGTAGAAGACCAAACCCTTTTTCCATGAATTGGCTTATTTGTTTGTCGGCATAAACAGCACCAGAGTTCCAGAATTCATTGTATCGTTCTTCAAAATTGGAGTCTTTAAAATACATAACAACCTCGTAGTTTTAATATCGACCAATTGTATGCAAATAGGCTTCAAAATACAATTATTGGTCATGTTTCGAATAGGTTTAGTCATTGCGTAGGCAATACATCAACCCACAGTGAATTGATAATTAAATGCTAGATTTAATTAAGAGGTGATATGCAAAGCAGCAACCAAGAAGGTCGGTTACTGCTTTACATGATAGCTTGTAGGTATTGGAATTACACTTCTGATAAATTAATGACTACTGCTAAGACCATAACCTTCTGTATCTTCCTCATAAATGTACTCTCCTCTTTCGTCTGAATTTATCGAAAGAGTATTAGCTTTAGGCTGAGTGCAAGCAGAATACCAAGTACTTCCAGTTCGAGTAAGGAAAGCAATCCCTTCAACTAAAAAGTTAATTGGTGTCATTACTGCCAAGCTCACTGCAAGAGTGAAATGGATAGACAAGTCCTTAAGATCTTTAAGGGCTTCTTTAGGCTTGCCGATAAGTAAATTAGCAATGCACTCTAATGCTGAGTTAACGCCACTATAAGCTTCATACAAAGAAT
The DNA here is from genome assembly GCF_001468085.1 of Legionella waltersii. Taxonomy (GTDB): domain Bacteria; phylum Pseudomonadota; class Gammaproteobacteria; order Legionellales; family Legionellaceae; genus Legionella; species Legionella waltersii. The sequence goes on along the minus strand of NZ_LNZB01000036.1, from coordinate 282,215 downwards.
TGAATCCTGTTAGACCCATCATAACGAATGGAGATGCCATTTGAGCAAGACATTTGTTGGCATCTTTATAAGGTAAAAAGAATCGAGAAGCACCGAAATAGCTAGCAGATGGAATCATGTTTCTAGTATATTGACCGGCTTGCTCTGCGAATTGTTCAAGATAACTTGGGTTTTCAGCCGATTCTACGCTTTCTACAGGCAAGCTTTTCCTAAACCATGAAGAAACGGTTCTAGTTAACAGTTCAACAGCATTAGTCAACGCATGAATCGGAGCCATTACTGCTAAACAAATCGACATGGTTAAATGGAATCCTGCATCTTTGATAGCATCAAGAGCATCACCGGGTTTTAAAACCAATAAATTTCCTACCGCGCGTAAGGTAGCCCATACAGCTCTTAGCGCATAATAACAAGCAGTTAAACCATTAAAAATTGGATCGATCGCAATTGAGCCAATACCGTCCCAAAATTTACCTGTATTTTCATACTTTTCAGTGAAACGTTTAACCGCAATGTAACTCTTTGTAGGTAAAAGATTGTTATCGGTTACAAAGGTAAACTCTTCTTGATACTTTTCAAGAAATTTAGGTAATGCCATAATTCAACATCCTCAGTTAGTTTTAGTTAATGTCGGGGGCAATGTTACCAGAAAATGAATCAATGTACAATAATAATTCTCACTGGTCTGATGTTGTGCATATGGTGGCGGAGAGTACTTACGAAGCGAGCATGTCGACTCTATCTAGCCTATTCCATTCAGCAGTAACAAGCTTGATTGAAATTAGTGTCGTCTTGGTTTAGGCTTATTCCACCTCGGATTAACGCTCAGATAGTTACCATGAACCAAATCATTAAAAACAAATTCGTTTACACCAGTTTCTTAATTGGAGCAGTTTCATTTCATGCAAGTTTTGCCGCTTCAATTGAAAGGATATTTGAAGTGAATAAACCAGTCGACTTGGTTAATACAACTGGGCTTCCGCTGAAAATGGTTTGTGAAATAAGAGCAAGTTCAACCCAAACACATTACGTGTCCATTTCAATTTTAAATGGAAAAGGGGTATACAACGGCACTAGTTTTAAAAGAGGTGACTTCATGACCTCAGCCTTGACTAATTTACAACAAGTCATCCTCTCAGCTGATGCAGTCACTCAGGCCAGGATTACTAACACAGGGCCTGCAAACTTAAAAGCCATTTGCGAGTATTAAGTTACGGATTTTTAATGACTGTCTGCAACGTCTGAATGGTTTGTGCTGCTGCCTTAGCTCCAATTTGACAGGCTTCAGCTATATTTTTTTCTAGTTGGATGCCATAGAGTATTCCTGCAACAAAGGCATCTCCAGCACCACTCACATCGATCGACTGTTTCACTTCCTCCGCAGCCACGTAAACTTGTTCAGAATTATTGACTAGAACATATCCTAATTGTCCCAGTGTGATAACAACGTTTTGGACACCCCTGTCTTTTAATAGTTTGCCGGCTCTAATGCAGTCATCTATAGATTCAATAGTTATACCCGTTAAGGTGCTTGCCTCTTTACGATCTGGTTTGAGCAAATAAATTGAGCCGAATTGAGCAGGTATTCTCTTCGCCTTTTCCACAGAAACTGGGTCAATACATAATTTTGCCCCTACAGAATTGGCTTTCTTCAAAATTAGGTCAATATGGGAAGACGGTAGGTTTGTATCAAGGAAAATGAGGCTTTGGCTGTTCCAATCATCCCAAGAAGAAGTGATAAATTCGTCATCAATGACATTATAAATATCCATATCAGCAAGGCCTATAAACAATTCACCCTGGTTATTCAATATGGCGTAATACTGAGAAGTTGATTGACCATCAATAATTTTTGAGTACTGGGTATTGACTCCTAAGGATTGCACGTGAGTTAAAAGAGCGAGTCCGTTTGCATCATTTCCTACAAGGCATTGTAAGTAAATATCAGACGTCAATTGGGCAAGATTATGAGCAACATTTCGTGCAACCCCACCAAACGAAATGGTCGAGTGGATTGGATTTGATGTATTTAAAACAAGAGGATTAGGTGACTTTAATTTAAAATCGATATTTGCCCCACCGATACAAATGATTTTGTTTGGCATGGATGTCCGTATTTAGGGTTTTTGAGAATGCTTCACATCATAAAAGGTTGCGTTGGAGTAAGCAACAAGAAGCACAACTTGCAGTATGAGCACTTTTGATTGAAGCAAATACTTACAGGACTTACGAAAAATCCCAAGGTCGAGGCAAAAGAACTGTTTAATGAGGGAGTTTAGATGGACTACATGACCGAATTAAAAAGTTCTTTTAACAAAGAGATTGGGGTTTTTCGTAAGTCCTGACTTATTTCTCGTGGTCAGTGGACTGACCCTCAATGCGGAGGAATCGACTCCTATTATAGTGCTACGACTAATCTTTTCTCTGAAGATCAGTCAGCGTTGGTCTGGCGTTTTCACGAATGGCTTGCCTTAAGCAGCTCCATTCGGCGAAGCACCCGACCTTTGGTATACATGCCCCATTTTTAAAAATCAGTCGATTCCTCAGCCCTCAATGACAAAAGTACCTCAGATATTGTGCGACTCTTGCTACATAAAGCATATTCAAGGAATATTTAGTATTTACAAGGAGCATGATGGACAGCAAGAAGGCGAGCAAAGACACCAAAATGCCCTGGGGGATCTGGGCTCTTGGTTTTGTGAGTCTGCTGGCGGACATTGCTTCAGAAATTATTCATTACACCTATCTAGCAGGTACTCTATTTTGTCTATGTGCATTAATTGGAATAGTCTTCATGCCTAGTGCAGATGATTAACTTAACTCCACTGTGTATAATCGCTCGCAAAACAGATCGCGAGTACTTCAATGAAGCCAGATGAGTTTGAACAGTGAATACAACAAATAAAACTTAAATCAAAAACAGCGGAGATAGAGGGGCGTGTTCTTATGTCCTATTTATAATAGGTGCCGTCTGCAGTGACATTATGGCCAAAGCCACAATCAGCATCAGAGCCATCTTGTTTAACCGTTAACATCCCAGGTTTAACAAAGGTAATGGTGATGGTGCATTCACCAAACTCTGAAGATTGATATACCGCAGTATCTCCCTCAATCTTGGCAACGCCAGATAGTTCCCCAGTATTAGCCAGAAGCTCTCCATTGACTTTATAGGGATAAATGAGCTCAAAAGAGACGTTAATCTTTCCTCCTCCGAGGGCTTTCACTGTTAGGGTGTTGGCCTCATCTTTATAGGGATCAGGAAAATGCATGGTAAATGTACCATTGACTTCTTGTTTTGTAACGCTATCACGATGCGTATCAGCTAAACCAAAACCCGGAAAAAGTAGAGCGAGACTGAATAAAATGCTTCTAATTTTTAGACTATTCATGGCAGTATACCTGTCAGTTGTATTGTATTAAGTTTATCATGAATTATAAAATTGAGGGTGAAGTAATTGGGGACGGACCCCACTGGGGTCCGTCCCCTCAAAGCTCTAGTTAAGACCCCACTGGGGTCCATCCCCTCAATGCTTTTGTTAACACCTACAAACCATGTGGTAAAAAGTATGAATGATACCGATATTAAAATGGAAACGAGCTGGAAAAAGCAATTAGCTGAAGAGTTTGACAAACCCTATATGCAGGAGTTAAAGGATTTTTTAGTGCAAGAAAAGCAAGCTGGAAAAGTGATTTATCCTAAAGGAAGCCTAATATTTAATGCATTTAGCTTAACGCCGTTTGATGAGGTTAAGGTCGTTATTTTAGGCCAAGACCCCTATCATGGACCCAACCAAGCCCATGGGTTGTGTTTTTCTGTAATGCCAGGAGTTAAAGCCCCTCCATCCTTGGTGAATATCTATAAAGAGCTTAAACAAGATCTAAACATCAACCCAGTTAATCATGGTTATTTAGAGCCCTGGGCTAAACAGGGAGTATTGCTTTTAAATACCGTATTAACAGTTGAACAAGGAAAAGCAGGTTCACATCAAGGCAAGGGCTGGGAACATTTTACCGATCAAGTCATTCAAAAGCTAAATACAAGGCAAAAGCCAGTTGTCTTTGTGTTGTGGGGAAATCATGCACAACGTAAGGGACAAATTATTGATGAAAAACGCCATTATGTCTTGAAGTCAGCTCATCCCTCGCCTTTTTCTGCTCACCAAGGATTTTTAGGGAACAAGCATTTTTCAACGATTAATAAAATTTTAGAAAAAGAAGGCATGAAGCCTATTAATTGGCAATTACCAGAAGGATAGTCTAGGGCACTGAATGCAGTGATTTTATGTCCATCACAACTCAATAAAGAAAACAATGATGAATAAAGAAATAAAAACTTCCTGCCCAATTTGTGGCAAAAAGAATACATGGCAAAAGGGAAATCAGTATAAACCATTTTGCTCAGGTCGATGTAAACTCATTGATCTGGGGGAGTGGGCTAATGAGTTACGAAAGCTCCCTGGAAGTCAATCTTCAATAGCCATGAATGATGAAGAGGATGATCATAGGGATGAATTGTAGGACTGCTTGGACTGTTTGGGGACAGACCCTAGTGGGGTCCGTCCCCAAACAGTCCCCCAAGTGCTAAACACTAACCCCAGTCATAATACACCGTACGTTGTGCAATGCATCCCTAGCTAGTTCAATGGCACTATCAAAGCTCTCTGCTTCAGTAACCACTGCACAAAGCAGGTTGTTATAGCCTTCAGGTGGAACGGAGACATACTCTCTAACTGCCCTTAGGACTTTGAACTCTTTGACTCCTGCTAGATCAAGAATTCCTTCCGTATTTAACCAATCAGCGATTGTACCGTTTTCTTTCGCGTAGAGGTTTCGTTCACAAGCAAACTTTAGTTTTGAAGGCATCATTTCAATGGGTTCACCCAAAGCCGTTTGAATACTAAGCTTTACAAGATCAATGCCTGAGGCTAGCGGGACCAAATGGCTTGCAATAAATGAACCAGCCATCCGAGAGTTGATTTCCACTATTTTGGGTCCGTCTGCAGTGATCATGACTTCAACGTGGAATGCACAATCATCAATTCCGACTGCATGAATGGCTTTTTCGACCACGTTGAACACTTGTTGATTCTGTTCTAGGCTTAATGACGCAGGAAAACATTGCATCCATTCTGTAAATCCGGGGCTATCAACAAATTTACTGGTAATGCCAGCGAAATGAATTTTTCCTTGATTGATAATTCCTTCGGCACTTACTTCTTGTCCTTGCATGAATTCTTCAGCAATGTATTCATCTGGATAGAGCCAGAATGGTGTGCGTTGACACTGGATCATTGCCTGGAATTTTTGCTCAAGCTCTTCTTTATTATTGAGTTTAAACACAGCAACACTGGTTGATGCCGCAACAGGCTTAAAGATCATGGGATACCCTATATAATCAGCAGCGATTTGCAAGTCTTCTAATGTTTTAACAAACAAAAACTTGGGGTGAGCAACTTGATTTTTTTGGAGAGCCTCTCTCATTTTGTATTTATGTTTAACAGTAGTTGCAGCAATTAAGGAGCTTCCTGGTAAATTGAATTCCTCTGCAATTGTGGCAACTAGCTCCACGCTTTTATCCAAAATAGTGATTACTCCATGAAACGGGTCGTATTTGCATTCTTTATGAAGTTTGTCTAGCGTATCTGAGAACTTCGTCGTGTCCGCTTGTATAAATTTGTCTATCTGAGGTGCAGCCCAATAGGGTAGCTCAGGCGCAACTAGAAAAATTCGATGGCCTAATTTTTTAGCGGTGTTTATTTTTATTAAATTACTTTCGTCAGAAAGATTGACGAATAGGATAGATTTGGTCATGTTATTTTTTACTCCTTTAAATTAAATATTTACCAAGTTGTATGTAAATCGCTGTTTGGCTTGTTCACATAAAACAATGTAGTAATAAGAGGCAATGGCTAAAATGCCCATTGAGATGAACAAAAACTTGCCTCCAATAAATTGCAGAACTAGTCCCCCTAAAAATGGACCTAAAGCTAAGCCTAATTCCCTAAATGTGAGGGCGCCAAAATACGTTCCACGTAAATGAGCTGGGGCGATATCATCTATAAATTTTGAAGCAAGAGGATAGATGAGTAACTCACCTAAAGTTATGATAATTATTGAAAAATAATAACTTAGCGAAGAGCTACCAGAAAATGCTAATCCTAAGAAACCAAGAGAAAAAATCAGGCATCCATACAATATAGATTTGTTTTTTGGTATCGATTGAGTGACTAAATAAACAGGTGTTTGCCCTATTAAAACAATCAACGCATTAAGTGCAATGGTCATGGCATAGACTTGTGCTCCATTACCTATTTGTTGCGAGATAAATTGTGCAAGAGTGGAATTTATTTGCGAATAGCTTATTGCGAAGAGCAAATTGAATAAAATAAAATTTAGCAGTCGTGTGTCTTTTAAGAGTGCTTTCAGTGAGGCATGGATAGATATGCACTTTTGTTGTCTTTGAATGATGCATCTTTTATTTTGCGTTAATAGAAAGTGTAGGACAACTCCATAGATGAAATAAACAGCCCCACCATAGATAAAGGAGTTAGGGGAAAGAGTCAATCCTAAATAAATTCCTGCTAAGGGACCCAGTACTGCACCAATATTCACTGCGGCATAACGATATTGGTAAATCCGTTCGCGGTTTTGGGGTTGCAATAGATCACTTAAGAGAGCCATTACTGTTGGTTGGAAAAAAGACGAGAATAAGCCAAAGGAAAAGTTAATGATGAGTAACCATACGAGTTGGATGGTTTTTTCCTCAATCTGACAGGCAAAGTAGAAGGCACAAAAAATAAATGCTGTTGCAAATAGGGAGGATGTTAAGAGAGCGATTCGACCATAAACATCGGATAATTGTCCTCCTAAAAACCCGCCAAACATGGAGGAAAAGGGTGCGGCACCAATAACTAAACCACTTAACCATAGAGAATATTTTTTTTTGAGAAGAAATAAAGCCAAAAAAGGCATGCTAATAAATTGTGCTGCGTTGGTGCACATAATCCCTATCAGCAAGCACCAAACAATTTTAGTAATAGGGGCTGTGTTTTCAATATTCATTTAAAACTCCTTTTGCTACAAACAAGCTGAAAAACTCCGTAAATCTAATATTTTTGAGTTTGCGATGGTCATCGTTTCAACTGATTGAAACGATGACTGTGGCTAATTAGTGATACTGCGTTGAGAAATTAATCTTTTTTAAGATTGCTTGAATATGAATATCAATTGTATCGAACAGCTGAAATTCCACATCTTCTTTTGATATGAGCAGAGGTAACTCGGTACATCCGAGAATAATGCTATTCAGAGCATGAATATCCGCAAGCCGATTAATAATTTCTAGAACCTTGGCTCGTGATGATTTCATGACGATCCCTTTGCATAATTCCTCGTAGATTATTCCCTGGAGTATGTCTCTATCCTGTAGATCAGGGGTAATGACCTCTATCCCTTTCTTAGCGAGCTTGCGTTTATAAAAATCAAACTCCATGGTGTATTTGGTGCCAAGAAGACCCACTTTCTTAATTCCTTGATTTCTCACATGGTTTCCTGTTGCATCAATGACATTAATTAATTTCTTATAGGACGATTTTTGCAAACGTTCGACTAATTTATTGGTTGTGTTTGAACAAACCGCAATAACGTCAGATCCTGCTTTGTCCAGTAAGTTGATTTTTTCCTCTAGAAGTCTCAACTCCATAACTTCATTATTGTTTTTCTGAAATTGAAGTATTTCTTCAAAATCAAAACTGTAAAGAATGATTTTCGCAGAATGATTTTTACCTTTTTCTTTATTAATAATTAAATTAAGTCTTTTGTAGTACTCCAAAGTTGAAGCCCAACTAACACCACCAACTAATCCGATGCATTTCATGCTGCACCTCCTAAGCATTTCAGGTGGTTAATGTGGGTTTCTCTAGGACATTTTTTCAAACTATTTTGATAGGTCAATTTAATTAAATCGCTAATGGTCATATTAATTTCCTTGAGCATTTTCGGGAAAAAGCTGGCGCTACTTAGACCTGGTAAGGAGTTTGCTTCCAAAAAATAAATCCTGCCATTGGATACAATAAAATCAAAGCGGCACATGTTCTCAAACATCAAATCGGAAAAGATTTGCTGAGAAATACTGGCTATTATCTCTGTATAACTATTGTATTGAGCAGGGATGATGCGTTCACTTACTCCAATTTTGCTTAATTTTTCTTTTCTACCAAAGAATCCGTCTTTAGTTCTGACCAGAATTAGTGGTAAAACTTCCACTGAATCGGAGTTTTCAATACAACCACAAGAATATTCTTCACCTGCGATGTATTTTTGCACAAGGGCAATCTCATCGTATTTCAATATATCCAAGATCAGCGTTTGAATGGCATGTATTGTTCCATCATTCATTAAAATTCGCTCAGCAAACATACTGGTTCCCAATGAATTGGGTTTAATGACAAGCTCTTGGTTATAAAATGGGGCTAGTTTATCTTCTAAAGAATCAACATCTTGGGCTCGAATAGCAATACAGGGAATGGGCTCTAACTCAGGATACCTTGACTCAATGTATTTAGAACAATGAAATTTACTTTTGCTCAAGCTACAAGATAAAACTGAGCCAAAGGAGCTTTTTATATTGAGGGTTTTGGCAATGCCTTGATAGTGTCCATCTTCACCATAAAGACCATAGAGTAGGGAGAACACAAACTCATCATTTTTCTCAATTTCATGGATTGTTTCACCAATACTTAATCGTTTTCCTTTACTCGAAATATAGAAATCGGGGCCTTTATCAAAATTCACCGTTTTTTTAATCACCTGTCCGGCTTCATTAATATAATAAATATGCTGGTACAAATTTCTATCTGCTTTGAATTTTTGGAGTTCTGAGTAGACACTATGAAACGTTCTTAACGAGAGATCTCGTTCTGCAGAAGTTCCACCAAAGATTAAACTGATTTTTTGTTCCATTTTATTTTCCATAATAGGTTCCTTGTTCATTTTCAATTTTGATTCATTTCATGATTTGGACTTGATGTTTCTAATTCATAAAAACCGCATTGCAAACTTCCTTGCTGGACTTGCTATGAATCGTATTGTTGTCATTCATAAAAATGACTGTTGGTATGTGTGAAGTTGCTTTGATTTCTTCGAGTTGGCAGTAGCTAATGATGATGATTTTATCGCCTTCATTGACTAAGCGAGCTGCTGCACCATTAACACAGATCTGACCCTCACCTTTCTTTCCTTTGATGGCATAGGTTTCAAACCGACTTCCATTGTTGATATTTACAACTTGAACTTTCTCGTTTTCCCTAATTCCACTTTCCAGCAGCAAATTTTCATCTATGGTAATGCTACCTATATAATTCAAATTGGCTTCTGTAATGGTTGCGCGGTGGATTTTAGCTTTTAGCATAGATACTAACATCATTGTCTCCTTGATAATTTCCATAAAATTACTTGCTATCTTCGTAGGATATTGGTTTTTTTCCATGCAATACCTAACGATGGATGCATTAAATCATGGGGCTTTCATTGATAAAATTATTTTTTTTACATGTAAATTTTTAATGGAATAATTGATCCAAATTGAGGAGTTATTGCAGTGCTTAAGTAATAGGAGTTCTTTTTGAGTTGTTTTTAATCTGAACGGATGACTGTAAAGACGAGCATTTGATGGATAGTAAATCAACCTTATTTTGCCTGTTTTGGGTAAAGAAACTATCGGTGATTCTGGGTGATAATGCGATCCAAGTGATTGGAGAATGTTTGAATTTCTTTAGCACTGAGTGAATCTGGGCCTCCTCGAATCATTCCACTTTCTCTGAGGGACTCGTTTAGATTTCGCATGGTTAAAATTTGTTTGATGTTGTTTGCGGAGTAAAGGGTACCTCGTGGGCTAAGAGCAATAGCATGTTTGGCGATAATGAGATCAGCTAGAATAATATCAGCGGTAATCACCAGATCTTGGCGTTCTGCTTTTGAAACGATGTAATTATCAGCACTATCAAAGCCATGTTCAACCAGAACTCTTTTAATAAATGGAGATGCAGGGATAGTCGCTAAGTGATTTGCAACAATAATTACGCTTACAGAGCGTTTTTGAGCGGCACGAAATAAAATTTGTTTAATTGCCTTAGGGCAGGCATCTCCGTCAATCCAGATGTTCATTGGGCTTGTTCCACCTATACTTAAATTAGTGTTAAAGTACTTACAGGACTTACGTAAAACCCCACTAAGTGAGTAGAATGAGACTATTATCTGCGATTGATACAACAGATAGCAAATCTTGTCGTTCCATTCTGGGTTGGAACGACCAGTTAAAGTGGGTGTTAAACTACTCCTATTGTGTTCGATTGAATAGGTTTTTCATGGTGTTGTAATTCATCAGTGATAAAGAGGATGTATCGGACTATATCTGATAGTTTTTGCTCCAAGCAGAGTTTTTTGGGATTCTCTGAGAAAAAAAATCCAAATTCCGATTCATTCTCAGACAGCTTGGCTAACTCTTTGTGAATGTTTGATTTTTTTGCTTGCAATAAGGTCAAGAAACCCCTCAGCATTTCCTCATAGCAAGTAAACATTTCATAATCCAGTGGGGCAGTAATGTTCATGATTAAAACAGAACGCGCCCAAGTGCAATTTTTACATGCGTCTTCCAACAGAGCAATTTTCTCATTAATCATGCATTGGCTCAATCTATTGGTAAGCTGTAGTAAATGCTTTCCATCGGCTTCTAATGCAAGCATTGGATATTTATTTGCTTCCCAAGCGGCTCTTTTATTCTCTGATTTAGTGGTTTTATAAGACTCACAGGTTTTTCTGAATTCCCCTAAAACGCGTTCGTCTGAAAACTGTTTTTTTGGGTTTTTGCCACCTATAAGCCAATAAAGCAAAAATTGATAGGCTGCATTTCCCTGAAGATGTTCGCAATGGGGTATTTTGCGATATGGCTGTGGAGTTGAAATGGCTTTTAATAATTCCTCAAGCTTTTGTTCCTTCCCAGTTAATTGCTCGGAGGAAAAAATATAAATATGTCGCATGCAAGTTGAAAGAACTAAAGGATTCAGCTCAGATTTTAATTTCTCCACAGGACATTTGTCGCTCTCTGGTTTTTGATACTCATAAAGATGAATTACGTGCAAGGATAATATAGTCATAGAATTCTCATCCCTAAAAATCAGGAGTAATCATTTGAGATCAAATGAGTTTAATTTGATCTATCAGGATCTCAAATTAACAAAGTATGGTTTTTATGTCAAAGGAATAAACAAGAGATTAATTCGAAATACTGTGTAGCTAATCGTTTCAACTTATACCTTATGTAAGGCCCCCTCTTTTTCAGATAAAACATGGGGTTGAGGGGGGTAGATTATTATAAGAACATATCATGTATTTTTTTGGCTAATAGTGTGCCATCAGGATCGCCAAGTGTTTTCATGTGACAGAAATCATTGGCCCAATCAGAGCTTCTAATGCGTAGAGGAGGTTTTTTGCTGTTCACGACATCCACTATACAATCAGCTACTTCACTCGACTTTTGATAAATTGAACCTACATGCCCTGATGCTAAACGTTCTTTAGCGCCATGCAGATACTTTTGCAAAATAGGGGTGTATTCGTCAGCTTCGGTTGGTTTAGTGGCTTCGAATTCTGCTAGAAGGTTGTTTGCAAACTCAGATGCGATGCCTCCCGGCTCAACTAAAGTAAATTTAACATTAAAGGTAGGTTGAATGTATGTTGCCATACTTTCTGTATACCCTTCGATGGCAAATTTCGATGCGCAATAAATTTCATTAAGTGGTTGACCTACCAATCCACCTACGGATGAAACGTTAATGATGTGTCCCTGTCTTGCTTTGCGCATATACGGTAAAACAGATTTGACACAACGCACAACCCCCATGAAATTGGTGTTCATGATGCGCTGAATTTCTTCTTCGGTAGCTTGTTCGGTGGTCTTAATAAAACCCATCCCGGCATTATTAATTAAACAATCAATTTTTCCCTGTTCATTGATAATCTCGGACATGCATTTTTCAACACTTAATGTAGATTGAACGTCGAGTTGTTTAATATGAATCGTAACAGCAGCCTCTCTTGCTGCACTAGCTAAAGCGTCTTGTTTCGCTAGATTACGCATGGTTGCATAAACGCAATGCCCCTCTCTTGCTAATTTAATGACTAAACTTAACCCAAGACCCGATGAGGTACCTGTCACAACAATAACTTTTTTCATTTATCATTCCCCTTGAAAGAAACAAATTACTGTATCTCCAATGAAATCCACCTAAGGATTTCAGCATTAGCAGGCTATTGTAGCAAATCGATGCAAATTTAGTTAAAAATTTTTATAAATTCATAGAGTTATTCGCTAAATCAACATTAATGAGTTGTTATCCACATTAGCTGAATTATCCAATAAATCATTATTGCAATTTGAAAACAAAATAATAGAAAGCGAATTAGCACAGCTCTTGGGCGAGTGGAAATTAGATGCACGACAGATTGCGCAATCCTAAGTCCTAAGAATGCATAAGCAGCACAATTTATAACAGCAACATGGTTGCTTACGTACGCAAAAAATACGACACCTAAAAGAATGGGTAAGTTTTCATAACAATTAGCGTGAGCTCTTCCTAAACGATGAGCGAACGTAGGACCATCCTCACACGATGCTTTGAAAGAGCTGACTTTTTGGTGGTATCCATACACCAAAATCAAACGGTTTAACCCAATACCCAATAAAAGAATCAGAGTCCATATAGAAAAACCAAACACCAACCAATACGCAGCATCCATTCAATGTCGCTCCTAATTTTATGAAAAGAAGAATCTTGGTTTGTATTCTATTGGATATAAATTCTTGAAGTCCACTCCTTTATTTAGTGATTACTTAACCATTTAAACCAAATAACAAAACAGGAATATTGTGCAGTGGAGCTCTTTAATCAACCCACTCCACCTAATAAGAGATAAAGGACAGTCTTGGACTGTCCTTTGTAGAACGACTTATTTAGATAAGAACTGGGTAAATTTAGCTTTTAGGTCATTTGAGTACTCTACAAGTTCAGATGCAATTCCATCAAGTTGAGTAGCCAAATCGTTGATAAATTCAAGCCCCTCTTCATCTTGAGCAAGCAATTTATCCAACAGCTCTTTCAGACCTTCTTGATCTTCATCAAAGCCCATGTATTCTGGATTGCTTACAATAAATGCTTCTATAGAAATTCCTTGTTTAAGATTAAAGGATAAAGAGACTCCAGCTTCAGTAGCGAATACGGAGTTTCTTTCGATGTATTCTGGAAGTTTATCGAGATCGATTTTGCCGGAGATTAATGCGGTCATACCTATGTAATTATCTTCATCATCTTTTGATGTAGAAGTTACAACGCTCTTAACGGATGCTGCATCACCATATAAGTCCGTGTATTCTTTTGCTATGTTCTCTATAAACTCAGAGGCATTAGGGATAAGTTGATTCAATTCACTTTGGCTAAGCACTTTTGTTAAATCAAAGCCAATTCCAGCTTTAATGATGGTCGTTGGGGCTGTTCCATCACCATAGTTATAGCTTAAATTATCTAGTTTTAATTCAAATATATTTTGTGAACCGATTTTTTTATAGTATGCATTTAAAGCGACGCTATTAGCCCGCTCCTTATCCACTTCAATATTGCTGAATGTTAATTTGGCTTCGGTTAAGTTATTTTCAAATTGGGCGAGAATTTTCTTAACTTCTAAGTTTAGTTGGTCAAGAGAATTATCGTTAGCATAAGCACTAGTGATAATACTGAAGCATAATCCAATTGCGAGCATGATCTTTTTCATACAAATCTCCTAAAGATAAAACGAGGCGCTATGCTGTCATTTTTTCCAGTGGAAGGCAAGGTTAGATTTATTGCTAAAAAGGAATATCCTTAGAACCATTGTCTTAGTGTTTGATTTTTTTGAAAAATAGTCATGTAACTTTTTCTGAAATAATTGCTGTCTATGATATACTCCAAAACATGAATTCGATCCTACTGGCTATTTTACTATTCCTGAGTACTTTGGGGCATGCATTTTCTTGCAATGACTCACAAGTTATTCATCAAAAACCCATCCAATTCAATAAAAAACGAATCGAACTCTCCAAGCAGTATCAAAGTACCCATTATGGTATTGACTCAGATTCAATCGAAATCGAACCTAAAATGATAGTTTTGCATTGGACTATGATTTCGTCCTTCAAATTGACGTTTAAAATTTTCTACCCAGCAGCCTTGCCGAAAAACTCTCCGAGGAGAACAGAGCTGCCAGGAGATTTAAATGTTTCAAGTCATTATTTAGTGGATCGTGACGGCAAAATATATCAACTGATGCCAGATAATTGGATGGCTAGGCATGTGATTGGGTTAAATCATTATGCTATTGGAATCGAGAATGTTGGGGGAGTAGAGGGTAAAGATGATCTAACCAAAGAACAAACAAGGGCCAATGCTTTTCTTGTTTGCTATCTTAAGAAAAAATACCCCAGCATTAAATACGTGATTGGCCATAACGAATATTTACGTTTTAAAAACACAAAGTTATGGCTTGAGAAAGATCCAAACTATCAAACTGACAAAACGGATCCGGGCCCAAATTTTGTCCGTCGAGTAAAAAAATTAATCGGAAGCTAATTCTATAGCAAAAGCCAAAGCTAATTTACAAAAATTAGTCATATGTTCCAGATTCAGATAATCCATTGTGTCTGAAGAAGTCCCGATATAGGGGTTTATTTCTTTTAGACTGGATTCGCTAGAAAATCCCACAGAAATTTTTTGTTCATTCCAAATAGCGTGGTCACTGCATTTGTAATTGCAAGTGGAACTATCTACTGGGGCATGAACATAAGTCTTAATTAATTGGCGGATATACTCTGTTAGTTTAATATCAGTAAAATCATTATATACCCACATAGTCGCATCTTCAGCGTGGGTGCGATAACCTGTTTTATCAAGGTTAATGACCGCTTTGACTGGAATTAGATGGTCTTCAAAATACTGAACAACGTATTGAGACCCAGCAAAATCTCTGTTTCCCGCTCCGTACCACACAATGTAAATCGGGTGCTTAAATTGCGTTTTAGACTCTAAAAGTACTCTCGCTGCTTCCATGATAATCGCAGCTCCACTCCCCTCATCTGCACCAGGCATTTTCCCATCGGGGGTGTCCATGTGCGCGCCAATAATAATTGCAGAGGATTTGAGGTCTTTTCCTATCACAGTGACAAGTGATGGTTGTTTGTACCAGCCAGTATTCACAAAAAATGCTTTAGTGTCTTTGCGATCATAGTCGATAGCCATGGATTCAAAAGTCGTTTTTAACCATTTCGCTGCGTCAAGTCCTGACTGCTCGGTAGCAGATCGATTAGGATAGGACGTTAGATGGTTTAGGGTTTGCCATATGTTGTCAGCAACAATAGTGTTTAGTGTCTCATTAACGATGCTTTTATGAGAAATTGCAAAACCGTCTGAGTTTGTTTTGGAGGGAGTGGGTGCAATTTGTTTCTCTATTGAAACGGGTGTTTTAACCGATTGGAAGCTTGGTAACAGAGATTGTTGAGCAAAAGAAATACTTGCTGTTATCAGAGTTAAGAATTCAAGCATTTTATCTCCCAATGGTTGTGAGCGATGGTTTATATTTAGAAACAAGTGTATAAGAATACTACAAGTTTGTTTGAATTTAAATACACAACAGTCAAAATTAATCTTCTATGTTACTATGCAACCTATATTTTGAATCGTGCTTGGTTTCACAAAAACGTGAACCAAACTAATTGGGTTGCTAAGGCTATCCTTAAAGGAACTACATGATTGAATTCACTGGAACGTATACCGATCAATACCAATTGTCTATGGCTCAGGTGTACTTTTTGAAGGGGTTTCAACGTAAGCCAGCTGTTTTTGATTATTTTTTCCGAGCCCTTCCTTACCAGGGAGGGTATGCTGTATTTTCTGGTTTGGATGATGTATTGGATATTTTAGAAAACCTACGATTTAACCCCGAGGATATCGAGTTTTTGCAATCACAAGAGATTCATCCTGAGTTTTTAAATTATTTACAACACTTTCAATTTAAAGGAACTATTTACTCAACACTCGAGGGAAACGTAGTATTTCCAACTTGTCCGGTTCTTCGTGTTGAAGCCAACCTTATTGAAGCACAAATCATTGAAACTATTCTCTTAAACGTTTTAAATTTTCAAACGCTTATTGCAACAAAAGCCAGAAGGATCCGTGATGCTGCAGGAAATCGTACTTTAATCGATTTTGGACTACGAAGAGCACAAGGTCCTGGAGGCTACTATGCAAGTAGAGCCTCTATTGTTGGAGGATTTAATGCCACGAGTAATGTTAGGGCAGGTAGAGATTTTGCAATCCCTGTTTCAGGAACTATGGCTCATTCATTCATTCAAAGTTATGAGTCTGAGCTGCAAGCATTTCAAGATTATGCCGAATGTTGGCCTGAGCATTGCGTGTTGTTGGTTGATACTTACAGCACTTTAACTAGCGGGGTTCCAAATGCAATAAAAGTAGCAAAGCAAATGGAAAAAAGAGGTCACCAATTAAAAGGGATTCGCTTGGATAGTGGAGATTTAGCATGGCTAGCCAAGAGAGCTCGACAAATGTTAGATGATGCAGGGTTACCTTACGTATCTATCATTGCCTCGAATCAGTTGGATGAATTTGTTATCAAAAATTTAATCGAGCAAGAGGCGCCTATTGACGCATTTGGCGTTGGCACAAATTTAGCGATAGGCTCCCCTGATGGTGCACTGGATGGCGTGTATAAATTAGCCCTGTTGGATGGGAAACCACGTATTAAGTTATCAGATACGTATGCGAAAATCACACTCCCATCACAAAAACAGGTGCTGCGAATCCTGGAGAAGGATGGATCCTACCAAGGAGCAGATATGATTACGCTTGTTTCTGAAAAGAACTCTAACGTCATGCACCATCCATTTGAAGAGGAGAAATCTTTTGCAATCAAATCATTTGAGGCCGAGCCGTTATTACAGAAAGTGATGGCCAATGGAAAGCGTCTTTTTCCTAGACAATCTCTAGTTGAGCTCAAGGAGTTCAGCCAACGTTGTTTTGATAATTTACCTGGGGAATATAAGCGCTTTGTGAATCCTCATCTTTATAAAGTGGGCATCAGCACTAACCTTAAACAGTTAAGAGACCAACTGATAATTCAATATAAAAGATCGCAAGTATGAAGACTTTAATTATTTTAGATTTACAAAATGATTTTATGCCAAACGGAGCACTCCCTGTTTTGAATGGCGATACTATTATTCCTGTGGTGAATGAATCATTAGAGCATTTTGACTTGGTTGTGGCGACGCAGGATTGGCATCCAGACAATCATGTGAGTTTTGCCTCGAATCATCCGGGAAAGAAGCCCTTTGAGATTATTCAAGTTGGTGCCTACGAGCAAACACTTTGGCCTGATCATTGTGTTCAAGGGAGCCAAGGAGCAGAGTTCCATAAGCAATTGAATACCAATAAAATTGAAGCTATTTTTAGAAAAGGAACAAATCCTAACATAGACAGTTACAGCGGGTTTTATGATAATTTTCATCTAAAAAGCACCGGTTTATCAGGGTATTTGCATGAAAAGGGAGCAAAAGATCTTTATTTTTGTGGTCTTTGTGCAGACATTTGTGTCTATTTCACGGTTATAGATGCTTTTGCTGAAGGTTTTAACTGCACCTTACTTGAAAATGCAACTTGTGCACTAGATTCAGAAAGGCTCAATACAATTAAAGATGAATTTTACAGCAAGGGTATAAAAGTTATAAATTCTCAGACGATTTGAGAGTTCACGCATTCATTTCCACGAATCAATTCGTTTTTGCTAGCGAATAAAAACTGGAAGAAAAATGATCTAAGCCATGTTACAATGCGCTAAATTTGTTCATATCTTGGTTTGTATCCATTTGATTTAATTTCTATATTTTTACTTTGACGATCTGATAATGAAAATAAAACACAATTACTACAGTCTTGAGAAAGATAAAAAGTCATTTTGGGAACACTTGTGGGACACAATCACCATCCCTATTAAAATTCCAGGGTGGATTATTTCGTTTTTGTTTGCAAGAAACATCACCCATATTGCTCTTAATCCAAGCAATGCACCTCAACAACGCGATATCCATTTAACTAAAACAAGTACAAATCCAGAACAAGATATCGTTGTTATTAATTTTAAACCAAGGACACCCTACAAATGGTTTAACGATGTTTTAATCAAATTGACCAATACCTTAACCGCACTTCCTTTTATTACACCAGACCTACGAAGTCGACTGCAGTTTGATAAAACTCGAGATAAAAAACACATCGATTGGCTACTCAACGAAGTCGATGAGCTTTTGAAGGGTAACTCAACCCAAAAGCATTGTAAGAATAAAACCTTTGACTGGTCTCGCATCCATTTTAAAGGCTTAGAGTTTTTAGATACTAAGATGCGGGGTTATCTGTTTGAACAGTTGCATGAAAAATATGGCCCTGAAGCCTATCAAACACCACGCAGAACAAATATTGAGTTTTTTACTTTAAAAACAGCGGATGGATCAGAGCTGGATTCGGCACAAGTAAATGGTCCTGATGAATGCAATAAACCAATGTCTGAGCGTAAATTTGTTCTCACCTGTATTGCCCGAGACCAAAATTTTATTTCTTGGATTAAGGATCTGAATTACACCGCGACAAAATTAGGTGCAACAGCCATAAGCTTTAATTACAGGGGCGTTGATTTAAGTCGAGGAATGGTTTGGACCGAAAACAACATGGTTGATGATGTCATGGCACAGGTGCAGCGCCTGATTTTTCTGGGAGCAAAACCTGAAAACATCTGCTTGGATGGAATGTGCTTGGGAGGTGCAGTTGCAACTCTAGCAGCAGCAAAACTCCATAAAATGGCCATGCGAGTTAAGCTAAACAACGAGCGGTCATTTCGCTCGCTACCTCTTCTCGTGTTTGGTTTTATTGTGCCTGAATTACAAACTGCTAACTGGTGGAGTCCATTAACGTATGCTCGAATTCTTGTAGCAGGACTTGTATATGCAATTTTAGCTCCAATAGTATGGCTTGCTGCTTGGGGCGTTGATGTTGAAAAGGCTTGGGATAGTATTCCGACGCAAGATAAAATTTATTCTCTTGTTCGAGATGACCAGAACCATCTTTACGATGGAATGGTCAATGATAGAGTCAGTTCATTGGCCGCAGTAGTTGATGCAAAAATCAGAGTAATCAAAGAAAAGTTGTCAAAAGGGGAGTCGCTAACTGGTGAAGAGCTAGAAATACTAAAAGATTCACAAAACTCACCTAATTTTAAGCCAAGTAGTGCCGCTCTAGGTAATCCTAATTTTATATGCTCTCATTTTATTTCACGCCAAGATTTAGTAGCGGAACTGGGCCACAGACCAGAATATACAAATCACGATTATTTTTTAGATAGACTTAAAGAGAAATTTGCATTTGGTTTAGGCAACAGAACAACCGATGAGACTCCATCACAGGCGCTTTCTCAGATGGGCTTACTTTACCAAATAGAAAGACCATTAATCGTAGCAAGCAGTACGGAGCTACAGTCGATAAATAAAGTAAAAAAAATAACCGAAGAGATTAAAGGAAAAGCGATTATTACCCATTACCCTACAAGAGGAGAACATATAAAGTCCTATTCTGTCAATGCAATTGCTATACGAATCGGAGTATGGCTCACTTCCTTTCATTTTTTTAATGGGTTAATTAACGGATTTATGCGAGCCTGTGGATACCCTACTTTTCCTGTATACAAAGGGTTCTGGGATGAAATGGCAATACTTGAACAGAAAGAACAACAAAAATGGCGACCTTATGTGGATATTCTTCTCGATGTGTACCCCTCTGGTTCCGAATTCTCTGCTTTCTATAATGCCACACAAAAGCACTCGAGCTCTGAGGATATACATACCATACTAACGTATCGGGGCGATACAGAAGAAAAGTATTCCAAGCTAGTCAAAGAAAAGATCATAAAAAGATTGTGTAACGCCGCTATAAAACATGTTCCCTACACCCAACTCATTTTAACTCAAGGATTGTCTGTGAATGGTCTTTGTGATGCAGTCATTGAATACAATAATGTATTTTTACCAGCATTCAACAAAGAGAATGACACCGATTATCCATTGGTTGATATTCAATTATTTCTTCCGGAACCCTCATCATTTGAGTTTCTTCCTTGTTTATCTAGTCTAGATGAGTTGTCAATCGAACAAAAGCAATGCATGGAAATTTATACAGGATCGATGACAGACTCAAATAGAGAGGCCTACTTTGGACCAGATAGTGGCTTTAAGAGCATACACATTATTGCTCCAAGGGTTGAATCCGCCGCGAAGGAACAACCTGTAGTAAATCAATCAGACACTACAGTGCTTACTCCGAAGGTGCAGATTGTAAGAAAAATATCGTTGAAACGTGGTCATTTACTTCCATCTCAAAGTATCTTTAAAAATCCTTTCGATCGATGTGGGGGGATGAGTGAGATGGACAAATGTAAATACACTGATGCACAACAAACAGGAGCATCTATACAATTCAGTTAGTTGTAGGGGGTCGTAAATTCGTTCTATTTGTATCCTCAATAGGCGACTCAGAGCGTTCATCTGGCAAAGCAGGTCTCCAAAAACGCTCTGAAGCAGAGAACAGTCGCATCATTGTTTGTCCAGGGGCCACTTTTTGCATTTTAAGAACCATAGGATTGTCGCTAGACTCAATTAACTCGTCAACAGCGAAATGCTTACTCTGTCGATTAAGCCAAGATATACATTCTCCAAACTCTTTCCTGGACTGAAAATCAATGCTTTTATCGTGGCCTTGTCTTACACGAAAAGCTATACAATTACCCGCCATGTCAACAGAAAAATAATTAATAAGGTTACCAAATCCTTCAAACACAAAGTTGATAGTGAGCATCGAATTTTGTGGATCAAAAGGGAAAGCCGAGCTTAGCCATGGATCCATTACGAACTCTTCATTCACAATTAAAATAAAATGGTTATTGAACGTTGCTAGCCGAAGTGTATGGATTAAATCATTTTGTTTTGTAAGTTGATTGAACATGTAAGCAAAGGCGAAAAATGCCTTCTCTTGACAGTTTCCAAAAGACATTTGTTTAGCATGTATTGCAATTTCAAGAATTTTGAAGAGCCAAGACTTTTTAGTATCGGAAAGTATTTCATCTGCGCGAACCTGCACCATTTTTACCATTGTGCTGCTTAGAGGATCATCAGAGGGAAGATCGCAGGACTGAATTGTATCAGTCAGTTTGATTCCATCTATGATTAATTCCCAAACAGTTTGTTGCTCTGTATTTAATTCAAACCTTTCAGTGACTGATTTTGCCTTTGTTTTTACATTGATAGCCTCTTGTTCCTCTAAAGCGGCAAATTTATTTGTTGGCTCAGACACCATAGGGCTTTTTCGCTTAGATGGAGTTCTTTTGCTATTATTCTCATCGGCATTTCCATTAGCATGTCTTTTCAGCTTCTCAAAGTCATCAAGTAGAGTTGCAAAGAAAGAGTTGGTATCTGGAGTAGGATTTTTCTGTGGAGTAGTTTGAGTATCTCGATCTTTAGCTTTCATTTGTAGATATGGGCATTTGATAGCAGTCGCAAACTTTAAATGCAAACTGCAGAAAGGTCAAGCTGTGCGTGATGGGTTGACGGTAGATGGGGAGTAGTCACTTACTTTAATGATGTCCTTAATGTATGATATTTCCAGATTCGAATAATGGGCTAAAAATGCAAAATAATTCATTAAAAAACAAAATCATTTTAATCACTGGGGCTTCAAGTGGAATTGGTTGGGCCTGTGCAAAACTACTTTCTGAACATGGGGCCAGACTGATAATATCTGGTCGACGTGAAGAAAAATTAAACCACTTAGCAGAGGACTTATTAAAAGAGCACAACTCTCAACATTATGTTTTACCGCTAGATGTTCGCTCCAAAACTGAAGTAAAGCAACAGCTTGATTCCTTGCCCGATGAACTAAAACAAATTGATGTCTTAATCAATAATGCAGGATTAGCATTAGATACTTTACCGCTGTTTAATGGAATCGAAGAACATTGGGATACCATGATTGATACAAACATAAAGGGATTATTGTATGTAAGTCGTTATGTCCTTCCAATGATGGTCCAAAGAAACGAGGGGCATGTGGTAAATATAGGTTCTATTGCAGGACTTGAGTGCTACCCCAATGGAAATGTGTATTCAGCGACGAAGCACGCAGTACATGCAATTTCAAAATCCATGCGATTGGATATGTTAGGGAGCTTAGTTAGAGTGACCGAAATTGCACCTGGAGCTGTAGAAACAGAGTTTAGCGAAGTTCGTTGGAAAGATAAGCAAAGAGCAAAGGATTTTTACAAAGATTTTCAACCGCTATTGGCTAATGATATTGCAGATGCAGTGCTCTTTTGCCTAACAAGACCTCAACATGTAACTATAGAACAAATGATAGTAATGCCAACTGTACAGGCCTCTGCAAATCATCTGGCCAGGGGGGGCAAATAGGCCAAGTCGATTTGTGCAAAAATTTGCCAACATGCGTTATGGTGGTCTATTATTATTACATATAGGTAACGATTAATCCTGACTGAACCAGTAAGTAATCTCAGTTTGGGGGATCGTGTTGGAGGGTGGTGTGTAAGCCTACAGAGAGTAGGAAACCTAAAGCTCTACATAAGTCTCCGTAGTGAAAATCAGTTGCGGCTCAGGAGACAGGATGTCGTTACCTGTACTTGTTGATTTCTATGCTGTCAATTTGAGTATTCAATAATCATATCATATACTTTAATTACAATAACTTGACAAGGAAGCTATTGTGAGACGTTTAATTGGGGCGGGATTTTTTGTCGGTCTATCGCTTTTCTTATCTGGATGTGGAGTTGATGTAGTTGGGTTCGACACAGTTTATGATTCAGGTTACAGCAATGACTATGTCTACTCAGTAGGCTATTACGGTAATAGGCCATACTGGGGAAACAATTACTACTACAGCACCTCCTACGTTGGTCCTTACGGATATTGGGGCGGTGACACGGATACTTATTGAAATTACTTCTATTGCGGTGTTGAGTCCAATCAAGACTCAACACCTATTGTATAATCAATTATTCTTTTGCACGTGAAACGTATTCTCCCTTACGGGTATCTACTTTGATAAGCTCGCCTGTTTGAACAAACAAAGGAACACGCACTACCGCCCCTGTCTCTAAAGTAGCTGGTTTACCGCCACCACCTGAGGTGTCGCCTTTTAATCCTGGATCAGTTTCAGTAATACTTAATACAACAAAAGTAGGCGGTGTGACTTGAATGGGTTCATTATTCCATAAGGTTAGGATGCAAATGTCTTGTTCCTTAAGCCATTGCTCCGCGTCTGCAAGAACAGCTTTAGACACAGCATATTGCTCAAAAGTTTCTGGAACCATGAAATGCCACTGCTCTCCATCACTGTATAAATATTGCATTTCCACATCAGCAACATCTGCGGAAGGGAGGGTTTCGTTCGATTTTAGGGTTCTTTCTACAACGCGACCTGTTTTCAAATTACGTATTTTAATACGTGTAAAGGCTTGGCCCTTTCCAGGTTTTACAAATTCACACTCGAGAATATTACAAGGGGCATCATCAACCATTATTTTTAAGCCATTTTTTAATTCATTACTGCCATAGTTTGCCATTATTGCTCCACAGTTGAGATTTTGCTGTATTTTAGTTAAAGTTCGCACAGTTTATCAATTCTGACTGATTATTGCGAGATACCCTATTGAGTTGGCAGAAAATATTAGCGCAAGGCTTCAATACAGCAAGTGATTTGCTGAGTTTCTTAGAATTGCCTCAAACATGCGATGAGTCACTGGCTGAAAAACAGTTTCCAAGTCGTGTTCCATTGGGATTTGCAAGGCGCATGCAAAAGAAGAACCCCTGTGATCCTTTATTACTGCAGGTACTTGCCACAAAAGCTGAAATGGATGACACAACAGGCTATGTTGATGACCCTTTAAAAGAGGTTCCAACGGCGTTAAGTGGTTTATTGCATAAATACTATGGACGAGTATTGTTAACTTTGACCGGTACTTGCGCGGTTAATTGTAGGTTTTGCTTTCGAAGGCATTTCCCTTATCAAGAAAATAATCCTGGACGCAAAGGTTGGCAGGATATTTGTGATTATATTGCGAAAGATCAGACGATTAAGGAAGTGATATTAAGTGGGGGTGATCCATTGCTTGCTGCTGATATTGTCCTGAGAGAGCTCATAGAGCAATTGCAGCAAATACCCCATGTTGAAATTCTAAGAGTTCATACTCGCGTTCCTATTGTTCTTCCTGAGCGGATTGATGCTGATTTTCTATCATTACTCGCGGCTACAAAACTAAAAAAAGTAATTGTTTTGCACTGCAATCACGAACAAGAGCTTGATGAAACTGTCCTAACTGCTTGTGAGGATCTAAAAGCTGTTGGTTGTTATTTGCTGAACCAAACTGTTTTATTGGCTGATATCAATGATGATGCCAATGCATTAATGGCCTTGAGTTATAAATTATTTAATTATGGGATCCTACCTTATTACTTACACCTCCTGGACAAAGTAAAAGGTGCAGCACATTTTGATTTGCCTGTTGAGCGAGCAAAAGCCATCTATAAAGAACTGCAAGAGCTTGTTCCTGGTTATTTATTACCAAAGCTAGTTCGTGAAGAATCTGGAAAGCATAGTAAAACGCTTATTATCTAAACTCATTTTGCGCTCTATATGGTCTTGTCTTCGGCCGAGAATTGTTCAATAAGTTTTTCTTGCGCAGAGTAATTACCATGACTACTTGGCTTATAGGAACCATCGCTTTGCATTTCCCAAGCATTACAATTGTCTTTAAGGAAGTTTTTTATGATTTCATTTTTAATGCGTTTTTTACATTCTTCATCATAAATGGGAAACATAATTTCAATTCGATTGTATAAATTTCTTTCCATCAAATCAGCGCTGGAACAGAAAATGAATTCATCCTCTTTGATTTTGAAATAAAATACGCGGTGATGCTCAAGAAACCGACCTACGAAGGATAGGACACGTATGTTTTCTGAAACCCCAGGTAGTCCAGGTTTTAAGCAGCAGACACCTCTTACCATCAGTGTGATTTTTACTCCAGCTTGTGATGCTTTATACAATGCTTGAATGGTCACTTTATCGGTTAATCCATTTACTTTTAGTGTAATTTCAGAGTCTAATCCTTTTTTGGCAGCATCCGAGCATTGTTCTATGAGCTCCAGAATGGTTTTCTGTAACGTAAAAGGAGAATGGCTTAATGCCTTGAGTTTGACCACTTTCCCTAAGCCAGTTAATTGTTGAAAAATCAGTTGGGCGTCAGAGGTGATTGTAGGTTCACAAGTTAGTAATCCTATGTCTGTGTAACGTTTAGCGGTTTGCTCATGGTAATTTCCTGTACTTAGATGAGCATATCGCTTTAGTTTGCCGTGAGTTCTTCTAATGACTAAGGTCATTTTAGCGTGAGTTTTGTAGCCTACAACACCATAAAGAACCAAGATACCTGCAGCATGTAAGCGGTTGGCTAATTTTAAATTAGACTCTTCATCAAAACGTGCACGTAACTCGATGACCGCTGTAACTTCTTTGCCGGAATGCGCCGCATTAACCAGAGCATCTACCATGACCGATTCTGAATGGGTTCTATACAAAGTCTGGCTAATAGCTAATACATTAGGGTCAGCGGCTGCTTGTCTTACAAAATCAATGACCAAATCAAAACTTTGGTAGGGGTGGTGTAACAATACGTCTTGTTCATCAAGAACGTTAAATAGGTTTCGCTGTGTCTTAAGTATGTGAGGATACTGAGGTATAAACGCTGGATAGTTTAAATCTGGTCTGTCAATGCTGTCTATTGCCTGCATGTATCTTTTTATATTGACGGGACCTTCGCAATAATAAGTATCTTCATGGCGTAGATGGTATTTTTGCAATAAAAAATCCACAATGTGTTCTGGACATTTGTGTTCTATTTCTAGTCTTACAACGTGACCATAATGTCGTGAAAAAATTTCTCTTTGTACCGCTTTGGCCAAGTCATCAATTTCCTCTTCTCTTAAAAAGAGATCGCTATTGCGTGTAAGCCTAAAAGAGTAACAACCACTGATTTCCATTCCAGGAAATAAACTTTCAACATGCGTTTTGATGATCGATGACAAATAAACAAAATAATGGGCATCTCCACAGAGCTCAGAGGGTAAATGAATCATGCGAGGAATGGATCTTGGAGCATGCACTACTGCATAATCAATATTCCGATCAAAGGCATCTTTCCCACTGAGGGTAATAATAAAGTTCAAGCTTTTATTGATGAGTCTGGGTAATGGATGGGCAAGGTCTAAAGCAATAGGACTAATGACAGGAGATATCTCATGTTTGAAATAGTGTTTTGCCCATAAATGAATATCATCTGTCCATTGTTGAGTATCCAGGAAAAAGATCTTTTCTTTTCGTAAAGCGGGCAACAGCTGTTTATTAAAAATACTATAAAGTTCATCAGTCAGTTCATGAGCCTTATGGCTAATCTGAGTGAATACTTCCTCTGGACGCAAACCATCGATAGTCAGTTTCCCAGAGGACATAGCGATTTTTTCTTTGAGGCCAGCAACACGTATTTCAAAAAACTCATCCAGATTACTACTACAAATACTCAGAAAACGCATTCGTTCAAGCAAAGGAACACGCTCATCATTTGCCAACATAAGCACGCGTTCATTGAATGCAATCGCAGAAAACTCTCTATTGATATAATATTCTGGATTATCCAACCTGGTATCCATCGGTAACTCCATCTTCACTTGGGGTTGTTAACATTTCTACTGTTTTGCCCCAAAAGGCCTGAGCTCGCGAATTGTTAACAACCCCTGCTTATTTGATAAGAAAATAGCACACA
Organism: Legionella waltersii; assembly: GCF_001468085.1. GTDB lineage: Bacteria > Pseudomonadota > Gammaproteobacteria > Legionellales > Legionellaceae > Legionella > Legionella waltersii. The sequence goes on along the minus strand of NZ_LNZB01000036.1, from coordinate 255,191 downwards.
GCAATAAAGCCTAAAAACCCATAAAAAGGGGACAAATTCCAAAAAGCTAAAGCAATAAAAAATAAGGCGCTGCAAATAGCTAAAGGCAATGCGTAATAAGACTCAACTACACCTTGTGCAACAGAATACGTTGCTGCAGCTAATAAGGCTAATGCTCCATATTGAACAGAAATCATAATCTTGCGAGTGATTGGGCCATTATGTGAAGCTAGCCATACATAACCAAATAATGCCATGATGAGGCCAGGTAAGTTAAGACAGAGAACAGCGAGCACCATCCCTACGAGTCCACCTGCCTTATATCCTATCAGGGCGGATAATTTAACAGCAGTTAAGCCGGGGAATAGAAAACTTGTGCCTAACATGCTCACAAACTCTTCTTTGCCAATCCAATGGCGATAGTTAATGGCCTCATATTCCAATAGTTTAAGCATGGAATTTCCGCCACCGAGAGAAATAATCCCAATTTTCCCAAAGCTAATGATCAGTTCGATCAGCGTTTTTATCATCATGTTATAATTGATTTTAGAAAGCTAACATACCCACAGGATTTTTGCTTTGTAAGCAAAAGAGCACTGATGGTTTTAACCAACTGCATGGATCTGCCTTCTACACACACACTAAAATAGACTTTATTATTGACCTCAAGGCGAGCAAGTTCAAGTTTAATCGTTGGCGTTGTTGGAAATTTAAAAATAAAAGCATCCTTTTTTACAAAAATCATTACTCCTTGTGCTTTTACTGCACTAACTATCTTTTTTAATGCATCAATAGTTGAATCATTATTGTTTGGTAAAGTTTCGATACCATCAAGGTTTATTTTGGGGCCAAAGCCCAACATAGGCCCGGAGCGTTTAATGATGGGTTTATAAAGAAGTTCACCTCTTCTGCGCTTAATGTTGAAATTTTTGTTAGGTAACAAATAATAATGATCCTCTTTATGTTTTTGTTGATAGTGGGTTATGTCAAGTAGGGCAGGATCTATCGTGTTTAGATGAATGATTTCGTCTGCGGACCAAAAATAACGGTTTTCCCATTTCAGATCATTGAGCTCATCTGTTACTGGTGGTATTAGAGGAGTTTGTTTATGTTGAAGAAACTCAAAATTCCAAATCAAGCGTTCTGCCATGATCTTTCAAAATACCTTTTGCTTTGGTCCATTGAGCAAACCTAACATTTTTTATAAACCCTTGCACCTTCTTTTAAAGCAAAATAAACTGGACAAGCAAGAGATCTTTAAAATAGCAAAGGAAGATACTTATATGGCTATCCTGTTCTTTTTAGTTTATTTGGTGTTTACATTAATTGTGTTATACACCGCCGCTAGTTCAGTGATTTGGGAAGTAGGTAGCGTTGTTTATTTGTTCCCAGCTACTTTTTATTTTGGATTTCCCTGGGTTTTGGGTATTGTCCTGTGGGTTGCTATCCTTTTCGCTATAGCCGTGCTTCGAGTTGAGCCTTTGCGAAACTTTATAAGTGATTTTTTGTATAAAATATCGGGTAAATCCATCCCAAAATTATCAAAGACGGAAGAGGAAGCTCTCAACGCAGGAGATACTTGGCTTGAGCAAGACATCTTCATTGGTAAGCCAGACTGGCATAGATTAGCTTCCGTAGCCACTGAGTTAACTCAGGAAGAGCAAGATTTTTTAGACAATGAAACGCATACACTTTGTAGTATGTTAGACGAATGGGAAATCGCTCAAGAGCGTGATTTACCCCCGAAGGTTTGGAATTACATTAAAGAAAATGGTTTTTTTGGCTTAGTTATTCCAAAGGAATTTGGTGGCAAAGGTTTTTCCGCTCGCGCGCATTCTGATGTGGTGATGAAAATAGCAAGTCGGTCAGGAGTAGCCGCTGTCACCGTGATGGTGCCTAATTCCCTTGGGCCTGGTGAGCTTATCAATTACTACGGAACTGATGAACAAAAAGCGTATTACCTTCCAAGGTTAGCTAAGGGAGTTGAGATCCCCTGCTTTGCTCTGACTGAGCCAGGTGCTGGCAGTGATGCAACTTCAATTCAATCGGATGCCATCGTTGTAAAAAGGAAAATTGAAGGAAAATCAGTATTGGGCTTGAGCATCACTTTAGATAAGCGTTGGATTACTCTAGCTCCAGTTGCCACATTAATTGGTTTGGCTGTTAATTTAAAAGATCCAGATGGGTTGCTAAATGGAGTGGGCGAGGAAGGAATTACTTGCTTATTAATCCCAAGGGACAGTGAGAATCTAGAGATAGGAAACCGACATCTTCCCGTTGATCAGCCTTTTATGAATGGTACTTTACGTGGAAAGGATATATTTGTTCCAATTGATACCATTATTGGAGGTCAAAAGCGAGCGGGTTCTGGTTGGCAAATGCTCGTGGAGTGCTTATCGATTGGCCGATCAATTTCATTACCTGCATTAGGCGCGGGCTCATCCACTATTTCATATCTTACAACAGGCGCTTTCGCACGAATTCGTAGACAGTTTAATGTTGAGATTGCACAATTTGAGGGAATAGCTGAAAAATTAGCTGAGATTGCCGGTTTAAATTATCTAATAAATTCCACAAGGTTATTAACCGTTGCTGCCGTAAATGAGCATAAAAAGCCCTCAGTAGCCTCAGCAATAACGAAGTATTTTAATACAGAATTAGCCCGTGTAGTGGTTACTGCAGCGATGGATGTCCATGCTGGACGGGCAGTAGTGGTTGGACCCCGTAATTATTTAAACAATGCCTATCAAAGTCTTCCAATATCCATTACTGTTGAGGGAGCAAACATCATGTCCCGCAATTTGCTCATATTTGGACAGGGTTCCATGGCCTGCCATCCTTATATTCGAGATGAGTTTTATGCGATAGCTGGTGAAAATAAAGAGGCATTCAGAGAAATTATTTGGAAGCATATTCAGTATTTCATGCAAAATTTTGCTAAGACTATCTGTTCTGCTTGGACAGGTGGTTTATTTATTTCTACCCCAGACAGCTCTATGAAAAAAGAGTATAGAAAAATTGCACGTCTGAGCCATGCTTATTCTTGGCTATCTGATTTGTCATTAATCTATTTGGGAGGGGATTTAAAAAGGAGAGAACGCTTGTCTGCACGCTTAGCGGACGGTATGTCTTATCTTTACATGGCAATGGCTGCATTAAGAAATGCCCAGTTAAATGGAGAGCATCCGGATGAGAAAGCGCATGCAATTTGGGCGGTTACTTATTGCTTGTATCATGCACAAAAATCCATGATTGCCTTATGTCGCAATTTTCCTTCTAAATTGATTGGATTCTTGGCAAGAGTTCTCGCTTTTCCTTTTGGGCAAACCATGCATTACCCATCGGATAAAATGGATCAAAAGCTAGCTCGATTAATGACGGAAAACAATCATTACCGTGAGCGTTTAAAGAACATGGTTTTTTTAAGCGGGGATCCAAGTCAACCTATCGATAGAATGGAGCATGCTTTGCAGCTTATTATTGGTACAGCGCCATTATCAAAGAAAGTATCCGATTTGAAACGATATAAATTTGGTAAATTTAAAGATAAATTACAAGAAAAAGTTGAAAAAGGGGAGTTGTCAGCAGAGGCAATGCAGCAGCTTCTTACAACAGAGGAAGCACGATGGGATGCTATCTTGGTCGATGAATTTACCTATGAGTCAATGAAGAAGAAAAACTTCGACTCTGTGATTAACAAGATGAGTACACCACTGTTCTAATTTTTTCAAAGTCTTAACATATATTGACAAACTGGCATTCATCTATTGAATGTTGGTTTGTTATACTAGAATCATTATATGAGCAATACAAACCCGTTAAGTGAGTGAATGATATGCGAGTAAAGGCTGACCAAATAACTAATGCAATGAAGATGGGGGAAACCTCGGTTGAAGCAGCCAGATATGTTAGAGATCAAATAGTTAATCATAAAGATAAAGAAATATCAGGAAATGCTTCCCTTATAAAAGTTGCTAATGAGTATCTTGCCTCAGTTGAATTTATGCATCAAGTTAAAGATCAAAAATGGGCTTTAGGCACTCCTAGAGAAACTGACCCAGTTAAAAATATGATCGCTAATAAAGGGGCTTCTTTCGCTCAGAATCTTAAGGAATCACTTGGTGATAATGATGTAAAAATGTCTATTGCGATTAACGAAGAAGGTAAGATCTCCAGGGCTTTCACCTCTAATGGTAAAAAAATGAGTGATGAGGATACTGCAAGCATGGATGGAATGATGCAAGATTGGTTTGCAAAAAATAACTATGGGTTCCATAACGGTCAGATAGTTGATTTGAAAAGCTTGCAACGTAATGAAATCAAACCTATAGACCCAGATAAGCTGGGCGAGCTAATGGCAAAAATTAACGATGAAGCGACCGGAATGAAAAGTTTCTGTCAAAGCTCTGGAGTTCCTGTTGATTTTACCCTATATGAACAACGTGGTGAAAAATTGGTTGCAATGGAAACACAAGAACGAACAATTAAATCAGCTTTGAAAGAGCAGAAGTCCGCAGCCGGTCCTACAGAAGCTCAACCAACTCAAGAGGAGGCTGCTACAGTTTCATCAAGTCAGCAGTCAGGGGGGGGGCGCTAGGAGTATGCATTGGCAGCCGCTAATCTATCCATAGAGCCTATGTCGAACCAAAATCCATAATGTCGACTACCAGTTGCCAGGTGTTGATCTACATATGATCTTATTAATGGGGCAACTGAATAACGACCTTGCATACATTGTGAGAAAATGTTCGGATGATATGCCGCGATTCCGCTAAAGGTATATTCATTGCTGCAGTTGGAGACTATACCATTGCTTTCTAGGCCAAAATCACCGTGATGAAGCAACTTGGGATTTCTAGGTATTAAGACTAAATGGACTGTATTCACGGTTTCAAATGGAATTTGCAGGAAGTCGTAGTCAGTATAGATATCAGCATTGACTGTTATAAATGGCCTATTTGCAAATAATGGTAAAGCATTGACTATCCCTCCTCCTGTTTCAAGACCTCCGGGGGGTTCTGGGGAATAGACAATGTCTACGCCCCATTGTTCGCCATTTCCTGCAAATTGTCGAATTTTTCCACCAAGGTAGGCGTGATTAATTATCAACCGCTCAAATCCAGCACGAGCTAAATTGATGATGTGGTGCTCAATTAATGGCTTGCCTTTGACTAGACATAAGCATTTAGGAACAGTTTCAGTGAGTGGTAACAGTCGTTCTCCTCTACCTGCGGCTAAGATCATGGCTGTTTTCATGGTAAAAACACTCTTGTTTGGAAGAACTGAAATAGAGGATGTAGCTCTTCGTAGGTTTCAGCGCACTCTAACAAATAGTTCAACGTTAAGGGTAAATCCTTCAGATAACCAGGTTTCTTGTCGCGCAAATGTAATCGACTGAAAACACCTAAAACTTTTAAATGACGTTGAATGCCACTTAGGTCAAATGTCTTAATGAATTCATTCTGAGGGTATGTTGTTGCAAGAGAAGAACAAGTATAAAAATAATTAACCCACTCTAACACTTCTTCTCTGGGCCATGAAATATAACAATCCTTAAGTAATGAAACTAAATCATAGGTTAAGGGACCCTGCATAGCATCTTGAAAATCAATGATTGCTAACACCTCTTTAGGATTATTGACAAGCATAATGTTACGCGAATGATAATCTCTATGAATAAAAACAACAGGTTGTTTTGCAACTTCATCAGCAATCCAGTCGATTGACTTGTTAACTAAACTAAGCTCATTCTGGGATAATTCTAGTTTAAGGTAAGCTTTTAAAAACCATTCAATGCATAAATTCATTTCTTTTACCATAAATGCCTTATCAAAGGCAGGCAAAGGCTTATCCTGAGTTGAGATTTGTTGCATGTTGAGCAGTAGATTTATAGCTTGGTGGTAGTATTGATTTACCGTCTCAGGTGTTAAATTTTGCAATAACAGTTGATCCCCCAAATCTCTAAGCAATAAAAATCCCTTTTCTTTATTGATAGCAAGGACATCAGGTATCTCAATGTGATTTTTGGATAACATTGACGCAACATGGATAAATGGTTCAATGTTTTCCTTCTCAGGCGGTGCGTCCATGACAACTTGGGTTAAGCCATTGTATTGAATACGATAATACCGTCTAAAACTTGCATCGCCTGCAAGTGGAGAAATAGCAAAGTCTTTGCTTTGAATGGTATTGGCTAACCACTCTTTCAGTGCGCTTTCTCGTTCATGCATGATATAATTCCTGTTTTTATTTCAAGAGTGCAATTCTATGAGTAAAATAGATTGTCCGAATAATAAGGCATTTTATTCGCTGTGAACATGACGTTTTATAAAAAGCTAATTAGTTTTTTGTTAAGAAGCGCCTTACTGCGCAGGATTTTCTATTTCTCTATGCCTCAAAAAATCATTAAGTTCATTTATCGTCTACTGTCCCAAAAATGGCTTTTATTGATTATTGGCACGATTGTATGGGTATTTCAATTTGAAAATTACAATGCGCTTGCCCAATCAGTCTCAATTATCAATGAGCCAATACAAGCTTGCGTTATTGCAAGAGACGTTGAGTTAACCGATGCGATAAGGGCCAAATTTGCACAATGCTTGGGTTGGATTTCTGATCAAAATTCCCCTCTTTGTTTGGGTGAGTATCAACCGATTGTTGTTACTCCATTATCAAATCCCGACGAAGTAAAAATTTTGGCTGATCAAGTGTCCTTTTATAAAGATCAGCGTTCTACCTTGTCAGGTCATGTAATGGTTCAACAAGGACAACGTATTGTTAATGCGCAAACGGCCTATGTTTATAGAGATCCAAAAACTAATGAAGTCACTAAAATTGAGCTACTTGGTGATGTTCGTTTTCTGGAGCCTGATCGTATGATGATAGCCAGAAAGGCGATCGTGAATCCCCAGAATCAGTCGGGTGAAGTAGAGGATGTGATCTATCGCTTTAACACCAATAAAAGCAATGCAGTACTTCCAGCATGGGGTAGAGCTGGAGTAATTAAACGCTTTGCTAATCAAGATTATTTTTTAAGTCGTGCTACTTATACAACCTGTGCTCCAAGCGATAAAGCTTGGGATATACAAGCCGATACGATTAGTCTAGATCAAGCGAAAGCTAAGGGCGTAGCGAGAAATGCGACTCTGAGAATTCATGAGTGGCCGGTATTTTACTCACCCTATTTGAGTTTCCCGACAAGTCGTGAACGAAAATCTGGTTTTTTAATGCCTCTTATCGGGTACTCAAACGTGGGTGGGATGGATTTAGGACTCCCATACTATTGGAATTTGGCACCCAATCATGACATGACTTTGATTCCGCATTATTATTCAAAACGCGGATTTATGATGGGAGGCCAGTATCGCTTTTTAACTCCAAACAGCAATGGAGTAGTTAATGGTAGCTTTTTGCCAGATGATAGGGCTTTTAAGAAATTTGTCCAAACGAACCAGTTGCAATACCCCAGCTTGCAAGGTACATCAGCAAATCGTTGGGAATTCGATGTTATAGAGTCAACTCGATTTAGCTCTAACCTTCGATTTAATGTGAATGTGCAGCAAGTATCAGATGATTACTACTTACAAGACTTTAGAACAAATCTGGCTCTAATTACTCAAAGACAACTTCTAAGGCAAGCGGATTTGGTTTACACAACCGAAAATTGGACATTTAGAGGAATGGGACAAAGCTATCAAACCCTAGAGCCTATCAATGAAACTCCAATTTCACCCGTTTATGAACGCTTACCCCAAATTATGGCGCGTGGTTACTATTACGAGTTACCCATGAATGCCACATTAAATATTCTAGGACAATATGATCAATTTCATTGGCCTGCTAACTGGAGTTTCTATGATAATACCACTCCTGAGGGGCCAAGATTTCACTTTAATCCTATTTTCTCTATTCCATTTATAGCGCCATGGGGCTATCTAACTCCTTCAGTTCAACTTGTAGAGAATTATTATAATGTGAATAGGTCTCTAAGTGGTTGGAATTTTAACCAAGATTACAATTTAACGCTTCCGCGATTTAGCGTTGATGGAGGCGTTATATTTGAGAGAGATTTGTCCATATACGGAACGAAATATGTACAAACGTTAGAACCGAGACTCTTTTATTTGAATGTTCCATACACAAATCAAACAGCAATTCCTGTCTATGACTCCGGTTTTATGATTTTCAATGTGGATCAGTTATTTCGAACGAATCGATTTTCAGGATTTGACCGCATTGGTGATGCAAATCAATTAAGTTATGCATTAACAACTCGATGGTTAGATGATGAAAGTGGTGCGGAAAGAGCGAATTTTTCTATCGGGCAAATTAACTATTTTTCAAATAGGCGAGTGCAACTTTGTCAAAGCTTAACTGGCTTTTGTCTTGATGCGCCAAATACATTTGCCAATTTATCCTCTGTTTATGGTTATTCCCCAGTTGCTTCTCGGTTGGTCTATAACTTTAATCAAGTTTGGGGGGCAACTGGTGATTATGTTTGGGATCCTGCAACAAAAGCCACAAATAATGCTGATTTAAATCTGCATTATCAAGTGAAACCTAATGCCATTATTAATGGAGGCTACAGTTACCTTGTTAATGGAGATATGACCCAAGTAAGAAATGGAAATAATGTAAATAACTCCTTACATCAAGCAATTGTTGCTGCTACTTGGCCATTCACTGAAAAATGGAGCAGTGTCGGAGCATATAGTTACAATCTAAGTAAGAAATACAGTATGATGTCTTTGCTTGGCGTTCAATATGATAATTGTTGCTGGGCAGTTAGGGTAATTGGGGGACGTACATTTAAAAGTTTAAATGCTGAGTTTGAACCCAAATACAATACCAATATCTATTTGCAATTATTATTAAAGGGCTTAGGATCTGTAGCTAGTAGTGATCCTAGTGGTATACTAGGTACTTATTTGCCAGGATACCGTGATCCATTCCGTCGGTATTAACACTAATTAAAAGCTAAATCACCTGCTTCTTTAGTAAAGTTGCTTGTATTTTTATAAATAATGGCCTAAATTTGCCCAACAACGCGTAAATGAGGATTAAGGCATGTTGAAGAGAATAGCATTAACATTAATATTGTTTTCAGGAGCTTGTTTTGCTGAAGGCAAGCAATTATTAGATAAAGTAGTTGCTATCGTCAATGAAAGCGTTATTACTTCAAGCGAGTTGAATGCACAAGTTGAGCTGTCGAAGAAGCAGATTATGGCTCAAAATGTTCAGATGCCCGAGGAGACCGTTTTACGTAAACAGGTACTCCAACATCTAATTGATGTGGATTTGCAATTACAATTAGCTAAGCAAAATGGGATTAATATTGAGAGCTCAGAGATTAATAAGGCAATAGAGAAAATAGCTGAGACAAACCATTTAAACATGACGCAACTACGTGAAGCGATTAGCACGCAAGGAATGAGCTGGGATGAATATAGAAATAACATCCGGAAAGAAATGATTATTGGGCAAGTGCAACAAAAAGCGGTTGGTAAAGACGTTGTTGTTACCAATGAACAAGTAGAACAGTATTTAAAAACTTCAGGTCGAATTGGTGGTGAAAATTTAACTTATCGCCTACAAAATATTGTTATTCCACTTAATGAAGAACCTACTACTGAACAACTTAAGAAAGCAAAGCTCAAAGCGGAAGCTTTATTAAAGAAAATAAAACAAGGGGATGATTTCAGTCGACTTGCAATTGAGGAGTCAAGTGGGGAGTTTGCATTAGAGGGTGGAGATTTAGGCGATCGCCATCTTGCTGAATTACCTGAAATTTTTGCTAAAGAAGTCGTGAACATGAAGGAGGGGCAAGTTGTCGGCCCAATTCGTACAGGCAATGGATTTCAACTCATAAAATTAATTGCCACGAGTGGTGGTAATCAAAATCATGTTGTTACTTTAACTCACGTACGACATATTCTTCTCAAACCAGACGTGAGTATGGTTTCATCTGAAACATTGAAACAGCTGAAAAATATTAGTCAGCAAATAAAGTCAGGCAAGGATTTTGCGCTTATGGCTAAACAGTATTCAGTAGATGGTGCTAGTGCAATTAAAGGAGGCGATTTAGGCTGGGTTAAACCTGGAGAATTGGTTCCACAATTTGAGACAGTTATGAATGGTTTGCCTTTACACCAAGTGAGTAAGCCAGTTAAAACTCAATATGGGTGGCATTTAATTGAAGTAATCGCAAGAAAGAAAATGGATGATTCTGAGGCATTCAAAAAACAGCAAGTTAGACAGTTTCTACAGCAACGCAAATTTGTTGAAGCCGTTCAAAACTGGCAACAGCATCTACGTTCACAAGCCTATGTGAATATTTTAGATAAGAGTTTAGCATGAAGCCACTGCTTGTAAGCAGTGGTGAACCAGCAGGAGTTGGTCCAGATCTTTGTTTAGCGTTAGCAGACTTACCTATCCCCATAGTAGTTCTAGGTGATATTGATGTTTTGCGTGAACGTGCTGCTACACTTAAACAAACAATTTCGCTCAACAATTATCTCAATGGAAGTCATCAGAAGATTAAACCTGGTTGTTTAAACGTTTATCAAATCCCATGCCCTAAACCCGTTAAAGCAGGCATTCTAAACAGTGAAAATGCACCATACGTTATGGATCTTTTAAAAAAGGGGGCATCCTTGTGTGCATCAAAAGAGTTTTCCGCCTTGGTTACTGCTCCAGTACATAAAGCAAACATCAATGAGGGCGGTTTTCCATTTACTGGACACACAGAATTCTTCGCTGAGTATTTTGGTGTTGAAACGGTAGTCATGATGTTAACTTGCCAGCAGATGAGGGTTGCATTAGTAACTACCCATTTACCACTAAGTTCTGTACCCAAAGCAATAACTAAACCCTTAATAGTGAAAGTCATTGAACAAGTACATCAGTCTCTTAAGGAGCAATTTGCCATTAAAAAACCACATATATTGGTAGCAGGCTTGAATCCGCATGCAGGAGAGTCAGGTTATTTGGGACGCGAAGAAATTGAAGTTATTTCTCCTGCACTTAGGCAGTTACAAGAATCGGGTATCGATGTTAAAGGACCTTTACCGGCAGATACCTTGTTTATCAATGAAAAAAATACTACTTGTGATGCCTATGTGGCCATGTACCATGATCAAGGTTTACCTGTTATTAAATATGCAGGATTTAATGATGCGGTCAATGTTACCCTCGGTTTACCCATTATACGGACATCCGTAGATCATGGAACTGCATTAGAGCTAGCTGGTAAAGGCATTGTAAATTGTGGAAGTATGATTGCAGCTGTTAAGCTTGCGCAAATGATGGCTTTAAATAGGAATACCCTAAATGCCAATAATTAGTTTAATTGCTGCACTGGATGAAGCTGGTGGAATTGGGCTTAATAATCAATTGTTATGCCATTTACCTGCGGATCTTCAATATTTTAAAAGCACGACTATGGGCAAGCCTATTATTATGGGAAGGAAAACCTTTGAATCAATAGGAAAGCCTTTACCTGGCCGAGAAAATATAATTCTATCCACGACACTGAATAAGATTTCAGGAGCTCTGGTTATTGACTCACTGGATAAAGCCCTAGTTTGTCTCCAAGATGCGCCTGAAATTATGATCATTGGCGGGGAGAAAATCTATAAACAGGCAATAACCTTCGCAAATCGTTTGTACATCACTAAGATACATCATCTGTTCAATGCAGATGCATTTTTTCCTAAGATAAGAGAAGATGAATGGCACTGCCTGAGAAGTGAGTTCAGGCAGCACGATGAGAAAAATAAATACGATCTTACTTTCATGTTGTATGAACACTCGGATAAGAACAGTATCTAGTCGTGATAATGAGTATTACCAGAGTTACGACGCCCCGTTGTAGGTGAGCGAACAATTATCTCAGATTGAGCACTAAGAACTCTGTAATTATCTGTAATGACTTCCCTGCCACCATAAGAAATATTGCAATGATAGTAACCAGGCCAAGTCTTACCAGGTTGGATACTTCCATTGAAATTAGCTTGACAAACAAACAAGGGATTTCCATTTGTGTCCCTACCTATAACTAAAGGTTGAGCATTAGCAGGTTCCCAATTGATATGTCCGATCTCTTGCTGAGTAGGTAGAGTAAATTCACTAACTATGTATTCCTTCCCACCATAAGGCACATTACAACGACCATAACCTGGCCAAGTTTTACCGGGTTGAATACTATTAAATAATTTAGCTCGACATAAATACAATGGTCGACCATTGGTATCAGTGCCTGTTCGCAAGGCATAGAGAAAAGGAGAACTGGATTGATGATAGTGAGTTGTAGCAAATAATGGGCTGAATAATAAAATCAGAATAAACGATAAAGCGATTCTAAACATAATACGTCCTTAAAAAAAACCAAATGAAAGGATAAGTCCCTTATAAAAAATAATCAATATGGACTAACAAAGTTCCACATGATTTTGATTTGAATAGGAAATAAAAAACAATGAAAAAAAACGTAAAAATCATTTGACAGGGAGAATGAAATCAGTAGAATACGCAACACGCCGGCAGGGCAAGAGTTCATTAAGAAGAGAGAAGACAAACTGTGTGGGCACTTTGATGAGAATGAGTGCTTGAGACGTATAGAAGTAGAAGAAGCTAGTATTTGAGCTAGCACAGGAATTGAACTGAAGAGTTTGATCCTGGCTCAGATTGAACGCTGGCGGCATGCTTAACACATGCAAGTCGAACGGCAGCACGGTCTAGCTTGCTAGGCTGGTGGCGAGTGGCGAACGGGTGAGTAACGCGTAGGAATATGCCTTGAAGTGGGGGG
>NZ_LNZB01000036.1:239788-240199 GCF_001468085.1 Legionella waltersii | reverse complement strand
GTAGCCGTAGGGGAACCTGCGGCTGGATCACCTCCTTAAAATATTAAAGCACCATGCGACTTAAAGTGCCCACACAGTTTGTTTTCAATGAAGTAAGAGTTTTGCGGTGATTTTCGATGAATCAAAGAAAATACAAGCAAAAAATTTTTGCGAGAGATTTTGTTTTAATCGAGGCATAAGTGCGAGTGCGAGAGGGAACATACATCAGTATGTGACCGAACAAACGAGTGCTTATAACGAAGAGTAAAACAAAATATCGAAGTAAAAAGGGGTCGTAGCTCAGCTGGGAGAGCACCTGCCTTGCACGCAGGGGGTCAGGAGTTCGATCCTCCTCGGCTCCACCAAACACTTCATGAGGGATTATCAGAAGAAAATGCTTTTGCGAGAGTATTTTCTTCTGGCAAGACCAGG
>NZ_LNZB01000036.1:236897-239778 GCF_001468085.1 Legionella waltersii | reverse complement strand
AGAAGGACGTGGAATCCTGCGAAAAGCTATGGGGAGCTGGAAACGAGCATTGAGCCATAGATGTCCGAATGGGGGAACCCGGCTGTAGTGATACAGTCATCTGCAACTGAATACATAGGTTGTAGAAGCGAACTCGGGGAACTGAAACATCTAAGTACCCGAAGGAAAAGAAATCAAAAGAGATTCTCTGAGTAGCGGCGAGCGAACGGGGAAGAGCCTGGCATGATTTATGGTGATTGTGAGTAGAACGATTTGGGAAGGTCGGCCGTAGAGGGTTAAAGCCCCGTATACGAAGGAATCATCAGGAACTAGGCATGCGAAGAAGTAGGCCGGGACACGTGTAATCCTGGTTGAAGATGGGTGGACCATCATCCAAGGCTAAATACTACTTACTGACCGATAGTGAACCAGTACCGTGAGGGAAAGGCGAAAAGAACCCCGGAGAGGGGAGTGAAATAGAACCTGAAACCGTTTGCGTACAAGCAGTGGGAGCATGTTTTCGGACGTGTGACTGCGTACCTTTTGTATAATGGGTCAGCGAGTTACTTTCAGTGGCGAGGTTAACTGAATAAGGAAGCCGTAGAGAAATCGAGTCTGAATAGGGCGCGAGTCGCTGGGAGTAGACCCGAAACCGGGCGATCTAGTCATGTGCAGGATGAAGGTTGGGTAACACCAACTGGAGGTCCGAACCGGGTAATGTTGAAAAATTATCGGATGACGTGTGACTAGGAGTGAAAGGCTAATCAAGCCCGGAGATAGCTGGTTCTCCCCGAAAGCTATTTAGGTAGCGCCTCGTGAATGATTACTGGGGGTAGAGCACTGTTTCGGCTAGGGGGCTGTCATGGCTTACCAAACCGATGCAAACTCCGAATACCGGCTAATTGAATCACGGGAGACACACGGCGGGTGCTAACGTCCGTCGTGAAGAGGGAAACAACCCAGACCGCCAGCTAAGGTCCCAAAGTTATAGTTAAGTGGGAAACGATGTGGGAAGGCATAGACAGCCAGGAGGTTGGCTTAGAAGCAGCCACCCTTTAAAGAAAGCGTAATAGCTCACTGGTCGAGTCGGCCTGCGCGGAAGATGTAACGGGGCTAAAACTATACACCGAAGCTGCGGATGTGCGCGAAGGCGCACGTGGTAGGGGAGCGTTCTGTAGGCTGATGAAGGTGGACTGAGAAGTCTGCTGGAGGTATCAGAAGTGCGAATGCTGACATGAGTAACGATAATGAGGGTGAAAAGCCCTCACGCCGGAAGTCCCAGGTTTCCTGCACGACGTTAATCGGAGCAGGGTGAGTCGGCCCCTAAGGCGAGGCTGAAAAGCGTAGTCGATGGGAACCAGGTTAATATTCCTGGACTTTTTATAAGTGGTGAAGTGGGGACGAAGAAAGCTAGATGAGCCAGGCGTTGGTTGTCCTGGTACTTGGATGTAGGTGGTTGGACTAGGCAAATCCGGTTCAGCATGACACTGAGGTCCGAAGTGGTTCTGACCTTTCGGGGTACAGAGAAGTCATTGATGCTCGGCTTCCAGGAAAAGCTGCTAGCCATAACTTATAGAGAACCGTACCGCAAACCGACACAGGTGGACAGGTAGAGAATACTAAGGCGCTTGAGAGAACTCGGGTGAAGGAACTAGGCAAAATGGTACCGTAACTTCGGGAGAAGGTACGCCCTTGGTTGTTAATTACCGTGCGTAATGAAGCGACTGAGGGCCGCAGAGACCAGGTGGCTGCGACTGTTTAATAAAAACACAGCACTCTGCAAATTCGTAAGAAGACGTATAGGGTGTGACGCCTGCCCGGTGCCGGAAGGTTAATTGATGGGGTTATCTTCGGAGAAGCTCTTGATCGAAGCCCCGGTAAACGGCGGCCGTAACTATAACGGTCCTAAGGTAGCGAAATTCCTTGTCGGGTAAGTTCCGACCTGCACGAATGGCGTAACGATGGCCACACTGTCTCCACCCGAGACTCAGTGAAATTGAAATCGCTGTGAAGATGCAGTGTACCCGCGGCTAGACGGAAAGACCCCGTGAACCTTTACTATAGTTTTGCACTGGACTTTGATGATAACTGTGTAGGATAGGTGGGAGGCAATGAAGTGAGGACGCTAGTTCTCATGGAGCCAACCTTGAAATACCACCCTGTTGTTATTGAGGTTCTAACTTGGTCCAGTAATCCTGGATGAGGACAGTGTATGATGGGTAGTTTGACTGGGGCGGTCTCCTCCCAAAGAGTAACGGAGGAGCACAAAGGTACCCTCGGTACGGTCGGACATCGTACCAAGAGTGTAAAGGCATAAGGGTGCTTGACTGCGAGAGTGACGGCTCGAGCAGGTACGAAAGTAGGTCTTAGTGATCCGGTGGTTCTGAATGGAAGGGCCATCGCTCAACGGATAAAAGGTACTCCGGGGATAACAGGCTGATACCGCCCAAGAGTTCATATCGACGGCGGTGTTTGGCACCTCGATGTCGGCTCATCACATCCTGGGGCTGAAGCAGGTCCCAAGGGTATGGCTGTTCGCCATTTAAAGTGGTACGCGAGCTGGGTTTAGAACGTCGTGAGACAGTTCGGTCCCTATCTGCCGTGGGCGTAGGAAAATTGAGAGGAGCTGCTCCTAGTACGAGAGGACCGGAGTGGACGAACCTCTGGTGTACCGGTTGTCACGCCAGTGGCATCGCCGGGTAGCTAAGTTCGGACGGGATAACCGCTGAAAGCATCTAAGCGGGAAGCCTCCCTCAAGATGAGTTTTCCCATGAAGCCCGTTGAAGACTACGACGTTGATAGGCAAGGTGTGGAAGCGCAGTAATGTGTGAAGCTAACTTGTACTAATTGGCTGATTGTCTTGACCATATAATCTGAGTTATTTTGAATGGCAAAATCGATG
>NZ_LNZB01000036.1:186054-236788 GCF_001468085.1 Legionella waltersii | reverse complement strand
CCATCTCGAACTCAGCAGTGAAACGATTCAGCGCCGATGATAGTGTGAGGCTTCCTCATGCGAAAGTAGGACATCGCCAGGGTTTTATTCCTAAAAGCGGCTCTTATGCCGCTTTTTTTTTATGCAACAAAGGAATGGTGTGACTGCATTTAATTGGAGAAATCATGAAAAAAATAATAATAAAAACCTTACCCATAATACTACTTTCTTCAACGTCGTTTTCAATGACAGAAGGCTTCTATGCTGGCGCTAGTGTGGGAGTACTGGATCAAATTTCTAAAATATCTGTAACTGATATAGATACTACCGAACGCACTGTGTTTTCGGTTGACCAGGGAAGTACAGGGTTTGCTGGTGTTTTAGCACTTGGCTACACATACATCATGAATAATTTTGCCATTACTGTCCAAGCGGATGCAAATTTTGCAAACAGTGATGTTAATCTTAGTGTCACTAACGTTGATGTTTTAGGAACAAATGCAACCAGCTTCTCCTTGAAGAATAAAAGCAGTTATGGACTTAATGTTCGTCCGGCCTATGTTGCAAATGATTGTTTGAGCACGTATTTGGTTTTAGGTTATAGACGTGGTAACTTTGACGCATCTATTTCTGATGTTGGTCCAGGACAGCCTGCGTTCAGTATATCAAACAGCTTTAATAGAAATGGATTTGAGTATGGCGTTGGAACAGAATTTGCCATCAATGATCAACTTGGATTACGTCTTGAGATGACTCAAACAACCTATCAATCAAACACCCTCTTTAGTGTTGCAGGGCAAGGTAGTGCTACTGCGACTAACAAAGTCAATCAAGGATTGGTTTCTTTAGTTTGGTACCCATACATCGCTTAGTTGGAAAATACCTATTAGCATCCTCCGTGTAAACGGAGGATCTACAAATAGTTGTCTTTTAGACGAACATAATGCTCCGATGAATAGACCAGTTGTTGCATTTCTTGCTCATTCAGTTTTCTGACGGCTTTAACTGGGTTCCCCAAATATAAATATCCACTTTCAAGTCTTTTTCCTGGAGGAACTAAACTTCCAGCACCCAGCATAACCTTAGTTTCGATATGAACACCGTCTAAAATGATTGCTCCCATGCCTATTAAGCAATAATCCTCAACTGTACAACCATGCAGAAGTGCTTGGTGACCTATGGTGTTTCCTTTGCCAAGAATAAGCGGTTTGCCTCCGGGTGTATAGGGACCATCATGAGTTACATGCAAGATAGCCCCGTCTTGAATACTACAGGCATCACCAATGGTGATACAATTAACATCACCTCGTATAACCGCCATAGGCCATACAGAAACATCATTCCCCAAAGTAACATCACCGATCACAGAAGCCATAGGATCAATGTATACTCTGTCACCTAAGATTGGAGATTTGTTTTGGAAAGCTCGAAGGGATTGTTTCATGTTGTTTTTATCCAAATTTGCTGAGTGGCTATGGATTAATTATGCCTGCTTATGTTTGTACTCAATAGTGGTATTGAACTTTAATTTAAAAAGAATCACTATATTATAATTACTCTCTGAACAGATCTATATGTATTTAAAGTCAATTTTAACCATAATTACACTATTTCTAATATCTGCTTGTGGAAATAATAATCATAGGCAATTTACAGGCTATGTCGAGGGGGAAAACATATACCTAGCTTCACCTTTCTATGGAACCTTGGAGCAACTTGCGGTGATGCGTGGACAACTCGTAAAAAGGGGGCAACTTTTGTTTAGTTTGGATAAAAATCCACAGCAAATAACTATTGCTTCCATTGAAGCAGAATTACAACAAGCAAAAAATACTCTTGATGACATTAAAAAGCCTCGAAGAGAACCTGAGATTTCAGCGATCAAAGCACAAATTGAACAAACAGAAGCGCTAATTAAACTTGCACAAATTAGGGTTAATCGTTTCCAACAGCTTTATACAAAACAAGCGTCAGATAAAGACAGTTTGGATGCTGCGATAGCTACCCTACAACAGCAACAAGAGCTTAAATCCCAATACGAATCTAACCTAGCCTTAGCACAAATGGGAAATAGGGACGATCAAATAAAAGCTCAAGAAAACCAAGTTAAGGCATTAAGTGAAAAATTAAAGGAGGCACAATGGGAACTCTCACAAAAGACAGTATATGCCCCTGCAGACGGACAAATATTTGATACCTATTACGAACCGGGTGAGCTGGTTGCGCCACAACAAGCAGTCTTGTCTTTACTCACGCCTGAGACAATTCGAATTGAATTCTTTGTTCCAGTTGATTATATAGATAACCTAAAATTAGGACAGAAGATAAGGTTTGATTGCATTGGCGGTAAGAGTGGCAATGAAGCAGTGATTAGTTATATTTCTCCTGAAGTCGAATACTTGCCCCCAGTTGTTTTTAGTAGAGAGAATAGTGAAAAGTTGGTATTTAGAGTGAAGGCACAGATTAATGATGCATTCTTATTTAAACCTGGACAGCCTGTGGTGGTAAATGTTTGATGAGTGAATCGACACCAGAAATTATCATTAATGTAAATCGCTTAAGAAAGAGCTTTGCAGATAAGGTTGTCGTGGACGATGTCGATTTACATGTCCAGAGGGGAGAGGTTTTTGGTTTTTTGGGACCAAATGGAAGTGGTAAAACCACAACCATTAGAATGATTTGTGGGCTATTAAAGGCAGATGCAGGTGAAGGTACTTGTTTAGGTTATGATATTCTGACTCAATCCTATGAAATAAAGAAGCGTATTGGCTATATGGCACAGAAATTTAGCCTGTATTTTGATTTATCGATTGAGGAAAATTTGAATTTTATCGCTCAAGTATATGGTGTTAAAGACAGAAAGGAGCGGGTAGAAGAGTCGCTGATTCAATTGGGGCTGACAGAGAGAAGAAGGCAACTAGCAGGAAGATTATCAGGTGGTTGGAAGCAACGTGTCGCTTTAGCTTCATGTTTATTACACGATCCAGATTTATTGTTGTTGGATGAGCCAACTGCCGGAGTGGATCCAAT
The DNA here is from genome assembly GCF_001468085.1 of Legionella waltersii. Classification (GTDB taxonomy): domain Bacteria; phylum Pseudomonadota; class Gammaproteobacteria; order Legionellales; family Legionellaceae; genus Legionella; species Legionella waltersii. The sequence goes on along the minus strand of NZ_LNZB01000036.1, from coordinate 233,779 downwards.
AGCCAGAAGAGAGTTTTGGGATCAAATACATATTCTTAGTGTTCAAGGAATCACAACCTTTGTATCAACTCATTATATGGATGAAGCAGAACGATGCACCCGGATAGCTTACCTGGCTTATGGGAAACTGTTGATCACGGGTACTGTGAAGGAAGTTATTGAAACAACTAAATTAAAAACATGGAAAGTGGATGGAGATGTCACTACCTTATTGTTACAGGAGATAAAATCGCTTCCTGGGGTAATTCAGTCTGCCCTATTTGGCAATGCAATCCATGCTTGTGGTTATGATCAAGAATTAATTGAGAAGGGTTTGTCAAAGTTAAGTGCAAGGAAAAAAATCACTTGGATGCCAATTAACACGACTTTGGAAGATGCATTTATTAGTTTGGTTAATCAAACAACGGGGTCATTCATTGATTAGTAATAGTCTTAATCGATTATTTGCCATGATAATCAAAGAGTTTATTCAAATGATACGAGATAGACCCACCTTAGGAATGATTGTGGGAATTCCGCTCATGCAGCTTATTTTATTTGGATATGCAATTAATACAAACCCCCAGCATTTGCCTACTGCAATAGTTAATTTTGATAATTCAGAGTTAAGTCGACGAATACTTTATAGTTTAGAAAACTCCTCTTACTTCCACATCATAAAATCCGATGCAAACGAAGAGCAGGGAAACTGGATGTTAAAAACTGGAGAGGTTCAATTCGTGATTACCTTTCCTACCGATTTTACGAAGGATCTCATCAGAGGGCAGCATCCAGTATTATTGCTTGAGGCAGATGCAAGTGATCCTGCAGCAACGAATAGGGCGGCATCAGTATTTAATGAGCTTGCTTCAATGAGTCTAAATGAAGATTTGAGAGGACCATTAGTAGGGCTAAAACCCACACAAACACCCTATCGCCCTTTAGTGCACTTTTTATACAACCCTCTTGCAATCACCGCTTATAATATTGTGCCTGGTTTGTTAGGGGTGGTGCTCACTATGACTATGGTCGTAGTGACAGCTCTAGTTGTCACTAGAGAATATGAACGAGGTACGATGGAAACATTGCTCTCTACACCATTGAAACCTTTAGAAGTAATGGCCGGCAAATTAATTCCATTTATATTAGTAGGATTTATCCAAGTCATTCTTATTCTGACACTATCAAAGGTATTATTTTCTATCCCAACGGAAGGGAGTATCTTGCTGTTATTAGTATTTACTATACCCTTCATCGCTGCAAATCTCTCAGTAGGTTTAACCTTTTCTACTTTAGCTAGCAATCAATTACAAGCAGTACAGAGTGCAATGTTCTTTTTTTTACCTTCTATACTTTTGTCAGGATTTATGTTTCCTTTTAGGGGAATGCCAGAGTGGGCACAATGGGTAGGAAGTATTCTCCCTTTGTCTCATTATTTAATCATTGTTAGAGGTGTTTTGTTAAAGGGCAATGGATTTATGGAGCTATGCTATCAAGAAGTTCCTATCTTTCTGTTCACCTTTGTATCCTTATTTATTGGGTTTAAACGCTATAGAAAGACTTTGGACTAATATCAGCATTATCTGTTTAGGTAGGAAGCAAATGGTAACTGCAGTACAAATACAAGATGCTATAGCTCTTTGGGGCTTACGAGGTACTCTAAAGAAACTGCCGGCAGAAAAGGACGATAATTATGTTTTGCAAACGTACAATAATGAGCAATTTATATTAAAAGTTTCTGCTGTCAATGAAACTTGGGACGTTATTGAGTTTCAGACGACCGTGCTGAACACCCTTGCCCAAAGAAGACAATCCTTTGAGTTTCCAATTCCTCAAGCTTCAATTGCCGGCAAATACATTGAAACAGTTCGAACCAATGATGGAAAGTTGCGATTCGTTCGCTTATTTAGTTTTGTTCCCGGGCAATTATTAGGTGAGATCACCAATAATTCAGAACTATTGTATAAAAGTGCTGGAAAGCAAATTGGGTGCTTAATCCAAGCATTAGCAGACATTAGGCACCCTGGAGCAAGTCGCTATTTGAAGTGGGATTTGCAACAAGCATCTTGGATCCAAGATCATCTTGTTTCTATTAAAAAAGAAGATGACCGTACCCTTGTTGAAAAGCATCTAAACAGTTATGAGAAAGATGTACGTAATAAGCTTCTTCAAATGCGCCAGCAAATAATCCATGGAGATTTGAACGATTACAATTTATTAGCGACTCAAAATTCATTGGGTGAAATTCAGATCACTGGCTTGATCGATTTTGGTGACATGGTCATGTCTGCAGCTATTGGTGAATTAGCGATTGCTTTAGCCTATATGCTGATGAATAAAGCGGAGCCATTGAACACTGCTTATCATGTTATAAAGGCCTGCCATGCTGTTTTTCCCTTTGAAGAAGATGAAGTCGCAATATTATATGATCTCATTTGCATTCGTCTTTGTGTTAGTGTTGTCAATTCCGCAATACGTAAAAGGGAAAACCCTCATGATCAGTATCTGACGATTTCTGAAAAACCAGCTTGGGAGTTACTAAAAAAGCTAGAACATATCTCTCGTGATCAGGCATTAACGATATTTCGTGAAGCATGCCACCACATGTCTAACAATCAAATTCAAGAAAAGCGTAGACAATACATTGGCAAAAATGTCGGTCTATCCTATCAAGAGCCATTACAATTTGTGCGAGGTGAAGGCCCCTATCTTTATGATCAAAATGGCTGTAAGTATTTAGATGGTGTCAACAACGTATGTCATGTAGGCCATTGTCACCCATACGTTGTGAAATCCGGGCAAAGACAGATGGCTTTGCTCAACACGAATACACGGTATTTACATGAATTGTTGGTTAATTATGCTGAGAAATTATTGGAAAAGTTTCCTGCGCCTTTAGAAGTTTGTTTTTTTGTTTCATCGGGCAGTGAAGCAAACGAACTCGCGTTACGATTAGCACGAACGCATACTGGTCGAAGGAATTTGGTGGTAATGGATCATGCTTATCATGGAAACACAACAACGCTCATTGATATTAGTCCTTATAAATTCAATGGGAAAGGTGGTCATGGAAAGCCTGATTTTGTTCGAGTGATGCCAATGCCAGATCCTTTACGTCATAGACATCTTACAGTTGATGAACAACTTTTTGATCAATCTATAGCGGCTTTTATTGCTGAGCCATTTTTAAGCTGTGGCGGTCAAGTTGAGCTACCTCAGGGCTATTTACAAGCTGCTTATGACCAAACACGTAAGGTCGGAGGGGTCTGCATAGCAGATGAAGTACAAATTGGTTTTGGAAGAGTAGGATCACATTTTTGGGGATTCGAAACTCAAGGAGTGGTGCCTGATATTGTAACCATGGGTAAGCCTATTGGTAATGGGCACCCAATCGGTGCGGTTGTAACCACACGTGCAATTGCCGATTCTTTTAGCAATGGCATGGAGTATTTTAGTACTTTTGGAGGGAACCCAGTCTCTTGTGCAATAGGGCTTGCTGTATTAGAGGTTATCGAACAAGAGAATCTACAAACCAATGCCTATGACATTGGAAATTATCTAAAGTCGCGATTCAATAACCTAAAGTCTCAGTATCCAGTGATTGGAGATGTTCGAGGCAGAGGGCTTTTCCTCGGCATCGAACTAGTGACAGATTCACAAAGTCTAAATCCTAATCCTGAACTGGCAGAGCGGATAGTGAATGATATGAAGGAGAAACGCGTCTTGTTAAGCACTGATGGCCCTCATCATAATGTCATTAAATTTAAGCCACCCATGGTATTTTCCCGCAGGGATGCTGATTTCCTCATCAAACAACTCATCCACACCCTAACGGTCGCGGCTCGGATTAACTCAGTTCTAGCCGAGCCACGATCGTGAGGGAGTGGATAATGAATTTCACGTTGTGTCATTAGCGCTGTAACCGTTAATTCAAAAAGGTCGTATTCCATGTAATGTTTAAATTCAGTTCTTTCAATCTATTTAAATAATTATCAAGAGATATTAGCCCAACACAGGGCATTGCACCTCTAAACTCAAGTTGTTGATTGATAAGAAGCTCCGTTAAAATGATTGCTGGAGTGCAGGGGATATAAAGGCCATCTCCATCTTGGGCATGGATGTCAAAACGTATATTCAGTGCTTTCTTTTGTTTATCTTGCCCTTTTAACGTCATGTAAAATCCAGTGTTGTTGCTGCCAAAACGATCTAAAAGATGCGATATTTTGAGCATAGGATTTGCAAAATTATCGAGTGCGGGTAATAGTTTCAGACGAACAAGCCAGGAAAGCAAAAATAAAATAATTTGCAAGCCTTTTAGTTCCAGACCTGCTTGAAAACGAATGGTTTTTAATGATTGATAGTATTTTGGGAATAGCTCTAAATCAGGTATATCGCAGTTTCCCAAAAAGCGATGATGGAGACGCCAAAACTCAACAAGTCGAATATTTTGCCAACCGTAAATAGTTGATTCGATGCCATTGAGCATTGTTTTAAATGGTTTGCCTGCATAAGTTAATACCCCAGCAGTAGTGGCCAAGCCTTGGTTAGTCAGCTGTGCAGTTGCAATGGCATAATCAACGGAATCCAGTTGTGAAAATTGCGGTAAGAAATGTTCAATAATAGCGCTACTTAATCCAGGAACTGAACTGGCACCACTGCAAATGAGCACCCCCTTTTGTTGTGCTTCGTGGTGTAGCTCAGTGATGTTGCTGACAAAATGACGGGAGTCTGCAAGATCAATATAATGACAGGCTTGGCTTAGACAGGCTTTAGCTACAGCATAGTCTTGTGATTGAAAGGGCCCTGATGTGTGAATGACAACATAGGGGTTGATCTGTTTAAGAGTGTCCTCAGGATTCTGAAAAATATCACGAGTATGAATGGTGATTGGGTTTGCTGAGTTTAAGGTTTTTACAAGGTCTTCTGCTTTTTGGCGATCGCGTCCCAGAATTGCCAACTCAATTCGTGGGTCTTGGCATAGGACTTTGGCTATGTATTTACCAAAATTACCATACCCACCAATGATAAGAACAGAATATTTTTCCATCGCAATCGCCTATTAATAGATAATACAGGTTAAATTTTAGCGAGTAACTCCTGTTTCGTTTTGCTGTCAACAAATGCTGCTTCAATGGCCATTCGGGTTATTTTGTTCATTGTATCGTCCGAATAGCTGTATGATTCTTGAACCTTGCGGTATTCATTGGCCAAATTAGTACTCATAAAAGGAGGATCATCTGAGTTAATGCTCACTTTTAGTCCTGCTTCTAAAAGTTGTGGGAGTGGGTGGCTAGCCATGTCTTTAAATAATCCTAAAAAGATATTGCTAGTGGGGCATACTTCCAGAGCAATGCCTCTTTCTTTAACCATAGTCATTGTATCAGGGGAATAGATCGCGCGGACTCCGTGTCCAATCCTTTTGATGGGCAGACAATCCATGGCTTCCTCCATTCCTTTCGCTGAATCAAACTCCCCGGCATGTACTGTGCATTCTAAGCCTGCGTCAGCTGCAATTTGGTATGTTTTGGTAAATAGTTTTGGGGGAAACTTGGCTTCATCACCTCCCAGACCAAATCCTGTTACACAAGGAAATCTGTCCACAGAGGCTTGTTTTGCAACTCGTTCACAAGCTTCTACACCGAAATGACGAACGGCTGTGAGGATAATGCGACCAGTAATGTCAAACTGATGTTTTGCATCATCAATAGCTTGTTGAATGGCTGCTAAATGTTCTTTAGAAGGGATTCCACTCGATTGTTCAGCATGATCTGGCGAATACATCATTTCAATGTAAATGGCATGGTCTTTCGCATTGGATTTCAAATAATCAAAAGTGATGTCATAGTAGTCTTGAGGCACTTTAATAACCGCTGCAAGAGTGTCATAGACTTTAAGAAAATCAAGAAAGTCTTTGGAGAGGTAACTTTTATCATCAGAGGCGATGAGACCTTGAGGTAAACTAAGACGGTTTCGTTGAGCCAGTTTCCTTGCTAAATCAGGGGAAATGGTTCCTTCGAGATGAACATGCAGCTCTGCTTTTTTTAAGGTCATTTTCATTCCTTGATGCATTTTAAAAGCTTAATGGTAACTTAGATAAAAAAACGATAAAATACTTTTTTTGAATGAACTATTGGATAATTTATGAAACATCATGATCTGGATAAAGCTTATGTGAGTCCTTATGATAAATTTCTATTTGAATATGATGCAACTCATCCAAAGACAGCTTCGCAAATCAAAGAAATAGAAAAGCATCAAAAGATCGCTAAAATGCGCGATGACAAAGAGTATAAAACCGACGAAAGTGAAATTTGGGAAGGTTTTTAAATTGTATTAAATTAGGGCTAACGAAAAACCCCAAGTTCGAGGCAAAACATGTCATTTTAGGGAAGGAACCCACCAGGGTAATTCCCCGCTTATTGAAAATAGTTTTAATGAGGGAGTTTAGATAAACTAAGCGACTGAATGACTGCCATTTTTTAACAAGAGATTGGGGTTTTTCGTTAGTCCTTGGGTTTGTAATTTAAGGAGTAAGTTGTATGGAAAGCCGATTTCGATTATCAGTTGTTGCACTATTGGTCACTGCCCCTTCGCTCTTATTTGCAGCTGAAACGCTTGTTTTTGCGGTGGATATCATTCGTCATGGTGATAGAACTCCTATCCTCCATTTACCAAAAGTGGATTATCAATGGAAGGAAGGACCAGGCCAACTGACTGCTGAAGGAATGCAACAAGAGTTTCAACTTGGTTCTGAGCTGCGTAAAAAATACGTTGATGCAACACATTTATTACCAGAACACTATGAATATGGAACGATTTATGTGCGATCTACTGATTATGAACGTACTCTAATGAGTGCCCAATCGTTTCTCATGGGGTTATATCCATTAGGGACTGGGCCAAAAACGACAGACTCTTCAAGTCCTGCTCTTCCCAAAGGTTTTCAACCCATTCCAATTTTTAGTGCCCCAAGTAAATCGGATGAGGTAATTGTCCAAACAGTTAGCCGTGAAGACCGTGCAAAGCTGATGACAGAATACGTTTTCTCATTGCCTGAATGGCAACAAAAGAACAATGAACTTAAAAGCAAATATCCCTTGTGGAGTAAGCAAACTGGAATTGAAATCGAAAATTTGGACGATTTGCAGATGGTCGGGGATACTTTATACATTCACCAGCTTCATAAAGCGCCAATGCCAGAAGAAATGAGTGTTTCTGATATAGAGACAATAATAAGTAACAGTAAATGGGCTTTCATGGCTGAGGAAAGACCCAAAGAAGTAGCAAGGGCCTACAGCAGCAAGATCATGGCTAATATTGCCAACTACCTCAAAAAGGGAAGCAAAAATACTTCAAAATTAAAATACGTTTTATTATCTGGGCATGATACAACCATTGCAGGAGTAATGAGCTTTATGGGGACTCCTTTGGAAAATGCTCCGCACTATGCTTCTAATTTAAATTTTTCTCTCTATGAATCTGGGGCAAATAATTACCTAGTCAAGTTAACCTACAATGGAAAACCCGTTTCGATTCCAGCTTGTGGTGGAACGGTCTGTGAGCTGCATCAGTTCCTAGAGTATGTAGAGTCTTCAAAGGTTTCAGTCGCTTAGTTGAGGTTGGGCTAAGTTGGTTTCCGCTCCCTTAGGTCGCGGCTCGGTTTTTTTAGTATCACTGGTCTAATCCGAGCCGCGGCCGTAAGGGAGCGGATAAAGTGCTACGTTATTTCAATTATCCAATCAAATAATGCAACAACTTATAAGACACAATCGTCAATATCGATGCAGCTGGTAAAGTGAGCACCCAAGACATGAATATATTGCGAATAACGATCAAATTCAAAGCACCGATACCTCTAGCTAAGCCTACACCCAACACCGCACCAACAAGGGCCTGAGTTGCGGACACAGGAGTTCCAGTACTAGTAGCTACCACTACAGTCGTTGCTGCTGCTAGGGTGGCGGCAAATGCTCTACTTGGGGTTAAAGCAGTAATTGAGCTGCCGACTGTTTCAATGACTTTGCGTCCGTACATAAGAAGACCAGTCACAACACCAACGCACCCTAGGAGAATAATCCACGCGGGGTAGTTGTTTGCATCAAACGTTTGGTGGGAGTTCATGACAAGGCTGTATACGATACTGAGTGGGCCTACAGCAAGAGCAACGTCATTCGATCCATGGGCAAAAGCCATTGCGCAAGCGGTCATTGCCATGAGAATGGCAAAATACTTTTCCACTTGAATAAATCGTTCTCTTCTGCGAATTTTATGGTGTTCAGGAATTCGCTTAATGAATACCATTCCAGTTATCGTAATGATGATACTGGTTGCTAAGGTAACTGCTAAATCTTGTTTAAAATTTAGATGAATGTCGAAATGATTTAATCCTTTAAAAACAGTGATAAAGGACAGAATAGATCCAATCAAAAACAGGTAAATGGGTATATATAATTTTGCTTTAACTAAAGGATTGGTTTTAACAAAGATGGTTTGTTGGATACTGATGAATAAGGCATAGGCAGTGATTCCGGAAATCACTGGGGAAGTTACCCATCCTATGGCTATATTAGTTACCTTATGCCAGTGTATAGCATCAGTTCCCAGTACAACTGTACCAAATCCAACCATGGATCCCACTAAGGCGTTTGTGATGGACACTGGGACACCTAGATAACTTGCTAAATTCATCCAAATGGTACAAGCGAACAAAACGCCTAACATACCTTCGATGAGGATCAGAGGTTCATTAGAAAGCTGACTGCTACTGATAATTCCATCGCGCATGGTTTCAGTTACGCCGCCGCCTCCTAGAAATGCTCCGGCAAATTCAAACACTATAGCTATTAGCATAGCCTGTCGGACAGTAACTGCTTTAGAACCCATGGTGGTACTCATGACGTTTGCTAAGTCATTTGCGCCAACACCCCAGGTCATCATAAAACAAAGTACAAGTGCAGAAATTACAAATAAAATCGAATAATCCATGAATGAATACTACCGGGCTATTAGAATTTGAAGTCGACCGCCCACGGTTTGGGCATGGTCAGCCAATTCACCTATCCATTGAACCGTCTTATATAAAAAGATGATTTCAATAGTGGGTAAGTCTTTTTCAAGCTCAAAAATTTTATGACGAATGTCAGCTAATTTTTCATCACTGTCGTGTTCAATTTCGTCAAGTTTGAGAATCATGTCTTCAACGACTTTGACTTCGTTACCCCGAAACCCAGTTTCCAGCAACTCGTCTAATTCATTAATTGCAGTACAGGCTTGTTTTGAGGCATCCAGACAGCGATTTAAAAAAGGCATAAAGCTAGGGACCAATTTTTTGGGTATGGTCATTTCTCTACTAACAATTAATCCAGCGATATCTTCCGCTTTGTTTGCAATTTTATCTTGGGCGCTTAATAACTCAAGGATGTCTGTGCGTGCAACTGGAAGAAATAATCCAGTGGGTAAATGTAAACGTAAATCACGTTTGATTAGATCCGCTTCCTTTTCATAAGAAATCAGCTTGTCTTTAATTTTCTTTGCTGTATCCCAATCTTTTTCTAGAACGGCTTCAAAAAAAGGGTAAAGCTGTTTGGCACATTGGTGGGCTTTACGCATGTGCTGCTCGATAGGCTTTATAGGCGAAGGTCCAAACATATTGAAAATACTACTCATGGTATTTTCTCCCTGAAATTGAATTGACGGGATTATACCGAAACTTTTTTAGGATTGACATAAGCATTAGTATTTCACAAAGATAATCGGAGATAACTGCTACAATAAAAAGAAGGAACTCGTTGAACTAATTTGCAGGGAGCGCATTATGCTGAAACGCTTGATATTTTCACTGGTCTTGCTATCGAACTTTGTCTTTGCTCAATCAACAATCTCAAAGGTAATTCAGTTGCAATATGTGCAATCCGATAAGGTGATCCAGCTTATTCAACCTTTGCTACAACCCAATGAAAAGATCAGTGGTTCTGGTCAAACAATAGTGGTCAATGTCAATCCAGATACTTTAACGCAAATACGCAACCTCATTCATCAAATTGATGTTCCACCAGTGGTCTTTAACGTAACCATTTTTCAGGGAGACCCTGAGTGGTTAGATGCGCAAAATAATAATGACGTGGTGTATAGCACACAACCACCATCCGAAGTGCAGCGAAGTCAATCCGTACAAGTGATGAACGGAGAATCTGCTTTTGTTTCTACGGGCCAAGAAGTACCGATTGTAAGCTCGGTAGGTGTTGGTTTCTTTACTGGTGTCGATTATCAACAGCATAACATTCAAAATGGGCTATTGGTCCAACCAACCTTACAAGGCTCTCAAGTTAAATTGATGGTACGTCGAGTGCGAGAGCAGCAAAATGCAGCAGGAGGACAACAGTTCGATAATCAACAGATCGACACCACGATTATGGCGCCATTGAATAAGTGGGTTTCCCTGGGTACAGCAGAAGGAGTTCAGGATTCTGATTCTAACTCTACTTCCTACACAGCAGGAAGATCGTTCTCAAAAAATTCCACCTTGTATATCAAGGTTACGGTAGAAAACTCCATGCTTTCAGGAGACAGCCAATAAATACCAATCTAAAATATGATTCATATTAGTTCATTAAGTTAAAATTTAAGTCTATAGTGGTATATACTAAATATAGATAATAGACCATTTTGCGGGGAATATATGGCACTTATGAACTCTCTTGCTAATCACTTGTTGATTGCCATGCCCTCTTTAAAAGACCCGAACTTTGAAAAATCCGTTGTGTATTTATGCGAGCATAATGAGCAAGGGTCTGTTGGATTAATCATTAACAGACCTCTTCAATTTCCTTTATCCATTGTGTTTGAACAATTGCAAATTGAGCCTGTTGGAGCAGAGACTAACCGAATGCCATTGCTTTTCGGTGGGCCAGTGCAACCTGAAAGAGGTTTTGTGATTCACAAGCAAGTTGGAGGATGGAGATCTAGCTTGTTTCTGCAAGATGAAGTGACTGTAACAACCTCTAATGATATTATTCGAGCTATCGCTTGTGATAAAGGTCCTAAAGACGTACTTATCACTTTAGGTTATTCCGCATGGTCAGAAAATCAATTAGAGCAAGAAGTCATGGATAATGTTTGGTTGGTATGTCCTTATCATTCAGAAATTTTATACGAAGTTCCTTTCGAAGAGCGTTGGGAATATTCTGGATTAACTTTAGGAATTAAAATGAGTCAACTATCTACTGATGCTGGCCATGCCTAAGGGTGTCTTTCTTGGTTTTGATTTTGGGTATAAACGAATTGGCGTTGCGGTTGGACAACAGCTCACTTGCAGTGCATCTCCTTTGTCGACAATTGATGCCAAAGTCGGAGTCCCTAATTGGGATACAATAGAAAAGGTCATTAAACAGTGGAATCCCCAAGCATTAATTGTTGGTTTGCCAACGTGTATAGACGATAGCGAACTATATACCACAAAAGCGGCGCGACGCTTTGCTCAGCAATTAAAACAACGATTTGCGTTACCAGTGCACTTAGTTGATGAAAGGCTATCAACTGTTGAGGCAAGGGGGCATTTATTCGAGCAAGGTGGATATAAGAAAATAAAAAAAACAGAGATAGATAGCATAGCAGCCTGTGTTATACTAGAGCAATGGTTACAACACCCTGAGTAATCGTTCACTCATCGTATCTATCTTGGAGATTTATGAGCCATTTTCTTGAAATCAGCCAACTGTCTAAACAACACATTGAGCAATTAATCCAACGTGCACTCCAATTCAAACATGATTCTAGCTTTCCAAATTATTCAAAACACCTGGTAGCGAACTTATTTTATGAGAACAGTACCCGAACTCGAATCAGTTTTGAATTGGCTGCCAGACATTTATCCATGCAGGTTGTGAATTTGGATGTACAAACTTCTTCTGAGACTAAAGGTGAGGCAATAGAGGATACCATTCAAAATTTAGCTGCCATGGGGATTCGATATTTTGTGATAAGGCATAAACAAGAAGGCCTGCAACAAGAACTAGCAAAGAAACTAGGTGATTCTGTGCATATCGTGAACGCAGGAGATGGAATCCATGCTCATCCAAGTCAAGCTGTTTTGGATTTGGTGACCATCATTGAGCAAAAACCGCAATTAGAGCAATTAAAAATTGCAATTTTAGGTAATATTAAGCATTCCCGAGTTGCTAATTCATTGCAGTGTATTTGCAAAACACTAGGAGTAGCGGAGCTCGTATTGGTATGTCCGGATTTGTGGAAACCTGAAAAACTTCATTATGGAAGAGTTACCCAGGATCTTAAAGATGGCTTGAGTGAAGCAGACGTTGTCATTTGCTTACGTGTTCAGCGCGAACGTTTGCTTGAAAACGACCATATGGATCTCAAAACATATCGTCAGCATTTTGCCTTAACCAGCAAGAGCATTGGCTATGCCAAATCAAATGCAATGGTCATGCATCCTGGGCCAATGAATCGCGGTGTTGAAATAGATAGTGAGATTGCAGATGGCAAACAATCGTTTATTTTGCAACAAGTGACTAATGGTGTATTTGCTAGAATGGCAATTCTTGAGTCTTTAATTCACAGGACTTAAGCAAAACCCTGAGGTCGAGGCAAAAAATGGTTTGAATGAGGGAGTTTAGATAAACTAAATGACCGAATTCAAACCATTTTTTAACGAAGAGATCGGGGTTTTGAGTAAGTCCTGATTCATTCAAATTAACTGTTGCTCGTTGAGTCATTGCGATACTTTTCATGAGGCGCAATAAACAGTAAAACGATAACCGCAATTAAGCTAAAGATGGTTATCCATTTGAATATTTTATAGAGAAGACGCAATGTAAAATTCGCTTTCTTGATGATGGTAAAATTAGTCAGGAAAATGGTTTCACAAGCGCCATTTCCAGTGTCCTCCCGAGAAGTACTGGTTCCTCGAGCGTATTTAGTTGCTGGATTACTGTACTTCACCAAATGACCTGTTAATTGAATCTGATCGCCCAATTCAGCTTCCATCATTTTTTCTTGCAGCCAAGGGAAGTTAGTAAGCAAATGATTATTGGATAATTCATTGGAATGAAAATCTTTACCCACCGCGGGATCGAGCCAATCTACCCAGCATGTCCAACTATCCGAAGAGAAGTTTAATTTTTGATAGACTCCTGAGGAAATGTTATTACCCCAAGCTACGCAAATATCTCGTAAGTTTAAAAAGTCTTTCCAGCGTTTGAAATGCCAGATGTTTGTAAAATCTTTTGCACTACTGTATGAGACGACAACTCCATTGAGTTCATAATAATACAGTGGTTTTATGAGATAAGTTTGTTGACCTAAGGTTACTTTAAATGGTTGCGAATCTGATTCGATTTGAGAAGGAGCGGTTAATAAACTTTCTTCATAGAAGCTTGGAGGTGGCATTTTGTCTTTAAACCAAAAAAGAGCAACCCAAGCTATGGCGCTAACTAAGAAAATCCATCGACTCCACTTCTCAAGCTTCGCCAGGTCTTTCAATCCGCTTTCCTTAGTTGTTCAACAATAAGTAGAGTTTCATTGTCTACTCCTGTTATTTTAACTTTAGTTCCTGCTTCTAGCTCTGGGCCAGTTACAAACCAAGTTGCGTCATTCATTCTTATCTTACCACGACCATTTTCAATGGGTTCAATCAGAGTGGTTGTTCTTCCTACCATGGCTTCTATTGGGCGGTTTAAAGTTGATACAGGCCTTTCTTTACTTCGTTTCTGAATGATTTTCCACCAAATGAAAGCAAACACAATACTCATGATCGAAAACACGGTAAGTTGCCATTCCCAAGTCATGGCGAAAAGCGTTAATACAAGCCCAACAATTCCTGCAGCCATTCCTATGGCAACAAGAAATCCTGCTGTACCTAGTGATTCAGCAATAACTAGGATAAGAGCTAGTGCAAACCAATGCCAATAACTAAGCCATTCCATCATTTACCCTCTTTTTTGCTTTTAGTGGTTCCTGAAAGCAACTCCGTTATTCCACCAATAGAACCGATTACACCCGAAGCTTCTAATGGCATAAGAACAATTTTACTGTTTTCAGAGGTGCCAATAGATTGTAGTGCTTCCACGTACTTTTGAGCCACAAAATAATTCACAGCATTTAAGTTCCCAGCAGCAATAGCCTCTGAAACCATTTTAGTTGCATTTGCTTCAGCTAAGGCTTGTCTTTCTCGAGCCTCTGAAGCTAAGAAAGCTTCTTGTTTAGATGCTTCTGCTCGTAAGATTTGCCCCTGCTTTTCTCCTTCAGCTCGTAAAATTTCAGCCGCACGATCTCCTTCTGCCGATAAGATTGCCGCTCTTTTTTCCCGTTCTGCTTTCATTTGATTAGCCATGGCATCTACAAGATCTTTAGGTGGTTTAATATCTCTTATTTCTATGCGAGTTACTTTTATACCCCAAGGAGTCGTTGCATGATCCACAATAGTCATTAAACGGCTATTAATCTCATCTCGTTGACTTAACATAGCATCTAATTCCAGTGATCCTAAAACGGTACGGATGTTTGTCATTGTTAAGTTACGAATAGCATGCTCGAGATTATCGACTTGATAGGCTGATTTGGATGCATCAATGACTTGGAAAAAGCAAATGGCATCGATAGTTACCATCGCATTATCTTTTGAAATGACCTCCTGAGGTGGAATGTCTAAAACGCGCTCTCGGATATTTACTTTATATCCAATACGATCAATAAATGGAATAATAAGACCTAATCCAGGCATTAAAGTATGGGTGTACCGGCCAAAACGTTCAACAGTCCATTCTTCAGCTTGAGGAACAATTTTCACACCAGATAGCACAAAAACGATAGCAAAGACAGCCAGTAAAAGTAATGTGACAAGTGAGTCCATAATTTTTCCATTTTTATTTTTATTGATTCTAATTTTATAGACAATTTACAGCATTTTTTCAAATAAATGGTTTAAAAATCATGGAACTTATCGTTTAAGAAATACCAGGGCTTACCCTAAAACCCAGGCTCGAGGCAGATCTATCTCTCCATTTACTTCGGTCCTTGGATCGTTTGCTTAAAAGATAAAGCATGTTGTAAATGCGGTAACTCCACTGATTTTGAATCTTGGATATCGGCAATGGTTCTTGCAACTTTTAACAGCCGATGATAGCCACGAGCAGAGAGTTTTAATTTATTGAGTGCTTCACTCAAAAAAGTTTGTGAGAGCGAGTTTAAGTCACATAGAGTTTCACATGCTTTAGAGCTTAAACTGGCGTTTAAGCAATTTTGGCGATTCAATTGTATTTCCCGTACTTTAATGACTTGATTGCGGATAATGGGACTTTCTTTATTTGAATGGGTATTTGGTTTAATCAACTCCTCTTGTGAAAGTGCTTGAACATGGATATGCATATCAATTCTATCTAACAAGGGGGCCGATAATTTAGCCAAGTAACGATTAATTCTATCGGGGGAGCAGAGGCAATTCGCAAGAGGATTGCCCCATTGTCCACAAGGACATGGATTCATTGCTGCGATCAATTGAAAATTTGCAGGAAACTCAATTTGAGCAGCGGCTCGGGATATGCATATATGTCCTGATTCCAGGGGCTCTCTTAACGTTTCTAATACTTGTCGATTAAATTCAGGCAATTCATCTAAGAATAAGACTCCATGATGCGCTAAAGAAATTTCACCAGGTTTTGGAGGGTTACCCCCTCCGACTAGTGATACTGGGGAAGCTGTGTGGTGAGGAGCGCGAAAAGGTGGTACGCGCCATTGTTGAAAATCATGTTGTTTGCCACGAATTGAGTTAACAGCGGCACACTCCATCGCTTGAGACTCAGATAAGTCAGGCAATAAAGTGCTAAATCGCCTAGCTAGCATCGTTTTACCGCTACCAGGAGAACCGCTTAATAAGATACTGTGCCCACCTGAAGCAGCAATAATCATTGCGTTCTTAGCATGGTATTGGCCCTTAATTTCGGACCAATCCATATCATAAGGGTTTGTACTCAATTCTGGTCTGGGTGGTAGAGGTGACAAAGGTGTATCAAGACATAAGTAACTACAAATTTCTCGTAGATTTTTGGCTGTATAAACGCCTTTGTGACCAGTTAAAGAAGCTTCTATAGCATTCGCATTTGGAATAATTAATTGTTGTTTGTCTCTAAGTGCAGCGATAACAGAAGGAATAATAGCTGATACACCTCGAAGCTCTCCACTTAGCGCTAATTCCCCAATAAACTCATGATTTGATAACTGATGACGGGGAATTTGATCGGAGGCTGCTAGAATACCTAAAGCTATAGGTAAGTCAAATCCACTTCCTGTTTTAGGCAAATCAGCCGGACCAAGATTTACTGTGATCTTTCGACATGGAAATTCAAATTGGCTGTTCATAATTGCACTTCGGACTCTATCTTTGCTTTCTTTTACCGCTGTTTCTGCGAGTCCGACGATGGTGAACTTGGGTAATCCATTCGATAAATGCACTTCAACGGAAACAGGTTGCGCTGAAATACCTACAGTACTTCGCGTTTTAGTAAATGCGAGATTCATAACATCCTCATATGAGTTGGACTATAGTCGACAATCTTCCCTTAAATAGGACTGTGGCAAACCCCCAATCTCTTCCTTGAAAATAGATTCGGGGTTTTTCCTAAGTCTTAAAATCGCGACCTTTTAATTTTATTTTTGTTGTTTAATAAGTTCTTCTACTTGCTCTTGCAATTGTTCTACTTTTTCTCTAGTTCGTGCAAGCACCTTGCATTGCACGTCAAATTCTTCACGAGTAATTAAATCCATGCGGTTAAATGCGGTTTGCAGTACATCCTTAAATTGCTGTTGAATTTCTTTTTCTAAATTTTGGAAGCTTACAGGAAGAGTAGCAAAAAGGGTTTTCGCTAATTCATCAAATTGTTTGGGGTCGAACATAATTACTCCAGGAATTTTAGACGACAGTCTAACAAAACTGTATGATAATCACTATACTCAAATTCACTGAGGCAATTATGAAGATGATTACTGCAATCATCAAG
Organism: Legionella waltersii; assembly: GCF_001468085.1. Classification (GTDB taxonomy): domain Bacteria; phylum Pseudomonadota; class Gammaproteobacteria; order Legionellales; family Legionellaceae; genus Legionella; species Legionella waltersii. The sequence continues at coordinate 216,791 of NZ_LNZB01000036.1, read as the reverse complement.
CCATTTAAACTTGATGATGTCCATGAGGCCCTAATGGAGATAGGAGTTCCAGGGATAACCATTTCAGAAACAAGGGGTTTTGGTCGCCAAAAGGGACATACCGAGCTATATAGAGGCGCTGAGTATGTTGTTGATTTCCTTCCAAAAATAAAAATTGAGCTTGCGCTAGCCGATAATATGGTGGATTTGGCCATTGAGGCAATTTGTAAGTCTGCTTATACAGGTAAAATTGGGGATGGGAAGATTTTTGTTTATGACTTGGAGCAGGTCGTTCGTATACGCACCGGCGAACTAGGCCCTGACGCTCTCTGAACGGGTGTATTTGGCGCATCTCAAGCGATCGGGACGCCAAAAAAATGCTCATGTACCTGATGTACACTCCGCTTTTTTTGGCGTCCCGATCGCTTGACCTGCACTCAAATCCCCCCCGTTCAGAATCTTGGTTTGAGTGCATTGCTTCTGCTTTCTCCCTTTGGGAGAAAGGGCGTGAGCTTCATTTGCACTCAAATCACCCTATTCAGAATCTTGGTTTGAGTGCATTGCTTCTGCTTTCTCCCTTCGGGAGAAAGGGCGTGAGCTTCATCTGCACTCAAATCCCCCGTACAGAATCTTGGTTTGAGTGCATTGTTTGTGCTTTCTCCCTTTGGGAGAAAAGGTGTCGTATTGAGGATTTATTTTGTTTTTAAATCCGAGCCGCGCGCGTGAGCAAGCGGAAAAGGATCTTTGATAGTTCTAGATGTTATCAGTACTGTATATCGGGACTACATACTTCTTTTATCTCGGGTAATTTTATTTTCTTCGCATGCTTGTTTTGAGGCATTAATTCAATGCCCCACAAGGAGTAGATGGGTTTAACACCTAATGTATAGCGTCCATCTGCTAAAAGTAGGGGGTTTTTATTAGCGATGATGACTTGTTGTTCTGTAAACCAGCTAAATAGTGCGAGCTCTTGTTTTTGTTCTGATGTTAGTCTGTTCGGTATAAGCGTATTTGTGAGATTAAGAACTTGGTTGTTTGGAGCCACTTCTGATGAAGCGAAAATTGGCGTTGCAACATCAGCAATAGTGGAGCATTTCTTTTCTTTGATAATTGCTCGCCAATGAGTGGAGCTGGCAAGTTTGGGTATTATTCGAAGAAGCTGTATGTTGAGGTGATTGGCTTCAGCGTATTGATTGACAACTTTTATGGCCCGCTGATGTTGGACAAAATTAAAGACGAGAAATAAGCTACAAAATACAAATGCATAGGCTGTTGCTCTGGAGTTTTGAAAAATGACTGAGTAAATCGTACCTAGTATTAGCGGTACAGTAAACACAGGATCTATGATAGCTACAATATCCCAACTTATTCTGGAGTTACTCCAGGGCCATAGCAGAAGGGTTCCATACGAAGTAATAGCATCCAATAAACTATGAGTTGCATAAGCAATAAGAGCTGATCCAATTGTTATTTTCCAATGCTTTCTAAAATGGGGAAAACAGATTAAAACTAAGGCTACTATCATTCCACCAATAGGGATGAAGCTCAAAGAGTGGGTAAAATGACGGTGCCAATATTCAAGACTTAATGGATTGTTGTTCAAGGCAAAAAAAACATCTAAATCTGGGGCCATTCCAGCTAATGCGCCAACTTGCCAAGGAATGTGTTTATTGTATTTTCCAAAAATAATTTGAGCTGAAGCGGCGCCTAATGCAGCATGAGTTATAGGATCCATGGAGTCTTCTCGATTGGTTAAATTAAATAATTGCGCCAGTAAATAGCATTTTGAGTTATAACTGCGTCCAAAGGTATATCCCAAGATTGTGGTTCAATGAAATCTACCCTTTGGAATTGATAGGCTACACCAAATAGTGGGATAGTTGGTTTATTTTCTAGCGTCCTGTCATAATATCCTGCCCCCATTCCTAACCTCGTGCAGCGAGCGTCGAAAGCGACCAATGGCATGATGATTAAATCCATTTCTTTAGGTGATATGGCTTGGCTTTTATCCACGTCGGGCTCTGGTATATCGTACTTGTTGTTTTTAAAAGTGGTTATAGGTGTGGCAGGTAAAAATAGAAGTGTTTTGTCATCGTTTAAAGCAGGAAAATAGCAGGTTTTTCCTTGTTCGTGTGCATGTTTCCAAATTGGTGTTAAATCAACTTCTCCATTTACAGCAACATACAATGCAATTCGTTGTGCTTGCCTAAATTCATCTAGAAATTTGATGCGTGTACATATTTGAATCGAAGAGGATCTTCTATAGGTGGATGAAATTTTTGAGCGTACTTGCTTTATTGTATCTCTTAAAGCAATTTTGTATTGATCAGGCATGAGTTAATACTCTGTATTCTCTATATTCATATTAGTTCTTTCGCATTAATCTGCAAATTATCTACTAATATACCCTAATAATTGAATTAAAAATAACTAGTCAAACAACAAAAAATAAGGTATATAGCCGTCCTGGAATTTGATCTAAAGGGGTTTGGGGCACACTAAATGACTGAGTTGAAATCTATTTTAGTGAAGAAATTGGAATTTTGCATAAATCCTGTTTATAAATTCTGTGAGGAAATTGCATGAGTGATATATTTGAAGACGATGAAGAAGAAGTAATTGATATCGGGGAAGAGTTTGAAGAAGTAGACGTGGACCCCGAGGAAGTTGATGCCACAGGAGTTAGTCTAGATGCTCGCAGACGTTTGGAAAATATGTTGGAAGAGAGACGACTACGTGAAGAATTAGATGATTTCGTAGATTACTAACTATGGAGTTCTATGCATACTAGGGTAGTTCAGGATAAAGAAGGGGTAATTACAGCTTTTAATACAGATGATCGTATATTTTTAGGCGAAGGTTTATTCGAAACTCTGCGAGTTGAAAATGCGCAACCTTGTTTTTCTCAGTTACATTGGGGGCGTTTAAGTCGCTCAGCTGAAGAGTTAGGTATTGCATTTGAATTGAGTTATGAGGACTGGCTAGATCATCTTATACAAAAAATTAGAAATGATAATTTATACAACGGTGGAATAAAGGTTATCCTGACGGGGGGGTCTGCACCACGAGGATTGACCCAAAGAGGTAAAGTAAGTCAGTTAATCCTGCAAACATTTAACTACACTCTGCAAACACATCCTTTAAAACTAATTACTGCAAAATGGTTAAGAGATAGTTCTAATCCGGTATACAAGATTAAATCCATCAATTATTTAGAGGCTATTATAGCTCGGTCTCAGGCAACTAATGCGGATGCTGAAGATGTGCTGTTTTTTAATACTCAGAATTGTGCCACGGAGACAACGTGTGCAAACGTATTTATTGTCAAAGAAGGTACTGTATTCACTTCTCAAATAGAGGATGGTGTACTCGCTGGAATTACCCGTTCTCGGGTATTGCATGCTTGCAAGGTACATAAGATACCTCATTATGAACATTCCCTTGATAAGCAGATGCTTGAACAAGCAGACGCAATGTTTATAACCAATAGCTTACAAGGAATTAGGGTTGTTCGGTCTTTAGATCAGATTGTTTATCAATTGAAACACCCCTTGGTTGAGCGTTTGATTTCAGCTTTGTCAGTTTAAAAACGACTAACAACAGTAAAGCAATTCCAGCCAGGAAAAAGCTGCCATTTCTGTAAAAATGCTCAGGCTTAGTCAAAGCATCCATTCCTGCATAACCAAAGTAGGTGTAAATTATTTCTGCAGGAAGAAGGAATACAAAGGTCGTCACTAAATAGAGTCGAAATTTGATCCCTGTAATTCCCAGACCATAATTCACAAGATTAAATGGAATGATGGGAAATAACCTTAAAAAAGCCACAAATATCCAACCTTTTTGATCGACTTCCAAGATTATATTGTTTAATTTTTCTCCCTTTTTCTTGGAAAACCAATCATGAATTAAATGCCTGCTTATTAGAAAGGCAAATGCTGCGCCACAAGTTGCACCCACTAAGTTGAGGGCAGTGCCCAAAAATGGACCAAAAATGGCTCCTCCTGCCAACGTTAATACCATGGTTGGTAGGAGAAGCAACGTTGCTAAACAATAGACCGTTAAAAATAATACAGGCGCAAGCCATCCTAGATCATCGATGTAATCAATAATCTCTAAAGAATATTGATGAAATGACCAAGCGCCTGTAATTAAAAGGACTATGGCTAATAAAGTAAAAAATAGTTTTATGATGTGTGTTACATGGTAAGTTATCGCGTCACTTTATTATAGTAATCAAAACCGTGCAAGTAATTATTACAGGACTTCGAAAAACGCCTCTACCTCAGGAGTTTGCATAAGTCCTGAGGATATTTTATAAGACCCGTATTAATTGGAATTTTCAGTTACTTTTTTTCTAATCACATAGCTACCTGGTGCATCCATAATTGGGCGATAAGGAAGTGTGGCTATATCCTTTGCCTCTATGGCTTTTCCTGACTGGGCCTTAAGCCATTTCAACCACTCAGGCCACCATGATCCTGCATGTTCTGTAGAGTTATCGAACCATTGTTCGGCGCTTAAATGAGTACTGTTGTTCGTACGATAACCATATTTGCTGGATGAGGGTGAATTAATTATTCCAGCGATATGGCCAGATCCACCAAGTACAAAACGCTTTGCTCCTTTCATCATTTGGAATCCAGTATAAGTTGTTTTCCATGGAGCGATATGATCTTTTTGAGTGGACAAGAAAAAGGTGGGAATGTCTATTTTACTGACATCAATAGGTGTGTTATTCAAGCGAATTTTATTTGGCTTAATTAAGTCATTATGCAGATACATCCAGCGTAAATACTGAGAATGCATGGTTGCTGGCATGTTTGTGGAGTCCGCATTCCAATAAAGAATGTCAAAGGGGACCGGGCTTTTTCCTTGCAAATAATTCTTAATAAAAAAAGACCAAACTAAGTCGTTTGCTCTAAGTGAATTGAAACTTGAAGCCATGAATTCACCAGCGAGATACCCTTTGGATTTCATTTCTTCTTCAAGCTTTCTTATTTGCTGTTCATCAATAAAAACTGCAATATCACCAGGGTCACTAAAATCTATCATGGAGGCTAAAAAGGTGGCACTATGAATTGAGTTGTCTTGGTGAGCTTTGTTGTAAGCTAATAGTGTAGCTAGAAGAGTTCCTCCTATACAAAACCCTAAAGCATTAACCTGGGGAACATTCAACTGCTTTTGTATCACTGAAATGGCTTCTTTAGGTCCTTCAGCCAAATAGTCGTATAGGCTCTTATTGGCGAACTCTCTATTCGGGTTAACCCATGAAATAATGAAAACGGTAATTCCTTGTTCAACAAGCCACCGGACTAAGGAATTGTGTGGACTTAGGTCTAAAATATAATATTTGTTGATCCAGGGTGGGATAATGAGCAGTGGAATTGATTTTACTTTATCTGTTTGGGGTGAGTATTGAATCAGCTCCATCATACTATTGCGAAATACGACTTTTCCTGGAGTCGTTGCTAGATTCTCGCCTAATTTAAAGGCATCCATGTCCGTCATTTTTATATTGATTCGTGCAGAGCCAGTTTCTAAATCTGAGAGTAGATTATTTAAGCCTTTTAAAAGATTTTTTCCTTGGGTTTGCAGTGTTTCAGCCAAAAGCTGGGGATTTGTATGCAAAAAATTAGTTGGGGCTAAGGCGTCTAAATATTGTTTAGTAAAAAATCGGACTCTTTTTGCAGTATTATCGTCTGAATATTCAACAGATTCTAAAAATTCAGTCATGTGTTGATGAGCTAACAAATAGTGTTGGCTCAACAGATTAAAGAAAGGGTTGTTCAACCAATCGTCAGTATTAAAGCGGTGATCATCAATTGGCATTGCTTTACCTTCTATCCAATGCGTGAATTGAGCTTGTGCTAAGCTGATTGCATCTTGCAGATAATTAAACTGCATTTGCCATACCTTTTCAGGATTATTGATAATTACATTCATTAAATGTTGAAAATGCTCAGTGAGATGAATGTATTGGTTTAGAACTTCGTTAAATTTAATAGGTGTATTTTTTAGGTTAGTGATTATTTGTAAACTTTTTTCAGCAACTTCCTGCATCAAATCGTTTAATTCTTTGTCATGAATAGTAGTCATCCTGTCTCCTAAGGACACATTGAATGATCTATTTTTAAGTGTTTAGAGAGGATTAGCAAGAGCATGATCGAATTAATTTAATCGGGTTCAACTTGTCTCCATTGTGCTTGTATTGTGGTCGTTTTAGGTTACAATTCCGCAAAAATTTACAGTGAGAGGTTCACATGCCAAGTGGTAAAGCTCATAAGCAATTAAATAAAAGAACGATTGAGATAAAGCGCATTCTTACTGAGAGATACATCTCGTTAGGGGAGGCTATTCGTCTAGCTATAGCAGGGCAATTGATTGGTGATGAAATACCACAATTACTCAGAGAGTTACTGAAGCCAGTTCAATTGTCTGGCACTTTAATAATTCAGATAGAGGATTGTCATCCCTCAACAGGACGCTATAAAAAGGCATTACCAAAAGGGTATCTTGCTGACATAGCCACCCTAACTCAAGTGATTAACAAAGGGGCGTCAATACTACCAGCTGCTCAAGAGCCTTTAGACATAGAAAAAATAGTGACTGTCGAGCACCAGGCTAGCAAACTGCAATTGCCCGACCCTTTGAAAATGAACAAAAATATATTCGTTTTGATAGAGCAGTATCTTGCCGAGCCGTCAGATGAGCTAGTCCAAAAAATTAAGCGATTGTCCCATGATCTAACTAACCAAGCTTATGAAGCCGCTAAGAAAAAGTTTCCTTTAAAGGTTAAAACTGATCCTTTTGGTCGAAGTATTCCGAATATCGGTGGTGATGAGTATAACCCAATTTTAATGGAAAATATGATAGAGCAAGCCAAAGAAGGAATGTCCTTTTCAACACGATTAATGAACAATAATAGTTATGAAGAGTCACGCTCTGCGACTGAAAGGCCTTATCTATTCAAGATATCAAAATCCGAACAGCTTTTAGTAAAAAATCTCATTGGGGAAATGCTTAGCCAGGTTGGAAAACAAGCATTGCATCCTGAAGGGCTTGTATTTGCTTATGATGGTTACATCGAGCGTCAAAGTAAAGGACGATTCAATTATGTTGAAGGTCGAGAGTCTTCTGTTTATGAGCACAATGCTAAATTATACTTAAAAGCAATGCGGCTAGCGCAAAGAGGTGAAATAACTGCTGCTAGTATTCTTACAGAAGGGTGTGATCAGATTAAAGCAGCGATGTTGATGTCTAAACCGGAAGTTTATAAATGCAACGTTATAAAAAGTGTCTTACTGGGATTGCAAAATAATCAGATACTTCAAGAGCATCGAGGCTTTCTGAAATCAGTTATTACTAATTTTTTATTGATTATATCAGGGGTTGGGGCGGTCTATTTAGCAGCAACCGCAAATGATCGAGGGACATTTTTTTACCATCCCAATACTGATACATGCAACCAAGTGAGTGATTTTGAGAACCAATTGAGTAGATAGGTTATTACGCTTCGAATCCATCTGCTCTCTAAGGGTTTGGCTCGGTGAGCACAATACAAAATCGAGCTACGACAGTGAGGGAGCGGATGGTCCAACTTTCAGATTTAGATTGATCCAATCCCCATTAATAAGGTAATATTTGCAGTTTATTAAATACAGAACTGATTTAGTACTATATTTAAATGAGGGTATGTTTGTTTTAAATCCAGACTAATTTGGTACTAGATTAATTGGGTAGGGGGTGTTATGCTTCGCATCAGTAAGTTGGCCGATTATGGAACAGTGGTCATGGTGCATTTGGCCAAGCATACACAACAGTTGTGCAATGCTCGAGATATTGCCTTTCACACCCATCTAACTGTACCTACGGTGAGTAAAATATTAAAGCGTCTTACAGGAGCTGGATTACTTGTTTCTGTGAGAGGGGTCTCTGGGGGGTACCGATTACAACGACCTGCTGGGGATATCTCTGTCTCCGAAATAATATTCGCTTTAGAAAAGCATAAAGGTTTTACAGAGTGTAGTTTGCACCCAAATGATTGCTTTTTAGAAGGAGTCTGCGCAATAAAAGGCAATTGGCGTTTAATTAGTCATGCAATAGAAACTGCTCTTGATAGTGTTAGTTTAGAAGCATTGGCAAAACCAACTCTACCAACTAGGGATGTTGAACGAGTTCGGCAATTAGCAAGTGGAGTCAATCGTGGCTAAAAGCAGCGAGCAAATTAATTCTCTGCTCGATAGAGAATATCAACACGGTTTTGTAACCGACATTGAAGTGGAGACTTTTCCTCCTGGCTTAGATGAGGACGTAATTCGACGTTTGTCAGCAATTAAGGGCGAACCAGAGTTTTTGTTGGAGTGGCGTTTAAAGGCATTCAATCACTGGCTCACAATGTCTCATCCTGAGTGGTCAAGCGTTCATTACCCACCCATTGATTATCAAACCATTTCCTATTATTCCGCACCCAAAAATAAGAAGGATGCTCCAAAGAGCTTGGATGAAATTGATCCTGAATTGCTGAGAACCTATGAAAAATTAGGTATACCATTAAGAGAACAAGAAATGCTTGCCGGGGTGGCAGTGGATGCAGTGTTTGATAGTGTTTCTGTTGCAACGACCTTTAAAGCAAAATTGGCAGAAAAGGGAGTTATATTTTGTCCTCTTTCGGAAGCTGTTCATCTTTATCCTGATTTAGTTAAACAGTATTTGGGTTCTGTTGTGCCTTATCGCGATAATTTTTACGCGGCGTTGAATTCAGCGGTTTTTAGTGATGGATCTTTTGTCTATGTTCCTAAAGGAGTGCGTTGCCCGATGGAACTATCTACTTATTTCCGTATAAATGCCGCTTCTACAGGACAATTCGAGCGCACGCTTATTGTTGCTGATGCTGACAGTTATGTTTCTTATTTAGAAGGATGCACAGCGCCTATGCGTGATGAAAATCAACTGCATGCAGCTGTCGTTGAATTAGTTGCTTTGGACGGAGCACAAATCAAATATTCAACCGTACAAAATTGGTATCCTGGGGACAAGGAAGGAAAAGGTGGTATTTATAATTTCGTGACTAAACGTGGAGCATGTAGAGGTAAACGGTCAAAAATATCCTGGACACAAATTGAAACAGGCTCAGCCATTACCTGGAAATACCCAAGTGTCATTTTGCAAGGAGATGATTCTGTAGGTGAATTTTACTCTGTAGCATTAACCAATCATTTTCAACAAGCGGATACAGGAACCAAGATGATTCATCTTGGAAAAAATACCCGCTCAACGATCATTTCCAAGGGCATAAGTGCGGGACGAGCACATAATGCCTATCGTGGTTTAGTACGCATAGCACCGACTGCAACCAATGCTCGTAATTATACCCAGTGCGACTCTATGTTAATGGGGAGCCAATGCTCTGCGCATACTTTTCCCTATATTGAAGTGAAAAACCCAACTGCTCAAGTTGAGCATGAGGCAACAACCTCAAAGATAAGTGAAGAGCAATTGTTTTATTGTCAACAAAGAGGCATCGATACAGAAGATGCTGTTTCTATGATAGTCAATGGATTTTGCAAGCAAGTATTAAAAGAATTGCCTATGGAATTTGCAGTGGAAGCCACTAAATTGTTAGGCATCAGCTTAGAAGGGGCAGTAGGTTAGTATGTTAAAAATTAAAGATCTCAATGTAGCCATAAACGCTCAGTCCATTTTAAAAGGGATTAATCTGCAAGTGAATGCTGGTGAGGTTCATGCCATAATGGGGCCGAATGGTTCAGGTAAAAGTACCTTATCTAAAGTATTAGCAGGACATCCCTCTTATGAAGTCATTAGTGGTGAAGTCAGTTACTTAGGTCAAGATTTATTGCCTTTATCTCCCGAAGAAAGGGCAAGAGCAGGGGTATTTTTATCATTTCAGTATCCCATTGAGATTCCTGGGGTGACTAATATCAATTTTCTTAAAGCTTCAGTGAATGCGGTTCGTAAAGGTCAGGGTAAAAATACTCTTGATGCCATCGAATTTTTAAGTTTTATTCGCGAGAAATGCCAATTGTTGGATATGGATGAGAGTTTTTTATACCGTAGCATCAATGAAGGATTCTCAGGTGGAGAGAAGAAGCGGAATGAAATTCTGCAAATGGCAGCCTTAGAACCTAAATTAGCAATTTTAGACGAGACGGATTCAGGACTCGACATTGATGCTTTGCGCATTATATCGCAAGGGGTTAACGCCATGAGATCTCCTGAACGATCTATCATTTTAGTTACTCATTATCAACGATTATTAGATTACATCGAGCCGGATTTTATACATGTTCTGGTGGATGGCCGAATTGTTATGTCTGGTGATAAAAGTTTAGCTTTAGAACTAGAGCAGAAAGGGTACAGTTGGCTTGAGGAAACGGAGCAGTCATGAGCGAGATCTTAGGCTATTATGATCAGCAAGCGAAATCCAGATTATCTGATATAAGCTGGGTTGCTCAATTACAATCTAAGGCATTATCAAGCTTGCATAAAAAAGGGTTTCCAACTCGACATCATGAAGACTGGAAATACACCCAGGTTGAGTCCATTTTATCGCAATCTTTTGTAACGGCACAATCTAAAGTCACTTCGTCTTATCCTAATAAAGAATTTCAAGTTCCTGTAGCCAACCAAGTGACCATTCATAATGCTGAGATAAGTCTTGGAGATTGGACGCATTCTTTACCCAAAGGAGTATTGATTCTTCCTCTAATGCAAGCTTTAACTACTCATCCAGATTTAGTGAAACCCTTTTTGGGACATGTATTAAAACAAGAGCATGGTTTTCACTATTTGAATACGGCTATGTTGCATACAGGCGTTTTTATTTATGTACCTGAAGATGTTTGTATTAAAGAACCGGTAGCATTGACTCATTATCAAGATCAAGACAATCAGGCTGTGTATCTCCGACATTTGATCATTATGGAAAAAGGGAGTCAGTTGTCAGTAATTGAAGACTATTCAGGTGTAGAGAATACTAATTATTTCACGAATACTGTCAGTGAAATAAAGATTGGACCTAATGCTAAAGTAGAACATTTTAAAATTCAAAGAGAAAGTAAAGCCGCGTTTCATATGGGTCATGTAGTCGTTAATCAATCAGAGCATAGTGAATTTTCTAGCCACTCCCTGAGCTTGGGAGGCAAGGTTGTTAGAAGTGATGTTAATATCGATCTTGAAGAGCAACATGCCTCTTGTTTAATGAATGGAATTTATGCCCCATCTGCTGGACAGCACGTGGACCATCATACCTTGGTACGGCATTTAGTTCCCAACTGCGGAAGCGAGCAAGATTACAAAGGCATTTTAAAAGGGCAATCAAGGGCGGTGTTTAATGGTAAAGTGTTTGTAGCAAAAGATGCTCAGCACACCAATGCACATCAACAAAATAAAAACTTATTGCTGTCCGCGAATGCTGAGGTTGATACCAAGCCGCAATTAGAGATTTTTGCGGATGATGTTGTATGTTCTCACGGTGCCACGGTTGGTCAACTTGATGAGGAAGCAATTTTTTATCTAGAAACAAGAGGGATTAGTCGGAGCGAGGCTTCCCATTATTTAATCCAAGCTTTTGCGAACGGTAATTTGCGCATGATTCCTAATGATGAGTTGGCTGATTGGATGAGTAATTTGTTAACGCAACAGTTGGAGAATGCAAATGAAAACCGATGAACCGTTAAGCACCTATTGGGATGTGAATAAAATCCGTAAAGATTTCCCAATCCTTCAACAAAAGGTAAACGATTACGATTTGGTTTATTTCGACAATGCTGCAACAACACAAAAACCAAAAACGGTAATTGATGCAATGGCTCGTTATTATGAACAAGATAATTCGAATGTTCATCGTGGTGTACATGCTTTAAGCGTAAGAGCAACAGAGCAGTTTGAGGCTGCAAGAGCTAAAATAAAACGATTTATCAATGCAAACTCAGTAAGGGAGTGCATTTTTGTACGTGGTACTACAGAGGCTATCAATTTAGTTGCCCAAAGCTTAGTGGCACCGAGAATACTACCAGACGAAGAAATTTTAATTTCTCACATGGAACATCATTCAAATATAGTTCCGTGGCAGATGGTTTGTAAAAAAATGGGATCAAAATTGCAAGTGGCCCCAATTTTGGTCAATGGTGAAATTGATCTCGAAGAATTTGAAAGTAAATTGAATGAAAACACCAAAATGGTGGCAATCACCTACGCTTCTAATGCATTAGGTACCATTAATCCAGTTAAAAAAATGATAGAAATGGCGCATGCAGTCGGAGCCAAAGTACTACTCGATGGTGCGCAAGCTACGCCCCACTTGCCTATTGACGTACAAGATTTAGGTTGTGATTTTTATGCATTTTCAGGGCATAAAATGTATGGTCCTACAGGCATTGGTGTGCTTTGGGGCAAAGAAGATCTGTTAAATAGCATGACTCCTTATCAGGGGGGAGGGGAGATGATAAACTCTGTAAGCTTCGAAGCTACTGAGTATGCTGCTCTTCCTCAAAAATTTGAAGCTGGAACACCTAATATTGCTGGTGCGATAGGTCTAGGTGCAGCCATAGACTACTTATGCTCCTTAGATTTGGACGCTATTCTAGAGTATGAAAACCAACTTTTGACTTATGCCACAAAGGCTTTAGAAGCAGTGAAAGGGTTTAATATTGTGGGCACAGCTGAGAATAAAGTTCCTGTTATTTCATTTGTTCATGGAAAAATTCATGCTCATGATATAGGGACAATTTTAGACAGTGAGGGTATTGCTATTCGCAGCGGCCATCATTGTGCCATGCCGTTGATGGATTTTTATGAGGTCGCAGCTACTTCGAGAATTTCCTTGTCTTTTTATAATACTTTTCAAGAAGTGGATTATTGCATGGAAGCTCTCCAACGGGTTAAAGAGGTGTTTGCATGAACATGGAGTTGCGAGAGCTTTATCAAGAGATCATTATTGATCATAACAGGAATCCTCGTAATCATCATACGATGGATGATGCAACTGCTGAGGCAAAAGGTTTTAATCCCCTATGTGGTGACAAATTGACGGTTTTTGTAAAAGTAAATAATGAAGTCATCAATGACATTAGCTTTCTGGGTTGTGGTTGTGCCATATCGCAAGCTTCTGCTTCATTAATGACGGATGCTTTAAAAGGAAAATCAGTTGCAGAAGCCCATCAGGTATTTCATAAGGTGCATCAAATGTTAACTAGCGAAGACTACAATCCTATGGCTTCGATGGATAAGTTATCCGTTTTAGCGGGTGTTAAGGCTTTTCCAGCACGAGTAAAATGCGCTACTTTAGCTTGGCATACTTTAGAAGCTGCCTTGAATAAAGAGATGGATGTGGTGAAAACAGAATAATTGTAAGAATCACTAGATTATTGGAGTGATAGAGGTACTTCATGTTTGGGTTTAAGAAAAAGCAGGATCAAGAGTTGCTGAAAGAGGCCATTGTATTAGCCTTACGAGGCGTGTTTGATCCCGAAATTCCAGTCAATATTTATGATTTGGGTTTAATTTATAATATAAACATCAATGAAGACAGTCATGTCGACATCCAAATGACTTTAACTACGCCCGGATGCCCTGTTGCCCAGACATTCCCTGGGATTGTAGAGCAGGCCGTCAATCAAGTTGAAGGGGTAAGTGATTGCACAGTCGAATTAGTTTGGGAGCCACCTTGGACTCAGGACAGGATGACTGAAGCAGCTCGATTGGAGTTGGGGATATTTTATTAATGAATTTTGAGCAGTCTTGGAGACCGTCGGCAGAGATCGAAGTATTGAAACATCGATCGGCAATAATAACTAAAATACGCGATTTTTTTGTTCAGCGTCATTATTTAGAAGTAGAAACACCTATAATGGCTCGTTATGGGGTCACTGATGTTTATCTGAGTAATATACAAGCCTTTTTTAGGAAAGAAGCTTATCAATTACAAACATCTCCTGAATACCATATGAAGCGCCTACTTGCCGCAGGAAGTGGACCGATTTTTCAGCTTGCCCGAGTGTTCCGGGATGACGAATTAGGGCGTTGGCATAATCCAGAATTTACTCTTTTAGAATGGTATCAATTAGATATAGATCATCATGAGCTGATGGATGAGATGGATTTGTTTTTGCAGACTATTCTCAAATCGGAGCCTTTAATCCGAAAAACATACGAGCAAGCCTTCATCGAGTCATGCTCTATTGATCCTTTTACTGCTTCAATCGAGCAATTAAAAAGCGTACTCAAAAAATATGAGTTGGATAAGGTACTCCCCGCTGAGGAAATGGATATCGATCAGTACTTATTTCTATTAATGAGCCATGTGGTTGAGCCGTTTTTGGCGTATGAGGGTGCACCAGTAGCCGTTTATGATTTTCCTGAGTCACAAGCCGCTTTAGCACAAGTACATAAAGGTGTTGCACATCGTTTTGAAGTGTACTTTAAAGGCGTTGAACTAGCTAATGGTTTTCATGAGTTGACTGATGTTCAAGCTCAAGCCAATCGATTTGCCCGTGATCAAAAGTCAAGAATTGAAAAAGGGTTGTTAGAGGTTGATGCCGATCGTTACTTATTAGATGCTTTGGAATTTGGTATGCCTAGCTGTAGCGGGGTCGCATTGGGCATTGATAGGTTGTTAGCTTTAGCATTAAACAAAGACAGTATCAAAGACGTGATTTCTTTTGATTTTTCGAGAGCTTAAAGACAACTCACTTAAAGGAGAAGTGTTACCCATGTCTTTGTTCTATACTCGGAATTGTAATCCGGGGTTTAAACTCTTGATGCTTTGTTCTGGGTAGATCAATGACTGGGATAAAAGAAGGTCACTTCATGTTTATTATAAAACAAGTGCTGTACTCGTGAATTGGGTATCTCTTTGAGCTGGCGAATAATATTCATGTTGGTTTGGCCTTGAAGCTTAATGGTAAAAATGAGGCGTTTGGCTTTACCAGAATTTATCCATCGGGTAATCAAGCTATAAGCTCGATCAGGGTAACAAGCGATGTCGGATAAAACCCAATCATAGGGTTTAGATAGTTTTTCAGGTTCTAGAGCAAAAGCACTCTGTTGACGAAAACTGATATTAGGCAGCGCCATGATCTTAGGAGCCAACTCCGCTTTATCCACTGAAGTAACATGTGCTCCAAAAGATTGCATAACGTAAGTCCACCCACCTGGAGAGGCGCCTAAATCCAATACCGTTTCATCAGGTTTTGGGTATTGATTTAGAAGAAACAGCGCTTCCCATAACTTAAGATACGCTCGATTTGGGGGAGTGATTTTGTCCTCTGTAAAAAAACAATTCCCATCAGGCCATTGTTTCGATCGATGCGCACTATAGACTAGAGTATTTTGATCAAGGAGACTAAAAACTCCTAGTTTGGGGATCTCTTCTATGACTGGAAAAGCTCTTGTTAGAGAGGGGACTTTCCGCAATTGCTCCTCGATTAATTTTGAGCGCCTTATGTGTTTTATGGGGTGTAAATACCAGAACTTTCCGGCTTGTCGCAGTATTTTGACTGCTTGGGATATTGATTCAAAATGTACCATTTGCGGTTCAAGCCAGACATCTAAGGCAAAGCATAGGTCTTCCTTTTTAAGAGGGGAAAAGACTAAATCTTCAATAATTAATGAGCTTTCACTCATTTCTTCACATAGCTCTTTGAGGAACTCCGGTTTTCCTCGGTAAATTGTGGCTGTATGTTGGATTGAGAACATTAGACTAGGAAGTGAGCAAATGTGGGAATTATATACAATAGAAGAGATTAAAGCGAGGCGGATATTCTCTAAAATATCCACCCCCTAAGGTCACGGCTCGGTTAGGTCGACTCTGCACTTTGGTTTTGGGGAACGGTTGAGGTGTTTAGCACAGAGTTAATCGGTGCCGCTCCCCTGAGAGAGCCGATAGAGCTTAGTAAACTGTATTTTTTTCCAAACCACACGAAGAAAAACAAAGGCAGCCCAAGATAAGAAATGCACAACTCTTGCCAAGTTAAATTGTAATGGATATAAGCCACAATATTATAGGCTATGAGCATCAGAATGCACGAAATGAAAACTCCAATGGGAGCATAAGGAAAGCCTTTTGCAAGAAAAGGGAGTTTACGTAAATCATTACCATTCTTGATATACTGTTTGCGGAATTTGTAATGACTAACACTAATACCCATCCAAGCTATAAAACCAGCCAAACTACCAGCATTCACTAACCATAAATAAATTGTTTTGGGGCTAAACAACGAAGTAATAAAAACAAAGAATGAAATACTTACCGTTGCCAGTAAGGCCCAAATAGGAATGCCGCGCTTGGTAATGCTTGAAAATACACTTGGAACATGTTTTTCTTTTGCTAAAAACCAAAGCATGCGGCTGGATGCGTATAATCCTGAATTTGCTGTAGACAAGAGTGCTATCAAAATGATGGCATTCATAAATGAAGGAGCATAAGTGTGATTGATAAGGGCAAATGCTTTTGTAAACGGACTCATGCTGATGTTCTGATCCAAGTATTCCGCTGAGGTATAAGGGATTAAAAACGCAATAATCAACATGGTTAGAAAAAAGAAAATGAAGATTCTCCAAAATACCATTTTAATGACCCTTGGGATGGTAGTACCAGGATCTTTACTTTCACCCGCAGCAATACCTATCATTTCGGTCCCTTGGAATGAAAATCCAGCTAACATAAAGGCGCTAAATATTCCGAAACAACCATCGTGAAAGGGAGCATCACCTAGGCTCCAGTTCTTAAGGCCTACAGAATGGTGAGATGTAAGCCCGAATATCATTGCAAACCCTATGACTATAAACAGAATGATCACTGTTACTTTGATCAGAGACAGCCAATATTCGATTTCTCCAAACAATTTTGTAGAGAAGGCATTGAAGCCTAAAATCAAAATTAAAAAGCTTCCTGTCCATATCCAATGCGGGGAGTCAGGGAACCAAAACCGCATTAACACCGCCGATGCTGCTATTTCAGCAGCAATAGAGATAGCCCAGCTGTACCAATAGTTCCATCCCAATGCATACCCTAGTGAAGGGTCAACAAAATCAGCAGCATATTGATAGAAGGAGCCTGAGGTTGGCATGTAAGCAGCCATCTCACCAAGGCTATTCATTAAAAAATAAACTAAAACGCCCATGAGTAAGTATGCGACCAGGATTCCGCCTGGTCCTGCTTTAGCAAGAACACTACCACTCGCTAAAAAAATCCCTGTGCCAATTGATCCACCCAAGGTCATCATTGTTAGCAGCCGTGCATCTAAATTTTTGTGTAGCTCAGGAGAGCTTTGAGCTTGGCTCATTATACAGTCCTTCGTGGTTCCGTGTTCCATGGTGTCTATTGGTATTATGATTTCCCTAAATAGTCAAGATGCATTTTATTAAGACTGTTTTAGTTCTTTCGTTTGTATTGAGCACTCACCATCGCTTTTACCAAAGGCTTTTTACGGTTCATCAAATAATAGAGTAAAACAGCCGTTAAATAGGGGAAGCCGAAAATAAATAAAACATGCTTTAAAGAGCTTGCTAAATAAATATCAGACAGAATTCCTACGAACAGAAAGAATTGAATGGTTTTGTTTTTTATAAAGTCAGGTACAAAGAGTTGAAACATGATCGATCCGTCAATGATTAATAGATATCCAGTGCATTTGTTAGTCATTAATTACAGGCCCACTTATGCTCAGCGATAATGGAGTAAACTTCGTTATCTCCAATGACGATGTGATCCAACAAACGGGCATCAATAAGCTCCAGCGCTTGTTTTATACGCGCTGTAACTTCAATATCTTGCTGACTGGCATCAGAAACGCCTGATGGGTGATTGTGTGCCAAAATTAGAGCTGCTGCATTCAGTTGAAGAACTCGTTCAACAATGGGTCTTGAGTGCACACTTGCTGAGTTGATTGTTCCTGAAAACAATTCTTCATAGGCAATGACTCGATGCTGGTTATCAAGATACAAGGCAGCAAAAGTCTCGTGTTTGTTATCTCGGAGCCTCCTTTTCAAAAAAGAATAGGTTTGCCTACTGTTGTTAATTGCAGAATCCCTTTTTAATTGGATGAAGTCACTCCTACGACACATTTCTTTAACGGCCTGTAGTTGGGTATAGCGAACGATACCTAAGCCAGGAATTAATTGAAATTGATTCAAGTCAGAATTTAGGAGTGCTCGTAAGTCGCTGTACTGATTCATTAAATCATTGGCTAACTCTAGGCATGTTCTTTGTTTATTTCCGGAGCTGATGAACACAGCTAATAATTCGCTATCCGAGAGGCTTGCAACTCCATGAATGAGTAATTTTTCACGCAAGTCTAACTGGCGCGTTGATTGGACAACCGTCATTTTGTATTCCTTTTATATTCCTTTATTGCGAAGTTTGTGCTTTGATCTTGGGTATTCTTATCAAAAATGGTCGGTCATGCAAGATTTTGTGAATAAAAAAATTCTTCTGGGAGTTTGTGGAGGAGTCGCTGCGTACAAATCTGTTTATTTGCTTAGAGAATTAACTGCTTTGGGAGCAGAGGTTAGAGTAGTGATGACTCAATCCGCTCAGGAGTTTATTACACCTTTGATGATGCAAGCGATATCGGGTAATGAAGTTCGAACGGATTTGTTTGATACTCAAGCTGAGCGTGCTATGGGACATATTGAATTGGCTCGCTGGGCTGATTATTTGTTAATTGCACCAGCAACTGCCAATTGCCTTGCTAAAATGGCACAGGGAATAGCAGATGATTTGCTATCTACCCTATACCTTGTTGCTGAAGTACCTGTCATTGTATGTCCTGCTATGAATCGAAGCATGTGGGCACATCCTGCAACGCGAGCTAATTGTGAGTTATTGCAAGAGAGGGGAGTTATCTTTGTGGGTCCTGAAGAGGGAGCTCAAGCTTGTGGTGAGCATGGTCTTGGTCGGGTCAGCGAATCGCAACAAATCATTAATACCCTTCGACTTTTAGATGTGAATCAATTACTGACTGGCAAAAAAGTAGTTATTACCGCGGGGCCTACTCGAGAGGCCATTGATCCTGTTCGTTATTTAAGTAATTACAGCTCGGGGAAAATGGGATTTGCGATGGCAGAAGCCTGTGCGATGGCGGGTGCTCAAGTGACCTTAATCAGTGGTCCATGTGATTTAGAGACTTTTTCCCAAATAGAGCTTATCCGAGTAGAGTCAGCTCAATCCATGTATGAAGAAGTCAAGAAACACGTTTGTAAAGGAGATATTTTTATTGCTGCAGCAGCAGTTGCTGATTATCGAGCACATTCACCATCTCCGGAAAAAATGAAGAAAAAGGAGCGAAACGAGTTAACCATTGATTTGGTTAAAAACAGGGATATTCTCGCGAGTGTTTCAGAACAAGGAAAAGCATCATTTGTTGTGGGGTTTGCGGCAGAAACCAATGATGTGATCACTTATGCAAAAGACAAACTGCAGGCAAAGAAATTAGACATGATAGTTGCCAATAAGGTGGGTAAAGGTTTGGGATTTGAGAGAGACGAAAACCAAGTAACGGTAATAACAAAAAACAAACAAATCGAGTTGCCTTTAACCCAAAAAACAAGACTAGCAGGGCAAATTATTGCAATCATCGCCTCAACTCTGCAAAATGGAGCTCTTTAAAATCAATGGGAATGATTATGCAGCAAGTGATTCAATTAAAAATCCTGGATTCTCGAGTAGGTGATACGATTCCTTTGCCTACTTATGCAACTGATGGGGCTGCTGGGCTGGATTTGCGAGTATGCGTGTCCGATGCGATTCAAATAGCTCCACAAGAAACGGTTTTATTGCCAACGGGCATTTCAATCTATATTGCAGATCCTCAATTAGCTGCTGTAATTCTGCCTCGTTCAGGATTAGGACATAAACATGGTATTGTCTTGGGAAATTTAGTTGGATTAATTGACTCAGACTACCAAGGGGAGTTGAAGATTTCTTGTTGGAATCGTGGGCACGATGTATTCACCGTTAACCCAGGTGAGCGAATCGCTCAATTGGTTTTTGTTCCCGTCGTCCAGGCGGCGTTTGAAGTAGTGCAAGAGTTTCAGCAAAGCGAAAGAGGCGAGGGTGGCTTCGGAAGCTCTGGGAGACAATAAAATGACCTATCAGCAAACAACTGTTTCACCCTCAGTTTTTAGAGCTTACGACATTCGCGGTGTTGTTAGTAAGGAATTGAATGAAGATGCTTATTTTAGCATTGGACTGGCAGTGGCTTGCTTTTTAAGACAATTAAATCGACAACAAATCTTTCTAGCCCGTGATGGGCGTTTGACCAGTCCTGCCTTAGCTACAGCGCTAAAAGCAGGCCTTGTAGAGAGTGGTATTGAAGTGTTTGATTTAGGGGCTGTAGCAACCCCTGTGATGTACTACGCAACAAGCACGCAAGGTATTGATTCCGGTTTAATGGTTACTGGAAGCCATAATCCTGCAGATTACAACGGCATTAAAATGGTCTTGGCGGGTAAAACCCTAACCCAAAACGAAATTGATATCCTTTATCGCTTCCATAAGAGTGGTGAACGAATAACTGGCTCAGGATCAGACATCAGTAAAAACGTGATACCGGAATACATGAATCGAATCGAAAGCGATATCAAACTGAAGCGGCCATTTAAAGTGGTGGTTGATTGCGGGAATGGTATTGCTGGTACAGTAATTCCCGAGGTAATTGCACATTTAGGATGTGAGGTCATTCCATTGTATTGTGATGTAGATGGTCGCTTCCCTAACCATCACCCTGATCCCTCAATTGAGACTAATTTAACCGATTTAAAAGCGGCGGTAGCCACTCACAAAGCGGATATAGGTTTAGGTTTCGATGGTGATGCAGATAGGTTAGGCCTTATCACCGATAAAGGTGAAATGATCTGGCCGGATAGGCTTATGATGTTCTATTCGCGCAATCTATTAAGGCAAAATCCTGGGGCCACCATCGTCTTTGATGTGAAATGTTCAAGTCATTTAGAGCAAGAAATTGTAGCTTCTGGTGGGGTTGCAAAAATGTGCCCAACTGGTCATTCCATAGTTAAATCGGTCATGAAACAGGAAAAAGCTATTTTAGCTGGTGAAATGAGTGGACACTTATTTTTCAAAGATCGTTGGTATGGTTTTGATGATGCCCTATACAGCGCTTGTCGTTTACTTGAGCTTTTAAGCGAATCCGATTTAAGCGTCAGTGAACAATTTAAATTAATTCCCAATAGCATCAATACCCCTGAAATTAAAATTGCTATTGAAGACGATAGTAAGTTTGAATTTATTAAACAGTTTAGTCAACTAGCGCGATTTACAGACGCTAAAATCATAACAATTGATGGGTTAAGAGTGGAGTTTGCCAATGGATGGGGGTTATTGCGTGCTTCAAATACTACTCCTTGCCTAGTTGCCCGTTTTGAAGCTACGGATAACGATAATTTGGAGAAAATTAAGTCTATATTTAAGCAACAAATTCAACTAATCAATGCTGAGTTAGACGTTCCTTTTTAATGAGCAATAAAATGGTGCTTATTTTAATCATATAGTTAATGTTACTGCGGTTTTGGTGCTGTTTTGATCAATTAGTCCGTATTTTGCTATGCTCTAGCTGTAATTGAAGCAAAGATAATCGTAAAAAAACCATTTAGAAAAAATTTCAACCAAATAATCCTTTTGGGGTTCAATGACTTTGAAAAATAGTGAGCAAAAACCAACAGATGAGTCTAATCCTGTTTCTATGGACAGCTTATTTTGATACCCAAAAATAAAAAAGAATGAAGCCTTTTAATTTAGTTTTCAATAATCTGATCTGGTTTTCAAAAATGTGTAAAATGTAAGCGCAGTTTTCAATTTATTTTCTATACTTTAATATAGAGAATAAGGTGCATTTTCATGACTAAATCAGGTGAATCAATTGATGCATCCATAAAACTGTCTGAACAAATTGCCAATGCTCGTGATAAATTGCTCAAGCGTTTCCAATCTCAAATGCAGACAACTTACGATGGCGAATTGACCCCCTTTGATTCCTATGATGAAGGTGAGCCTTTTATAGGTTTTGGAAGTAGCCCACCCCAGATTGCTGCCGTTAAAAAGATTATTAATTCCTTGTATCATGCTGAACAAGCAGTAAAACAATGGGAGGAGTGGGATACTTCCACTTCCATACATAATGCCTTATCAATAGAACAAGGAGCGAAAAGAGTAGCTCGTGTTTATAAAGGGGTAACTCATGTTTATAATAGTTTGGCATTTTTAAATGATGCAACTCCTGAAATACAAGCGCTTGTTTCAAGAAACTATGCTTTACTCGAACCCGTATTTGCTAATGTGTATGCTCTCATCAAAGAAAATGGTTGGGAATCCCAATTCAGCAGTATGGATGTAGTTAGTTCTGCTAACACCGTGATAAGTCAAGGAGCTAGATATTTAAGTAAAGAAGAAGGGACTGATCCAGTAATCTCCTTTTTTACAAACCTCAATGACTTACTAACTCAAGTGGTGCAGTATCAAAAAGCCAGTTCGGATAAAGAGGAGCAACGAGCTCAGCTCAATAAGTTAATGGCTCAATTAGAATCTAACCCTCTAACAAAAGGGGTGTCTTTGCAATCGCTCCAGGAGTCGCAATCGGTTGACTCACTATTGTCTTGGTTAAAAACATTGAGAGAATCTGATTTTGAGTTGAATGAAAGTGCGATTAACAAGTATGTTTCCTGGGCAAATCAATCCTTATCTGGATTGATTGTATTTACAGACAAGTTGGAGCGTTCAAATTACTTACAAGCTGGAATCTTGTCCGATCCATTGTGCCAAGGTATAGATCGCTTTTCAGTTGAAGTAAACCATCATCTCGAATCGTCGCAGCTTGAAAGTCTTGATAAGGTTGAAATGACAAGCAGCTTTGTTAGCGTGCGCGAACAAAGCATTCATCAGGAGCAGCAAGTCCATGTCCAAAACTATAATCAATTAATGGGCAACCAAGAGGCTGCTAGAGACTTTTTTAATCTTCTTGAAAACTATAAAGGTAGAAGTCTAGAAGATATCCCCGAGCACGCTCGAGAAACGCTTCGAAATCTTTACCCAAAAGTACAAGAAGCAATTGCTCACGTTAATTTGGAGCTGGATACTCGCTTAGTAGAAGTGTTGAATCAAACTGGCCCAGATCAACTGCCCTATCAAGGTTATGTCAGCTATTTTTCGAGTTTTATAGTAAGTGCGGAAGTTGATACAATCATTGGCAAAAGAGAGGAAGTGAGCCACTTTCTGTCTCAGCAACTTCTGTCTGAAGACTACAAATTGTATGTTGCAGAGGTTGCTTGTGCCAAACTGGATGGAAATGAACAGAACTTAAGCATATTTGAACGCGTTTCTCAACGTAAAATTGAGGTTGGGAACGAACTCGTTTCTTCATCTGATTCTGATGAAATCCCTAGAGAACTAGTGGCTTATAAAGCATCAAATTTGAAAAACTTACGGGGTAATTTTGCTTATTTGCAGGAGCTTGGCTTATCAAAGACTGTTCACGCGCTTCTTGTTAATGCTTCAACTTTAATCCGAAAAAACTTAAACGAACAGGAGCAATCTTATTTTACATCATTGCCTCATCCAATCAAACCAGACGATCCAGATTATATTCAACAACTTAAATCAATTGAAAATGCCTTGTGTAATCTGGAATTCGCATTAGTTGCCTTCGAAGGATTAGAGCGAAATCAATCCTACTGGCAAACAACCCGCTCCTTAATTACTCTCGCGCAAGCAGCCTTACAAGTCAAAAGCAGCATAGCCGTTCTATCCCCTACTGTCCGAAAAACCTTAGCGCCTATTTTGAGTAATATTAGCAACGTTGGAGCGACGCTATCAGCAATGAATGGCAGGGAAAATAATACTACAGAGTTGAGTTCTTTGAAGGATCAACCGATAGAAATCGTTGAGGAAGCATCTATAACTCCAGAACAGATAGATAAATTACATAGTAATCGCAAAAATGCCTACATTAATCTGTTAGAGGTTGAACATCATCAGAATTCAGCTAAACAATTTTTTGAAACATTAAGTCGTTATGCAGAGAGGAGTTTTGCAGAAATTACGCCTGAAGACGCAGCCATTTTAAGAGCTAATTTTTCACGAATTCAATCAGAATGGAACTTTGTCAACCTGGATATGGCGAATGAATTGGTTCATGTACTAAACCGATTAGAACAACAAGATAGCGATCTCCCTATAGTTAGTACATTGCAACCATCGGCAGTGTTGGCTGAGCAAACTCAATTAGATAGGTATATTCTAAAACAGCATAAATTAGCTGAAATCAATTTTAGCGTAACCAATCAAGAACTAGAAAAGGGAGGCATTGCAGCAGCTCATCTACTTACTAAAGAATACATGGAAAACGAGCAAAGCCTTTTAAAAATTGGTTTTGAAGAACAAATAATTAATAGAAAACAAATTGGACCAGGCGAGTTGACTCCTGCGTTTAATTTAGCTGGAGACATCGCGACAGCACGTCAAAACGTTTTAAATTTATTAAAATCTAATTTATCACCAGCAATAACAAACCAACTAGTCCCCAATCCCAACCCCAAAGAAGTCCCATTTATAATCAATGTAGACAATGACCCTCCACAATTGCAAGCGATAAAGCGCTTTATCAACTCCATGCATCATGCTGAAATCGCAGCTAGAAAATGGAATCAAATTCAGTACAATCCCAACTCATTCATAGATCAAGCCATAATGGTTAAACAAGGACTACACGTTGTCTCCGAAATGAGCATTGCTATTCGCGAATTGAGTGAAATTGGACCTGAAATTAACGATTTATTAAAAAACAACTATGACCTAATCGCGCCAATGATGGAAGGTGCATCGAAGTTGATCACTGAAAACAAATGGATGAAATTTGCCCATGGCAATGATAGAAGCAAAATAGAGGCATTTGCAAGTATTCTAGGTCAAGGCGTGAATGCCTTAAATCCTGGGTTATTAAGCTCTTCTACTAGTCAAACATTAGTGGAATTTCTTACTAGCGTACCACGGTATATAAATACTATGAGCACCATGCTTGATAAAAGTGCTGCCAGTGATACTCCTCTCGTTTTTTCACCAGATAAACTGAAGGGAATGACTGCTTTTTTTGATTTGTATTTAGAGAATAAACAATCCTTAAATAACTATTTACATGCTGGCAATGGAATGATTGGTTTCGTTCAGTTATATACCATGTTCTCACAAGAACGAGATACGTTTTATAGGACAGGAGCAATCAGATATCAGTCTTTTTTAAAAGATAACTACGCGAATGTGCTGGCTTTTTTAGAGGAAGTAGAGGTCAAAAACTATCTAAAACCAGGGACATTAACCACCCCATTTCAGCAACAAATTGAAGAATTGACCCAAACGATGAATACCTATTTCGGGTCTAAAGAAAAAGAAATTGAAGAACCTACCTTTAAAATACCTGAGGACATTCCAAGCCAACGTTTAGGGCATCTGAGGGATATGCGATACAGCTATTGGGAAAAGCTGGGCCATTTATCTATCGGGAAAACGGAGGCTACTTGTTTTTTTGAAGTACTTTCCCATCATAAGGGTAAAGTTCTCTCTGACTTATCAAAAGAGGAATTAAAAACTCTGCGGGAGCAATTATTTCGTTTTCAGGATTCCTTGGCGGCAGTAGATGCTCAGGTTACCAATCATTTAATCACACAACTGAATCAATTAGAAAATTCAGAGGCGGTTATACCGGATAATCCCTTAGCCATTGATCGTTTATTGGGCTTAAAGGAGTCACTAAATTCGCACTTTACCCATGAGAGGGCGTCTACAGAGTTCAAAGTTAAAGTAATCAACGTTGCAATTCAGAGCTTAGGGAGTATTTCAGAAGATGCTTTAAATGTTGAAAAGATGCAACATGAACAATGGCAAATAAATTACAAAATACAGCTTCGACATGCACCTGGTCCTGGTGAGCTAACACCAACTCCCGCTTCTCCAGTCCCTAGCTTAAGCAACTATTTGTCGTCCCTACAGGAGGTTAAGTTATCTGAGCGACTGCATCAGCTAGCTGATCAGTTTAGGAGTGCAGTCAAGGCATCAATGTCTGATAAAGTGATTGAACAATTGGGATCTCCCAAAAAACAAGGCCTATATGATGTTCAACCCGATTCCCCTACCATCGTTAAAGAAATTCAGTTAGTGGAAAACGCTTTTGTGCGAATGGAGCAATCATTACTCTCCTTAGAGTCCATGAAGAAAGATGGCAATCTATTTGCCCAAGCAACCGTATTAGTCGCACTTGCTCAAGATGCTAGGGAACTTTCCAATCAATTCAATCAAATCGGGCCTGAGCTTCAACAACAATATGCTGCTATAGGCTCTAAAGTGCAGGCCATGTGCAGCTATGTCGGTTCGCTCAAAAGTCAAATCGACTCACAAGTACCTTTTAAGGAACCTGAAACACCCTCTCAAAAACCACCAGGAGAACAACAAGGAAAAAAATCATCTGGATTTTATCAATTGTCATCAGAGTATATGAAAACAGTATCAAGTAAGATTGATCAATACGTAGCTTATTTAGATCTTACCTATACCCATCTGGAGGGAAATTCTCTTTCGTCACCAGAAGAGGCGGTATTGCCCACGCAGGACATAAATGAAGTATTGGAGCTTAAGGATATAGTACAGCAATTATCTGAAATGTTAGTAAAACTAAAAATGAAAGGCGCTGAGAGTAATGCAAAGCTAATCAATCAATTAATTGAATTTAAAAAAAGGGCTTACGGAGAAGCACTTTATAACCTCTCCAAACTGGAAGATGAATTGTATTTAAAGCCCGGCACGCTTCTTGACCAGGGCGTTGAAGGAATAAATGACCTATTTAAAGGAGTCGCCTTAGAACTAGATAATTTACCATTCGAACTTAAACTGGAGTTAGCTGATGAAAGTAATTACTTAACCTTGGTTAAAGAAAGGACTGAGCAAGAGATAGGAGCAATTAAAAAAAATTTAGAACAATCACCGGAGGACAAAAATCTTTTGTTACAGTTAGATTTAAAAAAAGACAAAATCGACTATTTAGATGGCAAACTGAAGAATGCTCCTAAAGGAGATATTAGAAAATCAGAACTATTGGATGCCCAGTTTAATGTATTAATTAAAAGAGCGGTCTCCGAATATCAATTCAACACGCCGGAGATTAAGATAGAATATGAAAGGGCTTTTAAAGTTTTTTATCAAGCAAATAAAAACGAATTATTAGCTAAGGATGCAAAGCATATCGATCAAGCATTAGGACAAATGATTGAGCAATTTAAGCAAGAAAATAATGCAAATTATTTCTTAGTTGATAAAACCATAAAAAAACTCATGGCCTTTCAAAGACTCTTGCCTGGGGAAGAGAAGCAAAACAAAGATATAAAAAATTATATCAATAAACAACTTTTATTCTTAATAGGAACCAATGAGGATGGTCAATTGGGCATTTCTTCGATTACAGACCGTGTTCAGTTTATTAAAGAGCTGCCTAAGAACTCAGAGTTTAAGGAAAATATATATTCTGTAAATACAGGCTCTAATTTTTTTAATGAAATAAATGTACTCCTCAAAACGTTCAAATTTATCGTTGAAAAAGGAGTAAAATCATTTTCTGAAATAAGTACTATTTATCATGAGAATAAAATTAAAGAGATTGTTCACTCGTTGATAAAGAATGATCCTGAGCAGAATAATGAGAGTCAAGAACAGCATAATATTGATCGGACGAAATCCTTAAGAGAAGAAATGGCTAGTCACAGACCTTTACCATCGCAAAGTGATCTAGAAGCACCTAAATCCATAGCCACCAAGGGAAATTAATAAAGCGCAGACAGGAATTACGATGGTTTAGATGATGAAATAGTATCTACAACTGAGGTATGATGAAGAGCCGCACTTGGTTTATCACCAGAAGCACCGTTTGTCCGCGATGCTTGAAGCAAAAGAATACATGGAAAGTCTTTTGTCTTCAAAACAAGTTGAACCCAATGAGTTCTTAGGCAAAGCTATAAAATATAGGTTGAAGCATTGGGAAAAACTCACCCGGTTTTTACAAATTCCCGGTGCGCCCATCCACAGCATTTGCTGACAAAAGGCTTTTAAGCCATCAATGCCTTTTCTAAAGTCAACCGGTTCAACCGCCAATAATATCCGATGTTGTGGGGTTATCTGAAGCATCGTTATCTCATAAAATCGCTAATCAGCTGAGATACTAGGCTGACTGGCATCGTATTTACTTTGAAGATACTTCCATACGGTCGGTATTGTAGGTCGGCACGTTCAAGAGCTTTTGAAGGATGAAGACCTTTCTTCTGAGTTGGGGGCTAAGACAACTCTTCAAATGAAGTGGGGCTATATCGAATTTATTTTTTTAGAACATATAGCATGATTGACATAGCTTGATTATTTTGGATGCGCCCTGGTATTGATTCATTTTGGATTAACCGCATTGAATATGTATTAGCCATTTCTTGAATATACTCTTTAGAATGGCTAAAGCGAGCACTGGGTTCTAATTTCCAGGAAAATGTAGGGCTGATCTCTGTTGTAAAAATGAAATAGCCTTCTTTATCAAGATGTGCGCCAATCTGTTTAAATACTTCATTTAAATCCCCAAAATAGGGTAGTACATCAGCAGCTACCATTAGGTTATACGTTTGTTTGTCTTCTTTTAAAAATTCAATCAATTCAGAGCATTGCAGTCGATCATATAGATGCTTTTCCTTTGCTCGCTCTATCATTTTTTCTGCAATATCTACACCTGTGAGATGTTTGCTAACCTCTCGTAAAACGACACCACTTAAGCCAGTGCCGCATCCAATATCCAAGGCCTTTCCAATTTGTAATAAATGGAGTTCATGTATTTTGCGTGCAATATGCTGGGGAATCGAATATTTTAAGGTTCCTTGCATGTGTTGATCATAGTACAAGGCATAATTATTAAATAAATTATGGGCATACTCCTCTGATGTATCCGCTTGTGTTTCTCCTTTTATGGCATTTAGCATGTGCAAGCTTATTTTATCATTTGGGTTAACGGATAAAGCACGTTCCAGGTATTCCTTTGCAGTTTCGCGCATTTCCATTTTTAAATAGACAGCGGCTAGATTATTTAGAGATGGGCCATGATTTGGTTGTTGCTCAATAATTTGATCAAAAAATAGGGTGGCTTCATTCAGATGGCCTAAAGCCATTTGTGCTACTCCAGAATTGTATAAATACTCAATATTTTGAGGGTCTTTTTGTAGAAGCACATCATAATGCATTAAGGCATTTTCGAAGCGATCATGATGCATAAAGGTTGCCGCGAGATTATTTCGAGCATCAATGTCATCATTGTCTAAAGCCAAGGCTTTAGTGAAAAAGTGCACAGCTAATTGGTTTTGTTCTCTCTTTAAAGCGATTACTCCGAGGTTAATTAACGCTTGAGTGTGTTCGCTATCAGCCTCTAAGACAAGCTGAAAAGCTTTTTCAGCTTCATCGATTAAGTTGTCTTCTAACAACAATATACCTAGGTAAAACCGTGCTTCAAGGTGCTTAGAGTTTAGAGATAAGACGTTATTAAATTGAGTTTTAGCTGCACTTAATTGATTATTCTTAATGAGAAGTAAACCTAAATTGAAATGAGCTGAGCTAAAGTCAGGCTCTGTATTTACAGCTATAACATAGTGTTCTAATGCATTTTGATATTCATTCCGTAGGGAGTAAATTGTGGCTAAATTGTTATGGGCTTGAGCATACCCTGGTTTTAATTCGATGGCTTTTTTATAACATTGAACGGCCTCGTCCAGTTGTCCTATTTTCTTATAAGCATTCGCCAAATTATTTAATAGACTTGGATTGGAGTTATCTATCTCCATAGCTTGTCTTAAATAAAGGATGGCATTGTCCATATCGCCTAATTGCGCATGAGTCAAACCCAAGAAATGAAGGCTTTCTGCGTGTTTTGGAGATAGATTTAGAATTTGCTCGTACAGGCTAATGGCCTGCGGCAACTGCCCTTCGTATTGGAGTTTATAAGCTTCATCAAATAAAGCAGAAATAGTCTTACTCATATCAGTCTTGAAGAAAAAGGCGTAATTGGCTTAAGGCTTTTGCGCGATGACTTATCTTATTTTTAATTGTAGCAGGTAGTTCAGCAACAGTGCATTGATATTCTGACACATAAAAAATGGGATCGTAACCAAAGCCATTTTGTCCACTTGGGGATTGAGCGATCTGACCTTGAAATTGACCTGTAGCAATTATAGGCGTTGGATCTTTTGCATGCATAACCAGGGCTATTGCACAGTAAAAATACGCTTTTCGTTGATTTTGTGAAATAGGATCAAGCTTTTGCAAAAGCAAATCTATATTTCTCTTATCGTTCGCATTGTCTCCTGAATATCGTGCTGAATAGATTCCAGGCTCACCATTTAAAACCGGGACTACTAGCCCTGAATCGTCTGCTAATGCGGGTTTGCCACTGATTAAACTGACATGTCGAGCTTTTAAAATGGCATTTTCAACGAAGCTTAAACCTGTTTCTTCTGGGCTTTGAATGTTTAGTGAAGCTTGAGAGATGCAGGAAATTGGTGACAGTAAGTCTTGCAATTCTTTAATTTTACCGGGGTTGCTTGTGGCCAATATGATTTCTTTCATTGTTGTATGACATGAAAATAGTTTGAGACAGTCATTATGCAATAGGGTCTGCAGACATTCTACTGTCTTGGCAGAAAAGTTTTGAATATCCTGATCGTTG
>NZ_LNZB01000036.1:44966-186044 GCF_001468085.1 Legionella waltersii | reverse complement strand
GGCAAGGTGTGGAAGCGCAGTAATGTGTGAAGCTAACTTGTACTAATTGGCTGATTGTCTTGACCATATAATCTGAGTTATTTTGAATTGCAAAATCGATTATGTAACCTCTAACTTCTTTACCGCACTGTGGGTCTGTTGAGACTAATCCCTCAACTAAAACCCAACAGGCAACCAGTTTTCCTGGCGACCATAGCGTTTTGGAACCACCTGATCCCATCTCGAACTCAGCAGTGAAACGATTCAGCGCCGATGATAGTGTGAGGCTTCCTCATGCGAAAGTAGGACATCGCCAGGGTTTTATCCCTAAAAGCGGCTCTTAAGCCGCTTTTTTTTTAATTTAATATCGAAAACAATTATTACTCATGGATTAATACTTATTTTAGGTTATTCTGTGTGATTATATTTGGTGCGATCTATTGCTCACATGCTATTCCTGCGCTAAGGTCCTCTTTAGACGAAGATCTTAAACTTTGGAATCGAGCATGACTTACGCAAAAGCCTGAGACCGAGGCAAAAGACGGTTTGAATGAGGGAGTTTGGATAAACTAAATGACCGAATTCAAACCATTATATAACGAGGAGATCGGGCTTTTGCGTAAGCCTGTAGAGTTGTCAATAGACCCTGTTTAACCTAGGATAAATTTTGCAATGGAAATTATGGATAGGCAGAAATGGTAGTTCAAGACATTTTAGATTTTATAAATCAATTACAGAGCCAGCACTCATTACCGTTTTTTGATAAGACGTATTTAAACGAACTGATAACTTATTTCAAAGAACGTTCATCTATTGAAAAGCTAACTGAACAAGACATTGAATTTTTAAAAGTTAGATTTGCCCATCGATGGTTTTCGGTTGCTGACGGAGAATACGACTATTGTCGTAGACCCGGAGAAGTTAATCAGTATTGGATAGAGTTAGCCCACAAGCTGGCTAAGATCACCGGAAAAACCTATCTTCAAATTTTGTTTCCTACGGTCGAAAACACCATCGATTTTAATAACTTCACTTCTTTGATAGAAACCGCACACCCCGAGAACTTATATCTAGGCTATGGAGGAAAAGCTCTTTTTCGAAAAAGAGGGCTATGTGAGCACTTGATTAAAGAAAGTAAATATTTATTAAGTACCAGCCGTAATTTTAAGAAATTTTCTCCAGTAACTATCGATGAGTTAATGCGCTTGAAATGGAATAACAAAAGGAAGGCAGAATTCTCTATATCAGGGGAAATTTTTTTTAATTTTTGGGATTTTTTACAAAAGAAAGTATTCCCACATCTGCAATCAAAGGGAAATATGCCTATACAGTCCTTAATAGGATTGTATGAGCTTGTTGGACTTTATTATTCCTATAAATCAAGAAATGAAGAATTCAGTGAGTTTAAGCGGCTAGTCCATCAGTTCTTGACTTCAATATATCGCTTAGATCTGAATCAATTGAATTATTTGTATGGAATTCAATTAAATAAGAACAAAGACGAATGCTATCTGTTTGAATTTTTAATTGATATCTATGCTGCAAGTACCTACGGTATTGATGAGCAAATGCAAGCAATTGCCAACTGGTTGTACCGATATAACCCCATATTTGTAATGCCAGCAATAGAGCAATCCCCTTCACAGTCCAGTGCCGACCCTATAGCCCAAGCTACAAGCGGTTGGAGAATAATGAAAAAACCTAGAAGCCTCGAAACTCAAATCATTGATGTTAAATTACTGCTTATCTCCTTGCTTGTTGGTGAATTTGAAACTTCCCCTTTTGGCTCTTCGTCGATTCATTTTTGGGACACAAGCAATAAAGTGTTTTCTAATGGAGCAGACATTTTTAATCACCTAATGCCTAATGTGCTATCAAATAATACCAATAAACTTCTATCAAACTATTCGGCAGTATTAAACAATAAAGTTGTTAAACATCAAAAATCGTGTAGTGTCTATTATTGGTTAACTGAATATCAATCAACTAAACAGTGGTATAAATGCGTTGAGCAGGGTGAATTAAATAAGCTGGGTATTTATTGGTTTGACCCTGAGTTACTGATGCATGCACTCGTAAAGAGCGCTGCCCATGATTCTGCCCTAAAAGGAAAAATAGATTTCTTTTTGGATGCTTTAGTTCATACTTATGCTCAAAAAGAAAAGGATCATATTATTCAATTTAGAGTAAATCTATTATTTGCCCAATTTTTGAAAAAATGCGAACCACATGAAAGAAAAAATGTATTAATGCTTATAGAATTACATTCTGGCATGGATTATAAATCCAATTTTCTGAAGAATTGTGTGTTTCATGTCATCCATCGCCTTAATCCGAACCATTTTACTACTGGAATTGCAAATGGTCATGCACTGTTTTCTACATTTAATTGGCCTGATCCTGATTCCCTAATAAGTAAGTGCCCACAGAAGAGTGTAGGTGATGCTATCGATGAGATGAAAAGCGTAGTCCATTCGCATGAAAAAAGCTTTAATGAGCGTACTTATAAAAGAATAACGAGTTATCTTAGTTTAATGAGTAGGCCTATATTAACGTTTGACGAAATGGAGGAGGCTAAACAGACTGGAAGAGCATTGGACTATCTTGGAGCACCAACTTAAAACGAAGTTGTCTTTGGTATCCAACTACAAAGCTTCAGAAAATTATCATATCGAGTCGAAGAGATCTCTCCGTGATGTAATGCATTAATAATTGCACAATTAGGGGTATCCACATGCGTACAATTGCGAAATTTGCATTGTGAAATCAAGGGTTTGAACTCTCTATAGCCTTGGGCAATTCGATTTTGGTCAATCTCCCATAAGATAAATTCACGAACACCAGGCGAGTCAATTAATGCTCCACCAGTGGGAAGATGATAGTATCGAGAGTTTCTTGTGGTGTGTTTACCTAATTCAGAAAAATCAGAAATTTGGTTGATTGCTATTTTTTCTTCGTGGGGCAAAATCAGCGAAATAATCGAAGATTTACCAACACCGGATTGGCCAACAAACACACTTACGTGATTTTTTAAATGCTCCTGTAACTCAACTATGCTTTTGGTTAATTCCTGGGATGTAAGGACTATGGAATACCCCAAAGATCTGTAGTCAGAATCAAGACGTTCTTTTATATCTGTGCTAGGTAGGTCTACTTTATTAAGGACAATAACAACAGCTAAGTTTAAAATATCAGCCATGATGAGATAACTATCTAATAGCGGCCAACTCACTTCTGGTTTTGGAGCCATCACTACAATGAGTTGAGTAATATTTGCTGCCACAGGTTTTTTAATGCCCCTCGAGCTAGGCCTGGCCAGTACACTAGTTCTTGGATATAGGCTGACAACTACCCCCTGATTCTCCCCTTCCAGTTGCCAGATGACTTTATCCCCAGCAACAACTGACTCAAGGTTAGGTCTAATCGTGCATAGGAGAGTATTCCCCGATGGATCTTCAATTTCAGCATGTCGGCTAAATCGAGTAATCACTAAGCCATCATTAAGGGAAGAATCATTCTTCTGCACTTCTTGGTGGTAAGTTCTTTGAATTTTAGCAATTCGAACTGATTGTTGTTTATTAATCCGTCTTTTACTCATAGTGACTGTTTATACTATAATGGTGGCTATTATTAAATACAGTATGAAGGTATTTCTTTTTTAATGAAAGTCTACTTAGTTGGCGGTGCAGTTCGCGATCAATTGCTTGGATTTCCTATGCAGGAGAAAGACTGGGTAGTCGTAGGGGCTACGCCAGAGGAGTTGATTAACCGTAATTTTAGACAGGTTGGTCGTGATTTCCCTGTGTTTTTACATCCAGAGACAAAGGAAGAATACGCTCTAGCAAGAACTGAGCGCAAAGTTGCTTCTGGATATTATGGATTTAGTTGTGATTACAGTAAATCAGTGACCTTAGAAGAGGATTTAGCAAGACGCGATTTGACCATTAACGCCATGGCGATGGATGAAAGTGGTCTGTTAATAGATCCTTATGGTGGAAAGAAAGATCTTGCAGCTAAAGTACTACGACATGTTTCACCTTCTTTTGTTGAAGATCCTGTTCGCGTTTTACGAGTTGCGCGTTTTGCTTGCAGGTATCATCACTTAGGCTTTACTGTAGCCAATGAAACAAGAATTCTCATGTACGAGATGGTCAAACGGGGTGAGTTAGCATTCCTTGT
The DNA here is from genome assembly GCF_001468085.1 of Legionella waltersii. Taxonomy (GTDB): domain Bacteria; phylum Pseudomonadota; class Gammaproteobacteria; order Legionellales; family Legionellaceae; genus Legionella; species Legionella waltersii. Next base: position 181,886 of record NZ_LNZB01000036.1, on the reverse strand, counting down.
GGCTGAAAGGGTCTGGCAGGAGTGGCAACGAAGTTTAACGGAGGCTAATCCCGAACAGTTTATTTTAACGTTGCGTTCTTGTGATGCATTAAGAATAGTCTTACCTGAAATCAACCGCTTGTTTGGCGTGCCTAATCCTGCGCGACATCACCCTGAAATTGATAGCGGTATACATACCTTAATGACATTGCAAGCTGCAGTGGGGTTGAGTGCCGATCCTATTGTTCGTTTCGCAGCATTAGTGCATGATTTAGGGAAGGCCTTGAGCCCAATGTCAGAGTGGCCTAAGCATCATGAGCACGAAGAGCGTGGAGTAGCTGTTATTCAACAGTTGTGTGCTCGTTTGCGGATACCGAATGATTACCGAGATTTAGCTAAAATGGTTTCTCGTTATCATTTACTGGTGCACCGAGTATCAGAACTACGCCCTACAACCATCATTAAGGTTTTAGACGAAGTGGATGTGTTTAGAAGACCTACTTTACTGAATAAATTATTGATGGCATGCCAGGCTGATGCACAAGGTCGTGGATTTGAAGTGCATTATCCTCAAACAAAACGATGGCAGGACATTTATGCTGAATGTGTTAAGGTTAAGCCTGATAGGTTCATTGACCAGGGACATGAAGGCATTGCAATAAAGGAGGCGATGCGTCAACAACGCATTGCTCATATCGAACAAATGATGACTTCTTGGAAATCAAATGAAAAATAATCAAAATTTAATTTGGATTGATTTGGAAATGACTGGTTTAGAGCCAGAACAGGATAGGATTATTGAAATAGCAACAATAGTTACCGACTTAAATCTCAATATCCTTGATGAGGGACCAGTGTTTGCCGTTTCACAATCCAAGGAGTTGCTTGATAACATGGACAGTTGGAACACCAAGCAACACACGCAGTCAGGTCTCGTCAAACGAGTTTTGGACAGTGAAATAGGTGAAGCCCAGGCAGAGCAATTAACAATCGAGTTTTTAAAGCAGTTTGTTGATAAAGGGAAGTCTCCTATGTGTGGCAATAGTATTTGTCAGGATAGAAGGTTTTTATACAAATACATGCCTGATTTAGCCTCTTTCTTTCATTATCGTAATTTGGACGTCAGTACTTTAAAGGAGTTAGTTCAACGCTGGCGACCGGAGCTAATGAGTGGGGTTGTAAAGGAGTCTAAACATTTAGCATTAGACGATATCAAGGATTCAATCAATGAACTCATTTATTATCGCCAACATTTTATTCAACTGAAGGAAGTAAAATAATGGTTCAAAGAGAGCGTTTAGAATTACCCAATGGTGCTAAAAAATTACTTCTGCATTCTTGTTGTGCTCCATGCTCAGGTGAAGTAATGGAGGCACTCCTCTTTTCAGAAATCGATTTTGCAATTTATTTCTATAATCCAAATATTCATCCAGTACAGGAATATGAAATACGTAAACAGGAGAATATTAAATTTGCTGAAAAGCATGGAATCCCGTTTGTTGACGCTGATTACGATAAAGACAACTGGTTTGAGCGAGCAAAGGGCTTAGAGTGGGAGCCCGAGCGAGGAAAGCGATGTACCATGTGTTTTGATATGCGATTTGAACGAACTGCTTTATATGCGCATGAGAATGAATATCCTGTAATTAGTAGCTCATTGGGTATTTCCCGTTGGAAGGACATGAATCAGATCAACGATTGTGGTGAGCGCGCGGCTAGTCATTACCCTGATTTGGTTTATTGGACCTATAATTGGAGAAAGAATGGTGGTTCAGAGCGAATGTACGAAATCGCTAAAAGAGAGCAGTTTTACAAGCAAGAGTACTGTGGTTGCGTATACTCATTACGAGATACCAACGCTTGGCGCAGACAGAAAACACGCGAACGAATTAAAATAGGTGTTAACTATTACCAAGAGGCTGAAGAATAAAGGGAATTTATGACGACACATTCACATGAAGGAAATCATCAGCATCACCAACATGGTCATAATGAAGTAACGTATGACAGAGCTTTTATGATTGCCATTGCAGCCAATGGATTATTCGTCATTTTGCAGATTATTTTTGCTTACATTACCAACTCCACTAGTTTGTTAGCAGATGCTTTTCATAACTTGGGGGACGTTTTAGGTTTGATTTTAGCTTGGATTGCCACCGGTTTGATGAAACGGAAGCCCACTGCAAGGGCTACTTATGGTTGGAAAAAGACTTCAATATTAGCGGCTCTCATGAATGGGGCATTATTGGTGTTTACTTGTGGAATCATTGCTTCAGACGCAATGTACAAATTATTTTCTCCAGAAGAAATTCAAGCCGTTTCAGTGATGATTGTTGCGGGAATAGGAATAGTCATCAATTCAACAACGGCGTTACTATTTTTGCGGGGATCAAACGATCTGAATATTCGTGGGGCTTTTTTGCATTTATTTTATGACGCTTTGATTTCTGTCGGTGTTGTTATCTCTGCAGGTTTATTGTATTGGACGAATTGGTTATGGATTGATCCCATAGTGGGCTTGCTCATTGCAGTAGTCATATTAAAAGGAACTTGGTCGTTATTTGCGGATAGTTTTAGGTTGATTATAGATGGGGTTCCAAGTGATATTTCTTTATCGGAGGTCAGCGACTACCTTTCGGCGACTCCAGGAGTGAAGTCAATTCACGATCTACATATTTGGGCCATGAGTACTCAAGAAAATGCTTTATCAGTTCATATGCTTATGCCTGAAGCACCACTAAGCGATGAGTTACGCAAAGAGATGTCAGAAAAATTAAATAAAGAGTTTAATATTCAACATATCACTATCCAAGTGGAGCATACTGAAACGGAATGCAATGACGCATGTCATAATGAAAACAAAGTAATCTAACCAATCTTTGCAAAAGCGGGTTCTAATCGGTTTCAGTGACTAATTGCAACCCTTTTTTATAACAAACACAACTCGATAAAGGATCGTTTAGCTTTTCATGCAATTTACCCAGCTCATTATAAGCAGCAGGAGTTGGATTCAGTGCAATTGACTGCTCGATATAGTGTTTAGCTTTACCCCATAAGTGTTGATAAATGCATATGCGGCCTAAACAGAGATACAACGCCGCGGAATGCGGATTCTTTTTGAGTAAGGACTCTGCAAAAGCTAATTGTTGCTCCGTTGCTGGTAACAGTCCATAGAGTTCGATGAGCTGATTATCAACTTCTTTACGAAGGTTTTGTTTAATTAGCTGCTCTGCTTGAGTAAACTCTCCTAGCTTTATTAAAAATCGGACGTATTCTGCAATGATGGCTGAGTTTCCATTTAATGCTTTAGGTAAAGAATTGAATACAGTATGAACTTGACTTAGTTGATTTTGCTTAATTAATTCATTCATGGCTTGCAAATAGGTATTTTCTTGCAGCTGAGAAAATTCTTGATTTGAAATCACACTGTTTTTTTTCAAGTCTGGTAACAATGCAATAAGTTGATGCCAATCTTTTATTTCTATGTAAAGATTCATTAGTAACTTTAAGACATAGGGATGGCGAGGAGCCAGATCTTGTAGATGTTTTAATGTGGCTAATGCTTGCTCCCATTGATGATTAGCGATTTGTAACTGCGCTTGAGTTAATTCAACGGCAATTTTAGCTTCAGGCATACACTGTTGCGCTTCTCGTAAATAATGATCGCGAAGTGTGCTGTCCCCCATCTTTTGGGCGGCACGGGCAGCAGTTAAATAATTGAGCAAAGGTGTATCTGTGTTTGGTAAGGCTTGAATTAGGTGATTTTTTGCTTTTTGCCAATATCCCTCACTGTATTCAATTAACCCTTTACGAGTAATTACTTGGGCTTTATGAGCTAAGCGCCTTGAATGCCATTTATTAATGGTAGCCGGAGTTTTTGCAATTCGATGACATAACTGGATCATTAGATGGGATACAATAAAGAGCAAAAGTAAGCCAATTAATGCTGTCCATAAAGTGGTTTCTAGTGTCCAATGATTAATGGCGATTAACACGTAGCCAGGGTCTAAATTGAGTTGGGTTCCCAAAACAACCGATGTCAAAAGTATGAAAAAAGCCAACAGAATCCGAAACATTATTTATTCTCCTCTTTTTCTTGAGAAGCTTGGTCATCAAAGGCAGTTTTATCATCAATGAATTGATTGAGTTGTGGTAATGCTTGCCCAACTTGAGGTTTTTCTTGAGTAAGTCGTGTCTCTTTTAAAGAGACTAATTGTTTTATTAATTCTTTTGTAGTTTGAGTATTAAGATTAAAGCTCCTTCTAATGTTCGTGATGGCTTGATCCAAGGATTGTTGAAAAACGTCAGGATTATTATTTAGAACTGCCCATCGAGCTTCTTGTAAATAGAGGTGAATACTTTCTTTTAAAGTTGTTTCTAATAAAGGGGAAATGATTGGTTGAATGGGTTCATTGGTATGTCGAATGACAACAAGTGTTTTTAAAAAGCGCACGCTGTCTTGTAGCTGGGCTCTCCATCCTGTTTTATGATGACTTTCTAAAGCAATCTGATTTGCATTGTCCTGAGGGGTTGTAATGGTTTTGATGGTTAGATTGTTTACACCTGATTGTGCCGCATCAATTTGGCTCAAGATTCCTGTAATATCGATTTGTTCAGTCGTTTTTAATTGAGAGATTTCTTTTGCTATGGTTTGGCGAATTGTGAATAATTTAGGGCTATGAACATCCTTTAACAGTAAATCAGCTTGTTCTAATAGAACAACTGTGCTGTCAAAATTCTTGCTCCAATACGCATTAATTTGTGCCAACTCAAGGTAATATTTAGCCTTTAACAAAATCCAATCATTGTTTTCATAGTGTCGTTGATTAAGACTAGTTTGTAACTGTTTGCTTAACAAATTGATTTTACTCTCTAAATCAGTTTGAATTTTTTCAATTGACTGAGAAGTCGTATCAACTAATTGTTGAGTCGTATTTTGGTTTTGTTTAAGTTCATCGAGCTTGTTTGATAGTTCTTTTTCAATAGTAGCTGTATTCGTTTGATGGAGCTGATTAGAGCGCATTGAATAAATTGCTATGATCATTGCTGCAATCGCCACCACTAAAATGAGGCTGTTGACTAATGGCTTTGTGTGATGGTTTGGGCAAGCAGGCTTGATCTCGGACTTTACTTTGCTTGAATGGTTATCTGCCACAACCTTGTTTGGCTGTTCATTTTTGTGGTTGTTATTGGCCATAGGTCAATCCTTGTAATCAAATAATGTACCAATCATCCTTTCAGGATGGCTAATCATAATATTCTTGAAGCCCAATGCAGCAGCTGATTGAGCTAGTCGTTCGCTAATGACAAGACAGGTCTTATTTTGCAGCCAGGCTTGTCCTTCCTTATTGAACATGTTAAATAAGTTATGGATCGATTGTTCGCTAGTCAATAAGATAATGTCAACTTTATCCTCCTGCCACAAAGCGTTAATTCGCTCAGAGGAAATGCTTGGCGCGACTCGTTTATACACTTGTAAAAGGACGATTTTTGCTCCTTTAAGCAATAAATACTCTTCAATAACTTTGCGCCCTCCCTCTCCTTTCACTAAAAGCAGGTGTTGGTTTCTTATTTGCTGTAAGGATTTGAGATTTAACAAATGTTCGCTATCTGGTAAATCAGGGGTATCATGGGCTGCAATATTAAATTGCTCCAGAGCACCAGCCGTTCCTTTCCCAATAGCAATCACGTGAATGTTATCGGGCCATTTTATTTTTCTTTTCTTTAATTCATTAAAAAAATAACGAACTGCATTAGGGCTTACAAAGATTGCCTGGCTGATTAAGTTCAAATGAGTTAATGAATCTGTCCAGGAATTATTAGTCGCTTGTATTTCTATTGTAGGGAACTCAATCGGTATACCACCAGCTTCCTTAATTTTACTACTTAATACCTGAGCCTGTTCTTTAGGGCGGGTGTTAAGTATGCGCAGTCCTTTGAGTGTCTTGCTCATAATGATACCGTATTTAAAATCATTTTAGCTCCTTGGGATAATAATGCTTCAGTGCATTTTTTCGCTAGTTCATCCACATTATTGAGTCCACCCTCTTGTTTATCATATATGACTTTGGCACCATCTTGGGAGAGTATTTTTGCTCTTAAGAGCAAGCTATCTGAAGAACTTTGGGTGCAAAATACGGCTAATGGCACGTGGCAATTACCACCCAATAAGGCGTTTACCTGTCTTTCAGCGTTCACACAGATAGACGTTATTGGGTCATTCAATGGATTGATAATCTGATTAATTTCAGAGTCATTTTCCCTTGTCTCTATGCATAAAGCACCTTGTCCACAAGCTGGCAGCATTAGATTGTCAGATAAAATTTCAGTGACTCGCTGATTAAAACCCATTCGCTCCAAACCAGCGGCCGCCAAAATAATTGCATCATATTCCCCATTGTCTAATTTGGAAAGGCGAGTATTGATGTTTCCTCTCAGGGTTTTTATTTGTAAATCTGGCCGGTGAGCTAAAAGTTGAGATTGACGTCTTAAACTTGATGTCCCAATAATTGCATTGCTGGGAAGAGCGTTTAAACTGAGGTGGTTATTGCTGACAAAAGCATCAAATGGATTATGACGCTCACAAATAGCAGCCAAGCATAAGCCATCTGGGAGCTCAGCTGGCATGTCTTTTGTTGAATGAACAGCAAGATCAGCTCTTTTATCCAATAAAGCTTCTTCCAATTCTTTGACAAATAATCCTTTTCCCCCTTTTTCGAGTAGTTTGTCTTTAAGAAATTTATCTCCAGACGTGACCATAGGAAGTAATTCTATATTCATGCTTGGAAATTGCTCCAACAACAACTGTTTAACAAAATTAGCTTGCCATAATGCAAGAGGACTTTGTCTTGTCGCAATTCGTACTGTTTTTGTGTGCATGGAAATTACTACTGATTAGACATAGTTTAGATAATATCATTGATTCACGGTAGAAATAAGAGCAAGCATGGAACATAAGTCCATTAATTTTGAGCCCACGAAAGCTTACAGGATAAGCTCTAAATAGGGTTTGTTTAAGCTGCTTTGATGGACAAAGCGATAAATATATATGTCCAGCCAGTGACAATCAGTTCGATGGCAATGAAAAGACCAATAACCCATAATCCACTGATCGGCCATTGAGCCATGATAAGAACACCAAGAATAATTGCAGTTACACCTGCTAATAATAGCCATCCCCATCCTCTAGCCTCTTTTAAAGCAATCGCCATAATAATGCGAGCTAGTCCAATCACGATGAGGATGGCAGCTAAAAATGCCGTAATTAAAGTCGATGCTAAGAACGGATCATAGAAGATGACCCCACTGGCAGCAATGTATAGGATGGCAATCAAAGCTTGCCAAACCATTCCTTTCCATTCCTTGTACTTAAATACATCAATAACGTGACTTAAGCCTCCAAGAAATAAAAGTGCAGCAAAGAAATACATACTCACTAGAGTAATGCTTACAACCATGCCAAGGCCAGCACAGCCCAAAAACAGAAATAATATTCCAAAGCCTAATATCCATCCCCAATTTCTCTTTAACTCATCCATTGGTTCTTCTGTTCTGGCCATGACATTTCCTTGTCTTTTATACGATACAATACATCCATTAATTCATAATATTGACTTAAATTCAATAAGTTGTCTAATTAAAATTTTGCATCTTAGTATGTATCAAAACCCCTCATCGACACCTCTAGTCTTAGCAGAACTAACTAATGGAGGATAGAAAGTCTTGAAGGCAATAAAATTCAGAGTTACATCAACGTGGATTGATCGCGATGACGACAAGGTGTACAATAATAAGTGAGTACGGTAATTAATGATTCTATTTATGCCTTATAAGTTCCTGAGTGGTAGTTTTTCTTGCCATAATCCACAGTTGTTCATGTCAATTTGCTCGTATAAAAATCACTCTTACATCATCGTTGGTGCACGTGACAGTAAAACTGGGGAGCAATACGTCCTGGCTCATTTTGGTCGTTTTGTTCAAGGCCTGATGCCTGAACGTATGCCTACAAGAACTGAAGGCATTCCAATTGATATTCAAGCTTTTAGTTTTACATTCACGCAATATGAACAGCTTTTTTATTTCTTAAAAAAATGCAATCCAAATATTAGTTGTGCTGTTCCAATGGTTTGGTTAGAGAATAAAAGTTGCTCTGAACCGGGACAGGATGTAGAGTTTATTTGGAGTGAGGGTAACCCCGCTAAATCCAACCAATCAACGATTGATATGCCTAAATTAGTTGGAGGTCTGTCACTTTCAAATAATTGTCGAACCAATGCTAAGAGTATTACAGAGAAAACAATTAAAGCGGACCATTTGCCAGGAGTTTCATCGTTCTATTTTCGAGGGTTACCTTTTAAAGCTCATCTAAGTAACGGACATATTTACGAGCAATTATTTATCTATCCACCGCCACCACCTCAATTGAAAGGGAACAGAGATAATGATCAACAATGGCATATTTTGAATAAACTCTATCTAAGATTGGATGAAATAGCGAAAACGTCTTATCGAAAGGACCCTGCAATAAGCCATAGAAAATTCGATGCGTTAAAGGAACTCTACCAGATAGAGTATGATCGGCTCATTGGAGCTGAGCCTGTAAGTACAATGAATCTGTTATCAGATATAGATCACTGGGTAAATAGGGATGTGAATAAGTCGCTAATTGATGAGCGTCGATCAACGTCATTTTTTAAATTTAAAACAAGCACCAGAAATATGTTTGATGCTATATTAAAGGACTATAAAAAGATAATGCTCTCTCAAGAAGAGAAAGAAGGCACAGGTTTGGACATGCAAGTTTGAACATGAAATAGCGTTTTTATAAATAGATTTTTGCAAATGATAATTAATAGTAATTTTAAACCAGCAAGGTGGCTAGCCAACAACCACGTTCAGACCATATACAGGACTCTAGCCCATCGTCTAAAGCCTCGAATTGATTTTTTCGAACACCTAGAGCTTCCAGATGGTGATTTTGTTGAATTGGCTTGGTCGGTGGACGGCGTCAGTAATACTGCTCCTTTAGTTATTCTTCTTCATGGCTTAGGAGGAAGTAAGAATTCTGCTTATGTTGCCAGTATGTTCAGGACTTACAATCAATTAGGGTACCGAGTGGTTTTGATGAGCTTTCGCGGAGCAAGTGGAGTGCCAAATCGGTTACCGCGAACTTATCATGCAGGGGATACAGGAGATTTGGCTTACTTACTGTCTCATTTGAGACAACTAGAACCAACAACAAAAATAGCTGTTGTGGGTATTTCATTAGGAGGAAATGTGCTTCTTAAGTGGTTGGGCGAGTCTGGCGAGAAATCGATGATCGATGCTGCTGTTGCTGTCTCGGTGCCTTTCCAGCTCCAAGAAGTGGTGAAAACGATGAATAAGGGATTTTCACGTGTATATCAAGCCCATTTGCTTAAGAGTTTACGAGCGGTTTTTGTACAAAAGTTGGATATAATCAATAGCCAGCTAAAGCTAAGTAAACATGATTTGTGCTCAATAAAGACATTGTTTGCGCTCGATGAAAACATAATTGCACCTTTGCATGGTTTCAAAAGTGCCAACGATTATTATCAACAATCAAGTTCCAGGCAGTATTTATCGGCTATTAAAACACCTACTTTAATCATCCACTCTTTGGATGATCCATTTATGACCCCAAAGGTTTTGCCCGACGTGAGAGAGTTGTCTTCTACTGTTTTGTTGGAGCTGAGCCAATATGGAGGGCATGTTGGTTTTATTGCTGCAAAATCAGGTAATCATACCACTTGCTGGCTTGAGCAACGCATTCCTCCTTTTTTTGCGGATTTTTTCGGATAGGGTCATCTACAAGCACAAAAGACTCAGTATTAGCAAAGCGTAATATGGCAATAAAACTATGCTATAATAGTCAAACATGCTAATTCATCAGCAAGTTGTTGAGCTGAATAACGATAAGTTTTATTTCAACAAAACTTATCAACAACAGCTCTCAATAGATAAGAGTTTGGATGGTTTTGCTCAGGAGGAGCTATGCAACATTTTTCAATCCCCGCCTGTTACTTTCCAAGTACGGTTGTGTTCGTTGATGATAGTCGAGATTTTTTACTTAATTTTGTTTTGCAATTAGATGAAAGTTTAGCCTATCGAGTGTTTGATTCTCCTTTTGATGCCTTGAAGTGTATTCAAAAAAAGAAGTGCGAATTGGATCTGTTAAATGAGCGCTGCAATAATGAGTATCAAGAAGCCCAGAGCTGTCCTCTTACGAATCATACGAACAATTTTGATTTTGCAGCGATTCATGCTGAAGTCTACAATTACAGGCGATTTTCTGAAATATCGGTTGTGGTCGTAGACTATGCAATGCCCCATATGGATGGATTAGATTTTTGTAGACGAATTGAGGACAGCAATATAAAAAAGATTTTGCTCATAGGGCAGGCGGATGAAAAACTGGCTAGAGAAGCATTTAACGAGGGATTAATTCATCGTTATATTAAAAAGAGTGACCCTCAAATTGCAGAATTAATAAGCCAGAGTATTCATGATCTGCAAATGCAGTACTTTAAGAACATGTCAGATATGATTTTACGAGTATTGTCAATAGAAGCTCCCAGCTGTCTACATGATAAAAAATTTGCAGAGATATTTTGGAGTTTTTGTAAAGAAAAAGGCATTGTTGAATTTTATCTGGCTGATAATTCTGGTAGCTTCTTGATGCTTGATGATGATGCACATATTGGTTTTTTCATCATAAAAAGGGAAAACGATATGCGCTTACACTATGAAATGGCTTTAGATAGCGGAGCAAGTAAGGCAGTACTGGAGCAACTAAAGTCGGGTGAGAAAATTCCTTGCTTTTGGCAGCATCATTCAGACTCTCCTCAGTGGAGTGAGTGGTCAAGTTGTTTAGTGCCCGCAAACAAATTGATCTCTAACGAAGTCTATTATTATGCCTATGTCCAGGGGGCTGTTTTATTCGATGTTCGCCTGGATAAGATTCAATCATACCATCAATATCTAGAAGAATTAGATGCAGAAGAACTGTTTCTAAGTTAAGAAGAATTGCTATCTATGCAACAAATTTTTTTGCCATGCGTAGAGGATAGTCTTTAAAAACAAACGACTTCTAGGTATCATTTTGATATTACTATCAATGGGTGGCCAAACATGAGGCTGATCTTAGCGATTTTGGGTATGGTTTTATCATGCAACTTGAGTGCTGATGATGTAGACACACAACAAATTATCCAAAGAATCAAACCAGTGGGAAAGGTACGAATTCAGGAGGAGATGAATAACGTTACCTCGGCGCAGCAACAAACCAAATCGGATCAAACAGTGACTGAAGTTAAAAAAATGTCTGGTAAAGATACATTTGAGCGTTATTGCATCGTGTGTCATAAAGATGGTTTAGCGGGCGCACCGAAGTTTCAAAACACAGCTGACTGGGCCCCTAGATTAAAAGGACGGACTATTGAGGATCTAGTCGCCTCCTCTGAAAAGGGTCTAAATGCTATGCCTGCAAAAGGAACATGCAATGAGTGTTCCGACGATGATCTTAAGGCAGCAATTCAATATATGTTACCTAAATCATGAATAAATTAGCATTTAAAAAAACCCAGACTCTATTAGCCTTAATTACTTTGTTTGTGTTATTTTCCTCCTTCTATTTTGAGTACGTGCAAGGCCTACAGCCTTGTCCATTATGCCTAATGCAGCGATTGTGTGTGTTTGTTTTGCTAGGGTTGGCTGGATTAAGCTTTGCTACTCGAAAAAGGGCTCACTTTATCATTTTATTGCAAGGATTGTTTGCCATCGCCGGGTTATATTTTGCTTCAAGGCAATTATGGTTAATTTCTTTACCGCCAGGAAAAGTTCCTGCTTGTATGCCGGGACTTGATATACTCATTAAATATTTTCCATGGCAAGACGTTGCCAAAGCTTTATTTTTGGGCGCAGCGGATTGCGCAGAAACAAGCTGGAGTTTATTGGGGATCAGCATGCCAGGATGGACCGCCCTGTATTTTTTATTTATGGCTGGCGTATCTTTATTGTTATTCATGTACACACGACCACCTAAATCCTGAATTTGCTGGAAGAGGCATGAAGCTTCTGGTAAATAATTGTTCTTTTAGGTATCATTCTTCGATTTTGATAATCCACTTCATGTCATGAATACTTTTGCTTGCGAAGTTCTGCATCAACATACAAGTAATAAAGCTCGAGTTACTCGAGTTACTACTCCTCACGGCCAGTTTACTACGCCTGTATTTATGCCTGTGGGAACGAGAGCCGGTGTGAATAATATGACGCCTCTTGAGCTAAAAGCAGCCGGTAGTCAAATTATATTAGGTGGAAATACTTACCATATGCTCTGTGAGCCGGGCATGGAAATCATAAAAAAATCAGGCGGCATGCATCAGTTCATGGGATGGCATGGGCCGATGTTAACCGACAGTGGTGGATTTCAGGTGTTTAGTTTGTCTAAAAACAAAGAAATTTGTACCATTGATGAGTTTGGCGCCCATTTTAAATTACCAGGTAATAAAGACCTAATTCACATGACGCCTGAAATGTCCTTGGAGACACAAAAAATAATTGGTGCGGACATTATCATGGCTTTTGATCAATGTACTCCTGATGCTTGCCCAAAAGACGAAGTAAGACAGATCATGACCAGAACTCATAGATGGCTGGGTCAATCGAAAATTTATCATCAGCAACATCCCGAATCTTGTTATGGATTTAAGCAAGCACTATTCGGAATTATTCAAGGTGGAATCTATGAAGATTTGCGCAAGGAAAGCGCTGATTTTGTCACTTCAATGCAAACCGATGGGGTTGCAATTGGCGGTGAAACCATCGGTTTTAATATGGAAACTACAGTGAACGTAATTCGATGGATATATAATTATCTTCCGGTCAATAAACCTCGATACACTATGGGGGTTGGGATGTCACCCCAAGATCTTTTAGATGTTGTCGCTGAAGGAATTGATATGTTTGATTGTGTGGCTCCAACACGCAATGCTCGACATGGGGCATTGTATTGCGGGGAGTTGGTTAAAGAGGGTAATTGGTTGAAGTTCAGTAGTGATTACCCCAATGAGCGTATTCAAATAAAGAAAGCTTGTTTTGCAGAGGATTACAGTCCAATTATGGAAAGTTGCACCTGCTATACCTGTAAAAATTATTCACGATCTTTTCTGCACCATTTATCAAAACAAAAAGCGAATGTATTTACAGCACTTGCAAGTATTCATAATGTTCATGTACTGCATGATGTTTGTGCCAATATTAGACAAGCTGTGATTCATTCTTAATTATTAATGTTAAACAGGAGAAACCATGATTTTAATCAATACGTCTAAGGGCGATATAAAAATTGACTTAGATAATGAAAATACGCCGATTACAGCGGAGAACTTCCTCAATTACGTCCGCAAGGGGTTTTATAATGATACTATTTTCCACCGAGTAATAGATGGTTTTATGATTCAAGGTGGTGGTTTAGATGCAAACATGGAACAGAAAAAAACCGATGAACCCATTAAAAACGAAGCCAAACAGGCTAAACCAAACAAAAGAGGCACAATTGCTATGGCAAGAACGATGGACCCACATTCAGCTACGGCACAGTTTTTTATCAATGTCGCTGATAACGGATTTTTGAATTTTAGTGGTGAGCATTCTCAAGGCTATGGGTATTGTGTTTTTGGTGAAGTTGTTGAGGGTATGGATGTAGTCGATTCAATTGTTAAAGTAAAAACAGGTCATAAACATGGCCATGCTGATGTGCCAGTTGATGAAGTGACAATCATTGAAGTGAAGGAAATAGAGGGATAATTAACCTTTATCTTCTCTTTTTTAAAGTCTCCGAGTAGTCAAAGATTGGAATTTCTATATGGAAAAATATAGCTAAGACACGTGCGGTAAATATACTTACTAAAGTAATGACGATGTTGATGTTGTGTGGGACGTGGAAATAGTTTAGAGCTATAAATAGGACTGCACCAGCGAGAGCAATAACTGCATATAACTCTTTTCTTAATACCAAGGGAATATCGTTGCATAAAATATCTCGAAGCATGCCTCCACAGATTCCAGTGATCATACCACTGATTACAGCTACGCTCGGGGGCATTCCATGTGCCAGGACTTTTTCTGTTCCAAGAATAACAAACGTGGATAGTCCAAGGGCATCTAATATCAAAAACACTCGAATGAATTTAACTAAGGAATGGGCTATAAAGATGGTTAAAAATGCACTGATAGAGGTGTATAATAAATATTCCGGATGAGCTACCCAATTTAATGGATAGGTATTGAATAACGTATCTCTTACAGTTCCGCCTCCTAGCGCGGTTATCGAGGCAATGAGAATCACGCCAAAAAAATCCATTTTCTTTCGTCCAGCAGCTAATGCGCCCGTGATTGCTTCGACGCAAATGCCCATGATAAAAAGAAATTGGAGTAACATAAAGGTGGTTTTTGAATGTAATTGTGACAATAATATCATTAACCAGCCAAATGGAGAAATTTTTAAATTGGACTAGACTCTTAATAAAGAATCTAGTGAATTCATGAGGAGTTTATGTATGGATGAAGTAACAGTTAACGTGCGTCAAGTTCACGTTACTGACATAGATAGCGATGTGCCTGAATCAATCGTTGTTTTAGACAATAAATTAAAGGATATGTTAACAACGGTTGAGAGTAAACTTATGAATCCTTTGGCCTATACCGGCGATGATTTAAGAGGATATCTGGTTTCATTAAAAAACCTTGAAAAAGAATTAGAAGGGGCATTAAATGGGGTTTTTACCTTAGTGAATTTTATGAGTTCCAAGGACAAGGATTTTAAAGAGCTATTTTATAATGGTGAAGAGATGGAATCATTTAGCGAGTTTCTTGCGGAAAGCCTAAGCAAGCTCGAAGAAGCGGAATCCAAAAATTAAGTTTTTGTTAAACTTCTTAGCATACCCCATTAATAAAACCTAGTGCATTGATGTTGCATATCTGTTTGGAGAAATTCATGACGAACCTTGATTGCTTGTTAAGCCCCTACCCACTTAACAAGACTCTCACATTAAAAAATAGAATGGTTATGGCACCCATGACTAGAAATATGGCGAATGAAGAGTTAAGCCCAACAGAAAAAATGGCCGAATATTATTCAAGAAGGGCTGAATCAGGCTTGATTGTAACTGAGGGAACCATCATTGCACCGAGTGGAAGGGGATATAGCAATACTCCAGGAATTTATACCCAATCACAGATCAATGGCTGGAGAAGGGTTACCGATAAGGTTCATGCACAAGGAGGAACTATCTTTTTACAAATTTGGCATGTTGGAAGAGTGTCTCATCCCGTTTATTTAAATGGTGCATTGCCTATTTCTGCTTCAGAAACAGTGATGACGGGGAAAATTCGGCGAGCGGAAGGTCTTTTTTATGGCAAATCCAGAGCTGCGACTTTGATGGAAATCCAGGAGCTTATTGACCAATATGCACAGGCCGCAAAGAATGCAATTGATGCAGGCTTTGATGGAGTAGAAATTCATGGGGCAAATGGGTACTTAGTTGATCAATTTCTACATTATCACACGAACCACCGTAGCGACCATTTTGGCCAAACTCCCGAGAATATGGCGCGCTTTGCTATTGAAGTTGTAAAGTCATGTATTAAACAGGTTGGAGCTGATCGGGTTGGTATAAGACTGTCTCCTGGAAGCTATTTAAATGAAATCGTTGGTGATCCAAGAGATGCCCTGGTTTTTCAATATTTATTAGCACAATTAAATGCATTAAAGATTGCTTATGTTCATACAGGGAATTTTAATGACGATGTGCAGTTTAATGAATTAGGTAATCGGACGATGACGGAGTTCCTGCGTTATTACTACACTGGAACAGTGATAGCGAGTGGTGGTTATACTGTGGAAAAGGCAAATCAAGATATTCTCAATAAAAAATACGACTTAATTGCTATAGGTCGACCATTTATTGCAAATTACGATTTAGTCAGTAGAGTTAGAAACGGATCAGCATTGATCCCTTATGAAGTGAACATGTTAGAAACTTTGTTTTAGTGGAGTTCTCTAGAAATACACTTTATATTGCAATTCGTTGATGCACCCAGTTTTCCTTTGAGTTACAGTTCATGCAAAGATGAAAATTCTTTTTATCAGTGAATATGGTCTCTCGGAAAGCACGATAGCGTTCACCATTCCATACTTTACGGAACCCACCATCATTAATATTTCCTAGTGGCACCTTCGAGTAAGCATCATAACAACAAGGTACAACTTCACCATTCCAAAATACGCATGAACTAGAGTAGAGCTTAAAACAAGAGGGATCGATGGTTCGTTTGTAATCTATGTAGCCATTACAGCTTTGATAAATAGCATATTCGCTTGTGATGGGTTTGTATTTATCTATTAACGCTTTTAAAAGCACTTGATCATACTGTCTAAAGATGAAATAGCGTAAAGTGACTTCATTAGCTCCAATTTCTTGCGCTAGTTTAATCACTTCACCAACTTCTTGTTCATTTGTCTTCATTAAAATAAATTGCAATTCTATAAATGGTGTCTTAACTCCAAATTTCTTTTTCGTTTCACTCAATTTTTGAATGCCATTTTTAACCGTTTCAAAAAAATCCTTTCCTCGAAATGCAGCATAGGAGTCGTTGTTTACACCGTCTAGAGAGATGGTAATTCTATCAAGTCCTGTTTTTACAATGTTCTCGCAATTCGTGTCATTATTTAAAGTAGTGCCGTTGGTATCCATTTGGATGTAGATGTTTTTAGATTTAGCGTAGCGAAGCATTTCTGGGTAGTGGGGATTTAAAGTGGGCTCACCATAATTCCAGAAGAATAGCTGCATTAAATGATCCCCAACTTCATCCATTAAGCTTTTAAATAACTCCAAAGACATATGTCCCTTTTCTCTCCCGAGGGTATTATTGCCTGTGGGGCAAGAGGGGCAAGTTAGGTTGCATATGTTGGTAGGCTCTACAAACATGGATAGAGGCATGTTGGTTAGGTAAGTTTTATTGTGTTGGAAGTTTCGGTAGGTTTTAACTGAATTAATGGTTCTTCTAAGATCTCTAAATAATAGCTTTCTTTCAATGAGGTCGTTAAACCCATTTTTAAATAATTCCTCATCTGCTTGTCTTTTATGGGGTTTGGCCATCCGCAACTCAGCTCTTGGCTTCATGAGTTCGTATAAAAATTTATGGAGTATATTCATAACTTGGTTACCTTCACTTGCTAGCACTCCCATAAAGGGTTTTTGTGATTATTATTCGCTATACCTTTCTACAGTATAGTTTAAAGAGGAATAATAGACCTCTTTCCGAACCTCAACTTTTGCACTTGTACTTACAAATACCAGCAATCAAATTAAATCTCAACCCAAATCGTTTTCTTCGGTTGCTATATCGGTCAGCAATGATTTTAAAACGCTTAATCATTCCAATGACATTCTCGTTTAAAATACGTTTACTTGAGAGCTCACGGTTTTTCTTTAATACTCACAATCCAGTGTACCTTAAAGGATGGGCAATCCCTATTGCTACCGATATCTCCTTTACCTTGGGAATAATATCTTTTTTGAGATCTCGGGTTCCCTTTTCACACAAAATTTTACTCACTGTAATCGCTATTTTTGATGATATTGCAGTCATTGTTATTATTGCCTTGTTTTATACCAAGAAATTATCACTACTTTCTCCATCACTAGCTTTTTTGTTTACCTTGAGTTTGATTGGCCAGGACTTACGAAAAACCCCAATCTCTTTGTTAAAAGAACTTTTTAATTCGGTCATTTAGTCCATCTAAACTCCCTCATTAAAAAGTTCTTTTGCCTCGACCTTGGGGTTTTTCGTAAGTCCTGTGGCTTAAATTATTCTAAATGTTTCCGCATTTCAGTGTTCATGCTTTTGGGAGCTGCTTTGTGTATTGCGGTATTAAAATCAGGCGTTCATGCAACGCTTGCAGGGATTGTGATCGCCATGACGATTCCTGATGAGGGGAAACATTAGATAGCTCACACATTTGATTGCAAGCATTATCCCTATCTGTTGCTTCACTCAACCCCGAATATTATAACCACCATCTACATAGATGACTTGACCCGTGATGTATTGGGCCTTTGGGGATACAAGAAAAGTGGTCATTTCGCCAATTGCATCAATGGTCACTAACTGATGAAGAGGCGCTTCATTAGCTGCTTTTTCCATCAATTGGTCAAAGTCAGACAAGCCTGAAGCTGCGCGCGTATTAATAGGGCCTGGCGAGATGGCATTGACCCTAATTTTTTTACTGCCCAACTCCATAGCTAAATAACGCACGGTTGTTTCTAATGCAGCCTTGACCGGCCCCATTAAGTTATAATTTTTTACGACCTTTTCTGCCCCGTAATAGCTCATGGTGATTAAACTGCCCCCAGCGCGCATCAGTGACTCAGCGGCTTTTGCTAATCGGATAAAGAAATGGCAGGAGATATCCATTGCTGTTATGAACCCATCGCGCGAGCAATCCACCACGCGGCCTTGTAAATCACTTTTTGGTGCAAAGGCAATCGCATGAATGATAAAGTCCAGTTTTCCCCAATGGGTTTTGATGCGTTGAAATAAATCTTCCAGTTGCGCATCATCTCTCACATCAAGCGGCATAAATATGGGGCAAGAAATACTATTCACCAGGGGTTGTACATATTCTTTCGTTTTTTCATTCTGATAAGTAATAGCAAGTTCGCTACCTGCTTCATACAAGATTTTGGCACATCCCCAGGCAATAGAGTCTTTATTAGCCACACCAACAATCAGGCCTTTTAAATGAGTCATCTGTGTTTCTCCTTATGATTTTCAAGAGCTGATACCGTGTTAATCTGCCAATGTTGATTTTGCGCTTCAATCCAATGCAGGATGAAATGCAACGCCATTTCATGGTCATAATCAGCAGGGAGCTCTATTTTTTCTGCTTGATTAACCGCAAACTCTTGCCTTTCATTGACTGCTGAAAATAAAGGGCTACTTCCTAAATCAGATACTTTGCCATGCGCTAAATGTTCCAATGAAGGCATTCTTGAAAACACTTGAAATTTTACACTTGATGAGCCTGTATTAATCACCAGGATGCTGCTTTTTATCTTGTTTCTCATTTTATCTTCCCAGCCTTGCGCGCTGCAGCCATTTTAACGGCCAAGGCGCAGGATAGGAGTCGAGTTCGCAATGAATCAGCGCGACTCGTCAAAATAATGGGTACACGGGCACCTAAAACAATACCCCCAGCATCAGCATGCCCGAGAAAAGTCAACTGCTTCGCTAGAATGTTACCCGATTCAATGTCAGGGACCAGTAAAATATCAGCATTGCCCGCGACCGGCGATACAATTCCTTTATCGTCCGCGGCCTGCTTGTTAATCGCATTATCAAACGCTAAAGGTCCATCAATAATGCCGTCGGTGATTTGTCCTCGGTCGGCCATTTTACACAAAGTAGCAGCATCGACGGTCGTTTGCATCTTGGGGTTCACTAGCTCTGTGGCCGCAAGAACAGCTACTTTGGGTTTTTTATCTTCTCCGAACAAGACACGCCAAAGATTAATCGCATTTTGACAGATATCCGCCTTCTCCCTAGCATTAGGCGCGATATTAATGGCAGCATCCGTGATAATAAGCGGTTTATGATAAGACGGAGCATCCATGATATAGGCATGACTGATACGGTATTTGGTACGTAAATTGGAGGTGGCAGGTACAATGGCTGCTAATAACTCCTGGCTACTCAGCGAGCCTTTCATGATGGCATCAATTTTTGCTGTTGCTGCCAACTCCACGGCTTTGCTTGCTGCCGCATCACTATGCTCTGTATCAATGAACTCCCATTGGGAGATATCAATGTCTACTTCATGAGCTGCTGCCTTAATCTTTGCCATTGGGCCAATTAAAATAGGAATAATGAGTTTAGCCTTCACAGAGTCGGCTACTGCGGTGAGCACATTGGCCTTTACTGGGTGAACAATCGCTGTGCGAATGGCCTCCATGCTCTGGCAAGATTGAATGATAGCTTGAAAGCGGTCGTGGCTATGAATTTCAATATGTGGCAAATCAGCTCTTGCCACTCGTATTTTTTGAGTCGGTGCAAGTACCGTGGCTAACCCTTCAATAACAATTTCTCCACGCTGATTCACTCCTTTGCAATCAAAAGTTACGATTGGCTTATCAGAGCATTTATCGCGCACGATTAGCGTGATGGTGATGTTGTCTCCAATACGAACCGGTTTTCTAAATTTAATATCTTGCTCAAGATAAATGGTCCCAGGACCAGGCAAAACAGTCCCAAGCAATGCAGAAATTAATGAACCAGACCACATCCCATGGCCAACAATGCCACGAAAAATATCGCTTTTGGCGAATACTGGATCCATATGAGCAGGGTTTACATCGCCAGACATTACCGCAAATAGCGAAATGTCTTCTTGCTTTAGTGTTTTATTTAAACTGGCTTGTTGGCCAAGAGCTAACTCATCAAAGGTAACATTTTCCAGAAACTCCTTATCCATTATCTCTCCTTGCACTACTTAATTTTATTTTTCATTTTTGAACAAACTTTCCGAGAACATTTTTTCCTTATGGGTGAAGCGATATTTTTGTAGTCTACCTTTAGTGTATCTAAACTCCCTCAGTCAAACTATTTTTTACCTTGACCTTGGGGTTCTTCGTAATTTCTGAAACTACCCTGCAAAGTGTTTCACTGAGGATATTGAAAGGTCAATGATTTTTTTGGTTTGCTCTTCATTCCCATTGATTAGACTGATGTCATTGATCAAATCCATTAAAAAGGCGGGCACATTATTTTCCATTCCATAATCTTGATAGAGATAAGCTGCTTGGCAGAAAATATAGTGAAGTATTTCCCGATGAATGCTTATCCTATTTTCACAGGATTGTGTGACGTGAGGGGAATCGCCAAACAAAAGCCAACCAGGAGAAACTTGAAGTTTCCTTGCTATATCCACTAGCTTTGCAGGTTCTGGGATTGCTTGTCCTTTCAAGTACTTTCGACAAATTTGCAATGAATAACCAGTTAACTCTGCTAGTTTGTGAATACAAACACCAGACGTAGAGCGATTGGAGTTATATCCTGCAGCAAGCATGGCATCACGTAGACGAGAAGAAAACTGCTTACCTAAATCAAATTTATCCATTTACTAAAAAGCCAAGGTCATTTGGAGGATTTATAGTATAACAATGAGAACTTAATCAATCAAATTAATTGCAAATGGAAACTATTGGTTATTATTCGAAACTTTGTGTTGACAATGGTGGATGCCTAGCTATAATGCCTACTGAAACGTGTGGAAACGGTTCAATTTTTCAATGAATGATGTGTGGGGTTGAGGATGGAACAGAAACCTCATTTAAAGTCCAATCATTAGGAAAAGTGGTAAAACCATAGCAATTTACCTTGCAACCTCTGGCTTGAATGCGCCTCTTTCATTCAGGCCTTTCTTCTACCTGACTTAGGCAAAACTCGGGTTATGCCTTTTCGTCAGCAATGACAAGATTAATGGGCTAGCAAGGAAGGTTGAGGTAATCAGCTACCACTGAGATTGTTTAATAAGCTGTATTACCGGCTCCAATAAAGGCAATAGCAAAACCTTATTCCGGCTACTTTTCCCCTTTAGTAATTTGACGTCTGTTTTAGGTACCCCGAACAATTTAGCGACGAATTTAATCAATTCCAAGTTCGCTTTACCTTCATCGGGTTTTGCATGAATAGCGATGTGTAATGACGTGTCAGTTGCTTGTACCACTTTAGTTTGTTTAGCATTGGGTTTGGCATAAACGAATATCTCAAGGTGCTTATCGGTCAATTTGTACCACATACTATTTAATCGCCTTTTTTCATTGCTTTATATTATTAGCTTATTATATAATTCAATCCTATTTAAATTCAGTTTTAAATATAGGCACGTAGCTCAGTGGTAGAGCACCACCTTGACATGGTGGTGGTCGGTGGTTCGATCCCACTCGTGCCTACCATGTTATCGAGAAGACTTGTAGTATTTTAGATAATAGAGGACACTGAATGTTATGGTTTCAACCCTGCCTTGCAGGGTTTTTTTTTAAAGAAGCGTAGGAAAAGCGGATACCATTATGCCTAATGTAAAATTGCCAGATGGAAATATAAAACATTTTGAAGCACCTTTGTCCGTCTATGACGTAGCACATTCGATAAGTCCAGGACTAGCAAAAGCTGCATTAGCTGGTCGTATAGATGGTATTTTGGTAGACACCTCTTTTCGTATTGATAATGATTGCTCCTTGGTCATTGTTACTGAAAAAGATAAAGAGAGTTTGGACGTAATTCGTCATTCCACTGCACACTTACTTGCTCAAGCGGTTAAAGCAATATTTCCTAGCGCACAAGTGACTATAGGTCCAGTCATTGAAGATGGCTTTTATTATGATTTTGCATTTGGTCGTCCATTTACCCCAGAAGATCTGACTTTAATTGAAGCAAAGATGCAAGAGCTGGCCAAGGCGAATATTCCCGTGACACGCCGAACACTGTCTAGGAATGATGCCATTGCTTATTTTAAAAGCTTGGGTGAAGAATACAAAGCCAAAATAATTGCTGACATACCTGAGCATGAAACATTGTCCTTGTATAAACAAGGTGATTTTGAAGACTTATGTAGAGGTCCTCATGTTCCCTCCACAGGATTTATTAAGGCATTCAAGCTTACAAAAGTAGCTGGTGCTTATTGGCGTGGTGATTCCAATAATGAAATGCTGCAACGCATTTATGGCACTGCTTGGGCGGATAAAAAATCATTGGAAGACTATTTATTTCGTATTGAGGAAGCTGAAAAACGCGATCATCGTAAATTAGGCAAAGCGCTGGGGCTTTTTCACTTCCAAGATATTGCCCCCGGCATGGTTTTTTGGCATCCAAAGGGATGGGCGATTTATCAAGAACTAGAACGATATATGCGTAGTCGTTTAGCTGATTTTGGCTACCAAGAGATTAAAACACCGCAACTTGTCGATAAAGTGTTGTGGGAGAAGTCAGGGCACTGGGCGAATTTCCGCGATGAAATGTTTGTGACAGAAACTGAAAACCGGCAGTATGCAGTTAAACCAATGAATTGTCCTTGCCATATTCAGGTCTATAACCAAGGACTAAAAAGCTATCGTGATCTGCCTTTGAGATTGTCGGAGTTCGGTAATTGCCATCGTTGTGAACCTTCAGGTTCCCTGCATGGCCTTATGCGTGTTCGCAATATGGTGCAAGACGATGCTCACATCTTCTGTACTGAAGATCAAATTCAATCAGAAGTTGCAATGATGCTGGAGCTTGTTCAGTCCGTTTATAAAGATTTTGGTTTCCATGAAATAAAATACCGTTTAGCACTTCGACCCGAAAAACGAGTTGGTTCCGATGAAGTTTGGGATAAGGCTGAAAATGCACTTCAATTAGCAATGAAAGGACGAGCCATTGAATGGGTAGATGCTCCAGGAGAAGGTGCGTTTTATGGTCCTAAAATAGAGTGCTCCTTGTCTGATTGTCTTGGTAGAATCTGGCAATGTGGAACTATTCAGGTTGATTTTTCCATGCCTAATCGTCTAGAGGCTAGTTATATTGCTGAAGATGGGAGTAAACAAACCCCTGTGATGTTGCACAGAGCCATTCTAGGATCTTTTGAGCGATTCATGGGTATTTTGATTGAGCACTATGCTGGTAAATTACCCTTATGGATTTCTCCGATACAAGCGATGATCCTTACCATCAGCGAAAAACAAAACCAATATGCGGAGAAAGTTGTTAAAACTTTACAAAAAAATGGGATTAGAGCAAATATTGACTTGAGAAATGAGAAAATAGGCTTTAAAATTCGTGAGCATACTTTACAAAAAATACCGTATTTATTAGTCATTGGTGACAAAGAAGTAGAAAATAACCAAGTGGCAGTACGTTCACGTGAAGGAGTTGACCTTGGCGTGATGACAATAGAGGCAATTTGTGATATGTTAACGCACGAAATTGTCCGAAAAGGATTAGGGCCTGTTGACAATTAGCTCGAAAACGCCATTTTGGCCAAGACAGCAGAATTGTCAATAGCCCAAAAATAGAAACGAATTGGAGGGTTAAACCATTAATGCAACAACTAAGCGTGAAAATGATCGCGCACGAATTAATGAACAGATCACTGTACCTGAGGTACGCTTAATTGATGTAGATGGTAACCAGGCAGGAATAGTCTCAACTAGAGAGGCATTACGCGCAGCAGAGGAAAGTGGCTTGGATTTGGTGGAAATATCACCAACAGCGAAACCACCTGTTTGTCGCATTATGGATTATGGTAAATTTCTCTTTGAACTGAGTAAAAAGCAAGCTGAGCAAAAGAAAAAGCAAAAGCAAATTCAGGTCAAAGAATTAAAATTCCGTCCAACGACGGAAGATGGAGATTATCAGGTCAAGCTACGCAACCTGATACGTTTCCTCAATCATGGTGATAAAGTCAAAATTACGCTACGTTTTCGTGGTCGTGAAATGGCTCATCAAGAACTTGGCATGAAAATTCTGGAACGATTGCAAGTTGATACTGCAGAATTTGCTGTGGTGGAGCAACATGCAAAGCGAGAAGGAAAGCAATTGCTGATGGTATTATCACCCAAGAAAACTAAGTAACGAATGCGGAGTATATTGTTATGCCGAAGTTAAAGTCACATCGTGGAGCTTCTAAACGCTTCCGAAAGACAGCAAGTGGTGCTATTAAGCGTCGTGGCGCTTATAGAAATCACATCCTCACTAAAAAATCGACTAAGCAAAAACGCCATTTACGCGTTGGAGCAAGTACATTGAAGCCATGTGATGCTCGTTTAGCCGAGCGCATGTTGCACGGTAGTTAAGGGGGATGACAGATGCCAAGAGTTAAACGTGGTGTGACTGCGAAAGCACGTCACAAGAAAATATTAGATCAAGCGAAAGGCTATTACGGTGCCCGTAGTCGTACCTATCGCATGGCAAAGCAGGCCGTTATTAAAGCTGGCCAATATGCTTATCGTGACAGAAGACAGAAAAAACGTCAGTTTCGTGCGTTGTGGATTACTCGTATCAATGCTCAAGCTCGTGAGTGTGGATTGTCTTATAGCCGTTTGATTGATGGTTTGAAGAAAGCGTCAATTGAACTGGATAGAAAAATCCTTGCTGATATGGCAGTTCATGATAAAGCAGCTTTTGCAGCAGTAGCAGAACAAGCTAAAGCCGCTTTGGCTGTTTAATTGGAGTAAGATGCGTTTTTATTACTTTTTCTAGGTTTAATGTTGAAAAATAATACAGACAAAATCCCAAAACAAGTCAGAGAAGCTTAATACAATTCAGAGGAGGCTAAGGCCTCCTTTTTACTTGTGGGTACTAGTTATGCAGGATATAAACACCATTCAAGATCAAGCTTTAGAAGCCATCAAAAAAGCACAAGATATCACGTCACTTGAGCAAATCCGAGTGGATTTTCTAGGAAAAAAGGGGCAACTCACTGAATTACTTAAAGGATTAGCTCATTTATCGGCAGAAGAGAAGCCAAAGGTTGGTCAGCTCGTCAACTTAGCCAAACGAGAAGTAAGCATCAAGATTGAGGAAAAGATGCTTGAACTTAAGGAAAAGCAACTGCAAGAAAAGTTAGCAGCTGAGCAAATTGATGTAACACTCTCCGGACGTAATCACCGCACAGGTTCCTTGCATCCAGTAACCCAAGTAAAACATCGAATTAATGAATTTTTTAGCCGCTTAGGCTTTGATATAGTCGATGGCCCTGAAATAGAAACAGAATTTTATAATTTCGAAGCATTGAATATTCCAGGACACCATCCTGCCCGTGCGATGCACGATACCTTTTATTTTGGAGATGGTCGCTTATTAAGAACTCATACATCACCAGTCCAGATTCGGACCATGGAACAAAGAAAACCACCCTTTCGTTTAATTGCACCAGGTCGAGTGTATCGTTGCGATTCCGATGTAACTCACACTCCAATGTTTCATCAGGTGGAGGGCTTGCTCATTGATAAGCAAGCCACTTTGAGTGGTCTAAAAGGATTATTACAAGATTTTTTTGCACATTTCTTTGGTCGAGAATTAGCGTTGCGTTTTAGACCGTCCTACTTCCCGTTCACTGAACCATCCGCTGAAGTGGATATTGAGTGTACGCAATGTAGTGGTAAAGGTTGTCGTTCCTGTAAATTTACTGGATGGCTCGAGGTTCTAGGTTGTGGAATGGTTCATCCTAATGTGTTAAAAGCCGTGAATATTTCACCTGATGACTATCACGGATGGGCTTTTGGAATGGGAATAGACAGGTTGGCTATGCTGTACTACGGCATAGACGATTTACGAATGATGTTTGAAAATGATTTGACATTTTTACGTCAATTTTGATTATAGATTGCTGACAGGTCTTATAAACTGCGTCCTAAATAGTGTGGCTTAGGAGTAGGTAAAACCTATCTGAGATCGATGAGGAATTTAAATGAAAGTAAGCAGGTTATGGTTACGTGAATGGGTCAATGTTTCTTTAAGTGCACAAGAGTTGGCAGATCAATTGACTATGGCTGGTTTAGAGGTAGATGCAGTTAGCCCTGTAGCAGGAGCATTCACGCATGTAGTCGTCGCTGAAGTATTAAGCACTAAACCTCACCCCGATGCTGATAAATTAACTCTATGTGAGGTGAATGCGAATAAAGGTGCGCCTTTAAAAGTTGTTTGTGGTGCATCTAATGTGAGGCCAGGATTGAAAGTCGCATTGGCAATGATAGGTGCTCAATTGCCTGATGGCTTAAAAATAAAGGAATCAAAATTAAGAGGTGAGCTATCGCAAGGAATGTTATGCTCAACCGTTGAATTAGGACTCTCTGAACAGTCTGATGGAATTTTAGAGTTAGAGGACAATGCTCCAGTAGGAATGGATTTGCGTGAGTATTTGGCTCTTGATGATGAAGTTTTGGATATTGATTTAACGCCTAACCGAGCCGATTGTTTTAGCGTGCTGGGTGTTGCTAGAGAAGTTTCTGTCCTTAATCAATCGCCTTTGATAGACAAACCCATTCCTACGATTGCGCCTGCCATTGATGATGAGTTAACAGTGGAACTTGTCAATCCAGAAGCTTGTCCAAGATATTGTGGCCGCGTTATTCGAAATATTAATACCACTGCAGTGACCCCTGTTTGGATGGCGGAGCGTTTACGGCGTTCAGGAATTCGAGCTCTACACCCGGTAGTCGATGTGATGAACTATGTCATGATAGAGCTCGGTCAACCTATGCATGCCTTTGATTTGCAACAGATTAAAGGACAAATTATTGTACGTTATAGCAAGGAATCTGAACGAATAGAATTGCTTGATGGTCAAGATGTTCATTTAAAAGAAAAAGTGCTGCTGATTGCAGATGAAGAAAAACCATTGGCAATGGCTGGAATTATGGGAGGCGCTCATAGTGCGGTCCAAGCCAATACAAGAAATGTGTTTTTAGAGAGCGCCTATTTTAACCCAATTATCATTGCAGGTGTTGCTAGAAAATATGGCTTGTTCAGTGATTCTTCACAACGTTATGAACGAGGCATAGATCCATGCTTACAAGTTAAAGCACTAGAAAGAGCAACGGCATTAATTCTTGACATTGTCGGTGGAGAAGCTGGTCCAGTCATTGAAGCTAAAGATACCAACTATTTACCAGGAACCGTTTCATTTGTTTTTGATACGTCAAAGGTTAAAAAATTAACTGGATTATCAATTGGCTTATCAGAAATGAAAGAGTTTTTAAAAGGACTAGGAATCCTTGTGGGCAAGGAAACTAGTGGATTATTTGAGGTCACTATTCCATCTCATCGAGTTGACTTGCAACAAGATGCAGATTTGGTTGAAGAGATTATCCGACTATATGGGTATGATAATCTACAAGCAGAGCCTATGCATGTAGAGGTGCAACCAGGCATAACCAGTAAGAAGGAGCAAGTTGCTACAGATGTTGCTGCTTGGTTTAAAGCGAAGGGTTATCATGAAACGATTAGTTATAGTTTTGTCGATCCTGAACTACAAGAAGCGTTGTATCCTGGAAAACAATTCATGCAATTGCTCAACCCAATTTCCTCTGAATTGTCTCAAATGCGCTCAGGTATGTGGCCAGGTCTATTAGCGTCTATGTTGTATAATATCCATAGGCAACAAACGTTCATTAAATTTTACGAAATCGGTGTTGTTTTTGATGAGGTCAATGAGACTCTTGAAGAGCGTACTTGCCTTGCCTGCTTACTTACTGGTGAGCAAGGTGGTTTAAGTTGGAACGAACCCACACGTGCATTCGATTTCTATGATCTTAAAGGCGATTTGCAATCGATGCTAGCTTCTTTCAATGTTGAGAAAATTGAATTTAAACAAGCGGGTCATCATGCACTCCATCCAGGCCAATCTGCACAAATTTATATTGATGGCAAACCTGAAGGATGGATTGGCGTTTTGCATCCGAGGTTAGCAGATGCTTTGGATATTAATCAGGACGTGATTTTAATGGAGCTCAATCTTGATGCATTAGCTCAATCAATTCCACCCTTGTATAAATCCATTTCAAAATACCCACAAATTAGAAGAGATTTATCATTTTTGGTTGATCAAACTATTAATGCTTATCAAATTGAGCAAGCTGTTAGACACTCTGTAAAAGAAAACTGGTTAAAGTCTTTTGATGTGTTTGATGTTTATACCGGGAAGGGGATTCCTGAAGGAAAGAAGAGCATTGCTGTGGCAATGACGCTTCAAGATGAAGGTAAAACCTTAGTGGACTCAGAGATTAATTCAGTAATTAGTGCTATAATCAATACACTGGAAAATGAATTTTCAATCATATTGAGGGAATAATCGTGAATGCACTAAGCAAAGCAATAATGGCAGACACCCTTTGTGATGAGTTAAATTTGTCTAAGCCCGCAGCTAAAGAAATGGTGGAAAATTTTTTCGAAGAGTTGCGTCATGCTCTTGAGAGTGGGCAGCATGTAAAATTATCAGGATTTGGTAATTTTACCTTAAGAGATAAGCCAAGAAGACCTGGTAGAAATCCTAAAACAGGAGAAGAAATACCAGTTGAAGCAAGAAGAGTTGTTACCTTTAAACCAGGTTTGAAATTGAAAACAAAAATAGAACAAATAGGAAAGTAGTTCATTGTCATATTACACCAAGCACATTTTTTTATGCACTAATCAGAAAGCAGCAGGAAAGCAATGCTGCGCAAACTCTGGTGGTGAACACTATTTAGAGTACTTAAAATCTAGGCTATTGGAATTGGATGAACATGGCCCTGGTAAGTTCAGAATCAGCAAGTCAGGTTGTTTAGGACGATGCAGCTCTGGCCCATGCATAGTCATCTATCCAGAAGGCATTTGGTATACCTATTCATCCACAGAAGATATTGAAGAGATTATTCAAAGCCATCTTATTAATGGTAAGGTGGTTGATAAATTAGTGATTGAAAATCCTGCATTTTAGAGTTTAGTTTGTCGATGGGGACGATCTCATGGGGACGGACCCCAGTGGGGTCCGTCCCCAAATCGCCACCACTGGGGTCCGTCCCCGTGTGACCTTCACAAGAAGACACCAAGCATTATTCTTCATCCTGTAAAAAACCACCGACTTGGGCTTCCCATAAGGTTTTGTACAAACCACCTTGTTTGAGCAATTCCTTGTGTGAGCCATCTTCTACAATATGGCCTTTATCAAATACCAATATTCGGTCCATATGCAAAAGAGTAGACAAGCGATGAGCAATGACAAGAGTCGTTTTATCTTGCATCAGCTCCCATAAAGTGTCTTGAATATCTGCTTCAGTAATTGAGTCCAATTGTGAGGTTGCTTCGTCAAGAATTAAAATAGGTGCATTTTTCAAAATTGCTCTGGCAATGGCAATCCTCTGTCTTTGTCCGCCGGACAGTTTGATTCCTCGCTCACCTACCAATGAGTCATATCCTTCGGGCAAAGCAATGATGAACTCATGAGCATGTGCCTTTTTAGCAGCTGAGATCACCTCTTCATCATTTGCCTCAGTTCGTCCATAGCGAATATTATCCCTGAGGCTTCGGTGAAATAGAGTAGGATCTTGTGGAATCATGGCGATTGCCTGTCTTAAACTATCTTGAGTAACCGATTTTATGTCTTGGCCATCAATCAAGATTTGACCATCTGCCACATCAAAAAACCTTAAAATGAGATTTACAAACGTCGATTTACCTCCGCCTGAATAGCCCACTAAACCAACTTTTTGTCCCGCAGGAATAGTTACTGATTTATCTTTAAATAGGGTATCAGTGCCACGATAATGAAATTTTACTTTTGAAAATTCAATTTTTCCCTTTTTTATCTCCAAAGGTACCGCAGAGCTCGAGTCAATAATCTCATGTGGGATTATCAAAGCACTAAGGCTTTGCTTACATTTACCAAGAGCTTGGTTAAATTGATCGAATTGGAACATGGTGTACCACATCATGTGTCCTAGCTCCATTGATAGTCCCAGGATGAGTGCAAAATCTCCTATACTGATTGCTCCCTGACCATATAAATGAATTAACCAATAAACAGAAAACCCCATCATTATGGCAATCATCGCACCTTGTCCACAACACAGAAGAAGAATGAACATTTCCTTTTTTTGAAACGCTTTTTGCACTTGATCAAAGAAATAATTAAGACGATTTCTTTCATGGCTCTTCTTTGAAAAGAGTCGAATATTACTTTGATTGCTTATGCAATCAACCAACTGTCCAGAAAGGAGTGATTCACTACTTGCATGAGTATCTGATAGATCGACCAAGCGTAAAGACAGTAAAATACTGAAAGAGGCGAATGCAATAAACCAAAGCAGCAATATATTAAAAAACATAATATTAACAAAATACGCAGTAATGAACGAAATAATGAGTAATGAACCACCACGTATAAAATCGACGGACACTCGATGCAAAATGATCTCAAGATTATTAGCAAGAGTGGTAATTTGATCAGAGATTCTTCCCGACAAATTATCCTGAAAGTATTGATACGATGAGCCTAATACATACTCAAAAGTTTGAGCAATGACCTGATTTTTAATCACTGGTTCATACTTATAATCAAAATACATCAAAGTACGCCAAGTAACATTATCAAAAACAATAAAGTTAAATACCAATAAACAAGCTAGCCAACCCAACTGAGAGGTATTCTCGGTCGGATTTAACGCCAAGGTATTAATTATTGATTTAACAATTATACTGTTAAAAGGCCCCCAAAATCCTGCAAGTATTGCTAGTGAGACATAGGTAAATACAGCGTATTTATAGGGCTTTAAAAAATGCCAAATGAATGAGCTTAGATGTTTGGGAATGATTTTAGTATTCATAAAAAGTACTCTTAAGTTTGTCTTTCAGGACATAAAAAAATACACAAGCCATTTATGGCTGTTTACTTTGCCCTTGAAGCTGGGCGCACTTAAGACGTTGTTTTCATGATTGCTCAAACCTTTTTGATAGGGGTTTGAGATATTAAGGTATGAATACGAATGTGTCAATCATTTAATATGGATGACGCGAATTTATTACGAGCACTTCGACTTGAGGCGAGTGTAATCCGAGTTACGACCTTGGATGTAAACTGGGGAAAGACTGCACTGGGGTTCATTCCCACACCTTCGTTTGACAGTATTATGCTTTTCGCTCTGATTTATTCTGATCCAACCGGGCCGAGAGCGTAAGGGAGTGGATATTCATCATCAACAAAACAAAAAACACCTAACATTTATGTTCATTTAAACCCGTGACTCAAAAATATTTATCCATTATACTTGTAGGTTGTTTCTGTTTTGGTTAAAATCGCCCGTCCATGATAGAAAGAAAACCAATAGGTGCGGTTCGGAGTTTATTTAATGAAAACATTTAGCGCAAAAGGCAATGAAGTCAAGCGTGACTGGTATGTTGTCGATGCAAGCGAAAAAGTATTGGGTCGTTTAGCAACTGAAATTGCCCGTCGTTTAAGAGGAAAGCATAAAGCAGAATATACACCTCATGTTGATACTGGTGATTATATTGTTGTGACAAATGCAGAAAAAGTGATTGTGACTGGTCGTAAGTTCAAGAATAAAATGTACCATCATCACACTGGTTTCCCTGGTGGTATCAAATCCATGTCATTTGAGAAACTACAGAGTAAAAACCCTGTTAAAATCATTGAGCTTGCTGTAAAGGGCATGCTGCCAAAAAACCCATTGGGTCGAGAAATGTACCGTAAATTGAAGGTATATGCAGGTAGTGAGCATCCACATACTGCACAGCAACCCCAGCAACTTGAGATTGAGGAATAAGTACAATGGCTGAAATCAAGCAATATTATGGCACCGGCCGTAGAAAAAGTTCGATAGCTCGTGTTTTCCTGCGTCCAGGAAAAGGCGAAATTAAAGTGAATGACCGATCATTGCAAGAATATTTTTGCCGTGAGACTGCGTGCATGGTGGTTATGCAGCCTTTTGAAACCGTTGAACTCGTGAATAAATTTGACGTGTACGTAACTGTCGTTGGTGGTGGAGTATCTGGCCAAGCAGGTGCTGTCCGTTTAGGTATAGCTAGAGCATTAGTTGCTTACGATGAGGAAGGATTGGCAGAAGATGCAGAACCAAACCCAAATTCTTTCCGTCGAAAACTGAGAGCACGTGGGTTATTAACTCGTGATTCACGTCGAGTGGAAAGAAAGAAAGTCGGTTTGCACAAAGCACGCCGTGCTACCCAATACTCGAAGCGTTAATTATTTCTTTATTCAAAAAGCCCGTATTATACGGGCTTTTTTTATTTTAGAAAAATATTCCTGATAGAACGGTTTGAAAAATTTGTTTTCTTTGTTATAACTAACAGTTATCTTGGGTATATAAGACTGAACATTAATCAGGACGATAAAACAGTGAGTGAAATTACTGACATCAATAAGGACTCATCTAATCAAACAGACGAACAACTCGATGAAGAGCGACGTCAGTTTCTGCTTACTACAACGAAAATCATCGGTGGAATTGGGGCAGCATGTGCTTTAGTTCCGCTGACAACCTCATGGCTCCCAAGTGCAAAAGCACAAGCGGCTGGAGCGCCTATAAAAGTTGATTTAAGCAGAATGCAGCCTGGAGAGCAGGCTATTGTAGAATGGAGAGGAAAACCAGTCTGGATTATAAAACGTACAAAAGAAATGCTTGATCAGTTAAATACAGAAGATGGTACACAACTTCGTGATCCTGAATCTTTAGTCGATCAACAACCTGTTTACGCTCAGAACAAATTCCGTTCAATTAAACCTGAGTATTTAGTGCTAATCGGAATCTGCACGCATTTAGGGTGTTCGCCCAAGTACAAGCCAAATTTAGGAGAAATAGCTCCAAATTGGCCGGGTGGCTTTTTCTGCCCTTGTCACGGCTCAACGTTTGATTTATCAGGAAGGGTATTTAAGGGGGTTCCAGCCCCAATTAACCTTGAAGTCCCTCCTTATTATTTTATTGATGAAAATACCATTCTAATCGGTGAGGATGCGAATAAGGGTTAAATACTATGAGTGGATTAGTTAATTGGTTGGACGCAAGATTCCCTTTGCTTAGCACATGGAAAGACCATTTTAGTAATTATTATGCACCTAAGAATTTTAATTTTTTCTATTTTTTTGGTTCTCTTGCATTGGTTGTCTTATTTAACCAAGTCCTAACTGGCTTATGGTTAACCATGTTTTACACCCCGAACTCTGAACAAGCATTTGCATCTGTCGAATTTATTATGAGGGATATCAATTTTGGATGGCTGTTTCGCTACATGCATTCAACGGGGGCTTCCGCGTTTTTTATTGTCATTTATTTGCACATGTTCCGTGGAGTGCTTTATGGCTCTTACCAAAAGCCAAGAGAGTTGGTTTGGCTATTAGGAATGTTCTTGTATTTGATGCTCATGGCGGAGGCATTTTTTGGTTACCTATTGCCTTGGGGGCAAATGTCATATTGGGGGGCTGAAGTCATCACTTCCCTTTTTGGCGCAATACCTTATGTGGGTAAAAGCTTAGTGGTCTGGTTAAGGGGGGACTTTTCAGTAGCGAATGCGACTCTACAGCGATTTTTTGCCTTGCATGTTATTGGTATTCCATTATTGATGATTGTTTTAGTTTTTCTACATATTGTTGCGTTACACAAAGTGGGATCGAACAATCCAGAAGGAATTGAAATAAAAAAAGCGCTGAATAAAGAAGGTCACCCACTGGATGGCATACCGCTGCATCCTTATTATACGGTGAAAGACTTAGTCGCAGTAATTGTCTTTTTTATATTCTTTTTTGCGGTGGTTTTCTATCTTCCGGAGATGGGGGGGTATTTTTTAGAGCATGCTAATTTCACTCCAGCCAACCCTATGGTTACGCCTGATCATATTGCCCCAGTATGGTACCTGGCACCCTTCTATGCCATTTTAAGAGCAATACCCGATAAGCTGATGGGAATCGCCTGTATGGGCGGAGCAATCATTTTGTTGTTTTTCTTACCTTGGTTGGATCGCAGTAAAGTTAAATCAATACGATACAAAGGGATTCTCTCCAAACTATTTTTAGGGGTCTTTGCTATCAGCTTTTTGTTGCTCGGATACTTAGGCACCTCCCCCGTTTCACCTATCAATTTAATTTTGGCACGAATAGGAACCGTTCTTTATTTTTCCTTTTTTATTTTTATGCCGATATATTCTCGCATAGAAACTACTCGAGAAGTGCCTTCAAGAATAGGTAGCATATGATGAAAGTAAAGGGATTGATTATAGCCATTGTGTATTTGTTTCTAAACACGCCATTTGCATTAGCACAAGACATTAATTTGCAATCCGTGTTAGTGAACATTCATGATAAAGAGAGTTTGCAAAGAGGAGCAAGGTTGTACATGAACTATTGCTCTGGATGCCATTCTCTTAAATACATGCGCTATAATCGTATGGCAGAAGATTTGGGTTTAACCACTTTTGATGGCCAATTGGATCAAGATTTATTAACCAATAATTTAATTTTTACGAAAGCAAGTGTTTATGATCCCATTGAAATTGCTATGGCACCTGAGGATGCAAAGCAATGGTTTGGTATGGTTCCTCCTGATTTGACTTTGAGCACAAGGAATAGAGGTCCAAACTGGGTATATACCTACTTGAAAAGTTTTTATGCCGATAAGACAAGACCATTCGGTGCAAACAACTTATTGATTCCTGATGTAGCAATGCCCAATGTTTTGGAGCCATTGATCGGACAAGTAATCTCTGTTGAAGATCAACATAGTCATACCAAAAACTTATTACTGGTTAAACATGGAGAGATGCAAGAGGCTCAATTCGATAGTGCCTTAAAAGATTTGGTTACTTTTCTGGTTTATGTCGGTGAGCCTGCTAAACTAGTAAGGTATAAACTGGGAACGTTTGTTATTTTGTTTTTCTGCGTATTTTTAATCATCGCTATCTTATTGAAAAAGACATACTGGAAAAAAATAAAGTAAACCTAGATTCTAATCGCCATGCTTTAACAGTTCATTTACTGCTGATTGAATCGTCTTTAGATCAACTGGTTTATGCAAGACCCTATTAATACCCCAAAGCATGTAGTCATTTTCAACTTCAGAGGGATCATTCAGTGTTAATCCAATGATAGGAATTGGCGATTTACCTTTTAGTTTTTCCCAATCACGAATACAAAGAGCAAGGTTTTTATTGATAATGCCCTGTAAATTGGTATCAGTGATAATCAAATCAAAATCATTGGATTCAATTAACTCTAAAGCATGTTCTCCATCAATGGCTGAATAATAAGGATATCCTGCTTTTTCTATAACCGATTCAATAAGCCTTAACTCAATGATATTGTCTTCAACAAGTAAAATAAGTGGCTGTTTTGAAAGAGCGCCCTTTTCCCATTTGCTCAGATCAACTGCATAATCGTCTTCGGTTTTAATTTTCATATTAAGAGTGAAAAAAAAGGTAGATCCTTTTCCAACCTCACTAATGAGATCAATTTCACCCCCAAGCAAGCCTACGTATTTTTGAGCGATATGAAGACCAACGCCATATCCACCATGCTTTCCTTTTTCAGTGGAGGGGCGTGCGTAATGATCGAAAATTTTAGGCTGTAATTCAATGGGAACGCCAGTACCCGTATCGATGATATTAAATTTAAGTTGCACGTAATTGTTTTCTATGCCCAGCACATCAATTTTTAAGGTAATTATTCCTCTTTCTGTGTATTGGATAGCATTATCTAGTAGGTTTAACAGAGCTTTTCTTAATTTTACACCATCAGTAATAACGAACTCTGGCATTGACTCATCGATTTGTATTTCAAATTGATTATTTCTGATTTGCAAAGAGGGCTGCATGAGGTTTGCAATGTCTTGAATATTTTTCCGTAGATCGAATAATTCAAATTGAGTGTCATTTTCTCTAATATTATCGGCAGAAACAATTTCTAAAACGCTTTTTAGTAACTCTAATAATTGCTCCCCACTTTCATTGATCCATCTTGCATATTGTTTATTTTCTGGGGTTAATGCTTTCTCCTCGAGAAGCTTAGACATGCCTACAATACCACTGAGTGGGGTGTGAAAATCATGACTGATGTTTGCGATAAACTCAGTTTTAGCTTGGTTTGCAATTTCTGCATTTTCTTTTGCTTTTCGTAAAGCAACCTCCATTTTTTTGCGCTCTGTTATATCCATCGATAAACCCAGAACTCCTATAATTTCATTTTGTTTATTGTACAAAGGAACCTTTTGGGAAAGATAAATAGACATCCCATTTGCCATAACAGCGTATTCCTCAACCGAGTTGGGCGTCCCCGTTTCCATAACTAATTTATTAATCCTGTTCAACTCTTCTGCCTGATCTTTCCAGGGCATATCGAAATTGGTTTTTCCGACAATCTCCTTTCTCGATCCTAAACAAGCGTCTTTAGCTTGCAAATCATTGCATCCTAAAAAGACATTGTTTTTATCCAACCAATAGACGTGGCCCGGCATTAAAGCAATGATATTGTCGTAATAATCATGAATGGATTGAATCTCTTGCTGAAGTTTAATTTTTTCTTCCTCTAGAGCCTGAGAAAGACGTTTAATTTCTTCATCCTTTTCGTCAATTATTTTGTTCAATTCATTCAATTTGTTGAAGGGCATTATTCACCTTTTATTATGTCTGTGCACAATCAATTTTAGTATAATAATTGTATAATATGATTAAATTATGAATCGTTGGCTAATCGCTTATTTTTCAATACAGTTATCTTTATTATACACTAAATAAAACAACTTCCTTCTAATCGAAATATCAATTTTTTTGTAAAAAATGATTATTTTTGTCTCAAAATGCTTTATAATATGTGTCTTATTTGGTAATACTGTGTGTAAAATATCATAGTAAATGCATCGTAAACCCGATATTTTGCATGGTTTTATGAGAGCAAATTTTTAGTTAAAACCTTTTTAAGGATTTACTCCTTAAATTAAGGGCTACAGAAAAATCTAGAGGTACATAAACAAATGACAAAAATTACTGGCCCAAGAGACGGTGATATAGTTTCCGCTTTGTTTAACAGTAAAACGAAAAGCAAAAGCTATTTTTCATCGTTGAGAGACACAAAAGATTTGGTTCTATTGAGTATTGTAGGAAATGAATTTTGTTCAGGAAAGTACCTGGGTGCAATCGTTGATCAAGCCGTGGATACCCATCAAAGAAAGGAAAACACTCCAGCGCCTAAAGGATTCACTACCTTTTTAATTGCTGATGAAATTTATTGGCACAATCTAAAAGAAATGGAATGTACGGAGTTAGAGGAGCAGCGACTTAAACAAAAAGCTTTGGAACTTGGTAAAGACTATTTTGAAAAAAATCTTGGGTATTTTTTGAAGCCTTTAGGTCTAACCGTCGATGAATTTAGAGCGAAGCATGCTGATGCATCAATGGATGAGCAAATTTTAATCATTAATAATCTAGCTTTACGCTTAGGAAAGAATTTCGAAATTGTACGTTGGAAAGATTGGGTGGCTAGGGATAAGTCGGAGAAATTGAAAGAAATTCAACCTCTTTATAACTCGGTCTCAGGTCTTAAAAATGGAATTGACAAGTCCGTAAAACAGTACGTTCAACGAGCACTAAAAAAAGGCGATGAAGCAGCTCTATTAGAGCATCGCTCTAGAGATTACTTAACAGAAGAAAGCCCAGCGGTTATGTGGCTCTCTGCAGCATTAGGGTATAATTTTATAATCTATCCGGGTGAGAGTTTGCCTTCTTTTGATGCAACAAGAGATTACTTTGTTCTCAAAAATCATGCCCCCTATGTTTTTGAAGGTCAAAGTATAGAAGATAACTGTACTCATGATAAAAATGCGCTTCATTTTGAGACGCCAGCCCGCACAGCCAACTGGCTAGAAGTTAGCTTTAAAATGAGCTATTCAGCGGCTTTAAAAACTAAGCCACAAAATAGTAGTCAAGGCTTTTTTAAACAGAGTGCTCCTGAGTTAACTGGAGGAGCAGATTCTTCCATTGACAGGTTTAGATTATTTCCAACAACGAAAAGTGGTGCTGGTTCAGCAGAGGGGACATCAACTACCAATAAAAGTCTAAATGCGCTCCTTTATGGCCTGGGAATGGCATCAAATAAAGTCCAAGGAAGAGACGCTGCGTCTGATCTAGTATTGCGACTTTCTCCCAATCAAGATTTGACAAAAGTAGCTCAAGGCGTTTCAGAAGCGATTCTGAAATCAGACCTACCTA
Source organism: Legionella waltersii (assembly GCF_001468085.1). Classification (GTDB taxonomy): domain Bacteria; phylum Pseudomonadota; class Gammaproteobacteria; order Legionellales; family Legionellaceae; genus Legionella; species Legionella waltersii. Next base: position 143,090 of record NZ_LNZB01000036.1, on the reverse strand, counting down.
TCAATACAAAATATCAGTTGCTTTTTAACTTAATAGCTGCATTTTCTGACAGCAAAGTTCATATAGAACCCTCTACAACGGCTACTTCTTTACTAAGTTCTAGCATGGAGGAGTCACCCCCGTCCTGTATGGTACAGCACTAATCAACAATTGAATCCATTATTGACACACTGACATACTTTTATGGCCATGTTAGTGTGTCAATAAATTCTGTTTTGATCCGAATCAAGGTAATTTGCAATGCATCGATTTGTTTAAACAATCGTTCCTTGTCCCTGTATAGGCTTAACTCGAGCAAAATTTACAGGTTCTTTTTTTTCATGCTCAAGGGTATCATCATGAAGAGGGTTAAATCGAGTATCGAAGGTGTTTGCTTTGACTTTACGAGGGATACGGCCTGTGCTAGTTTGTTTGCGATTACTCATCATGCTACTCCTGTAATGAATACATTTTAATTGTATTATATTTGATCAAAATAAGCAAAGCCAAAAAAGCTAAAGGCGCTTTCAGGGATATCGTTCTGGCAGTAAGACTGATTTCAGTCTTACAATACTTACGCAAAACCAGGATCTCTTCGTGAAAAATGGTTAAAACTCGGTCATTTAGTGTGTCTAAACTTCCTCATTCAAACTATTTTTTGCCTCGACCTCAGGGCTTGCGTAAGCATTTCAAGTACCAAGTGCTCCACATAAAATAGATAACTTCGAACAATCAACCCCTCATATGCCCTTTGGGGAGGCGGAATACAGTTTAAACAGATCGAGATTAACTTAGACTCTAAAAAAAAGAAAGATACAGATCATTACGTATTACTTAAGACCTATCACCTCACGCATTTAAAAAGCTTCTAGTATCCCATCATCGAACAGTGCTTTCACTGGACTTGGTCCAAGGATTATTGAAAATAGAGAAATAATCGTTGCGTCATACAAAATAGTATAAATTTTTTTCATATAAATCAATTAGATAAAAAAATACCGTAAACAACCACTTTTCTTATAGCCGTTGAAAAAAAGAGCATTATGAATAATAATTGATTAAGTTGGTGTTTTGCAGATGTGCTGATGATCATAAAAATCCGACGAGCCAATAGTTTTAAAGCTGGAACAACTGCTCGCGCTATATCCTATCAAGATTATCTTAATTTACAGCATCAGCCGAACAGAAATGTATTGTTTAGCACAACCTGTTACCAAGCATTGTGTTTTTTAGTTATCACTCAGGTAACACCCAATTTAATCAACCCACTCACTCCACTCCAGTGAAGCTTATTTAGACAATAGAGGCAACAAATGAATCTAGAAGACGCTATAAAAGAAACTCAATCTGGGGATGCTCCCCAAGGATTAACACTTGTGCTTGGGGGTAACCATATCGGTGACGCCGGTGCTGAAAAATTAGCCCAAGCCCTGCAGTCAGGTAAGGCTCCACAAGGATTAACACTTAAGCTTTGGGATAACCATATCGGTGATGTCGGTGCTGAAAAATTAGCCCAAGCCCTGCAGTCAGGTAAGGCTCCACAAGGATTAACACTTAAGCTTTGGGATAATGATATCTATGCTGCTGGCGCTGAAGAATTGGCCCAAGCGCTGCAATCCGGTAAGGCGCCGCAAGGATTAACACTTGTACTTTCGGGTAACCATATCGGTGACGCCGGTGCTGAAAAATTAGCCCAAGCGCTGCAATCCGGTAAGGCGCCGCAAGGATTAACACTTGAACTTACGGTTAACCATATTGGTGCTGATGGTGCTGAAAAATTGGCCCAAGCACTACAATCAGGCAAGGCTCCGCAAGGATTAAACCTTGGCCTTGCGGACAATAATATCGATGCTGCCAGTGCTGAAAAATTGGCCCAAGCCCTGCAATCCGGTAAGGCTCCGCAAGGATTAACCCTTAAGCTTTGGGATAACGATATCGGTGCTATCGGTGCGGAAAAATTGGCCCAAGCCTTGCAGTCAGGCAACGCCCCCCAAGGACTAACACTTGACCTTGCGGGTAACTATATCGGTGCTGCCGGTGCGGAAAAATTGGCCCAAGCCTTGCAGTCAGGCAACGCCCCCCAAGGATTAACACTTAAGCTTTGGGATAACCATATCGGTTCTGATGGTGCTGAAAAATTAGCTCAAGCCCTACAATCAGGGAATGCGCCGCAAGGATTAACACTTGATCTTCGGGGTAACGATATCGGTTCTGCTGGTGCTGAAAAGTTAGCTCATGCGATAGCCTTTCAAAATCATTTTAATAAAAAAGCAATTACCGTGCAGGGGATATCCATGGATATTTTAACCAAGGCCAAAACGGAACTGCTCGAGCACTGCAAGACACCTGCTCTTTGTATTAAAAATCACCGCGATTTATAAAGGACAGGGAAAACACGCAACGTATGGTGCAACACAACCTGTTACCAAACATTGTGTTTTTGAGTTATCACTCTGAGAACATCGTATTTGATCAACCCACTCGCTCTAGTCCAGTGAAGCTTGCCTAGGCAATAGAGGTAAAATGAGGCGGTCTAGCGTTGTTTTGATAAGTATCATGAAGGTAATACTTTGACTATGGCAACTATGGTTCCATTTTGGTGCTTTTTTGATCACCCTAATCCGCCCTGCTGGCCCCTTCTCCCCCATCCCTAGGGCGAAGGGGAAATTGAAGGTAGTTATTTAGAGGTCCTGTCTTAGCAAGGCGTAGAGATTTCGTTTTAATTTCACCCAGATCTTTAAAAAATATGGTAGAATATTAGCCTTTGTATTGTAGAATACATGAAGCTTGCTTTTAACAGGTCTTCATGAATCAATAGGAGTGTTGCTAAATGGCAATTGTTGCAAAGCGTACAATTATGTCTTTATTTTCTGATGTGGATGATGTGTATAGTCATCAAGTTCGCATTGTACTCGCAGAGAAAGGCGTTAATGTAGAAATTCTTGCGGTAAAACAAGATGAGCCTAGTGAGGACTTAATATCCATTAACCCTTATGGTACCGTTCCAACATTGATAGACAGAGAATTAGTTCTGTATGAAGCTAGAATAATAATGGAGTATTTAGATGAGCGTTTCCCGCATCCCCCTCTATTGCCCGTATATCCTGTAGCTCGAGCTGAAACACGCAAAATGATGCATCGCATTGAACAAGATTGGTATTCATTAATGACGAACATCCAACAATACGTGGATGTGGAGCAATCAAAAGAGCAGTTATTAGACAGTTTAACTGGTTTAGACCCTATATTTGCTGATAAACCTTATTTTTTAAGCGATGAGTTTTCATTATTAGATTGTGCACTTGCTCCTTTATTGTGGCGTTTGCCCAAACTAGGAGTAGACATTGCCCCTGAATTTAAAGGATTAACTTCTTACATGCAACGTGTTTTCAAACGAGACTCTTTCCAAACTAGTTTGACCGAGGCTGAAAGACAAATTAGAGCCGCATAATATGAGTATGACTTCAAACAGACCTTATCTAATCAGGGCTTTCTATGATTGGATTGTTGATAATGAATTAACACCCTATATTTTAGTTGATGCTTCAAACCCTTATGTACAAGTTCCACGTGAGCATATACGGCATGATAGAATTGTTTTGAATATATCTCCCTCAGCGACTCGGGGACTTTTGCTGGAAAATGATCGGATTGTATTTACAGCTCGATTTTCTGGGCAAACTGAGCAAATATTTGTTGTGCCTAACGCAGTTCTTGAGATTTATGCGAAAGAAAATGGCAGGGGCATCGCTTTTCCAATTGAAGAGGATTCTGATGATCCACCGCCAACTGCAACAGGCCCAGGTGCAGAGAGCAGTTCAAAAACTAAGCCGTCATTAAAACTAGTCAAATAAATAAACGGAGCCGCAGGTGAGTCAACAAGATAAGGCACTTTATCGTTGTGAACAAATACGCGCCTGCGAACTTCTTGCCAAGCAGCTCTTGCAACGGGATGAGCACTCATTAATGTTGCAAGCTGGAACTGATGCTTTCACGCTAATGAAGAAGCTGTATCCTAAAGCAAAGCATATTGCTGTGTTTTGTGGTGTTGGCAATAATGCTGGGGATGGGTATGTGTTAGCTAGAATCGCTCATGAGCACCATTACAAGGTCACCGTTTACCAATGTCGAGCAATAGAAGATCTACCTCCTGTAGCGCACCATGCTGCTCAACAAGCTTTAGATTCTGGTGTTGAATTTCAATCAGCAGAAGAATCACTTGATAATGAGAGTGACCTAATCATTGATGCACTGCTTGGCGTTGGACTTAAAGGGCCTGTACATGGGTTAATCGCCAACGCGATAACTCAGATCAACGACAGTCAATTACCAGTAATGTCCTTAGATGTTCCTTCAGGATTAAATGCAGATTCAGGCGTTGTTGATGGTTTCTGTGTGAAAGCCACTTCCACAATGACTTTTATCGGGCTTAAAACAGGCATGTACACGATGGATGGCCCTGATGTTTGTGGCGACATTTATAGAAGCAGTCTTGATTTAGAGGTTTGTTTGGAAAAATGCCAACCACATGCTTTTCTTTTAGCTGACGATCAATTGCCGTTACCCTTACCTTTACGAAAAAAGAACTCTCATAAAGGGAAGTATGGGCACGTGCTAGTGATTGGTAGTGGTGTTGGAATGCCTGGTGCTGTCAGTTTAGTTGCCAAAGCTGCCTTGCGTACTGGTGCTGGTTTAGTCACAGTGGCAACTTGGCCAGAACATGTGCATGGGCCTTTGCCTTTGATACCTGAGGCGATGATTATGGGGGTTGATTCTGCTCAGGATCTAAAACCTCTTCTTGCAAAAGCAACTGTGTGTGTGCTTGGACCAGGTTTGGGAGAAAGTGACTGGGCAACAGAACTGTTTAATGCAGCGATAAGCGCCCAACTACCCATGGTAATGGATGCCTCTGCATTAAGATTATTAGCCGCCCACCCGCAAATGGACGACAATTGGGTTTTAACACCTCATGCCGGAGAAGCGAGCAGCTTATTATTGACTTCCGTGAATGCTGTTCAAAATGACCGGTATCATTCTGCAGAGTCAATTCAACAGCAATATGGTGGAGTTGTTGTTTTGAAAGGTGTTGGCACGATTATTCAAACAGCAGCAAAAGAGAAGTTCGTATGTCCAAAAGGCAATCCGGGAATGGCTAGCGCTGGAATGGGTGATGTGTTAAGCGGCATCATCGCCGGTTTTTGTGCTCAAGGTATGTCCTTATCCGATGCCGCTAAAGCTGGTGTATGGGCTCATGCCTATGCTGGAGATAAGGCCGCTGAAGCGAAAGGCGAAATTGGGTTATTAGCAACTGATTTATTCGATTATATTCCAGGTATTATTAATTGATGAGTAATAGTGATGTACAACTAATCTCAATGGATTTAATCGGCGAGGAAGCCAGTCAACAATTTGCAAAGCGATTGGCTCTATTTATAGTTAGCCCTTTAGTGCTGACATTTAGTGGTGAAATTGGTGCTGGAAAGACAACCATTATTCGGAGTTTAATCAACTCTTTGGGTATTCACTCAGCCATAAAAAGCCCTACATTTTCCCTGGTGGAAAGCTATCATGTGAATAATCTCGCAATTCATCATTTTGATTTATATCGTATTGATCAGGAGGAAGAGCTTGAGTACTTGGGATTTAGAGATTATTTCACGGAACATAGCGTTTGTTTAATTGAGTGGCCTGAACATGCTGGAAAATCATTGCCATCAACAGATATTCGGTTTAACTTAGTAATAAAGGGGGCTGCGCGAGAATTACGAATCAGCGCATTAAGTGCCACAGGTAGAAGAATAGTACAAAACCTATCAGGTGAATCATGATCAAACGAGCATGGCTATTGAGCTTGGTGTTGTATTTCGTTTCTTTTGCAGTACCTTCCGCGCAATTAACTCATATTAAGTTGTCGCAGAAGGGGGGTACTACTTCTCTTTTTATTGCAATTAATGGCTCTGTTACGCATAAATTGTTTACTTTATCAAACCCAGATCGAGTTGTATTGGATTTCTCTGGTGCACAATTAAGGGTTCCACTTTCACAGTTAAGCAACTCAATGATAAATCATATTCGTAGTGGGCTCCCTGATAAAAATACATTACGTTTGGTCATGGATGTGAATCAAAGGGTTCAAGTAAAATCGGCACCGTGGAATGAGAATGGTCAATTAAGGGGACTTCGAATTGACCTCATTGGAAATCCTGCGACAACAAACACAATCAATGACAATCCCCCTAGAATAAAAGTGCAAACTAAGCGACCATCAGTAACTCCTCATAAGCCAGATATAAATTCAACGGCACACTATGAAGCGCCAGCAATCACACGACACACAACCCCTGTTAGAGTAACGAATAATCCCAGCAATAAACCATTAAGGGATGTGATTGTGGTCTTAGATGCAGGACATGGTGGCAAAGATCCTGGAGCGAAAGGTCCAAGAAAAAGTAAAGAAAAGGACGTTGTTTTAGCCATTACTCTAAAATTAAAGCAATTAATTGATAGACAACCTGGAATGCGTGCTGTATTGACTAGGTCCGGAGATTATTACGTTGGATTAAGACAGCGCTTAGATATTGCAAGAAAATACAATGGGGACATATTTGTTTCTATTCATGCAGATGCATTTAACAACCCGCATTCCAATGGAGCCTCTGTGTTTGCTTTATCTCAAAGTGGGGCGACAAGTGAAGCAGCCAGGTGGTTGGCTGAAAAAGAAAACTATTCTGAATTAGGTGGTGTAAATTTAGGTGAGTTGGACGATAGCAATGGGGTAGTGCGCTCCGTTTTACTGGATTTATCCCAAACAGCCACTATTAATGCTGGCCTGCAGATGGGAAGTAAGGTCTTGAGGCAATTGGATAATTTTACTACTTTGCATAATAACAGAGTGGACCAAGCTCGATTTGTGGTATTAAAGTCACCAGATATTCCTTCGATTTTAGTTGAAACAGGGTTTATTTCTAATCCTTATGAGGAAAGAAATTTGACGAGCCCTGCTTATCAAGCGCGCTTGAGTCAGGCAATATTTCAAGGGATAAAAGGGTATTTTTGGGAAAACCCGCCCCATGGTTCGCGAATTGAATCCATGATTTCATCTAAAGTTCATGTTGTTAAAGCGGGTGAAACTCTTCCAACGATTGCTGCTCGATATCAAGTGTCGGTAAGCGCTATCCAATCAAGTAATCGGTTAAGCTACAGAGCGTCCCTAAAACCTGGGCAAAAATTGGTGATTCCTTCCTCATGGTCATGAGAATTAGACAATTATCACCTGCTATCGCTAATCAGATAGCTGCGGGGGAAGTCATCGAAAGGCCTTCTTCTGTTGTAAAGGAACTGTTGGAAAATGCTTTAGACGCTGGAGCTTCGGACATTAGTATTGAGATTGGCTACGGTGGCCTTTTGCAAATCAAAGTCAGCGATAATGGATCGGGTATACTTGCGGATGATTTGCCCTTGGCCGTGTCTGCACACGCCACCAGCAAAATTACTACATTAAACGATTTGTATGCGATTGAGAGCATGGGCTTTCGTGGAGAGGCCCTAGCAAGCATCGCGTCAGTCTCTAGGCTCATAATTAGTTCCAAACCTGAAGAGCAGGAACATGGCATGATGTTAAAAGTGACAGGTTCCGACTTTACTTTGAATCCATGCCCACGAACAACGGGTACTACGGTTGAGGTCCTTGACCTATTTTATAATGCACCCGTACGTAAACGATTTTTAAAAAGTGAAAAAATTGAGTTTCAAGCTATCGAAATGCTGATTAAGCGTTTTGCACTCAGTGCACCGGAAGTTGGTATTTCATTAAAGCACAATAAGAAATCCATTTTAGTCCTTCCCCCTGCTTTAAATGAGAAAACTCAAAATTTGCGCCGAGCTAGAATTCTTGGGAATGCATTTATGAAAGAGAGTTTCTTTATTGAGTCGCAGCGCGGATCTATGTCTTTAAGGGGATGGATAAGTGGACCTAACCTGCAAAGAAGTCAAAGCGATAAGCAATGGATTTACCTCAATCAACGTATGGTGAAAGACAAATTGCTGCAGCATGCATTAAAGAAAGCTTATGATGACTTGTTGCACCCCGGGAGATTTCCGGTTTGCTTATTGTATTTCCAGCTACCCACTGAAGAAGTTGATGTGAATGTTCACCCAACAAAACATGAAGTAAGGTTTCAGCAGCCGCGTTTAGTCCATGATTTTTTAAGCATGGAGATTAGAAATGCTTTGCAATCGTCGCTGTCCAAGATAGACGTATCTTCTTATAACTATGTCATTACTCCACCCGCTGAACTCGAAATACTGGAGCCTGGGTTGGCAAAAAAAGAAGAATTTATAAACAGCAAACCATTCATTGACGCCAATTCTTCTTGGATTGCCATCAATGCTCAATTTGCATTGATGCGTAAAAATCAAAGCGTGAAATTGGTTGATTTACTCACTGCTTATCAACATTGGCTACAACAGAGGTTAAACTCACTACCATTACCATTGAAAAGTAGACCATTATTAGTGCCAATTCGCATAACACTAGACTCCTCCATCAACCTCAATGAAGATCTTTTAGCAGAAGTAGGCGTTCGATTAGAGAGGGTTGATGCCAATCAATTTTATATTCGCACGATTCCAACAGATGTCCCGTACTTAGACCTACAGCAATTTTTTAGTGAACTGCCTAAATGCGATTTAAATCAAATTGAAAGCTTGATACATTTACTATCAACGTGTCAGCGTTTTGATGCAACTTTATTAAGTCCTCAAGAACACTATGAACTGCAACAATGGTTCGCTGAAATAGAACCGACGAAGAGTTCGCGCCCATGTTTATCAAGAGAATTGTCTATTGAAGATTGTAAGGCATTCATGCATGACTAAGACCGTTTTTTGTTTAATGGGTCCAACGGCCTCAGGAAAAACAGGGTTGGCGTCCGAGTTAGTGCAGCACTTTCCTTTTGAAATAATCAGTGTTGACTCTGCAATGATCTATCGGGGTATGGATATTGGGACTGCAAAACCCACTAAAGAGGAATTAGCAAAAGCCCCACATTTTCTAATCGATATCAAAGAGCCAAATCAATCTTATTCTGCAGCGGAATTTTGTACAGATGCAGTGCGTTTATGCGACGAAATAATTAAACGCGGGAACATTCCGTTGTTAGTCGGCGGGACCATGATGTATTTTAATGCCTTGCAAAATGGGCTATCGTCGCTTCCTGAGGCCGATGAGGCAATTCGTAGGTCTTTGGAGGACGAGGCTGCTTTAAGGGGATGGGAGGCTCTACACAGCCAATTAATGGAGGTTGACCCTCAAACTGCTGCAAGAGTTCATGCCAATGATACCCAGCGAATTCAACGGGCATTGGAGGTGTATCATTTAACGGGGAAGTCTCTCTCCTCTTTTCTTGCCGATCAAGTCCATCAATCTCCCTATCACTTTGTTAGTTTGGTCCTGTTTCCAGAACAAAGATCCTGGTTGCATGAACGCATTGCCCAGCGCTTTGATTTGATGATTAAAGAAGGGTTTATTGATGAAGTGATTAAACTCCAAAAGCAATGGGGTTTAACCATGAGTTTTCCTTCAATGCGTTGCGTTGGCTATAGGCAAGTCCTTGAACATCTTCAAGGTCAATGGGATTATGCTACGATGCGGGAAAAAGGAATTGCTGCAACGAGGCAACTCGCCAAACGGCAGTTGACTTGGTTAAGGCATTGGGAACGCGCGATGTATTTCGATTCGCAAACGAGTACTTTTAATGCCGATATTCTAGCGAAAATTAGGGAAATATTAGATAATACGGATACTTAATGACAGCTGCCGCAAAGGAACATTATGAAGAACCGAAAAAAAGAATCGGCAATTACTAAAAAAAATTACGTGGTCCATCGAGATCAATTGCCTTTAAGTTGCCCTACCGATGAGATGGAATTGTGGAATGCTCATCCAAAAGTCTATTTACCGATAGAAAAAACGGGTGTTGAGGTGTGTCCCTATTGTGGCTCCCGTTTCGTTTTGCAGAATGATTAAGTCTATCGGTATCATCAGATTATCTGCCTTGGGGGACGTTTTGATGCTTGTTCCTCTTGTGCGTACTTTACAAAGTCATTTTCCGCAGGCCAAGTTAACCTGGGTTATATCGAATCCCGCTTATGAAATGGTTTCAGGAATGGATGGGGTAGAGTTTGTGCTCATCGATAAACCAAAATCACTTGCCGGCTACTGGCAGTTCAAAAAGCTCATGAAAAACCATCCGTTTGATGTATTGCTTGCCCCTCAAGCGAGCTTACGAACTAATTTACTGATTCCTCTCATCAAGGCAAAACGCAAAATAGGTTATGATTCCCATAGGGCCAATGATGGGCATCGATTATTTGTTCGAGAACATATTTCTCCTGGTTTTGACCATACATTAGAAGGATTTTTAAAATTTGCAGCCCCTTTAGGTGCTGAGCAAAAAATCATACGCTGGGACTTGCCTATTCGGGCAGAGGATTTTGAGTGGGCAGACCGCCATTTGCCGAAAGAGGGACCAATATTGGTGGTAAATCCTGCTGCTAGCAAGCCTGAAAGGAGTTGGATGGTTGATCGTTACATTCAGGTGATTCATGAGGCCCAAAAAAAATGGCAAGTGCAGGTGGTTCTAACCGGGGGGCCAGGGGCACATGATAAAGAGCTCGCGGATCCCATTGCTAGTGCTTTACCAGTCACTAATTTAGTTGGTAAAACCAAACCGAAGCAGCTTTTGGCGGTAATCAGCAAAGCAAGTGCTGTTTTATGTCCCGATACAGGCCCATCACACATGGCGGCCGCTGTAAATACACCGGTTGTGGCTCTGCATGCGGTAACGAACCCAGGTATTTCTGGCCCATATACGTTTCGTCATTTAGCCGTTAATCGTTATCCAGAAGCGATTGAAAAAGTGCTGGGCATCCCTTTTGAGAAAACGATTTGGGGTACCCAAGTGCATGATGCTGAGGCCATGAGATTAATCACCGTGGATGATGTGATGGATAAATTAAAGGATGTGTTTTAACGAGTTAGGAGCAAAGGATGCAGCTGTCACCACAACAATGTGATTTTTTTTCTTCAAATGGTTATTTAGTGATTGAGGATTTTTTTTCCGAATCCGTGTGCGACACTTTGCGGGAGAGGGTTGCAGAGCTGATAGAAAACAATCAGGATTCAATCCCGCAAACCGTGTTCTCAACCCATACGAATGAACATGCAAAAGAGCGTTATTTTTTAGATTCAGGCGACAAGATCCATTATTTTTTTGAGCCAGAGGCTATCGATTCTGATGGGAAAATACATCGACCCGTTGAAGGGGCACTTAATAAGATAGGCCATGCCTTGCATGAACTAGATCCGGTTTTTAGAGAGCATTCCAGAGATGCGCGTATAAAAGCTCTTGGCCATCAACTGGGTTTGAACAAATTAGGGTTGTTGCAATCCATGTATATCTTTAAACAGCCCGGCATTGGCGCTGAGGTTGTGTGTCATCAAGACAGCACCTATATTTATGGTGAAAACAGCGATGCACTGGGTTTTTGGTTTGCATTAGAAGATGCCACGTTAGAAAATGGTTGTCTGGAAGTTATCCCCAGTCCTGTTTCTACTCCCTTAAAGAAAAGAATGCTCCGCAAAGAGGATACGATTTTTTTTGAGGAGTACGATGACGCATCTTGGTCGGAAGATCAATCAATCCCCTTGCCTGTTAGAAAAGGGACGCTCATTATTTTACACGGCAGACTTCCTCACAAAAGCAAAGCAAATAGTTCAGACAAGTCAAGGCATGCCTATGCGGTGCATATGGTTGATGTATCCCTTCCTTTTCCAGAAGGGAATTGGCTTCAATGGCCACAGGGGATTCCAATTTTATAAACGAGGATTTACCTGTGCATTTTCAAGCTCATTCAAATCAATCGTGATATTGGAGGATGGGCTTGGGTTTGTCTTTTTGACCGCTGATGCGGCTAAGGTCCGTAGGTAGGGCACTCTTGAGAGGGATGGCATAATTCACCTTTGTTATTAGTATCAATGATTGTCTGCTGTGACTCACTATCAAAACTAAAGAATTCCATTAAAGCATTAAATCCAGAAAATAGACTTGAATGAGTTGTTCGCTCATCCTGTCCCTTTTTCATCGCAGGAGAAGGAGAATTGGGCGCAAGATTATATTGTTTCATCATTTCATAAGAGGTAGTGGATGAATCAATATCGTCATTAACTTCGTCTTCAAGATGTGGAAGTGGTTTTTGTTGAAATTGATAGACATTGTACAAGACAAAACAAGCTTGCAGTATCATTAGGGCTACTCCTACAGCAGGATTCATCGTGAAACCAAAAGCAAGCAAGAGCCCTCCAGAGATTAGAACCGAAGTGAGATTATAGGCCAAGCTAATTTTTAAATTAGTTCGAATGTTGGAAACGGCTTGCTGAGAAACAGCAAATCCATTCGCAATAGGCAATAGATTTCCTTGCTGAATAATAACCCCAGCTTGTTTTTGCGTCATTTCATCGCTGTTATCTGAAAGGATAGCAATTCCTAATTCAGCGGCGGCTAGAGCATGAGCATCATTACCCGCATCTCCAATCATAGCTATGATGCGCCCTAATCGTTTAAGCGAATTAATGTATGCTGGTTTTGAGCGGGATTCAGGGGTTACATTTGAAGCAATAGCGTTTGCATAAACATGAGTAATCCCGAGGGCTTTGGCATATCGTTGGGCAGTTTGCTTATCAGCGCCAGTGCATAAGTGAATTTCTTTTCCCATGGTTTGTAGAGCCTTAATGGTTTTAAGGGCATCTTTTCTTAGCGGATCTGTGACAACGATATACCCAAGAATTGTCTTGCCTCTGGATAAATAAATTAAGCTATCACCTGCTTCCAACGGATATTGACTTTCTACTGCCTTTGTTGAGACACCTAATTCATGCATTAAGGTACCGTTACCGATCGCATATTGCATCGAGTTATTTAGTGCGGTAATCCCTGAATGATTTGAATGAGGATCAATCGAATCAAATTGTAACCTCTGATTGACATGCCCATGAGTAAATTCAAAGATGGCTTTGCCGATCGGGTGAACTGTCCCATTTTCAAGAGAAGCGCAAAGTTGATAAAATTCACTGTCGCTAAGTGACGGATCCAAAATGTTGTAGTTTTTAACAACAGGTACGCCGGTTGTTAATGTACCATTTAAGTCAAAAATGACGGTGTTAATTTGCTCTGCCAATTGCAGCATTTCTGCATTTTTAAACAAGGCACCATGTTCTAGTGACTTATGGATTCCTGTTTTCACTGCTAGTGGGGTGATGAGCCCCAGAGTACAGGGGCATGCGGAGACCAAAACGGATATCGCACAGGTGATTGCAGTGGCTGGTGAGAAAAATACACCGATAATTAGTCCAGACATGACTGCGAAAGCTAAAACTGCAGGAATAAAGTATTGGAGGATTTTACTCGTTTGTAGTTCTATGGGGGCTTTTCCAATAATTGATTGTTCAATATTGTTGTCCAGCTGAGCTAAATTGGATTCTTTAAACGATTTACGCACTAATATCCTTAATTCTGGACTGTCCTTGGCGAGCTTCATTCCAGCTAATACAGCATCACCGCGTTTGAAGTATTTGGGTAAAATGCTCCCGGTAATGATGGTGTTGTATAAGATGGCTTCGTTTTCGCAAACTCCATCCACAGCAATGATTTCTCCTGGTAAAACAGAGATTAAATCACCTGGTTTAATGAGGTTTAATGGGCTTTCTTGAAGAATATTATCGCGGAAGACTCGTACCTTTTGTGGTGCTCTGTCTTGAAATTTGATGGGATTTATTTTTTCTTTGAGAGAGTCTTCAATGGCTATACCTAAATGCCTAAAGCCATAAATGAGCAAACCAGCCTCAAACATCATCGGTAACCAAGGAAAAAATAATGATGCGGTAGATACGATCAACACTGTGAGTGTGCTAATTGAAAACAAGGTATCCATTGTTAGGGTCTTGGAGGCTGTAAGTTTTTTCCATGAGTCCAAATAAGATTGAGCCCCAAGCCCAAGGGTTAATAGGATACTGGAGATCGATAGAGTAAGTAGTGCTGCAAATGGCAAGGTTCCTGAAACCATGCTTAAAATCAGTAATCCCACTCCTGCAATACATCCAAGCCCCCCTAGAAACCAATGCGATGCGATGAATTGTTTTACTCTTAATCCCCATTGAGAAAATCCATTCGCTGTAGCATTGGTTGGAGAGTCGCTGGTTTGTTGTCCAAGAAAGGGGCGCTGGTTTTCGCTACTGGAAGGCATTGACTGTTTTTTACAGACATAACCTATGTCATTAATTATGACTTCAATCTCATTCTCCGTTTTTTCTCGATCTTCAGATTCATCAGTGAGTGTAATGTACGCTTTTTTAGGGTCAGGAGTGGTTATATCCACATCCAAGGATTTGAATGAAGTTAAGGAGTCCTTTAATACGTTATGGATGGTAATAATGCAATTTGGACAAGTCATTCCGCTGATATCAAACACATAGGGTTTTGGCATGATCACTCACCGCTGTTTACATGACTCGTCCTGAGAGTTACAAAGTTGCTCCAAAGCATATCATAGTAGTTGTTTTTTTTGCAGCTTCTTTTTAGGCTGTTTCCGGATAAACGAAAAAGCACTATATTATCCAGTAAGTTAGATCAAGTCAGTCCGCCCCCTCACCGTCGCGGCTCGGTTAGCACGAAACAAAACCGAGCCGCGACGGTGAGGGAGCGGACATTGATCTCCCCATACACGGGAAGTATAAAAGGAGTTATTACACATTGAATCATGCATCACAAAAAACGAAAACGATCTTAGCAATAGTAATACTGCTATTGAGTTTAAGTAACCTAGTATTTTCTATAAAAACAGTATGGGATTTCACCACAGACGATGCCTATATTAGCTGGCATTATGCAAGCCAGCTAGTGAATGGCCAAGGCTTGTTCTGGCATGCACAGATGCCTCTTGTAGAGGGTTACTCTAATTTTTTATGGGTCCTCTTGTCAGCATTAATCATTAAATTGGAACTACCCTTAGAAACGAGTATAAAAATGATTTCATGTTTTAGCCTCGTTTTGGCTCTTTTTTTCTTGTATCGCTTGAGCAGACTGTTTTTAAATCGGCTCTTAGCAACGCTACCCGTATTCATCTTTAGCTACTACGTGGGCGTGCCCTGGTGGACAGTCAGTGGTATGGAAACTATGTTTTACACCTGTCTCGTTATTTTATTCACTTGGCAGAGTTGTTTGGCATTTGGTTATAAGACGTGTGAGCAAAACACAAATTCAGAGGCTCTCGGAGTTCAGTCAACTTCTGCTTGGGTCATTTGCAATATGACCTTGCTATTATTAAGTTTAACTCGATTTGAAGGGTTGGTATGGGCGTGCCCTTTGATGTGCTTTATTTATTGTCAATGGCTGAAAAACCGTAAGTTGCGATGGGCTGTAAATCAAAAAAGAACCTATCAATGGTTAAGCCTGAGCTGCCTTTGCTTTCTAATCCCTTATGCCATCTATTTTGCTTGGCGAGTTTATTATTTTGGGCATTGGATTCCAAATAGTTTCAGCTGTAAATCAATCACTGAAGGACAGGCTTTTGTGGTCGATTTTGATTATTTACAGGTTATTTTTCCGTTATTGGTGGTCTCAATACCGTATTTGTTGTCCAATCGAAAAGATTGTAGGCATGTTTTGCTCTGGTTGCCTTCTCTGTTGTATGGCATCATGCTCATCGAAGCTCATCCTGTCATCGCTTATTTCTCGCGCTTGTTTTTAGGTTCTTTTGCTGTATTCTGTTTGCTTCCTGTTCTAGGGCTCGTCTATTTTTCTAGAGAGTATTTCAAAGAAAAAGAGATTGACTGGGTCATTGTATTGGCAATTTCTTTTCTTACTTGGTGGTTTGTTCCCGCAAGTGAGACCGAGTATTTATCACTCAAACTGGCTGATTATAAAGACAGAAATCAAAGCCGCATGGCCATTGTTAATCTAATCAATAAAGAAGCTAAATACGGTGACAGCGTCTATTTAAGTGATTGTGGAATCATTCCCTATTATGCAAGAAGCGATATTCGTTTTATTGATGCGCAATGTCTCAATAATCCCAATCTCACTCGTTCACCCTATAAAGAGAATTTGCCCTTATACGCAAAGCACCTCATTTCGCAGGAAAAACCGAATTGGCTTATCGTGAACTATTATCCAGAGGAAGGTCATGGGGATTATTTAACGGATTTGTTGTTTGAAAATGGGTTTTACAATCATTATGAATTACTACGCACTTTTCAGTCAGGCTATTTAATCCCGAATTCCATCGGTCCTAAAACGAAAGTGATTGATTTTGTCTATCAAGTGTATCAGCGTAAGGAGTAAGTGACGTTCATCCCCCCTGCTTTAGAATAGGGCAGGGGGATAACCAGCATTAGTTGCCTGTTGAACCGTTGGTGCTCGCATCTCCATAAGAAGGTGCACTAGGCTGACTGGACTTCATGTTTTGCAGCAATAAGATGCTGTTGGTCATCAAAATTCGCTCTTGAATTTGTCTATCCAGGTACATTTGATAGTTGATTTCGGCTAAAAGGATAGCAATTTCCTTTTGGACTCTCGGTGTTGTCGAAGTATTTATACAACTCACCCAATTGGTTGATGAAGTACAGGGATCATCGTTTTGTTGGCTTGAAGAACCTGAAGGAGAGGGGCTTCCACCCATCGTTGAGGAGGACCCTACTGGGGATGGGTTACTTCCTGATGGGTTATACAGTCTCCAAGTGGCGAGCGTAAATTCAACTTGTGCTTCGCTATTTTTACTTGGTGTGATGTTTGTATTCTTGGAATTTACGGTTTGTGGCATGCGTCTGGACATGATGTAGTATAAGTTACTCAGTCCTACAGAGGTTTGAGCGGCATACACTCGTAAGCTTGCAAAATAATTATTGAGAGTTGCTAGCGCTTGTTTGCTTTTTGTAACGCCAGCAGCTGAAGTATCTGTGGATATTGCGTCAAAATACAATCTCGAAAAATCAGAGCTATTTGGGAGAGTCACCGGGGTGACCTGCCCACTCGCGTAACGAATAAAATTAGCGGCCTCCTGGGCTTGGTTTTTTGCTGTCAGCCCTGAGGATTGCGTTGGAATGTCACCTTGAGTAGTGGAATACATCAATGGAGAAATCAATGTGTTTCCATTCAACTGAGGAATAATTGGCTCATTGAACGAATACGAGAAATAGTCCGGTTGATTATACTTGGTTGGGTCTCCAATGACGTTCTGAGTAACCAGGTTTTGGTATTTATAGGTGCAACTACTGTTCCATACTTCATTGTTATTGCTGTCTGTAGTTGTGCACTGAGAGTAATCTGGAGTACCTAGAATATTGAATATGGCTTGACTGACAGGATCATTCAAATAATTAGACTGTGCTGATTGTGTGTTTTTTATCAGTCCTGGCATATACGTGCCACCGCCCGATGCTGGTGGCGTTGAGGTTGGTTGATCAATCGCGTCTACAGCTCCAACATTGCCGTTGTCTGAAGTTCCCCCAGACTGGTAGCTTTTAAACGTATTATTGGCCAGATCATTGAGGTCATCATTTGCACTGCCATCAGGAACAAAACGAGATAAGTCACTGACTGTGAAGTTTACAGGAATTGAACCGAATAAGGCATCAAACGCATACCCAGTAGTCAGTTGGTTGGTGGTAAGTGTTGTGAGATTCGCTAGAGTTAAAACAGGATTATTAAGATTAAAGCCATAATATTGACCTAGATTAAGCAAGTATCTGGCTATATCAGCTGTGGTAGCTGCCCAAGGATTAGTTGTCCCCTCTGCTGCCGAAGTTGGTAAGGAGCTTAAACACAATACATTAGCGAGAATAAGTTTTGACACGAATTTCATCATTCTTCCCCTTCAAGTGCACGTAATACAAGTTTTAAACGGTATTGACAAAAAACCCGAGATAATAATCGCAATCTTTCGAAAACGATGTTTCTTTTCAAAAAGAATCCAGCGGGGTCATTTGTTCCTAGGCTGGTCTCCTCTGCGTGAATTAACACACGTGAAGCACTACCAGGGTGAACTGTGTCAATGGCCTGAAGTAATCGCAACCCCCTGCCGGATTTAATATTCCCTACAATACGAATAAATTTATCCTCTTGAGCCATAATCCCTAAATCTAGACTCTCAATATCATCAAGTTCTTTCCCTAGTTGTTGCATCGCTTCCTCAAACTCAGGATTGCCATCAAGAGTCCAATTTTCGACGCTTTCCATAAAAGTAATCACCCTATAGATCATAGGGTCAATGTATTCAAACCAATATTTTGCTGAGGCTTCATAGCTAAGATCAGGCATATTTACTCTTTTTTTACTGTGATAAGTTGATATATAAAACAACTACATACTACTATAGTATATTATGAAGGTTAAAAGTCCATGATTTAATTTAGGCGAAAAAGTAAAAAATATGAAAAAAAAGAAAGGATCGAGAATAGTTAGGATACTTGCGAGCATTTTTAATGTTCGTCGATGGTTTGATTGGGATAGAATGAAATTCTTTACCTCCTACTTGGTAAACGGGATAAAGAAATTTTTTGTTCCTCAGCCACAGGAGCAAACAGAGTCGTTTGAAGAGGCCGTAGGAAAATTAAAATTAAATGAAATGGACTTATTGGTAAAACAAAAAGCGTTGTATCGCTTGAGTGTTCTTATGTTGGTCATTGCAGTTATTGTTTTTGCATACATGGGCTACCAATTCATTTACGGAAGTTTTAAAGCCACCTTAGTCAGCTTTGTGATAGTGCTGATTGCCTTGGTTTTAGCGTTCCGTTATCACTTTTGGTATTTCCAAATCAAGCATCGAAAACTAGGATGCTCGATACAAGAATGGTATAGGCAAGGGTTATTGGGTGAAAAAGAATGAAAAAATTAGCATTTACACTCCTTTTTTGTTTGTTTCCGGCTCTTGTTTTCGCCGACAATAGCGGAAGTCTAAGCTTCGCCCCACCCACTACAGACAAGTCTGTTGTGTTTTTAGGAAACCTGTTTGGTATTGTCGATGGGGTTCTTAGTGGTACCGGCAGCCAAATCATGGGCTCTATGTTTGGGGTCTTTAACGCAGCTGTCTTAGGCTTAGGTGGTATCATCATTATGTATACCTTGATGGTTTCCACAATGAATACCGCTCATGAAGGACAGATGCTAGGCCAGAAGTGGTCATCCATTTGGATTCCGGTGCGTTCTACGATGGGATTGGCTTTATTAGTTCCAAAGGCATCTGGTTATTGCATGATGCAGATTTTTGTCATGTGGGTCATTATTCAGGGGGTTGGGGCTGCCGATAAAGTTTGGACGGCGGCGCTAAGTTATCTGAATAGGGGCGGTGTGATTGTTCAAGGCCAGATAGATATCAGTCAATTAACACAGCCGATAAATACAAGTTTAAATATTCCTGACATGAATAGTGGCCCTGCACCAATTCTTAAGGCGGCTTCAGTGATATTATCCGGTCAAGTTTGCATGTTGGGATTGCAGAATCAGCTAAACAGCATAAGGCAATCTTACTTAAATACAAAAGGAACTAAGGGGACCCCCTGCTATGCAGAAAATGGAACTGTTCCGGAACCAATGGCTGGCTTATGCAATAACGCTGTTCCTGATTTAATGAGTACATTCAATGCGGTTGACTTTCAATCCAACTCTACTGGGGATACATTTACATTGGAGATGCCGTATTTCAAGTCAACTGACACGGCCGCAACAGCGTATCACTTCCTACACGGGATTTGTGGTTCAGTGACTTGGAATAGCATTAGTAACTCTTCTTCATTCAGCAATATAACGACACTCAATTCTTCGGAACTGGATACCGCGAAACTCTCTAGAGCCATCGCTATTCAACAAATGTTCGTTAATTTATCGTCCGTTGCTCAGGTTATGGTCAATAATGACCCTCTTCTGAATAATCAAACATCAACCGTTGGTGCAGCAGGAACATCCTCTTCCACGGACAACAATTACTCGGCCAATGCGGTAGAACAATTTGGGGTTCCTTACAAACCAGGCGGGCAATTGTGCAGTAAGTATGGAGATGGTTGTACGTCGTGGGGACCCGCGCCTGTAACGGGTAATAGCTCTAATGCAAATTCAGTGATTTTTACTGGGACCGAGTTTTTACTGGCTTTCCAGGCCTATAATGGGGTTATGGCACCAACGCTAAAACTGATTTCTGATGCTGCTGATGCAACAAATTCCAGCAAAGCTCGAGAATTCATTGCTACTTCAGAGAGCGAAGGATGGATTACAGCAGGGGCTTATTTCTTTGATTTAGTGAAACTTAACGGTAATGCATTAACCAGTAGTCCAAAAATAGATTCTAACACAGGTCTAGGTGGAAGCGCATTTACTGCGACTGCATTAACCAGTGCTTTTCCTGGTCAGGGCAGTAATTCGCAATGTGATCCAGATGCACCCTATGCAAATCTGTGTACATGGTTTGGCAAAGACCAAACAAAGTTAACTAATGTTGTAAATCTTATTACGGGAGGTGGTAGTGCTTCACTGCCTTCTCCATCTTACCCACCTGGCGACTCCTTAACAGCGGATACCAATAAGCCTACTTCTTCGTCAGTCTATTCCTTTATTAATAATTCAACATTACTGAAAACCGTTGGTCAAAATGATATTAAACCGTTAACTTTTGCCAATAAGATTAACTTCTCCATAGATACGTCACTGTATTATTTGCAATACCAAAACTTCGATTGTGGTCGAGTAAAAATCGTGTTCTTCAGTTTCTGTCTTGGAAAAATGATGGGGGATGTGGTTTACAACTACATTTTAAGGTATGTCTATAATCTCTTTTTGGCAATATTTGGACAAATCATTAATGCAGTGGTTATGGCTTTCTTGATGGTCCCATTGCAAGGAATGGCCGGTATCTTTACCCAAGGAATAGGAGTACTCTCGCAGCCTGGGGTAAACCCAATCGTGGCATTAGCGAATATGGGAACTATGTACATTAACTTCTCCGCTAATCTATGGTTAAGCTTGCTCACAATGGCTATTGCTAGTGCAATTCTCTTCCCATTCGGTATCTTTATCTTTGCTCTGATGGCTTTTGCATTCCCGCTACTGCTTGCTTGGGTGGGTACTATGGTCAGTATAGGTTTTGTGACGGCTTATTACGTTCCTACCTTGCCGTACATGATCTTTACCTTCGGTGCCTTAGCTTGGATGATCGCCGTCATTGAAGCGATGGTGGCTGCCCCCATTGTTGCACTGGGTGTCACTCATCCTGAAGGACATGATGCCTTTGGTAAGGGTGAAGCGGCAATTATGATATTAATTAATGTGTTCTTACGCCCATCGTTGATGATCATTGGCTATATATCAGGTATCGCTTTATCTTACGTGGGTGTTTGGCTGCTTAATGCTGGTTTTGATCACGCAATTAGCTTTATGCAAAGCGCTACAGGTGGCGAAACCGGAGGCTGGGGTGATTGGCAGACGGATACATCGCAATGGGACAACTTTAGTGTCACTGGTACAAGTAACTACCAATCTAATTATTCGGATTCAACAAGCATTAATTACAGTGACTGGGCGGGTATTTATGCCTTTTTCTTCTCGATAATCATTTACACGAGTATGTATTTGGTTATGGTACAGAAAGCCTTTACCTTAATTGCTATTTTACCGGATAGGGTTTTACGTTGGATAGGTGGTACTGAAGAGCGTTTAGGTCAAGAAACCACTCAATGGGGTGAAGAAGCAAAAGGTAAAGTCCAAGAAGGTGCTAAGGCCACAAAAGACTCCGAAGGTCAGGTTGCCAAGGCTATTGGTGGACGTGCCGTTGAGATGGCTAAGAAGATGGCTGGCGCTGATAAGACTGGTTCCGGTGAAGTTGAAGCTACTTCTTCTAAATCGTCAGGCAAGACTGATGATCAACTTGGAAGTACAGCTAAAGCAACTCCTCCTGGTGCTGAAGCAACTCCTCCTGGTGGAGCCCCCAAATAGCTTATTTGTACAGTTTACAATCTACTACGCTGCGATCAAAAATACCTCTCATGAACTCGTCCATAGAGACGGGTTCATGACCAATTTTTAGTGCCTCTCGCACATAATTCGCCGCGGTAAGGACATGCTTCAGGTTGTATTTATCCACTTGATTGGCTTGTAAATAAGCGATAAAAAACTCGGTTTTTAAATTCCCAGTCCCTTTTCCCATTCCAGCTAAGGACGCGTCAATAAAGCGTGCGCCAGCTTCGATAGCTGCTATTGCATTCGCTTGCGCTAATCCCAAATTATCATGGGCATGAAACCCAAAAGGAATGTCGTATTGATGGGTATATCTGGAATACAAATCAGTTATTTTATTAGGGAATATACTGCCGTTTGAGTCAGCGAAGTAAATCATGTCGGGTTTATGACGACTAACCATCATCACTGATTTATCCAGCTCTTCTATCGTGTAATTCGTGATGTGTATTAAGTTAATTGCAGTTTCAAAACCCATGGATTTTGCTTTTTCCAATAAGTCTATACCCCCTTCAACATTATTTTTAGCCACACAAATTCGAAGTAGTTGTGTGTTATAGTCCTTAAGCTCAGCAAGATCATCGGCATTGACCTTACCAGGAATGACCATCACTGCCATTTTTGCTTGTTTAACCAACGATTGGCAAAGTTCAAGATATTCTTTAGGACAAACTCCTGCAACTCCAACATTATCGATAGGTTGCAAGGATCCACCACGATAACCAATTTCAATGTAATCCACCCCAGAAGCATCAAGGGGTGGAAGTATTTGTTTGAGGTCCTCGTCTTTAAAATGAAAGTTCGTACGATGTCCGCCATCACGCAAAGAGGCATCGAGTAGTTTAATCAGGGTCATGAAGTACCTCAAAGAATCATTCCATTATTACTATAAGTATAATGCTTCTACCCTGACTTGCAAAAAACGTCCAATCTCTCTTGGGGCTTGAATTCACCATGCTTGATCCTTGTTAGGGATTCAATTTAAGATACCAGCTCGGACACGGCATACTCCAAGCACGCTGATGGTGAATAATGACGTCCAGGTTACATCACTGAAATAGGTTGAACTTCATTTAAAGGAAAACAAATGCAACCACTAGTCTATCTTACTAATCCCTTTTTAAAGTCACTCCCATCCATGCTTAGTACAGATTGGCATGTGATTGAAGGTTGGGAGAATACAGAAAACAGAGATTTAGTTGAAGTGCTTGCTCTTGGTACAACGGTATGGGACCTCATCGATGAGGAGTTTATGAGCCAATTTCCTAAGTTAAAATACATCTGTCATTTAGGACTTGGTACCGACAATATTGATAAGCTCTATTTAGAAAAGAAAGGAATTACTCTAATGTCTCAGCCCCATGCTGGAGTTCATGACACGGCGGAGTTGGGTTTGGCTTTGATGTTATCCTTGGCTCGAAAAATCGTTTTAAATGACCGATTCACTCGCAATAATGCTTGGGCAGAAAAAAGACCAAAAATGTTGGGAAATCACTTGTTTGCTAAGCGATTAGGATTAGTTGGTTTGGGGCAAATTGGTTCCATGATGGCTAAATTTGCAGAACCACTTGGAATGCGTATAGCTTACACAGCTCTCTCGAATAAAAATAACGCCTATGAGTATTACCCTTCGATTGACAGGCTTGCCTTAGACAGTGACTTTTTAATGGTTTGTTGTTCAGGGGGGCCGGAAACGAAACATTTAATCAATAAACAGGTATTAGAGTGTTTAGGGCCTAATGGATTTCTCATTAACGTGGCGCGGGGGAGTGTTGTTGATCAACAAGCCTTAATCCATGCTCTGAAAAATCATGAGATTGCTGGTGCAGGTTTGGATGTCTATCAAAATGAGCCGGAGGTTCCTGAAACATTACGGTCACTTGATAATGTAGTTCTATCCCCACACATGGGGAGTTCTACGCATGAAAATTTACAGGCAATGTTTCGGTTGCAGGCGGATCAGTTGAATCAGATTTTGGTTGGTAGCTAAGATAAAGACTCGTACGCAGCTTTAATCGCTAGCAACCGAGCCGCGACCGTGAGGGCTGAGGTATCGACTCATTTTATAGTCCCTCGGCTAATCTCTTCTCTGATGGTCAGTAAGCTTAGGTCCGGCGCTTCGCCCAATAGCGCTGCCTTAAGCAGCGTTATTCGTGAAAGCGGATAGTTCCATATCCGCTTGCTGACGCGCGCGGCTCGGTTCACTCCCTGCTGTGACTAGGATTTGATTCAGACAGCAAAGAAGAAACCGAGCCGCGCGCGTCAGCAAGCGGAGCGATTCGGGGCGTATAGAAGAACCTAATGAAACCGCTTGAGGCAGCACCATTAGGCGAAGAACCCGATTTTGGGTATAAATACCCCATTTAAAAAATGAGTCGCTCCCTCAGCCGTGAGGGAGCGGATAAGGAGTGTTCATCACTTTTTTAATTCTCCCTTCAATCCCAACTTTAAACGGCTGAGGTAATTGCTTAATGTAAGCAATCACCGTTTCATGATCGATATCTCCAACTTTAACCATCTTGGCTCGTTTCATAACGGAAAAAACTCCGTTGCCGCTTGCTAAGAAATCATTCGTGGCAATGGTATAGACTTTGTTTTTATCGATAGGCTTATTCTGAGAATGGATTGAAATAATTTTATGTCCCAGGGGTTTAGTGGGGTCGTAGTCGTAATTAATGCCTGAGATTTGAAGCATATTGATGTAAGAACCCATCCATTGTTGCTCAAACAGGTCATACAAGTCCTGACCAGTTAGTGTTACTGTTACGGTATGATTATTAAAAGGGAGTGTGGAGAAAATCTGCCCCCATTTAATCTCTCCTGCTTGAATGTCGTCACGCATCCCGCTTGGGTTAGTAAGACCAATTTCTGCACCCATCATGTGTTTAAAGGCATCGGTCACTAAATTCCCAAGGTTTGACTCTCCATCCTCATTTTGCTTTTTCAGTAAGTCGATTTGAGTTGTTCCAATGTAACTGTTTACAACGGGCTCTACTTTATCTTCAGCCAAGCGGACTAAGTTTAACACTTTTTCGTCATGATTCGTCCCTGGCCATTGTTTAGCGTACGTTGTAATAATTCGGGCGTATTTTTCAACGACTGATTTGGTTTTTAGATTAACTTGCAGGGTGACTTCAGCAAAGGCAGCGCTGTAACTATTCGCTTGAGTGACTAAGATTTCTTTACCGTTTTTATTCGGTAAGTAGGCATTTAGAAATTGATGCGTATGACCTCCCATAATCACATCTACCCCATCATCAATTTCCCAAACTATCTTTTGGATATCTCCATTCACAGGACTGCCTTTTTTTGTTTCTCCCTCATACGGTATTTGATTCCCTCCCTCATGCAATAAAACAACGATAATCTGTACCCCTTGGGCTTTGATTTCCGGAATGTAGTGATTAATGGATTTAGCTTCATCCAAAAAGGAAACTCCTTCTGCGTTCGCTGGAAACATGGAGTCAGCCGCTTTCTTTAATACAGCACCGATAAAAGCGACAGGGATAGAATTGACTGATTTAATGACGTAAGGCGGGAATAGAGGTTTATGGGTATTGGCATCTACGATATTGGCCGAAATATAGGGATAAGCTGCTCCGGGATAGAATGGAAGTGGCACCCATTCATCTTTAGGAGGTTTATGACTACCATACATGAGTTCAAACATGGCCTTTTGTCCTCTATCGAACTCATGATTGCCTACTGTTGCAACGACATTGCAAAGCGGATCTAAGCGGGACTCTGGTTTACAGTGTTGATTTCCTAAGCTGTTGATAAACAAGATACTTGGTTCATCATTTAGCAGAGCAGAGGTAGGGGGAGAGGCGCCTACCACATCACCCATTAACGTAATTACCGTGCTCTCATTCATTCCATATTGTGCTTCATGTAAATAAGCAGCTAGAACAGCTGCACCTCCAACAGGCTCATTGTTGACAAATTTTCCTGCACTGATTTGGCCATGAAAATCATTAATCCCAAGCAATTTGATTTGAACGATTGCTTTTTCGCCGTTTTGAGAAGTGATACTGGCAAAAGAAATGGGGGAAGGTATTAGAAATGGTGTTGTACTAAAAAAAATAAAAAAAAGAAAAAACCTTTTGATTGCAAAAAACATCATCGCATCCTTGATGTGGTTAGATTGAGTTACTTCTGATAGTCTTTACTTCCAGCGATAATTAATTTGTAAACTCGTTCGCTAATCATTCCTTGCTCAAATTTGGCTTTCGCATCCCACGTCATCAACTGGCCCTTTTGTCTGACCAATTTACGAGTTGCAGCAGTGACGTCATTCGGATCACTTTCCAGCAAGATATCCCTAACTTCTTCGTCGAATACTAGATATTCTCTTAATGCTACCCGTTTATCATCCACAGTAGGAACTAATTTTTGCCAAATACACAACCTAATCGTTTCCAGGATATCAATAGTCCTACCCAGGCGCTCTTCGCCTGAGAAAGAAGTAACAAGTCTGCGCATGGTTTCTGCAACACCAGAGGTATGCAGTGTCGTGTAGACAGGGTGTCCTGTAAGTGCGGCTTCTAAAGCAGCACTGATGGTTTCAGCATCTCGACACTCTCCCACCATGATTAATCGGGGCTTTCTACGCAGAGCATTTCTTACACCATCAGCAAAACTTGGTAGATGTCTTGGAATTTCAGATTGACTGACAACGGCAGAAATGGTTTCAATTTCATCGTACACAAATTCGATTGGAGATTCATAGGTCAATACTTTACGGTGCGAGTCTTCGTTTTCTATGAGTTCACGAATAATCGAAGCCAATAATGTCGATTTTCCTGATCCTGTAGCTCCAGTGATAAAGACAATTCCTTCTTGGGGTGCAATGGCCTCTAAAACGTTGTCAGGCAAGTGCATTGAGCTAAGCCTTGGCGGTGTCGTAGGAATAGTTCTTAGGGTGACTTGAATGCCATCATGACCTTCGACTAGACACGCGGTAGCATTGACCCTATAGCGGTATCTAACACCGCGATTGGGGCGGAATTCATAATGCGTATCAATGTCTTTTCCGGATAATAATTGGGTAGTGGCATTAGGCCCATAGACAGCGTTTATGAGATCACCCAGCTCTGTATTGGATAAGCGTCTGTTTGTGATTTTCAACAGCTTTCCATACACTTCAGCAAAAATGGGCTCACCTGTTTGAATCGTGATGTCTGAAGCATTCAGGCTTTCAGCATGCTCCAGCATTCTATCCATGAACAGTGGAGTAAATCGCGTGGGCTCATCAGGCATCAAATGATTAGTCGTCATAAATCACTGTCAACTTACTGGGGCAATTATAGGCTGCCAGGCTTTATTTGTAATAGTAATTTTAGTTTGGTTCGCCAATTTTTCCATGGTTTCGAAGCGTTCCAAAGCATTTTCATCTTTAGCAATAGCTGCTCTCCACTCATTGCTGTTCATATTAAGTTCTGGTAGGGCTGTTATTCGCAATACTCGATCATCAATTCGAATTTCATTGCCATCGCCTGTAACCCCAAGATCAGTATGCGATACATAGGGTGCTGTAACCATGTTCATTGCTAATAATTTTCTATAAAGAATCATGCCGCCAAAATCCTCTTTAACACGGGCAATATTTTCTTCAAGAATGATGTTTGCCTGATCGATACCATTTCTCCAGCCTTTTTCAATAAAAATACACCACAGCTCCTTTTCAGCTTTAGTTTTAGGCAATAGGGTTACATCAGGGGCTTCTGGCTTGTTATAGTCCATCCACAAATATTGCCTCCAAGTAGGCGGAGTAGTGACGAAGTGGGCTTGTTTAGCCACTTTATACGTGCGATCAGAAATACGTATACTTTGAGCATCTGCCAGATTTAGTGTGTTTCTACCCTCGAGGAGTACCGGAGGTAGTATATTATGCTCCAACACCAATGAGTTGAAATCGTATACCTTATCAAGGTTTCTCGTTTGTTTGGTGAGCTGCTCGTCTATAATTTTGGCTCGCCATGCCAATCCAGCTTGTGCACCTAAGCTTAGAGCAGTTTCTTTAAGAGCCATTTCTCGAATTTTGCCCATTTTCTGCTTTTTCTTGGCTTTCATGTACTTAGAGTCCGCCATAGCTTGGAGACCCGCTAGTGTACTCGTGTCGCCATAATTTTTGCGAGAAGAGGTACAATCTACCAGTAAAACCGATAGTGTGATAATGGCACTAAGAATAAATTTTTGCATAGCGTAATTCTACAACTTGACTGTTAGGGTATACATGAATATCGGCCTTTTTACCGGCTTGATAATCAATGTCTCTTAATATTTCCGCTAAGCTTTCATCTTTTGTGCTCAAGCTTATTAATACAGGGATTGACGGCGCTTTTCCAAGTACTCTTATTTTATAGTGTGCGGCTTTGGCTACTCGCGCGGTTAGTTCTTCGATAGGGCCAGACCAATCCACACTTGCTCTTGCTTGGAGATTGAAGGCATTGGGTATTGTTAAGGTGTTGTCTTTGCTTGGTGGTGTAATCACCTTCTCAACTTTTGCCATCTCAAGCATAGAATCACTCACTGAAACGGCTGCTTCTGCTAGTTTAATTGTCGCATCATCACTGGCATTGTTAACCGGTGGCTTTTTAAACGTCGTAACGCAACTGGATAGGAGCAGTGAACATAAAAATATTAAGACAATCTTATTATTATTCATTGAATGTTCTTAACTATTTAGAAATATTAATCTGATTGAAACAGGAGGGAGGTTGAATGTCAAGATACTTGCTTAGACTTTCTCAAATAATCCAAAAATAACTTGCCCTGCCTGTTTGAGTTTTAGTTGTTTCCAATGTTCAGGGTTTATGTCAAATGGGGATGACGACTCAGCAAATACGAGACCACCTGACGCTAAAATTTGACTTTGAACAATGAGGTCTAAACAAGAGGGTAGGTAATTGAGTGAATAGGGTGGATCTAAAAAAATGATATCGAAGGTTTCTGAACCCTTCTTTAGATACTCAATGGCATTAGTTTGTATTAAGTTAAGGCTAGGATGATTAAATTGTTGCAGTGATTTCTTTAAATTGGCGAAAGCAAGTGGTGATTGTTCAATAAAGGTTACCTTGGCAGCTCCTCTTGAAAAAGCTTCTATTCCTAGAGCTCCGCTGCCAGCAAAAGCATCAAGGCAGCGAGCATTTTTTATATCGTTCATTAACCAGTTAAATAGAGTTTCTTTAACTCTGTCTGGTGTTGGTCTTAATCCTTCGAGTTCAGGGAAGTGAATTTTTTTCCCTCGATATAGACCACCAATGATGCGAACGGTTTGTTTCAAGATTGCCCCACTTTCACCAGTAATAATTTTTCAGGGTTTACCTGTTGCTGGAAGGCTTGCTTGATTTGATCATTGGTAACGGCATTAATGTTCGCAATATAATTGTCCAGATAGTCATCAGGTAGATGATAGAATGCCATACGAAGCAGTAAACTTCCGATGTTGCGATTGCTGCCTAAAGACAAAGGAAAGCTTCCTGTTAAGTATTGTTTTGCTGAGTTTAGCTCTTGTTGATCTGGTCCATTCGCTATAAAGCGTATTAACGTATCATGAGTGACATTGAGTGCCGTTTCGGCTTCCTCATTACGGGTAGACAAACTAATGATAAACGGCCCTTCACCAAACATGGGAACAAACTGACTGTCTATTCCATAAGTTAGTCCTCTTTTTTCTCTAACCTCAGTGGATAATCGAGAAACTAAATTGCCTCCGCCCAGTATGTAGTTTCCTACCATGAGAGGGAAATAGTTTGGATTTTGATGATCGATTCCAATTTGCCCTATACGGACTGTAGTTTGAGAAGACGGGAAAGGCACTTCGAGTTGAGCAGAGTTACTCATTGGAGGCGCTTTAGGAATGGCAGCTGCAGGCTTGCCTTTAGATAGACCCTTTGTTAATTGGTCCGATAACTGATGGGCCTGTGAGCTATCAATCGCACCAACAATGACCAATACCCCATTTTTTGCAACAAAGTACTTTTTGTAAAATTGAACAACTTGATTTCTATTGATGGAGGTAAGACTTTTTTGGGTACCTGTTACTGGATGCGCATAGGGATGATCTTGATACAATGTTTTAAAAAAATTGAGAATGGCGACATCGTCTGGAGATTCATCTCGCTGTTCCACTCCCATAAGCATTTGCTTTTTTTCTGTAACAAATGACCCCATGGGGAAATCAGGTTGATTAATAATTTGAGCGAAAGTACTCATAGAGCGTGTTAATGCGTCTTTACTGGTAAGAGTCCTTAAGTTCAGAACCACCATGTCTCGGTTGGTTTCGGCGCTGAATTGAGAGCCAACATCTGCCAATGACTCGGCTATGGCATTTGCATCTTTCCCCGCATTTCCTTGGTTTATAAGGTTTGTTGTTAAGGCGCTGAGTCCGTATTGATTCTGATCATAGGCTGAGCCGGCAGCAAATGCCAAACTGATATCTAGCATGGGCACTTCCATGGCTTGATAAAACACCACGGGCATTCCATTTTTGGTCGTCCACTTTTCTGTTTTAAATGTGTTGGCCAAAATAGTTTGTGAAAAAAACAAAGCCACACAGGCTATCGTTAGTTTTAACTTATTCATTGATGAACCTCTTCTTGCGAGATTGGTTTTAATTCTGCAACAGTACTATTCTGTTCTTGAAAATAGTGTTGTGCCGTTTGTTGAATTTGTTCTGGGGTAACAGCATTAATGGCGTTTGTATAATCGTCTGATTTTTTCCAGCCTAATCCTGTTGTTTCTAACAAGCCCATTTCCATCGCCTGCCCAAAAATGGAGTCTTTCTCAAACGTTTTTTGGGCTATAATTTGGTTTTTAATGCGTTGAAGTTCCTTGTTACTCACCTTTTTGGCTTTTAATGCATTTAATTCTGCCATTAATGCTTTCTCAAGGTCATGCATTGAATGTTTTTGGGAAGGAGTGCCATACACTATGAATTGTGTTTGATATCTCGCATACAGATTGTAGTAAGTCTCGGCACCAGCTGCGACATTGTTTTTTCGAATTAAATTCTTTGTAAAGCGAGCACTTTCACCAGCATCCAATAGCCCTGCAATGAGTTCTAGGGCATAAGGTTCCCAAGCTTTTTTAGCCGTCTTTACACTAGGTACAGTATAACCTAGCATCAACATGGGTAATTTTGCTGGAGCTTGAATAGTCACTGTTTTCTTTCCTAATCCTTTAGGTTCCTTTTGAGGTTTTCTTTCTTGGATGGTTTGTTTGGCAATCGATCCAAAATACTGCTCTGCTAACTGATGGATTTTTTCAGGGTTAACATCACCAACAACAACCAAGGTAGCATTGTTGGGGGCGTAATATTTTTTGTACCATTTTTTTAGATCACTCACTTGCATTTGTTGTAAGTCAGTCATCCATCCAATCACGGGGTGTTGGTAGGGTGTCGATAAATGTGCGGCAGCTAAATACCGTTCGAAGGTCAATGCTTGAGGGTTGTTATCAGTTCTCATGCGTCGTTCTTCTTGAATGACTTTGATTTCCTTCGAGAATTCTTCGCTGTCTAGGAGTAAATTGTTCATGCGATCAGCTTCTAATTCAAAACTAGTTGCTATGTGTGCTGCATCGATTTTTTCAAAATAAGCCGTGTAGTCGTTGTTGGTGAATGCATTTTCTTGACCACCAAGCCCCGCAATTGTTTTTGAAAATACACCAAGAGGATACTTAGGAGTACCTTTAAACATCATGTGCTCAATGGCATGCGACACACCAGTTAGTCCTGTCGGTTCATCAGCGGATCCAACATTGTACCAAATCATTGATACAGCTATTGGAGCTCGGTGATCTTCCTTTACAAGGACCTTTAAGCCATTGCTCAAAGTGTATTCTTGAACTTGGCTGAATGCTTTTAGACTCAAAAGCATCATCATAGTCATGATTAATTTACGCACCATATAGTAACCTCTAGCTAAAAAATATCCTGTTCAGTCGCAAAGTCCCGATTTTAACACAATAAATGGCTCTTTGTTTGGTCATTGAGGTCAATTAAGGTCCTTTTTGAAATCTATTTTTGCCTCGACCTTGGGGTTTTGCACAAGTCCTGTTAAAATTTTATATTTCCCGTATATTGTACACGAAAATGATCAAATGGTTTAAACGAAATCAAAATTCCGATGAAAATTCCGTAGATGCATCGAAAAATGCCAGCCCAGATCTAGCAAATGATCACTCATCATTCAGTGTTGAAGACATCCCGAGTACTGAGATTAAAACCAAAGAAGGCCTTTTTGCTCGATTTAAAAAGGGATTAAGTAAAACCCGCCATCAGTTGGGTGAGGGAATTGGGCGTTTGCTTTTAGGTAAAAAGGAGATAAACCCAGCTTTGCTTGATGAGCTTGAAACAATGCTGATCAGCGCTGATGTTGGGTTAGACACTAGCCAGGCTCTGTTAAAACAACTCAACGAAGAGCTGGAAAGAAAGCAATTGGCGGATGGCGAGGCGCTCTATAACGCCTTGAGGACTAATTTATTTGAGGTTTTAAAAAACGCGGAAAAGCCGTTAGCCATTGAAACGGAAGACGGTTCTCCCTTTGTCATTTTAATGGTTGGGGTCAATGGTGCTGGAAAAACCACTACCATTGGAAAACTGGCTAAACAGTTTCAACAGCAAGGAAAAAAAGTGATGTTGGCTGCTGGAGATACTTTCCGGGCGGCTGCGGTGGAACAATTGCAAGTTTGGGGTGAGCGCAACCAGATCCCAGTAGTGGCTCAGCATACTGGCGCGGATAGTGCTTCGGTGATTTTTGATGCGTTACAAGCAGCAAAAGCACGGAAAATCGATGTATTGATAGCCGACACTGCTGGGCGATTGCATACCCAAAACAATTTAATGGAAGAGTTGAAAAAGGTTAAACGAGTTATTCAAAAACTTGATCCCAAGGCACCTCATGAAACAATGCTTGTGCTTGATGCCAGTATTGGTCAGAATGCTTTGTCTCAAGCAAGACAGTTTAATGAAGCAGTACAATTGTCAGGAATCACCATGACGAAGCTTGATGGAACAGCCAAAGGCGGGATATTATTTGCAATAGCAAATGAACTAAAAATACCGTTTCGTTATTTAGGTGTGGGTGAGGGCATAGAGGATTTAAGGCCCTTTGAAGCAGCGCAATTTGTTAGTGCAATATTCGATGATGATCATATTTGACCAAGTTAGTAAGCGTTATCCCGGAGGCTTTGAAGCATTAAGCCAAGTTAATTTTTCCATGCAAAAGGGAGAAATGGCATTTTTGACTGGCCATTCTGGAGCTGGGAAAAGTACTTTGCTGAAGTTAATTGCCTTGTTGGAATGGCCTACCTCGGGACAGCTTAGTGTAAATGGCTTAAAGCTGAATCATTTAAAAAAGAAAGACGTGGCTGCTCACAGAAGTCGTTTAGGGATTACGTTCCAATCCCCAAGTTTGTTGAATGATAGAACTGTATTCGATAATGTGGCTTTGCCCTTACAGATTCAAGGTGTTCCTTATCCCATGATTGCAAAGCGAGTACATGCTGCATTAGATATGGTTGGTTTGTTAACAAAGGAAAAAGTATTGCCTGCACACTTGTCCGCTGGAGAGCAACAACGTGTAGGCATTGCTCGTGCTGTGGTGCACAAGCCTTCATTGTTGTTAGCAGATGAGCCTACTGGTAACCTAGATCCTAAGCTTTCGACGGAAATTATGAAAATTTTTGAACAGTTTAATCAAGTTGGAGTGAGTATTTTGATCGCCACGCATGACCTGGCTTTGATTGCTGGAATGAGACACCGCATTATGATGCTCAAAGGAGGAAGGCTGTGTTAAAGCGTTCACAATCTCTCCTTGCTTATCATTTGCAGGCAGCAAGCAATAGCTTTAATTTACTGTGCAGAAAACCGTTAGCGACTACCATGACTGTTATGGTCATTGCTATTGCTTTGGCTTTACCCACTTTATTTTGGGTGTTTACTGACAATTTAAGTGACATCACGCCTGGTTGGAAGCGAGTAGGCCACATTTCGTTGTTTTTAAAAACGGCTTTACCGGAGTCAGAGCAAAAAACCTTATTGGAAAAAGTGACGCATACTGAAGGAGTTGCGGAAGCAAAATTACGATCGGCCGCTGATGGATTAAAGGAGCTCACTCAACAAGAAGGGATGCAGGATATTATGCGGTACTTGCCTGAAAATCCATTGCCTGCAGTGATTGAAGTTGTTCCTGATACAAGTGTGGATTCTCCAGCAAAAGTTGATTTGTTATCGCGAAAATTACAGACTTTTCAACAAGTAGAAACGATCAAATTGGATGTGGAGTGGATAAATCGCTTACATGCTATTTTGGGGGTTTCAGGAAAATTAGCCAATGCGGTGATGCTTTTATTGGCGTTGGCTGTCGTATTTATCATAGGAAACACCCTGCGCTTATCCATTCATAGCAGACAAGAGGAAATTCAAATTTTAAAACTGATCGGCGCTACAGACCCTTTTATTTTAAGACCGTTTTTGTACTCAGGGGTTTGGTATGGGCTGTCGGGAGCCGTTTTGGCTGTTTTCTTTGTTAATATTTTTATCTTAAGTCTAGGGGTCGCTGTAAATCAGCTGGCTGTTGTGTATCAAATGCACTATCCGTTAACATGTTTGTCATTACGACAAATCTTGATTCTTGTTGTTTTTGCTACTATACTTGGGTGGCTTGGGGCCTTATTGTCCGTCAAACGACAGCTGACTTTAATAGAACCCTACAATTAATGTATAATAGATCCTGGCGATAGAACTAGGATCGACTTGCAAACTCACGTGTGAATACTTGGAGGAAGAAGTATGAATCAGCAATTGCAGCTTATTGCAATGAGTCTACCGGTTGGTAGTCTTGATTCTTATATTCATCGAGTAAATCAAATTCCAATGTTGACCTTGGAAGAGGAAATTGCTTGCGCTGAACGTTTTCATGCGGAAGGAGATATTGAGGCAGCGCGCCGTTTAGTTCTAGCTCATTTGCGTTATGTGGTGAGAGTGGCTCGTGGCTACATGGGATATGGCTTGCCTTTAAACGATTTAATTCAAGAAGGTAATGTGGGATTGATGAAGGCAGTTAAGCGCTTCGATCCTAAAATGGGCGTAAGGCTTGTATCTTTTGCAGTACACTGGATTAAGGCAGAAATACACGAATTCGTATTGCGCAACTGGCGTATTGTTAAAGTGGCAACAACAAAAGCACAACGTAAATTATTTTTTAATTTACGCCAAATGAAAAACCGTTTAGGTTGGTCCAGTAGTGAGGAAGTGGAGAAGATTGCTGAAGACTTAGGAGTGAGTCCCGAAGAGGTGTTGGTTATGGAAGCTCGTTTAAATGCCCATGACACGCCTTATGATGCCCCTGATGTTGATGACTATGATGAGGTGCACAAGGCACCAGAGCGCTATTTATTTAATCCGAATGATGATCCTGCCGTAATGCTGGAAAAAGAAGATTCTGGTGATCAGGGACGCGAAAAACTCATGTTGGCTTTCGAGCAACTCGACGAACGCAGTCAGGATATTTTACAGCATCGCTGGTTGGCCGAGAACAAGCTAACTTTACATGAGCTTGCTGAAAAATACGGTGTTTCTGCTGAGCGAATAAGGCAGCTTGAAAAAAATGCGATGAAGAAACTTCGTCAATACATAGAAGCGTGATCGGTTAATTTTCTAAAAAATCATAGACCTTATTTTCTACTCGCTCATCCATGAGCACAGTCACGTGGTCAGCATCGGGCAAAAGAAATAGATTTGAGTTTTGGTAATGGTTGCAAAAATTAATGGATTCTTTTGGAGGTATGGTGCAATCCAATTCGCCATGAACGCATAAAAATTGAGTATCAGGTGATTGTTCCGTAAAGTGTCGCAAGCGAATTAAGTTAGTATCTAGTGGTGCTTGTTGTTTTATCAATTGCCTAAGTTGCAAATAACCATGTCCGCTTAACTTAAACTTTCTAGCAATTTTACTCACAGGAGTTCGCATTTGAGTTGGGGATGCGATTAGCACAGCTTTATGAGGCTTGCTATTTAATTGCCACTCAGGGAGCTGGCCAGCTAAATTCAAAGTGTTTAATATCATCGATCCACCAAATGAATGGCCAATTAGGCCATGAAATGGTCCATGTTGATTAATGATGTCTTTAATGATGGTAATGGCATCAGCCCACGGTAATTGAACACCTCTTGCCTCACCATGAGCAGGAAAATCGAGAGCATAGACGTCGTAGCCCTGGTGATGAAGATGGCGAATTAGACGAACCATGTAGGCAGCGCGAGACATCCACCCATGAGTGATGAGCACTTTTTTTGTATTTTCTTGCTGAGAAGGAATAAAACGGTGAAGCACATAGTGTCGGGGAGACTCTTGGTGAATAACCTCGTCACGTCTACTCTCAATATAATCACAGGCCATTTTGGCAAACTCTCTGTATTTTTTATCGATAGGAAAATGGATCGGAGTGATAAACATTTGATAACAGAATTGAGCATGCAACAAATCCCTAAAGTAGATCAGTGAATTGTTTATCATGGCAAGAGTCCTTATGGATTTTACTTTAAGTTTAGACTATTTTTTGACGGTGTGATTTATTTATCCTCTTGTTAATACTGGAGTATTTGGTTGTGGATCTGGAGCGTTATTTCTTATTTTGTGATAGCCTTGCTCCATAGCGAGTAGTCCACAAGCAATGGCGAGTAAAATACCATTAGTGATCTGTAAAGCAGAATAAGCAGAGTCATCATTATTGATGGTTAACAAGACAGAACTGATAGCAAGTAGAGCTAGTCCCAGAGTCATTTCAATGGGAGACTCAAGCAAACCTAATGGCCCAGCGATAGAGCGATCTCCTCGGAGAATATTGACTCCACTACCAAAGCCTTTAATTAAGCCGCCCAAAAAGAGAATCCACCCAAAGTTTTCACTTCCCATTATTGGGTTATCGGTACTGGTCGCCACAGACAGGGAAAGCAAACCAGCTGAAGTTTGGGCAAAATTGGTAAGCTCGTTGACGAGATGGGATTGTCTGGCATAGGTTGCACGACGGGCTATAGTTCGTTGGGGTTCTTCATCAGTAGTCTCTGCAGGTGCAAGGGATTTTTGAATCATTAAAGAACGAATGCGATGGTATCCTTGTTCAACGGTTAAAAGACCAGACATCATTCCTGCCAATATCCCATTGGTAATTTGCAGTTTTATGTACGCGGAATCACTGGGGTCCATGGTTAACATGGTGGCGCTTACCGCAGCCATTGCCGCACCTAAAGTCATTTCGATAGGAGATTCAACTAAACCCATGGGGCTAGCGATGGATCTATCTCCTTTGAAAATATTAACAAGGCCACCAAAGCCCTTCACTAGACCTCCAAGAAAGAAAACCCAACCATAATTTAAACTCCCAATCGTTTTGTTAACGGATTGAGTGGTGGTTGACAGTGAGAAAAGACCACCATAAGTTTGAGCTAATGTGGTGTATTCATTGGTCATGGATGCGTCATTGGCAAATACTGCTCTGAGTTTTTTTTCTTCTTGTTTTTTCTGCAACCGTAAGTCATTTTTCGTTTTTGTTGATGATTTGCGTTTTCTGGCTTTTACAGGAGGTTTATCACTGTTTACGGGTGGGGTATCAACTTCTTCTGAAGGCTCGTCTCGGACGATGATGTCTTTATTAACCGGTTCGGCAATTACGGCCATCTCGATGTCTTGCTCTTTAGGTTGATCTTGCTTAGAAAACCGATTTTTTAGCCAATTCCACATGTCCATGAATTCCTTGAATTGATTACAGCCTGCTCATGATAGTCTAAATTAGATGATTTGGCTATTTTTAGATCATTCTCCAATGGTGATGTGGTGACAAAGCAATTGCCAAAAGGCCTTAGATTGTCCTAGACTAATTCATGATTAACATACACCTCTAATATTACTCAGTTATGGAGAGCCTTCATGCATTCATCGAATCACAATTATCATCATGACAAGCAAGAGCTTTACGGGTATGTTGCTTATGATGATAAAGTGCAAGGTAAAAGACCTGCTGTCATCGTAGTTCATGATTGGACAGGTAGAAATGAATTTGCCTGTCAAAAGGCGCAAATACTTGCTGAGATGGGCTATGTAGGTTTTGCTTTGGATATGTATGGTCAAGGTCGAATCGGATCTAACAATGAAGAAAAATCAACTTTGATGCAGCCACTGGTCAGTGATCGTGCATTTTTAAGAGCTAGAGTATTAGCGGCTTATGAGCATGTGAAACGGATGCCAAACGTTGACGGTGATCGAATAGCAATATTGGGTTTTTGCTTCGGGGGATTGTGCGCACTTGATTTGGCTAGAAGTGGGGTGAATATCCAAGGAGCGATTAGTTTTCATGGTGTGTTGAACAAGCCAGAAGGACTTAAAGCGGAACCTATTAAAGCAAAAATTCTGGTGCTTCATGGCTATGAAGATCCAATGGTGCAACCAGAGCAAGTTCGTCTCTTTTGTCAGGAGATGACGGAAGCCAAAGTGGATTGGCAAGTTCATATGTATGGAAACATTAAACACGCTTTTACCAACCCACTCGCTCATGATGAGCAATTAGGATTAATTTACAATGAGGTCGCTGCAAAACGCTCATGGCAAGCAACGGCAAACTTCCTGCAGGAAATTTTTACGGTTTAATAGAGCTGGGTTTAAAAAATCACGTTGACAGAGGTTACTCCTGCATGTTTACAAAGATATTAGTCGCAAATCGAGGTGAAATCGCTTTACGAATAGTAAGAGCATGTCGAGAGATGGGCATTGCGCCTGTTACCATACATAGTGAAGTGGATCGCTTTGCTTTGCATGTTAAGCGAGCCTCCCATTCCCATTGTTTGAGTAAAAAGCCTCTAGATGCTTATTTAAATTCCTCTAAAATTATCGAATGTGCCAAGGCTGCTGGCTGTGAAGCCATTCATCCTGGTTATGGATTTTTATCTGAAAATGCAGCGTTTGCTGCGGAATGCAAGAAAGCAGGGATTGTATTTATAGGCCCTTCGGCACCAATTATTGAGATGATGGGCTCTAAAATTGCAGCAAGACAAGCCATGGCAAATGCGAGGATTCCAACTATTCCGGGAAGCATAGGTAACTTAGAAAGCGTTGATGAAGCAGTACAATGTGCCGAACAATTAGGTTACCCCGTGATGCTCAAAGCCACTTTTGGTGGGGGTGGACGCGGGATTAGGCTTTGTCATCATGCAGAGCAAATAAGGCAACAATACGCTCGGGTTCAATCTGAGGCTGAAAAATCCTTTGGGGATGCTCATGTCTATATGGAAAAATACATTGAAAATCCCCGTCATATTGAGGTGCAAATCTTAGCCGACAATTATGGAGAGGTCATCCATCTTTTTGAGCGTGATTGTTCTATTCAGAGGCGGCACCAAAAATTAGTTGAAATAGCCCCTTCTCCATTGCTCAATGCAAATAAGCGCCAGCTTCTATTAGATTATGCGGTAAAAGCGGCTAGGGAAGTAGGATACACCAATGCGGGCACGGTCGAATTTATTTTGGATAAGGACGATAATGCTTATTTTATGGAGATGAACACTCGTTTACAAGTTGAGCACCCAGTTACTGAACAAATCACAGGTATCGATATTGTTCAAGAACAAATCCGAATTGCTGCAGGTGAGCCACTCAGTAGAACGCAAGAGGAAATCACTCAACGAGGTTTTGCCATAGAATTCCGCATCAATGCCGAAGATCCACAAAATGATTTTTTACCCAGTTTTGGTAGGGTTACTCGTTACTATGCTCCTGGAGGACCAGGAGTTCGCACAGACAGTGCTATCTATACTGGTTATCAGATTCCACCGGATTACGATTCCTTATGCGCCAAATTAACCGTTTGGGCTCTTGATTGGCCCTCTGTTTTACATAGAGCACGTAGAGCACTTGAGGAAATGCGTATGTTTGGGGTTAAAACTACCATTCCGTATTATCTAGAAATGATTAAATCAGAAGAATTTCAACAGGGATTGTTTACAACCAATTTCGTTGAAGAACATCCTGAGTGGTTAATGTACTCCAATAAATCACTGCCTCAGCATAAGGCTGCAGTTATTGCTGCGGCTATTTCAATGTACAAAGGACTTCAGTAAAACGCCAATCTCTTCGTTAAAAAATGGTTTGAATTCGGCCATTGAGTAAATCTAAACTCTCCCATTGCAAACGTTTTTTGCCTCGAATTTGAAGTGATTCGTAAGTCCTTGTTTAAATTAGTAACCTTCAACATGAGTCAGTATAATCTGCAGGCGTTCCTCAATGGATACCGGGGGTAATTCTATTAGATCGTAATTTAAATCTCTGTACACCGTAAAAATGTACTCACTAATCATCTTGGCTGTTGCATCATCTTCGTCGCGAATCCCATCTTTAACGACCGGAAGCTGATGGCAAAAAAACACCCTTTTATAGCGCAAGTGCTGGCAGGCTTTGACGACGTGATCATCATTAAAATGATGAAAGCGAAAGTAGGCAAGACTGTCTGGAGTGCCGCGATCAAAAAATATCAAATCGTCTATAGATAATTCGCGCTCGTGTTCCAACATCAAACTGAGTATGCGACGTTGCAGCTCAAGCATATTCTTTTTAACGTCTTCTACGGTGAGGTGATTTTTAGCCAGTTGCTCTTTAAGATAG
The DNA here is from genome assembly GCF_001468085.1 of Legionella waltersii. GTDB lineage: Bacteria > Pseudomonadota > Gammaproteobacteria > Legionellales > Legionellaceae > Legionella > Legionella waltersii. The sequence continues at coordinate 102,400 of NZ_LNZB01000036.1, read as the reverse complement.
GCTCTAGCAATCTCCGAGGATGTTTCGTAGCCCATCTCTGCTAAGCGGTTGATTAAGGTTGTTTTTCCTGAAGAGGGGCCTCCAGTGATGACATGCCAGTTGGTTTGAATCATAGTAAATAATTGTCTATTAAGCGGATTTCACCGATATACACAGCTGCAAAACGGCGCCCATCGTGTTCCTCAATATAATCTACTGAAATACCTTTAGACTCAAGTTCTTTTGCAATTTGCTCGCAAGACTTGGTTTGTTGGTGAAATAATTGGGCAAAATCCTCAGCAAGAGATTTTTGCTGAGGATCTAAACGATTATTGCGTGAACTAAAGGCTAAGCCACTTGGTTCTCTAATTGTAGGGCAACATTTGATGTCCATATTCATGAACAACGCTTTCGCCATGCCTTGAATTAATAGGAACTGCTGATAGTCTTTTTCACCAAAATAGGCAGTAGTAGGCCTGGTTAGATTTAAAAGTTTCATGACAATGGTTAGAACTCCATTAAAATGGCCAGGGCGGTGCTTCCCTTCCATGAGCTGACACAGCTTATGTTCTTGCACTTGATAATTGTATCCATCGGCATAAATCTCTTCTTGGTTGGGTAGGATGCAAAAATCGACGCCATGCTTTTGCATGATTTCCAGATCAGCATCTAACGTTCTAGGATAGTGCGTGAAATCATTGGGGTTGTTAAACTGAGTAGGGTTCACAAACAAGCTGGATACTGTATAAGCGTTTTCCTTTTGGCTTGCGACAAAGAGTGAGGCATGTCCTAAGTGTAAATTTCCCATTGTTGGTGCAAATCCTAAGGTAGACTCAGACGATAAGGTTTTACGAAAAAGAATCCACTCTTTTAAATGATGAAATACTTGCATGAAATGAACTCCTAAAAAGCATGTTCTTGGCTTGGAAAACTAACCTGCTGCACCTGTTGTGCATAGGAATTAATCGCATCAAGGAACACCTCTTTTCCATGGGCGTATTTTTTGACAAATTTAGGGTTGAATGAGCTTTGTAAACCTAGCATGTCATGCCAAACAAGCACTTGACCGTCTGTATCGGGACCAGCTCCAATGCCTATTGTAGGAATTCCAATAGAGTTAGTAATGGTTTTGGCTAAGGCTTGTGGTACGCATTCAATAACCACTGCAAAACATCCTGCTTGCTCTAACTCCATCGCTTGCTTTATGAGAGCATCCGCTTGGGCTTGGCTTTTTCCTTGAACTTTATAACCACCCAATTGATGAAGTGACTGTGGAGTTAAGCCAATATGCCCCATTACAGGAACTCCTGCATTAACTAAGTGGGCTATTGTTTGCAGAGTGTCTTCGTCTCCGCCTTCAATTTTTACTGCATGAGCACCAGCCTGTAGTAACGCTTTTACATTATCAATGGTTTGGCTTTGTGAGCTTTTGTGGGCTAAAAATGGAAGGTCGCTTATTAAAAACTGACCTTGTAAACCACGGGCAACAGCCTGAGTGTGTAGAACCATCATTTCCATGGTGGCCGTAATGGTAGTGGGATGTCCATGCACAGCCATAGCAACTGAATCGCCTACTAGAACACAATCGATGTTGGATTCTGCCACAATGCATGCAGAAGGGTAATCGTAGCATGTTAGAAGCGTAATTTTCTTTTGATTCTGCTTTTTTTGTTTGAAATCATGAACTTTCATAGGATTCTCCAGTTTTGTGGAGAATAGAGATATTCTTGTAAAAATTGGCTCATTACGGGTACCTGTCTCATGGATCAAGTCCTCCAAAAGTAGTGTTAGCTGGTCACCGCCGTCTATGGGTCAGTGCGTGTTCTTTTATCATAGCTTAAGTGAGAGATCAAATCTATTGGTGAGTCTGTTTATCCGATCCCTTACGGTTGTAGCTCAGATATATCGTGAAAGCCGATAGTTCCGTATCCGCTTGCTGACGCGCGCGGCTCGGTTCACTCCCTGCGGTGACTAGGATTTGATTCAGACAGCAAAGAAGAAACCGAGCCGCGCGCGTCAGCAAGCGGACCGATGAAGGCCAGATAGATGAACCTAATAACACCTCTTAAGGCAACGCCATTAGGCGAAGCACCTGACCTTTGGTATAAATGCCCCATTTTAAAAAATGAGTCGATTCCTCAGGGTCCGTCCCTTTGTTCATTTATTAGCTCAAAGCCTGAATAATACCCTGCACAATATAGTAGACAAGCAACAGCACAAACAAAACAAGCGATAGAATCGGCAAGAAAACAGTGAAAACTCGGATGAGAATTGCACCTAACTTACTTTTACATTGATTAGCAGATCCCCAAAACGCTTTGAGAAGCCAAACGTAAAAGGCTATGCCATACAAAAGAAAAGGTAAAACCATGACATTATTTAGGGATAGAGGGTTGCCCATGAAAATTAAAATTGTCAATAGAATATAAAATCCTATATAAGCTGCTCCGCCTTCAATGAGATAGACATCTGCTTCACCAAATAAGACTTCACCAAAGCGTAGCTCTCCCTTCCATCCCTTTTTATAATAGCTGAACATGGCAATTCTCTTTATTGGGTTAACCTTATTTAATTATAAATCCATAGGTGGGAATAGCCAGGGAATGCTGCTGCGTGACATCATTCGCTCCCTTACAGTTGCGGCTCGGTTAGAATCGGATAAACCGAGCCGCGACTGCAAGGGAGTGGATAAGTTTACTTACGAAAGTCAGTTCAACAACAAATTAATCTTCTGGGCTTTCTCGAAATTACACGCTAGGTTATTATTAAAACATTTTTTGTTCCTAGGAAATGTATGCCATTTATTGATAAATTAAATACCCCAGGAGAACATGCTTTGATGCTTGAAGGCCAAGTTGGTGCATTAGAAGCAATATTAACAGTGCCCTTAAACCTCCATCATTCTTACATTGCTTTTCTTGGCCACCCACATTCACTGCAAGGTGGAACGATGAATAACAAAGTCGTGACTACCTTGGCGAGAACTTTTAAGGAATTAGGCATTCCTTCATTGCGCTTTAATTTCAGAGGAGTGGGGCAATCTCAGGGACACTATGATCAAGGGATTGGTGAAAGCGAAGACATGTTGGTTTTAGTTAGACAGTGGATAGCGGAGCAGCCGCATGCTAAATTGTTGTTTGCCGGATTTTCTTTTGGTTCTTATGTGGCTTACCGGACCGCGGCCCAGCTACAGCATGAGTTATTGATTTCTATTGCGCCTCCAGTGCATCATTATGACTACAAGGAATTTGATCAAGCACCTAATCCTTGGATTATTGTTCAAGGCACAGCAGATGATGTAGTGCCTTTTGATTTAGTTGATGAATTTGCCAGAGAGTCGACACCAGTGATTCCCTTAATTGAATTTCCTGATACAGGGCATTTTTTTCATGGTAATCTACTGTTATTAAAAGAAAAATTAACGAGCGCCATTCAAAGCATGGTGTCAAAACCATGAATTTATTAATGGTGTATGAAGAGGCTGTCAAGCGAGGGGATATCGATAAAAACCCTGCCCAAGTGCTTATTATTGAACACATGCAAAGGGTTGCTGCTGATTTAGAAAATTCCCAAAAGTCTTGGATTCCATGGAGAAGAAGTGCCTCAGTAAAAGGTCTTTATTTGTATGGGCCTGTAGGTGTTGGCAAGACCTATCTAGTGGATTTGTTTTATGAGAATGTCAGTGAGCCAAAGAAAGGGAGGTTTCACTTTCACCATTTTATGCAGCAGATAGATGCACAATTACGTAAATTTCAAGGACAAAAAGACCCTTTAAGACAGATAGCAAAAGAAATATCAAACTCCATTCGATTATTGTGTTTTGATGAGTTTTTAGTGCATGACGTAGCTTATGCTATGATTTTAGCTGAGCTGCTGCAAGCTCTGCATCTTCATGGAGTCACTCTAGTCATTTCCTCGAATACCCATCCAGATGATTTGTATAAAAATGGTGTGCACCGCAAGCGATTTTTACCGGCTATAAAACTCATTAAAAAGGAATGTGAAGTATTAAATCTGCATTTAAATAAAGATTATCGCTTAGGACGTGAGCCTTTACTTGAGACCTATTTATACCCATTAAATGAAAGTACTCAGGCCACCTTGGATAGACAATATAAGCATCTCGCTAAAGGTGACGAGTTTAACGGGGCCATTACTGTTCAAAATAGGGAAATTCCCTATCTTCGCTGTCATTCAAACGTCATTTGGTTTGATTTTAATTTGATTTGTAATTCGCCTAGGAGTCAGTTGGACTATCTTGAAATTGCAGAGCGTTTTGATGCAGTATTCGTAAGTGGGATTCCTAAATTGACAGAAAACCACACCGTACAGGCCATTATGTTTATTCATTTCATAGATGTTATGTACGATCGAGGAATCAAGGTGGTACTTTCTGCTGAGGTTTCAGTTCAGGAGCTATACCTCAAAGGAGAAATGAAGGAAACGTTTAAGCGTACGCTGAGTCGTTTGCTTGAAATGCAGTCAGTTGATTACCTGGCTCGTCATCCTAAACGTTCGGTTAAAGCCATAGTGAGCTAATTTCAGGACTTGCATCACTCCTCGATGTCTTCGTTTGCCTTGTCTTGGACTGTGGCGCAAGTCCTGATTTGTGCTTGGCTACAAATCTTGTTAAAATAATGGGCATGATAAAAGCTGCAATCTACATCCTTATTGCTTTTTCGCTGGCCTTTAATGGTATTGTTATGACTATTGGCCATCAAAACGAACAATTCAACAAAGCCTACACATCAACTCAAAGCAGCAATACCTGCCAGCAAAAAAACCAAGCATCCTCTTCATTTCAATGCAAACACAATCAAGCCTACGCCATTGATTCTGTCGACTTAGTGAAATGTTTCTCTTTGATGACCAAGCTCGCATTTTTACTCTATTTTTTAAGCCTCAGCTTAGGCATTAACACTCGAATTTATAAACCTCCTCGAAACCTCCAATGTTCAAATTGATTGACCAAATTAATCAGTAGAAACGTAAGCACTGTATGTCATAGCGCTTAACTTTTACTGTGTTTTATCTTGATTGGAGAACACAATGAATCATTTATTCAAAGCGATGGTATTCATCGTCATCGTAACCTTTGGATCCATGTCTTCTTGGGCAGGACCAACTCAACCAAGCACTACGGAAAAAAACTATTTTCAGTTCGCGATCCCTAACTATGAAACGAAGCGCCAAGGCGGTCAGATGGTCAATATCTATGTGCGTTTTGCGTATAAAAAAAACCTACCCACCTCGGAGTATTTTGATTATCGCACCATGCGCGAAGATGTCTTAAAATACATGGAGCCTTCTAATGATTATCCTTCGGAGGTGTTTTGGGAAATTCTAGCGACTGCAATGGGTCGTGAACTGATGGGCAAATATCCTTTGGATGGGATAAGTATTCAATTGGATGTGATAAATAATCCTGATCCGAATGCTTTTGAGCCAGGGGACCATGGACCTATTTACACGGTAGGGGACATTCTGCCATTGGATATTCATCATTAGTAAAGCTACTAGGCTAGGGGACTGACCCCACTGGGGTCCGTCCCTGAGGAATCGACACCTATGATAGTGCCCCAACTAATCTCTTCTTTGATGGTCAGCAAGCGGACCGATGAAGGCCAGATAGATGAAGCTAAGGCAGCGCCATTCGGCGAAGCACCTGACCTTTGGTATAAATGCCCCTTTTTAAAAAATGTGTCGATCCCTCAGAGGCCGTCCCCCTCTTGACTAAAATAAATTATTAAATGAGAATGATTCTCGATTACAATTGTGTTAGAATCATTTCATATTTAGTCTATTTAGCTTTTTATTATGCATATCAGTGAACTAAAACCTGGAGACAAAGTAAGACTGGTCGATTTTGGGGCAACCAACAGCCAATATCGGCGTCGATTATTGTCTCTGGGAATAACCCGAGGGGTCGAGTTTTCTGTTGTTAGGCTCGCACCTTTGGGTTGCCCGTTACAAATTGAAGTCAGGGGCACTTCGCTCACTTTGCGTAAAGATGAAGCGAGTCAATTGTTCTTGGAGCGTATATGACCCACGTGTTGTTGGTTGGCAATCCCAATTGTGGAAAAACCACTGTTTTTAATGCATTAACAGGTGCAAGCCAACGGGTGGGCAATTGGCCTGGAGTGACCGTTGAGAAGAAAACGGGTGAGTTTAAAAACAATGACTGCTTATTTGAAATCACTGATTTGCCTGGAATTTATTCCCTAGTAGCTAATGCAGAAGGGCTAAGCCTGGATGAGGAAATAGCGGCGCAATCCGTTGTTCAACTTGAATTTGATTGCCTATTGAATGTCATCGATGCTTGTCATCTTGAGAGGCATTTGTACCTAACGACTCAACTTTTGGAGCTAGGAAAGCCCATCGTTGTTGCATTAAACATGATGGATTTAGCTCAACAGCAGGGTATTTCGATTGATATCAAGGCATTGGAGCGTGCTTTAGGCTGTCGGGTCATTCCTATACAGGCGCATAAAAGCCTAGGTATTCCTCAGCTTATAGACAGTTTAGCCCAGGAACTAAAACCTGCAAAGCCTCTTAGCCTTCCCTTGCCTGAAAATGTCCAAGAGTACTTAATTCAGTTGCAACAACGTTTAATTGAAGAAGGCTATTCTAGTGCGGCTGCATTCTATTATTCATTTAGACTGGCCGAAGGGGATTCTCTTCCTGGGTATGAAGACTTGAATATAGGCGTACAGTCTGACTCTGCTTTGGATGTGGTTTTGGCTGATGCACGGTATCAAGCAATTCATGAGATAGTGTCTTTCGTGCAAAAAAAACAAAGTGATGCGAGTGAACATTTTACTGCAAAGCTGGATAAGATCATTTTAAATCGCTGGCTGTCCTTACCCATCTTTTTTGCCATGATGTATTTGATGTTTTTATTTGCAATCAATATCGGCGGGGCGTTCCAGGATTTTTTTGACATCAGCACAGAAACCATCTTTGTTTCTGGGACTGCCTGGCTTTTACAGCAAATCCATGCACCAAATTGGCTTATCGCTTTGTTAGCCAACGGAGTTGGAAAAGGAATCAATACGACCGTCACTTTTATTCCTGTTATTGCGTCCATGTTTTTCTTTTTATCCCTGTTAGAAACCTCAGGGTACATGGCGAGAGCTGCTTTTGTGGTGGATAAAATCATGCGAGCTTTAGGTTTGCCTGGAAAATCCTTTGTGCCCATGATTGTTGGGTTCGGATGTAACGTTCCAGCGATTATGGCAGCACGAACATTGGACTCTGAAAGAGATCGCTTATTGACCGTCATGATGAGCCCATTCATGTCCTGCAGTGCTCGCCTAGCTATATATGCGGTGTTTGTAGCGGCATTTTTCCCTACTGGCGGACATAATGTGGTCTTTTCACTGTATTTAATCGGCATATTGATGGCTGTTCTTACAGGATACATCTTACAAAGAACGTCTCTTAAAGGGCATGCCTCACCTTTGATTATTGAGTTGCCTGCTTATCACAGGCCTTCTTTTAAGCGTTTAGTGAAAGAAACGTCGATGCGCCTTAAATTTTTTGTGTTTCGTGCTGGTAAACTGATCATTCCTATATGTGTAATTCTTGGTGGTCTAAATGCCATTACGTTTCAAGGCGGGATAAGCTCTGGTGAGGCAAGTACTGAATCCCTGCTGTCCATGTTTGGCCAATGGATTACACCCTTTTTTGCACCAATGGGTATTCGTCAAGACAACTGGCCTGCTACAGTCGGTTTATTAACAGGAATGTTGGCTAAAGAAGTGGTGGTGGGTACTTTAAACACCTTGTACGCACAAATTGGACAGTTCGGAGACGTCGCGACTGCGCATTTTAGCCTATGGGGTGGCCTGCAATCCGCTTTGTATTCGATTCCAAACAATTTATCAGAGTTAGGCAATGCATTATGGAACCCTGTAGCTGCAAGTGCAGCGGATAATGAAGTATCTCAATCCGTTTATGGGGTGATGGCACAGCGCTTTGATGGTGCTGTTGGCGCTTATGCCTATTTGCTGTTTGTATTACTTTATATCCCTTGTGTATCAACCATGGCTGTGATTCGACAGGAGGCAAGTAAGTATTTTATGTGGACTTCAGTCATATGGTCTTTCGTGGTTGCCTATGCGGCAGCTGTATTGTTTTATCAAATGGCTAAATTTTTTGAACACCCACAACAAAGTGTTCTTTGGGTGAGTCTCATGTTATTTAGCCTATTTTTAGTCCTATTTATTTTTCGGTTTAATACGCCCAGTTTGGAGAGACAAGGTGCTTCTGCAAATACGTGATTATATACGCCAACAAGGCATTGTAAGTACTCAACAGTTAGCCAGAGAGTTTCGTTTGGATATTGCTGCACTGAAACCGATGCTGCAATTATGGGTTAAAAAAGGGGTTATTCAAAAATGCCAGGAAAAAGCAGGATGTAACAGTGCTTGCTTTAAATGTCGTGTTCCGCCTGAGTATTATCAATTCTCTAGCTAATAGCATTTTCTCGGCCTTATTTTATGAGAAATATAGGCTGATACGCTGACGGCAGGTAATAAAAAAATAAAGAGTATTTTTTCCACCACTTTTAAGAAGAATTTGTTCACGCCTGAAGAGCGGGCGTAAAGGAGATCAAATTTTTTAAAGAAAGGCCAGTTACAGATTTGAAAGCCCGAGTTTTCTTTATACCCTAGATAAAATAAACCAGTAAACGATCCATAAAGTTGGTCCAGTTTATTTGGATAAAACACATAAGTTGCGGCAGCAGACGCATCGATATATTCCGTATAATGCCAACATTTTTTGGGCATAAATAGCATGTCGCCTTTTTCTAAAACGACCTCATATCCTTGTGCCTTTTTAAGGTTGGGGAATTGTTTATAAATTTCTTCGATGGGTTTACTAAAATCAATCAATGAATCCCCAACAAATGGAGTCTTATACAAGAAATCATTTTGCTTTTTGGTAAAGAGTAATAGTCTTTTTTTTCCTGATAGGCATAAATGAAGAATAGAGGGATATTCTCTATCGTAATGCATTCCTGTATTCGAACCTTTTCCCCCAAGAAAAAAGAGGGTTTTTACCATCTTGTTGCAAAATCGTGGTCGAAAAGGAATGTCTTGCCACAGAGGCACCTGTTTTTCCACTTCTTCACACATCCAACGGGGATAATATTGGCCAAAAATTCTGTAGGGTTTATTGTTTTTGATGTCTTTCAGTACGGAAGTAATATCCCCCGTTTTGTGTTCAACAAATTGGCTGTTATCAAACACGCTATAAGTGGTGAGTCCTCGTGATTGCTCTATAAAAAAATCGATGGAAAATTTATCAGTAAAATTCACCATTTTGAGTAATATCGGTTCTTTCGATTTATAGAGCAAGCGCTTTATCTTCTTTTCGTTACCAAATTCATAAATCACTTCGGGAACTTTATTTATTATCATGATCAAACCTTTTGAATAAGATAATAAAAATAGAGTTTTTTACCCCAAAATTTTGATTTACGAGCAGCTCTTGCAATTTCTTTGAGTTCTGGTTTTTTAAATCGTATTTTCCACCAAGGAAGGAAAATTAATCCCATGCCTCCAGCTAGATGGGAGACATTACTGAAAAAGTCATGGCTTTGTTCACCATAGAGTCTCACCGCTGCTTGATAAAACCATTCTTCTTTGTTAATTAAACGATCATAAATAGCCGCTTGAACCATTTTACTGATATTTTGTTTTTCCACTAGTTTTAGATTCGGGTGTTTTTTTAGATATTGTTCTAAAAATTTGGACTGTGATTTGTTAGGAATATCAATATCTGTGTAACAAAAGTACCCCCCTGGAGCTAATACCCTTTCAATTTCAGAAAAAAAATAGTCAATTCTAGGGTAGTTATGAGAACTTTCAACGTTGGTAATAATATCGATGCTATTGTTTTCTAAAGGTATACTCTCAGCATCTGCTTGTATGTAATTGATTTTGTTTTCTAGGTAGAAGTTTTTGTTTGCCCGAGTTGCTAATACACTTGTTAGATCGAGCCCTACCGCGAAATCAGTTGCTAATAACTCAGAGATTACTTTCAGCCCAATTCCGTTACCAGAGCCGACATCAAGAAGTCGTTTATTATAAAATTGCTTTTTTAATAACGGTCTGATTAAATAATAAATTAATGATAATGAATACAAATCTTGGACGTCACTGATTGTTGTGAAGTTATAATTCAATCCCATTAATTCTTTCTGAATTTTCTTATCGGATATTCCCCAATTCATATAACACTTTTCATGAACCATTCCTGCCCAGAAAGTGTAACTCTCTTGGATTATTTTTTTATCCAATAACGCCTCAGAAGGATCTTGGCAGTCATGCTGAATTACAAATGCGATTTTATTCCCAGCATCGGTAATATTAGACATGTTAATCCTGATTTGAATGAATTAGTTTTCACTGGTACTCAAAGTATAGTTGAGTCTCTAGTAAAATACTAAGTCAGAAAAGGAGAGTCTATTTTATTTAGGAGTCTCACTCGATTTTTTGAACGAGGTAATAAAAATAGTATTTTTTACCCCAAAATTTTTCTTTTCGGGCGGCTTTTGCTATGTAGCTCAGTTCTGGTCTTCTGAAACGTATTTTCCACCAAGGAAGAAAAGCCAGGCCTTTCGCATTTGCAAGGTACATTATGTCATAGAAGAGAGTTGGACTTTGATCAAAGCGCTTAAGAGAATCCTCATAAAACCTGTCTTCATTGACTATGAGGCGGTCATAAATTGAGGCTTGGACCATTTTTGAGATGTTTTGTTTTTGTATTATTTTTAAATTAGGTCGATTTTTTAGAAAAAGCTCCAATGCTTTAGATTGTGATTTAACTGGAATGTCCACGTCAGCGTAACAAAAATAGCCACCTGGAACTAAAACACGCTCAACCTCGGAAAAAAAATGTTCGATGATTGGGTAATTGTGCGAGCTTTCAAGGTTTGTGATGATATCAATGCTATTGTTTTTTAATGGTAAGTGTTCAGCATCCGATTGGATGTAGTTGACTTGATTATCTAAATGGAAATTTTTATTGGAGTGCTCTACTAATTGATTTGTTAAATCGATACCTAAAGCATAATTAGAAGCCAATAGTTGCGAAATGACTTTCAGACCGATTCCATTACCAGATCCAATGTCTACAATTCGTTTATTATAGAGTTGTTTGTTTAACAATGGTCGGATTAAATAGTAGATTAAGGATAATGAATAAAAGTTTTGCACCCCATCTGTTGTAGGAAAATCACAATCTAGGTTCTGAAGCTCATTAAGAATTTTTTTATCGCATAATCCCCAATTTAAATACGATTTATCGTTAACAATTCCAGCCCAAAACGTATAGCATTCTTGAATTATCCTTTTATCCAGAGTGGCCTCTGAGCTATTTTGGCAATTGTGTTTCACCACAAATGCAATTTTATTCCCTGCCCCGATAATGTTATTCATTTAATTTTCTGTATAAGATAATAAAAATAATATTTTTTACCCCAGAATTTTTCTCTTCGAGCGGCTTTTGCAATGTAATGTAACTCAGGTCTTTTAAAACGTATCCACCACCAGGGAAGAAAAATAAGACCTACTGCATAGGCCAGGTGCAACATATCAATTCCCAAATTTGGACTGTTTGCGCCAAACAGTTGTAGTGATGAGTTATAAAAGTTATCTTCTCTGGCAATGATTCTCTCATAGATGGAGGATTGGACCATTCTAGTGATGTTCGTTTTCTGAATGACTTTCATGTTGGGGTTTGATTTAAGAAAAGCTTCAAATCGTTTTGCTTGAGATTTCACTGGAACGTCATGGTCAGCATAACAAAAATAGCCCCCGGGTGCTAAAACACGTTCAACCTCTGCAAAGAACAACTGAATTCTTGGGTAAAGATGAGAGCTTTCAAGATTAGTGATTATGTCTACGCTATTATCCTCTATCGGGAGTCGCTCAGCATCTGATTGGATATAATTAACCTTGTTTTCCTCATGAAAGGATTTCATTGCGTTGTTGACATGCTGGTTTACTAAATCAATGCCTAAGGCATGACTTGTTTTCAGTAACTGAGAGCTTGCTTTCAGACCAATCCCATTTCCACAGCCAATCTCTAGAAGTCTTTTATTAAAAAACGCCTTCTTTATGAGTGGTCTTATCATGAAATAGAGGTGTAATTGGGAATAAATATCCTGTGTTTTAGAAATAGTTGAAAAATTAAAAGGCAATGCAGTGTATTCATTATAAATTTTACGATTCCACAACCCTAAATTCATAAAGCGTACGTTATTAAATATCTTTCCCCAAAAGGTGTAGGTATCTTGAATTTGCTCTTTCATCAGATTGGCTTCAGAATTTTCATAACATTGATGCGTAATTACAAAGCCGATTTGTTCAGCAGTTCGTCTGAATGATTTAGGTTCCATTTCCATGTTGGGGGAGTTTTCTTATGACCTTATTTAGAGTATAGGTCAATAATTCCTTTCTAAGGCAAATCTTGCTAAATCAACTAAAGCAGTTTTATAGATGGAATCGGGGACTACTTCTAAATGAGTCAACGCTGAATCAACCTCTTGTGCAGCAACACGTTTAGTGAATGGTATTGCTTCTGTTTGTTCAATAGCGATTAATATGTCTGGTAGGTAGCGTAAACTTCCTTCTTTTAAGCTTTCTTTGATCAGCTCTTGTTGAGAAGGAGTTCCGTTTTGTAAGGCATGAATCAATGGTAAAGTGGCTTTACCATCAGCAAGATCATCGCCAATATTTTTTCCAAGTGTAAACGTATCGGAGCAATAATCTAAGGCATCATCGATGAGTTGAAAAGCATTACCCAAATGCATCCCATAATTATAAAGACCATTCTGAACTTCGATTGGCGCACTTGTAAGGATAGGTCCAATACATGCCGCAGCAGCAAACAATAACGCGGTTTTAGCCCTGATGACATCAAGATAATCATCTAGGTTAAGGGCTGGATTGTGTCTGTTTGCTAATTGCTTAACTTCTCCACAAGTAATTTGGTGAGAGGTGTTGGCTAACAAATTCAGAATTTCAGTAATACCAACTTCCACCATTAATTGAACGGATTGGGTGAATAGGTAATCTCCGACTAGCACACTGGCTTTGCTACCCCAAATGCTGTTTGCCGTCTGTCTACCGCGGCGGAGTGTGGATTCATCAATCACATCATCGTGCAAGAGCGTGGCTGTATGAAAAAACTCAACCATGGCTGCAAGAGAAATGTGGTCTCTGCCTTTGTAGTCACAAGCATTGCTTGCTAACAGGACAACCAGAGGGCGTAAGCGCTTCCCACCACTTTCAACAATGTGTTGGGATAAGTCATGAATTAACCCTACTTGCGATTGAATTTTATCAACAATTAAATGATTAACCGCGTCAAAGTCATCTTGAACAAGCTCTCTTAAACGGTCAATAGTCATTCAATTACCCTCTATAATTTAATGCAAGAATGCTAAGGGGGACAGGTTAAATTGTCAATAGAATCCCCTACGGACTTACGAAATACCCCAATTTCTTTGTTAGACATCGCGTTAAATGGGGACGGACCCCAGTGGGGTCCGTCCCCACTCTTCTGGTCCCCATTCTTCTGTTCTCACATCACATCCGAGCAGTGACCCTCAGGAAACGGATTGCAAATTAGGCTATCCTATGAACTGGGCTAGACGTTAAAACGGAAATGCATCACGTCACCATCCAATACAATGTACTCCTTGCCTTCCAATCGTAGTTTTCCTGCTTCTTTGGAGCCTTGTTCACCACCAAATTGAATAAAGTCCTTATAAGCAATAACCTCGGCTCGAATAAATCCTTTTTCAAAATCGGTGTGAATTACTCCTGCTGCTTGAGGTGCTGTGGCCCCTTTATGCACAGTCCATGCTCTTACCTCTTTGACTCCGGCAGTAAAATAAGTTTGTAAGCCTAATAAATCATATCCTGCTCGGATGACTTTATTTAATCCTGGTTCTTCGAGCCCTAAACCATCCATGAACTCGAGTCGATCTTCATCATCCAACTCAACAAGCTCTGCTTCGGTAGCAGCGCATAATGCAACTATACGAGCATTTTCCTGTTCAGCAAGTTTCTTAACTTTTTCCAATAAGGGATTGTTTTCATAACCGTCGTCATTCACATTGGCAATGTATAACACTGGTTTAGCAGTCAGTAGAAATAATCGCTTGCTGATTTGGATTTCGTCTGTGCCGAGTTCCAACGTTCGAACTGGAAAGCCCTGATCAAGGTGGGCTTTAATTTTTTCTAGAGTTTTAAGCTCAAAAATGGCTTCTTTATTTCCACTTCGGCTATTTTTTCCTGCCTTCAAGATGGCCTTCTCGAGGGTATCCATGTCGGCTAGTGCAAGCTCAGTATTAATAACCTCAATGTCGCTGATTGGATCAACGCGGCCTTCCACATGAATAACGTCTGTATTTTCAAAACATCTAACCACATGAGCTATGGCGTCTGTTTCGCGTATATTTGCTAAAAATTGATTGCCTAATCCTTCGCCACTGGATGCGCCTTTAACCAGTCCGGCAATATCCACAAATTGCATGGTTGCATGAAGAACTTGTTGTGGTTTAACGATATTAGCCAAGGCATCCAAACGAGGATCGGGTACTGTGACAATTCCTACATTAGGTTCAATCGTACAAAAGGGGTAATTCGCAGCTTCAATTCCTGCCTTAGTAAGCGCATTAAAAAGAGTTGATTTACCTACATTGGGTAAGCCTACGATTCCACATTTAAATCCCATGAATAATACCTCTTATCAATTCGATTAAGCGTTTAACTGATTCATTGCACGAGCAATATCACCCTCTATGGCAGTCGGTAGTACAGCTACACCTCTATCAACAGCATCATAAATATGTTGACGGTCGCTCATTGAAGGTTTACTTAAAACATACTGATGCACCAAATCTCTATGCCCAGGATGACCAATTCCTATTCTTACTCGATGAAAATCACCACTTCCTAGTTGGGCGATGATGTCTCTGAGTCCATTATGTCCGCCATGGCCACCGCCGGTCTTTAATTTAACTCGACCTGCTGGTAAATCCAATTCATCATGAACAACTATAATTTCTTCGGGCAACATTTTATAAAATTGACTGATTGCTCTTACTGGTTGTCCGCTATGGTTCATGAATGTTAAGGGTAATGCCAATAAACAAGAGTGATTATTCACTTTCAATTCAGCCAATTCCGCTTGCATTTTTTTATCGAGTTTAAAATGGGCATTATGTCTTTGAGCTAAGCTATGTACTAACCAACCGCCAGCGTTGTGTCGTGTCTGCTCATAGGCTGTGCCTGGATTGCGGAGTCCAATAATGAGTTTTATGGCCATAAGCTGTAGGTCTTTTAGTCGTTTTCATGCAAATACATCGATTAGAGTTTTGTATTTGCATGAAATAAGGTCTAGATGGCTGCTTACTCAGCGCCTTTATCTTCTTCTGTTTCACCAGTTGTTGGAACAGCTGATGGCGCAACAACAGGCTCTTCTAGATCAGCAGAGCTTGTTTTTGGTGTATGAATACTAACAACGGGTGAGTCATGACTGCCGTCAGCCAAATCAACGGTTAGCTTCACACCTTTAGGAAGTTTAATGTTGGATAAATGAACTACGTCATCTAATCCTACAGTAGACATATCCACTTCAATGTACTCAGGAAGATCTTTTGCTTGGCAACGAACTTCAACTTGAGTCATGGTGTGTTGGATCATACCGCCAGCTTTAATTCCTGGTGATGCTTCTTCATTGACAAAGTGAATGGGAACCATTTTAACAAGCACGTCTTTTCCAGATACTCGTTGTAAATCCATGTGCATTACAATAGGCTTGTAGGGGTGTCGTTGTAATGATTTTAAAATCACATGTTCAACTTTACCGTCTACGGTGATATCAAACACACTTGAATAAATGCTTTCTGTCTCAAGTGCTTTGATCACTTTATTGTGTAAAAAGTGAATGGATTTTGGCTTTTTATCCCCGCCATAAATAACAGCAGGCACTTTATTTTCAAGACGTCTTAGGCGGCGGCTCGCACCTTTCCCCATATCCGTTCTTGTTTCAGCTTCTAAAATAATCTCTGACATGTTCAGTCACTCCAAATTATAGGTTGTCCCTATTTAATCCGCGACCAGACTAAATACCTGAGCAGTCTTATTCAACAAGGAATAAGTCAGGAAGGGATGTAAAGTATACAATATTTTAAAATGAACTTGAAGTAATAGTCAGAATTTCATAGAATATGGCACTTTGTTGGAATTGTGATAGCCAATCAGGCGAATTGGAGAATAAAAAATATGTACGCGGTAATTAAGACTGGCGGTAAGCAATATACCGTAAAAGAAGGTGATGTTCTAAAAATTGAAATGCTGCCTGAAGACGTTGGCAACGAAATCAAATTTTCCGAAGTGCTCATGCTTGTTGATGGTGATAAAGTAGTTTGTGGTACTCCATTAATTGCTAAAGCTACTGTGAAAGCAGAAGTGCTTGATCATGGCCGTCATAAAAAAGTTAAAATTATCAAATTTAGACGTCGTAAGCACCACATGAAAAGAATGGGGCACAGACAGTATTATTCACAAGTTAAAATTACTGCGATAAGCAAGTAAGAGGGGATAGCAATGGCTCATAAAAAAGCAGGCGGTAGTACTCGTAACGGCCGTGACTCGAATCCTAAGTTTCTAGGTGTTAAACGTTTTGGCGGTCAATTTGTAAATGCTGGTGAAGTTCTTGTAAGACAACGTGGTACACGTTTTCATCCAGGACCAGGAGTAGGTTGTGGTAGAGACCATACTTTATACGCTTTGGTTGAAGGCTTGGTTAAATTTACTGTTAAAGGTGAGAAAAACCGTAAGTACGTCACAATTGTTCCAGAAGAACAAAAAGAAGCAGCTAACTAAGTTTAGTTAACAATTCTACAATGTTGTTCGACTAGTCTTGATTATATTCTTTTTGATACCCCGGCAACGGGGTTTTTTTTTAGCATAAAGGTTGTTTATGAAATTCGTTGATGAAGCAATTATAAAAGTAGATGCCGGCAAAGGAGGCAATGGTTGCTTAAGTTTCAGACGGGAAAAATTCATCCCGCGTGGTGGTCCAGATGGCGGAGACGGCGGAGATGGAGGAAGTATTTATTTTGAAGCGAATAATGATTTAAACACCCTAATCGATTTCCGCTACATGCGTCATTATAAGGCGGAAAATGGACAGCCAGGAATGGGTGGTAATTGTACTGGGAAAAAAGGAGACGACTTAACCATTAGTGTTCCTGTGGGTACTTTAGTCTATGATGTAGATACTGGGGAGCTTTTAGCGGACATTAACCAACCAGGTGTGCCAGTACTTATTGCTCAAGGTGGTTTTCATGGCTTGGGAAATACTCGATATAAGAGCAGTGTGAATAGAGCTCCTCGACAAACAACTCAGGGTAGCCTAGGCGAGTCCAGACATTTGCGATTGGAGTTACGTGTTTTAGCTGATGTTGGCTTGTTAGGATTGCCAAACGCTGGTAAATCAACCTTAATCCGAGCTGTTTCGAGCTCCAAAGCCAAAGTGGCAGATTATCCTTTCACCACCTTGCATCCAGGACTTGGAGTCGTCAGCGTATCAAGCCACAAGAGCTTTGTAATGGCAGACATACCTGGATTGATTGAGGGAGCCTCTCAGGGGGCAGGATTAGGTCATCGTTTTTTAAAACATCTATCACGAACCTGTATTCTATTGCATGTGATCGATATTGCTCCTTTGGATGGAAGTGATCCGGTGGTTGATGCCAAAGCAATTATAAACGAATTGGCTCAATTCAATCCGGAGCTTTTAAACAAACCAAGATTCTTAGTTTTGAACAAGATAGACATGATTCCAGATGAGGCTCAAAGGCATGAAACCATTCAAAACATAGTGAATGGATTAAATTGGAAAGATAAGGTTTACACGATTTCCGCAATCAAAGCCGAGGGAACTCAGCAATTATGTTACGACTTGATGCAATTGATTGATGAGATGAAAGAGACGGAAGCTTAACCATTCCGCAGCATAATAAACAACCAAGGGACTACGATAAGGAATTTGTTGGATTTCTCTGCCTTTTTGAGTTTGACTACTGTAGTGAATCGCTATCTGACTTGTACCTTCTGAAGGCTGATTTAACCAATACTCTTCAAGACCTGTGATATGAAAAAAGAGTTTGGTTCTATTGAGGCCATGAAAATTGATGAGTGGATAAGTATCCGGAGTGATAAGCAGGGTTTGCAATAATCCGCCAGTGGTTTCATCAACGATTGTGATGGGGTCATTGATTTGTTGGATGAGCTCTTTTAATTGTTCAGAGGCTTTTTTCTCAACTGACGAGATGATGTGTGGTGCCAAAATTGGGTCAATGATCGATTTGACTTTGTCGATTAACTCCGTTTTGCATCGAACTTTAAATTCGATATAGGGTACTTCTAGACGATATCCTGTTTTACAATCCAAACCTTGAAGGGCTTTTTCAAGCGTTTCACCGATTTCACTTTCTGCTAAACCAAAAATTCGCCATTTAATGATTTGTTTATCGCTGTGCTGTGTGTTTAAAAGGAGTGGTAACGCATAATTATTGAACATCGGTAAGCATTCACGTGGGGGACCAGGCAGTAAAATAAGAGTCTTTCCTTTCCACTCATAGCTGCAACCTAAAGCAGTTCCATTTGGATTGGGAAATAAATGAGCATGGGCTGGAAACAAACATTGTTGTAAATTTCCTTCATTGAGCTCCATTTTTCCCTTGAGCACCCTTGCTTGCACATGTTCTAGCGCTATTTGATGCTGAATAAGAGGCTCTCTTACAAATTGACTAAGAGCAAAACGAGTAATATCATCTTTTGTTGGGCCTAGGCCACCAATGACAATTAAAATATCATGTTGTTGAGATAAGAAATTTAAGCTTTCTATAATTTCGTTCTCTTTATCACTGCAAGCAACGTGCAAACCTAAAGGCAATCCTTCTGAGCATAGCGCTTGAGCAATATGATAGGCGTTCGTATTGAGCGTATCACCGTGAACAATTTCGTCTCCTGTGGCTAAGATAGCTATGGTCATTTTTCAACATCCTAAGAATTATCTTTTAAAGAATTCTATAATATAAAATAGAAAATACGTAGGTATTGACGAATTATTTCCAATTTTGCGTAAGTCCTGCTGGTTTTAACGAAGGGGAAGGGATTTTTCGTAAGTTCTGAGGGTGTACAAAAGGGTTATTCTTCATTATGCTCAGTGATTTGTATTCTTGTGTTAAGGAGAAAGTATGGAATTTAAAAGCCGCTATGTTGCCCACACTCCAAATGCTCAGGGTTACGTTCAATATTCTCCGGAAGAACACAAAATATGGACTATTTTATACGAAAGACAGCAGAAGCTATTGCCAGGAAGGGCCTGCGATGAATTTATGAGCGGCTTGGAGATTTTGGGGTTAAATAGTCATGAAATTCCTCAGCTTCCTGAGGTTAATTCACGTTTAAAAGCGAAAACAGGTTGGCAAGTTGCACCAGTTGCGGCATTAATTTCTGCCCGAGAATTCTTTGAACTATTAGCAACACGTTTTTTCCCTGCAGCAACATTTATTCGTTGTGAAGAGGAAATAGACTATATTCAAGAGCCTGATATTTTTCATGAGCTATTTGGCCATTGTCCCATGTTAACCAATCCAGTTTATGCCGATTTTGTTCATGACTATGCTTGCAAAGTACTTTCCTTACCCGAGAAAGACTGGGCTTTATTGCAGCGAATGTTTTGGTTTACTGTGGAATTTGGTTTAATAAAAACGAAAACGGGGTTGCGCGCTTATGGAGGGGGAATTTTATCGTCTATCAGTGAGACCGTTTACTGTGTTGAAAGTGAAATTCCGCTAAGAGTTATGTTTGAACCAGTAGCGGCATTTCGCATGCCTTATCGTATTGATCAATTGCAGCCGGTTTATTTTGTAATTGATAGCTACCAGGACTTGTATGATTTTATTGGTAGTGACGTCACTCAATACATGCAAAGAGCTCATGAATTAGGAGAGTTTCCACCCTATTTTAAAGTGGATAAAAACAATCCAAGCATTCACATTAGGGCATGTTAAGTTGATTTTTGACAAAGTGCTAACGGTCAGCGGCTAGTGAGCAGAGGTTGTATGTATTGTAATGGGGATAGAGACTTGCTAACATCGGCTAACCCGGTTTGTTCATTGACTGTTAGGTCAAGGAGCATGATTTGATTAAAGTACTCATTGTTGATGACCATGCATTGGTTCGAATGGGAATTCGACGATTGCTAGAAGATTTGTCAGATGTTACTGTGGTTGCTGATGCCGAAAGCGGAGAGCAGGCATTGGCCTTTGTTAAGACACATAACCCTGACGTTATTTTATTAGATATGAAAATGCCTGGTATTGATGGCTGGGAAGTCACGCGTCGATTAAAAAAATCGAATCCACATATTAAAGTCATTGCGGTAACCGCTATCTGCTCTGACCCTTTGCCTACAAGAGTGTTGCAGTTGGGGGCTATGGGATACCTTACTAAGGAATCAGGCGCAGAAGAAATGGCTGCAGCAATTCGTAAGGTTGCCAAAGGAGAGAAGTATCTCAGTGCGGAAATCGCCCAAAAAATGGCGATAAACAGTATCCAAGAACCACAAAATTCGCCATTTGATTTATTGTCTGAGCGAGAGATGCAAGTCATGTTGATGATCACCAGCGGCATGAATGTACAAGACATTGCCGACCGATTGTTTTTAAGCAGTAAAACCATCAACGGGTACCGTTACCGCATGTTTGAAAAATTGGGAATTAAAAACGATGTTGAATTAACTTATTTAGCGATGAAACATCGAATTATCGAACATCCCAACAATTTAATTCAAGAAGAATAGGGTCTGTAAAGCAAACATCGGCACTCAAGATTAAACGTTGTCACTAGACCCTTTATGGAAAATGAATAAACAGACTAACAAACAAGATCTAGTAGCATTTCTTAGTAAACTTCCCAATGAGCCTGGTATTTATCAAATGCTGGATAAGGACGGTCATGTTCTTTACGTTGGGAAGGCAAGTAATCTAAAAAAAAGAGTAAGCAGCTATTTTAATAAGCAGAACAGTGGGGTTAAGACCCGCTCTCTAGTTGAGCAAATTATATCCATTGATATTTCAGTCACACGAACGGAAACAGAAGCACTATTATTAGAAAGCAGTTTAATTAAGTCATTACGACCAAAATACAATGTACTGCTTAGAGATGATAAATCATATCCCTATATTCATGTATCAGATCATTCGGAATTTCCCCGAATTGAGTTGTACAGAAGCAAAAAAAAACCACTTTCCGGGTATTTTTTTGGGCCTTATCCAAGTACTACTGCAGTAAAAGAAACCTTAGTTACCATTCAAAAAGTATTCAAGATTCGAACTTGTCGTGATACTTATTTTAATGCAAGATCTCGTCCTTGTTTGCAATATCAAATCAAGCGTTGCACAGCGCCTTGTGTGAATTACATTTCATCGGAGCATTACAAACAGTCCGTGGATGATGCAATGCAGTTTTTACAAGGAAAATGTCAGCTGATACTTGATGAGTTGGCTGAGCGAATGAATAGAGCAGTTGAACAGTTGCACTTTGAAGAAGCAGCTGTTTTACGAGATCAAATTAAAAGTTTACGCTTGGTTCAAGAGCAACAGGCGGTCGTTCAATTGCGGGGTGATGCCGATGTCATAGCCATTGAGGCGCAACCTGGGTTTGCTTGCATCCAATGCGTAACAATTCGTGAAGGTCAAGTATTGGCTAGTCGTAGTTTTTTCCCAAAAGTTCCTGAGTTTAATCTGGAAACAGAGGCGAATACGGACTTGCTCTGGCAACAGATTTTCGAAGCCTTTATTGGATTTTACTATTTGGATGCTACTGAGCGAATTCCAGGTTTAATTCTTACTAACAGTTCAGTTGCAGAGCATTCATTGTTTGAAGAAATTCTGACTCAGAAACGTGGGAAAGCATGTAAAATACAAGTAAATCCACGGGGTATAAAATCTCGATGGATGGATTTTGCTAAAAACAATTTGCGAGTTTCCATCGCTGAATTCGTGAATAAGCACTCAACGATTAAATCACGTTATTCCGCTTTAGAAGAGATCTTAGCAACAGGTAAATCCATAGAGCGTATGGAATGTTTTGACATTAGCCATACCTCAGGTGAGGCAACGGTCGCTTCATGTGTTGTCTTTGATAAAGAAGGCCCTTGTCCGAATGAATACAGAAGGTTCAACATCGAAGGCATTACCCCTGGAGACGATTATGCTGCGATGGAACAAGCCATAACTAGACGATTTAAGCGATTAATTGAGTCCAAGTCTTTGCCTGATTTATTGGTTATTGATGGTGGCAAGGGGCAGGTAGCTGTCGCGAAAAAAGTATTGGATGCTTTACTCGTAACGGATGTGATCATTTTGGGAGTTGCCAAGGGGCCATTAAGAAAAGCAGGATGGGAAACGTTGATTTTAGTGCATGAAGAGAAAGAATTTACACTCCCGGAGGACTCTATAGCTCTGCATTTATTACAACATATTCGTGACGAGGCTCATCGTTTTGCGATCACTTCACATCGTAAAAGGAGGGAAAAGGTCAGGTCGAAATCATCTCTTGAGAGCATTGAAGGAGTCGGCTCAAAGCGTCGTCAGGCATTATTACAGCGCTTTGGAGGAATACGTGAATTAGCTAAAGCTTCTCTTGAAGAGATTAGTAAGGTACAAGGGATTAATGCGCAGCTAGCAGATCGAATTTATCGATATTTTCATGGTGAGATTGGATAAGTTTGGTAAGTTCGTCTGGGTAAGTTCGTCTGGGTAAGTTCGTCTGGGTAAGTTCGTCTGGGTAAGTTCGTCTGTAAGTTCGGGGACGGACCCCAGTGGGGTCCGTCCCCAAGCAGTCGCACCGGTCCCCAAGCAGCCAAGGAATCCCACGCCAAATACAATACGGCTCACGGATAAATCGGAAAATCGTCACAACAAATGAGAATCCCTGCTAACCCTTTTAGACGAAACACTACGAAGAAAATCAACCAGTCGCTCCTGATTTACAGGTTTACAATAAAAGTAACCCTGGGCAAATTGACAGCCGAGGTCGCAGATGATTTGATGTTGCTCTTTCGTTTCCACGCCCTTTTGAATGACTTTGAGTCCTAGATTTTTTCCAAGGTTAATAATGCCTTCAAGCAGTGTTCGGTATTTTGGATATTTTTCGATGCCAACTAACATTTGCTGGTCTATTTTCAAATAGTCTAGTGGGAGTGTGAGCAGTTTGTGGAGAGAGATTTGTGGTGTATTGAAATTATCCAAACTTAGATTGATACCAATATGCTGTATCTTCTTCAGATTTCTAGAGATTTGTTTAAAGTGAGGGGCAAGAATTCGCTCAGACACATCAAGGATCAGTTGATCCTCTTTTATATCATGGCTTAGCATTTTGTTTTGCAAGCCTTCTATAAATCGAGGGTCACTTAATTGGCTTAATGAGACATTAATTGTTAAGGTAAGTTTAGGATAAGTTTCTAAAAGCATGACAAAATCTTGAAACGTGCGATCAATTAACCACTTGCTGATGGTATGAAGACAACCAGTTTGTTCAGCAATAGTAATAAACTCACCAGGTGGTATTAAGCCTTCTTTGGGGTGATCCCATCTGACTAAAGCTTCTATACCAATAACCGAATTGGTTTTCAGATCAAATTGGGGTTGGTAATCAATGTATAATTGGTGACTGGCTGTGGCTTTTTTGATCTCTTTTTTTAAGATTTCTTTTCTTTTGTCTTCTAGATCTTGCAACGATTTTGAGAAAACAAAGAACCTATTTTTGCCTGTTTTTTTCGATTGATACATCGCAATATCAGCATTTTTAAGCAAATCAGTACCAGATAAACCAGCCTCTGGGTATAAAGCAATTCCAATGCTGGCGGAAATTTTCATGTTGTATTCACCAAACTGGAAATTCCTTGATAAGGCATTAATGATTTTATCGGCTACCTGCGAGGCAATTTTAACGTTCGCTTGATGCACAATCACAATAAATTCATCTCCTCCTAATCGGGCAATAAAATCAGTGTTTCGAATACAACGAACCATTCTTTTTGTAGCGGCTTTCAATAATTTGTCACCTATAGGATGACCTAAGGTGTCATTAATTGTTTTAAAGTTATCAAGATCGATGAGCAGCAATGCGAAGCCGTGACCTTTCAGGTTATGCTCGTAGATTTCTTCGCTAAGGGTTTCTTCAAAATATTGGCGGTTTGCAATTTGAGTTAAAGCATCAAAACGCGCAAGGTTTATCATGTCTTGTTCAGTGTATTTTAACTGAGTAATGTCGGTTCCATAAAGATTGATTTGTTTGAACTCACTCACCCAGTTCAATGAAAATAAATAAAAACGATCATTGGCCTCAATCTCAATGTTAATGGGGTTAGTGAGCTCTTCTACTTGTGGTATTTGTTTGAGAATTGCCTCTGGCAATCCTGAACATTTTGATTTCCAGTAATTAACTATTTTTTGGCCTTCCTCGTTGGCATAAATAATTTCCCCAGAAGACAAAATGCGAATTAAGGGATTAGGATTTTGTTGTGGAATACTGGCTAGAAATTCCAACTTGCGTAAATTCATTAATCGTTCTATTTCAGAGTTAATGCGATTTAAGAGCAAACCAAAAATAGTGTTATTCAAAGAATCCAATTCCATTGGCCGTTTGGTTAAGATGGTCATTAATCCAATGACTTCTTGATTGCTATTGGTAATTGGACCTGCAAGATAGGTGTTGATGCGCATCTTTTTTAACAATTTATCTTGAGGAAACAAGGTTTGCACGTCTTGGAAGTGGCATATGGATTTGCTTAAAATCACTTTATCGCAAGGTGAGTCGTTTAGTGAAAAATGAATGTTATCCATTTTTTTTCCGGATTTGTAATAAGACACCGTATGGGCAATTTTTTGATTGTCAACTAAACTAACTGACGCATAGTCGGCAGCAAACGTATCGCTAACTAGCTTTAATACTTCATCGATAACGTTATTGGTTTCATGGAGATTGCTTATTTTATTTAATCTCCAAAGAACCCACTCGGTCATTTTGTTGGGTAAAACATCAGTGATTTTGGCAAAAATAACGGGGGTATTTTCTATTTCTGATTTGTTGACTACTACATCATAGGCTCGAATTGGTTTTTTCTGTTTGCTTTCAATCCACAGAAATTGTTGGGCTAAACCTTGATTGGCAATGGCAAAATGATGTATTGCCTGTACTAATTGCCGTTTAATGTTAAAAGACTTAAGTTCTATAAGCTCCCATATATAGTGGCCAATAATACGATTTTCGCTGAGATTAAATAAAGACGTTCCTTTGGGATTAATGGCAATCACTTTCCCTTGCGTATCAAACACGATAATAAAATCATTCGTTTTTTGCAGTAACCGCTCAATAGACTGTTTAAAGTTTTTAGGCTTTATGATGTTATTGATGGTGAATGAATTATTCTTAATATTAAGATACCCCATACCGAGTTCAAATAAATAGTTGATAATTTAAATATAGCAATAATTTCAATTTTTTGATTTAGGTCTAAACTTATATTTAAAACAACCGAAAAAATAAATAAGAAGCATCGGTCTGAAAAATTTGCACAATTCTTGCATATAAAAACGATAAAGACATGAGGGGGAGGCAGCATGAAAAAAATATTACTAACTGCATTCATGGTGTCCATGGTCACTTCGCTGAACGCAGGCCATTTTTATGGGACAGGTTTGTGTGGGTATCCTCAATATGAATGCGTTAAAGTAGCCGCAGGACAATCCTGGGATAAACTATTCCCTGATCCAGTTCAAAGAGACATCGTTCAAAGAGTAAATCGTAGTTACAATTATCTATGGGCAGGGAAAGAAATCGCCATTCCTAAAAATCTAGCAACAATGAATATATTTGATGTATCTCCTTTTCCATTAAAGATCCGAAGCGAACACGAAAAGCAAATCATCGTGGATCAAGAAAAACTAGCATGGGGTGCCTATGACGCTGAAGGTAATTTAGTACTGTGGGGGCCTATTTCATCCGGAAGGGACAAATGCTCTGACTCCAACAGATCTTGCCGTACTTTAACTGGCATTTTCAGGGTGTTCAGTAAAGAGAATGTGCGTTGCACCTCTGATGTGTTTCCGATAGGAAAAGGGGGTGCAAAGATGCCCTATTGCATGTATTTTCATAAAGGTTTCGCACTTCATGGATCTGATGATATCCCCGGAGAAAGAGCGAGCCATGGTTGTGTCCGCATGTTTATAAACGATGCCAAATGGTTGAATGAGAATTTTGTTGAGCTGTCTAGTGAGCGTAATAACTTTATGGGGACAAAAGTGATTGTTCGTCCTTTAAACGATAGTGAGAAGAAAATATGAATAAACTAATTAAAAATTCGATCACCACTATGGTATTGTTATTATTAACAATCGGCGCAACGAATGCAGCAAACACAGCCGAATCAGTGGATCCAGATTCCAATGCAAAATCCGCTAAAAAGGATAAGGATTCGGATCGATTTCCCATCGGCTGCAGACCTGTTGGGTATCAACAAAATTTAAAGGTCCTTACCTTGCTGCCCGGCAAAGAAGGGGCGTTGCAGTCCATGTACTTTATTTACAATAAAATGCCACAAACAGTGAGTTTGTACCAAATGCATGACCAAGAGAGCCTTTATTCCTTATGGCTGAATCATTCTATTGTTGGAAAATCTTGGGCTGTTTTGGCAACTGGGGAAAGAGAGTTAAAATTCATTTGTACCTCTGGTGACGGGAAAAAATCTTACGGCGAGATACTGGATTGTGCCCAGGCTGTTAAAGTCTGTGAATACGTGAACGTAAAATTTGGTTTGAATAATAAAGGGAACTTTTGGATAGTAAACAGCAGCACTCGGAATGGTGCGGTCAATGGAGTAGTTCATTACGGCATCATACCTGGCGTGTAATAGCCTGGAAAGAGGGGAATTTTTATGAAAACACTAGCACCTTTGATGTGTTTTATCGTTGCATCTGCCAGTCATCAAGCCTTTGCTGATGAGACCTATAATGCTTATCGATTAGGTGTATACGATAAAGCAGCAGAGCCACTAATTAGTAAAAGTGACAAGGATGCTGTTGCTGACTATTATCTAGGACGATTATTTTTGTACGGATATGGGCAGCTCAAAAACAACAATGTTGCTCTTCGATACTTTAAAAAATCAGCAGAAAAAGGGTATCTTCCAGCTGTTTTATTAATGGCAAAATATGAGTTGATGCATGAAAAAAATCCTGAGCAGGCCGTTAGTTGGTTTAAGCAAGCTGCTTCCGCTGGGGATATCAACTCCCAACTATTTATGGCTGCTGCCTATCAATACGGGCTTGGAGTCAAACAGAATGTTGATGTAGCGACAAAATATGACATTGATGCGGCAAAAAATGGTAATCCTATTGCCCAATACGCTTTAGCGGAACATTTTTTAGAGACAAAACACAGCAGTAATTACAAATTAGGCGTCATTTGGCTGACCAAAGCGGCTAACAGTGGTAATCCTAAAGCATTAACCAAATTAGGCAGTTTGTATGTTCAAGGAAAATTGGTCGATCAAGATCTCGATAAGGCCACAGAACTACTGACTAAGGCAGCGTCTGATAAATACGTACCTGCTCAAGTTGAGTTGGGCAAGGCTGCTTTAGCGAGAGACCAATTCGAAGATGCAGTGAAGTGGTTCACCCAAGCTGCAAATGAGAACAATGTAGACGCTTATCTTCAATTAGCGCATGTTTATTTGGATCAAGAAAGCAAATTGTATGATCCAAAAACAGGATTTATGTGGGTGTTAAAGGCTGCTCAAAGCGATTCCATTGAAGGTCAAAAACAACTGGCTAATTTGTATCAAAATGGAGTAGGAGTGCAAGCAGACCCAACTCTGGCGAAACAATGGGCGGATAAGGCCGCTGAAAATGAAAAGAAAAAAATCAAAGCAGTGCCTGTTGAGCAAGCCGCATTGTGGTTAACAAATGGTTTAACCAATAGACTTGAAGAGTCTCCTTATCAAATGCAAGGCATATTCAGTGCTTGGAATAACCCTGCTGTTTTACGAAATAATACCTACAATCAATCTCCTAAGTTGGATTTAATCTCGCGTCAGGATTTGTTTAAACCTAAGTTTGAACTGACTCAGCCTAATGAAATACCCATTAGTAATTATTACGATGCATTAATCAGCAAAAGTTCAGAGTGGAGTAAAACCGAAGAAATATATCCGATATTTAAGTTAAATCCATATATTGAAGCACTAGAAAGAGCAAATGGATATGTGTTTGCAAGAATGAATCTCCCTGCTCCCCATATCGATGCTAATTACTACTTGGATTCAAATCCTAATGAGGAATCTGAATCAGCTGAATATGATTCACTCAGCTTGTGGACTCAAGGTTGGCAACAAAAAGCCAATTACATGTCAGTGGTCAATCAATTGTATTCTCGAGCAATACTTGGCGATGCTCAAGCACAATTTGAAATTGGTCAATTGTTCCAATTTGGAATTGGATTAAATCAAGACAGTGCTTCAGCCGCTATTTTCTATGAAAACTCAGCTGAGCAACAACATTTAGGTGCTGAATACAACATAGGAGTATTGTCTTTAAGAAATGCGAAGGACGCGAAAGAATACCAAACGGCTTTAAATTGGTTAACTGATTCTGCCTTCAAAGGAAATAAACAAGCACAATTCGCTCTAGCTAGTTTGTTGCGTGAAGGCAGAAAGGATTCAGAAGGACAGGAACTTGTTAAAGCCAATCCACAACAAGCAATGTCGATGCTTTATTTATCAGCGGCAAATCACTATGGACCCGCTGAATATGAGCTGGCAGAGCATTTGGTGAGAGATAATAATAATGAGCTCAGTGTTGAGGTGAAAAAGCAAAAAACAGCCTTGGTGCGAAAATTATATGAAGGGGCTGCAAAAAATGGGGTCGCTCAAGCTTTGCTACCGCTGGCCTTTTATAATGCGATTGACAATAACCAAGAAAAGCAAAAATTGGCATTTAAAGTCGCGGAAGAGCAGGCTGATCTTGGCGATGAAAATGCCGCATTGTTGCTTGGAATGCTTTACGATAGAGGCATAGGAACAAGCGCCGATCCTGCAAAAGCCATCTATTGGTATGAAAAAGCAGGGACAAATCCAGTCAGTCAATTCATCATGGGAACTTATTTAACCGAAGGAAAAGGCGTTGCAGAGGACAAGGACAAAGGAAGAGAACTATTGAAAAATTCGGCCGATGCCCAATTTTCTTATGCTGACTTCAACCTAGCCGTATTGAATAAAGAAGACAATCAGGAGTTTTTAAGCTACCTGAGTAATTCTTATCAATTAGGCAATAGTCATGCAGGAATTGTGTTAGCCGATTATTACTTGTCCGAAAACAGTGAAGCTGAAAAAATGAATCAAGCCAAGGAAATCTATGAAGGCTTGTCCAAAAAAGGGGATCAATACGCGCAATTGAAATTAGGTTATATGTTGGAAAACGGACTAGGTATGGATGTCGATCCAGTTGCTGCCCAACACTGGTACACTGCATCAGCAGAGCAGGGGAATGCTGATGGACAGTATTTACTCGGACAATTGTATCAGCTAGGAGCGGTTGGTGAGCCAGACTATACTCAAGCGAAGTACTGGTATAAAAAGGCAGCGGAACAATTACCAAAAGCCTCTGTCGCCTTGGGTTTTATCTATGAAACAGTAGACGATAATTACTCTGAGGCAATCAATGCTTATGAAGCGGCCTCTGTTAAAGGTGATGCTTATGGCTCTTATGACTTGGCTTTGATGTATGAATACGGTAAGGGTGTCCCCGTAGACTATCAGAAAGCCAAAACGTTGTTTACTGAAGCCGCAGACAAAGGAATTGATTCTGCGATGAATCAGTTGGGTAATATGTATTTTTATGGTCTTGGAAGTGCAAGAAATGATCAGCAGGCCCTATCTTGGTATAAAAAAGCAGCTGATTTGGGCAATGGTAATGCGTTATACACACTTGGTTTACTGTCAGAAACAGGAGTTGGAACAAAGTTGGATTTTCCAAACGCATTGAATTATTACCAGAAGGCGTCTGATCAAGGAAATGAAAAAGCGATGCTTGCTTTGGCAAGAATGTACCATTACGGTTTGGGGGTGGAAAAGGATACCAAAGCTTCAGCGAGCATCTATCAAAAATTAGCCGCCAAACAAAATGCTTATGCGCAGTATCAACTCGGAACTTATTATTTAGAGGGAATCGCTGGGGAGCGCATGCCTGAAAAGGGTAAAGAGTTATTAGAGCAAGCCAGTGAAAATGGTAATTTTCAAGCGCAAAAGGCCTTGCAAAAACTCAACGCAATGACGCAAAACAAAGTGAGTTACGTTGAACCTGTCTTGATAAATGTTGTTCCTAAATTCAAGGGTGAAGCCGCAGATAGAATTTATTACGATGCTTTGAATGAATGGAATCATGGGGATGAATTGCTCTCAAGGATGATTTTACAACGCTTGGTCACTCAATTTCCTAATTACATTCCAGCAAAACAGATCTATGAACGGGTGAATCAGGCAAGTTCGGCTAGTATTTATGGTTAACTCGATTGAGGATGATAAAGAACTCAAACACTATTTCTTCAATAAGCAGCAATTTCCGCTTGTTATTGAACCAGAAGATGAAGGCCAAGCGGATTTTGCTTATTTATCGAGCTACTTAAAGGCAAAGAACCCCCTATTTAAAAACACATTGCTTGAATATGGTGGAATTTTATTTCGTGGTTTTAAGGTAGATAATCTCGATAAATTTGCCGAAATCATATCAAGTTGCTCCTTAGGACAGGCCTATAAATATGAACTTTGTGCTGCCAAAAGAACGTATTTAAGGGAAGGAATTACCGCTTCCTTGAATATAAACATTCCCATGCACAATGAAAAATCCTATGCAGCGGATTTTCCAACACATGTTTATCTGAATTGTTTGCAAGCACCGCAAGAAGGTGGTGAAACGCCACTAGCAAATGGACGAAAGATTTGGCTTTCACTCCCAGAGAATTTACAAAATAAGTTACAATCTAAAGGAATTCTTTATCGTCGCCATTATTATGGTTTAGGCATTTGGTACAAATTTCTAAGGTGGATTTGTGAAGACACAGCAGCCTTATCATGGCCCTCACAATTTGAAACGAATAACCCTAAACGAGTCGAGCAGATCACCAAGGAGAGACAGGAAAGTTTTAAATGGGGTTTTGGAAACGGTTTATTCACAAAGATTGCACTCCCTGCTTGTAGGATGCATCCCCAAAAAAAGGAGTTGGTTTGGTTTAATTACAGCAATATGTTGAATCCCCACGACAACTATCTTTCAAGTTTTTTTAAGTCCAAAGTGTCTAATTCACTATTTCGCTTTATTTTGTTGAATAAATACATGCATCCCTACCTCGCGTCTTTTGGAGACGGCGAGCCAATCTCTAAAGTGGAGGCGACATTTATTAAAGAGGCTGTGGCAAAAAATACGATTCTCTTTACTTGGAAAGAGGGTGATGTTTTGATTCTTGATAATTACGTTTGTTTGCATGGTAAAAATCCACATGCAGGTAACCGTCTAGTTTTAGTTGGCTTAACAAATGATCCCAACATGAAGGCCAATCAACATGCCTAAAGAACCATCCAAAAAAGACACAAAAATGGGACAAATCTACTACGTTAATGAGTCAGATTTGGATTTTCTACTGTATGAAATTATAGAGTCAAACGCCTATTTTTTAGATTTCCTTGAATTAAAACCTGGTGATGTTGTGTTCGATGTTGGCGCAAACATCGGGGTTTTTTCATTGCTTGCAGTACAACATTGTCAAAGAGACCTACAGCTCTATAGCTTTGAACCCATCCCTTCCAATTTCGAGTGTTTGCAGCGTAATTTAGAGGCCTATAAATCAATGACGCATTTATACAATCTTGCACTGGGAGATCCACCGGAAGATTGTGATATCGAATTTACACAATTTGGAAACAGTTCATTGACGGCAAGCTATCGACCTAAGGACAAACTCATTTCTAATTTTCAACCATTTTTACAATACGAGAGATTGGCGCAGCTATCGGAGATAAACAATAAGCCCCTGTTTTATCTGCTGAAATACCTACCCTTTTTGCGCTCCTATATCATCAAAAGACATTTTAAGAAAATCACTGCTGAAACTAAATTAACTTGTCGCTTGAGTTCATTAGGCAGGGTTATCAATCAGCACTCTCTTGATCGAATTGATTATTTAAAAATAGACGTGGAAGGGGCTGAAGTGGATGTACTGAAAGGAATTAAGCCTGAGCAATTTTCAACGATTAAACAACTGTGTATAGAAGTGCATGACATCAATCATCGAGTTGAAAAGGTAGATGCGTTTTTAAAGCACCATGGTTATGTGACGCGCATTCATCGAAATCCGATATTTGCTCAATTTGGATTAAACCACCATATGATTTATGCAAAAAGGACACTATAACTTCTGTGAATTTCGTTCTTGATTTTGAATCCTTTTCTCCGCATCTTTAAACAGCTGTGCAACTGCATCGTGCGAACTAGTTTTTAGGCCTAACGGTCCTAATATGGAGGTTGTTTTGCCCTGAGCTATATCTAAAATTTTCATTTTTGGAGAGTCATAAAAACTCAATTTTCTACGTGCTAAATCCTCCAAGGTATCTATGCTCTCTAAGGAGTCTTTAAGTTCTTTGATAATAACGCGTTTAAGAGCATCTCCTTTAATTCCCATAAATTCTTCTTTAATTTTTTTAAAGTCATCTGCATAGCCTAGATCTTCAGCGCTAGCTTCGTGAAAAGTATGTACTCTATTTACTGTGCTGCCAGCTTGATATTCCTCAACGCCTACTTCGGTGTTCTTCAAATGCATGTCTCTAACAAGACTAGTTGGCAGTGAAAGCCATCCATTGTTATATAATTTTAATAAGGCTTGAGGGTTTTCAGATATGGGTTGATCTGGGTGTTTGTCATACCAATGCTTTAGGGCAATTTTCCACGGAGTAGCTCTATTACTAAATTGATGATTATAGACGTATATCCATTGATCTCGGGCTAACGGTGCTTGATATTGACCTTCATTGTATTTCCATAGTCCTTTATCCAGATCAATGAGCCTTACTCCTGATTCTGATATGATCATATTTTGAAAGCTGGAGTGAGAGTAAGAGTTTGCTAAGTCAGGATGAGCATAACCCAATTCATTTAATTGTTTAAGGGCTAGAATAAATTCATCAAATTGTGGCCTAATTTTTTCTTTAGGAGCATGTATGTTTCCTTCTACATAAGGCATATTAAAAACCACGTTGCCTTTATTTTTTATATTCCATAAACCCAGTATGAAATACTCGTCAATGTGATGATCTTTTAATAAGAATTGTTGCTCTAATATGGCAAGATTGTTTTCTACACCGTCCTCTGGAGTAATTGATGCTCCACTCAACGTTTTAACTGCTTTATCCGTTGTTTTTTTGTTTACAACTCCAAATAATCCTCGGCCAATAGGTTCTGGCTCTCCCATTGTGCCTTCACCTTTGTGGCTTACCCACATCTGAATAAAATCTGGCGGTTTTGACTGATCTTCATTAAACCGAACTGCATACACTCCATTTTTAAATCGAAAAATTTTGAATTTATCGGATTTTTCTCCCAAATAATGCTTAGAGATGTCTTTACCACTCATAATTTCTTCAATGCTTGGCATATGACCTCAAAACAGTTAATTTATTATATAAAGTGTATAAAAACACACCAGAAAGATCAAATTGGCCTTTAAAGAGACAGGCCTGACCTGGGTCATTGTTTGCATCGTGACTTGAAATTTTTAATCAACGCTTTACGAAAATAATTTCATGCCTTAATGTCATTACTGAAAGGTTAATTTTCTTTCAATTTGGAACAAGTTATTTCGTAGCGAAATGCATTTTCTTGTTTTATATGGATTTAACGAGAAGGAAGTCTATATGAAATACGTAGTTACGCATTGTACTTTTGATGGTGAAGCTGGCGGTAATCCCTTGTGGCATAGTTGTATTCTTTTCTCAAAAATGGATGAAGAGAAAAAGATGTTGGAGGTGGTTGATACTTGGGGTTTTTATGGACTCCCAACCACAAATCCCAGTAATTCCTATTTGAATCAATTGAAGAAGAAAATCGGCTTGGACGTTGATTTGACGGGTAACCATGGTTGGCTGAGGCACGAAGATGCAAGATACTTGGATTTAGGATGTGGGCTTCATGGTACTTCTTTTGAATTGACGGAGGACAGCTTTAAACAACTGAGGCAAGAATGCTTGAAAATGGTTTCCGATCAAGAACAAGCCGTTAAAGAAGTGGTTGAGTCTCAGGGCATAAAAGGGAAAGAACAAGGTAAAGAGCGTATTTATTCTCATGAACAATTTTCCAATCTCATTTATAAAATTGAGTTAATAAAAGCGGAACAACAAAAAAGAGAGCCAAGATTAAAACCTTTTGAGTTACGCATGAGCTTGGGGTGGACCGGGCCGAGTCTTAGCTGTTCTTCGACCTGTAAGACACAATCCATAAGCTTATTATCGAAAGTGCTTAGTAAAGAGCAAATTGACCGCTTAACTGAGGAAGGCAAACACCCATCTGTTCCTAGATTTAGTGGCCAAGATGAACGTATTTATTTGCACAGCACAGGACCAGTTAGAGAGCATAAAAAAGCCTCTGGAGATGTGGTGTATTATCGAGACTTCAAAGATCCTGACGTTAAATTATATTGGACGGTCCCGCCTCAAGAAATTGAAACGTTGTCTGACGAAACGCTCAACTTGCTGGGTGTTGATTCTGAGCACTGTGATGAAGTCAAAGGTCTTGTAAGAAAATTGCAGCGTTCAGAATGGCTTATCAGAAATACGAAGTTACCTGAAAAATATCAGTCTTATCAAAAGGCACTCATTGAACAAATAGTCCTTACCTACCGGGAATTTTCAACGATTGAACCTAAAAAGCCCGAGCCAAAAGTCTCTGGTTGGTATGGTTACGCATTGTCTTTGTTTTCAGCACCAAGAAATGAAGAAGAGAAAAAACTCTTCATCAAGATTAGAAATGCAAAAATGCTCTTAAATAGTTTGTACATGGCGATGGTGGATGATTGGAAAATTAATGACAAGCTTCCTATGGAACCAGCAGTGTATAAATCGTATAAAGCAAGCAGTGAAGAGCAAAAGGGCTTAAGTGAAAGTCAAGAAACTCCAATAGACCTTGCAAACCCAATAGAGTCAGTGGTGTGCTATATGTCCACTAAAGACAAGATAAATTTATGTCAGATTCTTGGTCGACGTTACGTTGAACCTGTCTCTGAAGACGATGATGAGTGCGAAGAATCACTTCCTGTCGGAATGGAACCCTCAATGTAACATCTATTCAATCGGGTGATCCTTAAAGGGTCATTCGATTGTTCCTGCAATACGTTCTGCAGGTCTTACGAAAAACGCCCACTCTCTTCGTTAAAGAGTGCTTTGAATTCGGTCATTTGGTTTATCTAAACTCCCACATTAAAAACACATTTTGCCTCGACCTTGTGGTTTTTCCTCAGTACTGTTTTATTAAGGTTCAAATTGAATCAAATCCCATTTTTTTGTCCACTATATTGCAATTGAACAAGACGAATCATAGTGATAAATTCATCCCACACCATTACGAGAGTAGGGGACAAACCCCAATGGGATTCGTCCCCATTTTAATAAGTGAGCATAAGAGAATGTTTTTAAGCATGGAAGAGTTACAGAAGCAAATTCAATTGGCTAAAGCGAAGCTCAGCATTGAAATTGAAAGTTGGTTGCAGTCCCAGGATGAATTAACAGAGAAAGAAAAAAGCCATTGGAGGGATGTTTTTAGCGCAGCAAACAGGACAGAAATGGGACGTTTGATACAAGAAAAGGGCTTGCCTTTATTTCTGATCACAAGCTTGATTTCAGAGAAAGTGAATTTGCCTAATCGCCTTGATCAGGAAGACATTGAAGTCCCTTTAGAAAGTCCAGTTGTTCCTCAGCAGGACAATCAAATTCTCAGAACAGTGTATCAACGTTCCTCAACGAATACTTCTGAAACCGTTAGCCAAATCTGTGAGCTGGTGAACATCATGGAGTGTTTGCATCAATTGGAAGAATTATCGGAGACGGTTGAGTCAAACATTGACTTTAGTAGTATCACATTAGCGTATAAGATGGCTAAGAATGTCAATAAAGAATGGCAGCATGCGGCTAAAGGACGTGAGACAGTACTTTATTATTCCAACCGATTAGAAACAGCATTGCAGCAACATCAGTTTGCAAAAGAAGAGTGCAATGGGAACCTTGCTGTTTATCAAGGACAAGTAGAAGCCCGTATTCTTCAATTTAAAGAAACGTTGCATTATTTTGCTGATTGTTTAACCAGTAGTTATGGTCATGTTCAAGACAACAGAAACTGGATTGCTCGACTCCTTTTTGCCCCAATCTCTTGGCATCAGATGTTAAAAGGAGTTGCTATTCATTCGTTCAATGCTACAGCGGTCGTCAATCCCAACGTGAATAGCATCCAAATAAATCCAAACTATATCCAGGCGATGGTTGAGCAATATGCCAGAATAATGAGATTTCCTGTTGATGATTTTCAATCAAAAATAAATAGCAGGTTAAACGATTCAGAAAGACAACAGATTATTGCCAAAGAGAATATCCAATCCATGAAGTCAACTTTGGATACCCTTTCACAAGTGTACTCACATCCTCGTTTATCTCCTTTATTGCTACCAACACGTAATTTAACCATGTTTGGGTTTTTCCGGGGAGTGGTTGCTGCATTTGGGCATAACGACTTTTATTCGAGATTTTTAGCCCCTACTGTACAGACTGAGCATGATACTCCCGATGAGAACTTAAATGATCATGAATTTCGACAGTAAGAGTGCTCAATAAAAATCAAGCCGGAAAAACCGGCTTGATCGTTTCGAACTTAGAGCGACGGAAACACAGATTTAGGCAGACATTGCCTTAAGACGGGCAACTAAACGGCTTTTAATTCGAGCCGCTTTGTTTTTATGAATTAATCCTTTGTTTGCAGCTTTATCAATCACTGGTTGAGCTTTTGAGTAAGCGGCACGAGCATCTTCTTGATTACCAGATTCAACAGCTTTCAATACATTTTTAATGTAGGTACGGAACATAGAACGCGCACTGGCGTTATGTTGGCGCAATTTAACGTTTTGACGAGCACGCTTAATCGCTGATTTAATATTTGCCACTTAAAATCTCCACTCAATCGGTTGTTGCAAAAAATAACGATCATGCACAATGAGTTAGATTTTGTCAATAGCTAAGCTTTTTATCTTGCAATGATATCATCCGCTTCCTTACGGTCGCGGCTCAGTTGCTAATGAGTTAACCAAGCCGCGACCGTAAGGGAGCGGAAAATGGAGTCTGATAATTCATCAATCTTGATTATCTCACAAGCTCAGATATAAAATCCTAAACATTAATCCCAAGATCCCCATACACCATGATCCCCAAAAAACAAAGCCTGTTACGTTCAACATCTCTCGTTTCACTGATGACCTTTATATCCCGGATGATGGGGTTTATTAGGGACATGGTTCTTGCCAATTTTTTTGGCGCACAAGCTGGAATGGATGCCTTTTTTGTCGCGTTTAGAATTCCTAATTTCATGCGCCGTTTGTTTGCGGAAGGTGCATTTGCTCAAGCGTTTGTTCCTGTGTTGGCTGAATATCAAAAAACGCGCTCCCCAGAGGATGTCCGCACATTTATCGCCCGTATTTCTGGTTATTTGAGTACTGTGTTAAGCATAGTCACTGTCATCGGAATAGTTGCTGCTCCAGTCATTGTATTTCT
Organism: Legionella waltersii; assembly: GCF_001468085.1. Taxonomy (GTDB): domain Bacteria; phylum Pseudomonadota; class Gammaproteobacteria; order Legionellales; family Legionellaceae; genus Legionella; species Legionella waltersii. The sequence goes on along the minus strand of NZ_LNZB01000036.1, from coordinate 64,468 downwards.
CTTTGCTCCTGGGTTTAGTCATGATAGTCATCGTGCGGAGTTAGCTACCCAAATGTTACGCATCACTTTTCCTTTTCTCATGCTAGTCTCTCTTACTGCTATGGCAGGGGCTGTTCTCAACACCTATGGGTACTTTGGAGTCCCAGCTTTTACACCAGTCCTACTGAACATCAGCATGATACTCGCCGCTATGTATTTGTGTCCGGTATTGCCTCAACCAGTGATCGGCCTTGCATGGGGCGTATTAATCGCTGGAATTGTTCAGCTCTTGTTTCAAGTGCCTTTCTTACATCAGCGTAAACTATTGATTCGCCCACGATTAGTTCGTGATGATCAAGGCGTCAACAAAGTACTTAAGCTCATGATTCCTGCCTTGTTTGGAGTATCCATCGCTCAGTTGAACTTAATGGTGGATAGTATCTTTGCTTCGTATCTAAAAATAGGCAGCGTTTCTTGGTTGTATTACACCGATAGATTAACGGATTTTCCATTAGGTGTGTTTGGAGTGGCTATTGCGACGGTTATTCTTCCCCACTTATCAAGAAAACATGTCGAACAAAACTCAGACCAATATTCACGGGCATTGGATTGGGGATTACGCTTAATCTTATTAATCGGTATACCAGCAGGCATTGGATTATCTGTTTTTTCCCTTCCTTTAATTGCGAGTTGTTTTGCCTACGGTAAATTCAGTGCTTACGACGCCATACAAACTCAAAAAAGTTTGATTATGCTAGGTTCTGGAGTTCCTGCATTTATGATGGTTAAAGTATTAGCCTCAGGGTTTTATGCTCGTCAGGACATCAGCACTCCAGTAAAAGTGGGGGCAATTTCAATGATTGTAAATACAATTCTCTGCTTTATTTTTGTTTGGCATCTGGCTCATGCAGGTTTGACACTAGCTTCTGCTTTGGCAGGCTACGTGAATTGTGGAATCCTAATGGTATTGTTGATCAAGCGAGATCTGTTCAAACCATCGTCTGGATGGATTAAATTCATTGGTCAATTGCTTGTTGCTAATTTGGCGGTTGCTGTGTATTTATTCTTCATGAGCGGTTCAGTAGACTATTGGATGAGCTTTCATCCACTGTCTCGATTAACGCTGTTAATGTCACACGTCTTTGCTGCGATAGTTATTTATTTCCTAGCTTTGGTTATAATGGGACTTAGACCGAAACAATTTCGTGGGCAAATGAGGGATTAACTATCATGCAAGCAGACTTATTTTATAATACTCGAGGCGATAGAGTCGTTCCAATTAGTTTAATTTCTCAAAGCGAATGGGAAGAGGGCCAAGACAACTATAGCTCTCTAGAAAGCAATTGCTTTTTTGCTCGTCAATTCAAAGGAAAGTTAGGCGATTACACGTTTATTCCAAATTCTGATGGGGTTGTTGAAAAAGCCTACATAGGCTCTGGCACAGGAAATCAAGAGAGCGCTTTAGCGAATGCAGCTCTAGTATTACCCCCTGGTTGTTATCGACTACAAGGTCCGCTGAGTAAAGAAGCTGCCGTTAATTGGTCTTTAGCACAGTATCGATTTGATGCTTATAAAAAATGGGATACTCCAATCAAAACGTTAATCGTTGATCCCAATGAGTTAGATTCAATTTTAGCATTATCAAAATCCATCTATTTAGTTCGAGATTTAATCAATCGACCTGCGAGTGATATGGGGCCCGCTGAACTAGCACAAGCCGTAGAGCAATTAGCAACAGCTCATAAAGCAGAGTTTACTCAGTGGATAGGAGATGATCTAGTAAAAGAGAATTTTCCAGCAATCCATGCTGTAGGTAGAGCCTCAATTTCAGCCCCAAGACTGTTGTCTCTCACTTGGGGTAATGCAAAACACCCTAAAATCACTTTAATTGGAAAAGGAGTCTGCTTTGACAGTGGTGGTCTAGACATTAAACCCTCCTCTGGAATGCGCTTGATGAAAAAGGACATGGGGGGAGCTGCTCATGTGATTGGTTTAGCACAATGGATCATGCTGCAGAAACTGCCCATTCGTTTACAGGTTTTGATCCCTGCGGTCGAAAACTCGATAGGCCCTAATGCTTTTAGGCCTGGCGATGTTTTAACCATGCGCAATGGACTAACGGTAGAAATTGAAAATACGGATGCTGAGGGACGCCTTGTTCTTGCCGATGCTGTGGTAAAAGCTTGTGAAGACAATCCAGAGCTAGTCATCGATTTTGCTACATTAACAGGTGCAGCCCGTGTTGCTGTAGGTACTGAAATCGCTGCAATGTTCTCAAATGATGATCAATTGGCTCAGGCTATAGTGGATGCAGCAGACAAGGTTTCCGATCCTGTTTGGCGTTTGCCTTTATTTACGCCCTATGAAGAACTGTTGAATTCTAACGCTGCCGACATCGCCAACTCCAGTCCTTCAGCTTATGCAGGAGCTATAGTAGCCGCTTTGTTTTTGAGACGCTTTGTGACCGCATCAACTCCTTGGGTACATTTTGATGTCATGGCGTGGAATATCAGCAGTAAACCAGGAAAACCTGAAGGGGGTGAGGCAATGGGTCTTCGAGCCGTTGCTGAATACTTGTTACAAAATTACGGATAGAAGGGGGCTGTATTATGTTTGTTACCTTTAAATGTGACGCTTATGAAAACATCAGTTACTTTAATGACATCGCTAAGCAATTGCTGTCATTAATAGGACATGGAGGCAGTATTCCTGGAGCCATTAAATCCGAAGACATTGCAACGGCATTAGAGAGTTTGCAACAAGGTTTAGGAAAGATTAAAGCAGTGAATCAATCAAGAGATGACGAGGAGCAAGAGCAGGAAATTAGTTTGGCTAAACGAGCAATGCCACTGATCCAATTGATGCAAGCAGCGCTGAAAAAAGACTGCGATATTTTATGGGAGTATTCTAAGTTTCCAGGGTAGTTGAGAGATAATTGTACCGGCGCAGATATTGTTGGGGACTGGACGTTGCTGGGGACGGACCCCACTGGGGTCCGTCCCCGTTATCCCCGATCCCCGTTTATCCGCTAGCAAATAGCTCGCACATCAAAGGACCCACGCTACACCATCTCTTTCTCAATAGTATGCGTATGCAAAGCATAACCCTTCGAACGATATTCCTTATACCTCCCTCGACTCAACTCCTTCTCAGACTCCAGTGCGCTCACCAACTCAATGACTCGCTTAAAGCGATGGCAAAAAGGCGGTATAGCACCGCTGAGATTAATGAGTATATCATTAAACCCACGAGGCTCTTTATCAAAGCCAATTTGCACGGGTGGTGGTGGTTCAGGGCCCTCTCCTTGTAAATTATGGGGTATAAAACTTTCTTCTTTATACGTCCATAATAATTCATCCAATGACTCAGCATCTTGCTGGTTTTTGCAAAGCACGAAAATCCTATGACCACGGTGATAGGCCTTTTCCACTAAACGACAAGCGAGCCGCCACAAATCATCGGGCTGCTCACTAGCTAATAGGTAAAAATCAACGCGAATTGGCAACATGGCGTAGTATTTGAGTTAATAAAGGAACAGGTCGACCGGTTGCATTGCGTTTCTTTCCAGAAACCCATGCCGTACCAGCAATATCCAAATGAGCCCAACGATATTTTTCCGTAAAGCGGGATAAAAAGCAGGCTGCAGTAATGCTTCCCGCACTACGGTCAAAATTGGCATTGATCATGTCTGCTAATGGGCTATCTATAGCATCCTGATAGGCATCATCCAGAGGCATTCTCCATACTTTGTCTTGACTTTCTTTGGCAGCAGTTTCAATTAATTGCGAAAGATCATCGTCATTAGTCATATATCCTGTTGCTACAGAACCGAGCGCAACAATGATTGCTCCAGTGAGAGTCGCAATATCGATGACAAATTTGGGGTTGAAACGTTCTGCGTAGGTTAAGGCATCGCATAATACCAAGCGTCCCTCAGCATCGGTATTTATTATTTCAACGGTTTGTCCTGACATGGTTTTGACGATGTCCCCTGATTTCACTGCAGAACCACCAATGAGGTTCTCTGCGCTGGCTATAAGCCCGACTACATTGATGGGGAGCTTCAAAAGAGCACAGGTTTTAATGGTCCCTAAAACACTGGCTGCGCCAGACATATCGTATTTCATCTCGTCCATGGCATTGGCTGGCTTTATGGATAAACCACCAGAGTCAAACGTTATCCCTTTACCGACTAGCACGATTGGATCTGCCTTGCCAGCACCTTGGTATTGAATATCAATTAAGCGAGGGGGTTGGTCGCTGCCTTGGGAAACGGCTAAAAAGGCACCCATGCCCATTGCTTGTATCTCCTCTTTCCCCATGACTTTACAGGTCACTGAATCGAATTGTTTGGCAAGCTCTGTTGCCTGTTCGCCTAGATACGTTGGCGTACATACATTCGCTGGCAAATTGGCTAAATGTCTTGTGTATTCAACGCCATCAGCAATGGCTTTAGCCACTTTTAAGCTAGTTTCATTGGCGCCTGGTAAGTAAAAAGTAATGGACTCCAAACGATGAGATTTTGGATTTTTAGTTTTAAAATCCAAGAGTTGATAACGTAAGTTATCAATTTGGACGATCATTTGCTCGAGTTGCCACTCCGCAGTTTCGTTCGCTAAACGCGGTAAACATAAGGTGGCTGAGCTGATGCGTTGTTTAATCAATGCTTCAGTGATCTCAGTAATTCGTTTTTGAAAATGACTTGGGTTGTAATCATTTTGTTTGCCACACTGAATAAGCAGAAGACTATGACCGTCAATGTCCGATTGCCATACTAAATCCCCGGGCTCAGAGGCTTTTTGGCTCAGAGTTTGGATGAGCTCTTGATGATGTTGATGAAGATGAGCAGCGCAATCAGGCAAGCCTGAATCAGAAAATAGTCCAACCACAAGGCATTCATTGTTGGTTAACGAGGGAGTATTAGTCAGTCCGTAATTCATAGTGTATTCCTATGCCTTTAAATAGAGCACTAGTTTAACCAAATTGCTTGTGCATTGAAACTTACATTTATCATGTTTCGTTGAAATTTATGGTATTCTAACAAGTGCTTTGGGGTTAAGTTTGCAGAATTAAAGCCTATCCATACTATTCTCAATCTAGGGGTATCGATTGATTATTTTTCGTTACTTGGCGAAAGAAGTGTTTTTAACATTAATTGCGTTAACCGCGATTCTTGTGCTTATTTTTATGAGTAATCAATTCATTCAATACTTGAATCGGGCGGCTTCTGGGACGATTCCTGGGGTTGTCATCATGAAACTCATGCTCTTAGAAATGCCGAATTTAATGGGGCTATTGTTGCCTTTAGGATTTTATGTGGCTTTACTTCTCGCTTATGGGCGTTTGTACGCAGAGAGCGAAATGACCGTGTTGCGTGCCAGTGGTTATAGTCCCAATCAGCTGCTTAAGCACAGCTTAATCATGGGAAGTGTTGTTGTCGTTCTAGTCGCTGCAGTCATGATATGGGCGAGCCCTATAATTGCCGCGGAGCGATATAAATTGTTACGCTCTACCGGTCTTAAAACGCTTATTCAGACCATCATGCCCGGTCGCTTCCATGCCATTAATGGAGGTCAACAAGTATTCTATGTGCAATCCATGAGTCGCGATCATACTCAGGGAGAACAAGTGTTCATGGCTAGGCAAAGTATAAGGGATAATCGTGTCATTTGGGATGTCCTCTGGGCCAATAAAGCACTGGCTAAAACAAACCCTAAAACGAATGAGGATTACTTAATTTTACAGGATGGTAAGGAGTATCAAGGTGTACCCGGCCAAGCAGACTACCAAGTGGCTCAATTTGAAACCTATCAATCCAAACTGCCTCAGCCAACGGCGAATTACAAAAACGAGGCTAAAACCATTAAAACAGCTGATTTGTGGCCCTTTAACAATCCTGATTTAGCCAAAGCAGCGGAATTGCAATGGCGAATTTCAGTTCCTCTGATGGTGCTTTCACTGACATTGATTGCTGTTCCACTCAGCCGAGTCAGTCCCCGATCGGGGAAGTTTGCTAAGCTATTACCGGCAATTTTGATATATATATTGTACGCTAATTTCATGTTTGTAGCCCGTGACGCCGTAGCTACGGGTAAAATTCCTTGGTGGATAGGGATGTGGTGGATTCACCTACTGGTTATTGCATTAGGGGTCTATTTCATTTGGCGCAATAAGGTGAAACTTGCATGAGCAGTAGAATCTTAGATCGTTATATATCAAGGAGCGTACTATCAGCGATTGCTTTGGTCACTTTGGTGCTCGTAGGTCTACAGATCTTCATTTTATTTGTTAATCAGGTCGACGATTTAGGTCAAGTGGATTATGGAATTGTCCAGGCCGCTTTTTTTGTTTTACTGCAAATGCCTTACCAAGTGTATTTGTTTTTCCCAGTAGCAAGTTTACTCGGGTGCTTAATTGGCTTGGGTGTTTTGGCAAATCACAGTGAGCTGATTGTCATGCGTTCGGCGGGGATGTCCATTGGACAGATCACCGCAGCCGTTTTAAAGGCATCCTTTATTGTTATTGTGTTAATCACCACTTTGGGAGAGACCATTGTCCCGCTTATGGCACATTACGCCAATCAATACAAAGTCGCGGCCCTCACAGGAGGGCAAACCCTAAGAACATCAAAAGGCGCTTGGTTGCGTTATGGCAATGATTTTGTGTCCATAGCCTTGGTGCAAAATGGGAATATTTTGCAATCGGTTAAACAATTTCGCTTCGACCAGCAGCACAATCTAACCTTGGCTCGACATATGGACGAAGTGAAGTACGAAAACAACGCTTGGGTAGCCTATGGAGTGAGCCAGACAGAGTTCACTGAAAATGCGACACAAGCCACTCAATTTAAAACGATCACTTGGGATGTTCCTGTAAAATTGGATATTTTGAAGTTAGCGGGAACTAATCCCGATGAGATGACGTTGATGGAGTTGAAACGTTACATCAAAGATCAAAAAAATAACCAACAAAACGTTTCAAATTATAAATTTGCCTTATTGCAGCGGATCATTCAGCCATTAAACACGGTGGTGATGATGGTGTTGGCAATACCCTTTATTTTTGGGCCATTACGTTCTTCCACCATGGGATCTAAATTATTGGTCGGAGCTATGGTTGGCTTTGGTTTTCATTTAGGAAATCGCTTTTTTGGGCCAGTGAGCACGGTTTTCCAGTGGCCACCGGAGCTGGCTGCATTTGCTCCTACGGTGATATTTGCTTTGATAGGACTGTATTTGATGCGCAGGGTGAGATAATGGCTGCTTTAAGGCATTTTCTTGAGTTTTTATTGAATCCTTTTTTAATCAGTTTGCTTTTGCTTGCTGTCATGCTCCTTTTCTGGCGGTCTATCTCATCGAAGCGCATGCGCGTATTAGGGTTCATTGTTTTACTCGTTCTTCTTGTGTTCAGCACTGGATTCTTGCCGCATTACTTGACCAAACAATTAGAGGCTCGATATAAGGTCGTGAAACTAGCAGACCCTTCTGTCAAATGGGTTGTTGTTTTAAGCGGGGGCCAAAACCTATCTCCAGGCTTTCCTGCCAATGATTTATTGTCCTCAGCAAGCATCAAACGCTTGGTTGAAGGCGTGAGACTATTCCGGCAACTACCCAAAGCAAAATTAGTTTTGTCTGGAGGGGGCTCTATTGGGGAGCAACCTGAGGCATTCTTATTGGCTGAGTTAAGCGAATGGTTTGCAATACCTAAAGACAGAGTAGTTCTTGAGACATACTCCATTAATACGGTTGCACAGGCTAAAGAACTAGTGCACATCGTTCATCAAGATCCGTTTTATTTAGTGACCTCTGCAGTACATATGCCTCGTTCAATGGTTTTATGCAAGAAAGAGGGCTTAAACCCAATTCCTGCTCCTACCGACTTCACCTTTTATTGGAGCACCGATACTTGGCTGAAAATGGTGATTCCTAATACCTATAACCTTTGTTATTTTTCCATCGCATTTCATGAAATTTTGGGACAAATATGGGTTTTTGGACTGAAAGGAAATTAGCTTGAATATCAAATTTGATGTGTACAACAAAGACTGCCCCTCACGAAATATTTTAGCGGCCATTGGTGACAAATGGTCTATTTTAATCATTCTTAAGCTGTCTCAAAGTACATACCGATTTGGAGAATTGAAAAGGGATATTGGCGGGATTTCTCCTAAAGTTCTTACTCAGAGTTTACAAAAATTGGAGCAACTTGGATTCATACAGCGTACTGAATACCATGAAATAATCTTAAGGGTAGAATACTGTTTAACAGCGTTGGGCAGGTCTTTGGCTCCGATTTTAAAGCAGCTAACGGATTGGACGGAGCAACACATGGATGATTTATTAGTCAGTAACCTGAAACCACAATTTGAGTGTACTGAGCCCTAAATGTTGTTCAATGTATTCTAAATAATAAGTGAGCTCTATCTCACCAACCATCGAAGTTGAATCCTCCTTAGGCTCGTGATGAATAAATTGTCCATCAAAATGCGTCAGGCAAAATGTTTGATACTCTTTTGAATACAGCAAAAAGGTATGCCACATCGAATCGATATCACCCATTTCTTGATGAATCGCGCATTGAAATTGCAGATGTTTCGCGTAGGGTTTCAGGAGTAAGTCTTGTTGGTGTTTTTTACTTAACCAAAAGAACTTAATGAGTTCTTTTAACGCAACTGGAGCTGCTAAAAGGGCATTGGGGTAGTCCCTCTCGTAGCGTGTGAAGAGCTTCTCATTCTTGTAGGTGATGGATTGATGTAGATCAGTTATCAACTTGGCATCCTCGATTGGCGTTACCTAGTATCTGATCCCTGACGGTCGTGGCTCGATTGGCAAGGAAAAACCGAGACGCGACCGTGAGAGAGCGGACAAAATCACCCAGCGTTAACCCTGAGGCACACACCAAACCGCTTTATCTTGCTTCAACTTAGACAAAATAATTGATTTAATCACTTCCTTAACTTGATTTTTCATCCCAGTCTCCTGTTTGTAAAAGGGAATTCAAGTGTAAAAATAATACTTATAATTATCAATTAGTTACCATGTGGTAACTGGTTCAAGATGTACCAAGACAAATGGGGACGGACCCCACTGGGGTCCGTCCCCTACATCTATCCCTCATGATCTCTGCTCGGTTCACTCCCTGCTGTGACTCAGATTTGTTTCAGATAGAAAAGAAAGAACCGAGCCGCGCGCGTAAGCAAGCGGATACTATGCCTATCGTTATTGAGATGGTTTTTGAAGTAAGATGCTAAATTCAAGAGCATCTAAAGCCTGTGAGAAATGAGAGCCTTGGCCATAAACACAGCCATACTCCTTCAATAGCTCAGCCGTTTTTACGTCACTAATTTCATCCGCGGAGGTTTTCAACCCTAAGGAATTAGCCACTCTAATGATGCCTTCTATGACGTTTGATTTCGTTGGATCTTTTCCCATATTCATAATCAGTGATTTTTCTATTTTTAGTTCATGGATTGGGAGATTGGATAAAGACACAAAGGAGGAAAAACTGCTGTTGAAGTCAGCAATGGTGAGCTGCACGCCCAAACTGGATATCTGATGAAGTATCTCGGCTGTTTTTGTTGGGTCTAAAAGGCAAGCTTGTTCCGTCAGTTCTAGTTTTAAATGGTCTGGATTTACTTTATGTTCATGAAGCATCATCTCAATTAAACTTGGTAAATCATTATTAACGGAATCTTTAGTGGCTAAATGGATTGCCCCAAAAATCATAAAGCCCTCTTGCTGCCATTTTTGAAGTTGCTTTATGCTGTTTGCTAACAGGAATTCAGTGACCTTATGCACCAATGGCGAGGCCTCAATGAGAGGCATAAACTTCTCAACGGGAATTAGCCCAGCTTTGTCATGTTCAAGCAGAACGATGGATTCAGCACCAACGATTTTTCTTGTGGCCAACTCATAGATAGGTTGATAATGGATTTTAAGGGTATTTTGCTCAATGGCTTGCCCTAGCTGATTCATTAAAGCGCGGTTAATGCTGAACCCTTCATCCATGCTTTTATGATAAACCATATAGGGTTTTCCTTCTTTCCGTGCATGATAAACCGCTGTTCGAGCGTTATTGATCAAGGTTTCTTCATTGTCCGCTTGAAAAGGATAGGTGGCAATTGCTGCAACAGGAGTGAAAGGAACGGGAATCCCATCAACCATGATGCTGGTTGTTGTTGAGTTGATGATGGATGCCAAGAGTTTGTTTCGATCGACGTTCATGTTCAATCGACGTAATAATAAGGCAAATTCGTCATGATCCAGGCGTGCAGCGGAGTTTATTCCAATCGTGGCTTCCAGAATTGAATGTTCAAGCAACACGGATTGGATGGTTTTGGAGTATTCGATTAAAGCCTGATTGACATTAAAATTGCCAAAATAATTGTGCAACTGTTTAAAACCATTTATTTTTAGAATAACTACGGCAAGTTCACCTGAATTATTAAGTTGTTTTATGGACTCAATGATTTGCTCTTTCAATAATCGACTATTCGGCAAATGAGTAAGGCTATCATGTTGAACTTCGTATTTAAGCTGCCCTTCTAGATCCCCGCTTTTATTGAGAAATTCACTGGTTGTGTTCGAAAGAATGGTTTTGGCTCTATTCATTAAGCTATAGCAAAACGATTGTCCCCAATAAGCAAAAATAAAAGGGGTTAGATCAAGAACCCATATTGCTGGGTTAGTTAGTTGGGCTTTAATAAATCCATTTAAACTGATGGAGCCTGTAATCTGATAGGAAACGATGCAGGTAGCGATTAAAATACTGAATACCGCAATTCCCAAACCGATAAACGCGTATTTGTTAACGTAGCTTTTTAGGACGATGGACGTGTTCGTTAAATTGTGTTTTATGTTCATTCTTATTGTTTTTAATGAATGGTTTAATATTGGATTTGTCGGCGGAGGTTCAGTTTTCTTTAGTTTCTGGACCCTCACAGCATGGCTCGGATTGTTGGGTGCTATCGTGCATCCGCTCCCTGACGGTCGCGGCTCGGTTTTTCTGGGTAGCACAAAAAACCGAGCCGCGACCGTTAGGGAGCGGATATTACAAATCACCAACCACTAAACGATCTTTATTTTCATAAAACGCCATCAATTCACCTTGCTCATGGACCACGTAATGTATCGTTGCTTCAACCTCCTCCTCTTCCCATAAATATCGAGTACTGCCATGACGAGTCCAGCGGTTCATTCGTGATATGTCCAATGGTGACTCATTTAATTGTCGGGATGCATAAGCTTTGATTGTATTCATTACTATCTCGGGCTTAGACATGGCATGCAGGACTAGATGCACATGATTGGATCTAACATGTGCCGCAAATAATGACCATTTGCGATATGTGCAAACTTCTTTAATGGATTTTAGAACAATGTTTCGTCGTTTATGATCGAGCAAATAAGGGGGTTCAGACATTTGAACTTTTACTAATTGTGCTCTTTTGGGGTTTTGAACTAAAAAATCAGTTCCTGGGGTATTGCATAATCGATCAACGGATGTTGGTTTTTCTCCATGTAACCAGGTTCCATAACATGTGAATGTAATGAAATAGGCTAGCGGGATCGCTGCTTCTAGGGTCATTGTACTGCTTTCCTTTATCCACTCCCTGACGGTCGTGGCTCGGTTGGTCCTTTGTATTGCTTGCTTTTGCCATAACTGGCCGGTGAGAATTTACTGGATCAACTATCCAATTGCAACTTGTTTTCCGCTTCCGAATGCCTGCACCTTGGATTTACATTGTGCCATCAAACATCCGCTCCCTAACGGTCGCGGCTCGGTTTGTTTGGTGCTACCCAGAACCAACCGAGCCGCGACCGTCAGGGAGCGGATTTCCCATAGAAGCTACAACACCATCGTGTACAAAGAAACATCCTCGTCCGTCTTAACAGCCGCTTTACTTTTCTCACCAAGCACACTTTGAGAAGAGACAAACAAACGATGACTGGACGCTATTTTTTCAGGTGTTGGCCGCAGTAAAATGAACTCTATTGGGGACCTATTCAGCCCAGTTTTTCCCGTGCTACATAGAACCAACCGAGCCGCGACCGTTAGGGAGCGGATGTTTAATGGAACCATGCAAATCCGATCCACGACCATGAAGGACCAGCGGATATCCCATAGAAGCTACAACAACATCGTGTACAAAGAAACATCCTCGTCCGTCTTATCAGCCGCTTTACTTTTCTCACCAAGCACATTTTTCGAAGAGACAAACAAACGATGACTGGACGCTATTTTTTCAGGTGTTGACCGCAGTTGGATAACCTCTATTGGGGACCTACTCATAGCCGACTCGAGTCGTTGACGTTGTTCTTTGTTCAAATGATTCATGTGATTTCCAGAAAGATTTAAATAATGCAATTGCGGCAAACTGATCAAGTCTAAAATGCATTTAAATTTTGCTTCATCCTTACAACAGGCATCAATGTTCATGTGTGCTAAGCTGAGGTGAGTTAAGTCAGGACATGATTTGACCATTTGCACAAAGTGTTGCATGTCATTCGCAGTCCAATCTTCAAAACTGCCATGCGTGAGGGAAAGTCGGTTGGCGATATTCATGCTTTTGAGAAAACAAGTCATACCCTGTGGATTCTTGCTCGTTATTCCATTGCGTGTGTACACCAAAGTCGTTTTACATTCCAAGGCACCTAATACTTCTTGAAACAGAGCAATCTTACGTTTCTCATTTGGGAAATCACCTTCAATAATCAGTGCCGGTACAAAAGTTTGCATGCAAAACAACAAAGCGGTTTCTGTGCTTTTAGTCTTTATATTTGCCCACGCATCATTCATCTTAAAATGCATTTGATTGGTGGGTTCGTTACGTAACCGGTGATAGAACTCGCTAATTAAATGAACAGCAGCGTCTTTCTCGCTAAGGATACTTGGCATATCTGCTTCATCATCCCCAAACTTGGAGCAAACTTCAGGAATGGCCAGCAATAATCCCATGCGCACCCTTGAATCCATGACTCGACACATTCTTTTTATCGAGGCAACTTTAGGGTCGTTATTATTCTCCAGCAAGGAATTCGGCAAAGGCTTTTTCATAAAAAAAGCAATTAGATCTCCTATTGCCTCTTTATTAGAACGCCCCAATTCATTTGCATGGATGATGAATTTCTCGATGGTGGAAATGCATTGATCAACATTGGAACTTCTGAAAATACGATGCATGGATACCTCCTTGTCAAATAATGATCCCCAATCAATCCTTATGGGTCTTGAGTTTAATTGGTTAAACTCTATATAGGTTGGATGATCAGATTATATGGAATTTGGTGGAATATCAACTCATATTTGCCCTGATATTTGACAGGTATGATGATTCTTAGTACTGCTTCCCCTAAGACTCTGCTCTTAGGGCACAGAGCCTCTTCAGTGGCTCTTGTTTTTTCTGGTGTAAAAATAGGAGTAACAAACGCACTAGTATCTTGATTGATGGATTCACTTTTTTCAATTCATTGGAGTAGTCTATCCCAAATACAGGGAGCAATAGCATTCCAGAAGCAGCAAGTAATAACTCCCTGCGAACGGATGAGTCCATTCCCTGACACATTCGTTTTATCTAGTTCCTTGAGAATAAAGTAGATACGTGGTCTAACGATTGGTCCAAACTATCAATTAGCTTATTTTAATTAATAGTTAATTAAAAAACAATCAAAATAAGTAATATATAATTTAAATTTTGTATTTACTGTTCCGTATCTTAATTAAAGTTTACAAGATAAAAAACATTAAGGGCTGCTCAACAATCAAATAAAAATGATTTAATAAGCAGCTCCTTTTCTGAAAATAAAAAACACATAAACTCTATGGCCTTTTATATGTGGTAGAGTCCTTCTCATGTTGATCTAATACATCATCAGCAGTTACCTCCGGTAAAGCTCTGTCTAGCGCTTTCATCGCACCTTCTCCAGGCATTACCTCTTGCTTCGCTGCTTCTCTCAGATCATCTGCTGCTGTTTTGTACTGACCGCTTGAACCAAACATTGTTTTTGCAAGAATATCCTTATTAGTCGATAAAGTAGTCCATTTTTTTATAAAATTTGCCATTTCTGATAAGAGTTGCCTAAAAATACCAGGCTTAGTTTCAACGGCAGATTTGTATTCATACATTATATGAATAACTTCTGCGGCAAACTGTTGTCTCGTCCCCGCTAGATGCAGAGCCTTTTTATCATAGGCTTCAAGCGCTTTGTTTAATCGAAAGCCCATTTGTAATGCTGCCTTTCTAGTCGATCCATCTATCTCTTTATCATGCTCTTTGAACGTGTCTATTAAGGTGTTTAATATTGATTCTACTTGATAGGCTACAGGCTCTGCTTCTTGGTCCTGACTATGTGCACGTGGACGATAACCTAAAGCATCTCTAAACTTTGTACGCTCATCTATCTCAGTATATTTTTTGACCACAATAGTATCTCCAATAATATTATCACATCTAATCTTAATTATAGAACATAATGTAAATAAATTAGCCACACTTAATTATATTACTATTAACCTTAAGGTTTGATTAAAAAATAAAATTTCGGATAAATTATGCTCTACAAGGGGAACAATGAGGGAAAAAGGGAATAACACACAAACTTTTAAATGATTTTATAGAGTCTTTTTCCTCTAAAAAGAGAATTTTATGGATAAAATCAGCGAGTTTTAGAAAATTTAAAGTGAAATACAGATGGTATTTTCTTCTAAAACCGAGAAAAATTAGTGTTATAAAAGGTCCAACGATTGTTTACGTCATTTAAAATTGACTACATCCATATTTTGTACTTTATATTATGTTTGGTGTTATTGTTGTCAAAAATAAACACCACTGTATATATGACCCACTTGGTCTTTTGTATGAACTGTGCTCAAATTATGAAATTTCATTAACCAGAAAAACGACGAAACACATTATATAATGTGCTTCGTGGTTTTTCTGGTTAACTTAATTGACGAGAAACTATTACTGTTTGGGACGCATAGAAGGTTCACTATCAACCATTTCTTGTTTAAGTGTGTCTAATTGTCCTTTTATATTATTTTGACTAGCCAAAGTTACTTGTGTTTTGTCAAATGTGTAGGGTTCTATTTTACCCTCTCCAGGCAATGCGTTATACAACGCAATAAATAAATTTGCAAATTTTTTCAAAGGGGTCCACCCATTCCATGGAGCGTTAGTGATATCGCTTCTATACGATCTTATTACTTCAGCGGATGCTTGGTTAAATTTATTCACTGCGTTGTTCCATTGAGTATTATATTCTAGAAGCGGAGCTCTTGCATTGAGTTTCCCCAAATCTTTATCAAGCTCCCTCAATGCATCACCTAATTGAGATCGCATCTGTATTGCTGCGCGTATAGCTGGATCTTTACCTGTGTATGGTTCGTTAACCTTAAGTTTATTAAGTACCCTATTAAGTTCATCAACTACATTTTTAATTGGCTCTTCTGTCTCAGGCCTTTTAGCTTCTATAACTGCATTTGTTACAACGTCGTCAACCGCATCTAATAAATCACCAACACCTTGTTTGATTTGTTTACCAGCATCTTTAAAGCCTTTTTTAACCGTTTTCCACATTTTCATGCCTCCAGGTTATGTTTATAATTTAATTATAGACCACATTGTAAAATATCGACACAATTTAATTATATAACAATTCAACTTAAGGTTTGATTAAAAGAGAAACGTAAGAAAATTCATTTTTAATAAAATTATTTAAATGAGGTATGTTTTAAAGACAAAATCCCATTCTTTTCCTCAACTTTCCTCATTCAAGGGTATAATCTTTAGCCAAAATCCGGTAAAATATTTCACTTTTATTTTTTTTTGTCGCCACTATGCCAAAACGAACCGATATAAAATCCATTTTGATTCTAGGGGCTGGTCCTATTGTGATAGGTCAGGCTTGTGAGTTTGATTATTCCGGAACCCAAGCTGTTCGAGCTTTAAAAGAAGAAGGGTATCGGGTCATTTTGGTTAATTCCAATCCGGCTACGATCATGACGGATCCGGAATTGGCGGATGCGACGTATATCGAACCCGTTCAATGGAAAGAAGTAGCGCGTGTCATTGAAATTGAACGTCCCGATGCCTTATTGCCAACCATGGGTGGGCAGACTGCTTTAAACTGTGCTTTGGATTTGGTTCGAGAAGGGGTTTTGGCCAAATACTCGGTTGAAATGATTGGTGCTACTCGCGAAGCCATTGATAGAGCAGAAGACAGAGAGAAATTTCGCCAGTTGATGATCAAGATTGGCTTGGATATGCCGCGTTCAGCGATTGCTCATAGCTTGGAAGAGGCTATTCAGGTTCAAGCTCGCCTTGGATTCCCAGCCATTATTAGACCATCCTTCACCATGGGCGGTAGCGGTGGGGGTATTGCTTATAACCGCGAAGAGTTCGAAGAAATTTGTACAAGAGGCTTGGAGCTATCTCCTACTCACGAGCTTTTAATTGATGAATCCGTGCTCGGCTGGAAAGAATACGAGATGGAAGTGGTGCGTGATAAAAACGACAATTGCATCATCGTTTGCACCATTGAGAACTTTGACCCCATGGGGGTGCATACCGGGGACTCCATTACCGTAGCCCCTGCCCAAACATTAACCGATAAAGAATATCAACGCATGCGTGATGCAGCCATTAAGGTGTTAAGGGCTGTTGGCGTAGACACTGGCGGTTCAAACGTGCAGTTTGCCATCAATCCTGAAGATGGGCGTATGTTGGTGGTGGAGATGAACCCACGGGTATCACGTAGTTCTGCCTTGGCCTCTAAAGCCACGGGCTTCCCCATTGCGAAAGTGGCTGCAAAATTAGCAGTCGGCTATACCTTGGATGAGCTCAAAAATGAAATTACAGGTGGAAAAACCCCAGCTTCCTTTGAGCCAAGCATCGATTATGTCGTGACCAAAGTACCGCGATTTAATTTTGATAAATTCCCTCAAACTCCGAATACCCTGACTACACAAATGAAATCCGTTGGTGAAGTGATGGCCATTGGATCGAACTTTCAAGAATCCTTGCAGAAGGCAATTCGAGGCTTAGAAATAGGGCGCAGTGGTTTGCACCCGCTGTCTAAAAATGAAGATAAGGCCTTATTGAGAGGGCATTTACGCGAACCTACACCGGATAGACTTTGGTATATTGCCGATGCCTTTAGGCAGAATCTATCTCTAGAAGAAATTCATATGGAAAGTCGGGTGGACCGTTGGTTCTTGGCGCAAGTTCAAGAATTGGTGCAATTAGAACAGTCTATTGCTAATAAGCCACTCGATAGTTTGGATAAAGCCACGCTTCACTTTATGAAGCATAGAGGGTTTTCTGATTTGTATTTGTCTCAATTGTTACAATGCTCTGAAGCCGAAGTTCGAGCCAAGCGACTGCAGTTGGGTGTGACACCAGTGTATAAACGAATCGATTCTTGCGCAGGTGAGTTCCCAACGGATACGGCTTACATGTATTCCACGTACGAACAAAGTTGTGAGGCTCGCCCTGATCATAGTCAGAAAAAAATCATGATATTGGGTGGTGGACCTAATCGAATAGGGCAAGGCATTGAGTTTGATTATTGCTGCGTGCACGCTGCATTGGCTTTGCGTGAGGCGGGCTATCAAACCATTATGGTTAATTGTAACCCAGAAACCGTGTCGACCGATTTCGATACTTCTGATCGATTGTATTTTGAACCAGTCACCTTGGAAGACGTTTTATCCATTGTGGATGTTGAAAAACCTGAAGGCTTGATAGTTCATTACGGCGGGCAAACGCCACTGAAGCTAGCACGCAGCCTTGAGGCCAATGGGGTTAAAATCATTGGTACGTCTCCAGACGCGATTGATCAAGCAGAGGATCGTGAGCGCTTCCAACAACTGGTTAAAGAATTAAAACTGCATCAACCGGACAATGGAACCGTTCGCAGCGAAGCCGAGGCCATTGAATTAGCTCGTCAAATCGGCTATCCCTTGGTGGTTAGACCTTCCTACGTACTTGGTGGCCGAGCCATGGAAATTGTTTATCAAGAAGACGATTTACGACATTACTTGTCGCACGCAGTCGAGGTATCTAATGACTCACCCGTGTTGTTGGATAGATTCTTAAATGATGCCATTGAAGTGGATATTGATGCTGTTTGTGATGGCAAAGACGTTTTAATTGGTGCTGTGATGGAACACATTGAGCAAGCCGGAATTCACTCAGGCGACTCTGCTTGCACATTGCCTCCATTCAGCTTGAGTGTCGTGGTACAACAAGATTTGACCGAGCAAATCCGCAAAATGGCCTTGAAACTGGGCGTGGTGGGTTTAATCAATGCTCAGTTTGCCATTCAGTCCGATGATATTTACGTTTTAGAAGTGAACCCACGAGCGTCAAGAACAGTTCCCTTTGTGTCAAAGGCAACGGGTTTACCACTGGCGAAAATCGCAGCTCTTTGTAAAGCAGGTGTCAGCTTGAAAGAGCAAGGTTTAACCCAAAATCACCAAATGCCATCGTTTTACTCCATTAAGCTTCCAGTCTTTCCGTTCATCAAATTTTCAGGGGTGGATTCGATTCTGGGTCCTGAAATGAAATCCACTGGAGAAGTGATGGGGATTGCCAAACGTTTCGGACAAGCTTATGCTAAGGCCCAGCTTGGAGCAGGTTGTCATATAGCGAAACGACGCAAGGCATTTGTGTCTGTTCGTGATGCGGATAAAACGCGAGTGGGTGAGATTGCCAAACGTTTAATCGAGTTAGGTTTTGAAATCATTGCGACTCGAGGAACAGCGCTTGCTTTGCAAGCGGCTGGAGTGGATTGCCGAAGAGTCTTTAAAGTGGCTGAAGGAAGACCTCATGTGTTGGACTTCATTAAAAACAATGAAATTGATTTTATTGTGAATACCACTGAGGGAAAACAAGCGATCGCTGACTCCTTTGCCATAAGACGGAATGCCTTGCAGCATAAGGTCAGCTACACCACAACGTTATCAGGTGCTGAGGCCGCATGCCTGGCCATGAAATACGAGGACAGGGAAACTGTTACAAAATTACAAGATTTGCATTAGAGGTTAATATGAGCAAACATCCTATGACGGTTCAAGGGGCAGAAGCACTGCAACAGGAATTACAACGCTTAAAATTTGTAGAAAGACCAAAGATTGTAGAAGCCATCGCTACGGCAAGAGCTCATGGTGATTTGAAGGAAAATGCGGAGTACCATGCGGCTCGTGAACAGCAGAGCTTTAATGAAGGCCGTATTCAGGAACTTGAAGCCAAATTATCCAACGCCCAAATTATTGACATCAGTAAACTGACTAACAATGGCAAAGTGGTGTTTGGTAGTACCGTTACGATATGCCAAACGTCCTCTGATTCTGAAATCTCTTATCAAATTGTAGGTGAAGACGAAGCGGACATTAAATTAAATAAAATTTCTTATAGCTCCCCGATTGCTCGTGCGTTAATTGGTAAAGAGCTTGATGATACCGTTACCGTGGAAACTCCTGGCGGCTTGGTGGAGTATGAAATTATTCAGGTTGAGTATGTT
>NZ_LNZB01000036.1:36737-44934 GCF_001468085.1 Legionella waltersii | reverse complement strand
CTGATTATCCGCTCCCTCACGGTCGCGGCTCGGTTGATTCTGAGCTAACCGAGCCGCGACCGTGAGGGAGCGGATAAATGTTGGGCTGCACACTTCGTTTAGCGCCAACCTACCGTTTTCTAACCTAAGGTTGAAACACCTCTTGCTGGATACCACCAACTACCCAACTTTCTTGCCTATCAAATTGGCGGAAGTGCCAAATTTCATCAATTTGACTGAGTTCGCCGTTTTCTTTAACAGTACCTGTAAATTGCACGCTGGCCATGGTCGAGAGCGATTGCTTTGACACGTCGAGTAATTTTGCATTTAGACTGATTACTTCGGTGATATTTGGCTCATCGCCACGCTCATCCAATTGCATTTTAATTTCAGCAAACACTTCGGGTGCTGTAAAAGTCTGTAAATCGTGCAAGTTTTTTTGATCGTAAGCGGTTTGCATACGATAAAAGGTTACTTTCGCTTGACGCAGAAAGCCTTCTTCATCAAATTGAACGCTTTGAGCTTGATGACCGCTACTTTGTTGGCTAGTAAACGCTTGAGAAAAGTTTTGGAAAGGATTGCTTGGTCTTGCTGAGCCAGCTTGAGCCGTTTGAAGTGCAGGGCTTCTTCGTTTTAAAAAGTTCATGATAAAGAAGGCCACTATTCCAATGAATAACCAAGACATCAATCCACTTGCAAAACCATTGCCCATGAATAGACTTGCCAACAAGCCTCCAGCTAATAGCCCACCGAGGACTCCGCCCCAACGGCTTTTATTCGCACTGTTTTTATTAGGGATGCTGTTGTTATAGGATTTATTTGATGAAAACAAACTGCTGTGAGAGCGTTGCACACCAAAACTTCTGCCCCCACCAAAACGCTTTGCAGACGCTTCATTGACTATCAGTCCAAAGGACAATAGGCTAATCAAAAAACAAACAAATAGGGTACGCATGTGATGATCCTCGTTTAAGAATTCGTGAGCATTATACCAGAGATCGGGTTGAGATTCTTCTAAATTTGAGGGCCCATAGATTCCGCTCCCTCACGGTCGCGGCTCGGTTATCTCAGTGAGCACATAGAGGGGACGGACCCCAGTGGAGTCCGTCCCCATTCAATCTGGGACTAACCCCACTGGGGACCATTCCCATTCAATCCTACCAATTCTTAACAAAAAAAAGAGTCACCATTCATCACAAAGCTCGCAATGATGACTACTCGGTTTAAATTGATCCATCAAATCAGTTGCAATTCATGGCACTCTTGATATTATGCTAGAGGGTAAATTAAAGGGATGTATCTATGAAAAATATAATTAATTTAGCAATTCTGTCCTTGTCTTCTTCATTAGCTTTCGCCAATCCGGTGACTTTAAAAGGTGAAGTGGATGTCCATATTAAACCAAAAAATCTAGCCGGAGCTCCAAAAGAACTTACGTTTAAACTTCCAAAAGTGGAGTTGTCTAAGGGCGCTAAATCGTATTTAAGAGAGCAGTTATCGGAATACCCTAAAAATTCTGTGAACTCAATGAGTTTTGCGTCTGAATTACCACGTCATGCTCGATCAGGCATGCAATTAACCCCTGTTTTAGATCAAGGCTATCATGGTAGTTGCGTGACATTTGCTGTGACCGCGGCCATTGATGCTACATTGGGTGCCGGCGATTACATCAGTCAATTGTGTAACTTGGAATTAGGTAGCTATTTAGCCATTAATGACAAGATACCTACTAGCGGTTGGAATGGTTCATGGGGTTATTGGGTTCTCCAACAAATTTCTCAATATGGAATCATCAGCCAAAACTATCAGAAACTAAACGGTTGCGCAGGCGTACGTGATTATCCGTTAGACGATCAAAATGACGAAGGCAAGCCAATGGCTGATACAGAATTTACTGCCCATAGCGTTCCAGTGTCTAACTTGATCAGTTGGGAAGCGCTGTTAAAAAATGACGAGTCATTTTCTCCCAACGTTGACATGAATCAATTGATTTATCGCATTAAAGAAGAAGTTGCTAAAGGAAACCGTTTAACAGTAGGTATGTTATTGGATGTGTACGAAGGTGATGCTGGTGCGGTAGGTACTTATCATGCATACCATGATACCTGGATGTTAACTCCTCAAATCGTTATGGATGCAATGAACGGATTGATTTATGCAGGACATGAATTAGTGATTACTGCTTATGATGATGATCTTGAGATCTATGATGATGAAGGTCACGTGAACCGTGGTGTGTTTACTCTAAGAAACTCCTGGTCTAAATTTGCAGGGGATCAAGGGGATTACTACGTAAGCTATGATTACTTGAAATTCCTTGCTTTAGAAGTAATGGCTGTTCGTATGAAAGAAAAGGCTGCGGCTTAATAGCCACTATCCGCTCCCTGACGGTTGCGGTTCAGTGATAGCAGTGTTGGCGCAATGTTGGCGCAACGCAATGTTGGGGACGGACCCCGGTGGGGTCCGTCCCCGTTTTATTTTTTGGTCCCCGTTTTATTTTTTGGTCCCCGTTTTATTTTTTGGTCCCCGTTTTATTTTACGGTTGTCACGAAACAAGTCCGAGCCGCGACCGTCAGGGAGCGGATATTTAGAGCTAATCTAAGGCAAATAATAATAAGGATTGGGCAGTTTGAACCCTTTTTTGGCAAAGCCACCTTTTAAATCGCTGTATTGATCGCCAATCGACGCAAGAATGGTGTATCCCTTCTGAGCAATTAACTGTCGTGTTTTAGACTTAAAGGGAATGATGGAGGGCTTTGAATAGTTATCAGGCTTTAAATACAACCCCGACCAGTTTTTATAGCCGGCCTTTAATAAGTTAATGCGCGTAGCGCTGCGCTCTGATTCTTTCCTACCAGTCACGAAAAAGACCTTGATACCCTTTTTAACCGCAATATTGTAGAGCTCAAGCATCGGTTTTATGCCTGGGGAATTTGCAGCTAAAATTTCTTGATGAATTTCCTTTTTGTTGCCTACAAAGTCATGTTTAACCAGTTTATCGTAATTAGAAAGACTGGTTTCATCAATGTCTAAAACAATGGCAAGCTTTTCGTTGGGGTTTTTTGCTCGATGGAGGGCAGATTGTTCCAGAATATACTGTTTTGCAGAGTGAATGACTTGGTTAAGCTCTTGCTGATAACGCCCTGAGTCATGATATTCCTTTATCTCCTTTTTTACTAAGCTGATGTTTTGCGGTTCGGAATATCCTGGTGTTGATAAACATAGGCAAAGAGCGATTATTAGTTTTGTGAACAGGCAATATCTTCGTTTCATGGTTGACCTATTTGTTTACTGGTGAGGCCTATTATATAGCTGGAAAAGTGTTTGTCAAATGAACATATTGTTGCATGTGGTGGCAATGATGTTTGGTATCGAGTTTGTGGTCTTTGTCGCCTTGGTTACGCCTGCGGCTGCATCGAGGCTACGAGTGTCTCCAAATACATAATTTCTTTGATGAGTGCTTGCCCCGTGTGGACATAACAGGATATTTTTGTGATATACCGCACAAATAGCAAGCGGCAAATAGTCATACGAAATATCCTACGTTATACTACCCACCAAAAATTAATATAAGCCGTAGATATGCACTTAAAGCAGTTAAAGATAGCCGGATTTAAGTCCTTTGTTGATCCCAC
Source organism: Legionella waltersii (assembly GCF_001468085.1). Classification (GTDB taxonomy): domain Bacteria; phylum Pseudomonadota; class Gammaproteobacteria; order Legionellales; family Legionellaceae; genus Legionella; species Legionella waltersii. The sequence continues at coordinate 41,320 of NZ_LNZB01000036.1, read as the reverse complement.
AATCGTGCCTTTCCCAAGCCAGCTCGTTGGCGTAGTTGGTCCAAATGGATGCGGTAAATCAAACGTTATTGATGCTGTACGTTGGGTTATGGGGGAAAGCTCTGCTAAAAATCTACGCGGAGAATCCATGACGGATGTGATCTTTAATGGCTCAACCAGCAGAAAGCCCCTCGGCCAAGCGTCAGTGGAGTTGGTTTTTGACAACAGCTTGGGACGAATCGCCGGCCCTTTTTCCAGTTACAGTGAATTAGCCGTTAAACGCGTCGTTACGCGTGATGGGGAATCGAGCTATTACCTCAATGGAAGTCGTTGTAGACGTAAAGACATTACAGACCTATTCTTAGGGACTGGCGCTGGGTCAAGAAGTTACTCCATCATCGGTCAAGGAACAATATCGCGTCTTATAGAAGCTAAACCGGAAGAGCTTCGAGCTTTTCTTGAGGAGGCAGCGGGGGTGTCAAAATACAAAGAGCGACGCCGAGAAACCTTGCAGCGTATCGAGCACACTAGGGAGAACTTAACTCGAGTTGCAGACATCCGAGAGGAATTAAACAAGCATTTACAACGACTTGAGCGCCAAGCAAAGGCGGCTGAACGTTACACGCAATTAGTTCAAGAAGAAAAGCGTTGTCGGGCAGAAATCTTGGCATTGAAGTGGCAAGACCAAACGGAAAAGCAAAGCACAAAGCAGAGGGAACTCCTGGAATTAAGGGTTTCTCTTGAACAGCAGCAAAGTATTTTAACCAATGGGACTATGGAGAAAACCCTACTTAATGAGCAACTTCAAGATGCCACTCAACATAACCAGATTATCCAAGAGTCTCTCTATCAAATAGGGATGGAAATGGCTCGCCTTGAGGAAGGTTTATTACAAAGGGAAAAAGAAAAAAAGCGCTTGGAGCAAGAAAGAGAACAAATGCTCAATGACTCCAAAGCGTCGAACACGCAACTTCAACAAGACAAAGATGCTTTGATCAACTGTCAGCAGTTGTCGGAGCAACTGAAGGAACAATTGCTTCTTTTACAAAATGCGTATTCTGAGAAAGAAGTCCAGTGGAACGCAAAACAAGCGGCTCAAAAGGAATGGGAGGCTCATTGGACTGAAACACAAGCCAAGCACAATGCGCAGAAACAGCAACAACAGTTGACCAAACTTAAACTCCAACATTTGGATGAACGCAGGAATCACATTCATATCAGCTTGGAAAAATTGGATACTGACAGTTTATCAGTGAGTCTATTGGAGCTCGAGCAGCGAGCAGCCGTTTTGAAATTAAAACAAGAGGAATTGCAACGTGCTCAACAATCTGCACTAGAGCAGGTGAATCAAGCCAATGAAGGGCAGCTAGGTTTACGAAACCAACTCAAAGACACTGAGAAGCAAGTGAGCTCTCTACAAGATGACTATCATCGTTTAAGCAGTGAGCTAGCTGCTTTAAAAGCGGCACAAAAAGCAGCAAGAAGAGGAACTCAAGCTGAAAAGGCTGAGAATGAAGGCTGGGCTGAAAAAGCAAGATTAATGGATGTCCTCCACGTTGAACCGACTTGGCAGGCTGTTTGTGAAATGATCTTAGGTGATGATGTTCGTGCCTATGTGGTTGAGAATATCAATGAGTTATGGTCAAAATTCTCAGAAAATAAAACGCTAACTGAGAACGTTGTTTCTTTAAAGCCTCATACAGCCGCTTCTTCAACTCGCCCCAAACTAGGGGATAAAGTACAGGGTCTGCTGCCAGTAACCGTCAACTCTTTCGAACATATTTATGCCGCGGAAAATAGAGAACAAGCATTAAGTTGGTGCCCTGATTTATTGCCTTATGAATCTGTAGTGACTCCGGATGGGTATTGGTTAGGAAATGGCTGGGCTCGATTAGCACAGAAGATTGAGGTTGATGAGATAGGTATCTTAGCCAGACAACAAAAAATCAATGAGATGTCGCAACAAGTAGCAGAGCTTGAAATCAAGCTTAACTCCGTACGTCAATTGCGCGATGAATTTCAAACGCAAATACAAGATAATTTAATTCACATTGAGCAACTGCAAACGCAATTCAATTTAAGCAATGAAGAACTAAGAAATCATTTGAGTACCCTTAACGACAATTCACAACAAATCAATCATACCGAAAAGCGTATAGAGTCGATGGCTGCAGAGAAACTGGAATTAACAGAGGCACTGGAAGAGATCAGCATCGAACTCTCGCAAACAAGCGCACAACTCATTCAATTGGACAAACAAACGAATGACATGGAAGTTCAGTATCAACAGTTGCTCAGAGAAAAGCAGTTTAAGCTGGATGAACTGTCGGAACAGAGCCAGCAACTGAACAATCTGAGAAATCAGCTCCATCAAGTTGAGCGTGATCATGACAGAGAAATGGCGAGAATTCAGCAGTTGGTTGATCGAGTAAATCGAGAACAAGAGCGATTGCAAAAAATCCAACTCAGATTAGAGGAGTTAGAAAAACTCTACCTCACCACCGCTGAGCCAGAAAATGAGCTTAAGAAGCAATTGGAACTTTTGCTCGCTAAACATGGTGAAACGGAAGAGCAACTCAATTTGAGTCGCGACAAAGTATCCCATCTAAAAATGAAGATGGAAGAACTGGATTTGCAACTCATCCAGCATAATAACGAGTTGAAAAAGCTCCAGGAGTTGATCAGTCAAGTGCAGATGGAGGAGCAAGCACTAGCGGTCAGAGCAAGTTCATTCATCGAGACTATGGATGAAACAGGGTATAAGTTGAAGGAGGTTTTAGAAGGAATCCCTGCTGGCTTCACTCAAACCATGAAAGAAGATGAACTTATCACTGTCTCCGAAAAAATAAGCCGATTGGGAGCAATCAATTTAGCCGCAATAGAAGAATTTGCAAGTGAAAAGCAACGGCAAGTGTATCTGGACGAGCAATATCATGATTTAAATCAAGCCTTGACGACCTTAGAGTCAGCCATTGAGAAAATGGACAATGAGACTAAATCTAGATTAGAAAGTACATTTGATGAAGTAAACACTTCTTTTAAAGCACTTTTTCCAAGATTATTTGGAGGGGGTAGGGCACAGCTTGAGCTAACTTGTGATAATCTGTTAGAAGCAGGAATTGTAGTAATGGCACAACCTCCTGGAAAAAGGAATAGCACCATTCATTTGCTTTCTGGTGGAGAAAAAGCAATGACAGCCGTTGCCCTGGTGTTTGCGATTTTTCAGTTAAATCCTTCACCATTTTGTATGCTGGATGAAGTGGATGCACCATTAGACGACTTAAATGTAAGTCGGTTTTGCGATTTAGTGAAAGAAATGTCACAATTCGTACAATTCCTTTTTATTACCCATAATAAGGTAACAATGGAATTGGCAGATCATTTAATTGGGGTGACCATGCGAGAGCCGGGGGTGTCGCGTTTGGTCGCGGTTGATGTGAAACAAGCTTTGACTATGGAGTAAATCATGCAGGCAAATTGGAGCATAATACTTAATGTCCTGTTGTTAATTGGTGTTTTAGTAGCCATTGGCCGCTTAATGAAAACTAGAAAACAGAGCTTAAATCATGATAGATATCAACCTTTGAATGGCTCATCAGAGTCCAACTTGTTTGATTCACAAGGATATAACGACGATATTATTGCCGTGCGTAAGGTGAGTAGGGACTTGTCTTTAGATTTTGAAGTTGAAGAAGAGCAGGAGCCTTTGTTAAGCAATAAGCCACAGGTAAAGCAAGCCCAGCCCCAGTTGATTCCTCAAGAAGAGCCAATTTCAGTAAAACCAGTGAGACAGGTTTATACGAACTACGATGTTCCCTCAACCATTATGTTTTTTCTACTTGCTAAAGACAATAGGCAATTTGCAGGCTATGAACTACTCCAAACGGTGTTGTCGGCAGGTTTGCGTTTTGGCGATGGGCATTTATTTCATAGACATCAATTCGCGAATGGTCAGGGACCGGTTCTTTGCAGTTTAGCTGCGGCGACAGCGACTGGCGTGTTTGATTTGCAGAACATAGGCGCTTTTAGCGTCCGAGGACTGTGTCTTTTTATGCAAACCTCTAAAAATCCGGGCATAGATACAGAACGTTTTTCAGTGATGCTAGAAACGGCAAGGCAGTTAAGTGAGGGTTTGGATGCGCATTTGTTGGATGAGCAACGAAAGCCTTTGACTCAGGAGAGGATTGGGTATTATCAACATATTCTGGGGGTTGAGCAAGGCGTTGAGGAGAGCGAAGCGGTATAGGTTATTTATGGTTTGTACTGTGTTTAAATCGTTTTCCGCTCCCTCACGGTCGCGGCTCGGTTAACTCGGTGCCAAATCCGAGAGGAGAGCGAAGCGGTATAGGTTATTTATGGTTTGTACTGTGTTTAAATCGTTTTCCGCTCCCTCACGGTCACGGCTCGGTTAACTCGGTGCCAAATCCGAGAGGAGAGAGAAGCGGTATAGGTTATTTATGGTTTGTACTGTGTTTAAATCGTTTTCCGCTCCCTCACGGTCGCGGCTCGGTTAACTCGGTGCCAAATCCGAGAGGAGAGCGAAGCGGTATAGGTTATTTATGGTTTGTACTGTGTTCAAATCGTTTTCCGCTCCCTTACGGTCA
>NZ_LNZB01000036.1:0-36652 GCF_001468085.1 Legionella waltersii | reverse complement strand
CGGTGCCAAATCCGAGAGGAGAGCGAAGCGGTATAGGTTATTTATGGTTTGTACTGTGTTTAAATCGTTTTCCGCTCCCTCACGGTCAAGGCTCGGTTAACTCGGTGCCAAATCCGAGAGGAGAGCGAAGCGGTATAGGTTATTTATGGTTTGTACTGTGTTTAAATCGTTTTCCGCTCCCTTACGGTCGCGGCTCGGTTAACTCGGTGCCAAATCCGAGAGGAGAGCGAAGCGGTATAGGTTATTTATGGTTTGTACTGTGTTTAAATCGTTTTCCGCTCCCTTACGGTCGCGGCTCGGTTAACTCGGTGCCAAATCCGAGCCGCGACCGTGAGGGAGCGGATAAATGCCTTGCAAGCCTCAATCTCCAATACCTCAATAATCTTGCTATAATTTAATATATGTTTTTGTGGGGTGTTTTCATGTCTAACGATAAAGCCGATCTACAAACAGTAGCTCCTGATTTTGCACGATTTGGATTCACAAACAAAGAGGCCCTGGAAAAATTTCTTCGTTCAGACGAAGGAAAATTAGTTCAAAGCCATCAAATGGCCGTCTACATGGAGAAAAAACATCAAGAGGAGATTTTAGCCGATTATTTCACTCGTCAAGAAGAAATAAGGCGTGCTGTTATTGCTGCCATCTTAATGGAAGAAATCCGTGAAGAAGAAGAGTCAAGACAGAAACAAGCTGAAGCAGCTGTTCAGAATCCTGTAACAACGCCAACTGCGCCTAAAACAGAATCACCTGCTAGCTCGTCTGAAAATGACGTTCGATCTAAACTTGATTCCGTCAATAAAGACATTATCCACGCAGCTAAAAAATACAAAGATTACGATAAGGCGGTTGATCAAGCTCAGAAAGAGGCAGATGTAATTGATAAAATGCCTGATAGCAAGGCTCAGAAAGAATTAGATCTTGTTATTAACTACTTAGAGGCAAAACAAGGTGTTCTGCAAGAAAAAATGAGGACTTTGCCTGATAGATTACCTAATGGAAAGATAGATCCTGACTATGACAGCAAGTTACTAGCTCTAGTGGATGAAAACAATACCAATGAAGTTCAGCTAGGAGTATTTAGAACCCTGAGAGATGTAAAACAGGGTAAAGCTGATATGTATGATGAAAATGGGGAGAAGACGCTGAAGTTTTCTGAAGCTAGATATACTGTACCTAAGTCGAAAGACAGCGAACTCGTCAAAGATAAAGAGGGTAAAGTCTATTTAATACCAAAAGATCCAAATAAAGCAGGATTATCTGCAGAGGATAAACTAAAAGATTTAACAAGTGCTCAGAAAGTTGAGGCTGAAAAAAATGCCACGAAGGAAAAAGAAATAGTTAAAGACCCAAAGACAGGTAAATTTTATTTAATACAAAAAGATCCAGACAATGAAGGATTGTCTGCACAACAGAAATTACAAAAATTAACAGATAATCAGAAAGATGAAGCAGAACGTAATTTTAAAAAGGCAGAACCAAACATGGTAAATGTGAAGGAGTTCTTACAAAACAATAAGAAAAACGAAATGATAATGCTTCATCAAAAGCAATCAATGTTAATCACCAAGCTACAAAGCACAATGACTCTTGGGCAAAATCCATCTCAAGTTAATAATTCCCAACAGAACCCACCCCCTCTTGTTATGTCACCACCTACCAATACCCAGATCACAACAATCAACCCAAGCAGCTTGCCTGTAGGAACGCCGCAAAGCGCTCCAACATCAACAAAAGGCCCTAGTCATGAGAATCAATCGGAAAAATCACCAGGTGGTGGTGATTCACATCACCGCACGGTGAGTAAACATTAATGCAAGGTCAAATGTATTGATATAAAATTTGAGTTTGCTTAGACCCTTAGTCGACCTCCTCTTGAACTCTAGGTATAACTGTTAGTAAACTAAGCTTTTAGGCATTGATTTAAGACCATGAACCTACTATCCATTGCTTCCCTATTATCTCAATCTTGTACTCTGTCAGCAGAAGTCACTGGCGTATGCACTGACAGCCGAATCATTAAACCTGGCCATTTGTTTGTTGCCATTGAGGGTGAAACTTTCGATGGGCATGATTTTATAAAAGAGGTCGAGGAAAAAGGGGCTATTGCGGTAGTTGCATCTCGATCCGTTGACGGGCTTAAAATCCCGCAGTTTATAGTAGAGAATACAGTAATTGCTTTGGCAGAAATTGCAAAAGCCTATCGAGAAGAAGTGCATTGTCCAATCATTGCTTTAACTGGATCCAATGGCAAAACTACCGTCAAAGAGATGATTGCCTCCATATTACCAGCTCCTTCACACTCAACTAAAGGTAACTTTAATAATCATATTGGGGTTCCACTCAGTGTTTTTGAGCTTAAAAAAGAGCATCGCTATGCGGTGTTTGAACTGGGTGCAAATCATCCAGGAGAAATAGCCCATACTGTGGCAATCGTACATCCTGATGTGACCTTGATCAACAACATTGCTCCCGCGCATGTAGAGGGTTTTGGCTCAATAGACGGTGTGGCTCGTGCAAAAGGGGAAATTCATCAAGGTTTATCAGCTTCTGGGACTGCGGTAGTTAACGACGATGATGCTTATGCGCATTATTGGGATCAAATGATTGGTGACAAAAAAGTACTGCGTTTCTCCGCTCAGCATCAAGCGGATGTGTACGCTGAAGATATACGTCTGGATACGCACGGCCGGGCGCATTTTATACTGGTTTTACCGAATGCAAGGGCTGAAATTGAGCTGCAAGTGCCAGGGTTGCATAATATGCGCAATGCGCTTGCTGCTGCAAGCTGTTGTTATGCAGTAGGTGTTTCAATCCAGGATATCCAAAAAGGCTTGGCTAAATTCGGTGGTGTAAAGGGTAGGATGACTGTTTTGTCCGGCAAAAATCAATCCACGATCATTGACGATACCTACAATGCCAATTTGCGTTCAGTACTTACTGCTCTGGAGGTTTTGTCCAAGAGACCTGGAAAGAAAATATTTGTCTTTGGCGATATGGGTGAGTTGGGGAAATGGACGGCTCAGCATCACCAGGAAGTAGGACTAGCAGCAAAGGAGTTAGGAATAGATCAATTAATGAGTTGTGGTATTCATAGTCAATTAGCCTCTGAGGCATTTGGCAATGGCGCACAGCATTTTTCCAGTAAAGAGGAACTCATAAAAGCGGTTGAACATAATTTGCAGGCTGATACCACTGTGCTGGTGAAGGGATCTCGCTCAAGTGCAATGGAAAAAGTAGTGCAGAAGTTGGTGCATGTGGAGAGTCCTGAGAAACAAGCGATATAGATCGATTTCCTACTTCATTGAAAAGCAGGGAATGTGATATGCTTGGTCGCTTTTTAACCCTAAATGATAAAAAACAGAGGAACATCGTATGCTCTATTGGTTAACGCAGTTATTACAGGGACAGTACCATGCGTTTAGAGTTTTTCAATATTTAACCTTTCGTTCCATTTTAGCCTCTTTGACTGCACTTATCGTTGGCCTACTCTGTGGACCAATCATGATTCGCTGGTTGCAGGGATTGCAAATAGGACAGATGGTTCGCAACGACGGTCCTCAAACCCATTTATCCAAGGCAGGAACTCCCACCATGGGAGGGGTATTAATTTTATTAGCAATCACAGTAAGTTGCTTATTGTGGTGCGATTTACGCCAAACCAGCCTCTGGCTCGTTTTATTGGTCACATTAGCCAATGGTGTTGTTGGATGGGTTGATGATTACAGAAAGTTGGTTTTAAAAAACAGTAAAGGGCTACCCGGTCGCTGGAAATACTTTTGGCAATCTGTGATTGCCTTGATTGCGGTCATCTATTTATACGCAACAGCGACCTTACCCGTGCATACGCAATTAACGGTTCCGTTTTTTAAAACCGTGGTTTTGAATTTGGGTGTGTTCTTCCCAATCCTGGCTTATTTTGTGATCGTTGGCAGTAGTAATGCAGTCAACTTAACCGATGGGCTTGATGGCCTCGCAATTATGCCGATTGTCATGGTTGCTGGCGCATTAGGTGTCTTTACCTATGTATCAAGCAATGCCGTCTATTCGAATTACTTAGGCATCCCTTTCGTTCCCAACACAGGCGAGTTAACTATATTTTGCTCATCCATTGTTGGTGCTGGCCTAGGCTTCCTTTGGTACAACAGCTATCCCGCACAGGTGTTTATGGGGGATGTCGGTTCTCTTGCTTTGGGAGCTGCTCTAGGGATTGTGGCGGTCATTGTCCGTCAGGAGCTCGTGTTGCTTATCATGGGTGGTTTATTTGTCATTGAGACCCTTTCCGTCATTTTACAGGTCGGGTATTTCAAATACACTGGTGGAAAGCGCTTGTTTAAAATGGCCCCTTTGCACCATCATTTTGAATTAAAAGGATGGGCTGAGCCCAAAGTCATTGTTCGTTTTTGGATTATAACCGTGGTGTTTGTATTGTTCGGACTGGCTACTTTGAAACTGAGATAGACAAGGTGCATACATGACTCAATCATTCTATTTAGTCGCGGGTTTAGGGAAAACCGGATTATCAATCGCGCGCTATCTAAAAAGAAATCATAAGAATTTTATAGCCTATGATACACGAAAAGAAGCTCCTGGTTTGGCAGAGTTTAGCAATGAGTTTCCCGATACAGCCGTTTACCTAGAGACTGTTCCAGACGAAGTTATGCAAGGCTTGACGGACGTAATTGCGAGCCCAGGATTACCATTAGAAACCCCTGTTTTAGTAAAAGCAAGGCAAATTGGGGCTGAAATCTATGGTGATGTTGAATGCTTGGCTCGAGAGATCGATGCGCCAGTGGTCGCGATAACCGGGACTAATGGCAAATCAACAGTGACTACTCTGGTTGGCGAAATGGCTAAAGCAGCTGGATTTAGAGTCGCTGTTGCTGGGAATATAGGTACTCCTGTATTAGACATGCTGGACGATGAACATCATTACGATTTATGGGTGTTGGAGCTATCGAGCTTTCAGTTGGACTTAACGCATTCCTTATCGCCAGTCATTGCAACGATTCTGAATGTAACCGATGACCATTTGGATAGGCATCACACCTTTGAAGCCTATGTGCAAGCAAAACAGCGAATTTATAAGAATGCGCAATACGTCTTGTATAATCGAGAAGATGCTTCTACACCGCCGGCTAAAGACTATCAATCCAATTCAAAAGCAGTGTCTTTTGGTAAAGACGCCCCTCTTGAGGGTCAATGGGGATTGATTCAAAAAGAAAATACATACTATCTAGCAAAAGGTAAGCATTGCTTTCTGCCTGTGGATTCTGTTTTAATCAAAGGAGTACACAATTGGTTAAATGCTCTTGCGTCTTGTGCCCTAGCTGATGCAGTTGGCATATCAGAGCAAAAAATGATTCAGGTGTTAACCTCATTCAAAGGCTTGCCCCATCGATGCCAGTGGGTGAGGCGTTTGGACGGAGTAGATTGGATCAATGACTCAAAAGGGACGAATGTAGGTGCTACAATCTCAGCCATTAATGGAATAGGGGGCTCTATGCAAGGGAAGATTGTACTGATTGCCGGAGGGCAAGGCAAAGGAGCGGATTTTAGTGAATTACAACAATCCGTATCGGAGTATGTACGCACTATTGTCTTAATTGGTGTGGATGCAGACAAAATCGAATCGGCTTTATCCAATGCAGTACCTATCCATCGAGCAGAATCACTTGACAGCGCAGTGGAAGTTGCAAGAACTTGTGCCATGCCAGGCGACGTTGTTTTATTATCACCCGCTTGTGCCAGCTTAGACATGTTTCGTGACTTTAATCATAGAGGCGATGTATTTACTTCTACTGTTAGTGGATTATGATCACGATGCGGCCTAGACATTTAAACCAAAGAGGCAAGCCAGTCAGTAAGCCTATATCATTGTATGATAAATGGATGATTGGCGCTGTGTTTGGTTTATTGATCATTGGCTTAATGATGGTGGCTTCAAGCTCGGTCATGATCTCAACCAAGTATTATCATCAACCCTTTCATTTTCTAATTCGTCAAGCATGTTACCTGTTTGCAGGATTAATGTTAGCTTTGATCGTTGTTCGCACCGACAGCAGTTTTTGGGAGAAAATGAGCATGCCCATGCTGATGGCCTGCTTGATTTTATTAATGGCTGTTCTTATCCCTGGAGTTGGAAAAATTGTCAATGGCAGTAGACGTTGGTTGGCGTTAGGGCCTATTGGTATTCAAGTGTCTGAGGTTACCAAGCTGGTGATGATTTTTTATTTGTCGGGTTATTTAGTTCGACAACAAGAAGCAGTGAGTGAGAGCATTTTTGGTTTCATTAAGCCCATGCTGGTTTTGGGGGTTGTGTCATTTTTGTTGCTCCTTGAGCCTGATTTCGGAGCGACGGTGGTCATTTCTGGAACAGTCATGGCGATGTTGTTTTTAGCAGGTGTTAAATTACGATATTATTTCGGCCTAATGCTTCTAGTGCTGACCGCACTTGCTGTGCTAGCGGTTTCATCGCCCTATCGGGTAGCGCGATTGACTGCCTTCTTGGACCCTTGGGCCGATCAATACAACAGTGGATATCAGTTAACCCAGTCCTTGATTGCATTTGGGCGAGGTGGTTGGTTTGGATCGGGCTTGGGTGAAAGTATTCAGAAGCTTCTTTACCTGCCTGAAGCACATACCGATTTTCTATTTGCGGTGCTTGCGGAAGAGTTAGGTTTATTCGGAATTTTAGTTGTTATCACCTTATATAGTATACTAGTAATTAGAGGTTTAAATATTGGCTATACAGCGTACGTACAGGAACGCTTATTTGCTTCATTTACGGCCTATGGTTTGACGTTTTGGTTGGCTTTACAGGCTGCAATAAACATGGGCGTTAATGCTGGATTGTTACCAACTAAGGGGCTAACACTGCCATTGCTTAGTTATGGTGGTGCCAGCATGGTTATTAATTGTATTGTTATCGCATTGTTATTGCGTATTGATCACGAGAATCGTTGGCAGTCCCTCGGATTGCGAACGCAGACATCTTGAGGGGGCATTTTGAAAAATTCAGGGCAATTTTTATCGACACGCATGGGACATGTTGAACAAATTCACTTTGTTGGAATAGGTGGCGTTGGCATGTGTGGAATTGCTGAGGTTTTACACAACCAAGGTTACCGCATCACTGGATCTGATGTGGGCGAAGGTGCTGCTGTGCAACGCCTGCGATCGTTAGGAATTACAGTCCATATTGGTCATCGAGTTGAAAACGTCCAAGGAGCAGATGTCGTGGTTCGTTCTTCTGCAGTGGACATGAATAATCCTGAAATTGTTGCCGCTCGTGAGGCCATGATCCCTGTCATTCCAAGAGCAGCTATGCTGGCCGAGCTCATGCGTTTTCGTCATGGTATCGCCATTGCAGGTACACATGGTAAAACAACCACAACCAGCCTAGTGAGTAGCTTATTGGCTGAAGGTGGCTTAGACCCAAGTTTCGTAATCGGTGGAAAATTAAATAGTTGTGGAGTCAATGCCCAGCTTGGAAAATCAGCTTATTTTGTAGTCGAAGCAGACGAGAGTGATGCGTCTTTCCTCTTCTTAAAACCAATGATGGCCGTTGTAACAAACATTGATGCCGATCACATGGATACTTATGAGGGAGACTTTAATAAATTAAGGACCACTTTCCTGGAATTTTTACATCATTTGCCTTTCTATGGATTGGCGGTGGTTTGTATCGAAGATCAAGAAGTCTGTAATATTCTGCCGGCGATTCAGCGACCAACGTTAACGTACGGATTTAAAACAGATGCTCATTATCGTGCTGTAAACTGGACTCAAACAGGGATGCTCAGTGAATTTACAGTACAACGACCAGCTCCACACAAGCCATTAACCATTCAATTTCAATACCCTGGACGACATAATGTGTTAAATGCACTAGCTGCCATAGCTATTGCAACAGAACTTGGAGTAGATAATGATTCTATAGTCCGCGGATTGGCAAAATTTCAGGGGGTAGGAAGACGTTTTCAGATGCTTGGGGAAAAGAAATTTGAAAAAGGTTCAGCCATTGTTGTTGATGATTACGGACATCATCCTCAGGAAATCTTATCGACCATCGATGCGTTTAGAAAAGTATGGCCTGAAAAACGATTGGTCCATGTGTTTCAACCACATCGTTACACGAGAACGCAATCCCTGCATAGTCAATTTGTGGATGTGTTGAGTTTATCCGATGAATTATTGCTTTTAGATATTTATTCAGCAGGTGAGAAAGCAATTCCAGGCGTTACAAGCGAAAGTTTAGCAGAAGAAATTCGGTCTAAACACCAAAGAGTAACCATGGTAAATGAGCAGTCCTTGAAGACAGCCTTAGATGAATGCATAAAAGATGGGGATGTCATTTTAATGCAGGGCGCCGGCAGTATTGGTCAAATGGCTGTGAACCTTATGAAAAATTCGTGAGAATTACTATGAGCATAATGGAAAAAGAGGTAGGCCTTGCTACAGAATGTAGAGGAACTTTATTGTTCAATGAACCACTAGCAGAATACACTACATGGAGGGTAGGCGGGCCTGCTGCTAAATTGTATAAACCAGCAAACGTTCAGGATTTGGCTTTATTTCTTCAACGCCTCCCAGCAGAAGAACCTGTAGTATGGATAGGTCTTGGCTCGAACTCATTGATTCGCGACAAGGGATTTTCAGGCACTGTTATTCTTACCCAAGGTTGCTTGAAAGAAATGACCTTATTGAATGACAATCGCATTCGCGTAGAAGCAGGTGTTTCTTGCGCAAGTATGGCACGATTCGCAGCACGCAATAACTTGTCAGGTGGAGAGTTTTGGGCGGGAATTCCAGGGACAATGGGAGGTGCATTGCGCATGAATGCCGGTTGTCATGGAGGAGAAACTTGGCAAGCGGTTACTGAAATTGAAACAGTAAGCCGCCAAGGTGAAATTAAGACTCGCAAACCAGAGGAGTTTGAAATTGCTTATAGACATGTAGCGGGTTTGCAAGATGAGTGGTTTATTTCTGCTACGTTTAAATTAATGTCAGGAAATAAAGATCATTCTTTACAATTAATCAAAGAGTTATTGGCCAAGCGAGCGAATACCCAGCCAACCAACGAGTACAATTGTGGATCCGTGTTCAGAAATCCCCCCGGGGATTTTGCAGCTCGGCTTATCGAAGCTTGTGGCTTAAAAGGTACAAAAATTGGTGGTGCAGTGGTTTCTCAGAAGCATGCTAATTTTATAATTAATCATGAGGGTACAGCCACTGCAGCTGATATTGAAGCCTTGATTCATTTAGTGCAAACTAAGGTTAAAGAGCAAACAACAATAGAACTGAAGCGTGAAGTACATATTATTGGAGACTGTTAATGTCTAAATTGATCAATTTAGTTTTATTGTATGGTGGGAAATCAGGAGAGCACGAAGTTTCATTGGTTTCAGCTGCTTCTGTTCTTCGACATCTTAATGCTGAAAAATACAGCATCATTCCAATTGCAATGGATAAAAGTGGGAATTACCACCTTCATTCCTACACGGATCTGATTGCGTATAAAGACAAATTACCTGTAGAGACGGAAAAATCAAAACCTCTAGAAAGCATTGTAATCGATGGTCATTTTGCGGTAGACGCAGATGTCGTATTCCCTATTGTTCATGGACCGTTGTATGAAGATGGCTGTCTGCAAGGAATGCTTGAACTAGCGGGTGTTGCCTATGTTGGATGTGATGTATTGTCTTCAGCAATTGGTATGGATAAAGACATGGCAAGGAGACTTGCATGCAATAATGGATTAAAATCGGCTCGCTATAAATTACTAACTTGGCATAGTAACTCAGCTGAAAGACAACAATTTTGCCATGATGTCGCTACGGAGTTTGGTTGGCCTTTGTTTGTTAAGCCCTGCTCTCTTGGATCAAGCGTCGGCATTCACAAGGTGAAAACGATGACTGAGTTGAATGCCGCCGTAGAAGACGCTTTGCGTTATGATGAAGAAATTTTAGTTGAAGAATTCATTGCAGGTCGAGAGATAGAGCTATCCGTACTGGAAAATAGAACGCCAGGGGCAAAACCTAGAGTAAGTGTTCCTGGTGAAATTAAAGTGAACCATCCCGATGGCTACTATTCCTATACTGCGAAATATCTGGAAAGCAATCAAACGGAGTTAATCATTCCTGCTAAGCTTAGCACCTCACTGCAACAGAAGTTGCAACAAGCTGCTGCAGAAATCTTTATGAATTTAAAATGCAAAGGAATGGCCAGAGTCGATTTTTTTGTGAATGACAGTACAGAGCAAATCTATTTTAACGAGATAAATACTATACCGGGTTTCACGCCGATTAGTATGTACCCCAAAATGTGGGATGTATCAGGGATTGCCTATTCTGCATTGTTGGATGAGTTAATTGATATAGCATTGATTCACCAGAGTTGTCGCCAACAATTAGTGACAAATTATTTGTGAAAGAGAAATTAATATTATGGAAGAAAGCTCATCTGGGTTTCGCTATATTGCACTTTTAGCCGTGTTAATTATTAGTGCATTATTGCTGAGTGGGCGTTTAGCTTTTATGTATCTCGCAGATGCCGATCGTTTCCCAATTACGACCATTAAAGTAGCTGCAAGTTACGAGCACATTAGCCACAAGGATTTAGAAGCCGTCTTAGGAAAATATCTGAATTACAGTTTTTTTTCGTTGCCTGTTGGCCAATTACAAGATGAACTGAATCAAATGAATTGGATGGACTCAGCCTATGTTGAGCGAGTTTGGTCAGACACATTGAAAATTAAATTAGTTGAAAAGAAACCAGTGGCTACCTGGGGTGATGCCCTAATGACTAACGATGGTCGACTATTTAATCAAGGGGCTGTCCCGAGTCATTTAGACATACCAAGATTAAAAGGACCTGCGTCTCAACAATTAGAAGTCTTACAAGTTTATCAAAAATTGAGTAAGATATTATCATCATATGGTTTAAAAGCTTCCGGGCTGTACTTGCGTGACAATCATTCTTGGGTGTTATTGCTTAATGATGAGGTCAAAATATACCTAGGAAAGAAGGACTTAGAGGCAAGATTACTGCGTTTTTGTAAAGCATATCCTGCAGTATTTGCTGAAAAGGCAGAGCAGTTGGCTAGTGTAGACCTTCGTTATCCGCGTGGAATGGCGGTGCAGTGGAAACAACAAACGGGACGATAATGGCTAAGAAAATAGAAAAAAATATTATCACAGGTTTGGATATTGGAACTTCAAAGATTATTGCTTTGATTGGAGAAGTCACTTCCGATGGGGCAATCGAAATTATAGGTATTGGTCGCCATCCATCTCGAGGTCTAAAGCGTGGTGTAGTAGTGGATATTGAAGCGACTGTGAATTCAATTCAGCGTGCTGTACAAGAAGCAGAGCTTATGGCTGGTTGTGAAGTAAGAACGGTGTATGCTGGTATAGCAGGAAGCCATATTCGCAGCTTAAACTCACATGGCATTGTGGCGATTCGTGACCAAGAGGTCTCTCAAGCGGATGTAGAGCGTGTTATTGAAGCTGCAAAAGCAGTGGCCATTCCTGCCGATCAAAAAATTCTGCACATCCTTCCTCAAGAATTTATTATCGATCATCAAGACAGCATTCGTGAGCCCATCGGAATGGCAGGTGTTCGCTTAGAGTCAAGAGTTCATATTGTAACAGGTTCGGTGAGTGCAGCCCAAAACATCATCAAGTGTGTTAGACGGTGTGGGTTGGAAGTGATGGACATTATTTTAGAGCAATTAGCCTCAAGTCATGCAGTTTTAACGGAAGATGAAAAAGATCTCGGTGTATGCTTGATCGATATTGGTGGAGGAACAACGGACATCGCTATATTCTGTGAAGGGGCGATCCAACACACAGCGGTGATTCCAATTGCTGGGGATCAAGTCACCAATGATATTGCAATGGCATTTCGTACACCCACAAAAGCCGCCGAAGCCATTAAATTAAGCCATGCTTGCGCTTTGCCTGAATTGGCGAATGAAAATCAAATGCTTGAAGTGACCAGTGTGAATGATAGACCCGGACGAAAAATTTCCGCTAAAGCTTTGGCAGAAGTGGTGTCCGCGCGTTATGAGGAGTTATTCACCTTAGTACGAAATGAACTACGCCGGAGTGGATTCGAAGATCGAATGGCCGCAGGAATTGTGATTACCGGTGGCGCTTCAAATGTTCGAGGCGCTATTGAGTTGGCGGAGCTATGTTTTGAAATGCCGGTACGTAAAGGCTGTGCCCACTACGTCTCTGGTTTAACGGAACCAACGGAAAATCCATCTTTTGCTACAGGAGTAGGTTTACTTCTGCATGGATATCAACAGCAATATGAAGGAGGCTATAGTGTTCCAGCGGTTACAGATAATGTGAAGGGCTTGTGGTCCAAAATGAAAGAATGGTTCCAGGGCAATTTCTAATCGTTTGAAGCGTGCTTCAGACAAAATGAGGTATTTGGGGTTGCATGATTTAGAATGCGACAAGAAATATAATAAAAAATGTCTGTTGTGTTAAAGACAACATCAGTCATTAATAAGAAATAAAAAGCAGCGCGTAAGGGGAGACAGGGTTATGTTTGAATTAATGGAAAGTAGCCAGCAACTAAATAATGCTGTCATAAAAGTTGTAGGCGTAGGTGGTGGCGGTGGTAACGCTGTTGAACATATGGTTGCTGAAAATATTGATGGTGTTGAATTTATTTGCGCCAACACCGATGCCCAGGCACTGAGAGGATCAAGTGCAAAAATTCATATTCAATTAGGTGATGATCTCACAAAGGGTCTTGGAGCTGGTGCAAACCCACAAATTGGTAGAGAAGCCGCAGAAGAAGACAGAGAGCTTATTAAAGAAATTTTATCGGGCGCTGACATGGTCTTTATCACTGCTGGTATGGGGGGGGGCACTGGAACTGGTGCTGCGCCTGTCTTTGCCGAAATTGCTAAAGAACTCGGTATATTAACCGTTGCTGTAGTCACTAAACCATTTGCATTTGAAGGTAAACAAAGGGCCTTAGCAGCAGATGAAGGCATTCGACGTTTAGCGGAAAACGTCGATTCTCTAATTACCATTCCTAACAATAAGTTATTAAGTGTTTTGGGCAAAAACATCAGTTTACTGAATGCGTTTAAGGCAGCGAATAATGTATTACTGGGTGCAGTAAAAGGGATATCTGATTTGATTACGCGACCAGGTTTAATCAACGTGGATTTTGCTGACGTAAGAACCGTTATGTCCGAAATGGGTATGGCAATGATGGGAACTGGAAGTGCTGTTGGTGAACAACGCGCCCGTCAAGCAGCAGAAGCTGCCATTGCATCACCATTATTAGAAGATGTGAATTTTTCAGGTGCTCGTGGAATATTAGTCAATATCACTGCTGGTCTTGATATGTCTATCGGTGAGTTTGAGGAAGTTGGGGATGTAGTCAAAGAATTTATTTCAGACGATGCAACTGTGGTTGTTGGAACAGTGATCGATCCAGAAATGACTGATGAAATGCGTGTTACTGTGATTGTGACTGGTTTAGGAGATCAAAGACAGCGCCAGCAACAAACACAACAACAACCGACACTAAGAGGTCGCTTGATAGAGACTACACGAAGTGATGGTACTTTAGATTATCAACAGTTTGAAAGACCAGCGGTAATTCGCAAACAAGCAAAACCAACAACCACAAGCACAACCCCACAACGTGCAGCTCCACAGCAAAGCATTCCAACAAGTGAGAGCATGCCTGACGTGGATTATTTAGATATTCCAGCGTTCTTACGACGCAAGGAAGAAGTTGACGCATAAGAGCTTGAGAGTTTAGAACCGGGTTGATAGGTCTTTTGAAAAAATTAGACTAATCAATCAATTGCTGCTAAACTCTTAGGGTTTTTTCGTGCAAAATATATGAAAAAAAGAGAAAGGTGAGCACTGAATGATAAAACAAAGAACTCCTAAAAAGGTAATCCAGGCTACTGGCGTTGGATTGCATTCCGGTGAGAAAGTGCTTTTAACCTTAAGACCAGCTCCTGTGAATACCGGCATTGTATTCAGAAGAGTGGATCTGTCTCCTGTGGTGGAAATTCCAGCATCCTATGAGTATGTTGGTGATACCATGCTTTGTACTACCTTGCACTATGAAACAGTGAAGATCGCCACGGTAGAACATTTATTGTCAGCCTTAGCAGGTTTAGGTATAGACAATGCGTACATTGATGTCAATGGGCCTGAATTGCCGATTATGGATGGCAGTGCTGCTCCATTTGTTTTCCTTATTCAATCAGCCGGCATTAGGGAGCAAAATGCAGCTAAGAAGTACATACGCATTTTAAAGCCTATACGTGTGGATGATAACGGAAAATACGTGCAATTTCTCCCCCATAAAGGATATAAAATCTCATTTACCATTGATTTTGATCATCCAGTATTTAACGATAGACCACAAACAGTAAGTTTTGATTTTTCAAACACGTCCTATGTAAAACAAGTGTGCCGCGCAAGGACATTTGGATTTCTTTCTGATTATGAAAAATTAAGAGAGTGTGATTTGGCTAAAGGTGGCAGTTTAGACAATGCTATCGTAGTCGATGATTACCGTGTTCTGAATGAAGAAGGCTTGCGTTTTGAGTCTGAGTTTGTAACCCATAAAGTGCTTGATGCCATTGGAGATTTATACCTATTGGGTTCTAGCTTAATAGGCGCGTTCGAGGGCTATAAATCAGGGCACGAACTCAATAATCGCTTATTAAGAGAACTCATGGTAAGACAAGATGCCTGGGAATACACCTATTTCGACTCAGAAAATTATTTACCAGCAGCACATCCAGAATATTATCCAGTAGAAGCTTAATTTCTGTCCGCATAAACAGGACGTATGCAAAGGAGTCGGCTGATGAAAATTGGTACCGGTGTATTTACCCTTACGATGTTAACTAGCGCTTTAGCGTTTGCCTCTAATCCTCAACCAATAGATTCAACGGCAAAAACAGGGGATGTGCTTCATCTTGATTGGCGAGATATGAATGTATCCCCATCAGAAGATTTTTACACCTATGCAAACGGCACTTGGCAAAAGAATAACCCAATACCTGCGGATTATGCATCTTGGGGTAGCTTTCACGTTGCCAATGAAAAAATTCAAGAAATCATTCATCAGATGCTTATTAATGCCTCCAAAAACACAAATGCTAAACCAGGAAGCATTGAACAGAAAGTAGGAGACTTCTATTTCAGTGGCATGGACGAAGAAAGTATTAATCAATTAGGAATTGAGCCTTTAAAAGCCGAATTTGCAAAAATTGATGGCTTGAATAATTTGTCTGACTTACAAAAAGAACTTGCTCATCTGCACAATATTGGTGTTGATGCCCTATTCAATTTTGGGAGCATGCAAGATTTTAAAGACAGTGATTCAGTGATTGCAGCGGTTATGCAAGGAGGATTAGGCTTACCTGATCGTGATTACTATTTAAAGAACGATGCTAAATTTCAACAGATCCGTAAAGCCTATATTGATCATTTGGGTAAAATGTTTGAGTTGCTTGGAGATGCTCCAGAGGTTTCTCATCAGGAAGCACTTACAGTAATGGATATTGAAACCAAATTAGCAACCGCATCAATGTCACAGATTGAGCAGCGAGATCCCTATGCCGTCTATCACATGCAGACCATTAAAGAGATAGATGCACAAACCCCTAACTTTTCTTGGTCCAATTATTTGAACAATAGGGGACAAGGCAAGGTACAACAACTTAACTTTGCTATGCCACATTTCTTCAAAGAAATGAATGGCTTGTTGAAGAGCATTAGTCTAAATGATTGGAAAGTGTATCTGCGTTGGCATTTGATTGATGCTTACGCATCATACCTATCAAAGCCTTTTGTTGATCAAAATTTTAAAATGACTTCAGTTTTATCAGGATCTGAGAAAATATTACCTCGATGGAAACGAGTAGTAAACACCGAAAATGGTGCTTTAGGTTTTGCCATAGGCAAAGTCTATGTAGAAAAATATTTTTCGCCTGAATCCAAACAAAAAGTAATTGAAATGATTTCCAATATTCGTGAAGTGATGAAGGAGGATTTGGAAACCATTACCTGGATGTCTCCTGAAACCAAAAAGGCAGCTTTGGAAAAACTAAAGTTAATGCATGACCGGGTGGGCTACCCAGACAAGTGGTGGGATTATTCGAGTTTGAAAGTGGATAGAGGGCCTTATGTGCTTAATGTGATTCGTGCTAATGAGTTCCTCACTCAGCGAGATTTAAACAAGATTGGCAAGCCTGTTGATAAGACTGAATGGGCAATGACACCACAAACCATTAATGCCTATTATGATCCTTCCATGAATAACATTAATATTCCTGCTGGGATTTTGCAGTCGCCCTTTTTTGATCCGAGAGCCCCTGCAGCCATTAATTATGGAGCAATTGGTTTTGTAATTGGACATGAAATCACTCATGGATTTGATGATCAGGGTGCGAAGTTTGATGCGAATGGCAATTTAAAAAACTGGTGGGCCCCAAGTGATCTCACTAAGTTTAAAGCAGCAACTCAATGCATTGCGGATCAATTCTCAAGCTACACAGTAAATGGGGATATGCATGTACAGGGAAATCTAGTAGTAGGTGAAGCAGCTGCTGATTTGGGTGGCATTATATTGGCCTACAAAGCCTATTTACGTTCAAGTGATTTTAAACAGGCCAAAATGGTCGATGGAATGACCCCAGAGCAGCAATTCTTCTTAGGTACAGCACATGTTTGGGCCATGAACATCAGGCCTCAACAATTGCAAAATCAAGTGACAACAGATCCACACCCGCCTGCGATCTATCGAGTCAATGGGAGCTTGGCCAATATCCCTCAATTTCAAAAAGCATTTGGGATCAATGATAAATCGCCTATGGTGAATATCAAGCGGTGCGTTATTTGGTAACTCATTAACCGATTCCTCACAGTCGTAACTTGGTTGAGTGTTGAACCAGGGGACGGACCCCAGTGGGGTCCGTCCCCGCTCCTTTCTCTGTTGAGTGTTGAATCAGGGGACGGACTCCAGTGGGGTCCGTCCCCGCTCCTTTCTCTGTTGAGTGTTGAACCAGGGGACGGACTCCAGTGGGGTCCGTCCTCGCTCATTTTGTTAATTCCCATAAATTACAGTAGACAATTGTAATGTAGAGTATTATTCTTAACCAGAATCTACTCAGAAAGAGACCATTATGACAAAAGAAGAAAAAATATGTAGAATTGTTATGTACATCACCAAAAAGCCAAGTCTCAAAAAATCCTGCTGTGGTCGCTAATGACACCTAGTTTAGGCGAGGTGTTGCAATACCAAAATGAGCAAGTACTGGCACATTTTCGCAATAAACACTCCGACTATTCTGTGCAATCAAGCCAACAGTTGTTTCAGGATTTGTTGGCTTGGATGTGGTTAGCCCAGCAACGAAACATACTGGGTAAGAAATCTTATCTTTTTGGTCCCTTATTGATAGTGGATGACATGTGGCATTCATTTATCTTGCATACTAGAGATTACGTTCAATTTTCAACAACGTATTTTGGTGACTATTTTCACCATGAGGTAGAGCCAGATGGTATGGAACATGTGCTTGATGAGGATGAGATCAGGGATTTTTTAGAGGATTGTTATCAATATTTAGGCGAAGGTTGGGTAGAGAGACGGTTTTCGGAAGCCTTGGTGTGATACTTATCCGCTCCCTTATGGTCGCCGCTCGGTTAGCAAGGAGTCGATCCGAGCCGCGACCGTGAGGGAGCGGATTCAATTTCAGCAAGATCAAGGGGACAGACTCTGGATGAGATCATACCCAGCTACAACTACTCAACACAATAACCATCAATAAATCGAATAACCTCTGGAGCAAAATCAACAGAGGTCCATAAATCATTGTGATTTTTATCCTCAAAAGTAAGCATTTTTTTAGGTTCATGGGCGGCATTAAAAATAGCCAGCCCTTCTTCATAAGGGACTATGGAATCCCTTTTGCCATGCAAAACTAACAGTGGAGCGTTAATCTGTTTTATTCGTTCGAGAGATTCAAAACGATCCCAGGGTTTGATAAAAAGGAATGGATAGTGGTATTGGGTTAAGCTTACCAACGAGGTAAAAGGGGTTTGCAACACTAAGGCGCAAACAGGGTACTTCGACGCAAGATAAGTAGCCACCCCAGTTCCTAAAGACTCCCCATAAATGACTAGTTGATGAGAGGCTACTCCATGTTGACTTAAAAACTCAAATCCAGCCTCGGCATCCAAATACAACCCTTTCTCAGAAGGCTTACCCGGGTTAGCTCCATAACCTCGATATTCCAACAAAAGAACTCCATACCCTCGTTCAAGAAAAGGGCGTACTACTGGCATTCGGTACCCAATATGGCCGGCATTACCATGCAAATACAAAACAGTGGGTTTACCTTTGTTGGCTGCTTTATACCAAGCCGTTAACTCTAGTTTATCTTTAGTGTGTAGCTGGACTAAGCTCATGTCTTCTGCATGGAATTGAATTAATTTAGGTTTATGAGGATCTGGAAAATAAATGAGATGCCGTTGGAAGATGTAAATCGATATCACCACCAAGCTGATGACAAATAACAAGAGTAAAACGATTTGTTTTATAATCATTATTGGGACAGTAGGTTATCGGTTATTCATTTGAGTATAAATCATTTTTAGAGGGTTCAGTCTTTTCTATTATGAAAATTTATTTTGTTCTTCCTCATCCTTTTAGCTTGATCTTCTGGGGCTTCGTCAGGTTTTAATTTTGCTTTTTCTCTAGCACTTAAACCCTCTAAGTTGGGATTTTTGCTCCTAACCTTAGCGAGCTTCCGTTCTGCTTTTTCCAGGGTGCCTTGGTAATACCTTCCTAAGGTACCAAGTTCCTTCTTAGTTACTTGGATAGTTTATAAATATCAAACAAACTCTAGTGACTGTGTTTAGCATTACTTCAATTAATAGTCATTGAGTGTGGGTTTGGCTACTTTTTACTTTGAGCTAAATGCATTAAGGCTCTTTGAAGTGGTTCATAGGTACATTGTTGGCTTTCTCGAATAATGGTTGCTTTATTTTCTTCAGATAATTGTGGGGATGATTTCTCTTTTCTTCGGAGTGATGGCCCAGATGTAGTCTCAAGAATTTTTATTTTTATCGAAGCCAACTGGTATAGCCCTGCTTCTTTTCTTAATTTATCGCGTAACTCGGGTAAGTAGTAATGCAACTGAGTTGCCCAAGCTGCGTCATTAGTTGTTAAAAGGAGGCATCCTTTATTAAAGCTTCCAACGGAGCAATGTTTGCTTAATTGTTCGGGGAGAAACTGGACAATTTTTTGCGACAGCTCTTCCAAGACAAGGGCCTTCATACAAATATCACTGAGTTGTTTATTTAAACATTTATTGATGGATTGCATGTTGTTTGGATACCTAAACCTATCGCCAATTGATTCGCTTTAGGTATAGAATAACAAATAGATGAATTGCGAAAAACCCCAAAGCAGGTGACCAATGATTGAAAAGAACTCTGAAAGTAATGTTGTGTATTTCGCTCGATTGCATTTGATCATTTTTTTGGGGCCTTTGTTGGGTGTGGCAATTGCCATCGGCATATACAGTTACGTGGTTCAATTGCAAGAAATTAGCCTTTTTATCGGCTGTTTTGCCCTTCTTTGGGTCTTCATGACTTGGGTAACCTACTATTTTTCTTCCCTTACTATTAAACCGAAACAAGTTATTATTCGAACAGGCATTATTGTCCGCCAAACCGTGGATATTCCCTTGAATAAAATCGAAACGATTGATATTAGGCAGTCGATCATTGGCAGTATTTTCAGTTACGGCACATTAATGATTACTGGCACAGGTGGAACCAAATACCAAATTAACTATTTATCCAAACCTTTAACTTGTCGTCGATACATTGAACAGCTCATGAATGAGACTCAACCAAGTAATCGTTAAATTGTCCTGGACGTTGTGACGTGATTTATCGACCGGATATTGATGGATTAAGAGCAGTCGCTATTGCATTTGTGCTTATTTTCCATAGTGGCCTGTCTTTTTTACCGTCCGGATTTATTGGTGTTGATGTTTTTTTTGTCATTTCAGGATTTTTAATCACCAGCATCATTCATTATTCGATAAACAACAATCAATTTTCATTTAAAGAGTTTTACAGCAGGCGCTTATGGCGTTTGCAGCCTGTTTTTATTTGTTTATTAGTGCTCACTACCTTGCTAGCTCTGATCTACTATTTACCCGATGATCTTGTTCTATTCAGTAAAAGCGCCCGAAAAACGACGCTTTTTACTTCGAATGTTTTTTTTAAAAACGCAACGAACAATTATTTTTCACCAGACAGTAACCAATTACCACTTTTACACACGTGGTCTTTATCGATTGAATGGCAATGTTATTTCTTATTGCCGTTTCTTGTTTATGGCTTACAGCGAATAGCTGGGGCAAAATATGCTTGTAAAGCAATCGGATTGCTGATTTTGGTCTTTTTTACACTCAGCTTGTATTTTTCCGTAAGTAATCCTGCAAAAACCTATTATCAATTGTTAAGTCGGTTGTTTGAGTTCTTTATAGGAGCCTGGGTGGCAACGGCTAAAGACTCCTTGGTTTTAAATAAGCGGTTGATAGATGGTCTAGCAATTATTGCTCTTCTGAGCCTATTTTATGTCGCAATGAGCAAAGAAATCAGCTCAGGATTTCCTAATTGGTATACGCTTCTTGTGTGCTGTGCTACGGCTGTTTTGATCATTGCAGGGGAGCAAGAAAAAAGACCATTCATCACAAAGTTGTTATCAACGAGGCCTTTTGTATTTATTGGGTTAATCTCTTATTCCTTGTATCTTTGGCATTGGCCAATATTCGCTGTGTCGCACTATTTAAATATCAAACAGACTTCAGCTCTAACAATCACACTATTGGCTTTGGTTTTTATAATTTCCTATTTATCGTGGCGTTATATTGAAAAACCAACAAGGACATTTTATCGCATGGGCTTTGTCAATTCATGTTTACTGTTGTTGCTATTTCCACTAGTAATCACTCATGGTAGTGATTATGTAATTAGGCAGCATGATGGCTATCCTTTACGATTTAAGGAGGCAGCAGGCATCTATGAAGTATTAAATCGCTACAAAAATGTTCAACGACCATTATGCCTACAGCGAAAATCCATCGAAGTGAGTGAGCATTGTGTTTTAGGTGCAAAAAACACAAAAGCACAGAGAGGACTAATGATAGGGGACTCGTATTCGAATCAATATTGGGGATTTGTAGATACTCTGGCTCGGGATGCTAATCTCTCGGTTCTCTCACATGCCACAGTAGCCTGCCTTGCATTGCCGACTATTTTGCAAATGGATTGGTTTGTTACCAACAGTATTTATGAAGAATGCATGCAGCAAAAGAAACGTTACTATGCCATGATCAAAGCGAATCATTACGACGTGGTCATTTTAGCAGAACATTGGAATGCCTACCTACGAGACAATCGGTTGGTTAGTAGTGATGATTTCGGTGCAGAGACTGATAACAGGCAGCTTTTGTCAGTGGCTTTAAATGAGGCTCTACAGAGGATCATTGATTCTGGAGCCAAACCTGTGCTTATTAAATCAATTGCGGTATCCAGTAAAGATAATCCATACACTTGTTTTTATGAACACATTAAGTTTCGAACTAAATACAATTCAGAGAACTGTGATTATCAATATGATCCTAAGGAACAAGAGTGGTTGGATCATTTATTTGCTTCCTTGCAAAAAAAGTACAAGCAATTGGTTGTCATCGATCCTAAATTAGTACAATGTCCCCAGGGTTTGTGTAAAGCAGACATTGAGGGAGTGCCTTTATTTAGAGATGGGGATCATATTAACGATTACGCGTCTTATCAATGGGGTGACATTTACTTGAAAAAGTTTGTAAACCCTTTGTTGGGGTGAAGCGTGGTCAAGGTTTTCATCTATCTTAATTCGTTTGTAGTGTGTATAATTTGGTCATAATTTAAGAAAGACAATTTCCATGCAATCGTATGATGTCATTATTGTTGGGGCTGGTGCAGCTGGGCTTCTTTGTGCTATCGAAGCGGGTAAACGTAAGCGCAGCGTTTTGGTTTTGGATCATGCCAATAAAGCTGGGAAAAAAATTCTCATGTCAGGTGGGGGTCGTTGTAATTTTACCAATTATTACATTGAACCTGAGAAATACCTCTCACACAACCCCCATTTTTTTAAATCCGCTTTAAGCAGATACACCCAATGGGACTTTATCGAATTAGTAAAAAGGCACAAAATTCCCTTTCATGAAAAAACCCTTGGGCAACTCTTTTGTGACAACAAATCAAAAGACATTGTAGATATGCTACTGAAGGAATGTGAAACCCATCAGGTGACCGTACAGCTACAGACTTCAATTGAGAAAATTCAACGGACTATCAACGACTACAAAATCAACTCCAATAAAGGTCGCTATCAATGCCAATCTGTTGTTATTGCTAGCGGAGGTTTGTCGATCCCAACAATGGGTGCAAGCCCTTTTGCCTACAAAATCGCAGAGGAATTTGGTCTAAAGGTATGGCCTACTCGAGCAGGGCTTGTCCCTTTGACGCTTGATGCTCCTGATAAAGAGCGACTTTCTACTCTCTCTGGTGTGAGTGTGGATAGCCTGGCCTTTAATAAGCGCATCAATTTTCGTGAACAAGTGCTGTTTACACATCGAGGACTCAGTGGACCTGCCATATTACAATTGTCCAGTTATTGGAATCCTGGTGAGCCTATTCATGTTAATTTGTTGCCTGAGCACAATCTGTTGGACACTTTGAAGTCGCATAGAATGTCTACAGCGAACAAACAAATGCATTCGGTTTTGGCTACTTATTTGCCTAAACGAGTGGTGGACATTTTAGTCCCAGAGTCCTTGTCCAGTAAGAAACTAGCTGATTGCTCCAACAACGATTTGGTGACGGTGTCTTCTTTGATACATCAATGGACCATTCAACCGAATGGTACTGAAGGATACCGTACTGCTGAGGTGACTCTTGGTGGTGTTGATTGCAATGAGCTTTCTTCAAAAACCATGGAAGTGAATACTGTTCCTGGTCTTTATTTCATTGGAGAAGCGTTAGATGTAACGGGTTGGCTCGGGGGATATAATTTTCAATGGGCTTGGTCTTCGGGTTGGGCTGCTGGCCAGGTTGTGTAGTTGGTGTCGACGACATGGAATTGTGAATGGCGTGCGAATGGGCGTGCGAATGGGCATGCGAATGGGGACGGACCCCAGTGGGGTCCGTCCCCAACATTCCAGTCCCCAACATTCCAGTCCCCAACATTCCAGTCCCCAACATTCCAGTCCCCAACATTCCAGTCCCCAACATTCCTATTTATCCGCTCCCTTATGGTCGCGGCTCGGTTGCTGTGGGTTTGGATTTTGGGGGGGGGGAACCGAGCCGCGCGCGTCAGCAAGCGGATAAAAAATGATCTACTCTAATCTTCTTTCTCAGAATACCCACATCCTTCTTTGGGACATAAGATTTGGCGTCCGAATTTTTTACTTTCTTTCAGCGTTAAAATAGGCCAAGAACATTTTGGGCATGGCGTATCAATGGGTTCGTTCCATAGAGCGTAATCGCATTTGGGGTAATCCCCACAAGAAAAGAATATTTTTCCCTTCCTGGATTTTCTTTGTAGGATCTTCGCATTATGGCATTTAGGGCAAGTGACCCCTGTATCTGCCGGTTTTTCAAGAGGCTCCATGTGTTTGCATTGTGGGTAATTGCTGCACCCGATAAAGCGTCCGTAACGGCCTGTTTTTATATGCAAAGCATGATGGCATTGTGGGCAATCTCTTCCTTCAACAACTTCAGGTTCTGCTTTATCACCTTCTTGGCCACTCATGTCTTGAGTGTAATCACAATCAGGATACCCTGTACAACCAATAAAACGGCCACGTTTGCCTAGTCGGATAGACAGCGGTTTTTGGCATTTTGGGCATTGCTCTTCTAGGATTTCGGTCGTGATGTCTTTTCGATGTACTTGTTCATCTGTTTCTTGAATTTGACTGACGAATGGTTGCCAAAATTCTTCCAATACGGGTACCCAGTCTTTTTCACCACGGGCTACAGCATCCAGTGTATCTTCAAGACCTGCCGTAAATTGATAATCCACGTAGCGAGTAAAATAATTGGTGAGAAAACGATTCACAATGCGACCAACATCCGTAGGAAGAAATCGCTTTTTGTCGACAATAACGTATTCTCGTTGTTGCAAAGTATGAATAATCGATGCATAGGTGGACGGTCTACCAATGTCATATTCCTCAAGAGCTTTAACTAATGTTGCCTCCGAATAGCGTGGTGGGGGTTCGGTAAAGTGTTGGCTTGTTTGGATGTCATTCAGCTTTACTTTTTCTCCAACGACAAAGGAGGGTAATAGACCTCCATCGGTTTCATCGTCTTTTGTGTCGTCACGACCCTCTTCATACACGCTTAAAAAGCCAGAGAAGGTGATTGTTGAGCCATTAGCGCGGAACACGTTTCCTTTTCCACAATTGAAATCAACACTAACTGTATCTAAAACAGCATCGGCCATTTGTGAGG
Source organism: Legionella waltersii (assembly GCF_001468085.1). Taxonomy (GTDB): domain Bacteria; phylum Pseudomonadota; class Gammaproteobacteria; order Legionellales; family Legionellaceae; genus Legionella; species Legionella waltersii. The sequence continues at coordinate 12,074 of NZ_LNZB01000036.1, read as the reverse complement.
CTAGTGTTCGTTTCCAGATCAGGCTATACAACTTCAATTGATCAGCGGTTAATGCATTCTGAACAAGTTCGGGTGTTCTCTTTATTGAAGTAGGCCTGATGGCTTCATGGGCTTCCTGGGCATTTTTTGATTTGGTTTTATACAGTCTTGGCGCACTTGGGCAATTATCCTGTCCATATCGTTGGGTTATAAATCCTCTAATTTCCTCAATTGCCTCATTTGCAAGGCTGACAGAGTCGGTTCTCATGTAGGTGATTAAACCCACTGTTCCAGTTCCAATATCAATTCCTTCGTAGAGTTGCTGTGCAACCATCATCGTCTTTCGGGAGGTAAATCCTAACTTTCTAGCGGCCTCTTGCTGTAATGTTGAGGTAATAAAGGGTGGTGAAGGACGACGTTTACGTTGCTTTTTCTCAACTTGGCTGACTGTTAAAATCCCTTGTGCCTGATCCAGAAGCTTGGCTTTTACGTCTTGAGCATGTTTATTGTCTGCAATAGAAAATTGTTGTAATTTTTCATCATGAAAGTGCGTTAGGCGTGCTTCAAAATCTGCTTTATTGTGATGACATTGGGCAAGTATTTTCCAGTACTCTTGGGAGACAAAACGTTCTATTTCCTCTTCTCTTTCCACAATTAATCGAAGAGCGGGGCTTTGTACACGTCCAGCAGATAGACCACGTCTGATTTTTTTCCAAAGCAAGGGAGATAAATTAAATCCCACAAGGTAATCTAAAGCTCGCCGTGCTTGCTGGGCATTGACTAAATCCATGGAAATATCCCGTGGATTATTAATTGCGTCTTGAATCGCGGATTTAGTAATCTCATTGAAAAATATTCGGTGAACTGATTTATCCTTCAATAAATTGCGCTCTTTCATCAATTCAAAAATATGCCATGAAATGGCCTCGCCTTCTCTATCAGGGTCCGTTGCAAGCAATAAGGAGTCGGATTTTTTTAATGCTTTGGCGATGGTTTCTATATGCCTGGCATTTTTTTCGATGGGCATGTAGGTCATGAGAAAGTGTTTATCCGGATTGACAGATCCTTTTCGAGGTGGTAAATCACGGACGTGGCCATAGGAGGCTAGGACGTCGTAATCGCCACCGAGGTACTTTTGAATTGTTTTTGCTTTTGCGGGTGACTCAACGATCACCAAGTGTTTACTCATATCAAATAAACCTTATCCTTAATCTGGTTATGATTCTCTATAGGGATTTGGAATCCCTCAATCTATATCACCTTATTTAGAACATTAAAATTAATGAATTTCAATTTTGTCTTCTGTTTGATATAGCACAAGATCAAGAAATGATAACTGATTTTCAGTTAAATGATCTGCGAGAGCATTTCGAATGGTCCATTTTGTTTCTTGCAAGGTTACAATACGAGAGTCTGAGAACTGGAGTTGATTGAGTATGTGTTCGAAATGAGTCTCGTCGAGAACGTTCCATAGCTTCATGCGTATAAGAAACTGATAGCTGGCTTTAGTCAGTTTCATTTGTTCTGCGTAAGTGAATACGCGGGTGGAATCAATTTCCTGTGATTTAATCACTAAAAATTGGTTTTCTTGGCTTAATACTTCGGCATCAATTAAATCAGTGGTATCAATATCTTCACTTGATGTTTGTTCTTTTTGTATTTGGGTGAGGCTTGTTTCAAACAGATTTAATAATAGTTCAAATAAATTATCTTTCATATTAACACCTTGTATAGCCGCCAGGTATTGCTGTGATCATACCTTGCAGTTCTAATTTAGCCAGTTGATTGGTCACTTGTTCTACACTATAACCACTTCGTTCTATCATTTGGTCAATGGTTGTGGTTTCAAAACCAATGAACTTTACTAGGTTTTCCTTCTCGCTTGCAAGAGGGAAATCAGACTTCTTCGAACCTGTTAATGGTTCTTCTAGGTTTAACTCTTCAAGCACATCATGTACTGAGGTTACTAGTTTTGCTCCTTGCTGCAACAAATAATGGCAGCCTCTAGCCATTGGATTGTGAATGGAGCCTGGAATAGCTAAAACATCACGATTTTGTTCAAGCGCCATCTTTGCTGTAATTAATGAACCGCTCTTAATCGCCGCCTCAATAACCAAAATGCACAAGGACAAACCACTTATTATACGATTTCTACGGGGAAAATGTCCAGCGATTGGAGGACTTTTTAAAGGAAATTCACTTAATATTAAGCCATTTTGGCCTATTTGCTCTGCAAGTTGTCTATGACGGCGGGGGTATATGGTGTCAATTCCAGTACCTAATACAGCGATTGTTTTACCTTTTGCTTCGAGACAGCCAATATGAGCTTGTGCATCTATTCCTAAAGCCAAACCACTCACAATGGTTAGGTGATGCAATGCAAGTTCTTTGGAAAACTGTTTGGCGTTTTCACTTCCAGTTATTGATGGATTTCTGCTTCCTACTACAGCGATTTGAGGTTGATCTAGAGAGGAGAGCTGGCCTTTTGCATACAAAATAAACGGTGGATTATGAATTTCTTTGAGTAACGAGGGGTATTCAGGAGAATCCCAAGTTAAAATAGTATGATTTTCATCTGCATTTTCCCAATCCAGATCGACAGTTGTGTTATCCAAATTAAATTGGCTTATCTTGGATGCTAACCATGATGGCAGTCCGGCCTGTTCTAATTTCATAACTGACAAACTAAACATCTCATTCAAATCAGGCCATTTTTCCAATAGCTTGAATACTGTCAGGGGGCCAACTTTTTCGATTCGGTTTAGTGCGAGGAGTGGGCGTAGATTTGTCATGGGTTGGTCACTGTGTCAAAAAGGTTTATGGCTCTGGTGGATCTAACGACTAAGGCGTAACTGGTTTTTGTGAAGGTTCTGAAAACCATTGCTTCGCCAAGGCGTTCTTGAGGTAGCTTAATGGGTTGAATTCGATTTTTAGGGTCATTGACAAAACGCTGCTTACCATAAATTCCTAAGACATCGCCAGGTTTTAATCCCGCCTGCTCCCCGATACTAAGTACAAGTACTCCGCCTACAGCTCCTTGACTGGTTCCCTGAGGCATGTTGATGGGCATTTCAATGATATAGCCTTTAACTGTGGTCTCAGGTGTTTCGGGCTCAAAATACAATTCAAATTCAGGATGATTGTTGATGAGCACTGCATCTCCAATCATGATGCCCACATTAATGCTGGTGAGCAGAACAGTCGCAGGATCTCCGCCAGCAAGCAATTCACCGTAGCCAACTAGAACGGCTTTATACCCAAGTAACTCATTGGTGATGGGATCAAAATAGTCCTTTCCTCCTCTGAAAATCGAGTAGGCTATTGTACCGCCGACAGGCAGTTCTTTTGATCGGTGGAGGCCCTTCACATAAACTTCATCGCCTTGACCACCTAACATTCGCTCACCCATCAACGCAACAACGTAGGGAGCACGACTTAATACGTCTGCGTCTAGAATCAAAGATTCATCCAAAAAGGGTTTTATATCTCCTAAGGGGATTGGTGGAACTGCCTCGTCGACTTGTGTGAGTCGGATGCTAGGCGATAATTTGACCGTTCCATTGGATAATACTCGAATGTATGGCATGTCTTGATAGTATTCTAAGACGAGTATAGCTCCAGGGTATAAACGGTCTGGATTTTTAATGTTGGGATTTGCTCGCCATAGGGCCTTCCATTCCCAAGGGTTCTTTAAATATCGACTGGAAATACCCCATAAAGTATCGCCGTGCTGTACAACGTAGCGTTTAGGTGAATCAGGGCGTAAACTAAGTGCCTGGCAGAAGGAAGGTATTATGAAACAGAAAATAAGTAGGTAATATCTCATGAATCAGTCCTTTAATTAATCCTCGGCATCTTGCGGTACTGGTGTCTTTAAGGGATAATATCATGATTATTATGTTGAGAACTAGATAAATAATGGCTATTCGTAAGATTCTTTATTTACCTGATGAACGCTTAAGAAAAATAGCAAAACCTGTCGAAACCTTTAATGATGAGCTGCAAACTCTAATTGATGATATGTTTGAGACCATGTACGACGCGCGTGGAGTAGGTCTTGCTGCACCGCAAATTGGGGTAAGCTTGCGTTTGTCTGTCATTGATGTGCTTGGTGATAAAACAGAGCAATTGGTTATTATCAATCCTGAAATCGTGTCTACTCATGGTGAGCGCGAATACGAAGAAGGATGTTTATCAGTGCCCGGTGCTTATGACAAAGTGATTCGTGCCGAGAAAGTGACTGTAAAGGCATTAGACAGAACAGGTAAACCCTTTGAAATAACTGCTGATGGGTTGCTCGGTGAGTGTCTACAGCACGAGATTGATCATTTAAATGGTAAATTATTTATTGATTTACTTTCACCATTAAAGCGAATGGTTGCTCGTCGCAAGTTGGATAAATTCAAACGTCTAAACTCACGCAAGTCATGAGTGGTTTATCAATCGTTTTTGCAGGAACACCAGAGTTTGGTTTGCCTTGTCTAGATGCTATATTGCAATCGAGGCACCAATTGAAAGCTATCTATACTCAACCCGATAGACCTTCTGGTCGTGGAAGAAAATTACAAGCCTCCGCGGTGAAAGAATGGGCTCTTCATCATCACTTACCCGTGTACCAACCCCTGAATTTCAAAAGTTCTGAGCCTATTGCAGAGCTAGAGGCATTAAAACCGGATGTCCTGGTAGTTATCGCCTATGGCTTAATTCTACCAAGATCAGTGCTGGATATTCCGCGTTTAGGTTGTATTAACGTTCATGCTTCATTATTACCAAGATGGAGAGGAGCTTCACCCATACAGCATGCCATTCTCTCTGGAGATGAAAAATCTGGAGTGACATTGATGCAAATGGATGTAGGAATGGATACAGGAGACATGCTGTCTAAAGCAGAGTACTGCATCAGGCCTGGTGAAACTGCAGGTAGTCTACATGATGAGCTTGCACAATTATCAGTAAAACCACTGTTAAACACACTGGATGCTGTAGAAGCAAACACGGCAAAGCCTGAGGTGCAAAGAAACGATTTAGCCACCTATGCTGGAAAAATCAATAAAGAAGATGCTCATATTGATTGGCATCGATCAGCGCTTGATATTGATCGTTCAATTCGAGCCTATAATCCTTGGCCTATAGCATACACGCTTGTTGGTACAGAGCTTTTACGTATCCATAAAGCCTCAGTGATTCAATCAGAGTCTTCAAAAGCACCTGGCTCAATAATAAGCCTAGATAAAAAAGGAATGTTGGTTGCTGCAGGCTCTGGTTGCTTATTGATAGAAACCATTCAATTTCCTGGAGCTAAGGCCATGTCTGTAAAAGACTGGTTAAACTCTGGGAAAACCATGTTGCAAATCGGTATGATATTGCAATGAAGGTCAATGAAAGACTCCAAGCAGTCAATATCTTGGTTGAACTCCTTGAGAAAAAAGCCTCTTTGTCGCATTTGTTTTTAACGTTCAACGCGACTCCTGCAGCGAAGGAAATGTGTTATGGGGTCTGCCGCCATTTTTTTCGCCTGCAAGCGATAGCCGATACACTAATGAAGAAAAGACCAAAGGATTTGGACGTTTGTTTGGTTGTCTATATCGGTTTGTACCAGCTTCACTATCTCAAAAAGCCAGAGTACGCCGCTGTAAAAGAAACCGTGGATTTGTTAAGGCCTATCAAAAAGGAATGGGCTAAAGGTCTAGTGAATGCTGTATTAAGAAACTTCTGTCGCAATACAGCTGAACTCTTGAGGCAATTGGCCAATGAGCCCAATTACCTCTTTGGTCATCCTCTATGGTTATCAAAGCGTATGCAAAAGGATTGGCCAGAACAATGGCCCGATATTGCCAAAGCCAATAATGAACATCCTCCAATGACCTTGAGAGTTAATCATCAAAAAAACAGCGTGGAAAATTATTTAAAGCAACTTAAATCAGCTGGAATAGAGGCGATAAAACATCCTATTGCTGAAGATGCCGTTAACTTACTTTCCCCTATGGACGTCACTCAACTACCAGGGTTTGTTGATGGTGCTGTATCAGTCCAAGATGCAGCAGCGCAATTGGCGGTCAACTTATTGTCTTTGCAGCCTGATCAAAAAGTCCTAGATGCCTGTTGTGCTCCTGGTGGTAAAACATGCCATATTCTGGAGTATGAGCCTAGTTTAAACCGTTGTATTGCACTTGATATTGAAGAAAAGCGCTTAGACAAGGTTCATGAAAATTTACAGCGTTTGGGTTTGCAAGCAGATGTACGAGTAGGGAATGCAACTAGGCCTGAGACATGGTGGGATGGGCAATTGTTCGACCGGATTTTATTGGATGCTCCTTGTTCGGCAATTGGAGTGATTCGACGTCATCCTGACATCAAGCTGTTACGAACCCCCGAAGAAGTTGAGGTTGTTACACAGTTGCAAAGGGATATGTTGGAGTCTCTATGGCCCTTGTTGGTTCCTGGTGGACTAATGGTCTACGCCACCTGCTCTATTTTAAAAGAGGAAAATGAAGATCAAATGAAATGGTTTGTCGCAAAACATCCCAATTGCCAAGTGGAGCCAATTCATTGTTCTTGGGGGAGAAATACTGGGTATGGTGTTCAGATTTTACCAGGGGATTATGGCATGGATGGGTTTTTTTATTGTGTTTTAAGGAAGATATAACGTTTCTTTCCTGAACATGGGGACCGTAGAATGGGGCATTTATACCAAAGGTTGGGTGCTTCGCCTAATGGCGCTGCCTTAAGCGGTGTCATTAGGTTCTTCTATACGGCCCACATCGGTCCGCTTGCTGACGCGCGCGGCTCGGTTTCTTCTTTGTTGTCTGAATCAAAACCTAGTCACAGCAGGGAGTGAACCGAGCCGCGACTGTAAGGGAGCGGAAATGAATCAAAAAAGATTTCAAAATCGTTAAGAAACCCTTTTTGACCTACAAAAATGAGTATTCAATTGTAAAAAAACCGTAAAATTATCAAGATTTAATTATGCCTTAATTTTGAACATTTATCCTGTTGATTATTGAAACCAGGACTTAGAAAAAATTTCATGGCTATTTTGCAATGAACAGTTTTAGATGTACTACACTCAATGAAATTTTGTTCAAAGAAGAGATTGGAAGTTTTTCATCAGTCCAAAGTATGAAATATAACGATAGGTAGGTTTTTATGGCCGCTCAATTAGATTCAAGCACTGAGTTTGCTGCACTAGTCGCTCAATTGCAAAGCAATCCTAATGATCCCGCTTTAAAGCAAGCTGTGATCAGGCATTTGCCAGAAATGAGGGTGCTGGCTAAGACTAATCCTATTGCCATGTACCATCTTGCAATGGTTTATGCTCCTGGCTCTGCTCAATACAAACAAATGATGCTTCAAGCTGCTGCAGAAGGCAGCACCAACGCCATGCTGGCTGTTTGTGACCTATATTTAAAAACAGGTTCTGCAACCGATCTTTTGACAGCTGCTCATTACATGAGACTGATCCAAAAATCAGGTGATTCCTACATCATGAAACAGGGTAGAGAACTAATGGATAGATACCCCGATTTTGCCGAACAAATGCAGTCCGATTGTGTTTGTCGAAAATACAATCCTGCTTTAAGCTTCTTTGCGCAGGAGCCAAAACGACAAACGAATGCTGTGAGCGAACAAACCTGTATTCCAACACCTTAACCTCAATTCGGCCGTTGAAACTGCTGCCGAATTGAGGTTAAAGATTCCATTATTCGGCAGAGTGTGAAACAATTTAGAACCCATTTATTGTTCTCATGATGTATGCCAAATCAATTTTGTTATGTGGCTGTTGATAATCTCCAAGCCGGTCGATTTCAACCTAGACAGGATTTTAACGCCTCGGCATTGCAAGAACTTGCTCATTCAATCGCTTCCCAAGGGCTTATTGAGCCCCTAGTCGTTCGAACAATCGCGAAAGATCGCTATGAAATTATTGCTGGCGAAAGAAGATGGAGAGCTGCAAAACTAGCTGGTCTAACGGAAGTTCCATGCATCGTAGGTGAATACACGGATAAACAAGCTTGTGCCCTGACTTTAATTGAGAATATCCAGCGACAGGATTTGAATTTAATTGAAGAGGCACAAGGCTATAGGCGTCTCATCGACGAATTTCATTATCAGCAAGACGAGCTGGCCGTTTTAGTCGGAAAATCTCGAAGTCATATCGCCAACATTTTGCGTTTATTGACCTTAACTGACAGGGTTAAAGATTTTTTGCGAGAGCGACTGTTAAGTCTTGGGCATGCTCGAGTCTTAGTCGGTTTAGATGCCATTCATCAAGAATTTTTTGCTGATCAAGTCATGAAGGAAGAATGGTCAGTTCGTCATTTGGAACAAGCCATCAAATCGTTTAAGGCACAAGAAGTGAATCAACCCCGAAATCCCAAGTCGGATCGAGATGTTGAACGCTTGCAAACGATATTGTCTGAACAAGTTGGTGCCCCAGTGCAAATTGTCAACGATGAGCAACAGGGTGGGTGGTTGCAAGTTAAGTTTTTTGATAATGATACGCTAGCAGGTCTTTTGGAGCGCTTGGGCTTAAGATATGATTAGCAGAAAGTGAATCAAGTTCAATAAGGAACTCAAACAGATGAAACGGATACTGACTGCCACAGTTACTTTTGTAGTGTCGCTTACTTCTTTTGCAGCTAGCATGCAATTAGAAGTCGATAGGCTCATCAAACGACAAAGTCCCAATGTGAACCTTGGAATTGTGGTTATCGATTTAACTTCTGGAGATACCTTATACAAACGAAATGCAAGCCGTCTTTTTATCCCTGCCAGCAATATGAAACTGTTTTCGGAAGCAGCTGCACTCATGTCTTTAGGAGCTGATTATCAATTTAAGAATCAGATCAGTACGAATGCTGGAAAATTACAGAATGGCGTTTTGAATGGGAATGTGTATTTGCATCTGAGTGGGGATCCTTCTTTTGACCGTAACGATTTACGATCACTCCTTTCCGCTTTGAAAGACTGGAATGTGAATACCCTACAGGGAAACGTCATTATTGATAGTAGTGTAGCTTCTGTCCCTCCGTATCCTCCAGGGTGGTTAAAATCAGATATGTCTTATAGTTACGGTGCTCCGATTGCTCCTTTAATGTTGGATTCTAATCGCTTTACAGTCACAGTAAATCCAGGGGCTAAGGCGGGAGATCCTGCGATAGTCGAAGTCGATGATGGTGGTGGTACCATCGTTTTAAATAATCAGGCGACCACTAAAGCGACTCCGAAAGGATGTGGAGTTGGTTTAAAGTTAGATAAAGAGAATCATTTACTGGTTACGGGTTGCATTGGAGTGGGACAGTGGGCAATTCAACAACGCATGGCCATTAAAAATCCATTGGTCTATGCTCAGGGCATGATAAAGAGTGAGTTAGCAAAGTTGGGCATCCAGTTGAACGGTGAGGTGTCGCTTGGTAAATCTCCAAATGGAACTATGTTAATTGCTACTCAACATTCAAGACCCTTAAAGCTATTGATGGCCGATACTTTAAAACCATCGGATAACTTATATGCGGATAGTCTCTATTTGCATGCCGCGTCCAAAATAAGTGGTAAACCAGTCAATTGGGTATCAGCACAGCCAATTATCAAAGAATTCTTGCAAAAACAAACTGGGATTGATTTTAAAGACGCTGTTTTCACGGATGGCTCCGGCTTATCTCGGTATAATTTAGTCACACCAGAACAAACCATTTCCCTATTAAAATTCTTGTACCAACGTTTCCCCTTATCTTATGAGTACATTTCTGCCTTACCTATTTCAGGGCACGATGGAACTCTGCAAAAACGATTTAAAACGGCAAATCAGAAAGGTTTTGTGAGAGCCAAAACGGGTACTATGACTGGAATGAACAGTCTGTCGGGTTATTTGTACACCGCAAATGGCCATACCTTGGTGTTTGCTATGTACATTAATCGTCTGCCTGGAAAATCGTCTGGACCTGGGCGTCCTGTATTGGATGCACTCACGGCGTTCTTTTTACAACAACGCCCCAGTAGCAGCAGGCTCGCTCATGTCTTTGCCCCACACAGTCAGGTTAATTTTCAAGCTGCTTCAACTCAAGGGAGTGTTCAACAAAGTCGCTTGGCACGATGGAGACGCTTAGAGCTGGTAGTCAGACAAGCACTAAAAGGTCAAGCCGTGAACGTAGTCTATCGAGGGAATGAATTAATCGTTTCTGACTCTCAATCCGATGCTAATCGTGTTTGGACGTCTTTGCAAACGCTTGGCAAGAAATATCCTTTTGCTGTTGCACTGGCCTCAAAGTCATTACCGGTCAGCTCATCAGGGAAGCCAATGCTTATGTGGATGGAATCGTCTATGCAAGACAATGATGTTCAGAGGACCTGGATAATCAGAGAGTCCCTATAACACGGTTCTCTCAATTCTCTCAATAGTTTGGTATAATGACGTGTGGAAATGAGAACAATTAGACGGTCAGGTCATTTGATGTTGGGAGGATAAGTTGAGTATTTTGAGAGTTGTTCTGTTGGCTTTTTGTTTTACTTCTCTAGCCTATTCTTCGACAAACGCCTTACTCATTTCCGATATTCACTACGGAGTGAATAACACTTCTGCCGATGGACAAGATACTGGGAACGAGTTTCTAGAGATCTCCCTTAATAAATTGACGGAATTGTCTAAAAAAGCAGATTTCATACTCAATCTGGGTGATTTGCCAACCCATTCCTTGTTCCTCTCCCCCCAGAAAGAGGAGTACGAGCAGAAGGTATTTAGAGGCTTGTTCCTTGCAGATCAAGGTGCAAAACCCATGTTTTACATTCCGGGTAACAACGATTCTTTGAGTGGGAACTATCAACCTTTTGAAGTCGACGGGAAATCCCCCCTGACGAATGCCTTAGATTGGGATGGTGCTTGTGTGCATTGCGAGGGCTTAGTGATTGATAAATCACACATGTACGATGGTGGATACTACTCAAGCTACGTTACGCCTAAAAATAAGAACATTATACTTATTGCTTTGAATACCGTGCAAATGGCAAAAAGGCCTATTGTTTTGCCTAAATACCCGAATCAGGAACGAGATGCGATGACTCAGCTGTTCTGGTTGGAACATCAATTAAAAACAAATCATGCCAAACAACTGATTATCGCTATGCACATTCCTCCGGGCTTAGTCTTTAATGGCAAGCATTTTTGGCATGAGATGTACGTTAAGCGATTTTTAGATGTTTTAAACAAACACCATCACTCCTATGATCAAATTACTTTATTAGTCAGCCATACTCACATGGAAGAGTTTAGAAAGATTCGGTTAAATGACGGTACGACCATTTATGCGTATTCAGTACCCTCTGTGAGCAGAGCCCATCACAATAATCCAGCCTTGAAGGTATTAGAGATTAACGACCAATATAAAGTGAAGGATTTCACGACTTATTACACCACCGACAATCATAGTTGGTCTAATGAGCAATACCATGCCTTAGGCCATAGCGAATCAATCTTTCCAGCTTGCCATAAAGAGCATTTAGCGGAATGCTTGGATCAATTAAGTCCTGAGCAAGTATGCTCTAGCCTAGAACACGATTTGTATTACAGTGTTAAAAGCCCCAGAGTTGCTTATCAAGGGTGTATTAATACTTTTCAGGTTAATGCTAAATAGCGTTTATTCGAAATCCGCTCCCTCACGGTCGCGGCTCGGTTGGTACTGTGCGAACCGAGCCGCGCGCGTCAGCAAGCGGAGCGATGCGGGGCGTATAGAAGAACCTAATGAAACCGCTTAAGGCATCGCCATTAGGCGAAGAACCCGACTTTGGGTATAAATACCCCATTTAAAAAATGAGTCGATCCCTCAGCCGTCAGGGAGCGGAAAATAGCGGGTGTTCTAAAACAGGAACAGACCCCACTGGAACCCGTACCTATCCCATAAAAACAAAATGCATACCATTCTATTTGATCTTTTGTTGGGTTCATCAACGGTTAAGATTAGCTAGTCCTGAAAGAGCTGAAAGAAGGATTGATTAATGGCTTGTGCTTATTACCCCTATTGCCTCAATGAAAGGTGTTGCCGAAGGACAAAATAAGTACAGAGTCGTTGCCTCAAAATAGATGTTGCTTTTGAGAGGTTTTG
>NZ_LNZB01000035.1 GCF_001468085.1 Legionella waltersii | reverse complement strand
GTTCAACCAGAATCACTGTTCACGTTCCGCCAGAATCGGTGTTCACTTTCAATCAGAATGAGTGTTCATTTTGGGGCAGAATATGCAATAGTTGCGAACCGTTCATCCCATGCATCATGGATAGAGGGATCATCATCTAACACTACAACAACAGAGTCATGCCTAATATTCATGGAGTCGCAGAACCAGCTAGGGTGGTTAGATCGCACTAAACTTATTGTGATTTTTGTACCAATTTTTTCCACTGAATGAATATGCATTGTACCCTTAATTTGCTCTAAATATTGCTTTGTATAAGATAAACCAAAACCAGCACCTTTTTTTTTATTAAAGCTAAATCCTTGCTCAGTAACTTTTGGCAAAATATCAGGAGGAATGCCGCAGCCATTATCTTCAATAATAATTTCAACATGAGTAGCATTGCAGGTTAACGAGATGACTATAGAGCCATTAGAGTTAATGGCTTCAATGCTATTGTTAATAAGATTAGAAAGGACACGTTTGAAAGAACCAGGATTAATATTGGAAAAACAATTATATGAACAGACTGATCCATTTAAGTTGATGTTGACGTTGGTCTTATAATATTCATAGCGTTTTTCTGCAACTATATTATCTAGCACCACAAATATTAATTCTGGAGAATCTTTCATATCTGCCATGATATCCTTTGAATCAAAAAAATTATTTTTTGACTGTAAGAGCAGGTTATTAGCAATATCATTGATTCTCTTTGCCGCATTTCTAATCATAATGCGTTTATTTTCAGGAATGGATGTTACATCAGCTACTGCAGTATTTATTGCCGCTAATGGTGACCGAATATCGTGAGCAACTTGCTCAGCAATATTTTTTCTTACTTCGTAATAAGCTTTTTCTTTCTGTAAACTAATTATTTCACGATGTTCATCAATAAATTTATTAGCAATTTGTCTGTACTCATCAATTTCTACCTTTGCAAAATTAACAGCATTATTCGTTTGATGTGAAGCGATGAAGTCAAGCAAATATTCGGTATTGTTAGCTATCTTCTTTCTCATTGATAGGAATAGAAATAAAAAATTAAAGAGAAATATTCCAACTACGACTAATAAAATAAATAAAAGACCATAGGATGCGGGTATTGTATAAATGGAATTATATTGTTTTCTGGCGACCACATATCCTAATACTTTTTCATCCTTTTTAATAAATGTGATGCCAGAAAGTTGCCCATTGGTTGCTTTGCATATCAGGAAATTATTATTCGTAGTATTTTTTCCGCAATCACCTAAATACTCCTCAATGCTATTTGGAAAGGCAATGAATTTTATTGAGTCTAGTTTGCGCTCATTTCCTAAGTTGTAGAGTACTAAATCAAGGGCATCCTTATTATTAAGTAGCTGGTACCTACCAATTTCATCCGTTGTAAATGAGTCATTGATAATTAGATTTCTGGAAAATGTACTCATTTGATTATGAAAATAATCTCTTGCAAGCAGGAGTATAAAGCCAAAAATAATAAACTGGATTAGAGCAGAATATGCCATTTTTTTAATAAAAAGTGCTTTGATTGAAGAGCTTTTGTCATTCAGCATGCTAAAGGGACCGTCGATCAGCAGCTAATGGGACCGCCTAAAATGTCAAAACGGTACCTATCAAACTGGTCCACT
>NZ_LNZB01000034.1:1100-1591 GCF_001468085.1 Legionella waltersii | reverse complement strand
CCAGCTGGGACTGGGGCATAAAAATAACCAGAGCAGCCTGCAGCACCTCGAGATTCCCAAAGAAATAAGCTCACTGGAGGGTGTCGTCGCAGGTGCTTACCACACCCTTGTCTTTGGCTGTGACAGCAAGGACAGACCCCTGATTTTTGCCTGTGGAAATAACAGACGCGGCCAACTAGGGCTTGGACATGAAAATAACAAGAGCAGCCTGCAGCGCCTTGAGCTTCCTAAAGACCTCAACTCACTGGAGGGTGTCGTCGCAGGTACTTTCCACACCCTTGTCTTTGGCTGCGACAGCTTCGGCAAGCCAGTGCTCTTTGCCTGCGGATATAACGAGCATGGCCAGCTGGGGCTGGGGCATCAAAACAACCAGAGCAGCCTGCAGCGCCTTGAGCTTCCTGAAGCACTAAACTCACTGGAGGGTGTCGTCGCAGGTGGCTACCACACCCTTGTCTTTGGCCGCGACAGCCTCGGAAAGCCACTGCTCTTTG
>NZ_LNZB01000034.1:0-996 GCF_001468085.1 Legionella waltersii | reverse complement strand
TGCAGCGCCTTGAGCTTCCTAAAGACCTCAATTCACTGGAGGGTGTCGTCGCAGGTGCAAACCATACCCTTGTCTTGGGCCGCGACAGCCTCGGAAAATCACTGCTCTTTGCCTGTGGAGACAACCATTCAGGCCAACTGGGGCTGGGGCATCAAAACCACCAGAGCAGCTTGCAGCGCCTTGAGATTCCCAAAGACATCAACTCACTGGAGGGTGTCGTCGCAGGTGCTCAACACACTATTGTCTTTGGACGCGATAGCAAGGGTAAGTCACTGCTCTTTGTCTGTGGAAGAAACAGCTTCGGCGAACTGGGGCTGGGGCATCAAAACATCCAGAGCAGCCTGCAGCGCCTCGAGATTCCTGAAGCACTCAACTCACTGGAGGGTGTCGTCGCAGGTGCTTTCCACACCCTTGTCTTTGGCTGCGACAGCAAGGGCAAGCCAACGCTCTTTGCCTGTGGATACAACGATTATGGCCAACTGGGGCTGGGGCATCAAAACAACGAGAGCAGCCTTACCGTTATCCAAAAACCGGTTATCTGCGACAGCGAAAAATATCGCCTGAAAATGGCAATAGAGCACCACATACAAACGCTGAGCAATGAATCAAGCTGGTTTGGATTGAAAAAAAGCCCTCAGGATAAAATTAAGATACTCAAACAACTGTGTGAAAACCTTGAACAAGTAGATAATGCAAACTCAAAACAAAAGCTCAGGGAGACAATGAGTACCTTTTTAAATGAACATGAACAAACCATCAAAGAGCACCGCCATCCCTTCAGAAAGTGGTGCTTTTTTAGCCCTGAATCCCCCACTCACACCGAGACATTTCTCACTGAGAAAATGAACAGCCTGAACACTTAACTGCTAGTGGCATTTTAAACAATAAAATGCCACTGGTTTTTCTTAGCCTATTGCCTCAATGAAAGGTGTTGCCGAAGGACAAAATAAGTACAGAGTCGTTGCCTCAAAATAGATGTTGCTTTTGAGAGGTTTT
>NZ_LNZB01000033.1 GCF_001468085.1 Legionella waltersii | reverse complement strand
CACCGTGAACAAATTTTAACATAAATAAGAATGGCTGGGATCTCTCAAATATTTTTCGGATCGTGGTCTAGACATTGGGGTCACTTCAGGATCCAGATCCTTTTCATAGCACAAAGTATTAAGTTTTAATTTGTTTAAAATTTGTAGGTTTTCCCTGATATCTATGCCCTTTTTATCCTTAAAAAGTTGAACAACTGTATCTTCATATTGATTTTCATAGCCATTTGAGACCATCCAACCAACTAAAACGCCTAAAACGGGTATTAAAGTGGTTAAAAATATAATAAAAATCCATTTTCTAAAATTATCCATCTAGCTCTCGCGGGCGGAATATCTTAATTTAAATTTTAGACCAAATTAAAAACACCTTTCAGAAGCACTATAAAAGCTGGTGCATAAAATTTTAATTTGTCTTAAATAGTAAGGAATGTGTTGGAAGTATGAGTCGAAAAGGTGATTGTTGGGACAACGCTGTGGCTGAGAGCTTTTTTGGAACTGTAAAACGAGAACAAGTC
>NZ_LNZB01000032.1 GCF_001468085.1 Legionella waltersii | reverse complement strand
TTCCATTAAACATCCGCTCCCTAACGGTCGCGGCTCGGTTGGTTCTATGTAGCACGGGAAAAACTGGGCTGAATAGGTCCCCAATAGAATTCATTTAACTGCGGTGAACACCTGAAAAAAATAGTATCCAGTCATCGTTTGTTTGTCTCTTCTCAAAGTGTGCTTGGTGAGAAAAGTAAAGCGGCTGTTAAGACGGACGAGGATGTTTCTTTGTACACGAAGGTGTTGTAGCTTCTATGGGATATCCGCTGGTCCTTCATGGTCGTGGAGCGGATTTGCATGGTTCCATCAAACATCCGCTCCCTAACGGTCGCGGCTCGGTTTGTTCTATGTAGCACGGGAAAAACTGGGCTGAATAGGTCCCCAATAGAGGTCATTCAACTGCGGTCAACACCTGAAAAAATAGCGTCCAGTCACCGTTTGTTTGTCTCTTCTCAAAGTGTGCTTGGTGAGAAAAGTAAAGCGGCTGTTAAGACGGATGAAGATGTTTCTTTGTACACGATGGTGTTGTAGCTTCTATGGGATATCCGCTGGTCCTTCATGGTCATGGATCGGATTTGCATGGTTCCATTAAACATCCGCTCCCTAACGGTCGCGGCTCGGTTTGTTCTGCGTAGCACGGGAAAAACTGGGCTGAATAGGTCCTCAATAGAGGTCATTTAACTGCGGTCAACACCTGAAAAAAATAGCGTCCAGCCATCGTTTGTTTGTCTCTTCGCAACATGTGCTTGGTGAGAAAAGTAAAGCGGCTGTTAAGACGGATGAGGATGTTTCTTTGTACACGATGTTGTTGTAGCTTCTATGGGATATCCGCTGGTCCTTCATGGTCGTGGATCGGATTTGCATGGTTC
>NZ_LNZB01000031.1:181891-181986 GCF_001468085.1 Legionella waltersii | reverse complement strand
AAGAAACCGAGCCGCGCGCGTCAGCAAGCGGACCAACTCACTCCCTGCTGTAACTAAGATTTGATTCAGACAGCAATGAAGAAACCGAGCCGCGC
>NZ_LNZB01000031.1:145090-181773 GCF_001468085.1 Legionella waltersii | reverse complement strand
AAGCGGACCAACTCACTCCCTGCTGTAACTAAGATTTGATTCACACAGCAAAGAAGAAACCGAGCCGCGCGCGTCAGCAAGCGGACCGTTGCAGGCCGTCTAGGAGAATCTAATGACACCGCTTAAGGCAGCGCCATTAGTCAAAACACCCGACTTTTGGTATAAATGCCCCATTTAAAAAATGAGTCGATACCTCAGCCCTCACGGTCTCGGCTCGGTTTTTCATCCCATCGTCCCCGGAGACAAAGATACAAGATGAATGATCCTCAGGGTTTTGCGTAAGTCCTGATCCTGTCAAAACCAAGCTTTTTTAAAATTGACCGAGGAAACACCTTTCGGCGTCTTTTCCAGCATGCTCCAAACAGGATTACAACGTTGCAAGTAACCAATAAGAACATGTTTGTCACTGCAACTATAGCGTATAGGCATTGAATCAAATACCTCTCCAGGATTTACTGCCAAACAATGTTCACCATTAATTAATTCAATGGCCCAGGGGTAAGTACGAGACATATCAAGAGGTTTATGAAATGCATTAGATAATTGTTCGTTCACCACAATTCTCACACTTTCCCCTATCCACGGTGATTGAGGGCAAACCACTTCTTTATTCTTCCCGGTTTCTTTAGCAAAACAAGGATCATACACTTTACCCTCTGCCTGACAACGCCAAGCATCCTCTCTAAGAATCAATTGGGATTGAGCAAAACAATGTCCAATAATTTTGCTCTTAACCACCACGGGGGCTTGTTCGGTAACTTCACCAAAAGGTCTATAAAGCTTTAATACAGTATCTTCAGCATGCACAATGGTTGAGATAAAAAATAACGTTACAAATAAAACTCTTTGCATCATACTGTTCCCCCAGTTATTTCATTTAGTGTATTATCTCAGCCAAACAATGCTCTTTGAAGCGGAATACTATTTTATAAGATTTTGGAGTGTATAATGACAGAAGTCTTCACCATAAAACAATGCCTTGAAGGTGAAATCAGCATTGATGAAACCGTAACCGTAAGAGGCTGGGTTAAAACCCGTCGTGATTCTAAAGCAGGTTTATCATTTATCAGTTTGCATGATGGCTCTTGTTTTGCTCCAATTCAGATCGTCGCTACAGACAGTTTAGCGAACTACACGTTGGAAGTAGCTAAACTTAATGCAGGTTGCGCCATCATTGCCACTGGAAAATTAGTTGCTTCACAAGGCAAAGGACAATTTTGTGAAATCCAAGCTGAACATATTCAAGTCGTAGGTTGGGTAGACAATCCAGACTCTTACCCTATTCAAGCTAAAAGACATACCCTAGAGTTTTTAAGAGAAGTGGCTCATTTACGCCCAAGAACAAACACCATTGGTGCTGTTACCCGTATTCGCCATTGTTTATCCCAAGCAATTCACCGTTTTTATGACTCGCTTGGATTCTTCTGGGTACATACCCCAATCATTACCTCCAGTGATTGCGAAGGGGCCGGTGAAATGTTTCGTGTTTCTACATTGGACATGCTAAATCTACCCAAAACAGAACAAGGACAAATTGATTTTAGTAAAGACTTTTTCGGCAAAGAAACCTTTTTAACCGTATCCGGGCAATTGAACGTCGAAGCTTACTGTCTAGCTATGTCTAAGGTATATACGTTTGGACCAACATTCCGTGCGGAAAATTCAAACACAAGCCGCCATTTGGCTGAGTTTTGGATGGTTGAACCCGAAGTTGCTTTTGCCACATTGCATGACATCTGTGATTTAAGTCAAACCATGTTACGTTACTTGTGCAAAACAGTTCTCGATGAACGCGCCGATGACATGGAGTTTTTTAATCAATTTGTAGCACCTGGTTGTATAGAGCGCATGGAGCACATAGCCCAGTCAGAATTTGAAATCATGACTTATACGGACGCCATCGCCGCACTTGAAAGAAGTGAGCAAAAATTTGAGTTTCCAGTCAGTTGGGGACTTGATCTGCAGTCTGAACATGAAAGGTATTTAGCTGAAGTTCTCTGCAAAAAACCAGTTATCCTAACGAACTACCCCCAAGAAATCAAAGGGTTCTATATGCGCCTTAATGATGATGGCCGAACAGTAGCTGCTATGGATGTTCTTGCACCAGGTATTGGAGAGATAATTGGAGGTAGTCAGCGTGAAGAAAGGCTTGAAGTCTTGGATAAGCGTATGGATGAGTGTAATTTAAACAAAGAACACTACCAGTGGTATCGTGATTTACGCCGATATGGTTCCGTGCCACATGCAGGTTTCGGGCTTGGATTTGAGCGCTTAATTTCTTACGTGACTGGCATTGGTAATGTGCGTGATGTTATTCCATTCCCACGCACACCAGGACATGCAGACTATTAAAGGCCGTTTCTGACCGCGTCTTCATTTTCAGTGCTATGCTCATCGATCCCAACTGCAGTCTGTTGTTTTGACTGTTGTTGGGTTACTGGACATTCTAAGGGATACATCTTTTTTAATGACCGCAATCTAGGAGAACTGAGATCATCTTCATCCCTTTTCATTACTACTCCAGCATCTATGAAATCAAGTCGTTGAGGATCTCGATGAATGGCTTTCTCACCATTCTTTAAAGACCCTGTAGATGATGCGCGAGAGCGAAGAGTTGTGAGTATTATTGTTGAGCTATCTTCTTGTGTTTCCGTTGTTGAAGCTTCATCTGTAGAGGGATCCCTTTCCTGTTTACCTTGCATAATTACTACTCCTTTCATTATTTTATTTCAAGTTATTGAATTTCCCCTCGTGCAGGACCATCACCCTATCCATTCGATGGGCTAATTGCTGATCGTGGGTAACAATAACCAACGCGGTATTCAATTTTTCATTAAGTTCTAACATCAACTCAAATACTTTTCCAGCAGTGGCTTCATCCAAATTACCGGTGGGTTCATCTGCCAGAACACAGTGGGGTTGATGAACCAAAGCCCTTGCGATTGCCACCCGCTGGCGCTCCCCGCCTGATAGCTGAGCTGGTTTATGCTGTAATCGAGGCTTGAGACCAACGTGTTCTAACATCATTTCGGCTTTCATTTCAGAGTCTTGAATCGACTGTCCTCCAAGGAGCAAAGGCATCATCACGTTTTCAATGGCTGTAAATTCTGGCAATAAATGATGAAATTGGTATACAAATCCTAACCGTTGATTCCGTAATTGGCAACGGTGTTTTTCATTGATTTGTTGCCAATCAACATCACCGACTAAAACAGAGCCTCTAGTAGGCTTATCCAATCCCCCAAGCAAATGCAGTAAGGTACTCTTACCAGATCCTGATGGACCAATAATTGCTACTCTATCTCCTTTGGCCAACGATAAATCAATACCCTTTAAAACTTCAACTTTGGTAACACCATCATGATAGGTTTTACACAATCCCTTACTGGTTAAAATGACATCACTCATAATGCAAAGCCTCCGCAATCACCGTTTTCGAGGCTCTCCAAGCCGGGTAAATGGTTGCAATAAAACTCATAAATAATGCAGCAAAACAGACCTGCCAAATGTCTTTGAGCATAATTTTTGAAGGCAAGTAATCAACAAAGTAAATGCTTGACGACAAGACTTTCACATGGAAAAAGGCTTGTAATGCATTTACAATCTCTGTTGCATTTAGAGCTAGAATTATTCCACCAATTAAACCAAGTACGGTCCCTACAATACCCACCATCATGCCTTGAACAACAAATATCCATAGTATGGTAGAAGGAGTTGCGCCTATCGTTCTTAAAATCGCAATTTCAGCCTGTTTATCATTGACCACCATCACCAAAGAGGAAACTAAATTGAATGCCGCTACAGCGATAATTAGGAGCAAGATCATGAACATCATGGTTTTTTCCATTTTAACCGCTTCAAAAAAGGCGCCAAATTGTTGGGTCCAATTTCCAACTTGATACTCTTCACCAAGCATATTGGACAGCTTATAGGTCAACTCAGGTGCTTGATACACGTTTTGGATTTTCAATTTAATGCCTGTAACGTCCTCACCCAATTGCATTAATTTTTGCGCGTCTTCGATATTGATAAACGCTAGTTTGGTATCAAAATTAAAGCCCGTTCCTGCAGAAAAAACTCCCACCACAGTAAATCGTTTGAAACGCGGAATCATGCCTGCTGGAGTTACCGTGGCCTCAGGAATCATGATGGTCACTTTGTCCCCGACCATTGCTCCTAAAGTATCTGCTATTCCTTTACCAAGAATGATCCCAAAATGGTTGAGATCCTGCATGTTACCCACCAATAATTTACTATTAAGATGAGTTACTTGCTCTTCAAGACCTGGCATGACCCCAGTCAGTACGATGGGTAGGACCTGCCCTTCATGAGTTAATAACCCTTGTCCTCCCACATACGGAGCAATGGATTTAACTTCTGGTATTGATTCTATTTTTTTAGCAACTTCTTTCCAGTCTTTTAAACGATCGTTATAACCAGTAATCGTTATTTCAGGTGCCATGCCAAAAAATCGCTTATGGATTTCTTGATCAAACCCATTCATGACGGACAAAACAGTAATCAAAACCATTACCCCCATACCAATGCCAAGCATGGAACTTAAGGATATAAAAGAAACGAAGTGATTCTTCTTCCGTGAGCGGGTATAACGCAATCCTATAAAAAGAGCTAAGGGTCTAAACATGGTTATTTTGATCAGGCTTAAAATTCTTATTGTACAGGACTTATAGAAAAGTCCAAGGATGAAGTCAAAAAGAAGTTAGGTCTTTATTCGAATTAGGGATATTCACTGCTTTTCGTTTGCGGATCGGTTGGCACTGTGCAAAAACGAGCCGCTACCGTAAGGTCTCAGGAATCGACTCATTTTTTAAAAGGAGTATTTATACCAAAGGTCAAGCGACGCGCCTAATGGCGCTGCCTTAAGCGGTGTCATTAGGTTTTTCTATCCAGGCCGCATCGGTCCACTTGCTTACGCGCGCGGCTCGGTTCCTTCTTTGCTATCTGAATCAAATCCTAGTCACAGCAGGGAGTTAACCGAGCCGCGACCGTAAGGAAGCGGATAAAGGACTGATTCCATTCCTTTACTTCAACCAAAATCCCAAACAACACAAGAAATGATCAAATTTTAGTTTAAATTAATATTTTGTTAACATATTATACTTAAAATGAAAGCCATCAATTTAGGTTAACTCATTATGCCATTTCCAAAGATATCAACAGTACTCAATAACTGTCCCTTACATGCGATAACTCCCGAATTAAAAAGAGAAATTTTAAATTTTAGGGATATAGCACATTATGATAATCACCATAATGCTAATTTCTTGCTGCTAAAACAGAAATTTGCCCTTTTTTACGGATTCAATCCGGAGACTTTCACATGGGAACATTTTGCTGATATTTTAGAAGAGTACAATGCCTTTGATACGCAAATTATTTTGGGCCCTGTACTCCGTGAATTCATGGTTGATCAGCTCCCAAGTAACGAAGAAATCCAAGGATTCATCTTTGAGGATATGACTGCCCAACAATGGAAGGATATCCGTACAAAAATTCGACCACATACCGGCCGTTATGAAAGTCTTTCACCTGATGAACTATTTGGTTGGGTTTGTAAACCCCTAGGGTTTGATCTACGTTATTCCCCTGAAAATGGTGATGTTACAAATTACAAATGCCATGCTCATCCTATATCCCGCATTGATATCTACCATCATGGTGGCAGAGAGGGAGCCCATCAAGGGGGACATTGGGAAAGGACTGTAAGAGGAGAAGGCTCGATCAATGCTCAGAACCGAGATGATACGCAACTGAACCCCTTCTTACTCCTAATAGGAGAAGATGCTCGAACTAACCCTGCTGGTTTTAACCTATTAAAACAACACGTGCGTTTAACCCACAGAAAAATTGTTGAAAACAATGACCATGCAGTAGCTACAGCTCAACTTATTCGTTCAGCGACGCTTATCGAAGAATACATCTTCAATATTGCTAATGTCCCGCAAAGTCTTGCAATTCAATTGCTAGGAAAAAATTTGCCTCAAGATGTTCGTGAGTTCATAGACAGTTATCCATTTCACCCAGTTCCTTCGCAACAAATCTATGAGCGATGGGTATATGCAGAACTTCACAATGAGCTCAAACCACCTCTTGATGAAAGGGAAAATCATGTTGCGCAAAGACTTGTGGCTCGTCTTAGACAAGAAAACAATATGCCCCAAGTACATCAACAACAACCATCTGATGAACACCCAATGTCAGTAAGATTACGAGGTAGGAGACATACGTCTCCTTATGAAAGAGCTCTTGATGCGAAATTAAGAACTTTATGGGATAAAGTAGAAAATCTTGGACAAAGGTGTGCGCTTGAAAAGCAAGGTTCTGATGAGTTCAAACGCTTAGAAGCTGCTGCAGAAGCTGCTCTTCGACTATTTTTAGATATTTCTCAGCTTAAAGATACCTATTTCGAACTACCTAACCCCTCTGAAAAAGACACTGCAACATTTAAATTAAAGTGTAAGCAAAAAATCGACGATGCCAAGAAGATCTTGGATCCACATCGTGGTTGGTCTGAGTTTCTTGTGAACTTAGTCTTATTTATTGGAACCTTGACCCTAGGTTTTATAGGAAAAGGACTGTACAACCTAACTCAAAATAGGAATTTCTTATTCGTGCATAAAACGGCTTCCAGTGCTATAGCTGATGACATCCTAGACGAAATCAATAGAATTGATCCGCCTGCTTCTGGCATGGATTAAGTTAAGAGTTAAAGTTTTGCGTTCTTGATTAGTGCCCCCTGAAATGGGGATGAGCTGATTACATTTACTTCAGAATACAACTTGGTGCCCAGGGCCGGAATCGAACCGGCATGGTGTTACCACCGAGGGATTTTAAGTCCCTTGCGTCTACCTGTTTCGCCACCTGGGCAATGTCTTGGTTTTGGAGGCTGAGGCCGGAATCGAACCGGCGTACACGGCTTTGCAGGCCGCTGCATGACCACTCTGCCACACAGCCCCATGTATTTTGTCTTGCTCTAAAAAAAAAGCGACTACTCTGTCGCTTTAATTTGGAGCGGGAAACGAGACTCGAACTCGCGACCCTAACCTTGGCAAGGTTATGCTCTACCAACTGAGCTATTCCCGCGTCTCTACGGGATGAGATTCTACCGAAAATAAATTCACTGTCAACATCAAAGTTAATTTTTTTTCATTAATTCAGGCCACGCTACCGCTAAATAGATAACCATAGACCATAGAGTTAATATTGCAGCAACGTACAACAACACAAATCCTAAACTTCCCCACCAAGATACGACAGGGTTAAAAGCCAACAATAAAACCAATGCAACCATTTGTAAGGTTGTCTTCACTTTCCCTATGTAACCAACCGTTACGCTCGTACGACGACCAATTTCAGCCATCCATTCTCTTAGTGCTGAAATAACAATTTCGCGTCCAACAATAACAATGGCAGGAATTGTAATGTAATGAATATCCTTGGCACCGACTAGCAATAACAAACTAGTAGACACAAGTAATTTATCCGCAACTGGATCTAAAAATGCCCCAAAAGGAGACATCATTTC
The DNA here is from genome assembly GCF_001468085.1 of Legionella waltersii. Lineage (GTDB taxonomy): Bacteria > Pseudomonadota > Gammaproteobacteria > Legionellales > Legionellaceae > Legionella > Legionella waltersii. The sequence continues at coordinate 174,227 of NZ_LNZB01000031.1, read as the reverse complement.
TAATTTCCGAGCCAAATAGCCATCAAGCCAATCCGTAAGACTTGCAAATGCAAAAATTAAAGCGGCTACTGCAGGTGCCCAATGGAAAGGGAGGTAAAATGCCACCACAAATACGGGTATCAGAATTATCCTCATTAATGTCAATACATTAGGCAAACTAGTTAATGTGCTCACTAATCATTGCTCCCTTGCTCATCCTTTTGGTAATTTAAGAAATTCTGCTAAAAGTGTATAGTCATCAAAAACGGCCATAGCACCAGCCTCTTTTAGCGCATCCGACTGCTGGTGATAGAAATCTACACCTATTGCACTGACATGAATACCAGTAGCCATCTCCATGTCCGAGACTGAATCGCCAATCATTAGTGTGGCATCTGGAGTCTGGTTAAATTCTTCCATAATTTCTTCAAGCATTTGCGGACAAGGTTTAGCAGGCACTTGGCCAGCCGATCGGGTCACTTTGAATATCTCATCAAGGCCTGTTGCTTGCAGTGCCCGTAATAAAGATTGATGTCCTTTATTGGTTGCAATCGCAATTTGTATATTTTGCTGCACCAGTTGTTTAATAAATGGCATTACACCTGGTATTAAACTAACGTCTGAGTGTCTAGAAACCATCGCATTCTGAACAGCTTGCATCAGATCTTCTTGTTCTTTTGTTGACAGTTTAGGAAATAGTTTTTTTACCGCTTGGACTAAACCTAGGTTGGCATATTGTCTTGCCTTATCCATGTCCAGCTCACCAAAACCTAATGCAATTGATTCTGATGAAATAGTATGTAAAACGACACCAAGCGTATCAGCAATCGTACCTTCCCAATCAAAAATGACTAATTCATATGCATTACTACTCATGGCTTAGCTTGCTCCTTGCACGCAATAATTTTAATGTGTTGGCAAATCGCTCATCAACTTCGGCTTGAAATAAATACTTTGTCCCATTTAAATTAAATTGAATCGCTCTGGCATGCAAATACAATCGATGTTGATTACTTTCGATCCCTTCTACTGTTCCAATTTTATACCCATATTTTTCATCGCCAACAATGATATGCCCCAAATGAGCACTATGAACACGAATTTGATGCGTACGACCAGTTTTAGGACTTGCCTCAACCCAACATGCCTGCTGATAGTTTTCTAATAACTTAAATTCTGTTTCTGATGCTTTTCCCTCTTCAGTGACTGCTACGAATCGTTCACCCGATTTTAAGGTGTTTTTTTCTAATGCTGCAGATACTGTAATAGTCTTTTTTCCTTCCCAACGATGACATAACAATGCCCAGTAGGTTTTTTTTATTTCTCTTGATTCCAATAAGGCATGTATCGATCTTAAAGCGCTGCGCTTTTTTGCTATCAGAAGACAACCTGATGTGTCTTTATCCAGACGATGAACTAATTCTAAATAAGGTAAATCCTGTCTAGTCTTTCTTAGCGCTTCAATAACACCCAAGCTTAAACCACTCCCACCATGCACAGCGATGCCCGCTGGCTTATTCATTACCAATAAGGAAGAATCTTCAAAAATAATACTATTCTTCAATCGATTTGCCAAACCATCACCAACAAATACTTCTTTGGGTTCTGACATTCTTATAGGAGGGATGCGAATAGAGTCACCCGTGTGCAAGCGTGTATTTATTTGAGCTCTTTTTTTATTAACCCTAACTTCACCACCACGAATAATTCGGTAAATATGACTTTTGGGCACGCCTTTTAAAACCCGAATTAAATAATTATCTAAACGTTGGCCTTCTTCTTCGGCGCCAATTTCTTTATAACTGACTTCACTCATTCTCAATAAACCTATTTGCTGAGCGTGATTTTTTTGCTATAATCAAACATCGTTAGGGATTATTTCCTACGACCGGATTATAACGTATAAATCGAAGAAATAGTTTATTTAGTTGACGAATAATCAACAAAAGATTTGCAATTAATTAGCTCATGGCCAATTAATGCATAGAGAAAAACACAATGCGCTTCCATTTAAGTCGCAGATAGAAGGAAGCGACCCATAATCAGAGAGAAATTGATAAGTATTTCGACAGATACCTACGCATGCCAGACATGCTTTTTACCACTTACAAATGACTTGCGGGCTGTATCGCGCCTGAAAAAAGGCCCTTTTTTGTTAATCCCGTTAAGCTGTAATCGGTACATCTCACAGCATGCACCTTTCATAAATAAGGTAGCCTGCGTACGGTCTGTCCACATGATCTTGGGTCGAATTAAAGATCAAATTCCTTATTGCTCATTGATATTGTTCCTAAAACAACAATGGATGCAATTAAGGAATAGGCTATCGCAGTTTCATCAGCAACTATCCCATGATTTGATTTTCATACAACCCGGCTGCTCATAAACGTATAAAAAGTGATGAGAGCTGAGGGTTTGACAATTCATTTTTGGATAACGACCTGATAAGACGAATCGATTGCGATAACCGCTGAGCCTTGATTATCTCATTTAAACGGATTGCGCCCTTATTATGGGGTAAAACAATGGAAAAAATGTTAATCAATGCGATGCAAACTGAAGAAATTCGTGTTGCACTCGTCAAAGACAATCACCTTTTTGACCTGGATATTGAGTGTCCAGGGGAAGTCAAGAAAAAAGGAAATATTTACAAGGCAATCGTTACTCGTAGAGAACCTAGTTTAGATGCTGTATTTGTCGAATACGGCGCTAAAAGACAAGGTTTTTTACCACTCAAGGAAATTGCTCCTGAATACTTAAGCAAGCATCCCGATGAATTTGGCGATGAAAAACCACCTATTACTTCTCTTCTTCGCGAAGGTCAAGAGCTATTGATCCAGGTTGATAAAGAAGAGCGCGGCAGCAAAGGAGCAGCGTTAACCACCTACATTACCTTAGCGGGTTGCTATTTGGTGTTGATGCCCAATAATCCACATTCTGGTGGGATCTCGAGAAGAATAGAGGGTGAAGAGCGTGATGAATTACGAGAAACATTAAACGCCCTCACATTACCCGATGACATGGGTTTAATCATTCGTACTGCGGGCGTTGGCAAAAGTCATGACGAATTACAAGACGATTTAAACATGCTCATTACTCAATGGCATTCAATCCAACAAGCCTATAATTCTGAGCTTGCGCCTTGTTTAATTCATCAAGAAGGTGACGTCATTATTCGTTCAATTCGCGATAACTTACGCAAATCGATTAGCGAAATCATCATAGATGACCAAATTTCATACATTAAAGCCAAACAGTACATTGAGCAAGTTAAACCAGAGTTTCTACCTAACCTTAAGCTGTACAACAGCAGCGTGCCATTATTCAACTTTTATCAAATTGAAAGCCAAATCGAAACGGCATTCCAACGTCAAGTGATGCTGCCTTCTGGTGGAGCATTAGTGATTGATAGAACCGAGGCTCTTGTTTCAATTGATATTAACTCAGCAAAAGCCACGGGCGGAACTGATATTGAAGCGACAGCCCTTAACACAAACCTTGAAGCCGCAGATGAAATTGCACGCCAACTTCGCTTACGCGATTTAGGAGGTTTAGTGGTCATTGATTTTATCGATATGAGCTCCAGCAAAAATCAACGCGACGTTGAAAATCGATTAAAAGAAGCCCTTCAAGCGGATAGAGCAAGAATACAAGTGGGACGAATTTCACGTTTTGGACTTTTAGAAATGTCTCGTCAACGCCTGAGACTATCTCTTGGTGAAACAGCTCAAGAAGTCTGTCCACGTTGCGAAGGAAGAGGAACTGTACGGAGTATTCAATCTCACAGTTTATCCATTACTAGACTGATTGAAGAAGAAGCCTTAAAAGAAAAGACCGCTGAAGTCCAAGTGCAATTACCTCCCGAAATGGCTACTTTCATCATGAATGAAAAACGCACTTTCATCAGAGACATTGAAAAGCGCCACAGTGTAGCAGTGATTATTATTGCCAATCCGTATATGCACGCTCCACAATACTCCATTACACGCCTCAAGGAAGACAATGTTGGCAAGTCTAAAAAGCCAAGCTTCAGTTTAATTCAGCAACCAGAAATCCAAGTAATGAGTGGCGATAAAGAAGAAGCTCATCACGATGAACCAGCCGTTAAATCCTTTGCTGAACATAGACACATCAAGCACCCACAAACAAGTTTTATCAAGCGCTTGTGGACAAGTTTATTTGGTGGGCATTCAACAACAAGTGCTTCAGAACCTTCCAGCTCTCCTCAAGCTAAAAAGCATCACCATGAGCGAACACAAGGCAGACGACCAGGGCAGGATAAGCGCTCTCAAGGAAACCCTCAACATCGCAGGAGACGAACTGGAGGGAACCAAAATCAGCAGCGCCAAGCTTCTGGAAACACAAGTACTGGAAACAATCAGTCTAATCAACCTCGAAAGAAAAACAATCCCAATCAGCAGGGTTCAACCGGCCATCATGCTAATCGCCCTAACCAAGCAAAAAACGATGGGAACAGAAGACGAGAACCCGCACTTTTGAAAGAACATGAAGAAAAATAGGAAATCACTGCCGTTCCCGCATTAGCGGGAACGGCATGAACTTAGTTAACGAGAACTGGAACAAGACTTGGAGTTTCATCGCCCACTGTTTTAATGGATGGTTTCTTAGACGCGTGAAAACCAAGGGTGTGTATAGCTTCGGGCACTTGAGTTACTTGGGTTACTTGGGTTGGCACTATAAATCGACCACTCACTGATTTATTGAGTTCCTCTAAACGACTAACCTGATCCTCCTGCCGCTTAAGAAGCTCTTTGTATTTTAAATTACTTTCATTCAACTGCTCTTTTACTCTCACTAACTCTTCTTCGGCTTTGACTATTCTAGAAGATACTTTATCAAAACTCCCTTCTTTATCTTTTAAGAACCCGTCTAGCTTCTCTTGAAACATTTGTCTATCTTGAGTATCTGAAATAACGGTTCCAGTTAATGTTTCTACTGTTCCTTGCAACGTTTTAGCAACTAGATTCGCCTGCTGGACTTTTAAGGTTAATTGTTCTTTTACACCATTTAATTCAACCACCTTTTCACCCAATTGAAGCTGGCTCTTTTCATAAATTCGTCTAATTTCAGTCAGCTGCCTTTCATTCTCCTCCAACAACTCTGTCTGCTTAACAGTAGATTGTGCCAATTCAATTGCCGTTTTTTCTAAACCTTCTTTAATTTCCCTCAACACTCTTTCCGTTTCTCTAAATAATTCGACTTGAGCACCTAAATTTTCGACTCGTTCTTGTAAATTATCGATGTTGTCAGTAAGTCTACTGTTCTCAAGTTTGAAGCGTTCAATTTCGTGAGCAAATTGCTGACGTATCTTATCCAACAGGTCAATAATGTGTCCCAAAATATCTGCTAAACCCATTACCCCTTCTTCTACCTTTCTAGCAATATTTACATTATTTGTATGGTGATCGTCCAAGACAATTGAGCCAGCGGTATAAACAACCCCTGTAGTACTTCCGATGACCAGCAAAACTCCAAGGTGAGCAACAAGTCCAACAGCCAAAGGCACACCTGAAACGCCAACTCCAAGCAATATTTTTTCCCACATGGGCAATCCGCCCCAAAAAGTAGCGGCCCTTGTGATCAAACTGGGGTTGTCATTGAGGGTTTGCACGATGGAGCTTAAGCTTTTTTTAACTTGGCTTAATTTTTTTTGAGTATGAACAATATTTGTAAGACTATCTGCGTCCTTTGGAGGGTCTTCCAAAACCTTTGGATCCACAAGAACATCGGAGCCTAATTTTATTTTGACAAGGGGAGTGTTTGTCTCTGCTCCAGAAGATGTGCCCGAATTCTGGTCCCTCTGAATCAATTCTACGAGCTCTGTTTCCTTGGTAGACATATTTACTCCTTACGTTTAAAAATCTTCCTTAGATGATTATTTTTAATCAAAAATGATTGTAATGACAAGTAATATTTTTAATTTTTTTACTCATAATTTTAAAGCATAGATCAAAAAATGACACCCAAACCAATCAAGCTAAAACAATGTGTTCCTACAAGCAAGTTAGGCAAGCAATTATCAATTGTCAACACACTGCAAAGGTGATAATAATAAAATCGATGATCCTCAAAACTTGAGGACTCAATGACTGAATTGAACTCCATTTTAACGAAGGGATTGGGATTTTGTGTAAGTCCTGATTTTTAAATGAACCGAATGCTTTTATAAGGATATAATGCATGAAACTATCATTAGACGGTACCTACGAACAAACCTACAACATAGCCTATAAAGGAACTGTTTATGATAAGGAATCCTTTCTGTGCGTAAAGATTAACGATAAACATTTTAAGTCAGATCCTTTGAAAGACGAGTTTACTCAATTTCAATCGCGATTGATGGATAAAATTATTCCCGCTTTATCTAAAATAATTGCACAAAAGCTGGGTAAAAATGCATTTCGAACTCAATACGTCATCCACGATGTAGGTGGAGAGCAAGGCCAAGATCACCCACACCTTATTCTTCGGCGAGATGATTTTAATGTATTGAGCCCAAAAGACAGACTCAATATTACAAACCTTATAATGAGTGCTATCGAACAGATCAATCAAAAATCACTAAAACAGGTGCAATTTGATTTGAGTAATTCCTTTTTCTCCACAATAGACAATAAAACTCAAGACCCTATTAAGCAAACAAACAAGACATCCCCATCATTCACTAACTGATAACTCACTACTCATAGTTGCTCAACAACGATGAGTAGTATTCATCAAAGATGCGATTTACAGGATAAATTGATACAATCCCACTCTTTTAAATACAGGGCTACGAATTACTCCTGATCCCTTTAACAGGAAGGATGCTTCTTGACATGACTTACACCATTGGACAACGTTGGATTAGCAACACGGAAACGCAACTTGGACTTGGAATCATTACTGATTTTGATAGAAGACAAGTCTGCTTGTCTTTTCCAGCTGTTGGCGAAGAAAGAATTTATTCAACGGATAATCCTCCCTTAAGTCGTATCATCTATAAAGCGGGTGATGAGATTACTACCAATCAGCAAGAGCGCATGGAAGTCATATCTGTTAACGAAAACAAAGGAATTGTGTTTTATAGTGGACAAGACAAAGACGGAAATGAAATCAGCATCAGCGAATTGGCTCTCAGTAGCTTTATTAAACTCAACACACCACAACAACGACTATCCAGTGGTATTATCGATAAACTCGACTCCTTTAAGTTAAGGGTCGATACCATCCACTTATGCAATCGATTACAGCAATCGAAAATTAGAGGATTAATCGGGTCCCGAACAAGTCATCTTACTCATCAAGTGTACATTGCTCAGGAAGTGGGACAACGATTTGCCCCAAGAGTGATGTTAGCCGATGAGGTAGGACTTGGAAAAACCATAGAAGCTGGAATGATTTTGCACAGCCAATTGCAAACTGCCAGAGCCAATCGAGTTTTAATCGTTGTTCCTGATTCACTGATTCACCAGTGGCTTGTTGAAATGTTAAGACGATTTAATTTGCAATTCTCCATTATTGATGAAACGAGGTATGAACAGCAGCCTGATGAATTAACTGAAGACGATGAGGAAGGACTTTCTGGTGGGGATTGGCCTGAGCAACCTGCAAATCTCTTTGAATCGGAGCAACTCGTATTAACAAGCCTCGATTTTTTAATGTCCAATGACATCGCTCAGAAACACGTTATTGAGTCCGATTGGGACTTGTTAGTGGTTGACGAGGCACACCATCTTCACTGGTCGGAGAATGAGATAAGCCCAGAGTATCTATTTATTGAACAATTGGCAAAAAAAAGCAAAGGCTTATTATTACTCACAGCAACCCCTGAGCAAGCAGGTATTGAAAGCCATTTCTCGCGCCTGCGCCTTATTGATCCAGCTCGTTTTTACACTCTTCAAGAATTTGTTAAAGAAGAAAACCAATATCAAACCATCAATGAAATCGTTCAGCAATTGTTGATATCTCTTGAAGAAAACCTGAACCACCGATTAAACACCAAAGAGCAAACGCTATTAAAACCCTACTTGGATAATCCGCCAGAGACTGCACAGGAAGCAATTAGCCAATTACTAGACAGATACGGGACTGGCAGAGTTCTCTTTCGCAACACCCGAGCAACCATCAAAGGGTTTCCAATACGAGTTGTACATAGCTATCCTTTACCATGCCCAGCTATTTACAATTTGGAGGGTGAAGACATCTCGACAAGTCTCTACCCAGAATCTGCTGTTAAGGGTGAAGAGTGGATTAAACAAGATCCTCGCGTTCATTGGCTTATTGACAAGATAACTGAACTATTTCCGAAAAAGATATTAGTCATTTGTGCCTCAAAAAACACAGCTCAAACCTTAGAACACCATATAAAACTAAAGACTAACATTCAATGCGCTGACTTCCATGAGGGACTGAGTATTATAGAGCGTGATCGGGCTGCTGCTTATTTTGCAGATGAAGAACAAGGCGCACAAGCTCTAATTTGCTCCGAGATTGGCAGTGAGGGAAGAAATTTTCAATTCGCACACCACCTTGTTTTATTTGATTTACCACTAAACCCCGACTTACTTGAGCAACGCATAGGGAGACTGGATAGAATTGGTCAGAAGCATCCAATTCAGATCCATGTGCCCTATTTAATCAATACGGCTCAAGAAAAACTGTTCGTTTGGTTCCAGGAAGGGCTCAACAATCTGCAACAAAGTTGTTCTTACGGTTTTTCAATTTATGAACTGTACGCCAACAAGTTATTGCCTGTATTAACCAATCAGAAAATAGACAGTTCATCTCCAGAATTCAAACAACTCATTGATGAGACACGGGACAGCGCAAAAAAAATAAAAGAGTCTCTAAACAAAGGTCGAAACCCATTGCTTGAATTAAACTCTTGTAACGCGGCTATAGGTCAAGAGCTCATCCAATCCATTGAAGCTGAAGAAAATTGCCTTGAGCTCCAAAACTACATGGGTAAAGTGTATCAAGAATTTGGCATTGATCATGAATATCACTCTGAAGATGCGGAAATTCTTCATCCTGGAAATCACATGAAGACCTCCTATTTCCCTGGCTTACAAGAGGACGGAATGACGGTAACCTACTCACGATTGAAAGCGTTAGTCCGTGAAGACATGGAGTTTTTAAGCTGGGAACACCCCATGGTCTTTGGTGCTATGGAAATGATATTGGAATCCGAGCTAGGCAATGCCACTATAGCCACTATTTCGATAAAAAATATTCAGCCTGGAACCTTATTTTTAGAATCGCTATACACCATTCATTGTGCTGCACCAAAAGCATTACAACTCGATAGATTTTTATCCCTCAACCCCATCCGGGTTTTAATGGACATCTCTGGCAAAAATCTATCCCATGTATTGTCCTTCGAACAGTTAAATGGTCTCTGCACAGCAGTAAAACCACATATAGCTTACCCAATCATTAAACAAATACAGGATCAAATTAACACGATCCTTAGTCAATCAAACCAGATGGCTGAGCTGCAAATGCAAGAGATCCTGAGCAGAGCTGAATCAACGATGAACGCAAGCTTATTAAATGAAATCAATCGATTAGAAGCTCTAAAGCGTCTTAATCCAACGATTCGAGAAGAGGAGCTTGACTATCTTCGTAAGCAAAAGATTGACAGTGAACTACATATCAACGCATCGACACTGAAATTGCAGGCAGTGCGAGTCATTATTAATAAATAGTCAATTGAAGGGAGGGGACGGACCCCAGTGGGGTCCGTCCCCGCTCAGCAGCAGCTACAACCCTACTACTTCGGGATTCAAATAAACGTGGGGACGGACCCTGAGGAATCGACTCATTTTTTAAAATGGGGCATTTATACCAATGGTCGGGTGCTTCGCCGAATGGCGCTGCCTGAAGCGGTGTCATTAGGTTCCTCTATACGGCCCGCATCGCTCCGCTTGCTGACGCGCGCGGCTCGGTTCACTCCCTGCTGTAACTAGGATTTGATTCAGACACAAAAAAAGGAACCGAGCCGCGCGCGTCAGCAAGCGGATACGAAACTATCCGCTTTCACGAATGAAGCTGTTAAGGCAGCGCCATTCGGCTAAGCGCCGTACCTACGTTTACTGACAATAAACATGGGGACGGACCCCACTGGGGTCCGTCCCCGCTCAGCAGCAGCTACAACCCTGTCGCCACCGGATTCACTCCAATATCTGGGTTCACTCCACAGTCATCCAATAGCTTCAATAAATTATTCCCTTTACGCGTCAAACGCTTTACGCAATATTCTTCCAAATAACTCGCTAAAACATAATAATAGTCACTCAAAGTAAGTATATTTAGGATTTTCTCAGCCCTTTCTAAATGGTGCTCTACTCCATGATCACAGGATTGAAATAACACCCCTCCCAATATAGCGGCAATACTGGCTTTACGGATGGGGCTTGCCATGTAAAAACGCTGTATGCATTCGTCCAAAGCACGATCTTTATCCCACTCAACCCATTGATCGTATAAATTCATGTATAAGTCAGGATGAAATTCTTCAACTGTTGTCAACTCTTGAATTGCATAAGCAACTGGAACAACCGCTTGCACGTTGGCCCAAGAACAGTTTCCTGTAATTTGCGGGCTGACTGGAAGCTGGGTAATAGGCAATAATCCCAAAATTTGGTTAATGGTTTGATGGTAATAGCGTCTATTCTGCTTTTTATACAAAAAATCCATAACGAAATCTAAATTAAAGGCTTCAGGTCGGGTTATTCGATAAATATTGACACTTCCTTCCTTCAAACTATTCTCACCACGATCGATTTTTGCCCACCATTGATGATAACGAACAAAACACAATGCATGTCCTCTGCTGGCTGCAGGTAGAATCATCATAGGCGCACCCATCAGCTGCATAATTCGTTTTCGATGTTGATCCGTTAATAGTTTTGTGTGCTGAAATTGCAATAGCTCTCCAGCATCTGCAAACGCATCCATGATGGTATGAATCAACGGAAAATAATCTCTTAAATGCCTAGTGGAGTAACTACTGATAAAACGCCTCAATGAATCTTTTACAACCGCCACAGTAAATTCCAGAATAAATCCTTCATAATCAAGCTCAATAAACTCTCCCTGAGCATTGACGATATCTACGTCCCCTTTCAATTCGAAGCGATGCCCAATCAATTTGGCATTGATAAAATCCAAAGCAAAATCCAATTTAGCACCATGGTGATACAACAATTGCTTGATTTGATCTTGTCCTCGTAAGACAGGATAAACTAAAACGGCTAAGCCATTTCTGGTAAATGCATTTGGATCCGCGCCGCTGGATAATAATAAGCGCGTCATGTCAACATCATTATTATCTACAGCCCAATGCAGAGGAGTACGCCCTGTCACATCCGATTTATTCAGATCGACATTCCTCACAATCAATTGCTCAGCAATATGGGTCTGTCGAGTAATTGCACATTCTATGAGTGGGGTGAAGCCGTATTCGTCAATATCATCAAGAGAGTCACCATTACGGACATAGAGATCAAAATCAGGCATCCTACGACTGATAATATCACTGGCTATGCTCATTTAGGGCCCCCGAGGGGTAGGTGCTGTGGTGAACTTGGGCATATTACCTAAGCGAAGTTGTTTTTCTTTGTCCTGTTCTCTTTTTTCATTGTCGAATTCCCTTCGCGCTTCAGTATTTAAAGGAGGTTCTGGATTTAAATTGGGATCAACACCATCGTAACGCTGATTATCCAAATCAGGATGCTGCAAAATACTGTTTTGCGGTTCCCATTCTGGTGCAACAGTTACCTCATTTTCATGGTGCTCACGCGCTTTAACGGAAGCAAATTGCTTCTCACCTTGTTGCTCCATCTCACGCCGCCTTCTTTCCATGGCTTTCGTTTCTTCAACCAAAAAGGAAGTAACAGGTTTTCCGGAAGGCAAACCCGTTGGTAATTCAATCTTTGTTTCTCGACTTTTTTTGCTCATATTTTGAGTATACACCTAAATAAACAATCAAGATAACTTAAACTCAAAACATCCTTACCCTAATTAAATAGGAACCTTACAAAAACTCTCTTTGCAATATTTCTGCAATCTGAACTGCATTAGTCGCCGCACCTTTGCGAATATTATCTGCAACCACCCATAGGTTTAAACCACATGGATGAGAAATATCCTGGCGAATTCGTCCAACAAATACCTCATCATTCCCTACCGCGTCTTTAAAAGGAGTTGGGTAACTTGATTTTGCTAAATTATCGATAACCTTGACGCCTGGCGCTTTAGAAAGCAGTTCTCGAGCTTTGTCAGCCGTAAGTGGTTTTTTCAACTCCAAATGAACCGCTTCGGAATGCCCGTAAATCACAGGAACTCTTACTGCTGTAGGATTAACTGAAATGGAGTTGTCTTCTAATATTTTTCTAGTTTCCCAAACCATCTTCATTTCTTCACGGGTATACCCATTCTCTTCAAATTGATCGATATGAGGTATGGCATTGAATGCGATCTGTTGCGGATAGACATCCACTTTTGCAGGGCGGCCATTCAACAAATCACCCACTTGGGCGATCAATTCATGAATTGCCTTTTTTCCTGTGCCAGATACGGACTGGTAGGTGGCCACATTGATACGTTCTATACCAACTGCATCGTAGATAGGTTTTAAAGCAACAACCATCTGAATGGTTGAACAGTTTGGGTTCGCAATAATGCCTCTATTTTTATACTCAGCAATGCGATGCGAATTAACCTCTGGAACAACCAAAGGAATGTCCTCTTCGTAGCGGAAGGTAGAACTGTTATCGACTACCACGCAGCCTTGAGCAACGGCTTTTGGTGCAAATTCCTTTGAAACGGATCCTCCGGCAGAAAATAAGGCAATATCTGCCTGGCTAAAATCAAACTCGGCTAAATCCAATACTTCTAATTCTTGATTTCTAAAAGTCACTGTTTTACCTACTGAGCGAGAGCTAGCTAATGGGTAGAGTTTATTGACAGGGAATTTTCTCTCTTCCAAAACCCTTAAAAAGGTTTCCCCAACGGCACCGGTGGCGCCTACGATAGCTACGTTTAGTTGTCTGCTCATATAACCTCTATATTCAAAAATGACATTGTGCTTTATGTCTTAAATAATGATCCATCAAAACCAATGCCATCATGGCTTCTGCAATGGGTACTGCGCGAATACCTACGCAAGGGTCGTGCCTACCTTTAGTCACTACCGGCACTTCCTCGCCTGCAGTATTGATCGTTTGGCCTGGTGTGACAATACTCGAAGTAGGTTTAAGAGCGATACTAAGCTCAATGGCCTGACCTGTAGCAATACCGCCCAAAATTCCACCCGCATTATTACTCAAAAAGCCCTTTTTAGACATTTGATCTCGATGCACACTACCCAATTGCTCCACTGCCGCAAAACCCGCACCAATTTCCACGCCTTTCACCGCGTTGATGGACATCATGGCATAGGCTAATGTGGCATCTAATTTATCAAAAACGGGATCACCCAGACCTATTGGTACACCCCGTGCGATAACCTTGACTCGAGCACCCACGGAGTCGCCTTGGCGACGGAGACGCTCTATGTAATCCGCCAAATCTTGAATTTGCTTGTTATTAGGACAAAAAAAAGCGTTTTTAGGGATTTCCTTCTCGTCTTCAAAATCCAAAACTAGATCACCCATTTGCTGCAAGTAGCCAACTATTTCAACGTTCAAATGACGCTGGAGGTACAGCCGTGCAATTGCTCCAGCGGCTACACGTGCCGCGGTTTCTCTGGCTGATGAACGCCCTCCACCACGATAATCACGATGTCCGTATTTATGATGATAGGTAAAATCAGCATGGCCAGGACGAAATAGATCTTTAATGTCCTCATAGTCACTGGAGCGCTGATCGGTGTTTTTAATCAATAGGGCAATCGGTGCACCTGTGGTTTTTCCGGCAAATACTCCAGATAAAATGTCTACTTTATCATCCTCACGTCTTTGAGTGGTGTATTTGGATTGACCTGGTTTGCGTTTATCCAAAAATGGTTGAATGTCCTCTTCCTGCAAAAGCATGCCAGGTGGACACCCATCAACCACACATCCAATTGCCGGCCCATGACTCTCGCCAAATGTTGTTACAGCAAATAATGTTCCGAAAGTGTTACCTGACATGCCATCTCACTTAACTGATTCAGGACTTACGTAAAAACCCCATCCCTTCATTAAAAATGGTTTTAGTAAGCCCCGTTATTAATTTCCAGGGTGTTATGAAAATCCGGCTTCGTTCAGCTGTTCTTTCGTAACGATAAACACCCCTTGCCCTCCGTTACTAAATTCAAGCCACAAAAACGGTACATTGGGGAATGCTTCACACAAGGCTTCCTCGCTATTACCTACTTCAACAATTAAGACACCTTGGTCGTTTAAATAAGCATGAGCATTTTTCAAAATATTTTCAACAATTGCCAATCCATTATTCGCAGTTTCTAATGCCAAAACAGGCTCATGACGATACTCATCTGGAAGAGTCTGCATTTCATCTTTACTGACGTAGGGAGGATTGCTCACAATGACGTCGTATTTTTTAGGTTGTAATGCAGAAAAACAATCAGACTCAATCAATTCCAGTTGTTCCTCCACGTCTAACTTCTCACGATTGATAGCCGCAACGGCTAAGGCCTCTTTGGAAATATCTACCGCATCAACCTGAGCCTCAGGAAAAGCATAACAACAAGCAATGGCGATACAGCCACTCCCAGTACATAAATCAAGGATATTCTTCACCTGTTCAGAATCAACCCAAGGTGAAAACTGTTGGCTGATTAACTCCGCTATTGGTGAACGAGGAATTAATACGCGCTCATCAACATAAAATGGTAAATCACAGAAATAAGCTTCTTTAATTAAGTAAGGAACTGGGACGCGTTGATTAATGCGTTTATCCAACTGCATGCACAGGTGTTTTCGCTCATTCACTGTAAGTCGAGCATTCAGCAATAATGGGTCCAAATCATAGGGCAATGATAAGCTTCTTAAAATCAGCGATCGCATATCATCCCATGCGTTGTCTGTGCCATGCCCATAGTAGAGATTTGCTTGCTCTGCGGCAGATAAACTATAGCGCAAGAAATCTAGAATACTGACTAATTCCTCGGTGTCTTTGATAAAGAAACTGCTCATAGGTGACTAATTCTTCTCGTAATAAAAGGTTGAAATTGTACACCATTTTATTGGTAGACAAAAATAGTAACTCCGGCATAGACCTCGGGGACGGATAAACCTCGGGTAAATCTCGGGGACGGACCCCACTGGGGTCCGTCCCTTTCCTTCATTCTCTCTCTCCCCTTCCTCCCTCCCATTACTCTCATGTATAATTTAATCATACCATTTTACCTACAGCCCAAAATGACCGATAAGCCAATCTCTGACGAAGATAAAGAGCTCTTTCGTGAACACATGCAAGCGGTAAAACCACTGAAAAATGCAAAAAAACGCATAGATATAAAAACACCCCCTCCCGAAACAAAGAGTCCGAAGAACAAACCTAAACAGTTAACACCAGCCCCTAAGGAATTATTCCTGTCGGATTACATCAGCGATCCAGTCCTGTCTGAATCAATACTGTCTTACTCAGATCCCAGCATACCTAACCGCCGATTCCGTGATTTAAAGAATGGCCTCATCCCTTGGGAGGCACGACTTGATCTTCATGGTTTAACTTCCGAAGAGGCCAGGCGTTCTCTGCTGCGATTTATTGAAAAACAAAAACACAATCACAAACGTTGTTTGCTCATCATTCATGGAAAAGGTGGTCATCAAGGTGCTCGTCCCGTGATAAAAAACCTGGTAAATCGATGGCTACCTCAATTTGAAGAAGTACTCGCTTTTCACAGTGCCTTACCCAAAGATGGCGGTACGGGTGCGGTCTACGTCCTCTTAAAAAAGGGGGCTCATTCACTTTAGCTTGCGTTCCAATGATATTCTGAGGATAATTTAGCAAACTAATCCCATTATTGAGTTAACTATGGAACAATTTGGTCAATTTGTAATAAACCACTGGCAGCTATGGCTCGGTTTCGTAGTCGTATTAATACTATTTTTTATCAATGAAATACATTCGCAAAAAACCAGAGCAAAATCCCTAAGCCCACATAAAGTCGTCGATTTAATGAATGAGGACAAAGTCGTGCTTATCGATATTCGAGATAAAGAGACCTTTAAAAATGGTCATATTTTAAATTCGATTCAGACCAATCCTGAAGACTTTGATTCGCAAAAAATGTCTAAGTACAAAAACAAACCCATTGTGCTCATCTGTTCAAAGGGTATCCAATCGCAAAGCTTGGCGGCGAAGATTAAAACCAAAGGTTTTGAACCACTGGTACTAGGTGGGGGACTTGATGCATGGCAAAACGCCGATCTTCCACTTGTAAAAGGAAAATAACTTCATGACTAGCGTAATCATGTACTCCACTGGTTATTGCCCTTACTGTACAAAAGCCAGGAAGTTACTGGACAAGAAAGGGATAGACTATATCGATATGCGTGTTGATATACAGACAGAACTACGCGATGAAATGATCCAAAGAAGTGGCAGACACACAGTCCCGCAAATTTTTATCAATGGCCAAGCGATTGGCGGCTGTGAAGATTTATACGCCCTAGAGCAAGAGGGTAAATTAGATACACTATTAAGAGGAAAATAATAAAATGGTAGAACAAGTACAAAACAACCAAGAAGCTCAGTTCATGATTCAAAGAATTTACGTGAAAGATCTTTCCTACGAAACACCGAATACGCCTGCCGTGTTCCAACAACAATGGGAGCCTGAGCTTAAATTGGATTTAAACACCAATAGTACCGTGTTAGAACCCCATGTTTATGAAGTCGTTTTAACGGTTACTGCTACCGTTCAAAATCAAAAATCAACCGCATTCTTAGTCGAAGTAAAACAAGCTGGTATTTTTACGATTCAAGGTGCTCCAGACGATCAGTTGGATCATTTGCTCAACAGCTTCTGCCCGAGCATTCTTTTCCCGTATGCTCGAGAAGCCATTACTTCTCAAGTGATTCGTGGCAGCTTCCCACAACTCGTACTCGCACCAATTAATTTTGATGCACTATACATGCAACAGCTTCAAGAGAAACAAAAAGAAGGGGCTACTAGCTAAAGAAAGTCATTACCATGAAAAAACAAACGGTTGCCATTCTCGGTGCCGGCTCTTGGGGCACCGCAGTTGCCCTTCATTTAGCACAAATTGGGCATCAGGTTTTGCTGTGGAGTCATGATCCACAGCAAGTCGCTCAAATGTCCAAAGAAGGCGTAAACTCAGCGTATCTCCCTGATTCTCCTTTTCCCAGCAATATCAAGCCACATGCCGATTTGCAGTATTGCTTACAAGAAGCTGATGACGTGATCATTGCTATCCCTTCGCATGGATTTGCCGATTTAATTCGGAGAATAAATCCAAAACCGAAAGGTCTTACCTGGTTAACCAAAGGTGTGGATCCCAAAAGTAACTGCCTCCTCAGTGACATTGTCGCCCAAACTTTTGGGAATGATTTCCCGGTTGCGATTTTATCAGGCCCTTCTTTTGCTAAAGAAGTAGCGAGGTTTCTACCCACGGCTGTCACTCTAGCGGCTAATAACATCAGCTACCAAAAGCACATCCAAGCATTGTTTCATTACGAAAATTTACGAGTGTATCTATGTGATGATCTAATAGGGGTACAACTTTGTGGGGCCGTAAAAAATATTCTAGCGATTGCTTGCGGCATTAGCGATGGTATGGGTTTCGGAGCAAATTCCAAGGCTGCCCTTATTACTCGTGGACTTGCAGAGATGAGACGCCTAGGGATCAGTTTAGGTGCCAAACAAGAGACCTTTTTAGGGCTTGCAGGAGTGGGTGATTTGGTGTTAACTTGCACAGATGATCAATCCAGAAATCGCCGTTTTGGTCAACTGCTAGGTCGCGGGACTCCTATTGACGAAGCTGAAAAGCAAATCGGCCAAGTTGTAGAGGGTAAATACAATGCCGCACAAGTATGTACTCTTGCTCGCAATAAAGGCATTGAAATGCCTATTTGTGAACAAATCAATGCGCTATTAACTGGAAAAATCAAAGCCAATGAAGCAGTGGTTAACTTAATGAGTCGACCAGCCAAGGAAGAATAAGGGAGAAGGGATTGCCATAACACTTATGATTTGGAGTGATGGCTATGAAAGAACATCTAATCATGCACCATTACAGCCTATGGCTTGAAAAATTTTGCAAATCAAAGCCACCCAAAAAATCCTACCAACAAGCAAAACTCATTATTCAAGATCTTCCTAAAATGAATGACATTGCCGCTTTAATTGACTTGATAGAGAATCACCTCCCAAGTGAACATCATGATTTTCAACAAGAAGAGAAACCAACTTACGAACCGATTAACTTTTACTGCCAATTAATGAATTGGCGAAACGATCTTTTAGCACGAAAAACTCAGTTTGAGCTCGCGATGCAAACTCTCCAACAAACAGCAATGTCACCCAAAATCAGTCCTTTGATTGATCTGTTAACGGAGATGCTACAAGCACCTCAAGCCATCCTATATCATGACTTAACATCAATACTGCATTGTATTTGCGACCCTAGTTTTTCAATGGTCTTGAAATTTATAGAACAACAACATGAAGCACCACAACCCGTTAATCCACCAAGAGGTTCCTTTGCAGCAGCTAAACCTTTAAACGACAATCATCGACACTGTTTAGCTCTGCTGAATAATATTGCAGACAGCTATCCTGTGAATAGTCACAACCGACTTTGGGAGAAGGCTAATGGATTGTTACAAAATGCGTTGAGATTGTATGTTGATATTACGTTTTTCGAAATTGATTTAAATGAAGGGGTTACCCCTGAGAAGCCGCACCAGTGGTGTACTATTGTTTAATTGATTGTACTCAGTTATCCGCTCCCTTACGGTCGCGGCTCGGTTTGAGCCGAGTGGGGAGGGACCCACTGGGGTCCTTCCCCCTCCTTGTGCAAACCGAGCCGCGACCGTGAGGGCTGAGGGATCGACTCATTTTTTAAATGGGGTATTTATACCCAAAGTCGGGTTCTTTGCCTAATGGTGCTGCCTCAAGCGGTTTCATTAGGTTCTTCTATACGCCCCGCATCGCTCCGCTTGCTGACGCGCGCGGCTCGGTTTCTTCTTTGCTGTCTGAATCAAATCCTAGTCACAGCAGGGAGTGAACCGAGCCGCGCGCGTCAGCAAGCGGATATGGAACTATCCGCTTTCACGAATAACGCTGCTTAAGGCAGCGCTATTGGGCGAAGTGCCGGACCTACGCTTACAGACCATCAGAGAAGAGATTAGCCGAGGGACTATAAAATGAGTCGATACCTCAGCCGTGAGGGAGCGGATATATGCAACAGTTAGAAGCAGCAAACCAACACGGAAAATCCATCAAACCGCATCAATCAATTCAATATCACCCACGAACAAAGGCTCCCCCAAAAAGATCTCCCCCACTCGCTGAAACCGTTGTACTGAATCAGTTACCAAGTATTTGGTTGTAGGGCTTGTACCATCAACAGCCTTCAGCAAATCCTTTTCTTTAAGTAGAGCATGAAGCGTACTCGCTGTTGCCTCAGCAGAATCCACTACAGAGACACCTTCTGGCAACATGGTAGATAATAAGGGTTTAAACACCGGGAAATGGGTGCAGCCTAATAACAAGGCATCTTCATCAGTAAAGCCCTCCAAATAATGCTTCAAGGCCTCTCTAGCCACGGCATTATCCACCATCCCTTCCTCAGCCAATGCCACCAACACACTGCAGGCACGACTTTTAATGGCTGCCTCAGGTAAGGCTTCAACAATAAGATCATGATAAGCTTTAGAAGCAATCGTTGTTTCGGTGGCAAGAACGGCCACTTTTTGATTTCTCGTCGCAGCTACAGCAGCCTGAGCACCGGGAGACACCACTCCCAAAACAGGAACATCGGTCAACATACTCTGTAGATGAGGTAGTGCAGCGGTGGTAGCCGTATTACAAGCAATCACCAACGCTTTAATCCGTCGTTCTACCAGTATTCTTGCCATTTGCAAAGCATATTGTTTAACAGTGTCTGGGCTTTTAGTACCGTAAGGCAGGCGAGCTGTATCGCCTAGGTACACAAACGACTCCTCAGGCAACTTACTTCTAAGTGCCCTTAAAACCGTTAATCCCCCCATCCCCGAATCAAAAACACCTATTGCTAGCTGTTTGGAACTCAATTGAGCGCTCCTTTGTTTTTATTAGCCATTTTTCATACCTCTACGATGCTCTTCATCGGTTAACTCACGTGCTCCATGTTCTTGAGCTTTTGTAAGGGCTTGAGCTCTCGGTGTTTGCGCTCCTTTTCTTAAATCCTGCATTTCTTTTTTTAAATTTCTTTCAGCAGCTTCTCTTTTTATTCGCTCTTCTTCTTCCGTTTTAATCCACGCAGATAACTTGCTTGTTTTTGCTGTTATTATTCCTTCAGTATCTGGATGAGCCTTATTATGAAAAACACTGTTACGATAAGACTGCTCGGTATATCCACCATGCCATTTTGTAGATTTTGATGGATCGTAAGCCCCCGTATTCACAGAAATCGCATCTTTTCCATATCTAAAATTTGGAATTTTTTCCCCGCACTCTAACAGAGCGAAGTAAATCATCTGCACTTGGGCTGGATTCGTCCCTTGAATTGGAATAGGGTGTTCAGCATCAGGAGCCTTGCCATACTTTGCATAATACCGTTCTAAAGCGTCTACCGCCATGGTCATTGCGATCCTAACTGCATTCTCAGGCTCAGTTTCTGGCTTAGGAGGCATTTTGTCTAATACTAATATCCCACCGGATTTTTGTGTTGTAGTTTTCCCACCTCGGGTAACTACTGTATCAGAAGTATCTAAGATAATGTGGTATGCCCCAACCTCCTTGGTGTCATTTGCACCATTACCTTTACCAAAAACATGAACTGTTTCTTTTTGCCCGGGTTCCAAAGTTCTATACCCTAATGGATTTGCTAATCCACTAAGATTAACTGCTACGTTTGTAACATATTCCGTAGGAGCTGTTACAACCGTATCATTTAAAGCTCTAACAACTAAATGGTCTTCTTCGATTTGATGATGTCCTTTTCGTGTCTCTGCATTCTGAAGCTTGGTTATAGAATCATCAAAAACAGCCTTAGAATCTCTGTATACTTTTAATTCTTTTTCTGTGTCTGTGAGCTCAGCTTTAAGACTAGCATATGCATTTCTCTCAGCCCTGGTAGACCCATTTTCCTTAAGTATAGCCAAAGCGCTCTCTATTCTATCTTTATTGTCCAGTAACACTTCAATAGCAATGGCACATTCAGTGGACAAATCTTTATAGTTCTCAACTAGTTCTTCCACCTTCGTTTTAGGCATTCCAGCAATTTTTTTAGCGTTATATAGATCACCATTCTTTATGTTATCGGCTTCCGATTTTATTTTAGATCCTTCTGAAGAGTAAGGCTTACGTGCTTTGTTCACTGCTTTTAATGTATCTTTTGCATGTTGTACCCTTTCACTCAGTGGTTTTACCACAATTGCATCTACTTGGAGTTTTTTAAAGCTTTCTTCTGTAAGCTCTAATTTGAGAAGAGCTTTTAGATTAGGGTTAGCATTATAAAGTTCAAGAAAGTCATGCAAATTATCTACACTGTTTATATCAGCTCGAAATTTAGCAGCAAAAGTACCAGCCTTTAAGGCATTCAAATCATTTGTTTTTTCCAAGCACAAAACTATACCCAATAATTTTTTAATGGGTGAGTCAGGTGTAGTTTGATATTCTATAAACAGTAGGTTGTTATTATCCTGTTGTGCCTTTATTTTATAAGAACTTTCTGTACCAACTATACCGATAAGACCAGTCCTGTGACCATCAATATTAAATTTAGTATAAAAGTCATTTTCATCCCTAGGACTGCAAATTCCCTTGATGTTATGTACTAATTGTATATAATTGCCGACAACACTTAGGTCTGTTACCCACTCATGTTCCACCATTAATAATTCATTTATTTGCTTTGCCTTCTCCGGAGTTAAAGTGATATCTAGTCCAGATAAAATCTTCGCAACTTCTGAGTTATGTATCATTCTCAGACCAACAATTTTCTGATTTTCTTTAGCTATTAGGTCTAAATCAGTTGCAGGGTCAACTTTACCCGTATAATACTTAACCCTTGTTGTATCAGTTGCACCAACAAGTTGTCTGACTTTATGTGTATTATTTTCACCAACAAGATTTAGTTGTTGACTTACTGGTAATTTATTAAATACTTTTTTTAGTTCAGGGCTCTGTTTATGTCCTCCATTAGGAGAACATTTATCTAACTCTAATTCAAAAACGCGTGTTCGAATAGCTTGATTAATCACAGGCAAAAACTCTGGAGTTATCAATCCAAGTTGAGCTCGGTCTACACCTAAGTGCACAAGAGCGTCATTAAATTCCTGCCGATTCTTCGCTTTGATTAGAGCATCCAATTTATCTTGACGCGCTGCTTGTGTATTAGAAACAAAATTGATTAACAATGCTCTTTTGATAGCTGGCATACTTTCATCTGAAATAGCACCGTCAATAAAGTCCTTTGCCCCAAATACACCGCCATCTTTTAATTTCAGTCTTAACTCAGCCAAAGACCCAGCATTGATCCCTTCGTTCACCTTAACCTGATCAAGTCCTGGTCTACTTGGAATTACTTTTTCAAGGTAATAGGCACCTAGTGCACCCCTAGCCCAAGCGTAAGTCACCTGATCATTCCATGCGAAATTTATAGGCTGTGCACTAAAGTGGGCTTTAAAAGGAATTTCTGCTAGATCTAAAACTGGACCAAATGAATTAAAATCTAATGTTTTAACACGTTCCATAAATGCTTTTTGGTTTTCTTCTTTATTAAAAGCTTTGAGGGGGGCATCAATCTTGTCCTTTAATCTAGTATCAGTGGGTGGTACTGGGTGTATTAATTTGAATGTCGCTGGAAAACCAAGGTCTTGTGCACATTTATTTAATGTGACACCATCATCTGCACTAGGTCTATCTAATTCGGTTAATAAAGGCTGTAAATGCTTCACATTTTCTTTTTTAGCAATCATCTTCATAAGTAATTGCTGGCCAGCCTCTTGCCTTATTCTGTTCAATGCAGCTTCATCTAGTATGTCAGCCTTCGTAGGGTCCCAACCTTTTGGTTTATTACCAGGAGCAAAATTACCAAACTCGGCTTTACCCTGAATATACTCTCTTAATTGAACGTCATTGTTTTGTAAAATTCGAAGTAAAACATCTTCTCCACAAAGTGCTAAGCCCAATTTTACTCGCTGTTCAGCAGCTAGATTTCGTATATTCTTTATTTTTGGTAGATCGAATTCTATAATAACGTCGGGCTGATCTTTTGCTAGAGCACTCTGTTGATCCCAATTTCGTGGGACATATGCTTTCGACCAAAAAACACGACCACTATTAAGCTCATGATCAAATATTGCTTTTGGAAATTTTGTTAAGTCAAGTTCCACATTTAATATAGCATCAAGAGCTGCTTCATATTCATCTTTGGGTTTTAATGACAATGCACTAGTATTAGAGAGTTCTAAAATAAAATCATCGTATAATGGCATAGCAAACCACTCCGAATATAACTATGTATATATTTTAATCTAAAAACATTAATTTATCCTTAAAATTAACTTTTTAGATTAACTATCTTTGCCTAAATCACTTTACAAGCTATCGATTAAATTTCAGAATGCATACCTTTTTTTAACCTTCCTTGAGCCTTTCAGCTTGAATAGCTGTGAATTTAAGCTAACTTTATAAGTAGAAGTATAGCAATCTTAAGGCCAAAAAATGAGAATAATAATAATTCTTTTTGGGTTGATGCTTTCACACTTACTTAATGCGCAAGGATGTATTCAAGGCGGGAAGGTATCTGAGCCGCATTACGTTTGCTTTGATGGACTGACTGCTGAATCGACAACGACTGGCTATGTTTGGAATGCGAAACGGGGTTGTTTTATCAGCTCGGTGCCTTGTTGTAATTACAATGCGATACATTATGCTTTTTATGAAAATCCTTCTCAAATTGGCGCGGCCTATGCGCGTTGTCGGCATGATTATCCGTTTCAGTTAGGGCAGATGCAAACCCATTAAATCACTGAATTAAAACTAGATTAAACCTAGAAACCTAGGGGACGGACCCCACTGGGGTCAGTCCCCGTTCATTACCGTGCATTTAGTACCATGACAATTTACAACCAAAGAAACCTAGGGGACGGACCCCACTGGGGTCCGTCCCCGTTCATTGCCATGCATTTAGTACCATGACAATCTACAAGAAACCTAGGGGACGGACCCCACTGGGGTCCGTCCCCGTTCATTACCGTGCATTTAGTACCATGACAATTTACAACAAAAGAAACCTAGGGGACGGACCCACTGGGGTCCATCCCCGTTCATTGCCGTGCATTTAGTACCGTAACAATTTACAACAAAAGACAACACCCTTTTTGATGTTGAATCTCATGTTTTGACATCATCGTCTTTTTAGCTGTCTTTGTTGGGGCATTTTTTATTTCATGGTCAATGAATTCTTTGTCATGCAATTCAGTATCGGGATATAACGCCTCTTTCAATTGTACATAGGACCCGAATTTCAAATATTCAAAATTGGATGGGTATAAACCTCCCAGGAGTATTCCCATGGTGGACGTAAATTCACAGAGGTCATTTCGTTGCAGGCGCTGTTTCATTCCCCCACTGACTGGGTATGCTGGGTATAAATCGAGTCTACCGTAATCTACGGAGGTATAGAGATCGCCGCTCAAATCATAATGAGTCAACAACACTCGAATCGCTTCGTTGGCAAAAGCTCTTGATAAGTCATTTTGAAAGGTGTTTTTGAAGGTGTTGGTCAAATCATCGATGACCGTCAGTACCCTAACCACGTTGAAATACTCCGATTTTAATTGCTCGTTGATCTCTCGTTGAACGTGGTCTAAACACTTCATCAGAATCGTGAATTTTGCGTGTTTTGTTGGGGCTAATTCTATGCCTGAGGAATCTAGGTCAAAGGCCAAATGTGCATTGATTTCTTCTTTAAGTCTCACATGATTTGGATTTCGAGTGACTAAATGTTTGTAATTACCGTCTCTGTCTTTGAGAATTATTTTCATTAGGTGGCTTATTTTAATTAAAATGGATTAATATTATACACCAAACCTTAAGAAATGAATAAGTCAGATGTTTTATAGCTGATCATTTTTATCCGCTCCCTCACGGTGGGCTCGGATCGAATAAATGCAAATAAATGGGGACGGACCCCAGTGGGGTCCGTCCCCGCTCATTGCGCGGCTCAGTTTTGCTTCGTGCCTACCGAGCCGCGACCGTGAGGGAGCGGATATCGTTGCTCAATCACCTTCGCTTACTTTCGTAGGCGACTCAGCTTCACTTTACGTCAACAGATACCTAAAGTTCTTCTGAATCTCATTTAAATCGAATTGATTTAAGTACAATGAAAAACTCATCCAAGCACTAAGAGCAGCAAGATCTTTAAAGGGTGGAGGTAGATAAACAGGATCTGTCAGAACATCGCGTTCTTTCAATTCCCCTAATAAAGGCAAATCTTCCAAAACCACTTTACCAGTAAACAACAAAGGAATCGTGTCTACGCGTTTTTGGCCGATGGCAAAACGGATGTAATTGTAAATGAGGACAAACCCTTTCGCATAGGATAAATCTTTAGTGAAAGGGCCACCAGTAGGTATGCTTCCACGAAATATCCTCACCGTTTGATTATAACTGTCCTCGTCACTGAAACCACACTCAATGAAATGGCGGTAGATATCGAGAAAATCAGCACCTTTAGTTACCTTATCTAATGCGATGACCCTGTTGGTGATTTTTAACATGCGATCAGGGTACGAGGAAAAAGTCACTACCTCCGTAATGACCGCCAATCCCTCTTGAATCACACTACTGGAGGGTGAACCTTTAGATAGAAAGAAACAATTCGGCTGCATAGCGCCGTTTAGCGTTGTGCCAACGTGTACCCAACCTTCATGCACTTCCAGATAACGAATGTCTCTATCACTGAACATGGCATTCTGACTTAATTTAATGCTGTCAGCACCTGCTGAGGCATCGGCCACCATATCATCGCTGATCATCACCGTCACTCGACCAGGGTGTTTATCAAAAAAATGACCCAAACGCTCTTGGAGGATTTCTTGAGCTTCAATCGGTGTGTAACGTTTCACATCCGCCTCTGACTGAAGCTGTACTTTTAATGTAGTTAAGACATCGAATAACAAGGTTCCCATTTGCGACATACGCGGTCCGCCTGCGTAAAACACGTCATCTGGGCTCCCATACAACTCCATGGCAATTTCGCTAAATGAGGGTGTGCCTCTCAGAGAGAGCATTTGAGCGGCTCGACTGTATTCATCGCATTGACGTTTAATCAAACGAGTGACTGTTGAGTATTGGCCCAATTGATTTTGAGCATCCCTTAAAATAATTCGGAATTCTTCTTGTTTATCCTTCACATCAAAAGGTAAAGGCTTGTTATCGTAATACGCTTTATCAACATACGGTAACTTTTTACCCTTTGCTTTAAAAAACTCCTGCTTTATTGAATCGTCCCATTTAATGCTATCAAGAATCCTGATTTTACGTTGCGCTTCCACGATGCGCTGAGACAACTCCTGTATTATTGACTGCTCAACTGATTCTGATTGCGTCATAATCAACCCTTATGATGTTGGGATATCTTCCACCGGGGGAGCAATACTGACTTTAGCAGGCTCGTCTTGCGGTGGTAAATCGTAAAAATTACTTAAATTGCTGCTTGTTAATGGAGGTGGTACCACCAATTTTGCTCCATTACGACTTTGTAAATACAAATTCTCTCCACTACTGGAGTAACGAGAGTTACAGCCCGTTAAAAGTACTGCAGATAAAACGATCAAAAGCAAATTTCTCACAACATTCCCCAATTAAATCAACTCTAAATTTTTAAGTACTTTTTCTAAATTTTGGTGGTGCGTTTCCGATAACTCCGTTAACGGAAGCCTTATCTCCGGACCTATTAAACCCATTTTATTCAATGCCCATTTGCTAGGAATTGGATTTGATTCCACAAAGAGCATTTCATGAAGAGGTAATAACTGTTCATGAACTCGTAGACAACCGGATTTATCCCCATCGATAGCCAAGTCACACATTTTAGCCATCAATTTAGGCTCCACGTTAGCAGTAACGGAAATAACCCCTTTTGCACCTGATAACATCCATTGAGCTGCGGTTAAATCGTCGCCGCTATAAACGTCTATGCTTTCCTCTGAAAGACGCAATATTTGCTGCAAACGTTCCATCTGACCTGTTGCTTCTTTAATCCCAATGATGTTGGATATTTTAGCCAATCTAGCCACAGTTTCTGGTTGCATATCACAGGCGGTTCTGCTGGGAACATTATAAAGAATAATCGGTATGGCAACGGAATGAGCTATTTCACTGTAATGCAAAAATAAACCTTCTTGGGTCGGTTTAATGTAAGCCGGAGTCATGATTAAGGCTGCATAGGCACCACATTCCATCGCCTGGCGAGTTAACTCGACGCAATGTTTTGTGGCATTCATAGCCGTTCCAGCAATCACTGGAATTCGCTCTTTGGCCTGCTCCACAACTGTTTTAATGACTAACAATTTTTCTTGCTGCGATAAGGTACCAGATTCACCTGTAGTACCTGCTGCAACGATACCATGTGTCCCTTTCTCAATATGAAATTCCACAAGCTCGCGCAAACGGGCTACATCGACCTGGCCATTGTGCATAGGAGTGACTAAGGCGACGATACTTCCTCTAAACATACTTACCCTCTTTTCATAAGTCCTAATCCTATATTACTGGAAAATACCTAGTGGAGTAAATTTTTAAACTAAAAAATATCTGAATAGCGTTCATCGAGAACCCATGCAGGAAATCAGGAAGAATTCTCAATGAAAAAACACTTGCCACAGCCATAAAATGATTTATTATTTTACAAATTTTATTATTTTTGTACTATTCTTCTTATGAAGGTTAACTAATTATGAAAGGATATTCATTATGAAGAAAATATTAGCCACATTGCTGTTTGTAGGAATTTCAAGCACTATGATGATTGGCTGTAGCAATACCCAAGTCGGAACCGCTCTAGGTGCTGCGGCTGGTGCAGGAATAGGGTACGGAGTATCCGGAGGAACCGCATTGGGAACTGCCATAGGTGCGGGTGCTGGGGCCCTGGTTGGTGGTGCTATCGGTAATGAACAGGATAGACGTGAATATTATTACTACAATGGATATCCCTATTACTACTACTAATTTCCTAAACATTGAATAAGACCTACTGTGTATTATTGGACACTAATTCCTTAATTGATTAAGGAATTAGTGTCGTCACACCAACGCTATCTCTTCATGAATCAATAGATTCAAAATAGTCCTAAAAGTCTTTCTAATCAATATGATACATTTTTATTCATAGTACCTAGAATAGATATACTGTGCTATTCTCACTGAGCTTTTTTAACAGATGTCCATGGAGTGTGTGATGAGTTTAAGTTATGAAGGAATAGATGAATTATTAAGCAATGATAAAGAACAAAAAGAGACTGTAACAGAAAAGAAAGAAGTCAAAACAGAAGCGGATGAACATGAAACTAGCATAGAGCAAAAACAACGAGCTAAACCACTTGTGCAAGAGGAACAGCATGAAGAGCCTGTAGTACCACAACAAGTGACGAAACCACTCGTGCAAGAGGAACACCATGAAGAGCCTGTAGTACCACAACAAGTGGCTAAACCACTCGTGCAAGAGGAGCAGCATGAAGAGCCTGTAGTACCACAACAAGTGACGAAACCACTCGTGCAAGAGGAGCAGCATGAAGAGTCTGTAGTACCACAACAAGTGACGAAACCACTCGTGCAAGAGGAGCAGCATGAAGAGTCTGTAGTACCACAACAAGTGACGAAACCACTCGTGCAAGAGGAGCAGCATGAAGAGTCTGTAGCATCAGAACAAATCGCTAAACCACTCGTGCAAGAGGAACACCATGTAGAGCCTGTAGCATCAGAACAAATCGCTAAACCACTCTTGCAAGAGGAACAGCATGT
>NZ_LNZB01000031.1:72856-144975 GCF_001468085.1 Legionella waltersii | reverse complement strand
TGTAGTACCACAACAAGTGGCTAAACCACTCGTGCAAGAGGAACAGCATGTAGAGCCTGTAGTACCACAACAAGTGGCTAAACCACTCGTGCAAGAGGAACAGCATGTAGAGCCTGTAGTACCACAACAAGTGGCTAAACCACTCCTGCAAGAGGAGCAGCATGAAGAGTCTGTAGTACCACAACAAGTGGCTAAACCACTCGTGCAAGAAGAACAACATGTAGAGCCTGTAACATCAGAACAAATCGCTAAACCTCTCGTACAAGAGGAACAGCATGAAGAACTTGTAGCATCAGAACAAATCGCTAAACCACTCGTGCAAGAGGAACAGCATGTAGAGCCTGTAGTACCACAACAAGTGACTAAACCACTCGTGCAAGAAGAACAACATGTAGAGCCTGTAACATCAGAACAAATCGCTAAACCACTCGTGCAAGAGGAACAGCATGTAGAGCCTGTAGTACCACAACAAGTGACTAAACCACTCGTGCAAGAAGAACAACATGTAGAGCCTGTAACATCAGAACAAATCGCTAAACCTCTCGTACAAGAGGATCAGCATGAAGAATCTGTAACATCAGAACAAATCGCTAAACCACTCGTGCAAGAGGAACAGCATGTAGAGCCTGTAGTACTACAACAAGTTACTAAACCACTCCTACAAGAGGAACAGGACAAAACCTTAGTGCCCTCAATTAAAATGGTCGCGCTAAAAGAAGGTGCTAAAGAGCAATCCAAAGAAGAAATCGATGAAGAAGAACAAGATCAACAGTTATCAGATCAGTACAGTGAAGAAGGAAGTTATTATGAACAAGAAGAAGACCTGATTGTCGAGGAAGAAACTGAGTCAACACAATCTGAAGAGCAACAACAAAAGAAAATCTCAGATCGACGCTTACAGGATGAAGAATCAGAACATCATTCAGAAGAGGACGCTTCTACAGAGTTAACACATGGTGTAAATGGCCCCAAATTACCCGCCGTTTTAGCCTCCACGATCCCATTAACACCGCCAACATCAGATCAAAAACATGAAGAGATGGAACTCCATCAAAAATCAAAAGGGGCAGCCCTCTCCGAAAAGCAAGACATCACTCCTGAAAGACTCGATTTACTCAATCAAATTCTTGAAGAAGAAGAAGCACAACGTCCTACTCACGGCAAATCTGCTCGAAAACAAGAAAGTACTGCAGCAAAATCAGGTCAGAATTTGAGTACTACAAGATACGGTTTCTCTATCTTTCAAGTTGGAACCAGATCAGGTACAAAAAGGCAAAAACCTGACGTTGAGAGCAAAGGCGTTGAGTATGTCCGCAATGAAATCAAACGGCTTAAAGAAGACCAAGGTTTCTTTTTTGGTCGTAGCGCCCATGAAAAAGCAGTCAAAATCGAAATTGCGCTTAGAGCAGCCTTAAGAAAAGGCGTAGCAGATGTACGGCTTGATCATGGAGTACGGGAAGCCTTGTCCGATCCTCGCATTTTTAGTCTCTGTGGCCTCATAAAAGCAAAGGCGTTGAATCATATTGATGAATCGCTAGAAGCGGAACAAAGGAGTATGAAGTTTTAATCTCAAATCCGCTCCCTCACGGTCGCGGTTTTAGTATCGAACGGGAAGATTGAACGGGGACGGACCCCAGTGGGGTCCGTCCCCCTCCTTTTGAAGTGTGGATCGCTCAGGGTCCGTCCCCCTCCTTTTGCCTCCTTTTGAAAAACCGAGCCGCGACCGTGAGGGAGCGGATATTTTTATTCCAACCACGGTCCAAAAACAACCTCATCACCATGTTGCTAAATTATCTATAATGTATACTATAATTTAAAAAAATAACTACAGGGAACGTAGGCATGAAACTTAAAAACAAAGTCGCTGTTGTTACTGGAGCAGCCAGTGGTATCGGGAAAGAAATCGCTCTGGTGTACGCAAAAGAAGGGGCAAAAGTTGCCATCGCCGATCTTAACCTCGATCAAGCACAACTAGTCGCTGATTCAATAAACTCTGCTGGCGGTCAAGCCATGGCAGTGGCCATGAACGTGACTGATGAAAGCCAAGTAAATCAAGGCATCGATGCAGTGGCTGATCAGTTTGGAGGCATTGATGTATTAGTCAGCAATGCTGGAATTCAGATTATTGAATCCGTCGACAAACTCGCCTTCTCAGATTGGAAAAAAATGCTAGCCATCCATCTAGATGGAGCATTTTTAACAACGAAAGCCTCTCTAAAACACATGTACAAATCAGGCAATGGTGGAAGCGTCATCTACATGGGTTCTGTACATTCTAAGGAAGCCTCTCTCCTAAAAGCGCCCTATGTAACCGCCAAACATGGCTTATTGGGATTATGTAAAGTCGTTGCCAAGGAAGGCGCTGCTCATAAAGTAAGAGCAAATGTGATATGCCCAGGCTTTGTTAGAACACCTCTCGTCGATAAACAAATTCCAGAGCAAGCAAAAGAACTAGGAATCAGCGAGCAAGATGTCATTAAAAAGGTCATGCTGAAAGAAACAGTG
Source organism: Legionella waltersii (assembly GCF_001468085.1). Lineage (GTDB taxonomy): Bacteria > Pseudomonadota > Gammaproteobacteria > Legionellales > Legionellaceae > Legionella > Legionella waltersii. The sequence continues at coordinate 142,470 of NZ_LNZB01000031.1, read as the reverse complement.
GATGGAGAATTTACTACGACCAATGACGTGGCTCAAACTGCCTTGTTTTTCGCGTCCTTCGAATCCAATGCTCTCACAGGACAATCATTAGTCGTCAGTCATGGTTGGTACATGGAATAATTTATGCATGAAAATACAAAAAGAGCTTCCGAACAGCCTAGGATAAAACCATGTTAATTATAGTGGGTTATATAGTTATCTTATTAAGTGTATTTGGGGGATTTGCATTAGCAGGAGGACATCTTGCTGCTGTATTTCAGCCACTGGAGCTATTAATCATCGGCGGAGCAGCAATAGGTGCGTTTATCGTCGGTAATAATCTATCATCCATCAAAGCAGTGCTCAAGGCATTGGGTGCAGCCTTTAAAGGCCAAAAATCTGCAAGACAAATGTCGAGTGACTTATTAAGTCTTCTTTATCATTTGCTCAGTAAGGCTAGACAACAAGGACTGATGTCACTAGAAACTGATATTGACGAACCTGAAAAAAGTCCTATTTTTAGCGGTTACCCTACTTTGATGAAAAATCACCACTTGATTGATTTTATTTGCGATTATTTGCGTCTAGTGATTACTGCTAATATGCAACCCTTCCAACTAGAAGCATTAATGGACATGGAAATCGAGTCACTGCATGAAGAGGAAATGATACCCGCAGCTGCTGTTACAAAACTTGCCGATGGAATGCCTGCATTTGGTATTGTTGCAGCTGTTTTAGGAGTCGTTCATACGATGGAGTCAATTAGTTTGCCACCTGCTGAATTAGGCGTTCTCATTGCCCATGCCCTTGTAGGAACCTTTTTAGGTATTTTAATTGGTTATGGGTTTATCGGGCCTATTGCTACATCGATAGAGGGAATAGCGAACCAAAATCTTATTATGCTACAGTGTGCCAAAGCAACCATTTTGGCAAGCTTACACAATAACCCACCCATTATTGCCGTAGAATTCGGTCGCAAGGTCCTGTTCTCTGCTCAAAGACCTTCATTTAACCAATTAAGCGAAGAGGTCAAAACTCCTCGCACTGGTGGGGGTGAAGCAGGGGCTTCAGCGGGAGCTGCTGCTGAAACGCCAACGGAAACTGCACCCAGTTAAGGGAATAAAATCATGGCTGAAATTAATGACATCAGCGATCCAGATAATTTAGATCCCAAAGAAAAAAAAGAAGCTCGGGAGAAGAAAGACAAAGCGCATGACGCATTACCCCCTATTATAAAAAAAATTAAAAAGGGTGGACACGGACACCATGGGGGAGCGTGGAAAATTGCCTATGCAGACTTTGTAACCGCCATGATGGCATTTTTCTTATTGATGTGGCTGGTCGCCTCCTTAAATAAGGCCCAAAAAGCAGGAATAGCGGAGTATTTTCGGCAACCCATGAAAGTCGCTCTTTTCGGAGGAAACAGCACTGGAAATAGAAAAGACGTTGTTGCTGGCGGTGGTCCTAATATTGAAGACACCGACGGACAAGTGACCGCGACAAATAAACCTCTAAAAAGTGACGAAAAGATTGCAAGCGAAACAAAAACCGAGGAAGGTTCAAGCGATGAACTCAAGAAACTCGAGCAATTAAAATCTGAAATCAACTTGAGCATGGAAAAAGATCCTTCTTTAGCTGGATTAAAAAAACAATTATTAATGGACGTCGTCTCTGAAGGACTTAGGATTCAGCTGATTGATAATCAAAAGAAACCTATGTTTGATGTGGGATCTGATCAAATAAACCCCGAAATAGAGCCAATTCTCGCCAACCTAGCTAAGCTTCTTAACTCTGTACCGAATAAGATCACTATACAAGGGCATACGGACGCAAGTCCGTACGATAATCCTCAAGAGCTAGAATACACGAACTGGGAGCTGTCAACACAAAGGGCTAATGCTGCTCGCAGGGCATTGATTAAGCTAGGAATGGATGAAAATAAGGTGATGACGATTACAGGCTTTTCTTCGACGATTTTACTGGATAAAAACAACCCTTATAACCCAGAAAACCGTCGTATCAGTATTATTGTGATGAAGAAAGGTGCAGAAACCAAAATTATGACCAATCAGTAAGACTGCATGACATTGATCACATCGGAACTCATGATGCAGTCCCCATCTTGATTCAACATCATGTATAATCGTGTATCGCCATTTTTATAGAGGTGAAAGATGATGCGAAATACCGTAACTTCACCATTGTCCAACTGAATTGTTTTAGGCTTCATGTCGGACATAAACGCATAATAGTTACTAAGCCCTAAAGGAAATAGAGTTTCTACCCAACTTGCGCTTGCTAATTTCCTTAAATGTGCCAAACCCATGTTGCGCTCAAAATTATAATCATAATCCACTACTACTTTGGCATTTTTTAATAATTCAGGACATGATTCTCCGCGCTCAATATGAGTTAGTGTAAAATTAATCGTTGCTTTTGCGGGCAACCCTACTGCAAAAACAGATCCCCAGCAACAAATGAACATCATTAACATTAGTCGTCTCATAAACACTCCTTTAGTAATAATTCTACAGGACTTACGAAAAACCCCAATCTCTTCGTTAAAAGACATTGTTAATTCGGTCATTTAGTCCATCTAAACTCCCTCATTAAAAATGTCTTTTGCCTCGACCTTGGGGTTTTTCGTAAGTCCTGTTCTACTGTGCATCATACGCTTAGCAATAATATACTCAAGCCGATATGCTGTTAATCATTGAATTTCCATGTCTAGAATTATTCGCTTGATTTGCATTCTAGGCTTGTTTATTATTAGGCTTTCGCCTGTTGAAACAATAGATCAATTGTGTTATTATTGTTCATTGCGCACCGCTTAAAATCAAATTGTTAAACGAGGATGCTTTTCATGTCAGTTAATGAGTCAGCAGCAGTCGAAGTATCGCCAATCACTACCGATAAAAAATCCGATTGGAATAAGCAAGACACGATATGGATGTTAAGCCTTTATGGGACTGCAATCGGGGCGGGTACATTATTTCTTCCTATCGATGCTGGACTTAATGGTATTTTACCTTTAATTATTATGACACTTCTGGCATTTCCAATGACCTATTTCTCTCATCGTGCGTTGTGCCGCTTTGTTCTTTCAAGCTCCTCCCCTCAAAACGATATTACAGAAGTAGTGGAAGAACACTTTGGGACTTTTGCAGGAAAACTGTTAACTGGACTCTACTTCTTTGCAATTTACCCCATTTTGTTAATGTACAGTGTCGCAATTACCAATACGACACAAAGCTTTCTAGTTAATCAACTGGGTGTAAATGCACCACCAAGGGCTCTTTTAGCCATAGTACTCATTTTGGCCCTGATGGCCATTGTTCGCTTTGGCCAAGAAATGATAATTAAATCAATGTCTTTTCTGGTGTACCCTTTTGCGACTATCTTGTTTTTATTGTCTTTGTACCTAATTCCAAATTGGAATGGAGCAATTTTCGAACATAGCAACTCACTCCATGCAAATGGAGGACATGGCATACTCATGACCCTTTGGCTGGTTATTCCTGTAATGGTGTTCTCCTTTAATCATTCGCCCATTATTTCTTCTTTTGCAGTGAGTCAAAGACAACAATATGGGAATCAGGCTGACAAGAAAAGCTCTAAAATCATGAAATACAGCCATTTAATGATGGTTTTTTCAGTGATGTTTTTTGTATTTAGCTGCGTATTTAGCTTATCACCACAGGATTTAATGCTTGCTAAGCAACAAAACATATCTATTTTATCTTATCTAGCTAACCACTTTAATACACCGATCATCGCTTATATAGCCCCCATTATTGCTTTTATAGCGATCTCAAAATCGTTTTTGGGACATTACTTAGGTGCAAAAGAAGGTCTAAGTGGCATTATTGTAAAATCGTTAAAATCAACCACTGGCAAAGCAATCAGTAAAAACTCACTGCACCGATTTATCGAGCTCTTTATGATTCTAACCTGCTGGCTAGTGGCAACCATTAACCCCAATATTTTAAAAATGATTGAAACACTTGGTGGCCCTGTTATTGCAGTTTTACTATTCCTGATGCCAATGTACGCCATTGCCAAAGTGCCTGCCATGAAAAAATACAGCAATCACATCAGCAATGTATTTATTACATTGATGGGGATAATTTCGATTTCTGCCATTGTTTATGGGTTGATGTAAAGGCTAATATTTATCTAAATCATCAGACTGAATTTGCAATTTTCCATCATTTTCATCGTATTTTGCTTCTTCATTTAGCCTGATTTGCAAACCCACGTTATTTTTAGAATCAGCAAATTTAATGGTATTTTCTTTGCTGATTTTTCCCCCTTGATACAAATCAAGCAAGGCCTGATCAAAAGTTTGCATGCCTTGTTCTTTGCTTCTTGCCATGACTTCTTTAATGTCATCGATCTTGCCTTTCTCAATCAAATCGGAAATATACGGTGAGTTAATTAAGACCTCTACGGCAGCTACTCGCTGATTAGCAATACCTGGAATTAAGCGCAAAGAAATAATTGCCTTTAAATTCAAAGATAAATCAAGTAAAAGCTGGTGTCTTGCATCTTCAGGAAAAAAGTTAATGACCCTATCTAGAGCCTGGTTGGCATTGTTTGAGTGAAGTGTTGATATGCATAAATGCCCTGTCTCAGCATAAGCTATAGCATGCTTCATAGTGTCTTTATCTCTAATCTCCCCAATTAAAATAACATCGGGAGCCTCTCGCATTGCATTTTTTAAAGCACTTTCATAACTCAATGTGTCAATTCCAACTTCACGTTGGTCGACAATCGATTTTTTATGTTTGTGTAAATACTCAATAGGGTCTTCTATCGTCAATATATGTCCTCTATGATTCTCATTTCTGTAATTCAGCATAGAAGCCAAGGTCGTTGATTTACCTGAACCAGTAGAACCAACTACTAAAATTAAACCACGTAATTCCATCACCAAGGTTTTTAATATTTGAGGCAAATTCAAATCTTCAATAGATGGTATTTCACCTTTGATGTAACGAATGACCATTGCCACTTCGCCACGTTGCCTGAACACATTAATCCTGAATCGCCCTATCCCCACCAATGAGAATGCCAAATTAATTTCCATTTTAGCTTCGAATTCTTTTTGTTGATCATCATTCATGATGGACAACACGATTTCAGCCATTTGTTGGGATTGAAGAGGGGTCTGTCCAACTGGGGCAATGATGCCTTCGATTTTAATGTGGGGTATCGCTCCAACACTAAAAAACAAGTCAGAAGCACCTTTGTCGACCATGAGCTTAAAAAATGGTGTTATGTCCATATAACCACTCTCTTATTGATTCTATTTATAAGTTTAGTAAAAGCTGTGAATTTTGCTAGAGTCAACTTATTGAAAGTATTTCATTTTAACAAGACTTCTAAATAACTCCCTTCAATTTCCCCTTCGCCCCAGGAATAGGGAGAAGGTGCCCGAAGGGCGGAAGGGGTTGATTGTTCGAAGTGATCTAGTTTATGTGGAGCACTTGGTGCTTGAAATGCTTACTAAAAACCCTAAGATTGAGGCAAAAAGTGTTTTTAATGAGGGAGTTTAGATGCATTAAATGACCGAATTAAAAACACTTTTTAACGAAGAGATTGTGAGTTTTTCGCAAGTCCTGTTTAATAAAGCAGATTGCGCCAAGCTTAATACCACTGACGCAATCAGAGTTGAATGAGTAGAAATCAATGTAGGGTTGTTGCAGAGGATTGTTTGATGTTCATTCTTTCCAACTCAAGCTGACAGACTGACAAGAAGTTTTCTTTTGCAGACTTACCTTCATCGGATTTAATGTCCATCTTGGAGATCTCCGCGTGTAATTTAGTTAAAAAGTCCAAAAGCTCTGACTCCGAATGCTCCTGAGAGGTCATTGCTCTATTGATGTTGACTGGCACTTTCTCACTGTCTTCTTTTTGTTCTAACTCTTCTTTTGGTGAGGGAGATGGACTAAGCATGTTTTGAAGATAGGGAGTAAAAAATGGTGACATCGCTAACTTTTCTGGGCCATCCTTTTTATCAGGAGAACTATACCAACGTTGTAATGATTCCATGTAATCCTGAATTATTTTGGGACCAAAAAACTGCTCATAACTTTGCACTTCAGCAGGGAAATTTTTGCCTAAGTGATTTCTGGGGCTGATGCCCTTTGATCTGAAATAGGACATCATGTTTCTCTCAAAATTATCTATTCCAGGAGCATCTGGATGGGTGACTACATCAATCGCGAGAATACGCTCATCTTCTGAATGGGTATAACTAGTAGACAAGCCACCATTCGTTCCCTTTATGTATCGAACGTAAATCGCATAGGTTACTGGATATTCACCTTTACTACCGGCTTTATTCAACAACGACTCCATTTTCTGCAATGTTTCCTCTAAGACTTTACCTGCATCCGCGTCTTTGACAGGAATTAAATAGCTAACGTCTCTCATTGCCTTGGGGAAGGCCACTTGTGGGTGACTGATGTGATTTTCAAAATCTACTTTTCTAGCAGTGCCTCTTGTTCCAGTCACTACTGCTGCAGACAGCAACATAAACGCAGGCATGAGATGCTTTAAGCCAGAATCCAACAAATACTCCATAACGGATGAGCCAATACGCACCTGCAACTCCTGTGCAAATGAACTAATGTCTGGAGCATAAGGAGCATTTTCTCTAGTGGTTGGTTTTTCAGTAGTGTAGTTCCATTTGCGAATTTGCCATTTAGAGACTAGTTTACCGGTCTCGGGACAAGAATAGCTTGGCATCCCCATAATGCTCACATACTGGTTATTCTTTAACACCCCAGCGAGTTTTCCAGACATTTCCTTTGTATCAGAATATAATTCGATTGATTCTTCAAGATTAAAGGCTTTTACCGCCCGTATTTTCATGCTCAATACAACACCCAGTAAACCACTATGTCCACCGACTAAATTTGCAAAATCGGGATCATCTCGTGTTAGCTCTCGAATATTTCCCTCAGCATCACAGATCTTTATGGATTCAATCAAACCACTAAATGCAGGCTCATCTCGTCCAGTACCATGACCTGCTGTCCCTGCCAACCCTACTGCACTCACCCAAGCAATCATGCTGGCTGTCGTTAAAGACAATTTATGTTTACGTAAAAAATCAGCCAATTCAGAGATCTGCACACCTGCGCTAACTTCAACTAAAGAAACAGGCAATTGGTGAATCGGATTTTTAGGATTCACTACTGGTGGATTTTTCATGGTGCCTAGTACTTTTGTATACTGATAGCTTTTTGCAAAACGGATGATCACATCAGTCCCTGCGGTATCCACAGAAGCACGCCCTCCAACAACTTGTGAAAATGAAAAACCTTCGTTGTACTGCTCCTCTTGTTCCTTATCCCAACCAAACAAGCAGAAACATTTGCATTTTTTAGTATCCGTCCACCCGGCTGTAGCACGAACGGTTATCTTATTTTGAGGATTACGATCTTTATTTAACTCTTTAATGGCCTTCATCACCATAGAAATTTGCTTGTCATTTTTGATTTCCAGCACCAATGCAGCTGGGTTTTTGACAGTTTCCATATAATTCGACCAACCTGAAGAATATGAAATACCATTTTTATTGAGCATCTGGATAAATTGCTTTTGTAACTCTGCGGGAAACGTCATATTCACTCCATGTCAAATTAATCCATGTTAACACCAAGCGCGCGGCCAGAGGGTACATCACCTTGATTGAGCCCCTTGATTACTTACTCGCAAATCTATCCTACTACGAAAAATCGATGGAAATAAAGATTAGGGCAAGGAGCGGCAACAAGGAGTGGGGACGGACCCCAGTGGGGTCCGTCCCCTTTGTTTTTTCCCCTTAATTTTCCATTGTTTAACTTGATTATGACGGTAATTAAATTCCCTCAAATTAACCCAACACTTGCAACACATCACGCAAATACTTAACCGGGAGAATTTCCATTGCTGAAGAGTTTTGCTTCGGTGCATTTGCAAAGGGCACAATTGCACGTTTAAAGCCATGTTTGACAGCCTCTTTTATACGTTCCTGGCCACTTTGCACAGGTCTAATCTCCCCTGCTAAACCAACTTCACCAAAGATAATGGTCTCACTATCAAATACCCGGTTGCGCAGACTCGATACCACTGCGGCCAATAAAGCGAGATCACTCGCAGTTTCAGTCACTTTAACTCCACCGACCACATTGATAAAAACATCCTGATCATAGGTAACAATCCCTCCATGACGATGCAAAACAGCGAGAAGAATTGCCAAACGATTGTGCTCAAGCCCTGCTGTGACTCGTTTCGCTTGTTGACCATGAGCCTCATCTACTAAAGCTTGGACCTCTACCAACATAGGTCTAGATCCCTCCCAAGTCACCATTACTGCACTCCCTGGGGTAGGGTCGGGTTGTCTTGATAAAAAGATTGCAGAAGGGTTTGCAACTTCCTTCAAGCCTTTATCAGTCATAGCAAATACACCTAATTCATTGACGGCTCCAAAGCGATTTTTTATAGCACGAATCACTCGAAAACGACTGTCATTTTGACCTTCAAAATACAAAACACTATCCACCATATGTTCTAATACACGAGGTCCTGCTAATGTCCCTTCTTTTGTCACATGCCCCACTAAGAAAACAGCTGTATTCGTCATTTTGGCATAGCGAACTAGTTGAGCAGCAGACTCCCGTACTTGGCTAACTCCTCCCGGAGCAGAACTAATACTTTCAGTAAATATGGTTTGCACGGAGTCAACTACGATTACCTTAGGCTGCTCTTTTTGTGCATGAGTTATGATCGACTCTACTTGGGTTTCCGCTAATAAACGCAGTCCAGCCAGAGGCAACCCAAGTCTTTGAGCGCGCATGGCGACTTGTTGTAATGACTCTTCTCCAGTCACATACAATACTGTTTCTTGCATGGATAAATTGGCTAAGGTTTGAAGCAATAAGGTCGACTTTCCAATTCCCGGATCTCCACCAATTAATACCACTGAACCATAGACCAAACCACCCCCTAATACACGGTTTAATTCAGATAAACCGCAATCCATTCGGATTTCTTGAACCATAACCACGTCTTCAACAGCCGTGACCTGCGATCGTTGGTTAGCCCACTGCCCACTTCGAGCTGTGCGGCTGGGGGGAACAACACCCTCTTCGACTACAGAATTCCATGCTCCACATTGACCACATTGCCCCGCCCATTGCTTAAATACAGATGCACATTGGTTACAAACGTATTGAGTTTTAACTTTCATAATTAGACCTTCGGTAAACTAAGTTATCCGTGATTTCAAGTTCCTTGGGCTTATAATAACCCTTTTAAACAAGAATTGCTTAGCCGTTTTTAATGATCATTTTACGAGTTCTTTGCTAAATAATTATTAAATTTTTACTTTTTAAAAAAACCATGCTGTGCTAATATTGCCCACCTCGACAATAAGGTACAACAGAGGGTGTAAAAATGGCTCAAACGAAGTTAGATCAAACCACAAGTCCAACTACCGAGAATAATAAAAAAACAGCAATTATTCTTAAGAAGCTCAACCTAACCCTAGCTCAATACTTAATGGCTTATTCTAAAACTGTAGATGAATTTGCAAAAAACAAAATCCTAGTAGATGCGCTAAATGCTTATTCTGATGTAATGGAAAATTTAACACAACACTATAAAGTGAGAAATGACTCCATTGAACGATTAAAAGACGATGTTAGAAGTCAAATTCAATTTTTCAAAGACATATTAAACCATGATTTTCCAACTCTGCTGGTAAACCAAATTCCGTTGAATGCCGAAGATAAAATGAAGCTTCAGCAGGCACAGCAAGCCCGTCAACAAGAACTACTTCGTCAACAAGAACTAGCTCGTCAACAAGAACTAGCTCGTCAACAAGAACTAGCTCGTCAACAAGAACTAGCTCGTCAACAAGAACTAGCTCGTCAGCAAGAATTAGCACGTCAACAAGAACTAGCTCGTCAGCAAGAACTAGCTCGTCAAAAAGAACTAGCTCGTCCACAAGAACTAGCTCGTCCACAAGAATTAGCTCGTCGATTAATAGCAAAACGCAGTGAGTTAATGAAACCAATTGATGATGCAATTAACGCCTTAAAATTGAATTTAAAAAAGCCAGTTTCTGGATATAACTCTCGCAAAACTGAAAAGGTTGTTAGCGATATTCTACAAGATATTAACCTTGCACGTGATGCCTACTTGACTAGTTTAAATCTAGGAGCAATTGGCAATCCTCAACTTGAAAATTCTGCAATGAATCGCTTCAAACTTGCTTGTCATTCAGCTATAAATAAAGTCGATCGCAAAGCAGTATTGGATAATGACATTACCTATGCGGACTATTTTAAAGACTTTTTAAAGATGATATACAACAAAATAGTTGCTCATATTCCAGATTTCTCGACTCAGAGCAGATACAGCTTCTACACGCTTGCAAAAGCTGAAACAGCAAGTGCTGTTGAATCCTTTGAGAGGGAGCTAAGAACTGATGTATTAACCGTTTAATCTCTTTTTATAACCCACTTATTGATTTTTTAGCGAAGATATCGTTAAAAGACTCATAAGTGGGTATTTTTTAATCATATCCTTTTATTTTAAATGCATTTCCATTACTGTAAATAGACTCTATGAGTGATTCTTTATGGCGGTACCTAAGACCAACGTAGACGATTGCTATTAGATCAATGGAGTTAATTTATAAAACGAGGATATACACATGCCAGGATTTACAAAAGGACAAAATCCAATAGCTGGCCTATCTGGATTGAAGCGTTTCATGGAAGACAAAATTGCTAATGCCAATGAATCCTCCAATATTGAAGACAAATTAAAACACCTAGAAGAGGCTCACGCCGAACATTTTCAAAAAATGGGCTCGTTGACGACTATCTACAAAGGTGGCAGTGAACAAGTTGATGAATTAAAAATTCAAATTCGCACGTTGTATGAGCAAATGATGGAAATGAAACAGAAGTGCAAAGACTCCATACAACCACTCAAGAAAGGCCATTCAGGATTCTTTAGTGTCAAGAGTAATGACTCCAGCAGTAAAGAGCTTGATGAATATTCAGATGATTTACAACCATCCACTTGGTGGTAGATGATTCACATCAGAGCGAGGACAGACCCCAAAGGGTCCGTCCCCTAGTTTATTTAAGTTGTAGTTGAAACCTCTATTGAACTCAGTATAATCTCCACATTTTCACAATTTGGATAAGACAAATGAGCAAAGGCTTTCATTTTGAGCAATCTATCGTTGAATTAGAAGACATTGTGAAACAATTGGAAAAAGGCGAACTAACCCTTGAGGAATCATTGAAACAATTTGAAAAAGGAATTAGCCTAGCTCGCCAATGCCAAAACACATTAAATCAAGCTGAACAAAAGATAGAGCAATTAACCTCTTATGAAGAACCAATTGAACCCAATTCCGATGAACAACACAGCAATTGATAACTATATCCAAAGGCACGAACAGTATTTAGAACAATTTCTTGCTCATACTGAAATACCAGCAAAAACAATCCGCAACGCTGTGCATTATGCCTTATTTCCTGGCGGGAAACGCATTAGACCAATTTTAGTGTATTTGGTTGGCGAAATAATGGATATGGACATTCACGTTTTGGATAGCATTGCTGCTGCTGTCGAATTAACACATTGTTACTCATTAATCCATGATGATTTGCCTGCCATGGATAATGATGATTTGCGTCGAGGAAAACCCAGTTGCCATAAAGCATTTGATGAGGCAACCGCTATTCTAGTCGGTGATGGCATGCAAGCTTTGGCCATTGAAGTACTCCTGACTAGATTAAGCATGATCATTCCAGCCCCACAAGTCATCCAAATTACTCAAACCCTAATTAATGCCAGTGGTGTAAGTGGAATGGTCAGTGGCCAAAGCCTAGATCTGTCTGAGCTCGCTAAATCCTCTATAAGCAAAGAACAACTTAGAGAAATTCATTTACTCAAAACGGGGAAATTAATTATTGCTTGTTTTGAAATGCTTCTGGCTGCCCAACAAAATGTAGCTGAACAGATAAAAACTGCGCTTTTGAGTTATGCACAGCATATTGGACTCGTTTTCCAAATGCAAGATGACTATCTGGATTGTTACGCTCCTTCGCAATTCCTAGGCAAAGGCCGCTCTTCTGATGTTGCTAATCAAAAAAATACTTTCGCAAACTTAATGAGTAAAGAGCGATTAGAATACGAAATTAAATTTAATTACCAAATCGCTCTTGATGCACTAAGTGTATTTGGGGATAAGGCATTGAACTTAATAGAGCTAACAAAACAATTGCAGGCAAGAAGTCAGATAACGACATTCAAATCCGTATCATAAAAGGGTGTACGTTGGTGCTGAGCACAGCGAAGCCCAACAAACCCTCACCGAGGCTTAACCAATTTTGAAAGGGGTACAAAAGTCTCGACTCCTGAATCGGTATTCCGCTGCTCCCCTTTCCAAGCATGGCCATAAACCACCTCATAACTCAGAGGAAACTTACCTGTAACCAGACGCATTAACGAATAATTCGTTTTAAATTCTTGCCAAGCCCTTTTACCAGTCAAACCTTGATTTCTCTGTGGATTAATATTTTTTACACCTTGCGCCTTGAGTGAACGAACTAATTGATCCAAGCTATCGTAATGAACAGACAAATTCTCCATGTCCACTACAGGCTCCACAAATCTCTCACTCAATAAGCAATCACCCACATCATGCATGTCCAGGAACTCATTGACATGAGCGTGTTCATTGACACCAGACCAAGCCTTCTTGAGTTCTATAAAAGTATCAGGTCCCAAGGTAGTAAACATAAAACAGCCATTAACTGTCATTACTCGATTGATTTCACGAAAAACAGCCTTTAAGGAACTCCCCCAGTGAACGGCTTGATTAGCAAAAACCAAATCAAATAAACCAGAGGGAAGAGGCATTTTAACCATGTCTGCAGCAAGTAATGACCATTTGCGTCGCCAACTCATCTTAGTCTTGGCTTTTTTCAACATCGGCAGGGAGAGATCCAAAGCAACCACTTGCGCTTTAGGGTAAGCATTTTTTAACGCTCTGGAAAAGCCGCCTGGCCCACATCCTAAATCAAGAATATACCGGGGATTTAGATTGATGTATTGCAAGCGTTCTAACAAACGATTACCAATCTCTTGCTGCACTTTAGCAGCGATTTCATAATCATCCACTGACTTACTAAAAGCCTTGCTTATTTCAAGATTAGTGGTCATGATCACTGCCAAGGAAAAGGAACATAGAATCCAACGATCGTGCTTAAAAAAATCAAGAGTATAACACAGAATTTGCGTCTGCCTTCAATATGCATCCTTTGTAATCAAATTTATAAAAGCAACTTGGCTCTATGTGAGGAGTGCATCAAACTTCTCAAGAAACTCGGCCCTAAATGCCCCTGCTGTGCCCACCCACTTCCGGATGACATAGGACTCTGCGGTTTGTGCATTCAACAAAAACCCCATTTTGACAAAGTCTATATTGACTATGAATATACTGAACCTTTACGAGGTCTATTGCATCAATTCAAATACACGAATGCTCTTTATCTTGCTGGTTTTTTCAGTCAATTGATGTTTAATTCGGTCAATAAGGCGACAATAATGCCACAATGCATAATTCCAGTGCCCATGCACCCAGAACGTTTAAAATCAAGAGGATTTAATCAAGCCGTTGTTCTAAGTAAGCTATTAGCGAAACGCCTCCGAATACCATACAATCTCAACTGTTGTAAAAAAATCAAAAACACCTCTGCGCAAGCAAGCCTAAGTCAAAAGGAGAGGCTGAAGAATTTGAAATCCGCATTTAGCGCTGCATCGCTAGAACATCAGCATGTCCTCATTGTGGATGATTTATTAACCACGGGTAGTACTGCGAATGAGATTGCTTTTCTCTTAAAGCAAAATGGGGTTCAGCGAGTTGATGTTTGCTGCCCTGCACGAGCTGTAAAAGACGGGTTTAACCATTCACTCTAATTTAGCAAGAACCAATCCGAGCCGCGACCGTAAGAGGGTGGAGCAGTTGGTGGTGTATACCAATACTACGTGCACTATCAAAAGTTCCGCTACCTTACGCCCGAGGAATCGACTCAAATTAGAGTGCCCCAACTAATCTCTACTCTAATGGTCAGTATGCGTAGATCCGGCGCCTCGCCGAATGGCGCTGCCTTAAGCATCGTCATTTGTGAAAGCGGATAGTTCCGTATCCGCTTGCTGACGCGCGCGGCTCGGTTCATTCCCTGCTGTGACTAGGATTTGATTCAGACAGCAAAGAAGAAACCGAGCCGCGCGCGTCAGCAAGCGGACTAATGCGGGCCGTATAGAAGAACCAAATGACATAGCTTTAGGCAGCGCCATTCGGCGAAGCACCCGACCTTGGGTATAAATGCCCCTTTTAAAAAATGAGTCGATTCCTAGGCTCTTACGGTCGTGGCTCGGACTGATCTTGAGCAACGGCCTCAGCTCAGATTGATATCGAGCTATTGAGGTGAATAGTTACAGACGGGCAAAATTTAGCCAGCAAAATATCGCTGCAAGTCATTCATTAATAATTGAACCAATAGTACACAAAATACAATGATCATCAATCGATGCAGTAATACTTCCCAAGCAATGGATATCGGTTTTTTGCGTATTTTTTCAATGACAGCAAATACAATATGTCCACCATCCAATCCAGGAAACGGAAACAAATTAACGAGAGCAACCGCTAAACTTAAAGTAGCAATAAAAAATAAGAAGACTACTGATCCTTGAGATAAGGACGTAACGGAAGCTGTGAATATCCCTAACGGTCCAAGCAACATTGAAAATGGAATAACGCCAGTCAATAACTGTTTAAAAACCATGATAAAAAAACAGATGAAATGCAAAATAGTCTTGTTGGTTTGGTGAATCGCTTCTTTTAAACTGGGACATTTTATCGTTATTTTGGGGGATTTTAAATCGGGCGATATCCCTAAACTAGTCAGCAAGTTCCCCCCTTTTACACCAAACTTCACTTGACTGAGATCAAGAATAAGATCTCTAGGTTGTAACGTGGTCTTCGCAACTTGAATTTTTACTTGTGGGTTCCCCCAATAAATAATCAATTGCATACCTACATCCTGCCAGGAAGAGATAGAGAAGCCCTCAATAGAAGTGAATCGATCACCCATCTCAATTCCTGCATGAGCAGCAACACTGTCTGACTTTACGGTCTGAATTTGAGGGATTTTACTCTCAATGCCTATGTAAAAAACGACGACGAAAGCAATCCACGCGGTAATCATATTTGCAAAAGCACCTGCACATAGAATTATCACTCGATTCCAGATGGGTTTTTTATCAAAACAGGAAGGAAAATCCTTAGGCTTCACTTCAGTAGCCCTGGAATTTAACAATTGAACATATCCACCGAACGGCCACATTCTCCAAGACCAATCACAGCCGCTACTTGTTTTCCACTGTATTAATGGCTTACCAAAACCAATTGAAATGCTGCTTATGCGCACATGAAAAATACGTGCTGCGAGAGCATGTCCTAATTCATGAATTCCTATGACTAGAATTAAAGTGAGTATTATGGCTAGAATTGCCATAACCATAACGAACTCCTCAGATGCAAATGGTGGATTATTTATTGGTATTATCAATCACTAATTGCAATAAGGGAATCCCTTTTTTTCCATCTAATTCGTATCCCTGACGATACACTTCAAATATTCGGTAGGCTTCGTTGGTTTCACTGTCCACTAGCTCCACTTCTTCCCCTTGTTTATCCAACAAGGTTACGGTTAAGTGTATTTCTGAATACCCTTCAATCTGATAGCGCTCTTTGAACAATTTGAGTACACGTTGAATGCTCTCAGCAGCTTCATCTCCACTGTGTTGACCTTGCAAGATAATGTCCATAGGCGCTCCTATTGGGATTTAAAACATGCTGCAATCAGCCTCTACTTACGTTGACGGCAAATGTTAAAAGTACTTTAATTATTGATTCGGTTGATTCCTTCTTCAATATTGAGATCTTGTAGGAGTCAATGGAGAAACCCAAAAGGGTTTTGAAAATACAAATAAACCATTCTATGAAGCCCTCCAAACGTCTCCTAAGTATCACAGGTCTTTCTGATTCACCCCTCGCGAATACAAGATCGATTCTCTATAAATAAATTATAGTTGCTGGTTCATTTTATGAGTAATGCTTGTCATTAATTTTTGATATTGAGGTACAGAAAAAAACAGGGCTTACGAAAAACCCCAAGATCGAGGCAAAAGAACTTTTTAATGAGGGAGTTTAGATGGACTAAATGACCGAATTAAAAAGTTCTTTTAACAAAGAGATTGGGTTTTTCGTAAGCCCTGAAAAACATAAGTATGATGCAGGCAAAGCATTAATCAATGGTTGTGATATTTCCAAATAATGAAAACAATGGTTACGGGACTATAGAACCTAGCCGGAACTGTAAGGGAGCTGAATCCGCTTGCTTGCGCGCGCGGCTAGGATTTGATTTGTGTCAACTGAACAGAGTGAGGGATAAATTCCAGAAAGATCAAGCTATTTCACTACAAATTTCAACTCTAATCGTTTACAATGGCCTTTAATAATGAACAATGAATCGATCTAACTCTATGGTATTTGTTGCTTGTGGTCTCAACCATAAAACAGCCCCTATCGACGTGCGTGAGAAAGTCGCTATACCAGAAGCGGTGCAAGACTCCCTTTTAACGAGTCTTATGGACTTGCCCCATGTCAATGAAGCTGCGATTTTGTCCACATGCAACCGAACAGAAATTTACTGTGATACCCAGGAACCTCAAGCCATTGCAAACTGGCTTGCCCAAGAGCACCAAGTGTCAGAACATCTTTTGTCACAATCGCTATATCTTTATGAAGGTCATGAGGGTGTAAAGCATACGTTACGGGTTGCTAGCGGCTTGGATTCCATGATGATAGGAGAACCACAAATACTTGG
Source organism: Legionella waltersii (assembly GCF_001468085.1). GTDB lineage: Bacteria > Pseudomonadota > Gammaproteobacteria > Legionellales > Legionellaceae > Legionella > Legionella waltersii. The sequence goes on along the minus strand of NZ_LNZB01000031.1, from coordinate 125,515 downwards.
TCAAATGAAACAGGCATACCAACATGCCTGTCGTCTAGGTGCAGTAAAAACTGAACTAAGACCCGTCTTTGAATACGTATTCCGTGCTTCAAAACGCATCAGAACACGCAGTGGAATTGGCACTAATCCAGTCTCAATCGCTTATGCGGCCGTACAACTTATCGGGCAATTTTTTAGTGATTATCAATCTCTGCGCGTATTTCTGATAGGCTCAGGAGAAACTGCTTCGCTCGTAGCTAAATATTTGCATCAGCAAGGGGTTCGTGAGTTTATGGTGGCAAGTCGAACACTTGAAAACGCCCAACAACTCGCCGATGTCTTTAAAGGACAAACCCTTTCAATAGGTGATATACCCCAGTATCTTCCTTCGGCGGATGTGGTTATCTCAGCAACTGCCTGCCCATTGCCTTTCATTAATAAGAGTTTGGTGGAGCATGCTTTAAAACAACGCAATCAGTCACCTATGTTTTTATTGGATTTGGCGGTTCCGCGTGATATCGAAGAAAACGTTGGCGAAATACAAAATGTCCAGCTGTATAATGTTGACCATTTGCAAACCATGATTGAGAAAGGCATGGATGAAAGACGCAATGCTGCTTTACAAGCTGAACAATTAATTGATAGTGAATTAAATAATTACATACGCTGGCACCGCTCATTGCGCGCAAAAGAAACCATCTGCGATTTCAGGAGCCAGATGCAGCTTCTTGCACAAGCAGAAATTCGAAAAACCATGAACCAAATCGACAAGGGACACAACCTACATCAAGCTCTTATTGAATACAGCGAACGTCTGATCAATAAATTAACTCATGCCCCAACTGTTGGCTTAAGACAAATGGCATGGGATGGACAGGAAGAGTTGCTTGAAGTAGCTCAATACCTCTTTAACACTAGCCCAATTAAACTCAACCATGAAGAAATCTCTTGAATTAAAATTAGAACAAATGCATGAGCGCTATCAGGAAGTAGGTCGACTACTCTCCGAGCCGTCCGTTATCGCAGATCAGAATCAGTTTAAATCCTTGTCTAAAGAATACGCGCAATTAGAGCCTGTAGCCCAATGCTATGAAGAGTACCTTAACGCCAAAGAAAATCTGCGAAGCTTGGAGGAGCTTATCCAAGGTAATGACAAGGAATTAGCAAGCATGGCGCAAGAAGAGCTTCAGGACGCTCAAAAGCAAATTGAAGAATTGGATGAAACACTGCAGTGGCATCTAATTCCCAAAGATCCCGATGATGAACGCAATATCTATTTGGAAGTTAGAGCAGGTACTGGTGGCGATGAGGCAGCTATTTTTGCGGGTGACTTGTATCGCATGTACAGTAGATATGCTGAAAACCAAGGTTGGCAAATTGAATTAATCAGTGCAAGTCATGGTGAACATGGTGGTTATAAAGAAATTATTGCGAAGATAAGTGGTAATGCGGTGTATTCCCAATTGAAATTTGAGTCTGGGGCTCATAGAGTACAAAGAGTACCTGAGACTGAATCCCAAGGTCGAGTGCATACTTCCGCCTGTACAGTAGCGATCATGCCAGAGGTAGATGAAATTGACGAGATACAAATTAACCCTGATGATTTACGTGTAGATACTTATCGATCTTCAGGAGCCGGTGGACAGCATGTTAACAAAACTGATTCTGCAATCCGTATCACGCATATTCCAACTGGGGTTGTTGTAGAATGCCAGGATGAGCGTTCTCAACACAAAAACAGGGCCAAAGCAATGTCCCTGCTTAAAAGTCGATTATTAAATGCCGAACAAACCAAGCAAAAGCAAGAGCAAGCACAAACACGAAAATCACTTGTCGGTACAGGAGATCGCTCTGAGAGAATTCGTACCTATAATTTCCCCCAAGGTCGGTTGACTGATCATCGCATCAACTTAACCATTTATCAGTTGACTGATGTTATGGAAGGAAATTTATCCTTAGTGATTGACTCTCTGAAACGCGAATACCATGCTGAGCTTCTTGCTGAACTAGGACGACATGACTGATATACAACAGGCTCTGAAGCAAGCAACTGCTCGGTTAAATACAGTCCATGAAAGCGCACGCTTAGAATCTGAATTATTACTGGCTTATGTCTTAAAAAAAAAGCGTACCCATCTTTACACCTACCCTGAGCAAGAACTTAAACAAGAAGAGCTGGAATTATTCTTTAACTTGCTTGAAAAACGCTTGCTAGGCGAACCCATTGCTTACTTAATTCAAGAAAAGGAATTTTGGTCTCTACCCTTCAAAGTAACTCCTGACACGCTAATACCGAGGCCTGAAACAGAGCTATTGGTAGAACTAGCTCTCAAGCTTATACCCAACCGTGATAAAACCACTTTGCTCGACCTAGGAACAGGGAGTGGAGCTATCGCCATATCCATAGCGAAGGAAAGACCAAATTGGATCATCCACGCTTGCGACAGCAGCAAAAAAGCCCTTAACATCGCCATTGAAAATGCAAAGTCTCTAAGTGTAGAAAACATTCATTTTTTCCATTCAAATTGGTTTAGCGAGTTACCACAACTACAGTACCATGCGATCCTTTCGAATCCCCCATACATTGCTCAAGATGACGTGCATCTCAAACAAGGCGATGTACGATTTGAACCAATATGCGCTTTAGTGAGTGGCAAAGACGGCTTGAGTGATTTACAATACTTACTTAATGAGGGTTTAAACTATTTGCTTCCCAATGGGCTAATGTTAGTTGAGCATGGATTTGAACAAAAAGATAAATTAAGCGCTATACTTAACGGATTAGGATATTTAAACACTCATTGTTGGCAAGATCTTCAGGGACATGATAGGGTAAGTGGAGGTTGGTATCCTAGCTAAAAACAGATATACTACCAAGTTCTTTGCTTATGAACTTGAAGTTATGCATAAGTTTCTGGAAAGACGGAGACTAGAATGAAAGGACAAATACAAGATACAACCAATGAGAGATTACACAACGTGAAAAACGACGCATTAGGAAGCATGGGAATTGCACCTTATCAGGAAGCTGAGGGTGAAGAATATATGAATGAAAAGCAGCTGGCTCATATTGAAAAAATATTGCTGGCATGGCGTCAATCGCTAATGGAAGAGGTAGACAGAACTGTAACACACATGAAAGACGAAGCAGCTAACTTCCCAGATCCTTCTGACAGAGCAAGTCAAGAAGAAGAGTTTAGCATTGAATTACGCACAAGAGATCGTGAACGCAAACTGATTAAAAAAATCGAAGACGCATTAGAGCGACTAAGAAATGAAGATTTCGGCTATTGCGAAGCATGCGGAATTGAAATTGGTTTGAAACGTCTTGAAGCCAGACCTACTGCTACTTTATGCATTGACTGCAAAACCTTGTCAGAAATTAAAGAACGTCAAAATCAGGGATCATAGTACCCACATTTCTTTAAATAGATTTCAATAGGGTCAACTGGCCCTATTTGACTACAGTAAGTAATTAAGTTAAGCACCTCATGATGTATTCTGACTACCGTTATCAACTCAACTCACGAACAGAGGGTTTTAAAAAAAATTGGTTATTTCTTCCTGGTGGCCCTGGACTTGGATCAGACTATCTAATTGAGTTTTGCGATCAGCTCCAATTGCCTGGAAATAAAATTATCGCTGATTTCCCAAAGGATGGAAGAAACTGCGAGGGAAAACTCAATTTCTCATTTTGGGCCAAGGGATTAATTCAGTTACTGCAAACATTGCATAAACCAATTTTAGTAACCCATAGTTTCTCTGGAATGTTCGCTCTGAGTTTACCTGAGATTGAACCTTGTCTAAGTGGTTTGGTACTCATGAACACAACGAGCACAAACAGTTTTTTTCAACACGTTAATGCGATGAAGGACAAGCATAATTTGCCTGACTTAGTTCCTCCAGCTACTGAATACCATCTAAAACCTTCGAATGAAACCTATAAACTGTTTTGGGAAACCTATAAGTATTATTGCTTTACTCCAGAAGAAATGAATTTAGGGGAGAAAATGATGGATTCTTTTGCATTTAATAATGAATCCTATCATTATGCCATTGAAAATTTTTATCCTAATTATCACTGTAAATGGCACCCAAGCACCTTACCTACCCTGATCATTACCAGCGAAAAGGATTACATCTGCCCACCCCATATCTTTGAGCAAGACAAGCATTTTCAAGGAAAGAACGTTATGCATAAAATAATAAGGAATGCTGGGCATTGTCCATGGATTAAGTACCCAGATAAAGTGCAAGAGTGCTTTAATGAATTCTCTTCTCAGTTTTCGACCTGAGATCAAAATCGCATTAGCTTTGAGCCTTCAGTTGGTTTTCAACCACCTGTAGATGTCTCAACAAAGAACCCTTATTGCTTTCAAGGAATCTGCTAGCATTATTGACCATTCTCTGTTTAAACGCTTGATCGCTATGTAATTTAATCACAGCATCTCTAAATTGCTCTATTTTTTCAACCAGAAGAAATGCTTCAGCTGATTCAAGATCTCGACATATGGTTTTAAAATTATGCACTTGATTTCCACTAATGACTGGAACATTCATTGCAATTGGTTCTAGCACATTATGCCCCCCTACAGGTACAAGGCTCCCACCAACGAAGGCGATATCGCTAATTTGATAGAGACCTAAGAGCTCCCCCAAACAATCCAAAACGACTATTTCATTCTCAGGTGAAAGCGTGTTTAAATCACTACGTAACCCTGTTTTAAAACCCGCTTGTAAACAAAGCTGATAAACAGTCTGAAAGCGCTCAGGATGACGAGGAGCAATCAGTAATACCATATTGGGAATCGCCTCTTGTAAACGTTTCATTTGAGATAAAATCAATGACTCTTCATTATCATGAGTGCTTGCTGCAATCACTACTAGTCTATCACTACCCCAATGATTTTTAAGTTCAATAAACTTCTTGCTGTCTACTAAATGAAGTTGTAAATCAAACTTGATATTGCCTAACACATGAACTGAATCGGTGTTTGCACCCAGTGCTATAAATCGCTTGGCATCATCGTCACTTTGCGCCAGTATGCCAGAAAACTCTTGAAGAACAGGTTTAAATAAGCTCTTAAATGTCATATACCCTTTTAAGGAACGCTCTGAAAGCCGAGCATTGGCCAGAAGAACTGGAACCTTGGACACATGAGCCTGATGAATGATATTGGGCCAAAGTTCTGTTTCCATGATCACAAGCACCTTTGGCTGCATTTTTTTATAAAAACGCTTAACCACATCAGGTAAATCATAAGGGACATAAGTATGCAACACTTTATCGCCAAAACGAGTTTTTACTCTCTCTGAACCAGTTGGAGTCATCGTTGTAATGAGTACAGACCATTTCTTTGCTAACATCTCATCGATTAAAGGGGTTGCTGCAATTACTTCTCCTAAAGACACTGCATGCACCCAAACGTCGACAGGGCCATGACTCTTTAGACCTAGTGCAAAACGTTCATGAATTCGCTGCTTATAGGCTGGCAAAGCTCTGGATTTTCGCCATAAACGAAATAATAGATATGGGGACAATAAATACATTAAGACCGTGTAAATTATTCGCATAATTAGAAGACATGTAAAAAAATGAGATTATACCTGAAAATGCTATTATCAAGATACTTTAAAATGCTAGGATTTTGGCGATATGTTACACTTCTAATAGATGGCTTAATTTAAATATCTAACTTATGAACTTAAGAGACTTATTTATACTCACTACTTGGTGGGGAAAAATTCTGGGGGCATTTTTTGGCTACCTTTCTGCTGGTCCAGTCGGGGCGATGTTTGGTCTGTTGGTTGGAAATTTTTTTGATAGAGGACTAGTAAGCCTTTATAACAATCCTCATTGGATTTATCTTTCAGAAAAACGCAAAATAGTGCAAAAAGCTTTTTTTGAAACGACTTTTTTAGTCATGGGTTATGTGGCAAAGTCAGATGGGCGAGTGTCTGCTGAAGAAATTAAGATGGCGAAGCTGCTCATGACTGAAATGCGACTCTCTAAAGAACAAAAGGAACTTGCCAAACAATTATTTAGTGAAGGAAAGACCTCTCAATTTAACTTAACTAGCTCGCTAATCAAGCTTAAAACTTTATGCAGAGACAACCGAGAGCTATTAAAGCTATTTATAGATATTCAGTATCGTGCGGCTCAAATTGATGGTTTAAATCAACAAAAAATTAACGCGCTGAATAATATACTCTCTGATTTAGGTTTTGCCCCACTGAATAAACAATATCGATTTTATGAGGATTTTGGACGCTCTACCTATCAATACCAGCAGCAATCCAATCAACAAAGAAGTCATAATACTTCGTCAAACACGAATTCAAACACGGGTAGGAATAACAATTACAATTACAATCGTGAACCTCCTTTAAACGCTTTAGCTCAAGCCTATGCAATTCTTGAAGTCAATCAACAGGCTACCAAGCAAGAAGTGAGGAAAGCCTATCGACGCTTATTAAGTCAAAATCACCCTGATAAATTGATTGCTCAAGGGCTTCCTGATGAAATGATAAAACTAGCTAACGATAAAACCCATCAAATTGTAAAAGCCTATCAATTGATCTCAGAAAGCAAGGGTTGGTGATAGATATAGGATTCTGCTTCACTTTTTGCTTCAACATTGAGTTTTTTAGTTAGTCCTACTGGTTCAACGTAAGAAACTAAAATCGGAGGTGGTTGAGGAATAAATTCGGGAAGTTTTGCCATCCAACCATGAACGAATGCCAAAAGCAATTGCTGGCTGTACTGATAATCATGTTGGGCACCAGGCATTTCTATCATCAAATAATTAGGTGCTTTAATTTCAGCTTCCCTATTAGCTCTTTGTTGTAAAACGACGTCGTAGTCAAATTGGCCAGCAATATCAAACACTGGAAATCGTAAATGGATTGGCTTATCGAATTTGCTTTTCAAATCATAAGCCGATAAAAACACTATTCCATTGACTAATTTCGCTTGTGGTTTGTTAAAATAATCCAAAGTGACATTCAACTGATCGCCGTAATGAACAATGACAATTCGCTTGTTGTTTTCTTGTCTTAGCGCACTGATGGCATTAGGCAACTGATCAATCCAGGAAATCGATTTATCCTCTTTGCAGTTAAGTAAAGCGACTGACCAACCGTTCTGAGCTAATTGTTTTGCTAAGCTAGCAAGAAGAATAGACCAATGAGCCTGCTCCCCACCACGAATGATGATAACCCCCCCATAATTCAGTAGCTTAGAGGACCAAAACGGCAATGATAAGTCAGATTGATTGACTTTGATGTTCATCGTTTCTGCAAAAAGAGAAGAACTCATTAGATAAAATAAGATAAACAGTTTAAGTAATGAGTTCATGTATCCCTACGGTGTTGACTAATTAACTCTCTGAAAAATCAATTCCTGCAGCATCTAACAACACTTTTGCTTTGTCTGCCAAAATCTTATGTGCAAGAGCTGTTGGATGCACTAAATCAAAGAAAAGATACCCATCACAAGCATCGCCTCTATTCAAAGGTTTTGCACTGGCAACCATTTGTAAAATGGATGGCTGCTTTCTGTCATCAATCATTAAATCAGCACAAGTTCCAGTGGTGTTATTAAATCCATACTCTGATGCATGTTCCAATACTTCTGAAAACATGGAGCCCATGTCAAAGTAAAGCCACTCAACTCCAGGATTCGTTTGCTTCAAGTTCTCCATTGTTTTAGCCAATTCAGCGTTATGGTGACTGGAAAAATAAGTCATACTATCAATTGAGCCAAATTCTATAGCCGCTGGAGTTTTACCTAGATCAGGTAAATTAAGAACCAATATGTGTTTTGCACCCTTGTCAACTAGTCGTTGAATACTCTCTGTTATTCCCTTATTGACAAGGCTTAGGGTTTCTTCGACTTCCTCAGGAAGTCCTAAATAATTATTGGCACCTATCCATATTACGTAGAGGCTATCAGGATCTGACTTGTCTTGATGGGTTAAGAAATAGGCGTTCAATTGCCTTCTTAGGGTAAAAAAGACCTCATCATCTTCTACATTCATTGAAACACCAGCACCCCCAACAGCATAATCAAGAAGATGTTCCTCGGGGTTATTTGGAAAATAGGAAGAAATCAAGCGTTCAATCCATACGGGTCCATTGGTAAAGCGACCTTCAAAGTATGGAGGAGATTGAGGAAGTTGATGTTTCATGTATTCATACAAATTCCCATTATCAGACAAGCTGTCACCAAATACGACCATATTATGTAGAGGTGTAGCACCAACAATCCCTGCAAATATAAAAGCACCTAACGTTACCAATAGTTTCATGAATGCCCTTAAGTGATTAAGTTAATTTAAACTTTCCCTTATCGATTATATTATATCTGCTATATCTCGCCAAGAATTATCATTTACCCAGCTTATTCAAGATACATATTGATCTAAATATTAAACCCAATTATATTAGTCCTGCGGACAATTCCCTCGTTTGGGCCCTATAGCCTCGATTTTAGAATGGTCAAAAGACCTTGATTTTTGCGAGTATTCATGATGAAGAAATTAGAAAGAGAATTCTTAATTAACTCCTTAATGCATTTAGAAACAATCCTCTCAATTAACGATGAACTTAATTTTGCAATCAAACATATTGCATCAGGAAATCAGGATGATCCAAGGTATCAAATCAACTCTAAAATCACTGATGCTGATAAATGGCTAGATAGGGACAAGCTTAAATTTACTGCTGCTATATCTGAAGCAGTAGTTCGTACCTCAAAGTATTTATTTACTGATGTTGCAGAAGAAATAAAAGAACTCAATAGTGCTCAAACAATGTTATTCGACATATACGTGCCAAGACTCACAGCAAACACCGATGAAAGAGATAGATTAACCTCCGTGAGACAAAATGGTGAAACAATTAGAGCTGAGTTAATGAAAGAGTTAAGAGACGAGGTAAAAGAGGAAGTTCCCTACACCAGTACCTTTGATAATAAGTTTACTCTATTCTCCTTTGTTACCGCTTCAGTTTTGGTTATCGGTACTACTGTTATCCAAGCTTTGAGACAATAAGAAATAAATGAATGCCACGTGCTACACGTGGCGACTCTCTTTATTGATTGAATCGATTTGAAGAATGAATCTCCTCTAAAGCTTCTTGCATTTCCTCTTGAATAGCTTTTTTAAAACGACCAAGCGCTTTTTGGCTAAATTTACGGTCTTTATCTAATTTGCTAGTGGGATAATCATTGCCGTCTTGTTTACGATCTAAATGGACGTCTTCCTTCGGTTTAGACCAAAATGTTGAGCCATGAGTATTTTTGTTTTTTTGCACAATACACCTTCCTTTTTTTGCAAGTATTATAAAAAGAGAACAATGAAGTTAATTACACCTTATCTACTTAAGTGCCATAAAATAATCTATTAATCAATATTCGTCAATTCGCTTAATTAAAGATCACTAGCTGATTAGAGTTAAATTCAATTGACGCCCACAAACCCAAGCTTTCATCAAGTCCTTCATGACTTCTTTGGGCATGCCTTTCGGTAAGCGAACGGTTGAATGGTCTTCATGAATTTTAAGACCTGTGATGAAACGACTCTGTAAGCCTGCTTCATTGGCAATCGCACCTACAATATTTCCAGGTTTAACGCCATGAACTCTGCCAACATCCAAGCGAAACAAATCTTGATCATGTGCATCTGTAGGAAGCTTTTGCTTACTGTCGGTTGATTTTTTTCTGTCCTTTGAGAAGCTCTTTTTATCCTCTGAGAAGCGCATTCGTTTATCGGAATTTCGATCCTGCTTACGCTCTCGATTATCATCGTGACGTGATGAACGAGAAGAGGTTTTTGCTAAGTTTAACTCTTTTTTCCAAGGCGCATCTTTGTGCAATAACAAAGCTAGTGCAGCTGCAACGTCTACCCCAGAAACCTCATGCTCTTTAATATACTCTTCGACAATTCGCTTATAAGAAAAAAGATGTTCATGTTCCAAACGTGCACTGATGCTGTTCATAAATCGTTTCTGACGAGCCAATTGAATAGTGTGATCATTAGGAACTTGGATTTTTTCAATGCGTTGTCGAGTATGGCGCTCAATACTAGAAATTAAGCGAGACTCTTTAGGAGTAACAAACAGAACAGTTACTCCAGAACGCCCGGCCCTACCTGTTCGGCCAATTCGATGCACATAAGTTTCATTATCATGAGGCATGTCGTAATTGATGACATGGGTCACTCTCTCAACATCTAAGCCACGGGCAGCAACATCGGTTGCTACTAAGACATCAATTGCTCCTTGCTTAAATTGAGCAATAATTCTTTCCCGCAGGGATTGGGTAATGTCACCATGAATCGCCATTGCCCTTAAGCCTTGTTCTTGTAAAAAATTAGCGACTTCTTCTGTACTGCTCTTTGTGCGAACAAATACAATTACCCCTTGATAGTCTTCTACTTCTAATACACGAACCAATGCATCTAATTTTTGATGGCCTGCGGCAAACAAGAAACGTTGTTCAACGCTCTTCACAGTTGCTGTTTCCATGCGGATTTCAATAGAGGCGGGACTGTTCAAATAAGTGTTAGCAATTTCGCGAATTCGGTATGGCATGGTCGCTGAAAACAAGGCCATTTGCTTTTGCTCAGGCAATTTTTCCAAGATTGTTTCTACGTCTTCTATAAATCCCATGCGTAACATTTCGTCTGCTTCATCAAGAATGAAGGTACGTAGATTATTTAGTTGCAAGCTTCCTTTATCGATATGATCAAGTATCCTTCCAGGAGTTCCAACAACAATTTGTGCTCCACTGCGTAATTGCTTTAATTGGCGGCCATACTCTTGTCCACCACACAATACAGCGATGGTTACACCAGGCTGATAGCGACTAAGTAATTCAAATTGTTCAGCAACCTGAATTGCTAGCTCCCTAGTCGGCGCTAAAATTAAAGCTTGTGTACCTCTTAATTCAACTGACAAATTTTGTAAAATGGGCAAAGCAAAAGCAGCGGTTTTACCAGTACCAGTTTGAGCAAGAGCAATTGCATCTCTTCCCTGCAACATTAAGGGGATAGTTTGAGCTTGAATAGGGGAAGGGGTAGTAAACTTCATATCCTCTAGAGCTTTATTTAAAGCATCTGATAGGTGAAATGCTTCGAAGTTTGTTATAGATTGATTCATACATGTCCTGATATAGTAAAACGCAAATGCAATAGTGTAATACAAAAAATGCTCATTATAATAACAAAATAATCAGGTTTATGCACGATATTTCTAGAGAATGAGCTCGAATAATTATTCCTTATCCCGGAGGAGAGGATGTGGCATAGTGGCGATTAGTCTTGGAACGGACCCCAGTGGGGCCCGTTCCCGTTCTTTTCAAAGAAAGCAAAATTATGTCGATCCTAAAGCAGTAAGGAAGCGGGTAATTCCCCATCCCGTTCATACAATCAAAGCCAACTTCTCATTTAAAATCGAAAATGTTGCAGGCAATTGCCCTGCATTTTCGCCATCTGACTCAATCAGGATAGGTCCTGTTTCCAAAGGTTCTACGGTAACCATTTTGGCTTGAACGTAATGAACTTTGTCATCTAAGACATGACTACCAGAATAAATCTTATGTAGTTTTAAGATCGCTCTAACCTTAGATAGATTACTAAACAACACCACATCAAAAAGCCCATCATCAATTATTGCCATAGGCGCAACATGCATTCGTCCCCCAAAAAACTGCCCGCTACAAACCGCTAACAGCAGTAAAGAGGTCTCAAATGAGGGATTATCATCAATTTGAACTCGAACCTTTGCGGAACGATAAGTCAGTAAACCTAATATTGAGTGAGTTAAGTAATTGAGAGTACCGCCCAGTTTTTTTAACCACTTACTTGTTAATGTCCTTGATACAACGTATCCCGATAAACCACAACTGGCTATATTTATAAAATAACGGGGGGAGCACGCCTCTGAAGAAATTTTACCTATGTCACACGGTACTGATTGGTTATGACTCAAACGATCGAGGAACTCAGTAATTTTTTGCTGGGGAAATTGCCGAATAAAATCCCCCCCACAACCAGCATTAAAAAATGCAATCTTTAAATTGGGATTTTTAATTTTATCGTCCTGAATGATCCCATTCAGCACATGGTTTAAGGTACCATCACCCCCTATAATTAAAAGATAATCGGGGTTTCCTTCTAATAATCCAGCAGTCATTAACTCCAAGTCATTAACTCTGTTAGACATTCTATAGGTAACATTAGAAAATACAGCGTTAAGTCCTGGCTCTAAAACTCGCCAAACCTTTTTACCGCGCCCACCACCAGCTATAGGATTAATCACTACAGCGATACTGGTCATACTAAAGCTGCCAACCTGCATGCTTGATCAATTGCATGACGCGCATCCAGCTCTAACGCTTTAAATGAACCTCCGATCAAATGCACGGTTTTTCCAGCCGATTTCAAGGGTTCATACAGATCTTTCAATTCGTTTTGACCTGCGCAAATCACCACGGTATCCACTTCTAGAATCTGTGGCTTATCATCAAGCAAAATGTGTAAACCATGATCATCAATACGTTCATAGCTCACTCCTGAAATCATTTTAACCTTTTTATGCTTTAAGCTAGAACGATGTATCCATCCTGTTGTTTTGCCAAGACGTTTTCCCATCTTTTCTTTTTTTCGTTGCAACAAGTAGACTTCTCTGGGACTTGAGGTAACTTGTGGGGCTATTAGACCACCACGGTTATGTCCCGTTAAATCAATTCCCCATTCCTTATAGAATTGGTCTTTTGAAACAGTATGCTCATGGGTTAAAAACTCGGCCACATCAAATCCAATTCCTCCTGCTCCAATGATTGCTACCTTGTTACCGACTGGTTTCTTGCCATTAATGACATCGATGTAACTCACCACTTTCTCATGATCAATTCCGGGAATATCTGGATTACGTGGTTTGATTCCACTTGCTAGAATGATTTCATCAAAATCCTGCAATAGCTCAGAATTCGCTTCTGTATTTAAACGCACATCGACTTTAAACTTCTTTAATTGGTAATCAAAATAATTAAGCGTATGTTGAAAGTCCTCTTTTCCTGGAATTTTTTTTGCTAAATTAAACTGACCACCAATTTTATCGGACTTTTCAAAAAGAGTAACTTGATGGCCTCTTTCTGATGCAGTCACTGCAAAAGCTAAACCAGCAGGACCTGATCCTACTACCGCTAAAGACTTAGGCTGATGAGTCGTTTCATAAACCAACTCAGTTTCATTGCAAGCTCTTGGGTTCACCAAACAGGAGGCTGACTTATTAACGAAAATACGATCAAGACAAGCTTGATTACAAGCGATACAAACATTAATGGCCTTACTCTCCCCTATTCTAGCTTTTTCAACGAAATGTGAGTCCGCCAAGAAAGGTCTTGCCATGGATATCATGTCTGCAACACCCGACTCTAGAATTTCATTCGCCAATTCTGGGGTATTAATCCGGTTTGATGTGATCAGTGGGATACTTATCTCTGATTTCAATCGTTTTGTAATAGGTGTAAATGCCGCGGGCGGAACCATTGTGGCAATGGTTGGAATACGGGCTTCATGCCAACCTATTCCGGTATTGATAATAGTAGCACCAGCCTGTTCAATTTCTTTCGCTAAAGTCACTATTTCTTGCCAATTACTTCCTTCAGCAACCAAATCCAACATCGATAAGCGGTAAATAATAATAAAATCCTTACCTACTGCCTCTCTGACACTACGAACGACTTCAATTGGAAAACGTATCCGATTTGCATAACTTCCACCCCATTCGTCTTTACGGTGGTTGGTGTGTGTGACAATGAATTGATTGATCAAATAACCTTCACTGCCCATGATCTCAACCCCATCATAGCCCGCACGTTGCGCCAATCGAGCGCAGCGGGCAAAGTGTTTGATCGTTTTATGAATTCGACGCTTACTCATCTCCCAGGGTTTAAAAGGACTGATGGGAGATTTGATTTTACTAGGGGCAACAACAAAAGGATGGTAACCATATCGACCCGCGTGCAATATTTGCAAAGCAATTTTACCGCCAGCTTCATGGACTGTCTGAGTGACTAATTCATGCTTACGTTGCTCTTTATTGTTGGTAAGTTTTGCTGCAAAGGGAGCCAACCGGCCTGCGCGGTTTGGTGCAAAACCACCCGTTACAATTAACCCAGCGCCCCCGAGCGCTCTTTCTCGATAAAAGCTAGCTAAACGTTTTAAGCCATCTTTATCTTCTTCCAAGCCTGTGTGCATAGACCCCATTAGCAAGCGATTTTTAAGCTGAGTAAACCCTAAATCTAATGGTTGAAAAATGGATTTAAAGGGAGTGTTATCAATTCTCAATTCCATGAGGTCTCTCTTGTTAGAAACATAAATTCAAAGTATAAACCTTGGTTATTTTACAGCAACCATTTTTTGAAAATTACAGGGGTATTTTATTGGTTCTAGTTCCAGATATTATACGCTACCTCGCGTCGGCTCGGATTTTCCTCTTGGTGGAAAGACCCGGGGGAAATGGGACCTGAAACTAGGGGGTAAACTAGGGGGGAAGGGAAAACTAGGGGGGAAAAAACTAGGGGGGAAAAAACTAGGGGACGGACCCCAGTGGGGTCCGTCCCCATTCCTTGGTTGCCCATTCCTTGCTTCTTGGTATGAAAGAGGCACATTTATCACGTCGTCGATTAACAATAATCGTGCGTAGCTACTTCCAAACAAACTACAACACCTACTATGATAATGCCTGCCAATAACAACTTTCTTGGAATAAAACGATGAATAAATCTCTCTTTCTTCTACTCGCTAGCTCTCTTTGTTATGAAGCTGTTCACGCAACTGATCTTAAAGCCACAGTCTATACCACCGAAGCCAAGCCTACTGCTCTTGGTGAAGTTACTTTTAGTGAAACTCCCTATGGTTTATTAATCACTCCTAATCTAAAAGGCTTACCCACTGGACTGCATGGTTTTCACCTCCATCAACATCCTGACTGTGGTGATTCAGGAAATCACGCCGGAAGTCATTATGACCCAAGCAACACAAACAGCCACCAAGGACCTTATGGAAGTGGGCATTTAGGTGATTTACCGGTATTGTATGTTTCCCCAGAAGGTACTGCATCAACTCCAGTCTTAGCACCACGCTTAAAGCTAAATCAGCTGAGTAACTTAACGGTTATGATTCATGCTAATGGGGATAATTACAGTGACAATCCACCTTTAGGGGGAGGAGGAACACGTATTGCTTGTGGCGTTATTCAATAAAAACCCCGCTGCCTATCTTGCACTGAACAAGAGCAGCGGTTTTTGCTACAGGACTTAGGCACCTTGGGGTTTTTCCTAAGTCCTGTGCTCATTAAAATTGCGGCAAACATGACTTGCATAAATTACTGCACTGATTCTTCCTACGCGAGCTAAAGTCGAGGCTGAAAATCCATGTTCTTGTAACTGTCGTGTGTGAGAACTTATGCAAACACCACAGCCATTTATTGCTGAAACGGCTAAACATAAGACCTCAAAAGTCACTCGTTCAACACCTGGATTCATCATACCCTGCATTCTTAACCCCGCAGGAATATGCTCAATCTCTTGGTTTTCGGAAAGATGAACGTATCGATAATAAATGTTTGTCATTGCCATGAGGCTTGCCGCTAATTTAGCCGCATTAACTAACTCGTCATTTTCACATAAGTTCACTAACTCATTGATCAGTGCTTTATCGCTTAAAGAAAAGCTCACAGCCAATGCAGAACCCAAGATTTGATCTTTAGTTAAGCCTTCACTCTGCGACAAATCCAAAACTTTTGTTAAATTAAGCCGGATGTCTTTAGCAATATCCGGTATAGTCTGTACAATTTGTTCTAACATAAAAAATCCTCATTTTACTGATTAAACGTGAAGTGTTTCTTCACCTTTTTTCCAATTACATGGGCATAACTCATCCGTTTGCAAAGCATCCAGCACACGTAATACTTCGGATGGATTGCGACCTACACTTAAATCAGTGACCATCACAAAGCGTGTTATCCCATCAGGGTCAACGATAAAGGTTGCTCTCTGAGCGACTCCTTCATGTTCATCCAAAATTCCCAATTGCGAAACTAACTCTCGCTTCACATCCGCCAACATAGGAAATGGTAGGTCCTGAAGATCTTTATGCTGACTCCTCCAAGCCAAATGCACAAATTCACTATCGGTACTTCCTCCTAGTACTTGCGCATCACGATCAGCGAACTCTGCATTTAGACGTCCGAATTCAGCAATCTCAGTTGGGCAGACAAAAGTAAAATCTTTTGGCCAAAAAAAGACAACCAACCATTTTCCTTTATAGGTATCATTCGAAATGTCTTGGAAAGCAGTTTTAAGTTCGGTGCTTACGGTTGCTTTCACTTGAAATTTCGGAAATAAATGTCCAACGCTAATCATGTTTTTTCTCCTCTGTAGTAAGTAATTTTCTCACTATAAATTTAGAAGAATTCTCATCATAAATAAAATCAATAATTACTATTAAATCGATAGATAATTACTATTTATTATTTAATTTTACAAACAAGGTGAAAAATATTTGGCTTTTGTGCATTTATAAACTACGTTTAAAGAAGAGTATGTCAAGGAGAATCTGTATGGATGAACCGTTTTCCGCATTGCAACGATCCTTACAACCCATGTTTCAATTTGAGGCAATGCGCAACGGGAAGTACAGTTTTCCTGAAGTTCAACGACTACAATCAGCACTTATTGAATACAATCCACGCTCAAAGCAATCGTTTCTTGAACTGTTAAAAGCGATCAAAGAAGCGTTACCCTATATCGAAAAATGGCGAATTAATTTTAGTAAAATCATGTTAGAAATGGATTCATTGGCTAAAGTACATCACATGCCAGCAATTGATTGGAAACAATTGTTAACTCACCCTAAAGTGTCACATCGCTTCCAATTCAGCGCGCTGAACCATCCATCCCATGAAAAAGATTTAGCCTCATGGATTGGCCATAAAGCAGGAAAGCCATTTGCAGAATTAAGCAAACTAGAATTGACTAGAACCTTGTTAGAACATCACGAAAAACATGGATTCAGTAAAAAACTAGATCATCATTTAAAAAAGGAACCTGACTTCCTATTAAACCTTGTTAAGCACTCAGAAAGAAATTTTATTCGAATTTTAAATACACGTTTAATTTTCTTCTTAACGGACGAGCAATTAGCTAAAGCGATTGTCCATCATCTCCCTAGCTTAAGCCAACATCGCCATCAAACACTTGGACAACCCGACAAACTTATCCCATTGTTGAATGGAATTTTATCCAATGGGCGCTCGGTATCAACCCTTATGCGCAATACAAAAGCAAGAGAAATATTAGAAGACTCGGGCTTGGTACATCCAAGCCCGAGCCATAATCACGAGTCTATAAAACCCAGTATGTGATTCAGAAAATACTTATTAATCCAATAATCCAAGCGATTTAACGGTATCGCGCTCGCTGCGTAATTCATTCAAGGTAATATTGAATTTCTCTTTTCCAAACTCATTTAGAGTTAAAGTTTCGATGACTTTAAGCACTCCATTTTCTCTTCGGCATGGCATGGAAAAAATCAAACCTTCATCAACCCCGTATTGACCGCTTGAACGAATACACATAGAGAAGGTTTCTCCAGCAGGAGTGTCAGTCACTAAGTGGTTTACTCCAGTGATGATTGCATTGGCAGCTGATGCTGCAGAAGAAGACCCACGAGCTTTGATTACTGCTGCTCCACGTTGTTGTACTGTAGAAACAAACGTTTCTTGTAACCAAGTTTTATCCGTAATAACGTCTGCGGCAGAAACACCATTAATTTTTGCATTATAAAAATCAGGATATTGCGTTGAAGAATGATTACCCCATATGGTCATTTGAGTTACAGCAGTAATATCCACTCCTGCTTTTTTAGCAAGTTGAGTACGAGATCTTAATTCATCTAGGGTAGTCATCGCATGAAAACGATCATTCGGAAGATCCCTAGCATGATGCATAGCAATCAAGCAATTGGTATTGCAAGGATTTCCTACCACAAACACATTAACGTCATCACTTGCATAATCATTAATTGCTTGACCTTGCTTAATGAAAATTCCACCATTGATTTGCAATAAATCAGAGCGCTCCATACCTTGCTTGCGTGGAACAGATCCAACCAACAATGCCCAATTAACACCATCCATAGCTTGTTTTAAATCGGAGGTGCAAAGGATTCGCTTTAACAGAGGAAATGCGCAATCATCCAACTCCATCGCTACTCCTTCCAAAGATGGAAGAGCAGGCTCAAGTTCAAGTAAATTCAATTCAACTTCGGTATTTGGTCCAAACATTTGACCAGAAGCAATGCGAAACAATAAAGCATAACCTATTTGACCTGCTGCACCTGTTACGGCTACTCTTACTCGTTTCTTAGTCATAGTGTTTCCTCTTTTTCAAGCATTATTAATTATTCTGAATTATCCGATTTATCACTTTCTTTGTGACAAAAGTGCTGTCATGATACTATTGCAAGCCCAAACAAGCTAGTTTAAACATTGCAATGATTCCTTTATCGCTGTACATTCACGTTCCTTGGTGCATAAAAAAATGCCCTTATTGTGACTTTAACTCCCATAAGAGCCCCGATTCTTTACCAGAAAAAGACTATATAACTGCTCTCATTAGCGATTTAGAAACAGATATTGCTCGTTATTCCAGTCGCGAAATTGTCTCCCTATTTATAGGTGGAGGCACACCAAGCCTATTGTCGGCCGAAGCCTATTCCACATTAATAAGTGCCTTAAAACAATTGCTCAAATTTGCTCCTAACATAGAAATCACTATGGAGGCCAATCCAGGAACGGTCGAGCAAAACCGCTTTACCGATTATAGAGCATTGGGAATCAATCGATTGTCTCTAGGTATTCAGAGTTTTAATCCCAAGCATCTCAAATCCTTAGGTCGCATCCATGACGATAAACAAGCTCATACAGCCATTCATGCAGCAAGAAATGCTGGATTTGAGAATATAAACTTAGATCTCATGCACAGTTTACCAAACCAAACGCTGCAACAGGGACTCGATGATCTCAAAACTGCGATTTCCTATCAACCTGAACACTTATCGTGGTACCAACTAACTATAGAACCAAACACCGTTTTTTACAAAACTCAACCGCAGCTACCGTCTGAAGATGATGATTTTCAACTTGAAGTAGAGGGTCTTGCTCTCCTAGAGCAAGCTCATTTTACACGCTATGAAATTTCTGCATTCTCAAAACCAAACCAACAAGCGAAACATAATCTAAACTACTGGTTATTTGGTGATTATTTCGGGATTGGAGCAGGCGCCCATGGAAAGTTGACTAATCATCAATGCGTTGTAAGAACCAGAAAACATCGTCAACCCAAAGATTATATGAGTCATGACAAGCCTTTTTTAGCCGCCGAAGAAATTATCGAACCCAATGAATTGGTCTTTGAGTACATGTTAAATACAACTCGTTTAGAACAGGCAATCCCCCATCAGTTATTCTGCGAAACGACACATTTAAATATGGATAAGCTTTTGCCTAAGCTGCAAAAGGCAGAGGACAAAGGTCTTATTCAACTCACAGATACCAGTTGGCAGGTCACAAAGTTCGGAAGACAATTCACGAATGATTTACAAGCACTGTTCTTACCATCCATGGAATAGCACTCTGACTAAACGAGAGTGGAATGAGGACAGGGACGGAATGGCACGGAATGGGGACTGGCACCACGGAATGGGGACGGACCCCACTGGGGTCCGTCCCCGAGCTATTTACCTTTACCGAGCTATTTACCCCTGATTCCCCCCCTAATTTACCCCCTGTTTACGCTTGTTTATGATACAAAGCATTGCTTGTGAAATAGGAATGCATAATAATAACTATTATTTCCGAAAAAGGAGCAATCGGTGGCACTTTCTATACTTATCGTGGTAATCGCTTATTTAATGGGTTCAATCAATAGTGCTATCATCGTGTGCCGATTGTTGGGTTTGCCTGACCCAAGAGAAGAAGGCTCTAAAAATCCTGGAGCAACGAATGTCCTCCGCATTGGAGGAAAGCAGACTGCAGCTATAGTAATGGGATTTGACGTACTGAAGGGCATTCTGCCTGTCGTTTTAGCTAAGTATTTAGATCTAGGCTCTACGGCAACGGCATTTACTGCTTTAGCAGCAGTTTTAGGTCATATGTACCCTGTTTTTTTCCAGTTTAGAGGTGGGAAAGGGGTTGCCACTGCCATAGGTGCATTGCTTGCCTTTCATTTCATAATTGGAGTCATGGTTATCGCGACTTGGCTTTTGGTCGCCAATTTTTTCCGCTATTCTTCATTAGCCTCTATCTGTGCAATAGTCCTTGCTCCTTTTTATTCAATGATACTCATTGGGGAGCTAAACTCATTCCCTCCTATCTTTTTTATTGCCCTTTTTGTACTGTACAAGCATAAAGACAACATCACCCGTTTAATTGACGGAACTGAACCTAAGATCAAGTTTAAACACACGGTGATTGAAGAAATCATGGAATCTGAACCCGCTGAAGATATTTCTCCACATGAAGTTCCAGAATCCGAAATGGCTCAATCTGCTGAAAAAGCTAAACCTAAGAAAGCTCCGGCTACCAAAGCCACGACTGAGAAAAAAGAAAGTAAACCTAAAGCAGCTAAAACCACTAAAGCGAAAGTAGAAAAAACGGCAGAACCCGCCAAAAAACCAAAAGCCACAAAGCCTAAAGCTGCTACCAAAACCACTAAAAAGAAAGAATAGCCATACTTAATTTTGATAGGTTAGGAATTTTGTTGTGGCTGGTTGATGATAAGCAACAGCCACTAACTCGTCGTCATAGGCCATCGTGGATTAACAATAACGCCTTCACCTGAATCTTTCTCTCCCCTCATCATTCTCAAGCACCCAGCATAAGCCACCATAGCACCATTATCCGTGCAGTATTCAGGGGCAGGAAAATACACTTCGCCCTGAATTTGCTGAATCCATGCGGACAATGCGCTGCGTAACGAGCGGTTGGCGCCAACGCCCCCCGCTACAACTAAGCGCTTACACGAAGTAGCTTGTATCGCCCTTTTGCATTTTATGATCAAGGTTTCAACAACTGCTTCTTGAAAGGCTTTAGCAATTTGTGCCTTGTCCTCTGCTGTTTTATTACATTGACTCCAAACATTGAGTGCAAAAGTTTTCAGTCCACTGAAGCTAAAATCCAAACCTGGTCTGTCAGTCATTGGGCGTGGAAAACGATAAGGTGTTTCAGCACATTCATCAGCCATTTTGGCTAATGTTGCTCCCCCTGGGTAAGGAATTCCCATCAATTTCGCCGTTTTATCAAAAGCTTCACCAACTGCATCATCCAAAGTGTCAGCCAACAATTGGTACTCCCCTAAAGCGGTCACTTCAATCAGTTGGCAATGGCCACCAGAAACCAGTAAAGCAATGAATGGAAACTCTAAATGAGGTGTTTCTAATTTAGCCGCTAAAATATGAGCCTCTAGGTGATGAATAGCCAGAGCTGGAATATCCAAGCCAAAGGCTAAACTTTTGGCAAAACAAGCACCAACCAATAATGCCCCAATTAAACCTGGACCGGCTGTATAAGCTACCCCGTCAAGGTCACTCTTTGTTAATTGAGCATCTTTTAAAGCTTTATCCAGCAAGGGAATCATGTAATTGACATGATCTCTAGAGGCCAACTCTGGTACCACTCCCCCATGCACGCTGTGGGTTTTCGTTTGCGAATGCAAGGCATGAGCAAGCAATCCTTTTTCAGAATCATAAATAGCTAAACCTGTCTCATCACAAGAAGACTCAATACCTAAAACGATCATTCAATGACTCAAACACTTTATACATAAACAGAGCATTATAAACTAGATTACTAGGAAATTTGACTTTGTTTGATCGAAATTTTGCTAAATTAATAAGAAACCGAAACATTCATCTTGACGAATCAACAATCTAGCACTAGAATTGCCCACCTAATAAGATTAAATAACTTGAGGACTATTTTAATGCCTACAGTTCGTGTAAAAGAAGGCGAAAATCCAGAATATGCGTTAAGACGCTTTAAGCGTTCTTGCGAAAAGGCAGGTATTTTAACCGAATTACGCCGACGTGAATTTTATGAAAAGCCGACTGCTGAGCGCAAACGTAAGCAAGCTGCGGCAGTTAAGCGACACTTAAAGAAAATTTCTCGTGATGTTACTTCTCGTCGTGGAACAAGTCACCGCCGTAAGAAAAGCAACGCGTAATCAATTAGAAGCATGCTTGCGTATAAGCTTACGCAAGCTTCAAAGCCTTATCGAATTGAGTGTAATAGCTTCCTATAAAGTATTACTTGAAACTGTTCCCTGAAACAGTTTAAGTTATAAACTGCAGTAAATCCGATGATGTATCAAGGTCACATTCCATGTGGCCTTTTGTTTTATAAGGAATTCAATAATGACTATTAAAGAACAACTCAATAATGATGTTAAAGACGCAATGCGCGCAAAAGACAAAGAACTTCTGTCTGCTCTACGATTGATTACTGCAGCTGTAAAACAAATTGAAGTTGATGAACGTATCGATGTGAATGACGAACGCATGATGGTCATTCTTGATAAAATGTCTAAGCAACGCAAAGAATCCATTGCTCAATTTGAAAAAGCAAACCGAGAAGATTTAATTGCTCAAGAACAATTTGAACTAGGTATTATTGCAAAATACCTACCTGAGCCATTATCCCAAGCCGAAGTAGAATCACTCATTAGCCAAGCGATCGCTGATACTGGCGCTAAAGTCATGGCAGATATGGGCAAAGTAATGGGTATTCTTAAATCCAAGCTCCAAGGTAGAGCTGATATGGGGCAGGTTAGCGCCTTGATCAAGGCTAAATTGGGCTAAGAATTAGCATGTCTGGCTTGATCCCACAGCCATTCATTGATGAACTCCTGAATCGAACGGATTTAGTCGAGCTGATCGATGGCTACATCCCTTTAAAAAAGAGAGGGGCCAGCTATTTAGCATGCTGCCCTTTTCACAATGAAAAATCCCCTTCCTTCAATGTGGTTGCAAAAAAGCAATTTTATCATTGTTTTGGATGTGGAGCCTCGGGAAATGCCATCAGCTTTGTCATGAACTATCTAAACCAGGGTTTTACAGATGCCATTGATACCCTAGCAACCCGTTTGGGCTTGACAGTCCCAAAGGATGGAAAAACGGAGAAGAACAAAGGCTCCTCCAACTTATACCAATTGCTAAATGAGGTCAGTCAATTTTATCAAAAACAATTAAAGCACAATGGGCACGCTGCTGTCGAATACCTTCAGGGTAGAGGATTGAGTGGAGAAATAGCCAAGCTCTATCAACTAGGATTCGCACCGGACGGTTGGCATACTCTTGAAAAAGAGTTTCCAAAACAACGACAAGATTTGCTAGCAACTGGTATGTTGATTAAGAGCGATGAAGGTAAAATATACGACCGTTATCGACAGCGCATAATGTTCCCAATCCTTGATAGAAACGGAAAAATGATAGGCTTTGGTGGACGAGTACTCGATGCACAGCAAAAACCAAAATACCTTAATTCTCCTGAAACTGCGCTGTTTCAAAAAGGCCGTGAGTTATATGGCTTATATCAAGTCATTTCACAGCAAAAAACTCCAGATTACATCATTGTTGTTGAAGGATATATGGATGTCATAGCCCTAGCACAACATGGAATAACTAGTGTGGTAGCTACACTAGGAACCGCTACTAGCAGCTACCATATACAACTTCTAGCGAAATACACCAAACACATTATCTTTTGCTTCGATGGCGATGCGGCTGGAAAGCAAGCAGCTTGGCGTGCTTTAGAAAGTAGCTTGCCTCACCTGCATTCTGGTTTAGATGCTGGTTTCATGTTTTTACCCAGCGAACATGATCCCGATAGCTTAATTCGGCAGCAAGGAAAAGAGAATTTTTTAAGCCTACTCAAGAATTGTACCCCACTACATCGTTTTTTCTTTAATACCCTCAGCGAAGATATAAACCTAACAAGCCCAGCCGGTAAAACTCAATTAATTCACTTGGTAAAACCTTATTTACAAAAAATGGCAGAGGGTACCTATAAGCAATTGATCATTGATGATTTAGCACGTCTAACCCACATTGAAAATCATCGTTTAGAACAACTTATTTATGAAAAATCTGAAGTTAAAGTTGAAAAGCCCTCGGCAATAGTTCGATCTCCAATACGCGTAGCCATTGCCTTATTGCTGCAAAATCCAGAAATTTACAGCAAAACAAAAGAGTTTATAAACAGCTCTCTTCTTGATAGCAATGAACATCATGTATTGGTCAGTGTATTAACTCAATTGGAAACCAATCCAAATGCAACAACTGCAACCCTGATCGAATCTTGGCGCAACAGCAGTTATTTTGAATCCATTACTAAATTAGCTGCTTGGGATCATCAAGTTCCTGAACAGGAATTAATGAAGGAATTTCTCGATATTTTATCCTTTTTACAAAAGCAGAATCAGGATCAATCTATACGTCAATTGATCGATAAATCAAGAACAACCGGATTAAGCAATGATGAGCGAATGCTTTTACAGCGCTTACTTAAGGAACGACATGTACAAACCGAAAATCAAAAATAAAAAACTTGAAATACTGGCATGTTGCTTTTACCCAGTTTATAATCTAAAACTTTCTGTAAATTTTAATTGTTCCATAAGAAGTGCCTATGACCATGAATGAACAAGAACAGCAAAGCTCGCAAATAACGAAAGTCATCAGCTTAGGAAAAGAGCAAGGTTATTTGACTTACAGCCAAATTAACGACCTTCTACCTAATATTGTTGATACTGAACATTTCGATGTCATTATCAGCATGCTTGAAGGCATGAATATCAAGGTTTTCGAAGTCCCTCCAGGAGAGGACGAGATAGCACTTCTGTTAAATACCGAAGAAGTTCCAGACATCGAAGAAGCTGCGATGGTTCTTGCTTCAGTTGACAAGGAAACGGGTAGAACAACTGATCCGGTGCGTATGTACATGCGTGAAATGGGTACAGTGGAATTGCTTACTCGCGAAGGTGAAATTCGCATTGCTAAA
Source organism: Legionella waltersii (assembly GCF_001468085.1). GTDB lineage: Bacteria > Pseudomonadota > Gammaproteobacteria > Legionellales > Legionellaceae > Legionella > Legionella waltersii. Next base: position 100,411 of record NZ_LNZB01000031.1, on the reverse strand, counting down.
CGCATTGAAGAAGGAATTTACCAGGTTCTTAAGTCATTGGCGCACTATCCTGAAACGGTACAACTCGTTCTTGATGATTACGATAGATTTATCGCTGAAGAAATACGTCTGAATGAAATCATCAGTGGCTTCTCTGACGTCGACGAAGAAATTGCTCCACCAACTAGCATTGGCTCAATGCTTGATGAAGAGCAGCAAGAATCTGCCCTTCTTGATGTGGATGAAGAAGACGAAGAAGGTGGTGGTGATGGCGATGGCCTTCCGGACGTTGATGATGGGCCAAACCCTGAACAAGCTAAAGAATATTTTGACGAATTACGCAATACCTTTACCATCGCTATAAAAGCGCTCAAAGAGCATGGTCGTACAAATAAAAAGACCGTTGAACTTTTAGACACGATGTCAGAATCGTTTTTAAAGCTCAAATTAACGTCCAGACAAGTGGATAAACTAACACGCCACTTCCGTCAGTTGCGGAACCACATCAGAGAGTTTGAGCGGAGCATCATGAAGCTTTGCATAGAAAAAGCTCGTATTCCACGAAAATTATTCATAGACACGTTCCCAGGACAAGAAACAGATCTTGCATGGCTTGATACAATCATTAGCAAACAAGCTAAAAAGCTGGATCTGCCAAGAATCGAAGAGTATCGAGAAGAAATTCTGCGATTACAATCTAGATTAGCGTCATTTGAAGAAGAATACGGATTAACCATTAGCGAAATCAAAGACATTAACCGTAAAATGTCCATTGGAGAAGCAAAAGCTAGACGAGCCAAGAAAGAAATGGTTGAAGCCAACTTACGTCTCGTTATCTCCATTGCAAAAAAATACACCAACCGTGGCTTGCAATTCCTTGACCTCATTCAAGAAGGCAATATCGGTTTGATGAAGGCAGTAGACAAATTCGAATACCGCCGTGGCTACAAATTCTCCACTTATGCCACTTGGTGGATTCGGCAAGCAATCACCCGATCTATTGCAGATCAGGCACGCACCATTCGTATTCCAGTGCACATGATTGAAACCATCAATAAGCTAAACAGAATTTCTAGACAAATTCTGCAAGAAACAGGTCGAGAAGCTACACCTGAAGAATTGGCAGAAAAAATGGAACTGAGCGAAGAAAAAATTCGCAAAGTTCTCAAAATTGCCAAAGAGCCTATCTCTATGGAAACACCCGTTGGTGACGATGACGACTCTCATTTAGGGGATTTCATCGAAGACAACAACATCGAATCTCCGATAGACATGGCAACAGCGGAAGGATTAAGAGAAGCCACCCTAGAAATTCTCGAAACCCTAACGCCAAGAGAAGCCAAAGTTCTTCGCATGCGTTTTGGTATCGAAATGAACACCGATCACACTCTAGAAGAGGTAGGTAAGCAATTCGACGTAACCAGGGAAAGAATTCGACAAATCGAAGCAAAAGCCCTAAGAAAACTACGCCATCCATCCCGCTCAGAAAAACTAAGAAGCTTCTTAGAAGGTGACGAAGGCTAATTAAAAATAATACAATGTAGGTTGGCGCAGAGCAAAGCGAAGCCCAACAAACAGGAGCAAAGCGACCACATTTTAAAAAATGCGGAAATCTCCACTACCAACCTACAAAACTAAACTAAAGATTTACAAAAAAAACTAGAACATTAATCAAATTAAGTTTAAAATGACCACCTCTCCGGGCCCATAGCTCAGTTGGTCAGAGCAGCGGACTCATAATCCGTTGGTCCTAGGTTCAAGTCCTAGTGGGCCCACCAATTTATACCTTTAAAATCAATAACTTACGTTGATCACCTGTTTTAACGCAAAAGTCCTTGCGTGACTTTTGCGTGACCTAGATCACGCACTTACAAACCTACGTGACTTTCCCTTAGAGTATTTTGACATGCAGGTCTACTCTTTAGGTTTCTCAATAACGTTAATATCACTCCGCTTTTACGATTCTCACAAACCTTATTCGCAGCTTGATATAAACTTTGCAACTCAGCTGAGGAATAGTGAGTTGTAATCCTACCTGAACGATGCCCAAGTAAATCTTGCCTATCTTCAAAACTTACCCCTGAAGCTCTTAACCGTCTACCAAAAGTATGCTTTAAATCATGCACTCTTACTTCAGGCAATTTCGCCTTGTCCCTAGCCTGTCGCCAACCAGTCGATAACATACGACTTAGTGGTCGACCTTTAAAACTAAAAACATGAGTAGGATGTTTACCTCTCTCCCCTTCTATAACTTCCCGAACTGTTTCATTACAAACAATCAGCCGTTCCTCACCGTTTTTGACCAGTTCACCTGGTACAATAAAAACGATGATGTGTGGCAATTCTGGAATTTGTATTTCCCAATCCCAGCGCAGTTCACATATTTCGCGATCCCGACACCCTGTATTTACGGCAAACAAAGCCATATTTTTCAGATGTTCGGGTAACTGCTGAAACAGCTTGTGCTGTTCATCCCAACTTAATGGATAAGGCTTCCTTAAATCTGGCTCAGGCAAAAGTTTTATCTTTGGCGCTGAAATTAGCCAGGTTAAGCCAAACTCGTCCATCCATTCACTGGCCGCTAAATTTAATATACGCCTAACAATTTTCAAACCATGATTGATAGTTCGCATACTCACATTATCCTTTCTTCGACCTTCAATAAAGGATTGCAAGCTACCGATATGAATTGCTTCAATAGGCAAATCGCCAATGTATTTAACCACTTCTCGCAAACGACCAGCATCATCACTGATACTGCGTTTGTGTTGGTTTTCCATCAGAAATTTAGTAGCGGCTTCTTTGAATGTTCTTTTTGGGCGAACACCGTAGACTGTTGCTAATCTTATCTCTTCGAGACGCCTTGCGAGATACTTTTCCGCCTCTTCGAGGTTGTCAGTACCAGTGCTTTCACAAAGTCGTCGTCCGAAGACCTTTTTGTCAATACACCAGACGCTGCCACGCTTTTGCAGTCCTGGTGTTCTTTTTCGTCCCATAATTCCAAACTCCTACTTTTTACTGCCGCGGGACGACCACTACACTGTATATAATCGTCTACCCAAGCGTCTAAATCAAGTCGATCAAATGCAATACCTTGTGTTCCCATTGGAATCTCAACCAGGCTTGGTCTGACATCTTTATTAAATCGATGTCGATCCATACCTACATAGGACGGAGCGTCTCTTAAACGAATTAATCGGGGAATTAGGTGAATATTGTTCATGACTTCTAAACTCCTGTAAATCACACATAATAAATACTCGTTTCGAGCATTTATTAGAGCATATCGAGCATATCACTGCAAATTTTTTTTGGGCTATACCTTAAAAATTTATTCGTACAATGGCAATCAAAGTTTAATATAAGGTGATATTAGTAGTACGCCTGATGCAGCCATTTGCCAGATAGTTTTCCTTTGGGCGCCTAAAAACTTTGCATCCACTTCAATATTTAATGTGTTCATATGCAACTCCATTTAAATCCCTGATGCACATATTGATTATTTGTATTGAGTTCAAGAATTAAATGATAAAGCCTTAGAAGATCCCTTTCGCAATGTGGATTTGTTGGCATTAACTCATCGAAATAAATAGAATGTAATTGTCTTATTGAGCAGTTTAATAAAGCAGCTATATCTATTAGAGTATAGTTAGTTGACTCTAATAGATACTTAATGATGTGCCTACAGATTTGTAGCCTAAAATTATTTTCCACAACGAAAACTCCTTTTCAACTTTTCTGTAGATAGCTACAGAAAATAATTTAAAAATATTTTTTATCTCAATCGGTTTTGACAAGAGTGATGGGATTAAAGCATAATGCCCTTGTCATTTACATCACTAAAATATTTGGACAAATCGCATTTCAGTTCAAAATAACAATAAATTAACCAATAATGATACGAATATGGAATTTTGTAGGAATTTTACTAAAGTATGTTGGGATGAAATTAAAGAAGAAGTAAAAAGATCTAATCCTGAGTTTTTTTTCTTAGTTGATGAAATAGCGCCCGGAAATGATTTCCCACTTTATCTTTTTAATTTTGGATATGGTGATTTAATTGGTGATTCTGAAACCTTTTATATTCCGCACCAAGGAAAGCTTAAATCCCTTAATAATTTTTCATCTATAGAGTCAATTACGAAAGACCTTATTTATGGATTTCATAGTTGTCCATTAGGTCTTGTCTTAGATAAATGCTTTGAATGGTACTTAAGAGGTAATGCAGAAAATGAAACGTATCCTGTTTACATTGATAAAAAAGGAGCTTTTTTTAATATTGGACATGTAACCCAGGTAAAACCACTTAAACGATATTTACCTAATAGCATACTTTCTGTAAAAGCTGGGGCACAAACGACTCTTGTAACACAAAACATTGGATGCAAAAGAAGCCATAATCGTCTTATTCGTTCTGGAATTGACTGCACCATCCCCAATTCATATCATGATCACAGTGATCTCTTTAAGCGAATTTACCAGTCTTGCCCATCTGAAAGTAAATGGAGGGCCTCAATTGTTTACTTCTCTGAAAAATGGATAGAAAATATAGTTAATAATCCTGATTGGATACATATTAATAAGTATTTCTTTAAATATTATCTAAATTCTTATGCTTACACCTACTATGGAGACTATTATCAACATATTTTTAGGGTTGCTTTTGATAAGTCGAATTTAGAGCGCGATTTTTTTATTCAAGATACTGCTAAATATATCTTTGAAATTCTAATAGGTGAAAAGTATGGGTTTTCTTTTAGTAACACGGATGAGTTCTTGCCTGCATCATGGGTTTCCTATGTTTTAAAAGATATTTATAAACTAAAAACAGAACCATCTATATTAATACCTAAAAAACATGTTGAAAAAAATCCAGTATATTTTTCGCTTCAACATCCTATTTTCAGACCATATCAAGGTTTATCCAGAAAAAAAGCGACTTTAATGTCTGAGCTTGAAAATATAAAAATCGCTGCAACTAAATATAAAGAATTATTTTCCTCTACTCATGAAGAGTGGGCCAATACAATTCTTGAAGAAAAGGCCAAAAAATCTCAATTTCATTATTACCATGGGTTTGAGAGTAAAAAGGATTGGCTATCGGACATTCATCATTTGTTCAAAAATGACGCTGGGATGCAGAATTTAAATAATGGGAATTTCTGTCAAGATGCACCATTTTTTAAAGGATGCATCTCAATAAACAGCCTCTAACCGCCGTTCTCTTTTAGAATTAAATACTAAGAAAGCACTCATGAAACAAAGCAAAGAAGATATTGTCCAAGCACTTTGGGCATTGAAATAATACATCGCTATACCTGATATGAGAGGACCAATCATCATGCCTAACGCATATGCACTACGCCACGCCCCTATTCCTAAGCCACTGTGATTAGAACTTCCATATTGATGACATAATGCAACAGAATATGCCATAAATAACATTTCACCAAGAGTAAAAACTAATAGCGAACAAAACATTCCTAGTATAGTAGTAGACAAACCCATAGAAAAGGTTGATGCTCCTAATAAAATACAGCCTATACAAGCAACTGCATGTTTATTGAAACCCTCAATTCGTTTTGATAATTTTACTTGAAATAATGCAATTAAAATTGGATCAGTTGCGAAAAAAAATCCAATAACTAAAGAACTTCCAATTGTTTCGTTTAAGTGAATCCCTAGTACTGTTTTTTGTATCCCATAAGTCAAACCGATGCAAAATACTGAAAATAACATTGGAATGAGCGAGCTATAGATTGTCTCAATCTCTTCCTTATTACTGGTTGTTGCAACTACATCATCATTGCTGATTTCTAATTTTATAAAAATAACGGTTGAAAATACTATTAAAGTAACGCCAACCAAAATCATTGCTAATTTAAAATGATTTTGCGCTAAAAGCATTATTAATACCATTGCCACAATACCACCAGTATTTTCTAGTGCATTTTTGTAAGATTGAGCAATCGTTAAACTGTGATTTGTCTTTCTTGAAATCTGCAAAAAAGATGAGTTACTGCAAGTGATAAACAAGTTGATTCCAAATCCCATTAAAAATACAAAGGCAACAGATAAATGAAAGGAACTTACTTTTGCTAAAATAACAAACGCTACTCCTATGAGTAAGAAACTTGTGCCTATGATATCCTTTGCTTGTGCTTTGCCCGTAACGTATCCACCACATATACTGCCCAAAATGGCTCCAATCCCCATTGCAAAGCCTAAAAAACCAATATTTAATTTATTAAAATTAGTGCTTACACTAAAAAAATACGCAATATGATAAGATAGGCCGCCTCCAATAGCTTCTATAAAAGAAAGAGCTAATAACAATTTACAAGCGACTGGTAAATCCCTAAAAGAAAAGCCTACCTTAGAAGAGCTGACTGTTGAGCTCATTGTACTCCCTCACCTTAAATAAATATTAGATACATCCACTTAACCTATGCCATTTGATTTAATAACCTTAATGCATCAGAACTCGGCACTCGAAGATTTTCATCGGGAGGAATATACAAAGTAGATAATGTTGTTAACTCTTGCCTATCAAGTTGCTCTAACTCAAACTCAGTTATCTTTGGATAAGTACCAGGATAAAGAGCAGCTTCGTAAATAATAGCCTTTTTTCCATTTTTATAGAGCTTAGTTAATTTATTTTTAATAAAATTGATGGCTTCCAAATTGACTGTATTCGTTGGTAACCCCAAATTTCCAACCATACAAATCTGGTAAACCACTACATGAGAAGAAGTATCTACTGATCTATCGTACAAAAGATATTCCGTAGCATCAAATGACTGTATACCTCCAGATGCAGGGTCAAATCTAAGATCGGCATATAAACAGTCTTGAGCTGAAATACCGGGACACACTACTGTTTTAATGTTATTACTAAGCCCAGAGAAAGCAAGCAATCCAGGAGTGGCAAATACACATGGATGGCCATATATAACAACACATAGAGAGTCTACATCTTCGATCTCTCTATAAATAAATTGTGCCACATTTTTATAAGCATTTTCTCTTGAGTTAGAGTTAAAGTAGATTGCATCCAATGACTCTGATAATTTCGCTAATTTATGAATATAACGCTCTAGCAAGGGTTCATTAACTAAATACAATACCTTGTCACAAGTACATATATATCCTTTTGCTTCCTCTGTAATATGAGCGATTGTTTTAATTCCAGTACCAACTAACGCTAAAACTTTCACTTAACTCCCTATTAGGTCAGTGTAAAAACATGTGTCATATCGGGATACGGGATCACATGTGTCATATCCGAAAAGTTCCTTTTATTTGTGGTTAACTTCCTGATCTTATGGGTATCTGAGTTTTTATATGATTCAATCAAGCTTTTATTTAAAATACAATCCTCTAAAATCACTGTATCAAGGAGAGGATTTTTCACCAATGACTCCACTGCATCCAATAATTCCATAGTCCCTCCAAAATTTGGTAATCAAAATTTTGTACTATTTATTTTATAAAAAATTTAGATCAATAGATTATCAAAAATCAACCATTATCAAGGATTCTTTTATTGCAAATAAAATATCTGTACATACAACATCATTACGAACTGATTAGCATTATTCCATAAATGTGTGTTTTTTTGAACACAAATTATTTTACACTTTTTTAGTGCATGTCTTCTCTGACACCTGGGTTCAAAGCCAAGTTCTGTTCACGTAATGGTCTAAGGGTTTTGACAACCCAGTTAACAGATACGGCACATTATCTATCTAAAAAAATATACCTTTCCCTCACAAGTTATTGTGTGACAAAAAACCAACTCGATTTATAATGATAATCGATCCCTCCTAACCGATTCATAAAAAATCATGGCTATATTCCTATTAACAGAACGGCTTATTTTGACAACACCCAAATTAGAAGACCTTGATGAAGTATTCGAACTTCAATCAGATCCAGAAGTGATGCGTTATATAGGCGACGGTGTTCGGACAAAAGCTATGGTTGCAACTTTTTTGAATATGGCTATTGAACATTATGCCAAACATGGGTTTAGTTTTTTTTCAGTACGTGAAAAAGATACTAATCATTTTATCGGTCAGGCCGGCTTGATTTATCTTGGCTACGATGACAACCAACCCCAAATAGAGGTAGGTTACCGTTTACACTCAAGATATTGGGGAAAAGGCTAAGCTACTGAACTGACTACCGCCTTAATTAAATGGGGTTTTGATAATCTGAATATACCAACTCTAATGGCTGTGGTTGAACCTAATAATGTTGCTTCTTATAAGGTTCTTCTAAAGGCTGGTATGATTAATACTGGAACAACAACCTATTGGAACCGAGAAGTAACCTGTTTTGAAATCAAAAATTATAAATTAAAATGAGTTACACAATATATTGAATAAAACTCAACTTCATAAATCCTGGTGGGTATACATGCTTAAATGTGAAAACAATAGCTACTACACAGGATATACCGATAATCTTGAAAGGCGCTTTCAAGCACATATTTCTGGAAAAGGTGCCAAATACACAAAGAGCTTCAAACCACTCTCGATAGCCCAAAGTTGGGAGGTGCTGGGCGACAAATCCACTGCTATGCAGATAGAACGCCTCATCAAAAAACTTTCAAAAAAGGAAAAAGAACATTTGATTTTAAACCCTGATATTTTATATCAAATGCTCGCCCTTCCCCCTACGACACATAAATGATCAATTAAGGTACATAGCAATAGCAACTTAGACTTGTGTACTGTATAAAATGGCGACTCCTTCTTGACTAGCTCATCAGGATGAAAAACGGGGGTTTTGTTAACTCATATGCTTGACCTTTAATGCTACAGAAGATCAATTTTATTGAAGTTAAGAAATACAGTTATTAATTCTAAGTAAAAGAGATGTTCTATTTGTGAATAACTTAAGTTTGTTGGGAGGAAGCTCTCTTCAGTATATTTGGTGCATATTCTGATACATATAGAATCAATGATAACGGGCCATATAAGTATGAAATTGACCTCCATCCAGTATCCTTGAGCCGCTCAGAAATTTTTTTATCATAAATGATTCCTTGTGGCCTTTGTTTTGCATTAGCTAGATCAACTTCAATATGAAATAGAAGATCTAATTTTTCACGTATTTCAAGCGGATACTGCGGTTTGTCTCGCCTCTTTCTGTTTGCCAATTCAAAAGAATTTTGAATGATCTTCTCACTTAAATATTCTGGTTCAAGATACTCACCTTCAAAACCAGGATTAGCATTAATTAATTCATCTCGAGTTTTTGCATTAGTAATACGGTTCTTGAATTTCTGGTCTTCATCTTTAATTTTATAATCTTCTGGGTAAAGGATTTTTTTTAACTGAAAGCTGCAATCTTTAAAAGAAATATCTGTTTTACTACCTTGATGCTCTTTTATAATTTCTTCTTCATTAAAGTTGATGCTATGTATTTTTAAAAACTCTCGTACAATCCATATTTCTTCATCGGAAAGATCATGTTTTAAGCGAGCATTTAGTCCTTCAATATATTTTTTTTTGAAGTTTTCTAATTCATCATCCATGGGTAATATCCAGCAATTAATTTGATTGAAGTATAGCTAATTTAAAACATTATCTCTGATCTAATTAGTAAACATATTATTTGTTGAGCGAGTGCCCTTCCCCCGTCATGCTCTATAACTTAATTATGCTATATTTTAATATGTATTAATAATTTATGGATAATTATGTCAATATTAAATGGATTTTATAAAAGTAAATATGCAAACTGCTCTGAATACAAAAACGCCCCTTGTTATAGGTCTTTAATATCTATCGCTTTCTTTGAATACTATTTGCATTGTTTAATGCTAGAGGAAGTTAGAAAAGAAATTAATAAGTTTACCTCATCAGCACGTGAAGCAGAGAAATACATTCTAACATATGATTTTGATGAGGACGATCCAACTTTTTTAATGGAATTCTACCCTCTAGAGTTCGTTGAGGGATGGGGTGCTATATATGTAGATCATACTCATACCTGTTATCCACTAATACTTTATCCCCAAGCCCATAAAATTAAAACATCAACAAGGATAGAGGGCTTTTTACATGCTGTCGAATCCATTCATGGTGAAGTGGATAATTTACTGAATCTATTTTTAAAATATGAAATAATTAGACATTTAGAAGACGATGCGCAGATAAAATCAAACTGGTCAAATTACCATAAGGATTTACACACATTTATCCATAATCAATATTCTTAGAAGAGACTTTGTATAGCCTTTATTAAGTATGTGCGTTTTCGAAACTTTGATGAATCAATGCTTTAGTGTATGCCCTAACTCTTGAAAAAACTGAATGACATAATCACATATTTGCGAATACAACCTACTATTAAATTGCAATTCATTTCCATTCACTAAAGAAGCAAAGCCGTTTTGCACTAAACTCTCCCTTTCAATAGTACTTAATGAGCAATCTGAATGAGAAACTTTATTTCTTAATATAGATAAGCACTTAAAATATTTTCGCCAAATTTTTTTTCTATCTTCTGCCATAGAACTGATATTTTTTAAAGAGGCTTCTAAGTAATCGTCGAAAGATGGTTTTTTAGGAGCTAGTGATTCAATTAACTTGATTTGCTTATTTGTTAATTTACCGTCCAGTTCTTTTAAAAGAGAATTAATCTTTTTTTTACTTTTGATTTCTATAATTTTGCAGCTTTCGGCAAGTGCTCTTTCTACTGAGGTTTGTATGCTCGATAAAAAAGATCGATGAACTGCCTGCATAAGACTAACCCAATTATTATCGTCATTAAAGCTGATCCTACGATTGCCGCCATCCAAACTATTAGCCGGAGCAGTGAGAAGTCCAATAGTATTGTCAACAATTGTACCTATATACTGAAAACAATTATCCGATGGCGCAGCAGTTTTTTTTGATATTATAATTAACTCTTCCAAAGTTGTTAAAATATGTTGTAAGTGTGAGTTCCTATTTATCTCATTAGTGGCTTTCATATTAAATGAGCATCCTTAATTATTCCCTTTAACTTATCACTGATTAATATACTTATACAATGTAGTTTTCCCTACACCCACCATCTTACAAATAGATTGAATTGAATGTCTTTTATTAGCATAGAGTGTTTTTACTAGCTCTTTTTGTTCATCATTCAGCTTTTCTGGTCTGCCATCTTGCCTACCTCTAGCCCTTGCCGCTTCGAGCCCAGCAAGTGTTCGCTCCTTAATTAAATTTCGTTCAAACTCCGAAAGTGCGCCAAAGACATGAAACATAAACGTTCCAGAAGTGGTTTCCATGTTAATAGATTCAGTAATACTATGAAATCCTATCCCTTTTTCTTCAAGCTTACTGACATAAGAAATAAGATCGTTTTGTGGAAGACCTTTTCATTGTATATATTATGATTTTTATAATAACAAGATGGCTTGAGTCTTAATGTAGCTTTGGTTTTTCCTCATCAATCAAAAGTAAGTCTACACTCTCAAAGCCCTAACCAAACTAAACCCACATCCAATAATCTGAGCCTGAAGTTCACCATAACCTACACGAATATCAGCCCAATCCTCATTAAGCGCGATTAACTCAAACTGCTGTGTCTCTTTAGATGCTGATAACTGCTTATATTTGCGAACAATAACCTCCTGCTCTCCCTCAAGCAAAGCCACTACCAAATCACCAGGCTTAGGGCTGGTATCAGGATCTACTATGATGACATCATTAATCCGAAACTCAGGCATCATGCTTTCATCTTTGATCTGCAACGCAAAAGCGTTCTTTCCAATGCTATCGCTGACAGCTGTGCTAACAGGAATAAACTCAACCTTGGTATCAACATCTTCTTTGATTTTTTGGATGACGGCTACTGGGTCAACTGCTTGTTTGAAATCCAAGATAGGAACCAATGCCCCCATGCCAGGGGACCTAGTCATCTTGCCTTCACGATTATCGGTTAAGCACATCAAATAAGAGGCTGAAACTTCTAGTGCATCAGCCAGCAATTTAATTTCTGTTGGGCCGGGGGTACGGTCCCCTCTTTCATAATTATTAATACGTGAAGTTTTCAATTCACTGGTCAACTCAGCCAATGCCTTTCTCGTCAAGCCTTTGGCTTTACGTTCATTCATGATTCTTTGGCCGATTTTCTCTTTGATGTTCATACCCATTCCACGGTTTTTGGATAATAAATTAATCCTTTTATCTCTTGACAATTGCTCTTTATGTGTTATTTTGGATCTATTAATTACTCGAAACGAGTAATATAACTCAATAAGAGCCATTTTAAGCCTTAAGTTCTCAAAATGGTAACACAAGTTTCTGTAGGCGCTAAGAGTTTTAGTTAAGGAATAACGGATTATTTATGTACTTTACAGTGAATAACAAGGAATTGGATGCACTCTGTGGGCTTTCATATCTCCAGCAAATTACTTACTTAAGTGGGATTCGTCCATACATGGATCGCAATACCTTCATGGTTGGGATTAAGCGCCGCATAAGCTATCAATCACTTGCTGAGTCACTTTATATTGAACCTCATCCTGGTATTCAAGAATCAGGCTGTCCTAGCCGCCAGCAAATTCGTAGAGCCATTAAAGGACTTGAGCGATCTGGACTTATCGCCATTCAGTCTTGTGATATGAATCTGATTTTAAAATGCCTTTTAGCGGATATCCGTTATTGTGTCCAAAATAAACCCGACACAAACCCAACACAGCAAGCCGACACACAACCGAACACAAAACCCCTTCTAACTACAAGATTTAACGAGCGTGCAGGGACAAAAGCCGACACAGATGAAACCCCACAAGCCGACACACCTTATATAAAAGATAATAATTATATTTATTTATTACGCAACTTTGATCTTTTCTGGGAAATGTACCCCGAGAAAAAATCACGTGAGCGTGCTTTTGAAATCTTCAAGCAAATCAATCCCGATACGCTTCAGTTGCAAACCATGCTGAAAGCCCTTCAACAACAAATCAAGATTTACCAAGCAAAGCAAGCACATGGCGAATGGGCACCTGCTTGGAAATTTCCAGCCAACTGGTTGTCGCAACAATGCTGGGAAGATGAAATCAAACTCGAGTTAAAGCAGGAGAAAAGAAATGAAAAGTGCCGCACAAATACTGATGCAAACCACGATCCCTTCTGGATCCCAGAAGCAGGAGAATCAACAAGTACAGATGAAGATGAATACCAGCAAGACAACGTCATCAACTTCCAACGTTACCGACAATAGCAAAAAACGCATCGATAACCTGTTTAGTCGATTTGCTGTTTTTTATGGAAATTTGTGGCGTAGCCAGTTCAAGAACGAAGGCTTCCTAGAGTTTTGCAAGAAAGAGTGGTTGGTGGGTCTAAGCCCTTTTGATGATGACACTTTAAATCAAGCTATTTTGGCGTGCAGGGATTTTCAAAAAATGCCGCCTAGCCTTCCTCAAATGATTAGTTTTTGTCGAGATATCAAAAGAAAAACCTCATTTTATGTTGCAGATACAGATCATCAACCTGCAAGCCCGAAAGTGGTCGAAGCGCATATCAAGCAATGCAAAGCCTTTTTAATTTAATAACAGAAGGAGAAACATTATGTTGGTTTTAACAAGAAAACTTGGGCAATCGATTGTGATTGGTGATGATATTTACTGCACTGTAGTAGGAGTGAAAGGAGGCCAGGTTCGATTGGGATTTGATGCCCCTAAATCATTATCTATTCACCGAGAAGAAATTCAAAGACGAATCAATAGCGCTCAACAAAATGACTCATGGTTCGATGAACAAATAGCCAGTAAAGAAAACATCGTTGACCGTCTTATCCGCACATTCAAACTCGGACTAAAAGTTGCTGAACGGCATCGATAGGGAGATAAGCATCATGAGAAAGTTATGTTTTAAAAAGATGGCACTAACTCTTTCACTGGCTTCACTACCAAACCTAATTCATGCAAGCCCCGCATCAAAAGAGTACGTGGACAAGCAAATTCATGATTCTCTTGAAGTGGTTCAAGTTCAACTGCATCAACAAAACACAAAAATCGAGGCAGAACTTAAAGAACTAACACACCACATTGGTGAAACATATCAAGGTGGTTTAGTAGTTTGGGTTGATGAGTCTGGGCAGCATGGCCTTATTGCTGCCAAAGGCTCTGCCACATATTCAGCAGTTCAATGGAGAAATGGTGAAAGCGGTGAAAAAACAACGAATGCAAGAGCCAATGGTGTCTTTGCAGGTCTTTCTAATACGCAACTCATTATTTCAGAACAAACGATTGACGATCAAGAAGGGCAATTTGCAGCTCTAGTTGCCCATCAATTTGCAGTTCAGGACGATGGCATGGCGCCTTGTGACAAAACACATATCTGTTATGGCAATTGGTATTTGCCCTCTTTAACTGAATTACAGCTGATACAACAAAACGCATATTTCCAAGGGATTTCGGGACGCTTTTGGAGCTCTAGCGAAGAAAGTATCTCTAGTGCTTATTTGTTGGACTTTAGCAGTGGCAAGGCAATAAGCATGGACAAAGCGACCGAAGCGCTTGTTCTTCCCATCCATTCCTTTTAATGCATAAGGAGTCTTCATGAATATTAAAAAAATGATTGGACTATTATTTTGTGTTCCCGCCGTTTCTTCATTTGCGGCCAATGATACAGAAATGTGGGCAAAGATTCAGTATGCCTATACGTTAATTGATATTGCCAACACGAATATCCAAAGCCTCTTTCAAGAAATAGCCCTTTTAAAAGCGAATCAAAACGCACATCACATCGGTGAAGCCTATCACGGCGGTGTGATTTTTTGGGTAGATGAATCCAAACAACATGGTCTTATCACCAGCAAAATTGATGTAACCGAAGAAGGCATTCAATGGCGCAATGGGGCTTCTGGAAATAAAATAACCAATGCAAAAGGCGATGGGATAGGTGCTGGAGAAACAAATACCCGCCTCATTATTGCAAGCCAAACGATGGATAATCAAAAAGGCCAATTTGCAGCTCTTTCTGCCTCGCAATTTCAAATTCAAACCGATGGCATCACCCCATGCAAAACCCCAATTACCCAGGAAACGATTTGCTATGGCAGCTGGTATTTACCTTCGGCCTATGAGCTTCAGTTAATGCACACCCATTTACGCCAAAAAAATCTTGTGGCTTTTACCCCTGATTATTATTGGACTTCAACAGAAGCAAGCACCTCAAATGCATGGCTTATTAATTTTTCAACCGGGGAATTAACTGCCAGCAATAAATCCAACACGATGGGCCGCGTTCGAGCCATCTCGCGTTTTTAGTCGAAAGGATACGTCATGAAGAGTCATTATGTGTTTTTAAGTGTCGCACTTTTAGCCTCACAACCAGCAGCCAGTAACTGCTTTGATTGCTCGAACACGCGCGTTAGCATTTCAGGAAGTACAGGTGTTGCTTTTTACAATGATGCCTACGCTCGTGATGGTCAAAGCATATTGGGACGTTTGAGTTTAGAGCTGCAACGAGAGTTTTCCGAATCTTTAAGTTTGGGATTAGAAGTCGGGATGCAAAACGGCAACACCATGCGATTAGACATTCCCAAACCCGTGCTGAACACATTGGGTGGAGAACCTGTAAGCGTGGTTGTGAAACCCCTACTGGATGCGCTAGCAACACTAAAAATCACCCCTTTTGATAACCCTGGCTTATTTGGATTTGTTAAAGGAGGCATCGCATTCAGGCAATTACAAGTCGATAGAAATGAAGTCAATGACCTAGTGCGACTAAACCCTGAACTTCAAGCAGGTCTTGGCTATGGCCTCAGTGACAATGGGGCTTTTTTTGTTGGCTATCAACATGTCTTTGGGAAGAACCCTAACTACCAGGTTAATCCATTAACTGAAACCGGACACATTGAGAATTTGCCATCGCAACATTCAATCCTCCTAGGCTTTTCCATCTTATTTTAAAAAAGGACAACAAGAAACATGATGATAGAACCAGAAGACGCAGCCATCACGGTAAAAGATCGGGCCAAAGAAAAACTACGGCGTGATTTAGGTCCGTTAATTGAGAATGCTTTAAATGACCCTAAAACGGTTGAGATTATGCTTAATGCCGATGGCAGATTGTGGCAAGAACGCTTAGGCGAGACCATGCACTGCATCGGAAACATCGTTGAAACGCGGGCTGAATCCATCATCAAAACCGTGGCCGGATTTCATGGTAAAGAAGTAACACGTTTTAATCCCATTCTTGAAGGGGAGCTACCCATCGATGGCTCACGCTTTGCCGGGCAATTACCACCTATCGTATCTAAACCCACCTTTGCTATTCGTAAAAAAGCCATATCGGTTTTTAGTTTAGAAGATTATGTGCAAGCCCAAATTATGACTGAGGCACAATCTACTGTGATTAAAAACGCCGTGGTTAAGCATCGAAACATCCTAGTAATTGGTGGCACGGGCTCAGGCAAAACAACTTTGGTAAACGCCATTATCCATGAAATGGTGAGTCACGCCCCTTCAGAACGTGTCTTTATCATCGAAGACACCGGTGAAATCCAATGCAGTGCTCAAAACTTCGTTCAATACCACACCACCATCGATGTCAGCATGACTCAACTTTTAAAAACAACCCTTAGGATGCGACCCGACCGCATTTTAGTTGGCGAGGTTCGTGGCAGTGAGGCCCTTGATTTACTCGATGCCTGGAATACAGGTCATGAGGGAGGTGCTGCCACATTGCATGCCAATAACTGTCTTGCAGGCCTTCAACGGTTGAAATCATTAATAAGCCGAAATCCTGCAGCACCTGCTGATATTGAACCATTAATTGGTGAAGCAGTGCATTGTGTGGTGCATATCGCACGAACCCCAACCGGTCGAAAAGTTGAAAACATCCTATCCATTAAGGGCTATGAAAACGGACAGTACAACATCGAAACACTCATATAAGGAGAATAGCTATGACTCAAACGTTACGCATTAATGAAAAACACCTTTGGATGATGGGGGTTGTCATTTTATTACTACTCTTAATGACAGAACCAGCAAGCGCCTCAAGTGCTGGAGGAGGCCTCCCCTTCGACTCATGGCTTACCAAAATACAAAAATCCATTACCGGTCCCTTTGCTTTTTCTGCAGCAATCATAGGGCTAGTCGCCGCAGGTGCCACCCTTATTTTTGGTGGGGACATGAATGGTTTTATGAGAACGCTCGTCTTTTTTGTATTGGTCCTATCATTTTTAGTCGCGGCACAAAATACCATGACCGCCATTACAGGAAAAGGGGCCGAAATCTCTAAACCTATGGAGTTATCACGATGAGTCTTCGCACCGTTCCAATAAGAAGTTGTGGCAACCGCGCAAGCCTCTTTATGGGAGGGGATCGCGAGCTTGTTATGTTTTCAGGTTTGCTATCCGCCATTTTAGTCTTTGCAGCGCAAGACTGGTTAGCTGCTACTATGGGCGCGGCCCTTTGGTTTTTATCACTCAAAGGGCTTCGGCTTATGGCAAAATCAGACCCTCAGATGAGGGCAGTCTATCTTAGACAAAGAAGCTATCAATCTTACTACCCTGCACGCTCCACTCCATTTAGGAATAATACAAGGGGATACCTATGATTGCTTTCATAACGCTTTTAATCAGCATCGCAGGACTTCTTTTTTTGAGTCTCTTGTTTGCAAGCCTTCGCATGAAAAGCCGCGAACTCCATACCAAAAAACATCGAGGCAAAACTTCAGGATTGGTTGATTTATTAAATTTTGCCGCCGTAGTTGACGATGGAGTAATCATCGGTAAAAACGGCTCTTTTATGGCAGCCTGGATTTATCAAGGGGAAGACATTGCAAATAGTACCGATGAGGCTCGTGAGATGATTTCCTTTCGTATCAATCAAGCGCTCTCCTCTATGGGAAGTGGATGGATGATTCATGTCGATTGCATAAGACATCAAGCACCTGGGTACAGCAAGCAAGAGGATTCACACTTTCCTGATGCGGTATCACGCGCCATTGATGACGAACGAAGACAGCTCTTTGAGCGCATAGGCACTTTGTATGAAGGGTATTTTGTGATTACTTTAACCTGGTATCCACCGGTTTTGGTACAAAAGCGTTTTGTTGAATTGATGTTTGACGATTCAAGTGAGCACTTGAGCCAAAAAGCAAAAACTCAGCAATTAATCGATGCCTTCAAACAATCCTGCCGAAACTTTGAATCCCGTATGAGTGCAGCATTTCATTTAGAGCGACTGGGTTCAGAAACTCGCATTATTGATGACAAGCCCATCATCCAAGATAACTTTTTAAAGCACATTCAATACTGTGTTACAGGGGTTAATCATCCCATTAATTTGCCGAAAAACCCGATTTATCTCGATGCATTAATTGGTGGCCAGGAATTAACAATGGGTATCACGCCTAAATTGGGTCGACAGTTCATTCAATGTGTTGCCATTGAAGGGTTTCCCATGGAGTCTTATCCTGGCATTTTAACCCTGTTAACTCAGCTTCCTGTTAGCTATCGCTGGAACTCGCGCTTTATCTTTATGGATACCCATGAAGCAGTTGCCCACTTCACCAAGTTCCGTAAAAAATGGAAACAAAAAGTCAGGGGATTTTTTGACCAAATTTTTAATACACGCTCAGGTATTGTGGATGAAGACGCGCTTAATATGGTGAACGATGCCCAAGCGGCCATTGCTGAAACGAACTCTGGCATGGTCGCGCAAGGCTACTACACTTCTGTCGTTGTGTTAATGGATGAAGAAAGGGCTGCCGTTGAGCACGCCGCACTATTTATAGAAAAAAACATCAATGCCCTAGGCTTTACCGCTCGAACTGAAACCATTAACACCATGGATGCCTTTATGGGTAGCCTGCCAGGACATGGCGTTGAAAACATCAGACGCCCTTTAATCAACACCATGAATTTGGCAGACCTTATACCCACATCAAGCATTTGGACTGGGGAAGACAAAGCACCTTGCCCATTGTTTCCACCTCATTCACCGCCGTTGATGCATTGCGTGACCAGTGGTAATGCGCCCTTTCGCTTAAATCTTCATGTCCGAGACTTAGGTCATGGCATTATGTTTGGCCCGACCCGCTCTGGAAAATCTACTCATCTTGGTTTATTGGCATTATCTTGGCGACGTTATAAAGACGCTCGAATTTATTCTTTTGATAAAGGCATGTCCATGTATCCAACGTGCAAGGCAACTGGTGGTGAGCATTTTACTATTGCCGATAAAGAAAGCCGTCTTGCTTTTGCACCCTTACAGTTTTTAGAGACGAAGGCCGATAGAGCTTGGGCTATGGAGTGGATTGATACGATTCTTGCCTTAAATGGTTTAAACACAACACCTGCCCAACGAAATGAAATCGGCCATGCCATTATGAGCATGCATCAAAGTGGCTCTAAAACCTTATCTGAATTTGTGATAACCATTCAAGATGAGCCCATTCGTGAGACGCTCAAGCAATATACGATTGATGGCTTGATGGGACACCTCTTGGATGCAGAGCGTGATGGCCTTGGTTTATCGTCTTTCATGACCTTTGAAATTGAGCACTTAATGGGTTTAGGTGAAAAATTCGCACTCCCCGTGTTGCTCTATTTGTTTCGCCGCATTGAAACCTCGTTAGATGGCCGTTCAACGCTTATTTTACTTGATGAAGCCTGGCTAATGCTCGCTCACCCCGTCTTTAAAAACAAGATTGCAGAATGGCTTGATTCCATGGCGAAAAAAAACTGCGTGGTGTTTATGGCAACCCAACATTTATCGCATGCTGCTAATTCTGGCATTTTAGACATTATTGTTGAGTCTACTGCTACCAAAATCTTCTTACCCAATCTCTATGCACGCGATCCAGAAACTCGCGCCATCTATGAGCGCATGGGATTAAATCCACGTCAGATTGACATTATAGCGAATGCCCAACCTAAGCGTGACTATTACTTTGTGAGTGAAAAAGGCCAACGACTGTATCAATTGGCACTAGGGCCTTATGCCTTAGCCTTTGTAGGTGCAACCGATCCCGACTCTATCACGCAGATGAAACAGCTTGAATCTCAATATGGCAAAGCCTGGGTGTCTTACTGGCTTTCAGAACAAGGAATTACCACAGAAGAACACGGAGAAGCGGCATGAAAAAAAATCTTACCTCGAACCCCTACCTAAACGCCCGTCGCGCCTGGAATGCTCATACGGCGGGACTTATGAAATCCCTTCAAGTATGGCAATTAGTCGGATTAGGTAGTCTTTTGGTCGCTTTAGCTTGCGTTGGCGGACTAATAACGATTGGCAGTCAATCCAAGTTTATTCCTTTGGTGTTTCAACAAGATGCCAATGGCAATACCTTGTCTGTCACGCGAGCTGATAATGTGATTCAGGCCAGTATTGATGATTACAGAGCTGCAGCGGCACATTTTATCGAAAACATTCGCATGGTAAGTCTTGATGTCGAATTACAAAAAAAAGCGGTGTTTCAAGTTTATTCCTATTTGAACGCCAATGATGCAGCCTTAACCAAAGTTCAAGAGTTTTATAGTGACAAACAACAATCCAACCCCTTTGAAAGAGCCACACATGAAATCGTAAGCATTGAAATTCGCTCGGTACTTCAAGAGTCTTCCGAGACCTGGCAAGTCGATTGGGTTGAGACGATTAGAAACCGTGACGGCACGCTTAAAGAAAAGCCTCGCATGATGAAGGCAATGATTACCATGTATCAGGACAATGAACTTAATGACATCTCCAGTGAATCGATTTTGAAAAACCCTCATTTAATTTATGTGCGTGATTTTAACTGGTCGTATGAATTAAAGCATGGAGAAAACGCATGAAAAAAATAATGCTCCTGTTAGGGTTTACCATCTCATTCACAACGTTTGCCCTGGATAATGAATCGCTAGCAACTCGATATTTTTCGCAAGAATCACCAAGGCTTGCTATTCAAGAACAGCAAGCCATCGACATTGCGGAGCGTTTGCAAAAAGGAAAGCACACAAGCAAGCCCTATGCATCCACTGATGGCTCAGTCAGTTATGTTTTTGGATCAGGACAAATTAGAATCGTATGCGCACCCTTACAAGTCTGTGATATTGCCTTACAACCCGGGGAACTATTTAACGACATGAATGTGGGCGACCCTCGCTTTATTGTTGAGCCATCCATCACAGGTGAAGGCTCCCTACAACAAATTCATATCATTATTAAACCTAAAGATGTTGGACTTGATACCTCTATGGTGGTGACCACCAACAGACGCACCTATCACTTTAGATTAAAGTCTGACCGAACGGAGTTTATGCCTTATGTATCGTTTACCTATCCAAATGATGCCAAAGCCAAAAGGCAGGTGCTTAAGCAAAAACGAACCATAAAACTCCAACCAGAACCCCATGAATATTTAGAAAACCTTAACTTTAACTACCAAATTAGAGGTCGTGCACGATTTAAACCGGTTCGGGTTTATAACAATGGGGTTAAAACCATCATCGAGATGCCAAGATCCATGGTACATAGTGAGGCTCCTGCCTTATTGGTTTTAAGAAGCCGTGGAGTATTTCATAAATCAGAAACCGTCATGGTGAACTATCGTCTGCAAGGATGTCGCTACATTGTCGATGGT
Organism: Legionella waltersii; assembly: GCF_001468085.1. Classification (GTDB taxonomy): domain Bacteria; phylum Pseudomonadota; class Gammaproteobacteria; order Legionellales; family Legionellaceae; genus Legionella; species Legionella waltersii. The sequence goes on along the minus strand of NZ_LNZB01000031.1, from coordinate 78,839 downwards.
GTTTTTGATAAGGCAATTCTTGTGATTGGAAGCGGCTCATCCCAAGAAAAGGTAACGGTTACCAGGTGCAAAAGCCTTTGGTCTCATAAGGAGTAACGCAGATGAATCAAAATAATGATTATTTATCACCCGAAAGCTCGCCACAAAAGCTTAAAACTGCCGGTGTTAAACGAGTAAATAACGTGCCGCTGATTATTGCCATAGGTATTTTGACGCTGTTTGTTTTGATGATAGCGCTCGTTGCCAATAAAAGAGCGAATGCACAAAACCAGGCACCAGAAATAGCACCCATGAAAAGCCTAAAAAAGAACACAATGCTTCTAGCCAATGATGTGGTGGGGAGCCATAAAACCGCTGTAATCCCAATAAAAAGTGAAATGATTGCGCTCAATGCAACAGCACCATTATCACTTCCTGAACCACCTCTTAAAGAAGAACCCTTCACCCCTGAAGTATCTGAAGCTGAAATCGAGCGCATTCGCCAAGAAAAAACGCAAGAATTCGAAGAGGCGGTTAAAGCTAAAACATCCGTTATGGTAGATAACGCACGCTTGAACAGTAAGGACGTGATGAATGCTAGCATCAGCAACAACAGTGATGCATCCATGAACTTTAAAGAGCAGCTTACACTCCTACAAACTCAGCACGGCAATCCTACGCCACAAAACTTAGGCGGCGAAGAAAATGAGATGCGCTGGCATTTAAACTCAAGACTTGAAAATCCCAATAGCCGTTATGAATTAAGAGCAGGTGCCGTCATACCTGGGGTTATGATTAGCGGCATTTCATCAGAACTCCCAGGACAAATTATCGGTCAGGTTTCACAAAACGTGTATGACACGGCAACGGGTAAATACCTACTCATTCCTCAGGGAACCAAACTCTTTGGTATCTATTCCAGCGACGTAAGCTTTGGCCAGAACTCAGTACTCGTGGCCTGGCAGCGCCTGGTGTTTCCTGATGGCAAAGCATTGGATATTGGCTCCATGCCTGGTGCGGATAGTGCCGGATATGGAGGATTTCGCGACCAGGTCCAAAACCACTATGCACGAATTTATGGCTCAGCATTGTTGATGTCTGGCATCGTGGCAGGCATTACCTACAGCCAGAATACGAATCAAACCAATCAGTTTGGATATGGCCCACCCACAGCAGGTAGTGTTATGAGTCAAGCATTGGGACAACAATTAGGCGAAGTAACATCACAGCTTGTTGCGAAAAATCTAAATGTCGCTCCCACCATTCGGGTTCGCCCAGGGTATCGCTTCAACATTATGGTCGTGAAAGATCTGACCTTTAAACGTCCATATCAACAGTTTGCATATGAATAAAAGGGGAATGTTATGAAATGTAAAGCAACACTCGTTTTTTTATGGAGCCTTCAGACTTTTGCTAATGGTGCACCAGTATTTGATGCTGCAAATTGGATACAAAATGGGAAGATGATTGCAAACCAAGTAAGTGAGTATAAAACGCAAGTCGACCAATACAAAAACCAACTACAGCAATATCAAAACATGTTAGATAACACCAAGTCCCTAACCTCTTATCAATGGGATGATGCCAATTCTGTGATTAATAATCTGCTGGAATCCACCGACACCCTGGACTACTACAAACAAGAAACAGGTAGCCTTCAAGGGTATCTGGATAAATTTCAAAACCAGGAGTATTACCAGAATAACACTTGCTTTAATGGTAATGGTCAATGCTCCGCTGAGGAGCTCAAAAAGATTAATCAAAGTAAGCTTGCCACGTCCGTTGCCCAAAAGCGTACTAATGACGCCATGCTCAAAGGCATTGATAAGCAGCAACAAAGCCTAAAAGCTGATTCAGCAAAACTGCGCACTTTACAATCACAAGCACAAACAGCTACCGGTCAAAAGCAAGCCTTACAAGCTGCTTCTCAACTTGCAAGCAATCAATCACATCAATTGCTACAAATTAGAGGTCTGCTATTAGCACAACAAAATGCCCAAGCGGTTAGAGATGCAGCGATTACCAACAAGGAGGCCATTCAAGAAGCAGGTGATGAGCATTTTAGAATGGGGACCTTTCACAAAAGTTCTGGTAAAACATGGTAGCTCATAACAACAAGGAGAAAACATGAGACGTTTAAGTTTATTTATTATAGTACTTACAGGTGTGCTTTCAGGTTGCGATAATGCTGAAACAAAAGCCAAGCATTTAGCATCTTTAACTTGCAATAGCCCACGTGATAATCGCACCCAAGAAGAGTTACAAGCTATAGGGGACGCCTGCTTTAGAAGCGGCAGTTATTCCAAAAGCTCAGGAAAAGAGTGGTAGCCCTATGAATAAAAAGACAACCACTACCTTCATCTTATTATGTTTGCTTGCTTTTTCGACGTGCTCTTATGCGACGAACTCAGGTATCGATAGCAAAGATTTGTTGGATAACATTTTGTTTCGATTTTCAAACACATCAGCCATGTGGAGCAAAACCATTTTAAGTTATGCCAGATACCTTTTTTGGTCTCTGGCCTTAATCAGTATGGTTTGGACATATGGCCTTATGGCATTACGCAGGGCCGACATTCAGGAGTTTTTAGCCGAAACGGTGCGGTTTTTGGTGGTTGTCGGTTTTTTCTATTGGATTTTAGATAATGGTCCTGAGATTGCAACATCTATTATTGATTCCATGCGACAACTTGCAGCGCGTGCATCGGGCATCAATAAGCAAGTCTCCCCTTCTGCTATTGTGGATGTGGGATTTGATATCGTCTCGCATGCCATAGACAGCTCCTCAATTTGGTCGCCTGCGGCAACCACAGTGGGATTAATCGTGGCTGGTGTAATTCTAATCGTATTGGCGTTAGTCAGCATTAACATGCTCATTATCTTAATTACTGCCTGGATATTAACCTATGGCGGCATCATTTTATTAGGCTTTGGCGGTGGGCGTTGGACCCAAGATATTGCGATTAACTATTACAAAACGGTATTAGGTATTGCATTACAAGCATTTGCCATGATTTTAATTATTGGCATTGGTAAGTCCTTTGTCGACCAATACTATGCGGCCATGTCAAACAACATCATGTTAAAAGAGATGTTTGTCATGCTGGTTGTGGCCGTGGTGTTGCTAGTTCTTATTAATAAAATCCCACCAGCCTTGGCTTCTATTGTTTCAGGCGGGGGCTCTGGTGGCGGTGGTAGTATTGGTCTTGGTGGTGCACTAGGAGCAGCAGGAATAGCTGGTGCTGCCATGACAGGTGCAGCAGGCACCGCACTTGCCCATAGTGGTGGTGGATTATCCGCACTTAATGCGGCCTTTAAAGCAGCCAGTCAATCAACCAACTCTGGCGATACAAGTGCACTCTCAGGAATGGATAAAGGATTTAAAACAGGTGGGTTAGCCGAAGCCATGGGAACAGCGGCCAAATTTGCAGGTTCTTTTGGTTCTCATTTAGCATCAGGTACTATGGATGTAGCTCGTGAAAAAGCAAACTCGATTAAAGAGGCAATTGCTGAAAAAATTGCTGGCACAACGGGTGGGAAAATTGCTGAGGCAATTCAGAACAAGGTAGATTCACCTGCTTCTGAGTCGCAAGAATCCAACGCACAAAATATTCTGTCTATGGGTACTCCTGGAGGTAGCTTTAGTTCAGGAATTGATACATCAGATGAGGTCAGTCAGTTTGTGAACCAAAGGGCATCGGGAGAGAGCCAATGAGCCAAAACAAACTGAATAAAGCCATAGGCCCTCAAGTCAGAGAAAAAAATCATGGCAAGGCAAATAAAACGCATATCTGGTTAGTGATTTGTTCTTTTTTAATCAGTATGCAAATTGGAACACAGTTTTTTGCGCATCAATTTCACTATGCTGATGTACTAGGGGCTTCATTCGCCCATGTTTATATGCCTTGGCAGATTTTTATTTGGGCTTTTAAATATCAATCCTATTATCCAGATTCATTTAATGCTGCCTTTGGTCTAATTGTCATGATTGGCTGTCTCTTTTTAATGATGATCGTGTTGGCTTCCAAATATTTTAAAAAGAACAATGTGAGTGATTACCTCCATGGTTCAGCCAGATGGGCTAATTGGGAAGATTTAAACAGTGCAAGCCTCGTAGGCCTTGATGAAGGAGTTTATGTTGGCGCATTCGAAGATGACAAAGGAGAGATTCATTATTTGCGCCACAATGGGCCTGAGCATGTTTTAACCTATGCGCCAACACGATCAGGGAAAGGAGTTGGTCTAGTGATCCCTACCCTTTTATCCTGGAAGCAATCCTGCGTCATTACCGATTTAAAAGGTGAACTTTGGGCATGTACTTCCGGATGGCGGCAGAAACATGCTAACAACAAAGTCATTCGATTTGAGCCGGCAACGTTAAAAGAAAGTGCACGCTGGAACCCACTAAATGAAATCAGAGTAGGTACCGAATCAGAGGTCGGTGACGTGCAAAATTTGGCAACACTTGTAGTTGATCCTGATGGTAAAGGATTGGAGACGCACTGGCAAAAAACCTCTCAAGCTCTTTTGGTTGGTTTTATTCTGCATACGATTTATAAACTGAACAACCAGGGAGAACCAGCCACATTTCCCAACATTGACCGCATGCTGGTTGATCCCAATATTAATATTGCCGACCTGCTCATTGAAATGACGCAATACCCACATATTGAGGGCAAAACCCATCCTGTTATTTCAGCCTCCGCGCGTGACATGATAGACCGACCCATTGATGAAGCAGGCTCTGTATTATCTACTTTAAAATCTTATTTGGCGTTATACCGAGATCCAGTAGTAGCACATAACGTCTCTTCCTCTGATTTTTGTATTCGAGATTTGATGAACCATGAAAATCCTGTGAGTCTCTATATTGTTACCAAGCCTTGCGACAAGGCTAGGCTTCAACCTCTGGTTAGAGTCATGATTAATATGATAGTGAGACTATTAGCTGATAAAATGGAATTTGAGCGTGTATCCGATGACAAAGGATTATCGTATGTGAGTGCTAAAAAAACGTATAAACATCGACTGCTTTGCATGATTGATGAATTTCCAAGCCTTGGAAAACTCGATATTTTACAAGAGTCATTAGCTTTTGTTGCTGGTTATGGTTTAAAATTTTACCTAATTTGTCAGGACATTAATCAGCTTAAAAGCCGTGAACGTGGCTATGGCCCTGATGAGACCATTACTTCTAATTGCCACATCCAAAATGCTTATCCACCCAATAGAGTTGAAACAGCAGAGCATCTTTCCAAGCTGACAGGCCAAACAACTATTGTTAAAGAACACATCACCGCCAGCGGTAAACGCTTTTCTACGTTCTTAAATCAAATATCAAAAACTATTCAGGAAATATCGAGACCTCTTTTAACCGTTGATGAGTGCCTACGTATGCCAGGGCCTAAAAAAGATTCTAATGGCTTGATTGTTGAAGCAGGCGACATGGTTGTTTATGCAGCGGGCTTCCCTGCTATTTATGGTAAACAACCGCTTTATTTTAAAGATCCAGTCTTCATGGCTAGAGCATCTGTAGAGGCACCTATTCACTCAGATATTTTACGTGTTCGTTTAAGTGAGGATGAGGTGATCAGGCTGTGAAAAAACCGTCCATCATAATCGCTATTTTTCTAATAAGTACTATTGCTGCAGGCTCATTGTTTCATTCTATGGGCTTTAGGATAAATCTTACTGAATCCATTCCTGTAGGCCTATTTTGCATCACCGGGACAGAGCCGCTAAAAAATACTTATGTGATATTTTGTCCAGATGATAGGCAAACTTTCAGATTAGCCAAGAACAGAGGCTATATAGACCAAGGTCTTTATTGTAATGGATATGGCTATTTAATGAAAAAAGTGGTGGCTGTATCTGGCGATATCCTCTCTGTGACAAATGAAGGGGTTTTTGTGAATCAAATGCTAATTCCCTATTCAAAACCAAAATTACAGGATGGAATGAATCGCACTTTACCTCAATGGCAGGTAATGAATTATCAACTTCA
>NZ_LNZB01000031.1:0-72768 GCF_001468085.1 Legionella waltersii | reverse complement strand
TATTATGGTCTTGTTCACACAAGACAAATCAAGGGAATGATCACACCCATATGGGTAATTAATAAACGGGAGAAAACCACATGAGTCATGAAACCGAGTTAATGGATGTGATTTCAGAAAAATTCGAGGATTTAGTAACCCCTAGCCTTCTTGTCGAAGTCAGTCCGGTAGAGGCTGACATTATAAGAACTTTTGTTGAAAATGCACCCAATCAAGAAAATGAGTACTCTAAAGGGGTTAATGTGATGATTTGAAAATGTTGAACTTGCAACTTAACCCTCTAGTCATTCCTAACAAGTAACCAAATTCTTTGGACTCAAACTCACCAAAACACCACTCTAATAATTTATTAATTCTTTTTATATATAATTATATACCAGATGGCTCTTTTTGGGTTCATCATGACAGACTGTTTCAAAAGAAAAATTCAAATATTCAGATCAAAAGTATTATTCCCAGTTACTCAAAAGGATTAGTAGCATACTAAAGGATATGGCTAGACAGGCAAAAGCGACTGGGGCAACTGTTCATACATTTAATCCACCAGGCATGAACAGTAGCACTTGACATATGGGTGAGTTCTTTTAAAGCCACACAAGATCGTAGTAAACAACTAAACGCATGCATTGATTATATGGACTCTCATTGCAACAAAATGCCACTCAATCCCAGTCTCAGTTTTGGCTTATAAAGGCATCAAACAGATAGTTGGAGAAGATCGTGGAAATTTTTTTTACACTTGAGAGTGAAATGAGAACCAAAGACCAATAGAGCATTATTTAAACAAAATGCTATACTTAGTGGAATGCATGCAATGATATAGGATTTTGATGAACATTGTGCTCTTGGCGCTCGGCAGCAGGGGCGACATACAACCGTTTATAGCATTAGCCTTAGGGCTTAAAAAATTAAATCATACCGTAGTTATTGCTACTCATGATGAGCACTCAGCATTAATTTATGATTATGGAATAGCGCATTACCCCCTATCAGGGAGTCCTATTGAGCTACTAGGGGGAAAGCAAGGGCAGAGACTTATGGCTACTACGAATCCGTTGGCTGCCGCTAAAATTTTTTCCAGCATGCAATTAACTATAGCAAATACCATCTTAGTGGAGTGTTGGCTGGCTTGCCAGCATGCCGATGCGATTGTTTATGGGGTACTTGGCACTAATATAGCATCTAGTATTGCAGAAAAACTGAATATAAAAGCGATTCCAGCCTACTCGCAACCCTTGCACCCCACTGCTGAATTTCCCTATCCTCTAAAAAGGGTTCCTAAACAAAATGGGGCTTTACGCCGACTAGCGGGATGGTATTTTATGGAAATTTTGCTGTGGTATTATTTTCGTCCCCAAATCAATCAATGGCGGATTGAACAGCTCAATTTACCTCCAATTAAACAGTCTTTTTTGTATTGGCGCACAATACGCCAAAATGAAGAGTTAGCATTATATAATATGAGTCCGTCAATTTTTAAAAAACCCAAGGATTGGCGTGATCACATAAAAATAACGGGTTATTGGTATTTACCTGCTGCTTCAAATTGGCAGCCCGATAAACCGCTTCTAGACTTCCTATTAGCTGGATCACCCCCTATTTACATCGGTTTTGGTTCTGTAGTTACGGTTCAAGATAACACATTAATCCAATTAATTAGTGATGCCTTATTACACACCAAACAAAGAGGAGTTTTGAGTGGTCATTGGCCTAAATCAGTACTTGATCAGTTGCCCCCTCATTTAATATACGTTAAGTCAATTCCTCATGATTGGTTGTTCCCTAAAACAACTGGCATCATTCATCATGGTGGAGCAGGCATAACCGCAGCGGCTTTATTAGCGGGGAAACCCTCTATTCCTATCCCATTTTTTTTAGATCAGCCCTATTGGAGTCACAGCATTGCAAAATTGGGAGCCGCAACTCAACCCATTCCCTACAAAAAATTAACCTTTGATAATTTAACGGCTGCTATTAATGAGCTCATTAACAACAAATCGCTCTCTTGTTGCGCAAAAGAATTACAAACAAAAATAGTCAAAGAAGATGGCGTAAGTAAGGCTGCTGGCTACATTACCGACTATTTAAATCACCGGAGCACTTTATGAAAATTAATTCAGTGCAACTATCACTTCCTTCTCGTACCGTAAGTAATGAAGATATTTTGCAATTAATCGCGGACGAGAGTACGGAAACTGCCGAAAAAGAAAAGCAGAGAATACTCGCCCATGTAAGTAAAATATTAAAAATGGCTGGGGCGAATAATCGTTATTGGCGTGCTGAAGATGAACTCCCGATACAAATGGTGACAGATGCCTTTAATAAAGGATTAGTGGAAACTGGTTGGCAAAAAAAGGATATTGATTTATTAATCTATGTGGGAGTTGGTAAAGGTTTTATTGAACCAGGAAACTCCTATATGATTGCTCATGCATTAAAACTCGATCACACCCATTGCTTTGATATTTTGGACGCATGCATGAGCTGGGTTAGGGCCGTACATCTTGCACACAATTATTTTAAACTGGGGAACTATAAACGTATTATTATTGTTAACGCAGAGTTTAATATTAAAGAATATTTCTACCCCGCTCTTTTTAAACTCAGCGCAGTGCAACAGCTTCAATATACCTTTCCCGCGTTTACAGTTGGAGAAGGAGCCTCAGTTACCTTTTTATCCAATGAGGACAGCGAACCTTGGGAATTTCAATTTTCATCACGTACTGATTTAGCTGATTTATGCACAATCCCCTTCCCTAACTACGAATCATTCTGTGATAACTCCACCAATAAAATAGGAAAAAACGGTGCCTACCGATTTACATCTTATGGCTTTGATTTACACAAGCACGGTTATATTGAAGGAATAAACATTATCAGAAAACTTTCTATTGATAGCAATGCAATTGACATTCTGCTTCCACATGCCTCAACCAAAAACAGTTGGCAAATGGGAGCAGAAGCGGTGGGTTTAGGTGATAAATTATTTTGTATTTTTCCAGAAACCGGGAATTTAGTTTCAGCCTCAGTCCCAGCTGGGATGTTTATGGCGCTTAATGCACATAAATTAAAACGAGGAGACCGGGTAATCAGTTGCGTAGGTAGTGCCGGTATGTCTTTTGCGGCATTTAGTTTTATTTTTTAAAACCATTTAGTGGAACTTTATGACAACAGAGACCGCATTAATCACTGGTGCCTCAAGTGGTATTGGTAAGGAATTGGCTCTACTATTTGCTGCCCGAGGTTATAATTTAATTTTAGTAGGGAGGCTACGAGAGCCGCTGGAAGAATTAGCCAAAACGCTTTCAAACTGTAATATTAATGTTTTTATCATTATTCAAGATTTGAAAAATAAAGACGCCGGATTAGCGATAAAATCCTATTTAGATGCACATAACATTCAAGTGGATGCCTTAGTTAACAGCGCCGGCTTCAGTACTTTTGGAACCTTTTTTGATACAAGCCTCGACTCGCAAATGGATCTATTGGCGGTAAATATTCGTGCATTAACTGCTTTAACTCATTTATTGTTACCAGCCATGCTGCAAAAAGGCAAAGGGAAGATACTTAATATTGCTTCATTAGCTGCTTTCATGCCTATCCCACAAATGTCAGTTTATTGTGCTACCAAATCCTATATCGTAACGTTTTCAAAAGCATTAGCCGAAGAATTGCGTGATTCAGGTGTCTCTGTAACCGTTGTTTGCCCGGGAGTTACCAAAACTGCTTTTTTACAACGAGCTAATATTGGTGATCATAATGTCAGGCTCTATTTATTACCTTCGATGTCAGCTCAAAAAGTAGCTAAAATTGCATTTAAAGGTTTTTTATCTGGCAAAATACTGGTTATCCCAGGATTTAAAAATAAAATTTTTTCTTTATTTGGCTCATGGATAATTAAACTATTTGGAGTGCGTATCACGAGAGTTTGGTTAAAGAGATACAAATAAGATTCTATTCGCCAGGAGCAAATGTGAGCTTGACTAAGGATTGAAATGCCAAGAAAACCGTATGCGGTTGGATAATGACGGCTGTCAAACTCTGCCAGAGCGCTATTATAATCAGGTGCATATACACTCGTTAGACTATTATCAATAATCTTCAATTTAAGAACTCGTTATTTAAATGAGAAGAATCCGACTCTTATATCAAGCAAGTGCAGCTTGATATGCATACTCAGGTCTAAAACCATATTTGAGTTGTCTTTTTGTTCATATAATGATACTATTGATCATATTTTATCTAATTTTTGGATGTTATATTATGGCATTAGATACAGATGTTTTAGTCGTTGGGGCAGGTCCAATTGGTCTTATCAATGCCTGGGGAATGAAGCAACTTAATCCTAATCTGAAAATTGTTGTGCTTGAAAAATATGCAGAATATCAAAGAAGCCATACCTTGGTGATGCAGGCAAAACAATTAGAAGCCATAATGAAAGCAACCCACAGTGAGATGGATCCGGATATGGTATCGCTGCTATCACAACTTCAAAAAGATCCCCATATTCGCACAAATACCCTTCAAAAAATTTTCACTAAATTAGCGAGGAACAGTGGCGTAGACATTCTAATCGAACATGAAGTTACCAAAGAAACATTAAAACAAATCCTAGCAGATGAATACCCTCACACAAAACTCATCATAGGAGCTGACGGGACACATAGTGTAGTGAACCAAATATTATTCCCGGAGGAGAATCAGGTCAAGCATGAATTTGACTTTGTGTTACAATTACGTTTTGAAATTGATGGTGAAGAAAAAGCATTAGGCATTAAAACACAAGAATTTTATCAGCAAATGGCGCGCAAGGGTCTAATTGCTAATGAATATGTAGGTCATTTTGATCAAGGTAAAACCCCAGTAACAATGCAAATGATGATTTCAAAAGAAGATTTTCTTGCATTGCAAAAATTAACCTCCAAAAAACCCTTAAGGCTTTTTAGTGACGAAACTCCAGAAGATGCACCAAAGCTACCTCCTCGTCTGAAATCATTCATTACTAAATATATTAGTTATAAAATCCATGATACTGAGAAAGCCGGACAAAAAATTGATCCTAAATCAATCCGTATCAGTGTAAATGAAGCCCCAGCTACTCATGCAAAAGAAGTAGTTACACTACATGATGGTGCACACGTTGTTCTTGAAGGAGATGCTGCTCTAGGCCTCTCATATTTTAAAGGTTTAAATGCTGGACTTGAAGCAAGTGCACGATTCTTATCTGCAATGGCTGGTCCTATTCAAGATGCATTTAAATATAAAGAACAAATGGATGCAAAACTGAAAGAATACCAAAACTGGTTCTTGAAAGATTTTTCACCTAAAAAAATCAAGGAAGTAGGTCAATATAGCTTTTGGCAAATAAGAACCTTTATGCGGGCAATGGAAGCGGTACAGAGTATTAAAACTACCTCAGTAGCAGAATATGATGAAGATTATTTACCAGAAATTACAAATTATTTTAATCACTTTACTAGAGATCCCTTGGCAACAAACAACCATCCAGACTGGCGGGCTTTCCCTCATCGCGAATACGATCCGGTTAAATTTGGTGAGTTATCTTATGTTCCTTTAAAACATACCGCAAAGAAAATTGCTAAAATTTTAATTGATTATCTAAAACCTTATAAAAGCAGCGCACATATTTTGCAAGATTATAAACAACCATTAGTTGGCATCGGAAATAGCCTCGTTGGTTTAGAAAAAATATTTGGAGGCATGTTATCCCTTAGTCCTAAATTAATTGCAGATGGATTATTTACTGTATTTAGAGGACTTATTGAATTAGTAACTTTTCCTTTCGCATGGGCTATTAAACCAATTACGCGAGGAATTGCTACTTTAATTCATGGGGGCTATAAAAGAATTGAAGAAAATAGGGGTATGCAAGATCTAGCTCAATATGGCCAAGAGTATTTGGGTGAAATTGAAGAATCTGCATTAAAGTCAGATAGTAAAACGATTTATAATTTGCTAGCGATCTGTAACGACATGCACCGTAAATTTGATAAGTCGTTATCTATTGGAGAAAGTACTGATCTGGAAATAGAGGAATACGCTAGTTATTCTGACATTCGAGTCGATAATACTTTAGATCGAACAAAGTTACTTCACTACTTCTCATTGTTTGCACCTAAAAAGGAATATGATGAGAGTGAATTTCTATTCTCAGCAAACAGGCCAAGGTTAGCTGGGGATAATTGACTTTTCTCTTTACCAGTCTCCTCAATAAGGATTTGTTCTTTTTCAATAAAACGAGTAAAAAGCTTGCATTGAGATAATTTCTCTTTGCTTGGTTGAGCATTCATCAGAAGAACAAGTAATTTTGTTTTATTTCTAAGAAAATCGTATATAGCTAAGTTGAAAAAATAGTTGGGGGCCTTTTTGATCTTGTTCCGTGATAATTTGAGCAATAGCATACAACAAGAGTTGCTCAAATGTTTTATTGAAGTATTGTTCTTTTGACAAAATACTCATTACCAGTAATATTCCCTCATCAGATAAAAGAGCTAGCTTATCCAGTATGAGAGTCACCGTTAACTCTGTTTTCTTTTCACAGTTTATCTTAATAAAAATAAAAATGTTCTACTAAAATGATGACCGTTGAGGATTAGCCTAAAATAACTATCATTCAATTATAATTTTTATTTTGAAGTAAGGTTAAGGTTCTTTTCTGACAATGTTGAGTAATGAGCCATTGCCATCGGCTTATGCCGTTATTCAGAAATAAAAAAATCCCCGTCTGTGCAGCGGGGATGATAGCAGAATGATTCTAATTTATTTCTAATGCACTTTTTACAGCATGATCTTCTTCTGTTCTTTGAACAAACTCTCTAAAGAAAGTCTGCGCGCTATTACCTGATCGATTATGCAATGTACTCCATTCTGAATTATGGCCATTAGCATATTGTGAATCAGTCTCCATTTTCCTATCACTTTTGATTTTTTCCCTAGCTTCAACTAAAGCCTCTCTTGCATTAACCAGCCTTGATTTAGCAAGAGGATCAGCTTTTTTAATTATATTATCTAGATTTTTAATTTCTTTATCAATCACCTGCTTTTTCGCACGTCTCTCTGATGTCAGTTCTTTATGGATAGATGCATAATGCGGAATCACAGCATCATTTATGCTTATGGTGACAAACGAGGTGATCATGAGCTATTAAACTATGCAACTCATCTGTTTTATCGTTGCTTTTAATAACTCCAGATCCAGATGGGTATCCTTCTCTTTTTATACATATTACAAAAGTCTTCTAAAAGCTTTCCTGTGTTAATATAGTTTTAGGTTCTTCCTCGATGATTCCCATCATATTCAGTTCGAATAAAATACAGTCTTTTTGTTCATTTTATATTATGATAGCCATTTATTTTAGAGACACAGAGTCGCAATTCAATACAGATGATCACAGTATCATCATATCGATCTTTATTTGATCCAATTACAAGCGTATGTGCTATAATTAGACATAACCATATAGGTTATTCGAGCAAATTATGTCAAGACGAAAAGCAGATATTACGGAACCGATAGCTCCTCATAGAGTCAAAGATACCGAAAAAGATAGGCTTAACCCGGGCTATTTTAGAATCAAATCAGGAGACAGGGTTGTTCTCAGGGAGGATATAGTTTACTTATGGTCTTATAATTCACAGAAAGAACTTGTTATCGGTATTGAATACCCATGGCAGTATCCAGAGATTTTCAATGTTGATATGAAAAATGAACAAGAAAAGAAAATATGGAATAGTATCTGTGCTCAGTTACAAGGACTGATAGAGGGGATTAAAGCTCACCATGGCTTCGGACATCCAACGTTGGCGGCTGAGTTTAATAGTGATGGTCAAGTTAAAGTTGGCTTGGCTCATTTAGGTGGAGAATTAAAGTGTATTAACGGAGAGTGGATTATAGATAATCGATCTGGTAGATTTGGTCGTTATGATGAAGTATCGGCAGATATTCGACTCCAAATAGAAAATACAATTAATGAGGTAGCTAGCATATTCCAAGAAGCAAATATTAAGGTTACACCAAAACTACATTTCAAAAATCCAGCAATTTTTTCGTCTAAAGAGCAAAAGGAAACAACTTTTTTTAAAAAAACAGATGAATCCAAAGACAACAATATCGAAAGTATTGAAAAGAAATTTGAATATTAAGGCTTAAATATAGCTGATCACAAAGTGTGAGATGAGTTTGACTCGTTGACCAACCAAGTCAAGAATAGTTTGTAAGTTCAATCGAATACTTAGAGTCATCCTAATAAGCTGTTTTAGTCAGAATTTAATTGATCTTGCTTGTCCACACGGCTATACAAAAAAACTCGGCTTATAGCTTGGGATTAGTAAGAAAATATATCATTTTTAGTCAAGGCATCATATAATAAAATCAAATTGATTTTTATAAAGACAAAATTCCCTTATGCCTATATTTACCAATAAAGAATTAGAACTCATTGATAAAGCTTCTAAAGGACTCGTTCAAACTGTCAATAGCAGTAAATTTGTAAAATCAGCACTGGAGATGAGTTATATCCGGCCAATTGCGATTGATAAAGCTATAGAGACAGCGATCTATTCGGCATCTCGAGTTTCTTCGCAAGAGGCTGAGAAAAGATGGAAATTAGTTTTGGTATTATGTGGTTTAAGTCAGTCTGGGCATAAACCAAGTAACAAGTTAGTAGAGAAAGTATTTACCTACGCCATAAACCACGCGGCTGCTACCAACAATTGGGAATTTGTTATAGCTCTATGCAACTTAGCTGCACCAGCGCATCAACCAAGGAAAGAAATAATCAATACGGCTCTTGAAATTGCATTAACTGTGGCGGAGAGTTATGAAGATGAAGGTATCAGAAAACAATCCTCCATAGCATGGAGTGCAGTTGAAGCGATTGCTAGAATACAAGCCCCTGCTACAATGCCCGATAAAAGCTTATCCGAGAATGCATTAGAACAATTAGCAAATGTTCCCAAAAAACGTATCGATAAGAAATTTGAAGCTTTAACCATTGAAAGAGAGTGGATAAAGGTTTTGAATTATTTCGTGCAAGATCAACAAGACAAACCATCTCAGAAAGCAATGAATTTTGCATTAATTACGGCAGCTTCGGATGGTCAATGGGAGGTTTTTAAGTCACTTTCCAGTTTTCAACAACCCGACAAAAAAACTGCTGGGGAAATACTGCAAGTTGCGGCAAGAAAAGGAACTCTTGAAATTGTGCGATTACTTTGTAATTTAGATGAACAAAATAAAACCAACATTCATTATATTAATAACGCAATAAGCATTTCAAAAAATGAAGGGAATTCAGAAACAGAAAGCTATCTTTGTTGTGAAAAAATTCGTCAAACAAATTCAAATATAGATCCATTGCTTCTCACAAAGAAAATACTTCAAGATTTTGTCAATCATATTTTTACTATAAGTAGTTTATTTGGTGGTGAAGCGAGAGCAGTAAAAAAAATTCTTTCAAAGGTAAAATCTGCAACAGTAAAAGAAACAACTGAAGATGAAAGAGACCAGATAATAGTGGATGCAGTGAGTTCTTTAAAAGCATTACAAGGGCGTAGTAAGCAATTAAATGCATGCATTGATTACATTGACTCTCATTGCAACAAAATGTCAACCAATCCCAGTCTCAGTTTTAGCTTATAAAAGCATCTACTAAACAGATAGTTTGAGACAATCATAGAAGTATTTTTACACTTATGATGATAAATTAACCTTATAGGAGTAATTATTTTTGAGAAATAAAATTAACTTTTTTTCAACTCTACTAACAATTATTTTCAAAAGCCAGAAGATGAGCAGCAATTAGAAAAAGTCGAAAACAGCAGTGAGCAAAGACTTCTAGAAAAAACAGAACTTCATGAGCCACATAGAGAAAAATCAAACTCTCTTAGCTATTAGAGCTTTTATTTCATCGAGTCAACCAGACATTATGAAACTTTTTTTGAAAATGAGGAAATGGATATTTCGCCAAATTCTCTAATTTATTTTGCTGCATCCGCAGGTCATTTACCTATATCGAAGGGAAAACGGCAGTACATATTGCTACTAACCGTGGTTACATAATAGCTTTTGATTTTTTGACCAAAGAGCATGCTAATTTAAATGCTGTTGACAATTGTAAGAAAACAGCGCTTCATGTTGCCGCTGAAAAAGGTGTTGCTAAAACAGTAAAAAGATTAATCGATCTTGGTGCTGATACTAGTCTTAAGGACGAAGAAGGCCACACCGCTTATGAAGCATGCCTAAAGGAAGAAAAATCAAAGCACAATTAAGACTACTACAATCCTTTATCGCGGAGTTTATTTACCGCACTAATTGAGAAGTATTTAGTTGAAGCGATTTCAGTATTAGAGAACTCTGCGTTGTTAACTCAGTTGAGGAAAAATAACCTCCTTTCAGTCAGGCTTTATCGGTCGTAGAGCCTGATACTTCATGAAAAAATGATAGAATTAAGGTTTTTTGCCAACACTGCTTAGTTCATCTGACAAGCCATCTGGAGTAATCGACCATGGTAAGTATTTAGAATTATTAATGTCTAACCCGCCTTCCTTTAAAATATCACTAACAAGAGAAGTGCAGTTATGTGCTGATGAATTATTTGGAGCATTTTTCTTTGCTCTACGACTCATTTCTATATCGATAGGATCTTGAGCTATGAATGATGCGCTATCTTTAAAAAAGTTGAGCAGGTTGACATTTGGAAACAATTGATAGCTCATTACACCAGAGCTTACTTCTTTACGTACTTTGTCCATTTTCTTGCTCATCTTGATGTTGTCAAGATTTTTAAAATGATGGATTTCATCAGGGGTTAATGGTTTTGAGCTTTGATAGGTGGTTGATTGTGGCAGAAAATCCATATCGTTAATATTAGTTGTACTCTTTGCCTCACCTAAAGACTCCATGTCTTCAGTTAAATTACTAGCAAGGTGTGCTGACAAAAGTAAAACCGATGTTAATCCCATGGAAGGGATTTTATCTGGATGTAGGCTTCCGTATTCCCCGGGGTCGCCTGCTTTCATTTTGGGCTTGGAGCCCCCTATTTGTACCGCAGCATGCCCAGGAGACTTAACTGTCATCTTCCAAATAAAAACCCATGTATGCCACAATGATCTTCCGGCGGTAAAGACCCACTTTCTTTCTTATGTTGTTCAACAATTTTATTAGCACCTATCCACCTTTTAAGAAACTTGGGACCAAGTTTGCAATAGGATTTATAGTTCCAAAGGCAGCGTAGGTAATTTCCCGATTGTCTACCCCAATACTTAAATCTATTTGTGCTTTTTTCATGTTTTTATACTGTTGTTCAGTAATTTCTCTAGACTACACCTTATTGGCTTCAGTTAAATCTTCAATATGGTCTTTAGCAAGCTCTCCAGATGTTGGAATAGAACCAAGACTAAAACGCTGAAGAATACCTCCAAGAGCACTCGGAAAAAAACTAGTATGAGTAACTGTACTCTTACCTTCTTTTGTTTTGCGCGTAAATGCAGATACATGACCTGATCCATTTTCATTATTGGTTTCTTTTACACAAACACCAAATTCATATTTAGTCTGTTTATCATCTTTTTTTGATTGCATCTCTACGCCTCAATACTAAAACCTGCGATATCGGTTTCTATCAAATTAAATTTAACTGATTATAAATAGGAAAATCAAGATGGATTTATATTTAAAAACAACATGTTATTGCTGTCTTCGAACTAACCGGTGTAACGGCTCGTAAGCAAAAACCTTGAAGCTAAAGGTAAGATTGCAAAATTACAATCAAAATGGTTAAGTGGTACTTCTTAAATCATGACAAGTACTAATAGATATTCTATTAACTGATTTGAATGCCCTTCCGTCCTATCTAAAACAATATTACCAGGAGTAATTCATGAAAAAATCCATTAAAAAATCGCCCTTCCTTATTCAGGTGGTCTAGATAAGTCAGTCATGATCCCTTAGCTTAAAGAGCATTTTGAAGAAACAAAGAATTATTAAGTCCGAAAGAAACTTATGGTGCCCTGGACGGATTAACCCTGGCTTACATTGGTGATAGGAACAATATTCTTCGTAGCTCACAAACATCTTGCGGTCTCGACTTCTAACTAATCTACGATGAAAGATATAACCAAAAAATCGATGAGAACAAAACAACGTTGGTCTCTACTGCCTGAGTCAAATATAGAAAATAGCAAAACCAATTCTGCTATTGATTTATTTTTATACGACAAGAACCACTTGAGGCGCGAATGAGTTTTTTGAACTCAAAATACATTTAAGTGAACTCACAGATTAATATTTCCTTAATATTTACATATTAGGATGACAATTAATTAAACACAGGAGAAAGTAACGTGCCACCAGTCACTTTTTTATCAGAAGCATCTCAAGAGTATATTTTAAGTTCTTACAACGAGCAGAAAAAAGGAAATGATAAAATTCCAACGGTGCCTCGTAATTCTAAAACTGGGTGGCCTCTTTTACAACTAAGTATGCTTTCTCCATCCATATCCATAAATCAAACTCAGAAATATGAGCATGTATTAGGAGGAGGAAAATGCCACTATTTTCTTATTGGTGCGTTCAATTTTGCTAGTCTTCTAGCTAAAGTTCCTGGAAAAATGACCGTGACAGGAAATAACGGTAAGCAATTAACTAGAGAGCAAATTAAGGCTGATAATGTTGGCTTATTTTTGAATGAATTTGAAATTAGACATCATGCCTTAGGAATAACCATAAGTTCGGGATCAGGTGCATATGGAAAAAAACTTTCTGTGCAATCTCCTGCAGGCTCTGACGAACTTTATAAAGCTTTATTCATAAAAGTTCCCTTCGAGTTTGCAGTTAAACGAGGCTCAGGCCTTTCAGCTATAGGTAATTGGAAAGATTCGCCAGGACATACCGCCAAACAAATTCAAGAAGGCATTAATGATGACGTTGCTGTTTTTTCCGAAGGCCAAATTTTTGTTGATTTGGGTGAGTTTTTGGATAGGGAAATTCAAAATCCTGAGCTAAAAGAGATGTTGAAGACTGCTTTTCAGGTTGATGAGTTTCTTAAGTTAAAAATAGAACACAAAGAACAGGAGCCCCTTTCACCTCCTCCTATAATTTCCGAAATAGTTGAGGTTATCTCTACTTCTTTTGATAATTTATATAGAAAGATAAAAATTATGCGAGATTATGGAGAGACTCTAGTCTCTGAAACAGATAAAAAGACTGTGGCTCAACTTTCTAGTGACTTAGCTAACAAATTGGACAACATCAAGATAAAAATATCGCAAGGGAAATTAGAGACAGACGAAATAGAGCTGTTTCAAGCCCAATTCAAAACGTTGCTTCATTCTAAAGATAAACTTATGAAAACCCATGAGGCCTTATGGAAACCTATTCTAGCAAACATTGCATTGGGTATTTTCACTTTGGGGTTTGGCTTTTTAGCAATCGGTATAAAAGCTGGAATAGCTTTAGTAAACGCCTATCAAAAAGATGAAAAAGTTAGTGCAAGTGATATTTTATTTTTTACTCAATCAAAAGCTCAAAGTGCTATTGCAAGTATGGAGAAAGAAGTTGATTTAGAAGAACTATATAAGCGGCCTTAAATTGAAAATCAAGATTGAAGTAATCCCCCCAACAACAAGTGATTATCCAATTGTACAAAATCTAGGAAGTTATTATGTTTATGATCGAACTGGATATATGGGTTGGTCATGTTCCGAAAAGGGATTTTTGAATGCATCGATTTTAAACATTACTTTGAAACCTCAAATAAAAAAGCTTTTCTTGTTAAAGTCGATCTAGTGGTCTCGCACAAAAGGTTAATATTGATAATATCTAGCCCCAATACTGCAGCACTGGAACGAATCAATAATTTATTATTTATTTCCTTTATTCATTGAGGTAAGGCGGATAAAATATCTTAACAACATGGTTGAGCAAGATCATCGTGGTATCAAAAACATCACGAAATATAAGCTTGGTTTTAAATCATTTCAGGCGGCTAAGCAAAAATTGCAGGAATTGAATTACATAGAATAATTAAAAAGGTACAGATGAAAATCCAAGAAGATACTCCAGCCTGAGAGCAGTTTTATGAGCTTGCGGTCTAACCGCGTCTTTAAAAAGGCATCGCTTAATTTCTTGAAAAATTTTCGACAGAACGGATGGAGAATAGAAAGAAAAAACTCATCTTTGTTTTTATTATCCTGCTGGATGAATAGCCTATAGGATACATCCAGTATTATGATGCCTGTGATTTTTTTCCCTACCGATAAGGCTTTTGATTTTCAAAAAAATGCATTTATTGATTTCTATCTTGGTGAAAAATCAATTTTGGGACAAAGGCTTGACATTGTTGCATTAAAGCCATTTGTGCAGAATATTTTTTCAGCAACTTGATACAGCGCTAGTCACTCCAGATATTAAGAATCGCAGTGCAATCGCCTGTTATCAAAAGGCAGGAGGTATGCTTTGCTTAACAAAAGAAGTAGCACATGATCTATGGCTAATCGATAAAAAGGAAGTATCTCATCTCTACTAATCCGCTCAATGAACTCACCGTTCGCTTAAATTAAATTAAGTTCATCAGTAAGCCTATCAATCATCAAGTCACTTTGTATCACCTCGAGTTTAGCCACTTGATGCTATTCCTGTTATTTTTTACAATAACTAACGTAAAAACAACTTGTTATTCACAACTCCCCCCGTCGCATCCTGTTTTTTGATTGACTTTAACTCCAGCTGTTTATATTATGAACATAATTCATTAGTACGTTCAATAAATCATGAAACATAACGAGGTTTGAAATCCATGCTAAGTCGCGAAGAAGTTTACACCATAATCAAGTTGCGTAATCGCAATGACACCATTTTTTCTAAATTACCCCTCGAAATAATTCGAGAAATAAGTGATTTCGGCCAAAACCCCAATAGCGATATTGCAAAGGCCTTACATCACGCAGCGTATGCACGACAAGAAGATGTTAAGGCGCTACTTGCCATGCTCGATAAAAATCCCTCTTTATTGCTTCAAGCGAGCAATGTGACAACACCCGGTGGAGATGAGTGGAAACGGGTCACCATTTATGAGTTTTTATTGGGTGCAGGTGATTATGAGCTGGCCAAGCAAGTACAGGAATATTTTTCAAAAATAGAACAAGGTGAGCAGCAAAGAATAGCTCAATATGAACGTTATAAGCCGCATATTGAAGGCATGCTGACACAAAAACCCTATGATTTATCACCATTGATTGAATTGATTAAAAAAGCAACGCCTGAGCAAGTAGCGGCATTGCTCAAGAAAGACATGACCGGCGACAATGAACTTTGTAAGGCACTTAGCCAGTTTCGCAAAGATTGGGCGCCTAAAGTTCTTACCAAACCCGGCATGCATTATAACTATGCGAGTCCTCAACATGCTTTCGAACTACTTGACCGTGAGTGGGCCAATTTATACAAGGCAAGCAATGATAATTATGACAAGATTCGTTTAGTGTGGAGGCACTTAATCGGTTTTGAAATGAGACGTTTACCGGGTATTGATAGGTGTGTGATGGCGCAGGGGCTCTATTATGTGATAGACGGAAAAGAGGCTGTGGGTCGGTCATATACACTTCGAGAGGCCGGGATGGCTGGGTCATTTCCTGTTACCACTTCTGATGATTCTATTGATGGGTTGGGGGCAGATTTTTCAGTCGATATATTTGGGGGGGCAGCCGCATCGCCGATGGCGTTGGCGGGGCGGTGGCGCACGCGGTCGGTATTGTTGGAAAACTTATGTCGAACAAAAACTTCAAACTTGCGGAACTTATACCCTTTCCCCAACTCATCAGCCGAGCCCGTGTGTAATAATCTAAGCTGATGTCGACAAGATAAGGCGGTCGCGTAACCGGTCACTTGTCCGTGCCAGCTCACATTAATAAAGTGCTGCAAAAGTTCTTGGTATTGCCAAGTGGTTGAAGTGTTTGTCCACCACATAGTCCAACGATGAAGATAATTTCTGATTCGGCAGGAAGAAATCCCATCAATCACCATATATTTAACTTGCTCTCGCGCTTTACACAGGGTTCTCGGATGAGGGACCATGCGTATCGGCTCACACCTTTGATGCTCAAAATTTGTCTTACCACCCCCCCATTTTCGTTCAAATTATAAACATTATTGGTGGTGGTTATTGCAACATCATTGATGTGAGATATGTTGGTGTTACCTTCCGTTCGTGTCGGAAGATAGTTAATACCGAGAAAATGAAAGCCACCACTGATGCAGCCCATGCGTGATTTTTTGCGCGAGAGGCTTAAGCGTCTTTCGTGTAATACGTCCATCATGCGCCGCCGGCAACGGCTCAGTTGGCGTTTTGTTTTTGCAAAAATAAGAATATCATCTTGAAAGCGGAGATAGTGCACGTCCATTTTGCTTAGTGCATCATCAAGTGGCTTAAGATAAATACCGCTAAAAAATTGGGATAGTGGTCCACGTAACGCAATGCCCTGTGAAGGATTTTTATATCCCCTGGGGGTATCAATAGGCTTTGTGATGATGTTTTCAAGCATCACATGCAACTTGGGGTCGTAATAATATTTTTTGACATCCTGTACCAACTGAAAATGCGGTATGGAAGCATAAAAAGATTTTATATCTGCGCGTAATACGTAATTAGGTTTTTCATCTCGCAGCACTAGTTTTATATGTTGCGTCGCATACTTGACGCCTGTAGGCCCGTCCAAATGGTAGCAATTTGGATTCATTACATACTTAAACGTAGGTTTCAATTGTTTCAGCAAAATATGCTGAAGGATTCTATCGGAGGGGTGTAGCTGGTCGACTACTTCATCAGAAAAATAATAACGTTTTAAACAACGAGGGTTATAGCTGCCATCCACAATGGACTGAATACCTTGCGGCAGTCAGTCATTGATTTCTCGTGCCATAAAGTGAATTTCATGGTTATGATGGGCATGATATTTTTGCTTGTGAATTTTTGCGAAAAGCTTCTTACCAATGCCCATCATTTGCCCATCATTTCCGCTACATTCCAACGCTTCATTTTGACCCTCGGTAGCGTTTACTGCTTCAGTCAAATATAGACTGTCAGATAATATCAACCTGATGCAACCTTGTAACTGTATTTATTGTGTGATTCGCAAGGTACCTTGTGAAGAGTAGTATAACAAGTTGGTGACAAGCCAAGGAGCACTAATATTTTATTTTGAACTGTTGTTAATGGTGTTATTTCAAGGTGTTTTACGCCATTAACGATCAACGCGACCAGTGAAATGCCCCGAAAAACCTTCAGCATCATTTCAGCTGTTGGCCTGACTGTTGCACGCTTTGGATTGCCTTTATAAATCCCGGACAATTTCTCTTGTTTTTGTTGTAGCGCCTCCCTGACAGAAAATTCAAGAAGACACAGTATCCGCAATCCAATACTGAGCAAGCGAATAAGTCCTTTGATGCGTGTTGTCGAGCTCAGGTATATCGGGGTGAGACCCAGTGTCTTTCCTTTGTAACGAGCAAATCCATGTTCGATTAAATATTCTTGCCGATAGGCCAATACTGCCTCCTCAATGCTTAATGCAGGGTCATTGCACGCATAAACCCGCCAGCCTAAATGGCGCACCTGTTTTTCCAAAGCATCCTGATTCAGGGTGGAGTGGACAGTAATGCGTGTTTCAACCAGGATATAAGCCTCGCGTTTGCGAGTTGCTTTGTGTAGGGTTTTCTTTTCTTCTCTACGATACTCAATTTGCAACAAGTTTTGAAGCTTGTGCTTTTTCAAAATAGCATCAACTGCCGCATGCAACTCTTTTTCATCGAGCATTTTGATGCCACGTCCTCGCTGATTAAGCTTGGCAATGGCTGTCTGCCCTTCATTGATATGTCCATGTAGCGTATGCTCTTGTTTTCTTGCATGATTAAGTGAGCGAACCACAAGCCGCTGTTCCTCCCATGAAAAATTATCACCGGCTTCATCTGATTCCAAGTGGATTGTATAACCGTAACCTTCTGCAATTTGTTCAGGACTATCACCTTCACCAACTGCCGGACGATAAATACTGGTTAGGACTTGTTCGTTATTCCATATTTTGTCCAGTAGTAATGACAGTTCTGATTCAGGCATTTGAACTGCAGATAAGGGACACAAATAAAAGTCATCACTTTTGGCTACGTAAGCACGAGTTGCAAGGGAAGCCATTTTGCTGTCACCCACTAAAGAACGCCATGTTCAATCAAGCTGTTTTGTACTTTGCGTATCTCGGTGATATACAATGGATCATCGGCCTTTTCACCACTGACAATGGTAGTCGTGAGCGGTATACCTAAAGGATCTAACGCAGACTGATTTATTTTTAACTGGGGTAAATCCGGGCGAGGATCTTTACTGTGACCAAATTGAAAAAGGCCATTCTCCATTACCGTCATATAACCTGATGCACTAGTGCTATCAACCCGAACGCGTTTTGCCCTTAAATCATAAACGCGTATGATGCCTTGATTAAGATTGCTCTCAAATGCCTCAAAATCATCATCATGGCCCAAGGAATCCAGCACTATCGCGAGGCGATCGTCAGTGAAATCCAAAGATCGCACTGGCCTTGCAAGACATTTTTCAAGTGTTATCAGTAAGCTGTCAGCCCAGCTTTCAACATGGTTCAGACGATGATCGCCTTCACTAAGTATATGGGCAAGCCAGACTTGGACAATATGACCTAAACCAAGTCCTTTCCAATGCCCATGCATGGGGAAGTGTTTGTCCAGTAATGTTGCCAATTGAATTTTTTCCATCTGCGCTAGCAACAGAGGTATATCGTCGATCCGCTCAACTGTACTGATAAGTCCGTTTGTCATTGTAGATAAATCTTTTCCGGCAATAAAAAATACCCGGATTATGATGGGATTATTGAAAATAGCAAAATTAATTTTTTTTGATTGGTTTGTTTTGAAGTGCACAGAGCGCTTTGGGGGAGTAAAATGGATATTGTCTGAACTCTAAATAAATTTAAGCGAACGGTGAGAATGAACTTAAAAATACTATATCGTTAGTGCATGGTGATGAGGGAAAACAATGGTGGCAGCGGTTGTCTCGATTTCTTGGGCATCTTGCTCATACACAGGAGCTTACTTTATTGGATCCGTTTGATCATTTAAGTTTCAACTACATGCTTCCAGTTTTAGGTTCAAAAGGTGAAAAATGGGTATTAAAAGTCAGCATTCTCCATGATGAATTTTCGAGAGAAATTCATGCATTAAAGTATTTTAACGGTAGAGGTTCCACTCGCTTGATTTCTGCAAATCATGAAGAAGGTTGGATGCTTATTGAGCGCTTTTTGCCTGGAACACGATTAGTTGATGTTCTGTATGAAAAACAAGCTATCCCCATCGAAGTCAGTGTCATGCAGCGCTTGTAGTCACCAGTTATTGAACCAAATAAAAAAGAGAATAGAGGAGGGGTTGGTGAATCATGTAGATGATTAATGCATGTCTGCCCATCATGGCGAAAACAGTTTTCCCGGGGAAATTGACCTGGTAATACAGATGAAGTTTTTTGCTGGATAAATAGATGCCAAAAAAAACAAAGGCAATATTAGGAAAAATGGGCTGAAAATCAAGCGTATGGATCATATGCTCATGATACCAATACACCCAATCATGCCAAATGAAAGCAAAAAGAATAAGCAGTAAGATCCCCATGGTTAAACTGTGCCTGGGGTATCGAGCAAAGGGATAGGTAATCACCATACAGACGGCTATACAATGCAGTATACCGAAGTAAATCCAATAATTGGGATAAATAAAATAAGTAGAAACACTGAGTAGTGCTGCGCAGACTCCAACCCTGAAAATTCGTTTTAAAAATTTTTTTGGCGATAAATCAGCCAATCCCATGGAATAACCCACTAATAATAAAAATGAAGAGGAAATGACGTTATTAAATACTATCCAGCCCAGGGTCTTGCCTATTTGAAATGAGGCATAGCCAAAAAGAGTGAGATCGAAAAAAAAATGAAAAATAATCATCCCGAAAACGGCTAAACCTCTTACTATATCAATCAATTCAAAACGATTTTTTTCTGGAGAAGCCATCTCTTATCACCGTTATTAATGACGCTCATTTAATGCAGTAACTGGCTGTATTTTGGTGGTTCTATAAGCAGGAAAAACACCCGATATTAAACCAATAAAAAGTGAGACCAAGCAGCAAGGTAATAAATAAAAATAAGAATTAATAAAACTGATAGCAATATAAGTACTGAAAATATAGACTGCAATAACGCCCAGTATACTGCCAAATACCCCTCCAATAAGCGCTAAAAAAGCAGTTTCCAGTAAAATTTGGATTAAAATACTTTCATCAGTGGCGCCTATTGCTTTGCGTAAACCAATTTCACTTTTTCGCTCTGAAACAGACATCAGCATCAGGGTCGAAATGCCAATACCACTTATCACTAAAGATACAATGCCAATGAGCATCAGCGCCCCGCCTATAGTCGCGAAAATAAAACGCAATGAGTTTACTTCTTTAACTCTATCCAGCACTTTAAAATCTAGTTTATTTTTATCTTTTATGCGGTGATTATTAGTTAATAAATCAACTATTTTAGTCGATATACTGTTGATTTCTGCAGGGTTTTTTACCGATAAGATAATGTAGTCTACTGCATTATTAGCCTGATAATTATTAAAAAAATTTTCTCGGGCGGTCGAAATGGGGATGACGATTACATTATCCCTATCTTTGCCATCAACACTTTGCCCCTGTGTTTCAATGACACCAATGATACGATAAGGTACATTATTTAGCTTAACGAACTGACTTAAGGGATCAGCTTGCGGGAAGAGTTTTTGCCTTATAGTACTGCCTATGACGGCTATTTTCCGATGATTTTTAATATCATCCAGGCTAAAGCTCACCCCATAAATAATATTTAAATTCATGACCGGAAAATAATCAGGAGAGGAACCCATCACTATGGTATCAATATTGCTGAAACTCGATATAGCGTGCGTTTTCTCGACAATCAGTGGCGCAGTATGATTCACCCCGTTGAGCTGGCTGATTTTATCGCCATCTTCCTCAGTTAACAGGGAAGTGTATCTGGAGGTGGTATTAACCCCATTAACTCTGGTCGTTTGAGGAGTAATGATTAACATGCGACTAATTGGCGACAGTTCTTTTTCCAGAGTGTGATTGATATAATTACTGATATTCAAGGTAAGGAAAACAGAACAAATTCCTATACTAATACCCAGTATGTTTAACAAGCTTCTTAGGCGGTAGTTATTTAAGGAAATAATAATTTCGAGTAGAAGGACATGCCATAGCATCAAAAATCCCTCCTGTTAATTAATTTTCCCCTGGCGTATGGTGAGAATGCGATCAGCATATTGGTTTACTATATCATCATGCGTAGCAATTAATAGTGTTGCGTTATAAACCTTATTAATTTGTTTTAGCACATCGAGAATAATAAACGTATTTTCCTCATCAAGATTCCCGGTGGGTTCGTCTGCAAGAATAAGCTGTGGTGAATTACTTAAGGCTCGGGCAATAGCAACGCGCTGTTGTTGGCCACCTGATAGTTTTTTGGCGGGCTTATAAAGCTGCTGAGTTAAATGCATGGACTCAATAAACAGGCTGGCTTTTTTATGGGCTTCTTTCAAGGTTAATCCCTTATACAACAGGGGCAAAGCGACATTGTCAAGCACACTGCGATCCCACATCAAATGGAACGATTGAAAGATTAAACCGATATGATTTAACCTGAATTTTGATAATTCGCTGGCGTTCATGCCAGTGACTTCAAAACCACAAAAATTATAGCTTCCAGAAGTAGCGCTATCAATACAGCCTAATATATTTAATAAAGTACTTTTTCCCGAGCCAGATTGTCCCCTGAGGGCCAAAAATTCCCCTTTTTTTATATCCAGACATACATCACTGATCCCCGTTTCATAATTGTTATTATCATAGCTATAATGTTTGCAAAGAGAAGTGGTTTTAATGAGGCTCATGGTCATCAATTCCTAAAATTATTTTTTGGTTTTTATTGATATTTCCACCCAATATTTGCGTATACTCGTCATTTTCAATCCCTGTTTCTATTTCGACAGGAACAATTTGTCCCTTTTCTAAAAGGTAAATGTATTTTTTGTGGAGATCTCTTTTTTTAAATTCAGGTGGGGTAAAGCGCAATGCATCACTGGAAACGTATTGTGCGTTGTCTATTCGTGCTAATTCAATCGAGATGTCAGCCGACATCCCTGGTCTCAGCAGATTATCTTTATTGTTCACTTTCATTAACACATCATAAGTAACAACGCCTTGTTCAATATTTGGATTCAGCATGATTTTTTCTATATAGGCTTGAAAAGTCTTCCCGGGGAATGAACTGACCGTAAATGTAGCTTTTTGATTTATTGAGGTTAAAGGGATGTCTAATTCAGATATTTTCACTCTAATTTGCATATCGGTCATGTTTTCGGCGATTTTAAATAAAACAGGGGTGGTAAAAGATGCCGCAACAGTTTGACCAGGCTCTACAAGCCGTTCCATCACTACGCCATCAATCGGCGATAGAATATCGGCGTACTTGATTTGAATTAGAGCTTGCTCAAAATTAGCCTGGGCTAAGGCGTAATCGGATTCTTCAATTTTCTGTTCGGCTATTTTTATATCCAGATCCTCAGCAGATATAAATTTGTTTTTGATAAGTTTTTGCATTCGTTCCAGGCGAATTTTAGTCAATTCCAGGCGGGCTTTCATTTTGTCGAGCACGGCTCTACGTTTTTGAACATCATTACTAAAGATTTTTTTATCCAACACCGCAAGCACCATATTTTTTTTAACGACACTATTTTCATCAACAAATACATCTTCGACGATTCCTGAGACCTGAGTTCCGACAGAAATCACTTTTTTGGGATTTATAGTACCAGTCGCGGTAATTTTTTTAATCAGTAGACCTTGCTTTAAAGTAGAAAGAATATAATTGTTTTCATCGACTTCTGTACGTTTATTATAATAAAACAGGACGGTAATAAGTATTGCAGTAGTTACACTAGCTAACCAAAAAGTCTGTTTGGTCTGGAGTTTTATCAATTTCTCGTTCCGTTAAATTGAATGAGATTTAGAAGCTCACTATTGCTTTGAGCTTCTAAAGTTTAAATACCCTATTTCATGCTCTGACTTGCAGTACTACCTGTGGGAACTGGACCACCACAACCTACAAGAGCGATTGAAGACAAACTAATCATTAAAAAACAAACAACTGATAATAAAGTTTTCATTATCTGTACCTCTATTAAGTAAAACCTACTTATGTTTAACCCATAATAATTATAGACTGCATTTGTAAAACTGTACAAATAAAATCCATTAATATCTGTTTTTTTCGTATTTGACTTATATTGTAACAAATGGTTCATTATAAATTCATTTTTCTAGGTGAGTGAGTAAGGTTGATGAAAGGCTTTGTTTCTTAGCTCATTAATATCCCATTAGCGTGTCCTGATTTCAGGGTCTTAAGCAAGCGACTTGGTGAGTTAGGTATCAAGGTTCCGCGGTACAAGAAAACAGGGGAGTATGGTCGACGAAATTACTCTGAATTAGGAGAGCATCGTTACCAACGAACTTTTGGTGATACAACATGCGCGTGATTTTTCCCGTCAACAGCAAGAGACTATGTTGGCTAGTGGAGTGCTCAATAAAATGACATCACTGAAAATGCCTCAAAGCCGTCGATCTGCCTAAGTTTTGTGGAAGAAGACTCTGCGTGGGATTAAGAAACAAAGTCATCATCGATTATTAATTGTATTCTGATTGAAATGCAATTAACATTTGTTTATATAAAATAATATGGAATTTGAATGAAGTTAAAAATAAAATTTTGTTTTTATCTTTTTTTGATATTGATAGGACTATCAGAAGCGAGTATAGCTAGCAATCTAATAAATCATCCTAACCTCAACTTATCAGAAAAGACAACAGAGTCAACAAAAAATATTCCTCATTTTTCTTCCTTAAA
The DNA here is from genome assembly GCF_001468085.1 of Legionella waltersii. GTDB lineage: Bacteria > Pseudomonadota > Gammaproteobacteria > Legionellales > Legionellaceae > Legionella > Legionella waltersii. Next base: position 48,738 of record NZ_LNZB01000031.1, on the reverse strand, counting down.
AGATAAATCTAAATCGAAAAATTATTACTTATCATTGCAATTAGGTGGGTTTATAGGTCATCAAGGAACTAACCAGGTTATTGAGATCAATGGAACACGTGGGGATTATTTTTCTATTTCTCGTCAAAATAACAGCAACGCTCTTGTTGGACTTGGCTATTATTTCAATACAAAAGAGTTGGAGTATGTTAGTTTCACATATGGCCTCAATGCTTTTTATTTGGCACGATCTAAAATTATAGGTACGGTTACCCAGGAGCAATTATTCACTAACCTTTCATACAATTATTTTATAACAAATTGGCCTATCTATTTTGCAATTAAGACTCTTGTTAAAAATCGGAACAATAATAACCACAATCTAACATTAGACATTGGTATTGGACCTAATATCATTCGTACCAGCAAATTTAATGAGCAGCCACTTCTTGGAAGTATAATTCCTGATAGTATTGTCGCAGGGCAAACAACTACAAACTTTACTGCTATGGCGGGGATAGGTTATAGAGTAAACCATTTCTTTGGGCCTGCTCCACTCGAGTGCGGGTATCGATTTTTTTACTTAGGTCAAACTAATTTACGCAATATTAATACTCAGATAATGAATCATTTCTCAACCGGACAAAGTTATGCTAATGCGCTGTTATGCACTCTAACAATATAATTTTTTAAATAGGATGAAGATGAAAGCCATCAAATTTTTACATGCCTGTTTAATTACGGGCTTATTATTAAGCAGCACAACCACTTTTTCAAATAGCCCAGGAAGTGTTATTGCGGTCACTTATTCAGGTATCCCTCTCGTTGTTGATATTGTTGTGTGTACAAATGTTAACGATCCCATCACCTGTGAAATACATAAATCAACACATAACGAGGTTATTCTTACACCAGTAGTAACAAATTTTTATTATAAATACATGGGGTTCAAAATAATGACCCCTGGATATCTTGCTCAAAATTCTCAAGGGACCTTAATCCCAAATAGTTTTGGTTATGTGCTCACACCAGGATCAGCTTCAGCTCCTGCAGTATCTCAAATAGGAGAAAGTGTCCCCTCATGCAATGGATTGACGGCGATTAACCTAGATGGTGTAAATTGGCGATGTTATGATTTGGCAGCAAACTCTAGGACAAGCTGTATGCTTCCCCCCAAAAATAACTGTGTAGCTGTTGCAGCTACAGTACCAACCAACAATCAAATAAACGACCTATATACAAGATTTAACGTGAACAACAGTCAGAGTATCTTTGCGCAACCTACTAATGCTCTTATCGCAAACCAGCCGAATAATATATTTTTGGGTAATGTTTTACAAATAAATACTCCTGCCACAATAAGTGCAGCAAGCTGGTCAACTGATTGGGGTACTCAAAATTTAATTTTTAGCGCACAGCAGCTTTGTCCTTGCACAATTTAAAATTATTTGGGCGGATCCAACTAGTTAACACAACTTTCGGTATGGTAATGGAGCACTTCTTTCTTTAAACGCTCTTTAACTCGTTGATGTTTATTTATTCCAGGAAATTGTTGATTACCCTAGCGCTCACAATCATGACAATAAAGTTTATAGGTTTATATCGTATCATCGGTACAAAGCCGGTAGAAAATTCTTATGTGATTTTTGCCCAGATGATAGGCAAACCTTCAGAGTAGCCAAAAACAGCGGCTATATAGACCATGGTCTTCATTTTAATGAATATGGCTATCTAATGAAAAAAGTGGTTGCCGTATCAGGCGATATCCTCTCTGTGACAAAAATTGGGATTTAGAGCTATAAAGAGCGAAATTAAACCAAAGATTGAAAAAATTGGGTTATGATAAACCCCTAATAAATCGGTTATAACATCAGTAACCCCTCAGGCCCATGACCAGTACCCAATTCATCAAAAACATTGTCAGTACTTATCTATTGCAATATAAACTATGGTTTTGGCATTGAGTTATTAACTATTGTTCTTGAATGGGTAGGCTTCTCTTTTGAGTTATCAAAAAAGCACATTGTGCGCTTCATATCTATGGCTTGGGATAATTCACTGTTTTTATCTTTTAGTAATTTATCTACATCCAAGTCATTATCTATAGCTTTTACAAGAGCATCAATAATTCTACTTAATTTTTTGCTACTGTTCACCCAACGAGGATTGTAGCTATTTGCACCTATTTCTAACCGATTTATGATTTCGAGCAATTTTTGATTTTTATTAAAATGTTCTTTAATTTGATCAATACCAGGAACTTCAGAAACCAACGTACTTAAATCATCCATAGATTTCTTAAAATCGTAGCCTCTGGATTGTTCTGGTATATGGCTGACTTGCATCTCACGCAAGTCATCAACTAGCTTTTTAAGCTTGTCTTTCTGATGCATGGGGCCTTCAAATACAAACCGAGCTAATCCATAATATCTGTCAATAAAATCGTTCGACCTCCATTTACTTGTCACACGCTCTTTCCAGACCCGATCATCTCCAAAAGCAGTTGCACAGCAAAATAGTTTTCGATTTTCAATCAAATACAAACAGAGTTCTGCTTGCTTTTTTGACATTCCCTCATGAACTAATTTTTCTAAGTTTATGGCTGGCTTTTCTACATAACGATTGTTAAGCCAATTGTTTTTCTTCAAAAGTCCTACTGAAGTCGAGTTAAGATATTCTTGGGGATAAAAGCTAAAGTGTGTAAAAGCATTAGCATCAAATATATATTGTTTTACCTTATCGATACTTAGTGTTAAATTAGGTTTTGGCATTGTTTACCCCATTTTGAACCATTAATACACAGAATTAATATAACTATATCAAATATAAATTAAGCTAATATTAAGACAATTTAATCGTTAATGATGGTTTTTTTAGGTCATTTAGTGCAATTTGACCACGAATTACCAATGATGAGTATCCAAAGAATTTAATACGACCACTTAAGAGTTGGCTGATACAATCGGTGTTAAAATGTGACTTTCAAGAATTTTCTATTTCTAATATTTACATAGCCTTATTTAATTTGATCTCTTAAAAGATTAAACACGTTTTGATGTGAGAGCTTCGCAGTTCTTATCGGGTAACAATTTACTGGTGGAAGATAACTCCAATTCTTGAACGGTTTTTTTTAAAAGATTTAGGCAGTCTTGAAACATCACCTGATGCTCAGTGCCCTGGCTTTTCAAAAGAGAATTGGTATCAACATTAGGACTTGAAAATTTTGAACCAGCAATATAACTTGGGTCTTTCAAAACCAACTCCATCTCTTTTTCAGCTCGAATATACTCGTTGACAAGTTGCTCAACAGAAAGTCCTGGAATCATATTAGAATCTTCAAATATCACAGGCATTAAATTTTCACGCATAAGCAAATATTGCATCAAGAGCATGGAATAGGTCCGTCCAACCCCATCATCAAATGGATGAAATAAAACCACGTGTTTTAAAAAAGTGAAAATTGAAACTAGTTTTTCCTGTTTGCCTATGGCTTTTTTTAGGGAATTTTCAAGTTGTTGAATGCAATCTTCATGTACTCTATCTAATAGACCTCCTCCATTTTCTGAAGTGACGTATTGAATATGCATGCCTTCTTTTGCAGCCATCCAAATCTTCTTTGCCAGCTCCCCAGGATCGTGGTTTTTAAATGAGGAATAGGTCGTATAAGAACGTTTTCCTTTCTCCTTCTGAACCCATATTTCGATTTCACTGCTGTTTTCTTTTGGGGACGATAGTTCTATAAACAAAGGGTCCTCCTCGAACATTCGGTTCTTATCAGTCAGGTATTTTCCTTGAATAGATTTCAAATAAACAATGTTTTCTAATAGTCCTTCAAAGGAGTCACATCGTTCAGGGATCAAATCCCAAGCCGCAACATTTTCACTCTCTCGAAAGCACCCTGGTTTAGTGCAGTTCCTTGTTTTTTTCACATTTTTAAGGCACGTGCCATGCAATTTTTTAATAAATTCCACATTAAATTGACTGTTTTGCCTGATGCCATCAAGTAGAAAACATAACCCTTTAGTCATTCCTAACAAATAACCAGGTTCTTTAGACTCAAAACCCACCCACCCCCTATGCATGTCTAAAAAATCTTTTAATTTTTTCTCTTCTTGTCCTTCTGAGTCTAGATTAAGAAAATCAAATACTGATGAGCTGCCGCGGCTAATTTCCCACAGAGTATCCTCATAATCTTCTAGAGTAAGCTCTTTAAATAACTCATGTTCCAATATCGTTTCTAAAGACGTTTTTATTAACTCATCCTCACTAATCCCCATCAGTTGTTTATACACAAAGCGGTACAATGATTCTCGGTAATCATAACGAGAGCGTTCAACAAAAAAACGCCAAAACTCTTGTACGGGAAATGCTTTTATAAATTTCACCGTATCGCTGCTCTTAATTTCATGATCCTTTGAGAAAAACATGATTATTTTCCGTCGTACTCTTATGTTAAAAATATATACCGTTAATTATGCATTTTATGTGGCCTTGAAAGTCCTTCGTTAACATGTTTTTTTTGATGCAAGCTTTTTGTGTGGGGCTTCTGTAGCTTCATCGTATTCATAGTCAGTGAAAGGGTCCTCATCCTCTAAGGCGGTTTCCTTAATGCCTTCAGCAAATGGGACGTCCATTCTTTCATTTGTCCATGCGCCGTGAGTATAGCTTACGTACTTGCCGAGTTTTCTATTGGAAGTGGGGGAAATATCAGTAGATGTTCTAATCCCTGCTTTTTTGAAACGCTCCTCAATTTTAACAAAAACGTCTATCCATTTTTCAGCATCGAACTCCGGGTTTGCGTTACCATAAATGACAAGCTCTCGCCCTATCATGGTTTTTACGTCATTATTTTGCACACGATTTGCTTGTGCTTGAGTCATGATTTTAAATGTCCCCAAACTCATTTGATTAGCCACCTCTGCAATGATAGGAAAAGCTTTTGAGACGTCGTCCTTATGAATGGATAAATTGAATTTCCAATCAAATTCGTCTATTTTCTTAACTGGCGGCTTGGTGCGTTCATAACGTATCCAACGGTCGCCTTCTCCAGAAAACGCATGAAATATCGAAAGTTTGAAACCGAGGGCTTCGTGATTTTCTTGTCTATAACCTTTTTCTCCACATTGCTCTTCAGGTTCTTTGGAGAAGTAGCTACTTACGATGTCCTGGATATTAGCGGATTTAAAAAATGAAAGGCTTTTCTCTAAAACGCTTTTTGTAACACTGTTTGCAGAACTTGAAAATTTTTGAAAGAATGTATTACTCTGACGTTGATGCTCTAAGTGTTCTTTTTCTGCTGCATCAAGCTTTACAATTGCTTCACGCGCTGAGGGAGAAAGAGGGCAATCTTTTTGCACCACATCTAAAATATCCAACAGTGTCCTTTTAAATGAGCCCCATTCTCTTGCAGCCAACATCTTGTCTTTTGACAATATTTTAGACAGATATTGGATATAAATTTCTCTTAAAACGAGTAAATTCATTTTGTTATTTAATTCTTCTGGCGAATAGGGAGCATATCCAGCTAGGGTGCACAGGCTATTTAAGGTCTCTGAATGCAAATTGTAACAGACTCGCTTCATTTGCTCATTATCTAAAAAAAGCTCTAACTCGGGGTTATCACCTTCTTTCTTAATTTGCCACATAACCGTTTCTATTATTTTTTTAAAATTTGTTTCATTGATAGGAATTTCTTTGAGCTTTGGATTAGTGTCTTCATGATAAAAATACAGTTTATTGTCTTCAGTAATAACGTAAGCTCGTGCTATTCTCCACTTTTCTGTTGATTCAATCAACCTAAGCATGGTCGCCTCATCCAGTCCTGATTTGACTTTCATTAAACTAGTGGAGGGCTCATGATGAATGCACTTGTTAAGACCTTTTCCTAGAAAATCAAGTATTTGCGAGTGAATAAATAGGTTTAAATCAACAGTGCCTCCATATTCTTTTTCGAGGGCAGTTAATTTTTCCATGATTTCAGCAGATTTAAGGCGATTATTTTCTTTAAACAATACAGCAAGCGGGTTTTTTATTTTTAAATCTTCGCATGAGTCATGTTGTTGATAATATCCTGCCACAAAATCCTTAGGAAAGAATTCTTTAAAGACGCTGGATAATGATTTTAAACCCTTTACGGAGGGAATTTTTTCACAATGCGTTTCGAGTTTGTAGTATAAGGGGGTGCCATAAAGACTCTTTTTAAAAAATTCCTCGTATTCAGTTCTTGGTTTTGATGCTACAAGTAGTAGATATTCGTTCCTTAATAAGAGTAAAGATTTTAAATAATGAGCAGGCACGCTTGAAATTGCTTCAAAAGAGTCAAAAGCTCCTCCAATTTTATACTTTTTAGTGATGACAAAAAATAATTTTTCAATGTAATCCATTTTTTCATCGACGCTCATGGCCTCATTATCAGTTATTTCTTTTTCAAAGTCAGGAACCGTACCCTCATCGATTAATCTCAGTAAAGGTAATCCCTTTAAAAGTTTTTCGTAGGACTTTTCCAGCATTGGTTTTATTGAGGCATCCAGTTTATCCACTATGTTTTTGCGTCTTTGATTGATGTATTTAGTTGATTGCTCCTTGGACTGGTCGAAATGGTATTTCTTTTTATGTAATTGAATAAATACATCCGGGTCAAGGTCAAAATCTTTGGATTTTTTAAGGGCCACTTTCATGGCCTCATAAGATTGCCCCATCGCGATAACTTTGGTAGGCATATCACATAACATCACCCAACTGATTTTATCCATATTATCCAGTTTGACTTTTCTCTTTTTTGTGTAACCTTCTTCTATTTCGATTTCTTTGGTTGACTTAAAGGACATCTCTTCTTCGTACTGCGCTGGCAAATAATCAAAAGCATGGTCGTATTTACTGAGTTCGCTAAGAACCGCCAGAGTGTATACCGAGCAGTTGAATTCGTCCTTTTGCAGTCGAGACTGACAAGATTTGATTTCGAATTTCAACCCTTTTTTAGTTAGTTCTTTATACAACAACTCCAGAGCCTCCATGTGTTTGGGGTCGGCTGCAGATTCAAAACAAAAAACTCTATAGACACCTGAGCTGTCTCTTTCTACATCAAAGCCAATCGTGTGAGCGCCATTCAAGTGACTGTACAAATACTGTTTCCTATCCCCCAAAGCCAAACCCGTGATGGCTTTTGCAAGTTTTCTTGCCGTGGCCTGTGAGGCATAATCAGTACATCGAATGGATATCAGTTGCCCAGAGCGTCCTATTTCTCGCAAGCGACGGTTTTTGGCTTTCAATATGGGTGTTATTTCTTGGGCTTCAAAAGGTTGTCTATCTCGTTTATATCGCACTGAATCATAAACCTTGCATAAGAACATATACTCATCGCTTGAAAAATCACCCGACTCATAGGTCGTCAATTTTTTCTTGTCCTGCAGCTCCCTTAAGTGTTTTGTTAAAATAAGATGGACGTTTTTGACCAATTCCTTAGAGAAATCGTTGTTGGTGTTGCATGATTGAATTGCTTTGCGTAATTGATATTTGATAGATGAGTTAAAATGTAGCCAATAAGCCAGACCCTTTTCGTCTTTTTTACTGATTAAACTAGCCAACTCTGACTCTGGTGGCTCTGTGAATAGTGCTTTTCTTTCATGGCATCCAATAATTAATTTTGCTAGCTCAATGGAAGATACCTCATTATCCGATGGTGCTGTAGATAGTATGAACTCTGTTTTTCCTGTACCCATGATCTTCAACCTTAAATTAAGTTATTAAGTTATTGTTTATTTATATAGCACATAAATAGTCATTTGTGTACAAAAAACACCCTTTCTTTGGAAGTATCCCAAGGAGGTGAAGAGGTCGGCAATGAGGTCCGTTCGTTTATATCCTCAGGATCATCGACGCCCTCGGCTGTTCAGTTCATTTGTTTGTTAATAGAGAGGTTCTGCATATGCGTTGGTGCACCCTGTCTTTACTTTAGGTTTCAGCTTCTTGTGATAGTCACTCGATTCAAATCATTCTTCCAGCATAATGCCTTTTTCACCCTTGTATGCTGCTCGGTAACGTTTAGACAAATTTTTAAGTAAAGCCCCATCGATAACTTCCCCACAACAATTGTCCGGTTTATTTTTTGTTTCGGTAACATTGCTTATGAGGCAATTCGTTAGGTAGGTCATGGCTTGATATTTTCTGAACATAATGTATACTGTATGTATAATTTGTTTGTATTAGTATTAAAATGCCTCTAATCCTAAGTGCATTTTCAGCCGTTAAAGAAGCCAACTTGGTAAAACTAAGTCCGAAGCAGAAAGAGATTGTTGATAAATACTCCGAAAAGTTACTGCGCGCTCAATACAAAGCTCATCAACCACGTACATTTGAGTTAGCAGTAAAAACCATGAAAGTGCAACTCGAACAACTATCTGTTTCGTTGAAAGAAATAAATTTAGAGAAGATGCCAGATAAAGACAATCGTCGCCGTGAAATGATTCAAAAAATCGAGAACGATATAAAATTCATTGAGAATTGTACTAAGGGAGATTTTGCAAAGAATTATCAAGATCTAAAGAAAGAGTTTTTGAAATATTTACAACACCCAGAAAGTAATAGCTCGCTTGATAAAACTGGAAAACTTTTAGAAAAAGATGATCCATTTACCCTGGCATATATTGAAGACGCATTGGAACACCACTACTTGGACAGTGGAGACCCTGAACAATTAGCCAACTTGTTTTTGTTGATGAAATTAAAAGTTGCTTATACATCAAGTCCAGTGGTTATTCCAAGTTTGCCACAGGACGTATCCCTGCTTCAATTACATGGAGAAGTTGAAAAACAACGCTTGTTAGCGATAATTGATGGACAAGAGGACTTGGCTCGTGCGTTAAAGTACTTATCGATTGGATGCACTACAGTAACCGCGAAAACAGAAGAATTACGGGAAGGGATCATTAAGCATGGAACAAGGTTACAGGCCTATCGACATCAAGAAAAATGCTGTGAACTAGGCGGTCGGGTTGTTCTACATTGTAGTCAAGCAATGCTTCCCGGAATGGGTTTAGAAAAAGGAATGTGTTATGGCTTAGCCTGTCGTTGGGCAGAGGATGTTATAAAGAAAGATAGTTTTATGGGCTTTCGAGGTAATCAAGAGGTATTTATTCAGCCAACCAAAGCAACGGATAGAATTCTACAGGCAATACCGAGTTTTAATGATCTTGTTCGTTTTGATCCTAAAATCTATGAAACTCATCGGTCTCAAAAAGAACATGTCGATCAGAGTTATGAGGATAATGTAGAACTCAACCCAGAAAAGCAATTCGAAAAATTCACCGATCGTATAATGCTTGAAGTAGGCAAATATACTAATACAGCCACCTTTGTTAGTTATTATAACAGCAAAGGTGCGGGACATGTTGTTGCTATTCATAAACGAACAAAACCGACGCCCCAAGGCTTCCTAATCGACTATTTCGATGCTAATTCAGGTTGGATGCAATTTAAAGACGATGAGAGTTTTAAAACATTTTTTATCTATTATTTAAATGATCGACATGAAAAAGAGAAACTTACGAGCATAGCTTTTGAAAACAAGTTTTATAAATCTTCCTACTCGCATATTTTCGATTCGCTCTCTGAAAAAGCACCACAAAGTACTCCTCAGAGACAAAGAGCACACAGCTTGTCAGCAAAAATGGAAAAAAGCACTAGCCAAACAAAGTCTGAAATAAGCGAAAAAGTTGAAAGCGTCAAAACAACTGAGAAAATCGAAAAAAACGATGAAGAGCAAAACAACGTTATTGTCAAACGCAGTTTATGACATTAATTGGGTGTGTCCATTTAATTACGCTATTTCAGTCTAATGTTAATTATTTAAATATTTTACTTTCCAAGATAAGGACTCAGATTCATTCAGCGACAGTGTTAATGAATAGAATATTTTTTTGGAAAGTCATATTCTTTGACAGTGATGCCGCCTCGGCAAAGGCGGCATCAGACTTTTATTTTGGATTAATTGTTACAATTTGCTCTTGGGCATCTTGGATAGACATTGGTTCAGTAAATCCATCATGGTCTTTTTTCATTTTGGCAAGAGTTACTTCTTTTAAGGTAACATATCCAAGATGAGGTTTTTCCATAACCAGTTCATAATCATTGGTTTTGGTTTCTTTTTGGATATAGCGTTGAGCATCCCCTTTTTTGCTAAAAAACTTAGTGTTTGAGTTGAATGACTTCTTAATATCATCGTCAGATACTTTTACTTCTTTGCCGTAAAAGACAGCGGCTCCATCAAAAAAAAGAGATGTAGCGGGCTTTTGATACACTACATTATCACCAACAGTAAAAAAATTGCTTCCCTTAGAAAGAGCCAAAACACCTAAATCTTTTGCCTTAGGATTATTCCCTAGGAAGTGAGTGACTAGGCTAAACAATTCTGTAGAGCTGAGTCGCAAGTTCAAAAGTGACTTTAAATCAAGAAACGGCAATAGTTCTTTTTGAAAAATGTCTGGGCTAATGTTTGACGTTAAGCCACCGTTATTAGATTGACTTACTGAAATTATTTGTTTGCTCTTTTTACTTTCTCCCGTTTTACCGTTTTCTGGATTGCTAATCGACTTCAAAAATTTCCACATATTTCACCTATTAATTTAACAAAAACACTAACTGGATTTATATTGTACATTAATTGCACTATAATTACAATAAGTATCTATATAAGCAAATTGCCTCATAACCAACCTCACTGAAGAATAAAAATAAACGGAACCATTGTCATGAGGAAGTTATCGATGGAGCTTTACTTAAAAATTTGTCTAAACGCTACCGAGCATCATAACAAGCGTGAAAAAGGCATGACTCTGGAAGAATGATTTGAGTCGAGTGGCTATCACAAGAGACATGCTATTCGATTGCTCAGTGCAGTTCTGTAGTATTCCAAAGTTATCAATGTTACAAAGAAGCCCCAGTGAAACTTTAATCGGCCGTAGGTAAACTCATTTTTTCAGATTGAGAACTAACACTTATACAACTTGAATATTGCGGCTGCCCCTGCTCAGGGTGAAGTTAGTTTGACAGTTCATTGAACTTTTTCGAAAAGAGGTATTTCAAATATTTTCCATCCGTCTTGTTTGAGGATTTGACTCGGGAAAACTTCTGCAAAAGTTGCTTGTGTACAAGCTTTCTTTGTCAGGATTTGGCGTAAAAAAATACTATGTCTATTATTATAAATAAGTAAACAACTATTATTTATTGTATGAATAATAAAGAAACCATCTCTGATGAGCTACGAAAAAAATTTTGTGAGAATATTGTTCCTGTATTATCGGTTATTCATGAAGTTAATGGAAGAACAATAAGGGATTGCTGTTTAGACACTGAAAAATTTGAAGATAGAATTAAAAGTTATTTCTCAAGTATTTCACCTGTTATGATTGATAAGACAGTAGAAAGAGTACAAGATTTATTTGAAGGGTCATTTATCATTGGTGAGTCCCATTCGCATATCAGCCCCAAACGAGTACTAATTGAAAACATGAAAAAAATGAAGGAGTACGGGTATGAAATCTTATTCATGGAACACTTGTTTTACGATACTGACCAAAGCGATCTAGATAAATTCTTCGAGACTGGTGAGATATCCACCTACTTAATGTCTCGTCTTTATGAGATGAATCGGAGTGGAATGAGACATTCTTTTGGTCCAGCTTCAGGAATTACATCTCCATTGTGGCAGCAAAATGATTATACATCAGTATTAAGAGCTGCTCGTGAAGCGGGTATTCGGGTTGTTGGAATTGATATAAGTACAGTCTATTACAGCCAAAAAATCGGCATTGATGATCAGCATCTAGACAATACTAGGGTCAGGTATATGAATTATACTGCTGCTCAAATCATGGAGCGTGAAAGTCACTCTCTATCTAAAGGTAAAAAATGGTGTTGTTTAATGGGAAATGTACATGTTAGAACCTTTGAAAATACGCTAGGTGTTTCAGAGTTATTGGGTGTACGCAATGTCTACATTTTTGATCTCCCCGACTGGAAAAACTCTACTAAACCTCTCAAAGGTGAAATAGAACTTGAGAGTGAGTTTATTCACTCTAATGGACAGCAGATATTTATAGGGGATGTGATTTATCAAACGGATCCGCGATTTAAAACATCATTATTTGATGCTCAACTTGAGCACCCCAGCTCAGTGTACAAGGAAAAATTAGCCAATATGTCGCAAGAAAAATTACAACTCACTGAAAAAGACGTTGAATTGGCAATCAGATATCTAGCCAATCTGGATATTATTGAATTAGGGAAAATATTTGGACTAAATGAGAAGGAATTAGATAAATCATATCATTTTGTAGAAAAAATAACACCCGTTAATCCCAAAAAGAAGATTGAACAAAATACTTCATTTAGTATCCTTCTGGAGAGTAACTATTCTACTCAAAAATCATACATTCTTTATGTTTCAAAAGATCAGTTGCTGCAATTCTCCTCTATGCAAAAAGAAATAAAGCTTAAGATGAATTAATTTTGAAGTCCCAAAAGAAACGGTAATTGCCCCTTAAAAGACTTCTACAGGGTAAAAAAGCATATCACCTTTAAATCAAATCACACAAGGAAGCCCAATATTTGACCAATTGTGACGCGCTGCGCTATAATGTATTTAATTCAATCATTTTGCGCGTTAATAGACAATATCATGAGTTACTTTAAAGGTTTTTTTAAGGGGCGTGCCCCAAGCTCTAAAAAAGTTTCAGTTTCATCTAAACAAAGTAATAATTCCTCAATAACAAAAAGAGGTGAAAACTCACTTTTCTCCAAGATAGGGAAAAAATTGAGTCAATTTGTGAATCCTACCGTTGGACAAAAACTATGGGAATTACAACGCTTTCGTATTCTGTTTCGTCTTGATGCTAGAGCGCCCCAAGAAATATTCAACAAAAAGGGATTTCAAGCGATTCATCCCGCAAAGGTTATTTTAGATATTACCAAAAGTGAGCTAGAGGATTATCAGGAGCGTAGTCTAAATGCACCAGGAATCGGTTGGTGTCCAGACCTAAAGACTCTCGTCAAATTTGCACAAGCGAATGCAGCCTTTTGGTCAACTAGATATCTTTACGTGGGTATTGGCTTCGCGTGTGACTTGACCGAAGCAAAAATTGAGATAGGAGGGACAGAAGTTTCCAGTTTTGACTCTGAAAAAGAGCAATTAACGTTACAAACGGTAGATCTTACGAATGTGCTAGTATGTATCGCTCCAAAAGACTTTAAGCGCTTAGGAAAGGGCTTTCCAGTAGATAATTTGATGGCAAAAATCTTAAACGATGGTTCTGTACCTGAAAAAATAGAGGTACAAGATCTTGAGGGGGTTAAAAATATTTTAGTTTGGTTGGTAAGTAATAATTGCATACAAAAGGCTGTGGAAGTTGTATTACAATATGCCGCGGGTAATTCTTCTATACCTCTAAAAAGAGAGCTAACTCACTTGAATAAAGAAGAACCCGAATTGTGTAACTTATTAATGGAAGGAGTGTATAATGCACTTAAACAAGAGTCTATTGTAGGGATAGATGCATCGAAAGTTGAAGAAATGCTTAGTGAAGAGCTGCCATTAGTAACGAATAGGGAGAAAACAAAATATCCTTGATATACAATCAAGGTAGTTTGGGAATCCTTTTATAAGACAATCTAAGGATGTGAGACTTGTTTTTATTTTTTGTATTATAAATAAATTTTTGTTTAGTATAAACAAGTAGGAGACTGTCATGGAATCAAAAAACGAAAATTCTTCCATTATCTTTTCAAAACACATTGATGCAAAACAAGCAGACCTGATGCTGGACGCTGCGGGAGCAAGGCAAAAACCCAGTAAAGAAAAGTGGCTCTTAAGGGAAAGCTCTGTTGATGGGCTGTTGACTATTTCCTATTTTAATCAAGAAAGGAATAAATATTACCATCTGCGAATTGGATTTAAAGACGAAGAATGGCAATTAGCCCCTAATGAGGATAAAGAAGCTGAGGAGTTTATGAAAGAAGCACAAGCTGTTTTCAAAAATGCACTTCCTGAGAATAGTCATGAAAGTTGGTAGTGTTTAAATAACTGTGTCATCTCTTTTAACTTGTTATAATTTCAACACTTAAAAGAGGTGCCCATGAGTAAGAATAAAAAGATAGATTTATCCAATTTTGATTTCAATGAATTTAAGGCTGAAGCCTTAACGCAATTAAAGTCTGGCCAGTCCCTTACTGGTAAAGACGGTATCTTAACTCCTCTTATCAAAGAGCTACTTGAAGCAGCCTTGGAAGGTGAAATGGAGGCTCATATTTCTGATTGTCATGATTCAGGCCTAACCAATCGTCGCAATGGCAAAACATCCAAGTTAATGAAATCTACAACTGGTGTTTTTGAATTAGATACTCCACGGGACAGAGAAGGACTTTTTGAGCCTGAAATTGTTAAGAAGCGTCAAACAGTATTGAATGAGTCATTAGATAATAAAGTGCTGGCGTTATATGCCCTAGGTATGAGCTATGAAGCCATTAGTGAGCACCTGGCTGAAATGTATGGTCTAGACGTATCTTCATCTAAAATAAGCCTAATCACGGATAAATTGTTGCCTATGATTACCGAATGGCGCAATAGGTCTTTAGAGTCTATATATCCTATTGCCTTTTTAGACGCGATGCATTTTAAAGTACGTGTTGAGGGCAAAGTCACAAGTAAGGCATTTTACACGGTCCTTGCCGTTACTCCTGAGGGCAAGAAAGATATTTTAGGGCTTTATTTGTCAGAAACTGAAGGCGCGCGGTTTTGGCTTGGTGTCTTAAATGACCTTAAGGCACGAGGGGTAGAAGATATTCTTATTGCGAGTATCGATGGACTTAAGGGTTTTCCCGAGGCTATTGCTGAAGTCTTTCCTAAAACAGAAATCCAACTGTGTGTCGTTCACCAAATACGAAACTCCCTGAAGTATGTTGTTAGTAAAGACCAAAAGGCATTCATGGCTGATTTAAAGCTTGTGTATAAGGCCTCTAGCAAAGATTTAGCTGAGCATCATTTGCTTGAACTAGAGGAAAAATGGGGCAAGAAATACCCAGCAGTTATGAAGTCATGGAATAATAACTGGGAGGCTTTGTCTCAATACTTCAAATACCCCGAAGAGCTAAGACGTATCATTTACACCACGAACATCGTAGAGGGCTTCCATCGCCAAATTCGCAAGTACACCAAAAACAAAGGTGCTTTCACTAGTGAAAACGCACTGATAAAGCTTATTTATTGTGCCTGCCAAAAAGTACTGGAAAAATGGAGTCAGCCCATGCACAATTGGGCGCTTATCGCGTCTCAGCTCCATATTTATTTTGAAGACCGTATGAACCTGAAACTTAGATAATCAATGAGGTGACACAGTTAGATGAACACTCTCTGAAAGTTTGCTTGATTTGTTAACTGAAAATGGTTTTGACTTAAATAAACAAGTTCGCCCAAAGCCTAATCAGTCAACACGCACCTCCCGATACTCTTCATACGTTGATGATGCTTTTGATGAGTCATCCCATAAGAATAGATACTCTAAATTCTAATTTTCAACTACCACGCGATGGAAGTAGTCCTTCTTAAGTACTTGATTTAGGTACGAGTGGTAGAAAATTAAGTTGATTTAATTTATTCTCAAGTGTCATTACCCATTTACGTAATGATTGGCATGTTTCAATTTTACGAATCTCAAAAAACTTGCTGTTTAAACCAGTTTCCATTAATTTTGCTCTCAAATTTTCATCTATTCCTGCCAATAAACAACGCTTAGCACTATTTGCGCAATTATTAAAAACAATCGAATACTTTTGCCCACGCTCTTCTTGCATTGCCTTTATTATAGCGATTTCGTCCATATAACAAGGTAAACCACTTTCAGCCGTTGGCAAAGTTATACTGTAGTCAGCATGTCTGCCCTCAGTAAGGTCACGCCCTTTTATAAACTCTTCTTTACGGGAAGTATATTGCTTGCGGTGATGAGCTTGTTCTTGTAACCGCTTTAAATCATTTTCATTACGTCCATCGATTATAATATCTAATTTTCGCAGTTCTTCAACATGATGATTGATTGCAAGCTCAACTTGTTGCAGATTTTTCTCAGCTTTCTGCATGTCGTCATTATAGGCAAGCTCCGATTTTGAAATTAATTCGCTTACCTCAAGTTGGGACTTTATTTCAGTTTCACGCTCTTGTCTCAATTTAACTAGTTTTTCATTAAGTCGAATGGTTTGTTCTTTAGTTTTTGTATCAGGATGCTGTACTTTATTTAAATAGCTTAAAGTTCTTTCTGTAGCAGTAATTTGACCTTTTGTTTTATCTAAACCAAGTTCCATCTTGACTAATTGCTTTTTTAGATCTTTTAATTGGGCTTGGTGAGAACTTGTTAATAGCTTTTGTTGCCTTATTATATTCTCTTTTTCCAAACGTAGCTTGTTCAGTTCATTTGTAAAAATTGTACGTTTCTCTAAACTAATTTCCAAATCTGAAACTTCAAGAAAAAAATCAATATTTTTTTTCTTTTCGTCCTGAACATTATTTAAATCAGATTTGCGGTGTGAAATTTTCAGCGTGGTTAGTGAATCCTCAGAAACCATATCTTCTTCATGAGTACTAAATTCAGGCGTAACTCTTTTGCCTTTGATAGTTTCTGTTTTAGTTGGCCTATCTTCTGGCCAAAAACTGTGTGAGATCAGATCGCTCATTACCGTGATCGGTTTCAAATGAGATGATTCTGCGTTTGAATAGGTTATAGACGTTGTTTTAGTCGGAACAGCACGCAAAGTTTTTTTAACTTTAAGTGGTGCTGCATGTTGCTCAATAAAATCAAAATTTTCTTTATTGCGTTCATCAATTTCTATATTGAAATTGACATGCCCCACATTTTCTCCTTTTTTGTGGGATGCTAGAAGCGGTCCAAAAAATTTGTGCTTAATGCGCTTCTTTAACAAAGTTGCTGTCGACAACCAAATATTTACCTCAATCATATCGATACTTCTTGTAAAATTAATAAAATAAAAACACAAAAAAGCCAAGCATTAGATGAATGCCAATCATGTTAAATTATAGTGCATATTTTATTTTTTTAGAACATATCGAGAGCACTAAAACTTACTATTTTCGGTATAATATTTTTTGAGCACTCTTTCTCCAGAGACATTATGAAGACTAAAGCGTACATACCTGGAGAGTATCGCAATAATAAACCATTTAACCCACAAACAGAGCTCAAATTTGACCCAGATTAAATGCAAATGAACCGACTTTATTTGCTATTATAATGCTTACTAATTCGTTCAAAGAAAACTACCCTCATTTTCTAATTTATGTCTTTATTTAATATGAAACATGAAAATATTCATTGCATACGAATCGGGATTTTCAGGAGTTTTTAGTTCATCTTCTGTTTTAAAAACCTCGGTATAGTTTTTCATCGTAACAGCAGAAATCACTTTGCGCCAAAAATTGACCGCCTTTATATTTTCGGGCATGACGGCGACAGACCACTTTCCTGAGTATTTTTTAAATAGGTCATGAGCAACAAGAGTAGCAACTCCTTTACCTTGAAATTTTCTAAGAATAAAAAACTCCCCCATATTCCAATCAACTGCTTCAATGAGATGCTCTTTATCCAACAACACAAATCCCGCCAACTCATCATTGACTTTAACAATAAAGGCTTTTTCATTTGGAGTTTCAAAGTAGTGTTTAAAATCAATACATTCAAAAATCCCGTTTTCAGAACATGACCATCCCATATATCCAGTTCGATCATAAACATAATAGCTTGCCAGATTTTGTACAATTAGATAATCACTTATTGTTGCTAAGATTATTTCAATCTTCATTGTATGCCTTAACTTTAAAAAGTGAGAAATTTAAACTAATTCGTTGAGTCGCGTTTCTTCATCCTGTAAAGACTGATCGACATTCGTTAATGATCTTGCCTTGAATAATCCAAAGAAACTGAATATACGATGATCGCCCAATGCTTTGCGAACTTCTGCATCCTTACGAACGTCAACAATCAATGCAGAGCATTGTGCCTTCAACAAGGCTGCTTTAATAGCTTGTGCTTTTTTATGGGCGCTGTCGCTAAAAAAACCGGTTTTGCGCTCTAATCGATCAACTTCTTTAAGCACATCATTAATCCCCTTTTTTGAAAGATTCAGAACTGGTTTGCTGCTAGTAAGAGGATTTGCGAAAGGAACTTCAGATTTAGAGCTTGTTGTTGCTATCAAAGACTCTTTCCTAACCTCTGGGTTTATAAGCGGTCTTTTATCTTCATTATGTCTAACGATTTCTTCACCTTCTTCATCATTCTCGGCTTCTTCATCATTTTCGTTTTCTTCATCTTCAAGGTCTTCTAGATCTTGCTCTCTTTGATGCTGCATCCATACGTCTTCCAAATCTTCATCTTTATCCTCGTTGGAGGATTGAGAAGTTTTCGATGCTTTTTCTAGTGCACTGAGGGTGAACTTATTTCCTTCTATATAAAAGTCCTCAATACGCTGTTTGCTTAAATCCTCATCAGAAACATTGCTCAACAATTCGTAATGAGATTGCCTTATTTTTTTTATTCCCTCCACATAGTCTGTTAAGCCAGCATTTTTATAAAACAATAAAAACTCAGGTATACGAAAGTCATCGTCTAAACTATCAACCCAGTCTGGGTTATTCAAGGCAAAGCCCACAAATGCTATACTTAAGGGACCGCAAGAAACCAGCTTTGTTCCATCTTTAACAGGGCTTTGTACTGTATGAGGAGACATCACCAACTTCATATCACCTATGGCGCTCGTACTTTCTAATTGCAGCCTTTTTTTCCCTTTAATTCTGGCTTCTTCGTTTGGATAACCTAATGGATTAAATAAAAAGAACGTTACGCGATTATCTTTCTCTTTACGAAGAATACCAGCCATATAATGCGCGCCTCCTAATTCGGGCTTAAATATGATGGGCAAATAGAGTTTATTGGATTGCAATAATCTTTCTTTAGTTGCGTTCATAACTTCATTAAAAGGCGAACGGTCTGTAAAAGAACAATGGTCTATCCCATCAAAAAACACGTAGGGTTCCAAATATTTTTGTTTTAATAGAGGTGCTCTGTCCTGTTTCAA
Source organism: Legionella waltersii (assembly GCF_001468085.1). GTDB lineage: Bacteria > Pseudomonadota > Gammaproteobacteria > Legionellales > Legionellaceae > Legionella > Legionella waltersii. The sequence goes on along the minus strand of NZ_LNZB01000031.1, from coordinate 29,631 downwards.
GGCCTTCTGGTAAAGGGCCCAGACCAATCGCTGAGTATCGTCGTTATGATACCAAACATTAAAGTCTCGGCTGTCCTCTTTATCACGGCTTACAAATTGTTCTTGCGCTTTAGTCATAATTTATATTGCTCTTTAATTTAATCATTCCGAATAATTTATAACACTTTAATATGAAGAATACCTTAACTAAGTAACCTTTATGCAAAATTTTGTTACATTAATTTCTAAACATTCAGGTTATTGGTTAGAACATCGTTAACTGACTGCAACGATTTTGCGTTATTCCATCCTAGTCGACCAAAAAACGTCATTGGTGACAAACGTTGAATATTTAAAGCCTTATACAATTGAGTGTTAGGATTTTTAACAATTAACTTCAACTGAGCCTCATTTATTTGAGGTGGTAATTCGTTAAGGGCACTAATAATCGCCTTTAATTTTTTAGAACTGTTCATCCAATAGGGATCATGGCTAATGGCTCCCTTTTCTAATCGTTTAATTTGCTGCGTAATTGTTAATCCAAGTAGCGCACATGCTTCTAATTTATTTTGATAGTTAATATTCTGAGTAGTGGTTACTGGTAATTCATATGAAACATCCTTTGAGGCCGCGTCCAGAGTTGGGTCTTTGATATCCTCAGCATTTATAGAATAATCTTGCTCATTGACGCCATTAGTATTTAGCCTCATAACAGTTATCTTTTTTTCCATTGGCACGTGCGATCTTGAAAATGCGTTTAATGCGAATTGTAGTGAATTAAACGACGGTCTAAAATCACCACTTTGGTGGTTAATAACACAAAGTTTGTTATTTTTATCAAAAAATGCATTTCCTGCTGAAATACATACAGCATCAAAAGGGTTCATACTAGCCATTTGGTAGTGCGCAGGAATATGTGCAAAAGGATATCCTTCTGCTGCAAACACTAACTCTCCATTAAATCGCAAAAGAAATCGCACAACTTTATAAGGTTTGTCTAAGGTTTTAATTAAACAGTCGGGTCGTGATAATAAGACGTGAAGTTGATCTGCACTAACAATAAGAGGATTATTCTTAAAAGGTCTAATTGCTCCCACCACGCCTATGGGTTGAGCCTTATCCATAATATTAAAAATATCTAAGAGTAATTTTGGCATAACACAAGCACCTAACAAACATAAGATAAGTATAGTTTTATCAAATCATTATTAACAATTTATTAAAATATGATGGCTTAAGATAAAAAAGACCCATGTGACTAATTTTAATTAAAATAATTTATATATTTTCCATATATTAATTACTTAGTTTTTTGAGTTCACATTTGGGTGAGTAGACCGGCGGAACTTCCCCGCCAGCCCCTCTCAGAACCGTACGTGAGCCTCTCGACTCATACGGCTCCCATCAAGCAAAGCTTTTCCCTATACCTATTCGCCAATGAGGAAAAAGAGTTGGCTGTTTTTGTTGAATTGATTCCAACATCTTCGCTGATCTCGTTTTGCCTCTAAGCTTTTTGTACTTTCGCATGCCCCATTTCACCAGGACAGCATTGAATTGAGTCCATACTGGCTCAAGGCTTGAAGGGGAATATTTACCATAGTACTCCATCCATCCTCTGAGGATTGGATTGCAATAAATAGCTATTTCTTCAAGACTTAACTCCACTCTGTACTTTAATTTCCACTGCCTGATTTTGTCTCTCATTGCCTTGCTAGCTGAGCTACTCACTGCTGGAGTAAAACTCACAAACATCTTGCTGTCGCGACTTCTAACTAATCTGGGTTGAAAGGTATAACCCAAAAAATCGAAAGACGTTACAGAATATTTCCCTTTACGGTTGCTGTCTTTGCAATAGACTACCTTTGTTTTATCAGGATGCAGCTCCAATCCACATTGACTGAATCTTTGTGCAAGCTGGTTTAACATCGTTAAAGCCTGCTTCTCCGTTTTGCAATGCACAAGTCCATCATCAGCATACCTACACCACAATGTTTCAGAGTGATGGTGCTGCATCCATTTATCAAAGACATAATGTAAGAATAAGTTACTCAATACTGGACTGATTACCCCGCCTTGAGGCGTGCCTTTATCTCGCAGAATTGTGTTGCCATCTGGCATGACAATTGGTGCAGTAAGCCACCGCTTTATGTACAAGGTGATCCATTTTTCTTGAGTATGCTTTTCTACTGCCTTCATAAGTAGATCATGCGGAATATTGTCAAATAGCCCCTTGATGTCAAACTCTAAGATCCAATCATATTGCCAACATCTCTTTCGAGTGACACCTACTGCATCAAGCGCCGATTTATTAGGCCTGTATCCGTATGAGTCTTCTAGGAATTGCGGCTCCACTTTGGGTTCAAAAGATAATTTGACTACCATTTGTGCTATACGATCACTTACCGTTGGAATACCTAAGGTTCGCGTGCCTCCTGATTTCTTTGGAATTAAAACTCCCATCACGGGTGGCGGAAAATAGCTACCCGATGATAATCGGTTCCAAATTTTAAAAAGGTTGTCTTTCAGATTTTTCTCAAAATCCGCGAGACTTTGCCGATCAATACCAGCTGAGCCTGCGTTAGCTTTCACAAGTTCGTAAGCTTCTACAACTTGTTGTTTAGGTATATTGAACACTTTTGTCATCTTTAATATTTCCTCCCAACTTTCGTCGGTTGAATATCCATTCAGACCGCTTGACCCAACCCCTTTGCTCCGCAATCATTACAATTGTTTCAACGCTACTACGAGTTGGTCCGTCCCAGTGCCTTGCCTTGGTACTCTAATCCTTGTGGAGTTTCCACTTGGACGTCTCCCTTATCATCAAGACGACTGGTTCCCGCAGTTCCATGGAAAAGCCCAGATTAGGATCACGCCACCTCTACGCCGAACACCACTTACCCAGAATCCAGATATCCGGTAAATTTATCCCAAAGTAACGGGAAGACCTTGGTTTTGATGTTGATTATGATTACTTTACGACGCGTCAACAGTGATTCGCTAGCACTCGTCTTCCTAATCCATACCTCGCCAGGTCATTGCCTGACTTTCCTCATCACTCACGACCATTGCTCTTAACAACAGCCGCATGAGGTGGTTTGAGACCTATCGCTGGTGATCGATCTCGGTGGGTCTACCACCATCTCTTCCGCAGCTTGCTACGGCATACCCCCGTTTCTGTAATTTAAGCCAATACGGCGATCGCTTCAAGCAAAGGCTTGTCAACTTCGCAAACAAATAGACTATAATAGAATATGCTTATTTAATCATTACATTTAATTTGTTTGAGTAAATGATTAAACATATTTTGTTGTAAGCGTGTTAAGAGAACAAAATATTTCGGGATCAGTCAAAGCCTACCGCAATAAGAAAAAATAAGAGAATTACCTATGCAAAATCTTTAAACCTGAGCTTTCTTCTAGATCGGATCCTCTACTAAATTCAGTACTGTAATCTGCTTTTATTTTAACTCCCACATGATGATTGGGGTCCAAAAGCAGGGGGTTTGTATGAGGATTTTGGTCTATTCTTAATGAGGTATTATTCCCAATCATCGCCTCAACGCTTCCATACCCCCACTCATTTCCTGTGTATGCAAATGCATCGGAAGGATTTAATATGCAAGGAGTATACTTTTTAATTTCTTCTTCCGTTAATTTAAGTACATCTCGTTCACTTCTATACACCTTGATTGGTCCCTTATAGTCCTCAAATACTCTATCGAACTGCTCCTGCTGTGCTTCATCAAATATTGGAAATTCAATTTCTGCTATCCAAGGATAAGATTGCTCTACAAGGAGCTTCTTATAAGCTCTTAAATAATAAGGAAATAGTAAATGCTGTATTCCATAAGATGTATCTATTTTTGCATAAAAGCCCATTCCAACTGCTGTTGCTTTTAATAAAGCTGGCTTTCCTGCTTCGAGACCTTTCTCGTTTACAGCGCTAAGAAGCATAGAGACATCTTCTAGTTGATGACGAAAATAAGGGCTTGTTAAAAAGATAATAGAGCTGTCTTTAAATAGCGTCGGCCGATAACTACCGTCAGTTCTTCTTCCTAGCAATGTAAATAATCCAACCCTGATTCGAGACATAGTCTCATGAGTATCGTAATCACCGATGGCCTTTTTGGCATCGCTAAAATTTGTTGGCACACCATCGTACAGATGAGAAAAGTGGGTACTTTTATGTAGAGATTGATTAAACTGATCCAGTGTAAAAACAGTAGCATGTTGATGAGGAACTTCAAAATTTGCTCCAGCTAATGAGAAAATAGAGGCAAAAAAAGGTTTGTTGTACTGCTTCAATGGATTTGTATTCGGGTATCCTCCTGTCGCAAAAACTAGACTGTCTGAATAGACAATTTTTTTAGCAGCAAGAAGCCTTTCTCTTGGGGACAGTAGATATGGATGACCGTTGGGTATTTTTGCAAAATAATCCGGTTTGCCCTCATTTGCTAATCCATCCTGAAAAACAACCGCCCTATCACCCGCTACGTTTATTGCAGGAATTTTAATTAAGGCATCATGAGGGCTCTTTAAATAATGGTTGTTATAATAAACTCGAACTGATGGTAAGGATTTTTCTAATTCTTTTTGTGATATTTTCTTAAACAGCCCAGAGTATTCCAATTGCTTTTTAAACCATTGCTCAGAAGCTTTTGTTCGACTATCACTGCTCAATTGTCTAAACATGTTGCTACCAAAAAAATTACCAGCACCCTTTGAAAACATATAAATCCCTCGCCACCAATGATTCTATTAGGTACATTTTGGCACAAATTAGAACCAAATATCAAATATTTTTTGATTGAGATGCTGTCTTGAGATGATGTGTAAAATATTGGGCTTACGAGCGGGTGCCCCCTTGACCTAGCTTTTCAACTCAGCCAGAAAAATCTTTAGAGTTGAATCAACTGTTACCGGTGCTTTTCGCACAATCATAAATACCCAGTAAGTTTCAAGATAATCATCTTTCAATTTCCAAATTGGTTTTGGTGAGAGGCGACAGAACCGAATTCTAGGCTAGACGAATTAGAAAAAGCATTTTGAGCATACCAACTAGCATATTCTTCTCGACTCGCGGTTGTTAATGCTTTCCAATCCCATCCGATTTTTTCTTTATAAGAAAATGGGCCTAAATCAAGCCCTTTAGACTCTGCTAGTCCTTTAATTAACAATTCAACGCAACTTGCATTTCCTAGTTTAACAGGTAATACATGAGCAAGAAGATGAGATAATCTACCTGCATTTTCCAGAAACGTTTGTACGCTTTTCTCATCACATGCGTGTTCCATTTCAGAATAATATTTATCGGCCAGTAATAAATCACCTTTTATCTTATCTTTATTAACTAGTGGGTATGATAACTCTATGACGCTTTTATTTCTTACATAACCATGCTTTTCTGCAACCTTGAAAACATGATTTTGATCGTCCTTTGTCAGATCTTTATTTTCAGATAAACAATCTTCTATAGATTTTAAATGCTCCCCAAACTCTTCATTTTTGATTATTATCTTGCTATTTTCACCAAATTCATTTTTAAATTCCAACACCATGTTTTCTTCATCTTTGTATAGATATAACATTCCCATTTGAATTCTTGTATTTTTTGGCGGCCTACCTAAGGCAATAACATACCAACCATCCTTTCTGTCACTTAACATGATGGTAGAAAGATATACCGAATGATCTTGTTCCTTACCCTGAAATTTAACTGTCTTAGACTTTTCTGGTGATTTTATCTTTATCGTGTATTCGTCAGATACTCTTTCCTTAAAATTAAAATCAGGGATGTGGCCAGTGTTTTTTGTTATCAACGTCTTAATTTGATTACCACTAAGACGCAATACGTTTTTTTTCTCTTTGTTCAGGTCATTGAGATCCTGTTCAAATTGGACAAGATCATCAATCACCACTTCTTTATCTATTCCTTCTGGTGTAATATAGTACAGCTTTTTTGTTCCATTATTACTCAAAAAAATATAACTCTCTTTATATTCTTTAAAATTTTGAGGCAGTTCAGACATCAAACGAATACAACCTTCAAATTCAGTAGTTCCATAACATTCAACGAACCTTCTGTGTAAGATGGAATAATCTTCAAAGTCAACTTCTTGATATTCAGGTAAATTTGCCTGAAGAGCCTTTTTCACTAGATTATGACAATTTTCAAAAATCTTATCTTTTTGTTGTTCCCAAGCCGTAACATCGTCTGAATAAATCATTTCAATTGATTCAAAATCTTGAGGTCTAATTGCTCCATACCACTTTGTTCTCTTTTCTTGTTTTGCATGCTCTAACGTTCTTGCTATTTCTGCTCTCTTGTCAGCTAAAAATGCATAAGCACACCCAACTTTAGTGTCTAAAAAATTATACTCATTGAGCAAGTCTCCATTTTCATCAAGAAATGATTGGCTTAGGTTTGGTTTGGTTTGGTTTTCGGAAAATCAGGTAATAAATTCATCAAAGAGTATATTGTTTTTTCACAATGAGCTATCCATTTTTTTTGGTTCTCCGACGTGGGGGATCCGAAATCTTTAAATCTATCAGGAGATGATGCGTATCCATTAGGTGTATTAGGTTTAGAAAAAAAACGTCCAAACATTATTTTTTCTCCTCTCTATTTAAGTTAATAAACACAATAACTAGAGAATTGCTTCAAAATAAAATGTCGCCTAGCTGAGAAGTTGTTAAGAAAAAACTCCCCCAAGTATACTAGCTCGGTAAAAGGTCACCAACTAAACCCCTTCGACTTTATACTTTCAAGGTCATTGACACTCCTGACCACAACTTATACTGTATTTATAGCACAAATACGTCGCAATATGTTGCAAATACAGACACTTAATTCTGGTAGTAGTAAGGACAAAATGAGTGAAGAAACGCTGTATGCTTCTGCATCCAGCCCATGGCTGTTGTTGAAAAAAGTGTTTGCGTCCATTATAGGACATGAATTAGGACATTTCCGAGGCTATGACACCTTTTATATCATGCGATTTTCTACTGTTTATGTTGGTTTACTGATCATGTCTGAAATTTTCTGTTTAAACTTGATGAAGGCCTCAAATCAGCTTAGGAGAGACTCCATCTTTTAGATAAATCCCATCTTTAATTTGAGACTAAACCTAAAAATTGAGTCATCTATATACTGTCTTTAGGTGAGCTGGTTTAAGATTAGCGCCCCTTGAGCGCTCATGATTTGAATGAATAAACTAGCTCAAAAAACTAGACTAGGTTGCGTAATAAGCTGGTCAACGCTGCTATACACGTTCTTCAAATTTGATTTTTTTGTTTCACAGAATTTTTTAACTCCTTCAGCGTGTGCCTTAGGAGAGCCATGCCCTGAAGGCTCCGAACAGCCTATAACTTCAACGCCAAAGTCGCCTCCAAGGCCATCAAGAGAATTATCTGAATCAGTAATAGGAAAATCACCCTCATTATTTTTAAATTTATAGGACCTAATCACATTCTCGTTTTGGTCCATTATCGTGAGAACACTCTGCGCCGTTACACATCGATCAATGCCAGGGAGGCGTCTCATTTCAAAACCGATTAATTGCCGCCACACTAAACGAATCTTGTCATAATCATTACCGCTTGATTCATATAAATTATCCCATTCCCTGTCAAGTAATTCGAAAGCATGTTGAAGGCTGGCATAATTGTAGTGCATGCCGGGTTTAGTCAGAACTCTAGGCGCCCAATCTTTGCGAAATTTAACAAGTGCCTTACACAGTTCATTGTCGCCAGTCATGTTTTTATTAAGTAGTGCTGTTACTTCTTGAAGAGTTGCTTTTTTTATCAACTCAAACAATGGAGATAAATCATAAGGCTTCTGGTCCAACATGCTTTCAATATGCGGTTTATATCGCTCATATTGGCGCATCATTTGCTTTTCACCATCGTTTATTCTTGAAAAATAACCCTGTACAATCTCTGCCAACTCATAATCCCCAGCACCTAAGGCAAACTCATAAATAGTGACACGCCTTATTTCATCACCACCAGGTGTTTTTACATTGCCTGTTTCAAGCAGAAGACGTGGATTATCCTCTAACATGTTAATGAGCTCACGCACATCTTCTTTTCGGGCATAGGCGGCATATTGCAATGCCTTGGCAATATCACTATTTGGGCCTTCATGGAAATCACCAATTTCTTGAATTAATTCCATGGGTAATGTAGAAAAAAGGTTTTCTTCGCGATTACGTAACATGAGCATGGCGTAAACTTGGTCTCGGCTTGGCATGGATTTTATACCTCGTTGCTTTTCATTATTTTTTAATGCATCCAATAACAAATGCCTTTTTTATCGTCACATCGATTTAAAGTCAAGTCAAAATAAAAAGAAATTAAAAATTCATTTCAAACTATACTGAAGTTATTTGCAAACAAAGATGACGCTGATGCACATATAAAAAAGCATACTCAAAAATCCGAGTTTGATGCTCTTGAGAGCAGACCTCATCAAACGATAGCAACTGTAAAAAATACGAATACTTTATTTCGAATTTTAAGACCGGCTGGGAAAGAAAAAGGACTTGTATTAGATGTTCGTGGTAATGAGATATCTGAAAAACTTACATTTAAATAGTTTGTTGTAATTTCGGGTTGCGCAAATGGCTATGATTAAAAATGCTTATAACCAATTCTGAATAATAGCTCTGGTTTAAGCTTTGCCTATAATTATGAAATTAGTTAAAAAGCAAATTAAATTCTTTTGTATTATCGAGCATATAACTCCCAAGATGAAGATGTACCACTTGATATCGAAGATTGAGATAGTCTAAATCAAAGAATTAGTCTAGATTTCAACTTTGTTAAAAACACCCACTTATTGCGACAGCTTGGCATAGAAAAATACAAAAAAGGATCCTCATCTTGATGAAAAGTTGAGCCTTCGTCAATCGTACAAAGAACCATTTCGATTCTTATGTTTTTTATTTTAACCTATTGTTAAATAAAGAAAATCTATGTTAGATTGAAAAACTTATTATCAAAAGGAAAAGAACATGAAATATTTATTATTGGGTTTGGGAGTACTGACGCCCTTTTCATCAACAATAATCTATGCCTCTCCTCCTTCTCCAAATATACAACCTGTATCATGCATTACTTCCCAGTTTACTTCGACTGGCAACCAACATTGGAAATCCATCAACTTAAAATTGACCAATAACTGTGGACAAGTCGTTGATTTTCAAAATTCGACCATCACTTTTCAGACCACAACAGCTCTCAATACGTCTTTTTGGGGTGATTTTGGGCCATTGTCTTATCCTGATAATGCATTGAACATTAGTTCGCAGACGCAACCTGAAGGAAACTATCTGGCGGCATTAACGATGCATTTCCCAACGTTCCCCGGCGCCAACAGTAAATTACCAGCTGGCAGCTCAATCACCCTTAAGTACGGTGATTCTACTGACAGTCATATTGAAAATACAGTCAATATATATTTAGGAACGCCTGTTAATACTGGAAGTATACAACTGACGAATAGTGCTGCAAAACCTTCTAACGTAACCCAGAATTATGCCTTGGTCCATGTCACCCTTAATGGACAACCTCTCAGCGATGTGCAATTACCCTGGAGCGGTTCAAAATTAATAAACGGACTTGCCGCCGGCACTTATGGACTTGCTGCTGAAACTGTGACTGGTACGGATGGTAATACTTACCAGGGTACGGCAGTCCCCAATACTCTAACGGTCACGGCCAACCAGACGGTCAATGCAACCATCAGCTATGCATTGACACCTCAGAATGGAAAAATCACCATCAATACGCAACCACTTCCTGCTGAATTGACTGGTTACACAAATAATCCTTCGGTGCTACTGACTCGTTTACAAACGGGTGCTTCTCAATCACAAGTGGTAACTTGGGGTAATCCAGTCACGGTGAACCAACTCAAAGAAGGAGCATCTTATCAGTTTTCAACCCCTCAAATCAGTTTCAACAACACCACTTGCCAGCCTGTATTTACGCCAGCAACTGTTATTGCCAGTGAAACGAATGCACCAACCACTAATCTAGCTTACCAATGCGTTCAGGTTGTGCAAGACTCTGTCACGGTGAATGTTCAAGGAGCCCCCTCTTCATTAACAACGCTTAACTTTACCTTCACACCGAATAACAATTCTGCGCCAATTGTACAGACTATCGATTTGGTGAATGGAAGTGGCACTGCTGTTGTGTCTCTGATTGATGGCGTCATTTACACTGTGTCAGGTCAGTCGGTAGCAGGTTACACCATGACTTTCTCGCCACAGCCTTTAACTGCAACAACGAATGCGATTGAAACGGTGACGTTTACGGCTAATCCAGTCAGTAATGGCCGTATTATTGGGTACTTGCCAGGCTGGAAAACACCTCCAACAGCGCAATCACTAGCTGATGCGGGTTATACCCATATGATGGTGTCCTTTGGAGTATTCAGCACCAGTACCCCTGGTCAGATTACGCCCGCATTTGATACAGTCACTAAAGCCTACATTCAATCTTTGCATCAAAAAGGTATCAAAGTTATCTTATCATTAGGTGGTGCGTTGACGAGCTTGCCGAATACGACTGTTGATTTTCACCAGGTCCTAACTGCTGCGACATCACCCGATGTCTTTAAACAAACCTTCATGGTCTCTTTGCTCGGGTTGATGAATGAATACGGATTTGATGGCTTTGACATCGACATTGAGCATGGTTTGAATGGAGGAGGAACTTTTGCCAACCCGCAAGGCGATATTGCCGTTTTAGCCAGCATTATCAATACGATGTATAGCCAGAATCCCAATCTACTGATCACTATGGCACCGCAGACAGCCAATATGGCCGCAACCAGTTTGTTTGACGGGGTCTGGGGTAACTATGCCTCATTAATTATGCAAACCCATAATTCTTTGGCTTGGGTGGGTATCCAGCTATACAATACTGGCTGTATGTTCGGCATTGATAGAGTGTGCTACGGTCCAACACCGGTAAGTAATCCTGATTTCAGTGTTGCTATGGCCACTGATCTGCTGGAAAACTGGCCTGCTCAAATTCCTAATGGTGGCAATACTGGTTTTCAACCTTATGTTAGTTATTTAAAACCATCCCAAGTAGTCCTCGGTTACCTAGCGGCCAATGCAAACGGCGGCGGTGATGGTTCCCCTGTTATCCCGACAAGCACTATAAAGCGCGCCATCCAGTGCTTAAAAACAGCAACAGCTGGCATTACAAGTTGCGGTACGTATGTTCCTCCACGAGCTTATGGAAATATTGGTGGTGTGTTTAACTGGGAAGTGACTTTTGATCAAAGTAACAACTTCAGGTTCGCTACTGACCTCAAAAATTGCGTTGTCAATGGTGTATGTAACTGATGTAGTGAGCGCTTCTTAAGAAGCGCATATCTTTCTTTAATGTCATAATAGGATGAATGATGAAAAAGCTAGTAGGAAGTATTAGTCTTGCAATGGCCAGTTTTTCGCTATTTGCTCATGGGGCTTTGGAAACACCTATTTCCAGAACCTACCAATGTTACAAAGAGGGTCCGGAAAACCCAAAATCTGCGGCCTGTAAAGCTGCGGTGCAGGTGGGGGGGACGCAACCTTTATATAACTGGCATGAGGTGAACCAGGGGACGGCCAATGACCAACATCGTGAACTGATTGCCGATGGGCAGTTATGCGCTGGTGGCAGAGATTTTTTTAAAGGATTTAATTTAGCACGTAGCGATTGGACCACCTCTGTGGTTCATCCCGACGCTAATGGCCATTTTCAATTTGTGTTTGTGGCGACTGCACCTCATAAAACCAAGTATTTCAAGTTTTATGCCACGAAAGATGGTTATGACTTCAATACTCATTTAAAATGGTCTGATCTTGAAGCAAGTCCATTTTGTACCATTACTAACGTGACCTTGGTTAATGGTCGTTATCAAATGGATTGTCAATTGCCAGCCAATATGTCAGGAAAGCGTATTTTCTACATGATTTGGCAACGCGAAGACAGCCCTGAGGCATTCTATGGATGCAGTGATGTTTTCATCGACGGAACAACGCCGGCGTCAACCTGGTATGAGCTTGAGAATTTTTATGAAACTGGCGATATTCCAGTTAATACCAAAGTCACTTTACGAATTTTTAAACACGAAACCGAAGTAGAAAGAAAGAGCATTACCGTGGATGAAAACAATCGGAAGAGCGGTCAATGGCCTCTAGCTTTAGGCACACTAGTCAATAACTCCTCTTCACTGGTACGTATCGGCCAGCTTGATCCGGAAAGCGGCCAAGTCGTACTAGTAGCCAATCAGGCCAATAAAATCTATCTCAGCGATGTTGATAAAGACAGCTACCACGTGATGGTTGATTTTACTGAGCCATCTAACAGCACGGATATAGTATACCCTGACGGTATTAGCAACTATAAAGCCGGTACGATTGTTGTAGGCCGCCTTGATCACAAACGCTATCAATGCAAACCTTGGCCTTATTCAGGTTGGTGCTCTCAGTCAGCGGCTTATTATGAACCCGGCGTTGGTCTTGCCTGGTCTCAAGCTTGGACTTTACTGGGTTAAACGTATTAATCCCCGCCTAGCGGGGATTTTTGAGCAAATTTAACTTTACTCTGTTCTGACAAAAAATCATTGAGGGCCTCTCAAATCGTTAATAAGAAGCGGTTATGCGTTCAAACGTGACTTTACCTAAACAGAGCAAACCTTAGGGACTAAAGCCAAATGCGACGATCGCACAAAGTATATTGACGCGGATATTTAGGAAATTAAGGCGATCCGGTTTTTCCTTTCGAACTTTCAAGATGTGTATGAATTTCTTCTTTTATTCTTTTTTCTGCTGAAGCAAACAGCCTCTCTACCGCTTTGTGAGAATCGGTTTTCAAGTGAAATCTGCTTGTCCATTGGCCTTGAGCTTTATCAAGAATTTGCATTTCAGGGGAGCGTAGGAACTGGTGTTTCAATTGTTGCAGTTCTTCAAGATTGTCCATTTGGTCTAAAGAGTATTTCAATTCACGAAGAATAGTTCTTTTCAAAGCATCGCCTTTTATGCTCTGATACTGCTTTTTGAAACTGGGGGATTGGAAATCATCTGAACTGACTTCGTGAAAAGTATGGGCCCTACTTTCTCGACGCCCAGATAGATACTCGCTAACTTCGATATCACTATGTTGTATGCGCATTTCATGTACCATACGAGGGGGTAAAGTAATTTTGCCTTGATTGTGAAATGCTAAGAGCACTTCAGGATAATCTGTCAACGCTTTCCCTGGGTTGTTGGTGTACCATTTGTCAATTGTCTCTCGCCATTGATTACGCTTTTTGTTATCCGGTGGAAATTTATAGTTATAGACATAGAGCCATTGATCTTTACCTGCTACTTTTGCGTTTGCTCTATCCTGATAAGGGTAAAAACCCGAATCCAAATCAATTGCTCTTATCCCTTTTTCTGTTGTAATTAAGTTTTGCGGGCTATTGTGTGTATGACTATTGGCTAAATCTGGATGTAGATAACCTAACTGATTGAGCTTTTTTAATCCGATAACAAAATCTTCATACATCAACTGCATTTGCTCTGCAGCAACATTCTGTTTTTCTTGCTTTGGCATATTAAAAACAACATTACCTCTGTCTTTAATATTCCACAATCCTAATACAAAGTACTCATCAATATTGTTATCTTTAAGCAAAAATTTTTGCCTTAGAATATCAAGGTTAGTGCCAATCTCATTACCCTTGTATTTTCTATCGCCCACCTGTTTAAAGGCCTTGTTTTCTGTTTTTTCATAAACATCTCCAAAGGTACCGGAACCAATGTATACTTTTTTGGTTTTCCCCTCACCCTTGTTACTTGTCCACAGAGATAAGAAATCAACGGGCACTGCTCCATCGTATCGAACTGCATAAACATCTTTATTGTGGCGAAAAATTTTAAATTCTTTGTTTGCATCACCAAGATAATGAGTTGTTATATCCGCGCTCTTGATAACGTCATTAATTGATATTGGCATAAAAAAAATGGATTAATCTCTTTGATTAAATTGTAGTAAATTAAATCAATTAGTCAATTAAATACCAATAATCGTTATTTTTAGTCGTTATTGGACAAATAAAATCACTAACAATCCTATGAATGAAATTTTTTATACAAAAACAGCAAGATGCACAGCCGTTAGAGTGATTTAATTAATGAGGTGACACCATAAAACCATTCATTGTAATGACACTCAAAAGTACAAGCGGTTAATTTATTCCTCATTAAAGTTTTTACTAAAAATACACCTGTTTCCGCAAAACTTCTAGGCTGGTATTTTGATTTAATTTTCCATTCTTTTTTACTGCGATCTCGTACTAGTTTAAACGCTTCATCTTTCATGCGTACTTAAGCAACGCTTTAAACAAGGCTCAGGCTGATCTTTTTTCACCAGCATAACTTTTAATCGTAGCTCCTTAACTGAACTAATAAACTTAATTTTCCTGACCACTTCATTATTGCCCTGCCAACTTAACGACCCTTGTAATCATCAGGGAGTTATTTTTGATTGTGTGAAATACCCCTGTTCCGATACTTTCTGGATCTCTTGAAATGATCGAATTATGTCGGGTAATACTTTCATTGCTTCAGCAAAACCATTGCCACACTTGCCTTCGTTTAACTGCTTTCTTAGATCTTCTTCTAACATTGAGGGCCCAGTTGGAGGCGTTCGTGATACCGAACGCATTATCTCATAATTATAAGGCATGATGTCCATAAATAATTTTAAAGATAATTTCTCAGCAGGAGTCATTTTATTCACTGCCTCATTTAACGCTATCATGGACGGAGACATGAGTACACTGTATTCACTCTCGTTGGCTCGCTTTTGGAAAGGGATAGCAACTCCTATTTTGTGAACTTCATACATGGCATCAAGAACTTCTTGAGGAATGTTATTTGCTAGCTCTGCTAGTTCAATAAGCCTGTCCTCCTGCTGATCTTTGGGACTACATAATTTATAAACTGCTTCCTTGATAGAAGGAAAATCTAACAGTTGCTGTATATCATTAGTAGTAAAATGAATTGTAGATTCTTGGCTATCCGGATTTAGGTAATCAACAAAGATAACTGGTCCATCAAGTTTTCTGAAATTTTTGATTATGTCGTCGACATTATACGCATATCCGCTCTCAGAAATGAACAATTTATCACTTGATATACCCCCTATAGAGTTTTTAACCTTTACTGCAACAGGTTGTTCTAAAGCTCTATTATTATTGCTCGTATTTTCTTCGGGCTCAGAGATTACTATGCCTAGATCATGCTTTTCGGGGGAAATAGATAACTGTTTCACGACGACCTCAGGCTTTGACCTTAAATCAGATAATATTTTCTTGGATTTTTCATAAAAAATCTGCGTGGTTTCTCCTCTTCTATTAAAAAAGCCATGCTCGTTTTCTTCAGCAGATTTTTTGAGTATTTCCTCTATATTTTCAAATGCTTTATTCCAAGTCGAATCTCCATTTTGCACCTTATCAATTTCCTGTAATATTTTACCCATCCCTTTTGGTACGGTATTTTTGATGCCTGTCTCTCTGTCAATAACTTTAAGTCCTCCAAAATAACCAATGTCCCACCTAGTGTTCAAGATTAAATAACGAACGCCTTCTAAGACTTGCTTTAGGGCTTCTTCCTCCGAACCGAGCTGAGTTTTTTTGAACTTTCTACAGATAATATATTCTCCTCAGACAATATTTGTTGTTGCCATAGTTTTACTTTATCTAAGTTATCTAATTGAAAAGTTAAGAGTTGCTTTTTAAATTCTTTTTTTACAGTACCGCTTTCTTTTGAATTTTTAATAGCCTCATGAATCTTACTAGATGGAATAGTGCGAAGGAGTGTTTCGTAAAGGAAAGCATTACCTTCAACACTACCAGGCTTGGCTTCTCTAGATACATTAACAAATATTTGTCCAGCTTGTTTGAGGGATTGATTATATTCATCAGAATCATCAATAAAAATGATACCATCGGAGTTTACCTTTTGAAAAATCTCATCAACTTCCCTTAGATAAGGCCTTTTTTTTCCGAAAATACGGTCAAGGCCTATATAAATATTCTTAATATATTTTCCATAAACCTTATCCTCTTCATTTCTCTGAACGCGTTGTGAGCCCATCACTGATGTAATATTATTTTGATGTAGGATGTCAAGCGTTAGCTTTAAAAAAGGCTTATTAGCTATGATAAAATCTGCGGGGTTGTCACTTTTTGGTAAATCTTCATTAGATTTAAATACAACAGGATTTATAAGGCTGCCAACACCCCACACTGCAATTTTTATACCCATATAAAACTCGAAATGTGAAATATGATTTTATTTTAGACTATTTTTTCAAAGAAAACCATCTGAGAGATCGATATCAGTCACTATGGATAAAGAATACATAAAATGCGAACAAATCGCGCAATACTATTACATTTATGAGATGTATAAATGAGTAAGAGAAGTTCAAGAAGTTATGATAAAGAATTTAAGCTTAATCCGGTTAAATTATATCTGGAAAGTGAACACAGCTATAGGCAAATTGAAGATGAAATAGGAGCTCCTGAAACTAAATTATCAATTATTACAACGCATACATATTCAGTTTATTAGGTGCATTATCCTGCAATAGCACTTGACCTCATCCGGTAAGCTGCAACAAATCGTATTTTGACAAATTTAACAAGCTATTGTGATCTTTTGCTGGCGACCCTTGTCTAATATTGAAAGAGTTGGGCTTTGTGCTGCCCTATCCATTTTCAGCGGGTATTCCAGCAACCTCTTAGCCTCATGAAGTTCTTCCTCGATGGCTTTGTCCATTTGATCGTGATTGTTCATGGGATTTCTCCTGTTCAAAATTTGGTTTTTGACGCTGATTTTCCAAATCCAAATCAGCAAAAGTGATTGGCATTTGATATTGAATAACTATCTGCAGGATAATCTTTTTAAATAATGGAGACCCATTCACACAAATACAGTCACCATAGCGCTGCCTTGCCATTTCCAAGGCTCTTTTAAGAGTAGGAATAGACCCGTCTTTAGAAATGATAATTTCCTTTCCATTGTCTCTAATAACACTGTTATCTTTTTTATAAATCTCAGTACCTTCTTTAGTAATAGAGTCGATTTGTCCAAAATTTAAAGAAGAAGAAAAAGTAGAGCCTAAACCTGATATGCTGTTTTTATGCGTATTTTTACGATTACGACACCGCATTGCCATTAAAGCATCCTGGTTGCCACCTTGTGCTTGTTGTTTCAGCCAATCAGCCCAGGTTTTTTTTTGATGAGAATTTAATAACTGACCACGTTCTTTTGCATAATTTTTCCTTATGTTCTCAATCTCATTATGCAGCGTTTTATTTATGTGTTGATGTAAGTACTTTCTCTGTGCTTTAGAAAGGTTCATTAACTTCAAAGCCACTCGTTTAATTCGTCCTCGCTTTTTCGCCTTTTCAATAAGTTTTGTTCTGGCCTCACGCAACTTTTTAAGTTGGTCTGAAACAAAACATTTATTGTGTGATTTTTCGTACTGATATTTAGCATAGAGATTGGTGCCAAGTACCTTTTTATTTAATGGCTCATAATGATAAACATTTGATGCAGGTCTATCGTCTTCTGGGTAAGATGGTACAAATGAACCTAGCTTGGATTCGAGATTTTTTTTAGAAAAGGTTCTGGAAATTGAACTTGCTTTAACAGTAAGCCCTTGGATATTGCAGAACACAAAACCATTGGCTTTAATACGAATTATCAACCCATGTTCTGCCAAAATACTATGTATTTCCTTCCAACTACTGGCTGCCTCGATTTTTTCTTTACAATAGCGTTTCATCCAATTAATTAAGCTTTCAATACCGGAGTGATGCTCCATATCGTCAGCAAGATTTTCTGAATGGTTTTTACGGGTTTGATGATTGGTTATTTGAAGACCTAATTCAATTTCTAGCTTGGATGCAGCCTGCGCAAAAGTCTTATATGCTCTGTAAGGTTCAATCATATTAAAGGTTTGAGGATGAATTTTATTAATCGCAACATGAATATGTAGATTGTCTGTATCATGATGAACAACGGAGATTCTTTGGTGCTCTTTAAATCCAATCGATGAAGCCACCGTATCTTCAATTTCCTGTAAAACTTGAGCCGAAGGGTTTTCTCCTGGAGCAAAGGAAATAAGCATATGGTAAGTTTTATCTCCAGTGGCTCTTTGATTTTTAGCTTGCGTTGCCAATACTTCCTGAACGGCCCAAATGGGGTCGAAACTATTACAGTTTGATAATCTGATCTTACCCACTCGCTCCTGCTTGTTCTGTGTATCAATAATGTACCTAACCAGAGATGAAAAGCTGCTTAATCTTGCTGATTTCATGGGAATATGGCGAATTATCATAGCTTTTTTACCACATCAAGCATTGCATCTTGTGTTAACCGAATCTTGCTTAACAGCGACATGACAAGTCGCTGGTCAAAATGTGCAACACGTTTATCTTGGCTAAGCCAAAGTTTTAGCAAGCCCCCAAGCCGTCCCATATCCGCATTAATTTTGGATAACTGAAGGATGCAGTCTTTATCAACAGTACTTTGAATTGGATATCCAAGGCTTACACGCCTTAAATACTCAGCAATCGATAGACCAGCCTTAGCCGCATTGGATTTGATTTGAATTTCTTCGGAGGGCAAAACAGGAACACGAAGGTGTCGTCCGTTTTTTCTGGTGGGTGTTTTAAGTTTTTTATCCATAAGGATGCTGACCTCTTCATTAAAGTGGTTTGCAATCCTTTGGGTATCAGTTTGTGAACTAGAAGCATCGATTTTTCGTTGAGCACCGAAGGTGCGAATAATACTTGTGAGATTTGATAACCAGCTTGCTGGTTAGCTAACTTCACCTATCTTGCCCTGCGTTTTAAGTTCATCTAATGGCATACTATCAGGTAATTTTATGTAATTTCAAGGCTATTTGTTTTGAAACAAAATTAATTTCTAATAATTACCAATAATTACGATAAATTACATATTTATGCGCTTTAGAGAAGGTTTAATTACGCCAAAAGGAAATAAAATAACTCCACTCATTGCACAGCAACAAAATAGTTTGTACCATCAGAAAGAGAACAATAATAAGTTGATGGTATGACATGGGAAACTCCCTCAGCGAACGAATCGCAGCAAAGCAAATGTTAAGAAAAGCCTCTGCTAAATCTGTAAATAAAGCCGCATTTCTTGCATTAAAAAATGATATCGCTTCAGCGCTAGCTGACGGCTGGTCTATAAAGCTTGTCTGGGAAACCTTAGTTGAGGAAGGCAAAATTTCATTTTCATATAAAACTTTTTGTGGCTATGTAGCACGTTTGATTGCTGCAGAAAAAAAGCCATCTATGCAGGAAAACACCAAGGATGATGAAAAGGCTAAAAGTAAGGCAAAAACCGAAATTCGCGGCTTTACTTTTAATCCCAAACCCAACTTGGAGGAACTCTTGTAATGGCAAAAATACATATCACACTGCAGGGAAAAGGCGGTGTCGGCAAATCATTTATTTCAGCAACCACAGCTCAATACAAACAACACAAAGGCCACACTCCGCTGTGTATTGACACCGACCCCATCAATTCGACCTTTCATGGCTTTAAAGCCCTAAACGTCGATCATATTCAAGTTATGAGTGGTGATGAAATCAACCCCCGTCTTTTTGATGCCCTCATCGAAAAAATTGCTTCAACAACTAATGATGTAGTCATTGACAATGGAGCTAGCTCTTTTGTACCGCTATCTCATTACCTCATCAGCAACCAAGTTCCAGCTTTGTTAAAGGAGTTAGGCCATGAAATGGTGATTCATACTGTAATCACCGGCGGCCAGGCTTTATTCGACACCATAAATGGTTTTGCACAACTGATTGACCAGTTTTCAAATGAAGCACAATTTGTTGTCTGGCTTAATCCCTATTGGGGAGCCATAGAACATGAAGGCAAAGCATTTGAACAACTGAAAGCCTATCGAGATAACAAGGACAGAATATCAGCCTTAATTCAAATCCCCGATCTGAAAAAAGAAACCTATGGCAGGGATCTAACAGAGATGCTTCAACAGAAACTGACCTTCGATGAAGTTTTGGGTATGCCAGAAAAAAGCATTATGACCCGCCAACGCTTAAAAATCGTGCGCGATCAACTGTTCGGACAGCTGGATAGCGCCAGGGTGATCTAATGTCAGAAAAACTGGATAAAATCATTCAAGACATCAGCATCAAACATGGTGTACTTTTGGGTAAAGACGATCCAATCCTCATGCTTCAGACTATGAATGCACAACTGATTGAGGAACATCGGAAAGCCCAACAGGATTTGCTGGTACAGTTCCGAGAGGAAATGGAAGGCATTTCCTCACAATGGAAAGATGATGCCAAAGAAAAAGCTGAAAAGGTTCTCAATGCAGCATTAGCTAGTAGTAAAGAAGCTATAACCAGATTGCTGAACGAATCTACCAAAGAATCGGTCCAGGCTATGCAGAAATTGATCTTGAACTCATTGACTGAGGCTCACTCCTTGACACGAAAGACACAAAAATTCAGTCAATTTGTACTGGTATTATCAGCCACATTGTTTGTTGCCTCATGTATGATTTTCTTATTGTTTTATAAATAAGGTCCTTCTGTTTAAGAGGCCCTAAATTGGGCTTCTTATTTTTATCTACTAAAATTAGGGTGTGTTGACAAAGAATATGGCACTTGAATCAAATTTCTGATCACAGCAATAACTTCAGTTAATGATTTCTGCTCTAGTTCATTTTTTCTCAAAAAGGCTTTCCACATTGACTCCCTGCTTGGGTCATTAGCAAACTCATCGGTCAGGCCAATAGGTAGCTCTTCAGGAAGATCCATACTTCGACGATTAAATGTAGCATGTATCGCTTTAGCCAAGATTTGATTATCTATCTGTTCATTACCTAATAATACATAAAGATCCAAGTAGTCTTTTAATCGACTATTAGTCATGCCCAATAATGCAATTGCGTGCAGTTTTTCTGCAATTACCGTATAAATTGGATAAGTACGGATTTTAGGGGCAGGAAGATCACTAAGAAGTACGGGATAATGGGCATCTATTGGCCCAGGGGTAACTGCATCACCATACCCTATATCAATTTGTATTTTAATCTTTGCTTTCGCCAATTCCCCAAATAACTCAACTCTTGCCCCAGTATAACCTCCATCTTTTTTGATAGTATCGGCCGTCACTGATTCAGACAGGAAACTTATTCCATCATCTGCAGAGATTCTGCAAATTTTACTGAATGTTTGTTTAATATACGCTAGATCATTATCACCAAACCCCAATAAATCAATATCTTTAGTTGGGCGATGAGGCATGTCATACCACAAGTTAAATAGTAAGGCACCTTTCAACAAAAACTGTTTAGAGTATTCTGATTCGCCAATTCGATATAACAAACGCTCTAGACCATAACGAGTCAATACCGCATTAAAATCAGAACCTTCTTTAACAGCTATATTCTTCAAACGAGAGCGTACAGACTCACCAATATTTTTTGTCATTGAATTGCCTCAATATAAGGACGCATTACGTTTGCAACGCGACAAATTTTCGCATAATGCCATAGTTCATCAACTGTGACTTTATTTTTTGTATAAGCCTCTTTGAGCGCTTCAATAGCCACATCAAGTCCAATTTTATTGCGATGTTTGAAACAATCTGCAATTGTCTTGGCAAAGTTATACACCCTTAGCTTAATATTATCTGATTCTATAATTTCAATTCCTTCACTAAAGGCTTCATCTGAATATTGCACCATTTTTAGAGGAGGATAATCCATTTTTGGCGCATGACTCCCTTTTGGCATAGCTATCCATACTTTTCGAGGTAGCTGTGTTGTTAGATCATGAATCTGCAAAGCAGTTAGCAGGCAAAACACTGCTTGGGGTACTCGGCTTGCTATAATAACCAGGCTTTCTTTTTCTGAAAACTCCGTCTCGGGCAAGCAATAGAGACCAGAAGCGAGTTTTTCAAGTTTGTTTTCGCTAACAAGCCTCGAAATGGTCGCTCTAGTGATCCCCCTTTCGGTTAGATCGGACATTCGAACAATGCCCGATTTACTAGCCATCTGGAGTACTTTTTGTTTATAGGTAGCTTCTGTCTTCATATTTAATATTATGATACATAATTTCGTTAATTACAAATAAATAACGAACATTTGTATCAAGCGACTTACATTTTACCTTATCCATCATTACGTCTCAAATAGTCATTTTTATGAAAACCAAATGGCTTTTTCAGTAAAATGCCAATAAAGTAGCTAAAATATCCTTGCGTGAGATTTGCGTGTTTGAGTACGACACTGTTATACTCTGTACGACAATTGTAGTGGTATCCCGTTGCAAATTATTAATTTAAAATCAACGAGTTAATTTTAAGGCTGGGGGCTCATAATCCGTTGGTCCTAGGTTCAAGTCCTAGTGGGCCCACCAATAAAATCAAGTAGTTACGGTAGTTTTCAGAAAATAGAAAAAAGTCATGTAGACGCAATGTAGACAGAATGAACGCGCACACTGCTGTGCTGTGCGATGCTTTCGCATGAGTAATCGATATAAATCGCTGTTTAAAGTAATAGATGGCAGCCAGATTTTTAGGGGCTCTTCCCCATTTCCGGGGGCACTAATCAAGAACATTGGTTCTCAATGCCGCCAAGAGACCTCTCTGAGTATTTCCCATGCGCCCTAGTAATAGATCACATAATCAACTACGACCGTCTCTGTCGTATAAAATTTCCTGATCTGGTGGATTTTGAGAATTTTTCTGGAGTCTTTACTATTCGCAATTTCAAGCAAGATATCCTATTTATGAATAAAATAACCAAACACAAGGAGAGTTTGAAAGCTTTTCACTACAATCTGTCGGCACTGTCAGGGTAATGTTCGAATTATTACTTGTATCAAAGATGAAAGTGTTATTGGTAAAATTTTATCACATATAAATAAAAAGTCTGGGAATCAAGCCGCAATCTTCAATACACTTACCATTCGGGGGCCGCCGGAGCGAGTTTCATTAATAATAGCCCCTAGAAAGCGAGTTCGGGTATTTTAAAAAGAAGTGGATTTAAAGGATACTGATTGAAATATAAAAAGTACTTTTGTCCCATTTGCCCCACAAGCATATTATGGAGTGGGGACGTGTCTAGCCGAGTATTGGTGCGGATGCCCCACTTGTCCCCTTCGTCCCACCTTTTCATCATCAAAAGCTAAGTGGGTTTTTATTAACTATCGTGCAAAATTCTCTTATATTCCATTTTAGACGAGGTTATATTCCATATTAGACGGATGTAACCGTATGTTTAATAATTATTTTTACAATCTTTACAAAAATCATGACGCAATAAACTATAATTTCCACAACCGAATAAACTATAATCTTAACAACATTATACACTATGATTTCCACAACATAATATACTATAATTTCTACATGCAACTATAAATTGAAATATTATGAAACCATCAGAAAAGCTAGCGCAATCACTAGAAGTTTTACACAACCTACAAAAGCAAGGTAAGTACGCTATCCAATCAAAAGATATAAGCCGTACTCATAGAGAACGACTTGTAGAAAATGCATTTTTAGAAGAGGTTGTAAAAGGTTGGTATGTACCGATAAAACCTGATGAACAAAAAGGCGAAAGTACGGCTTGGTATGCTTCTTTCTGGAGTTTTTGTGCTTCCTATTTAAATGAACGATTTGGTGATGAGTGGTGCCTTTCCCCAGAACAATCTTTACTTCTTCATTCAGAAAATTGGACTGTGCCTAAACAACTAATGATACGCAGCCCCAACGGAACAAACCGTAATATGGAGTTGCCTCACAACACAGCCTTATTTTCAGTACAATACAAAATGCCAGCTGCTCAGGATATAGAGATTAAGCAGGACATGCGAGTTTATGCAATAGTCCCAGCATTGATCTATTGTTCACCTAAATTTTTTTCTCAATATCCAACTGAGGCACGCTCTGTTCTTTCAATGTTTAATAGTGCATCTGATCTTCTGCATTATTTATTGGAAGAAGGACATTCTTGGATAGCAGGAAGGATTTGTGGCGCACTTCAAAATATTGGCAAATCTCACGTGGCAGAAGAGATCAAAAAAACCATGGAGAGTGCCGGTTATCAAATACGAGAAGAAGATCCATTTTTAACAAATACACCGATAGATTTTTCCGCAACTTATAAGCCAGCTTATCGCAGTCGTTTGGAAGTTATGTGGCATGATATGCGCGATACAGTTCGAGAAAACTTCCCTAGCCCACATCCTACAACAATTGATATTAAAAGATATCTAGAACAAGTTGACGCAAATTATGTTTCAGACGCCTACCATTCTCTATCTATTGAAGGTTATCAAGTAAGCCCTTACTTAATTGAAAAGGTTCGTTCTGGACAATGGAATCCTGATGCTACAGAACAAGATCGAAATCACCGCAGTGCATTAGCTGCCCGTGGATACTGGCAAGCATTCCAAGTAGTAAAAAAGAGCCTTATGGAAATATTGAATGGAGAAAACCCCGGAAAAATAGTACAAAAAGAACATGGGGATTGGTATAGAGAATTATTTCAACCTAGCGTTGCTGTAGGTCTTTTAAAACCAACTGATCTGGCAGGATATAGACGAAGCCCTGTATATATACGTCAATCAAAACATATTCCTCCCCGTTGGCAAATTGTTAGTGAACTAATGGAAGAATTTTTTCAGTTAATAATTCAGGAAAAGGAACCTTCTGTTAGAGTAGTTCTCGGACATTTCTTTTTTGTTTATATCCACCCTTATTCAGATGGTAATGGCAGAATTGGACGTTTTCTAATGAATGTTATGCTAGCAAGTGGCCATTATCCATGGACTATTATTCCTGTGGAGAGAAGAAACGAATATATGGAAGCACTAGAACAAGCTAGTATTGATCAAAATATTATTCCCTTTACTAAGTTTATTGCTAGTTGTATCAATTCATAAACATAGTCAGAGATAGGAAAGGTGTGGATATCGTGGTTTTTGGTGTCTTGCACGATAATGGTCAGAGAAATTTTTTACTACATCAAAATTCTATTCCCTCTTTGTCACGAATTAGGGTATAAAACGTAACAAAATTAAGTTTGAAAAATGCTCCTAGTCCCCTAAGTCCCAATTTGAAAAATCAGGTAGGGACGGAATTGGCCCAGTAATAACATAGATGCCCCACCTGTCCCTATGGTCCCAGATATATTCTATATTTTTGCACTTAACAAAAAGAGATTAATCTTTTTTATCAAAATAATAAAATGAAATGTCAAAATCTGATTTTTTTTCATTAAAGGGATCTGCAACGATAAAATACTGATAAGCATTAGATGCAGTACCCGTATTAGATAATGGTGACTCGATACATAGATAAGTTTGTTTTCTAGAGTCTACTATTTTCCACCATCCCGCAACCTGGGCGATGGCTGTTGTTGATTTTATGGATGGGTTAGTGGAATAATTATTAGCTGATTCCACTTTAATCTTATGATCTGCAATGATTAAGTAGGGTTTATCATCACATGTTGCTGATCCATAAAGTTTACCATCAATTTCCGTATCAAACTGATTTTTGCAATTAGGCTCTGAATCTTTATTATAGCCAATACCTTCAATTTCAGTCATAAGGACAGATTTATTTGCTGGATTATTGTTTTTACATGATTGAATAACTTCAACGGGTGGCATCGCATGTGATACTCCGTATATAGATAAAAAAACTAGATACATGCTTATTTTTTTTATATACATTGCTTCGCCCCGGTAGCTAAAAATTCTTTACTTAATTTCCAAAAAATTGTTTTATTATGTCCCGCAGTCGATACATAAGTATGGCTAAAATACTTACCATTCCTCCCTTTTTTATGGAATGGTTTAGGCTCAGTAACATCAAGTACATTGTGTTTTGGGTTTGAAAATTTAAATCCGTATTTATATCTATAGGCAAATGCTCCATTTGTTTTTACATCTACCCCATCCCAAAAACATCCGCCATTTGAATAGTCTGCCCCATTCGACAAAGCGTTCCTAGCAGCTTTATAGGCTAATTCTACTCCATTGCTGTTAATATTACACATCAAATTATAGTACCGTTCATTTTTTGTCTTAAGGGCTGTGGCATAAGCAAAGTTAGGATCTTTTGAAATTAGTTCACTGACTGATTTATATCCATATGCTTTCATTCTTCGCAAAGTAGCACTCGCAATTCCTGCCATTTCTTCATAATCATTGCTCCAATGTGATTCGCCATAAGCAACAGCAGCTAATAATTGTTCTTCAGAAACACTATCAGGGTCAGGAATACAAGGTCGATTTTCACGAGTACAAGTTGATTTATCCGCAGCTAATGTCCAGCTTTGATCTTGGCACGAGGGAAAATCATCGCAAAAATTATGAGGCTTATTGAAATAACTAATTGATCCATTCGCACAGAACCATGTATCTGCTCCAATTATCATATTATATGTTGGTAATGAATAGCAGGCAGGATCTACACTTTTGGAAGGAACAATACCCCAAAAAAAACTATCTCCCATTTTTTTGCAGGCTTCTTCATAATCATGCCCCCAAGAAATTTCTCCAGCCTTGGGGTTATTAATCAGGTAAATGGCTTCGACTGGATAATTAAATACCATTACTGGCTTAGTTGTCTCAGCAAATACCTGACCAGAGAATATGGTTAATAACACCAAAACTGTTTCTGTAATTCTCAACTAATTAACCAATATTGAATGGAAATAAAATCAATGTGAATCATATTTTATCACAGATAATTCTCTATGGCGCACAATGAATATTTATTCTGCAAAATTAAAGGTAGATTAAAAAAACAAATTTGCTTAATTACATGTATCTATTCATAATTGTAGGTAACACACCCGCCAAGCCTATGAAGACTTCAGTCTTTAAGCTCAAATCGTGCGGGTTTTTAAACCGTCAACACCTTCTGATTTATTTTAAATTCTAAATTTTGTAGTGAAGCAATGATTGCTGAGAATGATGGCGGTGTTTGGTAAAACATATCTGCATCACTCATATGGGCATAGTCTTTTGCCAGAGCGTCTTGATTTTCTGAAGATGGAATCAAGCGCAATTTGCCTTTTTGACAATCATCATAGTTGGCATAACTTGCGTTAAAAAATGCTCTTTTATACTCCAAAACGCTATCTAAAATATCCACACGATCTAATGCCTCAGCCCCGATGTGTGAATGATTCAACATGTATAAATCATACCAATGTCTCGATAAGCGTTCTGGCGTTTGATGCAGTCGTTCTCGATGGCATTCGACATGGATCAATGTCACTTTTTCCCAGAACGTTCGTATCGGCGAAAGAGTATTAATCAATGGCTTGGGCACGTGGATATCAGAGCCAATTGAACTCGTTAAATAAGGTAAAATCTGATGCTTTTCACAAGGCTCCGTACTATTTCTAATACCAAATTCGACCAACACATGGTCACGAAGATAGACAATTGAATCAGTCATGATGCTTGGGTAATAAAACTCCAATGTTTCACCATCTTCGCTTAATATTATCTCAAATTCTTGATTAGGGAATTGATTTTCAAGCTTCTCTGCCAGTAGTGGAAGCACGGTATCATGTACATAGTGTTTCAATTGGCCTTTAAGTTGTTCACTTATTTTTTTTAGCTGAGATCGACTGGTTTTTTTCAAATCAATTTCTTTCTCAGCAAAATCTCGGTAATCAATCGTGATATCGCAATCTTCTGAAAAACGCTTAATAATATTAAACACCTTGGAGAGTGATGTTCCTCCTTTGAAAACCATCTGAATTGGTAAGGTGAATATTTGCTCTAACAACCAGCAGACCCATAGATCCTTTTCAATAACCACCTCTGAAACATCCATATGATCGGCAGCCTTGGAAATTATTAGTTGTCTTTCTTCTAACGTTAAATTGAAAAAGGAATTATGCATTACAGCTCTCTTTTTGATATCTGAAAAAAATGTCTGCTAACCATGCCGGCATCCGGCTTATTAAATTTATGGTTTTTTTAAAATCTACTTCTGGGATACGTTTTTTAATTAAATGGATCGTTGACGGTGTAACATTCTCTTGCCCCAAATAGATAAGTGCTGTAATCACTAAACCAGCGATCGAGCCAGGTTCAATCATTCTGCTGGGGTTAACGTGCTTCAGCCTGACAGTTCGATTGGCTATGGTCAACGTTCTTGAATTTCCATCCGTATAAAATACCTGACGTGTAGGAACTTGAGTTGTTAATTGCAATTGCCTTGCCGCTTCAGCACCATGCACCATAATTGTTTCACCGGTAGCCTTGGCGATAGCTTCAGCAATTTCTGATGCCAACGGCAACTTTTCCCCTAAACTTAACGTTTTTGGTTTAACATAAATACCGCGAGCGACTTTTTTAATTTCGTTTGACTTAACCAAGCGATTTAAAATTTGTCGAATATTATCTGTTGAAGCAAACTGTCGGAACTCACTGGAAGCAAAGGGCTGTCCTTCAGGCAGGTTAGAAATATATTCTCGAATATTAGCAATCGCTGTCATAATTTTGTTCCTCATTTGTCACGAATTATAGTATAAAACGTGACAAAATTGAAATTAAGTTTGAGAATGCTCTCCGTCCCCAAGTGTTCTGTTAGTACACTGATATTTATAACTCAGCCGTCTCCATCATATGCGTAAGTATAAAATTGGCTACTTGTTGCATGGGTTTTCGTAACCGCTCCACATCTTTCATAATATACCCGGCTGTAACATCATTATTCATTTTATGATTGAGCAATCGTTTTAAAGCATAAGCCGGTAAGTCCAAACTATCGGCAACAGTAGCAAACGTTCTTCTCAAGTCGTGTAAGGTAAATGGCACGCTAGATAACTCCACCACCCTATTTACCGCTTTTTTAGGCTCATAGATATAACCAGTTTTACTTTCCGCTGGGAATACAAATTCACTGGTTTTATTCCTGCTCCTGCGTTCCATTAACTCATAAACAAAATCGGACATTGGCAGTGTGTGGATTTCATGGTTTTTGGTATCTTGCAAAGTGATTGTTTTGGATTTGAGATCAATATCCTCCCAACGCAAGGAGGCAGCTTCCATTTTTCGCATGCCGGTGAATAAAAGTAATAAAAAATAATCATGCCATTGTAAGGCATTGCGATAGTTATCAGTCTCCACCAATACGATGACTGCCTTATACCAATCAGCTAATTGATGCGGTTTGATGACGGTTTGTTTTCGATCCACTCTATACCATGCCCGGGTATGTGATAAGTATTTGACTGGGTTAATAGTGATGATTGGATGCCCATTGCCGTCTTGATATTCATACATCGCGTAATTAAAAATAGCTCTTAATACTCTCATGGCATTATTGGCACGTGCTTTACTGTTTGCCTGACCATGCTTGGTATGCCGTTTGGCAATCATCTCTCGGGTAATATTCACCAGCGGTTTATCAAGCCAGTCAGGCACAACTTCATGCAAAACGCATTGATATGTCATTCAGCACCCTAATCGGACCACTTTGTCATCACCTAAAGGGACCACCCCATTAGCACTTAATGGGACCACCTAGTCATCACT
>NZ_LNZB01000030.1 GCF_001468085.1 Legionella waltersii | reverse complement strand
TAGAAATGCCTCTAGTTGCTTTATAGTCAATATCTTCAATGCATGCTTGTTCGCGAAGGCGTGCATGTCGTAACTTTCCTAATATAGCCCTCTGCTCGCGGAGCAGAAGTTCTCGTTCCACTAAAAATGCTAAGCGCTCTTCAAAGGATAATGAAGCTGATTCGGGTGTTTGCAACTGCTCTCTGAGAGCCTCTGCCATCCCCATGCACCGTAGTGATTTCAACTGTTCTATTGTCGGTTGTGTTAACATGGTTATCTCCTATGAGTTAAGTGAGTTTTAGTGGTAGTACGCTGAACCACGAACATTGTCATGGTGAGGTCTTGGGGCAGCTTTTATTTCGTGGTCAGACGAAGGCAAAGGCTGCTTATCCAAGTTGTTCTTTAATATTGATTCGATGTTTCTATAGCGAATAGCTCCAAGTGCTAAACCTCGCTGGGCCGCATCTTCCAAGCGTTGTGCCCCATAGCGTTCACCTAGACGTAAGATGCCTAAACAACTACGAAAAGACTGCTCTGGGATTTTATGAAGACTGATAAGCTCCTCTATCAGTGTCTGGGTATATGGCCCTGTAGCTAATGCCCATTTCTTTAAACGCTCAGGAGTCCATTGGGCATAAGCCCGATGATTGGAGGGCATGTGTTCATGAGTCGTTGTATGTCCTGGTTTATAAGCACGAGGATGTATCGCAATGCGTTGCCCATTATAAAAACATTCTATGGTGCTTTGGGTCACGCGAAGCTCAATGGTTTTCTTTAAATACTGGTGCGGGATACTGTAATGGTGTTTTTCAAAAGTTACATGATAATCAATCCCAGCTTTGGCTGTTTTCCATTGAGCAAAACTATAGCGTGTACTGGGCAATGGATTTAGTGCAGGTTTATCCAGAGTCTCATATTGTGAATGCCGTGATCCTTCAAGTTCTTGAAAAGGCCGATCATTGTAGGCTTTAAGCAAAGGCGCTAATGCCTGATTGATTTCAGCAATACTGAAGAAAGTGACATCCCTTAGTGGCGCCAATAT
>NZ_LNZB01000029.1 GCF_001468085.1 Legionella waltersii | reverse complement strand
ATGGAAAAGGTTTAAGTGGAACTAAGCCAGGAAGCCTTCTCAGAAAACATATTCCAATTAGTACAAACCAGTGGGATACCAGCCAAGTGGGTTTTATGGAAGCAGATACTGTAGCTCATTGCGGTACTTCACTAATGGGTGATTTTGTTTGGTCTATTACAATGACCGATATTTTTAGTGGTTGGACAGAAATGCGTGCTACTTGGAATAAAGGAGCGA
>NZ_LNZB01000028.1 GCF_001468085.1 Legionella waltersii | reverse complement strand
TCCACCAACATCAAAGAATTCTTTGGCAAATTCAAACGTGAACTCAACATCTTAAACGTCAAAGCTGAGCTTGCTCATGAACGTGAGATGCGCGTTCTCGATGATACCGCCATCGAAATGACGGTGTTCTCTGGTGGAAAAATCCCCCTTGATGAAAGGGATGATTTATCCACCGAAGAAGAACTAGAAGTTGAAGTAGAGGAAGATGCCGTTGAGTTGACCACAACAAAACCCAAGGCTAAATCCATAGAAGATTCGGTAGCGGTCTATCAAAAGCTCAAACAAAAACAGCAAGGGACATTTGCAAAGGTTTTGGAGAAGGGGGCAAATTTCCTCAGCCAAAATGGGGCAACCATTGTTGGAG
>NZ_LNZB01000027.1 GCF_001468085.1 Legionella waltersii | reverse complement strand
GTTCAACCAGAATCACTGTTCACGTTCCGCCAGAATCGGTGTTCACTTTCAATCAGAATGAGTGTTCATTTTGGGGCAGAATATGCAACTTCTATTAATCGATTTAATAGACTAAAAACCAAGCTATTGTTGTAAAGTTAGATAACATGACTAAGAACAAAATTGGTTTCTATTTCATTGAATTGATTGGAGAGAGGAAGAACATCATCACCCTTTAAATTCTCAAAGTATTCTAGTTCCTCCTTATCCTGAGGAATAAGGGCATCTATTCGCCAGCGTAGTATTCCATTGATCTCTAATGCCTGAGTTATAAAAGATAGATCAGACTCATTTAAAGGCTGCTTACTTAAAATACTATTTTTTGCCAGGAGCAATGCATCATCAATTAACCCAGACAAAAATTCTGTATGACCTCTTTGATCTAATGAATTTTTATCATCGATAAAAACTATTTTGGATTTAATCAAGTAAAAAATATTTCTATCCAATTTTCTCCATTTCGCGCTTGAAGGGTTAACCAACCATGATTTAATGGTATTAATATTTATATCTGCTAATTCTGATAGTTTAGCTGCTGTAAGCTTTTTCTTATCTTTAAGAAGAATCAATTCTTCGTTATACGGCCTTTCTGCAATTTCGCGCATCAATATTACCTATAGTTAATTAAAAGGGTACATTGTACCCTTTTAATCATTAAAATCAATTCCTGTTATCAAATTTTAGAGCAAACAAAAGACATCCTCTTATACCCAAAAGAGGATGTCTTCAGTACCAGTAGGGTGTTCCAACGTTTGGCAGTTTTTGCCTTTGCAAATACAACCTAATTTGTATAAAATAATGATAAATCAGGGTGTTAAAGGTTTTTTGATGGCGCGAGAAGGAAAAGCAAAAGTTTTGAGTGAGGCGGAATTTAAATTACTGCTTTTAGTCGCTAAAGTGGGCAAAATGGGCACACGTAATCTAGCCCTCGTTTATTGCTCTTTTGGCTTGGGTCTGCGTGCCAAAGAAATGGCCTCGCTCACCATCGCCGATGTAGCCAACTCTAATTATCAACTATTGGATGAGCTCATTTTAAAACGCTCCATGACTAAAGGTGAAAAACAACGTCATGCGTATCTGACTCATAAAAAAATACGCGAAGTCTTGCAAGCACATTTGAATGATTTAAAGAACATGCCCCGCAATAAGGCCTTGTTTCAAACCCAACGCAAAAGCCGTTTCACCGCCAACACCTTACAAAAATGGTTTAAATCACTTTATGATAAAGCAGGAATTCATGGGGCGAGTTCTCATTCAGGTCGGCGTACCTTCATCACCCGACTCATTGAACAAGGGGCTGATATCAAAGCCGTCTCCCGCCTTGCAGGACACGCCAATATCGTCACCACCGCCATTTATGTGGAAGATAATCCTGAGCGCTTAAAACGAATTGCTAACTTGGCCCTGTTTTAATGCTCCCCTGGTTCACCACCCCGCCCTTTGTGCACATGGTTCATTGGGCATCAAAAGAATGCTATCACGAAGCCCGTTTTGAAAAAGAGACCCGCTATTATGTTCTGCGCTTAAGTAAAGATTTATTAGGCGATTGGGCTATTACCTTAATTAATGGTCGCATTAAATCAAAGCTTGGCCAAAGCCGCACTTTGGCCTTTGCTGATTATTATGATGCGTTCGACCGCTTTTGCATACTGGCAAACGTGCGCTATCAACGAAGCTATCAGCTGAAAACCGTTGCCTGCGACAATGGCTTGCTGGTGCATCTGCTGTCGTTTATCGCTAGTAATAAGGGCTTATCTGTTGCCAAGGCAGTTAAAAATACCCATCGACGTCAAAGCCAAAACCGCCAAAACATCAGTTTACACCAAACAGCGGATCGGCAAATGGGTTTTATCTTCGGTTCGTAACAGCCAATCCATACCATTCAATACTGTTCATTATTTTGTTTTAATTTCAATCGCATAGTGCTTTTAATATACTTGTCCTTATTTAATGTGCTTTTTATCGCATTGGAGCGCATTTGGTTATAGTTGAGCCTTAGACCTTATTGGGAGTCCAATCATCTCTTCATGGTTAAATTTAAGGGTCAACCTAAAGGACTACATCACTTAAAATCAATCAAATTGTGTACTGTTGATTCAAAACTCTTTTCAACCCGCGTTCATCCTAAATTTGGAATTTACCTACAGCGGTCTTGCCCCAGTTTTAAAGCGCCTCCCTATTTAAAAAATAGATAGATACTTACTATTGACCCTCACGTTACGTGATAAAATATACTTAATCTTGGGGGGAAAATGAAATACCATAAAATTAAAGATATCAGTCGGATGACGGCTTTAAGCATTCGTTCATTGCAATACTATGATGACATTGGTTTGTTAAAGCCAGCACAACGCTCAGAGTCGGGTTATCGTCTTTATTCAGATAATGACTTAATTCGGTTACAGCAGGTGGTTACTTTAAAGTTCCTGGGTTTTTCATTGGCCTCCATTAAAGAAATTCTGGAGAGACCAGAGTTTGAAGTGCTAACTTCCATGCGTCTTCAGGCAGAGGCCCTAAAAGAGAAAGCACAGCGCATCTTTGAGGCATCTGATTTGACGACATATATTGCCGGTCAAATCGAGGCAGGCCAGCTCGTAAATTGGAATAGCACGCTACAGATCATAAATATTTTGGAGACTCATCGTATGAATGAAACATTAGAAAAAAAATATCAAACCAATCCAGAGAAATCAGAGCTGGGACAAGTATCATCCACTGATCTGAATTAGGGGCGTGACAATCATTGGAACGAAAAGGTACTCTAAGCAAAAATCATTAAGCCAGCTCTAGCTTCTCAGCAAAATTTAATGGCCTCAATTGACCTTCTGCGACAACTTTAGGCAACATAAATGAAAAGTGTCCTAAGAAATTAATATGTTTCCGCCCTAATGGTGATAACTTTGCTTCATCTTCTTCATTTATTACTTCACCCTGTGCGCGCAAATAATCTAATATGGCCTGCATGTACACTGTATTCCATAATACAATAGCATTGGTTGCTAACCCCAATGCATTGAGCTGATCTTCTTGTCCTTCGCGATATTTTTCATGAATTTCACCACGTTTTCCATGATATACGGTGCGTGCTAAACTGTGGCGACTTTCACCTTTATTGAGTTGTATCAAAATATGACGCCGGTACTCTTCGCTATCAATATAATTGAGCAGATATAACGTCTTAATAATACGACCCAAGTTCATTAAGGCTTTGGCCAGTCCAGATGGTCTATTCTTTCGAAATAACGAGCGTATTAAATCTGAAGCACTGACATGACCTAATTTCAAGGAAACAGCGACTCGTAGAATATCCTCCCAATGCTTGCGTATTGATGCTTCGTTAATTTTGTGATTTGAAATATCATTGAGCGCCCCATAATCCGCTTTAGAATCAATTCTCCAAAACCGTGCACCACCAACATCAGAAAGCCTTGGGCTAAATTGATATCCCAATAACCAAAATAACGCAAAGATTATTTCGCTAGCGCCAGCCGTATCAGTCATTATCTCTTTTATATCGAGACTTGTTTGCTGATCCTGCATGCCATCCAATAAATAAAGAGAGTCGCGAAGAGTACCAGTAATTACAATCCCATGAAATCCTGCATTTTGATCCGATACAAAATTATAATAAGTTAATCCGCGTTTTGGCCCATAGTATTTTTTATTAGGCCCAGAATTCACTGTTTTTACAGCGCAGGTAAATCTTACGCCATCAGCAGAAGCAATATTACCAGTACCCATCTTTTTCGCAAGTGGTTGTTGGGAATGCAGGTCTACCAGTTTCGCATTAGATCTAGCAATTGTTTCAGCACGGATGCAATTTTGCTGAACTCAACTTAATCGATTGCGTGTCAATTCTGGACTGTCTTCATTAATCAATGGCTCAATACCAATGTTGCATGCTTCCGCCATAATGACTGCACATAATGAGACTTCAATTCCAGATATGCGTGAATTATTATCGCTAATATGAGTGCACTCATCTGTAAAATCAGACATACGGTTGGCTTCGAGCAATAATTCTGGAAAATCAATGCGAGGCATCAGCTTGTCGATTTTACTTTTCAATATTTTTAGGCTTTCTGGTTCATCAATTTTTTCTAATCTGGATAATTTGATTCTATCTTTTCCCTTACTGTTTTTCACAATCTCAATCGCATCATTTTGGGGTAGTCTTTGCAGCACATTTTGGTATTTATCTTCTAATATTGAAGACAGGTAACCAAATTCCTCATCAAAATCTATGCTTAAATTGAGTGATCGGCATACTGGAATTTTATGTTCATCCCAAGCCGCATCTCTTAACAATTTAGCGCGAGGGTCACACCATCGCTCACTAAGCACTACGTGCATATCCCGGCTGCGCATATTAGTCTGTAGATGATCCATGGCACATAAGGTATAACCTGGTCTATCAATTTCCCTGGTCTTAGGGTTGATAACAATATTTCGCCAACCCGTATTAATAATGTCAAGTGGTGCATTTTGAAATGAAGGTTTTCTCTTCCCTTCTATAGACGCTAAAAATTCTATTGCTGCTTGTACGGGTTGGCCTTCTTTAGTTGTTTGGAATTTAACCGTGCTAAGTAAAGTTGGCAGGAATCGACGAACGGTTTTATATTGCTCAAGCAGCTCATCATAATATTTGTCATGATGGGGTTTGGCAATTTGTCTAATGATCTCTACCGCATTGGATATTGTATCTTTAGAAATGGCTTTGTAAATTACAGATGGCAAGTTTTGTTCCCCATCATGTTGTAAAAACAAGTCACCAAAATCAGACAGCTTTAATGCAGCTTTATCCAAATCACCCAAGCTACGGATACGTTTTCTCTCACCTAATCGTTTTGCTGCAGCAGTAATTTCTGTGATCAACATGTCCAACAGATCTAATGCATCATCAAGTGCCTTGATTTCATAAACATATGCAAATGAAAAAAGTACTGCAATGCGTCTATCATCAGGCATTCGTGCAATAGATGGTGCCCATGAGACAGTGACATATCGGGCCAAGTGATTAATTTTTGCTTTGGGTATATTGCCAATGTTTATTTGACCTAAACCTAAATCACGTATGTATTGATAACGTTTTAGTGCCTGCACTAATCCAGCACTGCTGATATGTGTTGGTCCATTCTTTAATTCATCAAGTTTACTGTAACGTTTACCGTCAGGTACCAATAATAAATTTTCAAGTTGCTGCCTCTGGTTAATATTGACCAACAAAGTCAGTCGCTGCCATAGCCGTTTTGAAACCCGGTCTCGAACTTTTGCTATTAAAACGGTCAATGTGCTTACGCCTGGTAATAGAACTTTTCTACTGATAAGCCACAGCGTACAACGTTCAAACAGAATGCTTGGTCTTTCATTGCCATACCATGCTTGATCATGGGGTATTTTAAGAATACCCGCGAAATTGTCTCCTTAAGAAAATGAGGTGGTCAAGTAAATTGACACACCCAGTTAAGCAACTTTCTTAAATTCCCCCCAAACCCGTTCAAACTGATTCGGATTCATAT
>NZ_LNZB01000026.1 GCF_001468085.1 Legionella waltersii | reverse complement strand
AAGACATGAGCATTTTTGAAAACAAAGGCATTACCCCAAAAAAAGCACTAGAACAACTCATTCAGGGTTTACTGTTAGGCGGGGAGCGCATGACTGGTAGTGAAATGGCAAGCACCTCTGCCGAAGTAGCATTGGCTCGCTTTATGCGCTATTTGAAATCACTTCCAGAACAAGTTCAACATGACTTAAAACAGAGCAAAGGACAAACATGTAGCTTAGGGGATGTCATTGAAAAAGAACTGGAAAAAGGCACCTGCGTTGAAACAGCTGCCTTGCACTTAGGGGAAATAACACAAGCTTGTCAAAACAATCCATTATGGAATAATCCTGTTGCTATAAGTCCAAAAGGACTAAAACAATTACAAGACAAATACAGAAAACCCACTGGACTGCGCACCCTAAAAGAAGAATCCACATTGTTCATGCTTCCGGAACAATTCATAGAAAAAGCAATTCAACACATAGAACCTAAGAATCATTTTGAATTCATTTCCCTTATCATGGACTTTCCACCGCAATGGTATGCATTGCTATTAAAATGCATCCGTTTGCAAGAACCCGATAAAGCATTAGAGGAATTAGTCCAATGCATCCGTCAAGGATTTTTTAGCTTAGAGCAAAGGCATGAATTAGGAAATGCTGTCATGTCCTCATGTTATCATCTATACCCAAATGCTCCTCTTGTGAACTTGATGGAATGGGCAAGAAAAGTTGACGAGTCTTTTTATCTGAAAGCACTTGAGTTTATTGGCAACCATGTCCAATCTTTACCTGAAAACCAACGTCTCCAGAGCGTAAAAACTACGAATTCTTATGGTGAGACGATACTGCATTTAATAACAAAATATCCCCGCTTGCTGAAAATTATTTTAGAGCTTTTGCCAGAAGAAAATCGCCTAGAGGTGTTAACGATTAAAATGAAACCTCGCTTTGCTTCCAATACAGTACTGCACTCCGCATCAGAGTATCTAGAATCTTTGCAAACCATTATAGAACTTCTGCCAATGGATAAGCGCCTAGAGGCGGTAAAGTTTGGAAATGACTTCGGCGTTACAGTAATGGATTGTGTAGCAGAAAATCCCCTATCTTTACAAACTATTTTAAAACTT
Organism: Legionella waltersii; assembly: GCF_001468085.1. Taxonomy (GTDB): domain Bacteria; phylum Pseudomonadota; class Gammaproteobacteria; order Legionellales; family Legionellaceae; genus Legionella; species Legionella waltersii. Next base: position 20,256 of record NZ_LNZB01000026.1, on the reverse strand, counting down.
CTGCCTGAAGATAAGCGTGTGGAGGCTCTAAAGCCTGTAAATCAATTTGGCCAAACAGTTCTTGTTCGAGTGGGATGCAATTCTGAATCACTGAAAGTTATTTTAGACCTTTTACCAAAAAAGGATCTCTTTGAGTTAATAAAGTTTACGAATCAAACTAAATATACAGTATTGCATGAGGCAGCAGAAAATCCCCTATCTTTAAAAACTATTTTAGGATTTTTGCCGGAAAACCAGTGTATGGAGGCGGTGAGAATTGCCAATATTTTTGGCGATACTGTACTGCATTTGGTAGCGGAAAAGCACCAAGCGTTACAAACTATTTTAGAATGCTTGCCAGAAGATAGGCGTCTTGAAGCATTAATGTTGACGAATAAAACTGGAAAAACTGTACTGGACTTGGCAAAAAAAAATCCAGCATCTCTTTCTGTAATCAATGAATTCATGCTTAATCACAAAAAGAGTGAGAATGAGCATACACATACTAACCAAAATACATTTTTTTCTTTCAATCCCCAAACATCAACTCATACAGGAGGAATGGCACTGCAAAATAGCTTTAAATAAAGTAATAGTGGTTAAATCGATCTAGTTTGTTCTACTAATGTTCTGCGTGGTTCGGCATTGGTCACGCAGTGATTTATTTTTTAAAAGGATTTTATATTATGGCTAAATTTAAAACTAACTCCAACAAATCGCCTTCCTGGCTAATCTATTTATTAACTGCTTTATCGTCGCTTGGAATTAGTGGCTTAATATTCTGGGTAGGATCAGGCATGGTTTTTACCCAAGCGTTATCAGAAGCTTTTTTCCTGGGGGTATTGCATGGGGTGAATTTGTTAGACCTGTTGGCTCCTTTTTTATTTTCGGCTCCAGCGATTGTGGGTGGGGTTTTAATTGGTTTAATTGGGGTAGGAATTGGCTATGGCTTTGTTGCTTTGGAAGTTCATTTGAACAAAGGTCCTTCACCTGTAAAAGTCCAACCCATAGAATCTTCCTTAACAAATAAGGACGAATTGACGAAAGATGCTAGTGAAGCGAAAGAGGAATCAACGCCTTCTTGGCTTACTGTATTCGGTTTAAGTTCAACGGCTTTATTAAGTGCAGCCAGCGGAGTTTTATTAGGGTTCTATGCTTCAAACGTGGTTATGATTGTTGCAACACACGTTGCAAGCGCTTTAGGTATGATTTCTGCTGTTCTTTTTGCACCACTGATATCAGCCATCATCGGTGTATCTACTTTGCTTGGCCCAGCTGCTTTAGCTATCGTAGGAGCAGGATTGGCCTTCGGTGGTCTTTCAGCGGGATTGATTCACTGGTGGACTTCTGAAGAGGATCATGATGAACGCATTGAGTCAGTGCAGGAGAAGGTGCAAGTGGATTCTGCTGTTCATTTACAGAAATTGGGACCTAGTCAAACTGTTGGGGTGGTTATTGAACCGCAGAGAGCTGTAAAGTCGATTTTTGAAGAAATACAGCCTAAAAAACCAAGCATCACAGAGGAGCGGTCATTACTAGCTACAGCTCCACTTTAAGATTGACCGATACATGTTGGGTTGTTTCAACCCAACAAACACATTGAATACGGGTACTTATTGGCCATCAGACCATCAATCCAGTTGCTCTGTGGTATTCTTTGGAGACACCTAATTTTGATACTTCTTCGGCAACAGATAATTTGAGGCAATTCGCGCTAAAAATAGCCTAGCGGTTGTTTAATAATTCCTTAATAAAAAACGGGTATAATTGAACAATAGTTTCGCAATGTGAGCTGATCATGTTGCATAGTATGGAAGTAGTCGAGATGTTAGCCGTATTAGAGCTTAAAGCCCATCAAAACATGACCCAGTGCTCTGTTGCTGAAGTCTTTCATGCCATCGAATTCCCAAGCCATAAAATCCCTGCACACTAACAACCACTCATTAAAAGAATTACGCCAGTTATTTTGCTTACTAAGGCAACTGTAGGCTGGCTGTCCGCTCCCTTATGGTCGCGGCTCGGTTGTTCGTGCTTGATTAAACATTGCCCCCAATCCAGTCCAATTCAATCCGAGTCGCTACCATAGGGGTGCGCATAGCAACACCTACTCCACATTGGTCGTAATCTCTTAACAACCCGTAAACGCCATGTATTATTTGATAACGACGAGAACTAATTATGAACGAAAAATTTGAATTTCCTTTTAATGAATTACCCAAAGACCTATTGGAAAAAGAACTGGGTAACTATTTAGACCCATCTCATATTGTCCGTATAAGGCAAACCTCAAAGGCCAACCACACTCTATTCAAGCCCCTAGGGGATGAGAAAAAACTAACTGCATTTCTGGAAAAGGCAGTTCGTCGCGAAGATGATGCGGTTCAAAAGATGCTAAAAAATGACCTCTCCTTGCTCTGTAAAAGAGGGAAAGTCACTGACTGTTCAGGTCGAACTTTCGAGAATATCAGTGCTTTTGAATACATGCTTTGGGCTTTGGATAAACATGGTTGGATGATGCTTCTTGATTGCATCCCTAAAGACAAGATGAACAAGGAACTGTCCAAAGAATTATTGGCACAATACAACAAGGTGAAAAATACAGGAGTGACTTATACGTTCAACGGAAAAGAAATCACTGAACATCATTTTGATTTTGAAAACACCATTATTAAAGCGCTTCAAGACTATGAGGATATGCGTAATGCTCCCAATCCCGATTTCAATTCGATAGATAAACAATGGAAAGAATGTGTGGGAGGCGCGCAAAAGCTTTTTCCTATGCATGTCGTTTATGAATACTGCTCGGATGAATTTTTTGTCCCTGTACCGACGTTTAATTCAAAACCCAGAGCAGACAGCAAGTCTTTGATTCAAGAGACTAATATTCTTGAAGATTGGTTTTCGGTTGATTCGAAGTTGGGTTCTGATTTTGCAATACATAGGGGTAATCGATGGTTTTCGAATGGCATTTCGGTCGTAAGCAGTCAAGAAATGTTGTCGGCGGAAGATGATTTAGCTGCCATGAAAAAGTTATGTGAAATAAGAACAAAAGACTTTACCGACCTCGCATCAGCACCTGAAAGTCGCCTGTCAATTTCATGCAGTAATCCATATGGGTTTATTGATCATGAATTTTTAGAGGCGATCAATGCAGGTCTCTTGCATTTAGGAGGAGGCACAGCAGGTCAATTTGTAGTTGAACAACTTTTGTTTGGTACTAAAAAATCAGGCGGGTTGATGGTTAACAACCCCGCAAATATGGGTTTTTTCCAGTCATTTAGCAAAAGAGAGGACTTACTCAAAATTTATTCGCCTTTAACAGCACCAGTTGTTTTTGGAATATTGGCTGCTGAGATGATGTATGGATTTATCGTAAATACCTCACTTCTTCATGTCTCTGCAGCTACCTCTAATGTTGATGGTTTTACCCAAAATGCGAGTGATTTGCAAAAGTGTTTATTCAATATGATTGTTTTATGTATTGCAGCCCTGGTTAGTCCAATCGTTAATTTAATTGATATCATTGGTTCTGGTCTAAATACCATTAGTGATGGACTAGAGGGATGTTGCACTGATCGACCGAGTTTTTTCTAAGATGGAAGGATAACTTGGCTCTACCCCAAAAAAGGGGGCACTTTAATCGGATTATAGTAATCTAACTCTTTGATTCAACGTAGGGCTTATGGATTTAGAAATTTTGAAAATTATAGGTTAAGAGTTAGAGTGCTTTGTGGATGAGTGAAGTGTCCCCGGATTTAGGGAAGAGCCATTTACTGATTTCTGCAACCACTATGTAATCTATTGATTTACATGGTGGCCAGAGACGGAATCGAACCGCCGACACGAGGATTTTCAATCCTAATTAATCCAATTTTATTACCCCTTATTAACCTATAAAAACCTTTAATGTCCTTTTAAAATCAAGTATATTTCAACTTATTACAATTTTTTAGTTATTAACTAGTTTTAATTAATCTGTCTACATTGCGTCTACATTTTGTTTTTCCTAGTTAAGTTAAGGATAGATTATGGAAAATACGAGCTCAATAAAATTGACAAAATCAGTAGTTGATAAAATGAAGCCGGTTGAAGGTAAAGATCAGGTATTTTATCGGGATGAACACTTAAAAGGTTTTGCGCTACGTATTACATCAAGTGGGATGAAAAGTTTTGTTGTCGAAACACGTATAGAAGGAAAAGTAAAACGCATCACTTTAGGGAAGTACGGAGCAATTACTGTAGAAGAAGCTAGAAAGCAAGCGAAAGACTTGTTGGGTCGGATTGCGAGAGGAGATAATCCTATTGCTGAGAAGAAAAGTATTAAAATTAAATTAATGACTTTAAACTCTGTTTTCAATGATTATCTTAAAGCTCGGAAGGATTTAAAAGAGTTTACGGTAATGGATTATCGAAATGTTTTAAGACAGGTTATGCCTGATTGGTTAAATAAACCTTTAATTGATATTACTCGAGAGATGATTTCTAAACGTCATACAGAATATGGAACAGTTAATAGTAAAGCACGTTCCAACTATGCAATGAGGGTCTTGCGCGCCGTATTTAACTTTGCCGTTCATGAATATCAACTTGAAAATAGACAACCTATTATTTCAGTTAATCCTGTTGAATATCTCTCCCATACTCGCAGCTGGTTCAGAGTGGATCGGAAAAACACAGTAATTAAGAGTCACCAACTTACTGAATGGCACCAAGGCTTATTGAAACTAGCCGAACAAGAAGATTATCCCCAAGCTATGATGTGGCGTGATTACTTTCTATTAATTCTCTTTACGGGATTAAGACGCATGGAAGCCGCTTCCTTACCTTGGAGCGAGATTGATTTCAAATTAAGAACTTTTACCGTGCAAGACACCAAGAATAGGGAAGTTCATACCTTGCCCATGTCTGATTTTCTTTATGAATTATTCTTGCGAAGAAAACAATTCAAAATTTCTGATTATGTTTTCCCATCTGATAGTAAAACAGGACATATCATGGAGCCCAGAAAAGCTATGTTAAAAGTGGCTGAATTATCGGGTGTGTCATTTACTGTTCATGATTTAAGAAGAACTTTTGCGACCACTGCAGAGAGTCTTGATCTACCAGCTTATGCATTAAAACGGTTACTAAATCATAAAATGACACATGATGTAACTGCCGGGTATATAATGCGAGATGTTGAACGTTTGAGAAAACCCATGCAAAGAATCAGTGATTTTTTAGTGGGGCAGATGTCTTGTGATACAGGTAACAATAGAGAGTTTTCTGAGGAAGCAACTGCTGAGAATTACTCGATAGTTCGGTAGGAGTGATTTGATGGTTAATGAATATATGCGTATAATTATATTACTACTTCCCCTAGGACTCTGCTCCTAGGGCACAGAGCCTCTTCGGAGGCTCTTGTTTTTAATATTTATTATTGATTTAGTGAACATCATCCTTGGTTGTATTTGACTTGATAAACAAACTTATTGGTAAGGCGAACAATTTAATTTCATTTTTTGAGAAGGGTAATATATCTTTTCCAGAATAAAAAATGACACCATATTGAAATTTTGAAGGGTTAAATTCTGCCAACTTTATTAATCCTTTAAAATCATGCATGTTTACGGTTGCTGATGCTTTGATTTCAACTCCAATGATCTGATGATTATCCCTCTCTAAGACGATATCCACTTCATTTTGATATTTATCTCGAAAATGTAATAACTCTACTCTCTCTTCTGACCAACTGTTTTGTTTGAGCAATTCCATATAGATTAAATTTTCTAAAAGCCCTCCATAGTGAGGACTATTAAGTAATTGCTCTTCATTTTTTATACCTAAAAGGCTACAGGCAAGTCCCGTGTCTATTGTTTGGATCTTAGGCATTGTAATAGCTTGTCGTTTTGCTTTATTTTTTAAGTAAGCAGGGACTCTTTTAATAATAAACATCAATTCTAAAACTTCGATATATGCTTTGACTAGTTTATCATCTTCACCTAAGTCATTTGAAATATTCGAATATTTAAGCAGATTACCCGAGATTCCAGCTAAATAAGGAATAAGCGCTTCAAGTTTAGAACGATAGTCACCTTTAGCATGATATAGCGTCTCGAAATCTTTAAAAAGACGACCTTCTACATAAGATTTGTACCATATTTGTTTTGCCCTTGGACTTTTATCTTGAACCTCTGGATATCCACCTGCGAGAATTAAATTGGCTAAGTTGGCGCGAGTAAGCGGCGTTAGGTTATTTAAGTTAAAATGTTCATTACATAGTAAATCAATAATATTATAATCAGTCTCATATTTTTCTGATAATGACAGTGGATAGAGTTCTAATCTTGCCATATGTCCAGGTAAGGCTTCTTGTGTTTTCCCTGAGCGAAAAATATCTGCTGATCCGGTTAAAAGGAACTTTCCTTTTACATTCGATGGCAGGTTATCTGAGGCGTGTTTTATGGCTGGTATTAATTCAGGTATATATTGAAATTCATCCAAAACGACCTTTTTTTCATGGAAGGAATTTATAAAACCAATAGGATCGGTTTGAGCTGAATGGAGAATTGTTTGATTATCAAAAGAAATGTATTCAAACCCACCATTTTGAGCAATTATTTTTGTTAAAGTAGTTTTTCCTGCTTGTCGTGGGCCTGTTAAATAAACAATTCTGAATTCAGCTAGTAGCTCAGTAATAATAGGAGTTAATTTTCTTTCAAACATAGGGATTCATTTATATGTAACATGGTTTCAATATACAACATTTCTTGAGGAATAGCCACCAAAAACCCGATAAATCCAATAGTAAAATCCGAATTATACAAGACAATAACCCGAAAAATCCACGATGATATTCCGAATAATCCAGATATATCGTCTTATGGTTGAGCTTTATGCAGAGTAATATATGAATTGGAGGGGACATCGGGGACAAGTGGGACAATCGCATAAACACTAATCCTTATTGCCCCACTTTCAATTTTTGACAAGTGGGGCAGTGGGACAATCAATTCTAGCCTGAAATTTATATCTTTTCACATTTGCCTAAATTAATAATTTATAAAATTTGATTTGTCTTACTTGACAATATTTTTAATCTGGATCAATATTCCCTCGTAAGTTTTAAAAAGCTTTTTTAGATCTTAAAGAGCTATCAAAGTTTTTGTGGAGTTGAAGTATCATCGGCTTTTTTATCCCTTCAGGGACCTAAAAAGTCAACTGATGTTCAAGGTGCATGGACGCATCCGGACGGCATTATGCCGAGTTGAATAATCAATTGACGGGGTTCCCTATGTCTATTAATAAACTATCTCGATTACAATTTTTAAATGAATTTGAGTCTGCACCTGTCTCAGGTTTATTTAATCAACAAACATTAGCTGCAGTTTTAAATTGTTCTACCCAGTTATTAGAGCGCAATCGTTGGGCTGGTGCCGGTGTGTCTTACATTAAAATCGGACGTAAAGTGTTATATCGTAAAAGTGATATTTTAGATTTTCTACAACAACAAAAAATATACCGTTCGACTAGCGATATGGGTCGTGCTGTCAATCAATAGTTTCTTGGTATAGAAGGCGCTTATTAGGGAAGAGCCTTCTTGGTGTGTTGTTGGAGAGAATTATGTCTAATCAAAATGTGATAAAAACAAATGTTAAACCTTTTCCTTTAAATCATCAAACTGCATTTTGTGATTATGCTGGCGGTCGTTTTAAGGTTTCCGATAAGGGTTTATTTTTCCTCGGAAAGGATAAAGATGGCATTGATTTGCCTCCTCGGTGGATATGTTCCCCACTTTATGTAATAGCTAAAACTCGTGATGCTAAAAGTGGTGAGTGGGGAAGGTTATTAGAGTGGCAAGATGATGATGGATTCAAACATCAATGGGCAATGCCAATTGCTTTGGTGCAAGGAGATACTTCAGAGATTAGAAGAGAGCTAGCCTCTTTAGGCCTAGCAATATCGCCTAATAGAATTGCACGTGATTTACTGGCTTCTTATTTACAAGTTTTTCCTGTAGAAGAACGAGCTCGTTGTGTAGATAGGTTGGGCTGGCATGGTGGGGTTTTTGTTACTTCTTCTGAATCAATTGGAGAGCAATCAGAGATTGTAGTATTTCAAAACCCCCATGCATTGACACCTTCATTTTCACAGGTCGGTTCAGTTGCTGATTGGCGTAATACCATTGGCCGTCTGGCCAGTAAAAATTCAAGATTGATTTTTGCTATTTCAAGTGCCTTTGCTCCTTCTCTAGCATCTTTGATAGGGGAAGACTCAGGAGGGTTTCATTTTAGAGGTGCATCGTCTTGTGGCAAAACGACGGCTTTAAAATTGGCAGCATCTGTTTGGGGTGACCCGAGTAGTTATACTCGCTTATGGCGTGCAACATCCAATGGGTTGGAAGGCTTAGCGGCTATGCATAATGATGGTTTACTGATTTTAGATGAGTTGAGCCAAATTGATCCTAAAGAGGTTGGAGAGGCAGCCTACCTATTGGCAAATGGTCAAGGTAAAACGCGAGCATCGAAAAATGGCACTGCGCGCGCATCGGCCTCTTGGAGATTATTCTTTCTCTCGGCAGGTGAGGAATCATTAAGCGCATTAATGGCAAAAGCAGAGCAAAAGGTAAATGCGGGTCAGGAAATTCGCTTGGCTGATATTGAAGCTGATGCTGGTTCAAGTATGGGTATTTTTGAATGCTTGCATGAATATATAAATCCTTCGAGTCTCGCCTTAGCTTTGAAAGAATTTACTACATCTTATCATGGTACAGTTGGTTTAGAATGGCTAAAGGCTATTGTTAAAGATCAAGCCCAACTGCCAAAAGCCATTACTGAAAGTGTGCAAACTTTTGTTAACAAATGCACTACACCCAGCATGACTGGTCAAGCAATGAGAGTGGCAAGACGGTTTGGATTAGTAGCAATTGCCGGAGAATTGGCGACGCATTATGGATTAACAGGTTGGTTGGCAGGAGACACTAGTAAAGCTGTTAGTGTTTGTTTTAAAGCTTGGTTAGATTCATTTGGTGCAACTGGTAATCGCGAGGATAGGGCAATTCTATCTCAAGTTAAGGCATTCTTTGAAGCTCATGGTGCAAGCCGCTTTGACGATATTAAATACCCTAATAATGAACGTATCCATAATCGTGCAGGATTTTATCGTGACTCTGAAAATGAAGATCGTGAATATTTGGTTCTTTCAGAAGTCTTTAAAAATGAAATCTGCAAAGGATTTGATTTTAAGACCGTAATAAACGTTTTGAGTAAAGAGGGATGGTTAGTGCCAGGCAATGATGGAAAAAACTCTCAAAAGCCAAGAATACGCGGAATAGGCATGCCTAGGTGTTACGTTTTCACTGGAAAAATTTGGGAGTATGAGGAAGTTTTTTAATTGTCCCACTCGTCCCACTCACAATTTCTTGAGTGGGACTCTTTCAAATCAATATCAATCACGCTGCCCCACTTGTATTTCTTGTCCCACCTAGAATTGTAATAATTAAAATGGAATAAGAATTTTAAAAATCCAAAATTAATAAAACCCACCAATTATTAAAATTTTCCATTTCAAGACAAGCATTCATTATCCCTAGGAAATTTTCCAAGGGCGCAATATACATTGCTTTGGCAGTGTTAATTTCTGGATTTGTTGTATCTTTTCCTGAAAGAATTATTTCTTCCTTAGCTTTTAATATTTGATTAAACAGAGCACCATATTTTTCTAAGTTGAACAGCTTGTTGTCTAATTGCCCCATTTCAATTTTCACAATTAAATCGGGATCTTCTTTATACAGTACTTGATAAAGATTAATTGTGAGACTTATGTAGTTAAAAATTGATTCATCTGAAGCTTTAAGAATATGTTTTGGTAATATGCTATTAACTAAAGCAGCGGAATAGATCGCTATTTTTTCTGGAGGTTCATTTATATATATAGAGTCGTCTTTTCTTTTAAAATATAGTGAAACACTAAGCCGGAAATAGCACCAATAACTCCTCCAATCAATATGCTTATCCAGAGCATAATTATCCCAAATTAGTTATACATAGACTGCTGCTTGTCATCCGCCTAAAAACATAATGGGAAAGACCCAACATATTTAATCCGGTTACTTAAATCTAATTATAGCAGTGAGTCTACATATGGGCTTATATTTGCTGAATTTATAATGCAGGAGAAGAGTCTTTATATTGTCTACATTGTGTCTACATGAGATTTGACAAAATTTGGGAACTACTACGTAACTCTTTGATTTACATGGTGGCCAGAGACGGAATCGAACCGCCGACACGAGGATTTTCAATCCTCTGCTCTACCGACTGAGCTATCTGGCCTTGAGGGTTGCTATTAGACTCCGAGATGAGTTTTGAGTCAAGGGTTGTGTGTGATTTTTTTAAAAATATTTTTCTTGACAGGCTACTGCGATTTGGCCTCCCAATAAGGCATTGTTTTTAATGAGCGCTATATTGGCTTCTAAGCTTTTACCAGCCGTAAGCTCGGTAATTCGTTTAAGCAAAAATGGAGTGAGGTCTTTACCACTGATTTTTTTGGCTTCTTGATGGGCTTGTCTTATAAAAGGCATCATTTCAGCATCTGAAATTTCCGCTGTGCTTGGAATAGGGTTGGCTATAACTATGCCGTTATTCATGTTCAGCTGGCGTTGGGTGTGAATGAGTTTTGCAATATCCTTTGGGGTATCTAGTCGATGCACAACGGGTATTCCACTTGATCGACTGTAAAATGCAGGGAACTCATCGGAGGTATAACCGATCACAGGGACTCCAAAAGTTTCTAATACTTCCAGTGTCTTGGGTAGATCCAAAATCGATTTCGCGCCTGCGCATATCACTGTGATAGGAGTAGTGGATAATTCAATCAAATCCGCAGAAATATCAAAGCTGTTGTTGACGTCTTGGTGGACTCCACCAATTCCTCCAGTTACAAACAACGAGAGTTTTGCAAGATGGGCACAATACATGGTCGCTGCTACTGTAGTACTAGCCGTTTGCTTTTGTGTTAACACGTAGGCGATATCTCGGCGAGAAGCCTTTTTAACTTGGGTGTGGGTCGCTAAATGTTCCATCATGTCTTTCGACAATCCCACATGTATCTTGCCTTGGTATAACGCAATAGTGGCAGGAATTGCTCCTTGTTGGCGAAGGATATCCTCAACTTCAATGGCCGTTTTTAAATTGTCGGGGTAGGGCATACCATGAGATATAATTGTTGACTCAAGAGCTACAACGGGTTTTTTCTCATTGAGTGCATCTTGAACTTCTTCACCTAAAGCCAATAGATCGTGGAACATTGTTTGCCCTTATTTGATTTCTTTAAACCCTGCGGGTTTATCTGAACCTTCACCAAAAAAATACTTTTGCATTTCGTCTTTTAGAAAATCTCGTGCCTTCGCCTCAATAAGATTTAATCGATACTCGTTAATAAGCATTGTCTGGTGAGAAAGCCACATCGTCCAGGCTTGTTTGGAGACTTCATTAAATATTTTTTCGCCTAAAGCCCCTGGAAAAGGAGGCTTTACAAGGCCTTCAGCTTCTTGTTTTAGTTTGCTACAGAATATCTTCCTACTCATGTTGAACCTTAATACATCGTGGTCGAAGTACATTATGCTTTAAATTTTAAATTGGGCCAAGCCTTGTCTTCAATTTAATCAGCTCTACTTTTTACTTGGGCTTGCAAAATATGTTGCGATAAAAGTTGTTCCTGTTCACTGGTTAAATTACAAAAAGTCACAGCTGTCCTGTAATGTGCTTCTGATTGGAATTGACTATAAACAACCATAGCATCAATAATAATCGGGATCATTCTGGGTTTAGTATACAGGATAATTTTTACATTGGTTTTTTCTTTTACCTGCTCATGGGTTTTAAAAGCCATACCCCCTAAACTAATATTGACCTTGCGCAGTTGAATTTTATTGGTCATCAATATTTGCCGTGATAAATAGTCAATCTTTGCGTTTAGTAAATTTAGGTAATGGGCTATAGCAGGCTCTTCAATAGCGAGAGTTTGAGTCAATTCAGAGAGCTCAACATCGATACTTTGAAAATATTGATGTGCTTCCAAATATTTTTGGCCATTCTCGCCCAATAATTGATTTGTTAGTGCCTCATCAGAATAAAAGGCACCTGGCTCTATAATTTTATAATCAAAATAGACATGATCATCTATTCGAAAATGTTGGCGTCGCTCATGTACTGGCATAATCACTCCATGTTGTCTATACAGTAGTAAAAGTCCCTTTTACATTTTTAACCTAGTCTCTTCACTCGCTGATTCTTCATTACGCATCGAGTTTTGAGGAGACACTGGTTCCTTCAGTTGAGTAGCTAGATCTGCTCTATCTACGGTTAAATCTTCTTCTAAATCTTCAATAATACGTATTTCAAAGGTGCTTTGAGCTGTTGGGCTTGTTGTTCCTGTTTGTATAAAAGACGCACTCATAGACTGTTGTAAATGGATTTTGACTTGTAGGGCATCCGTCTGCAGAGCATGGCTTTCTTTTTGTGCTTCTTTATAATTACTTGCTGTCTTCGATCTGTGGATGCAAGAGTCCAGGAAAGCGGCAAGCTTTTCATCAGTTATCTTATTTTGTGCAAGGCCTTCAGCAATCACCGAATTGAACTCAGAGACTCGATCGAGTTTGAGAGCTGCGACAAAGGCTTCACTAAGATGTTCAGGCAAATCATGAGGACTCATCATTTTCTGCAATTGCTGATGAGAATCAAAATAGAATTTTTTAAGCACATGCATGCCAAAACCCTTATCATGAGCTGTCAGTATGAGCTCTTTTAAAGAAGACTCTGTTTGTTTAATGCACTCCAGTTTTTCAGCCTTTGTGGTCGATTCAAGGCTTACTTTGGCTTGGTAATCTGAAATAATGCCTAGTATTTTTCCTGTGTTTCCTTCTCCATAAGCGAGCTTGATTTGGTCTAAGTCCTTAAGATCTAAATAGTTCGTGTCTTCTGACCACGCAAGATTATGCTCGGGGTGTATTGACGATTCGGTAACTCTAAACAAATCAGATTTGCTAATAATGACGGATTTGGTTGACTTCATAGTGATGGAATCTAAGCTCCCACGCCGTTTAATAAATCCTATCATGCTTTCTGAGGGTTTATCGTTAAAGGATAATTGTAAATGCTCATCATCAAGTTCACTAATCGTTGTAATTTTAAGGACATGCCTTGTAGTCCATGGGTTCTTATAAGGCCTTGCATCATCAGTAAATAAAACGGGGTTGTTGACCAGTTTTTCGAAGATCAATGCCTGTTGAATATCTAATGGGTTTATTGAGCCGCTGGTTTTTGGCAAAACAGCATCGATCTTGGCAATACGATGGGCTAGTGTGCTTTTTAGGAGCTCAGCATCCTGTTCAAGCGCCTGCAAGTCATTGAGTTCTTGCCACAACAGAGCTCGCTGATTTTTTTCTACAAAGCTTTGAAGTTGTTGAACTATGACTTCGATACGGTTTTGATGATGCCAAGCCAAGTAATTCACGTATTGAATAATTTTATCCCCTAGCTCTTTCAATTGCATGAGACTTGCAAACTTAGTTATCATGGATGAATCTTCAATGAGCGTTCTATTTCGTCCTTGACCATGTCGTGTGTGCTTCATAATAAATTGATCGGGTTGTAAGTTAAGGCTTGAATCTAAAATGAATTTGTCAACGTCCATCACGGATTGATCAAAGACAAAGATCCTCCGTGAATTTTTTAGAGCTTTATTTTGGCAATAGCCACCGATAGCGTCTGTATCGCTGCACAAATAGATAAGTCCTAAAACATGTCCAAAATCATCTATAAAGGTGTCCGCTTGAATCCCTTCTCCAATAGGTTTAATCGTGGAATAATGAGTATAGGTTTGGCCAAACAACCCTAAGTTTGCAGCTATTTTTTTGCCGAGGGTAAATTCATGTAATAGCTCAATAGTATCGAATGGCACAAATAGAGCGGGGTGGTTATGGTAAGAAACAGTTACTGAGGTGGATGTATCAATTCCTAAGATGCGTGAAATGTTTAATGCAATGGCTTCTCGCTGCACTTCTTTAATATTGCCCCGCTTTGGGAGTTTGATAATCCCCTCGGGGTAGAGCGAATAATGCTCACGGTTAGACGTATAAAGCTCTAAAGAAAATGGCTCTTGGGAGCATAATTTTTCCAGCCGTTCCTTAACATGATTTAATTTCATTAAAGAAATCTTTTCGGTAACTCCACCCACGGAGTCGATAATTGTACAACAATCAATAACTGGCCCTTGGTCTTGGGGGATTCTCAATCGTTCTAGATGGTTTAACTTTTTAATGTCTATAAGAAGACTGAGTTGGGATTGCAGTTTCGCCTTTAACAGTGAATTTTCTTCAAGTGAATCCATTGACTTGGTCAGCGAGTTGATTTGTGCATCTACTTGTCCATTGTCTAAAGGGCTCAATGAACCTGCGTCGGAGAGGCTTTGCAAGAGTTGATAGAGTTTAGAGCGACTTTTGTTAATTAAGCTCCTTAACTCAACGTCCTCTTCCAGTTGTTTGACGACAGGTCTAGTGTAATAGTTATCCTTGGGTAATTTACTGATTTCTCGAGCGTTTTTCCAATACTTCAAGCCAAACAGAGCGCTTTGTTCGTTAATTGAGTTTAAAATGGGGGGGGATCCGGGGGTAAATGTCGCAGAGTAGCTCAGAATATTAGTGAGTTGTTGCCATTGAGAGTCATCTGATTCAATTTTTGAAAAATCGAATAACCCAGAGTTTTGCTCATCGATATACTCTAATAATTTGTCCAGATCTGAATAGGGAGCTAATTCGATTTCGGTCAAATTGACGGAATCGGGATTTAAGCTTTTTTCTTTTAAATATCGCTTAAGGATCCGCTCTTTTCGTTCAGCTTCCATTGCTTACATCCCTATCTATTAATGTCCTAGATCTAAAGGTCTCAACATTTCATTCTTTAAATCAAGTACTTTTTGGACTTACTTATGTATAAATATAGACAATTTTTATACTATTGCTCAGATCGTCAGCATTTCAAACGACTTCCTTTCGTTATGGTTGGACCTATTTGCTGAGCAACATCGATTTAGTGCTTTAAGCTTTCCGAAGTTTCAACATCAGTAGGGGGGGTCCAATTAATCTTGCTCACATGAGTTCTTGCATGGGATTTTTTACGGCGGCTCCGCTGGTTTCGGCTTCCACAATCTCCAAGAAACATGAGACTCGGTACCAGATCAACTTCCTTCATCCTTTTCTCGTGATCATCTTGTCCAGAGGCCTTCGAAGGATTAAGTAGTGGATTGTCTGCCTTTTTAGAATGATGCTCTTTTTTAGGTTGACTTGCAGGCGCGAAGAACGTTTGTGGTTTAGGTTTTCCTGAAGCTTCTTCTTGTTTAGCCGCTTTCTCGTTATGGTTAAATGTTAAAATCGTTCTAGTATCTTGAGGAGTCTCTTTGAGGCTTGGTTTTGGGAGAGTGTCCACCTCTTCATGGATAACTACTGCTAAACTATTAAAAATTGAATCTTCAGGCTCTTCTTCTCGCATAGGAGCTTCTTTTGAAACTTTAGCCGATTTTTGAGCATTTTTAGTCTTCCCTTTGCCCATTCTCTCTTCACTTTGAGGAGGGGTCTTTTTTGTTTCCAAATAACTATAAAAATAGTCCTCTAAATCCCCGGCCACAGTTTCCCCAAACTCCGATTTTAATAAGCTGGATGGAATATATCTTGCCTCAGTTAAATGTGTTTCAAGCTCTCTGTTCATCAGCTCTTCTTCGGCATTGATGCCTGATGTATTGTGTTCACTTAAAGTATTTTGGGCTGTAACAATTTCTTCAACTTCGGTTACTCGTTCTACTCTAATGTATCCAAAGCTAATCCAATGGATTGCTTTCCTGTACCAAGGAGCTTTTTCCCAGTCCTTATCCAAAATAGCTTTCTCAATAGTCTGAGAAAGTGTTAAATAAAACGCTCTTGAAGCCCTTTTAAAGCAATTCTCTGCAAGCTGCTCAGCCAATAAACTCAATCTTGGTTCTTTGGGGTCTCTTTGGGATATCTTAGCTAAGATTGGATTTGCTATGGCAAGAAATTCATGGCCTCTTAAATTACTCTTGATGGCTTTCCGTACTTCTTCAACTTCATCGACTATCCCTAACTGGGATGAGGGTAGCATTTTTTCCACAAGCGCATAAAATTGTTCTGTCGGCAAATTGCGATTCCTAATAAGGGTTGCAGCATTATCCAAGGATAATCGATTTGACGGTACTGAGCGTGTTAACTCTTGAGCTAATAATGATAGATTAATGATGACTCTTGATGGAGCATCGAAATAATGATCTGCCCTCAACTCATTATCGCGAATGTTACTCGGTGTATCCTCAAGTTGTGTTAAAATTAAAGCTTCCTTGAGTGCTATTCCCACTTGGTACGCCATGAATTGAGGCATATTCAATTTTGTACGGTATGCCCAGTATTTTAACTTCATGGTGTTTAAGTTTAGGCACTTATAATATTCATCGGGTGCATAGCTAGGTGTTGATCGAACATCTTTAGCAAAAGGCTGTTCATCCGTGATTATCGTTTTTCTATCACTGACTAGGATACGATCATTGTGAGTTAAAAAGTTAGTGAGCTTTATGTCTGGAAAATAGACATTAGCTTGAATAAGCTTGCGACTAAATTCGATGATTTGCTCAAAATAATAGGCTACTTGAGGACCTATGTATTTAGGATTTGTGCCATGCATTTGTTTAGCCACTTCGCGCAAGTTATTTTGGTTGGCAAATTGTCCTAAAATGACAGGTCTATAGACGATTGCTTGTTCATCTTCTTCTTGGATTTTTGTTTCCAACATAAAAACAGCATAATCTTCAAGAAAGTATTTTGACGCTTCGTAAGAGAGGAGCTCTTGGTCTAGACCAAATTTGGATCGGTCTTCTACACGAAGAACAAAGGGAGCATCCCATTGATTTGTAACAAGTTTATAATTGTAATTATTAACATGATGACCTAGCTCTTTTGTTAAATAGGTTGGTAAGTCAGGGATGTCATCAATGTTTTGTCCTTGTATGGCAAGAAGTTTAGGGGTTATTACCTTTAGGATGGCCAACTGCTTTTTTACACGTCCACGAATCGATTCATCCGTTAATACTAGGTGGTTTATTTTGGCATTCACTTGGATGAATTGTTCAATCGTTTTTTGAAAAGTACTTTCATCAAAGGTGGCTTTTAGTAGTTCATCTCTCTCTTGTAACAATTGGTAGAAATTCAAATTATGGGAGTCAAATTGATCAGAGACACTCTGGGACGCTGAAATTGCTTGGACGAACTGTATGCCTTTGAGGGTAAACGAGGCGAAACGATTAATTCCGAATTCAGATAGCTGGTGCAACCAGCCGTTCTCGCTTTCATCACTCATCCATTGGTAGAGCGCAGAATCTACATCCAGTTGATTGAGTTCATAATTGATTTTTTGAAGAAAATAGAGTCTTTTTACCGCATCTTCTTTAGGGATTTTGTTGTATAAAGCAACTAAAGCATTGAGCTCTTCATGACGATGAGGAGGGGGAGTTAAAGGCATGATTTCTCCTAAAAACAACTATAATTCAATAAGTTAACTAGTTATTCTTCAAGTTATTATGGGAATTCTATCATGGCAGAACAGCGTAAACAATTTAAATTTGATCACCTTGGTTTTGTTGTGGTCAATTTATTTGAATTTTGGAAGAAATTCGAAGTTGAGACAGCTAATGCAGGTAAGTACTATCTTATAAAGTGTATTTTATGATTTAATACACATTATTTATTTGGACTAAAGGTTAGGTTCATTATGACTTTTGTCGTTACCGAAAGCTGTATTCGCTGTAAGTACACCGATTGTGTGGAGGTTTGTCCTGTAGATTGTTTTTATGAGGGCCCCAACTTTTTAGTGATTCATCCTGATGAGTGTATCGATTGCGCTTTATGTGAGCCAGAGTGTCCGGTGAATGCGATTGTCTCCGAAGATGATTTGACCGATGAACAACAGCAATTCAAGGATCTCAACGCCGAGCTCTCCAAAACTTGGCCAAACATTACTGCTAAAAAGGATGGCCCTCCGGATGCCAAGGATTGGGAGGATGTGAAGGACAAATTAAACTATCTCGAGAAAGAGTGGAAGAAATAAGTTCCCTTGGAGAAACTTGCAGGCGTATGCTCAGTGAGAAGGGCAGGTTATCTACGGCAATCCCTGGGTTTATCTCCCGAGCACCTCAATCGGAATTGGCAGTAGCCATTTCTGAAATCATAGCCAATAAATCAGTCTTAGTTGCTGAAGCCGGCACTGGTACAGGTAAAACGTTTGCATACCTACTCCCATGTTTGCTGAGCGGCAAAAAGGCATTGATATCAACAGCTACTAAAACGCTACAAGACCAACTCTTTCAAAAGGACTTACCCATGCTGATTAAAGCACTGGGTTTGTCAGTTCGAACTCAAAATTTAAAAGGTCGTTCAAATTACATTTGTCAACATAGGGTTCATTTGCATGCGGAAGAGGGGCATTTCCAAAGTCCTCAAGCAGCCCATGAAGTTCATCATGTTCGAGAAAGAATGTCGCAGATGCAGGATGGCGTTCGCTCAGAGCTTCCAGAAATTCAAGAGGATTCTACAGTCTGGCCTTATGTGACTTCCACTTCCGATAATTGTTTAGGTGCAGAATGCCCTCACCAAGAGACTTGCTTTTTAGTTAAGGCCAGAAAACGAGCGATGGACGCGGATCTTGTTGTTATCAATCACCATCTATTTTTTGCGGATTCCCAATTAAAAAAGGAAGGTTTTGGAGAGTTGTTGCCCGGTGTTGACATGGTAGTCTTTGATGAAGCGCATCAGCTGGCAGAAATCGCATCTAATTTTAATGGTGAGCGCATAGGAACTCGACAAATTAGTGATTTGATAAACGATATTGTGACTGAATGGCCAATTATTGATTTGGCTAACCAGCCGTTTAAAGCACTAAGTTATAAAGCAGATTTGTTGATCGATCAATTGCTCAATTCATTGACAGGAAAAGAAGAAAGAGTTGCTTGGGATGATGTTCAAAGGAATAGAACTTTTATTGAAACGTGGGAGCAATTGTTGTCTTTGTTGGATGAGATATCAGCATGTTTAGACGATGAAACCATTCAAGATGTCCCTGGGCTTAAGCGTTGCAAGGAACGATTGGTTGAGTTTGAAGAGGCCACTTTAGCATTTAACAATCAAAGTACAAATAAAATCCGTTGGCTAGAGCGTTTTAAACACACGTTAGTACTGCATTCCACACCATTCGATGTGTCAGAGTCTTTTCGTCAATTAATGAAAAGCCAATCTAGCAGCTTTGTATTTACTTCAGCGACTCTCACAATGGCGGGTTCTTTTCATTGTTTTTGCAACTCCTTAGGGCTCGAAAATCCACACACGTTATTATTGCCAAGTCCCTTTAACTATCAGAAGCAGTCCTTATTGTATTTCCCTAGAGGATTACCAGACCCTAAGGATGAGGATTATTATCCCGCTTTACTTCATAGAGCATTACCCATCATTGAAGCCTGTGGAGGTCGATGCTTTTTCTTATTTACAAGTCACAGAGCACTTCAGCTTGTTGCTAATCAATTGGAAAAAAAAATAAAGTACCCTTTATTAGTACAAGGGGATGAAGCAAAACCAATTCTTCTAGCTCGATTTAGGGAATTAGGCAATGCAGTATTACTAGGCACGTCTACTTTTTGGGAGGGGGTTGATGTCAAAGGGGAAGCACTGTCCTGTGTCATCATTGACAAGTTGCCTTTTGCTAGTCCAGTTGATCCTGTTACCAAAGGAAGAATGGCCTATTTGAAACAAAAGGGCTTGTCTGACTTTGATGAGTATTCTTTGCCAAATGCCGTCATCGCTTTAAAACAAGGGGTAGGTCGCTTGATTCGTGACGAGAGTGATAAAGGAGTATTAATGATTGCAGATCCACGACTTGTAAGCCGAGAGTATGGTCGCACTATCCTTGCAAGCTTACCTAGCATCCCTAAAACTAGGGATGAGGGCAAAGTGTTGAGTTTTATAGAGTCATTGGCTTTGCAATAAACAAAAGTAACTGATTCAGGACTTACGCAAAATCCCAATCTCTTCGTTAAAAATAAATTTCAATTCGGTCATTTAGTTGATCTAAACTCCCTCATTGAAATTTATTTTTGCCTCGACCTTGGGGTTTTTCGTAAGCATTTCAAGCACAAAGTGCTCCGCATCTATAAATAACTTTAAGTATTTTATGTGTACAATTTCGTGCGATG
>NZ_LNZB01000025.1 GCF_001468085.1 Legionella waltersii | reverse complement strand
ATTGCTACTTTTGCAGCATGGCTTGCTGGCATCCTTATTACTCATCAGGGCAAAGCTGCTGATTTTCAGGCTCACTCCGCCAAATTTATCTCCTCTTTATCAATCGTGTATTTAGGGAGAGAGGTAATAAAAAAACAAATGGAAATCTCGAATTCTGATTTGATTCTGGCTTTGCAGATTTTGCTCCAGATGGTGATAAATACTCAACTGGAACATGGGATATATGACTAAAATTCGTGTGGATCGCTCAGGGACGGACCCCGGTGGGGTCCGTCCCCGTTTTATTACGTCCCCTTTTTATTCAACATCGAGCCGTGCTGTAGGTAAGAGAGCGGATGATGACAACCTGTATGTTTTTATCCGTAAACCCTAAAACCATTCCCCAAATCACAATTGAACTGGTAACTACCCAATTTTTCGTAGTTATTAGCATTCAAAACAGACGTTTTAATAGATACCCCACCTTCTGAATCCAAATTGAACTTTGTGTAATCAAATGTTGGTGTACCGCGAGACATAGGATTGTCCAAAGTAAAATGCCTGTCAGAGGCAGTCACCCTGTTGTTATTAATGACCATTACTGCATTAGGAGTAACCGCAACAATGGATGAAGGAACTGGCATCTCCGAAGTACATTGCTTTAAATGAACTACAAAAGTTATTCGCTTGCCCTGTGATGCGGCATCTGCAACCTCTTGAAAAGTAGTTAATTCTTGCGAATAGGCTACAGATGAACCAATCATTAACGCGGTGTATAACATCTTTTTCATTTTACTACTCCTTGTATAAAAACCGGCATAAGGTTGCCAAGAAGCCCTATTTTTGTCAATCCTTAACCAAATATTTAAATGTACAAAACAGGCTTTCATTAACTCACTCCATTGTGTATACTCTTTGCTAGCGTTGATTTGAAACACAGCTTGCGGACGCTCAGATAAGTTATAAGTTAAACTTTCTGAAAATACGGCTAAAGCGGTAACCTTAATTTCTGCCACTTAAAGCCCGCCACAAGCAATTAACTCAGGTTATACTGATGATTGAATTAAATGGGTTATCTAAATCTTTTTCTGACAAACTTGTTCTTTCGGACATTAATTTATACATTCAAGAAGGCGAAATATTTGGCATTATCGGCAAAAGTGGCGCAGGCAAATCCACTCTTTTGAGATGCATCAACCTACTTGAAATGCCTGACTCAGGTGAGGTCATTGTTGATGGACACAATATGCTCGAGCTCAGTGGGTACAAATTAATACAAGCTCGACACAAGATTGCCATGATTTTTCAACACTTCAATTTATTAAACTCCAAAACTGTCTACGACAATGTTGCTTTGCCTATGCGCATACAAGGAATGAATGAGGAGTTCATTAAAGAGAAAGTTGAAGAATTGCTACCGATCGTTGAACTCGAAGAAAAGCGTGACATGTACCCATCGCAGTTAAGTGGAGGCCAGAAGCAACGTGTTGCCATTGCTAGAGCCCTAAGTTGCTCACCTAAAATTCTCTTGTGCGATGAGGCAACCTCAGCATTAGATCCTCAAACTACAGAGTCTATTCTTGCTTTGCTCAAGAAAATAAATTCCTTGTATGGAATTACTATTGTGCTAATCACCCATGAGATGGAAGTGATCAAGCGCATTTGTAATCGTTTAGCAGTCATTGAAGATGGAAAAATTATTGAATGCTCCTCTCTTGCTAATCTATTTAATAATGAAAACAGCGTTGCAAAACACTTAATCTTTAAACAACTTAGCCCTGAATTACCCACTTGCTTAGCCAGCAGGCTAGCAAATTATGCCACGGAAAAGCCACTGGTAAAATTACTCTTCGAAGGAGAAGAAGCAAAGGTTCCATTTATCAGTCAGACCAGTAGAGAAATGCATATGGACATTAATATTCTCTTAGCGAATATTGATCGCTTTGATGGAGTAACCTGTGGAGTTTTGGTGGTGGAATTAAAAGCAAATCCCTTGCTATTGGATGCATTTATTGCACGCTGCCAGGAAGCAAACATTAAGGTGGAGGTTTTAGGCTATGTCCTACCAGATGGTTTATGATTTACTGAATGCTACAGGTGAAACACTGTACATGGTATTTTTTAGTACATTCTTTGCAATTATTCTAGGTTTACCTTTTGGCATTTTATTATTTTCTTCAACTCGCATAAAAGCGAATCCTACGCTCAACAAACTGCTTTCAGCCCTAATTAACATACTGCGTTCAATCCCTTTTATCATCTTGTTGGTTGCTATCATTCCGTTGACACGGCTTATAGTGGGTACGAGTATAGGAATCAATGCAGCGATAGTACCGCTAACCATTGGAGCTACCCCATTTTTTGCACGTCTTGTTGATAATGCTCTTCAAGCGTTGCCTTTGGGATTAATTGAAACTGGGTATTCAATGGGGGCTAGCACAAGACAAATCATTCAATACATCATTTTACCCGAGGCAAAGCCTGGAATTATTCATGCAATTACTGTTACGGCCATTACCTTGATTAACTACTCCGCAATGGCAGGTGCAGTAGGAGCAGGTGGATTAGGAACTCTCGCAATCAATTATGGGTATCAACGATTTAACGCTGGAGTCATGTTGTCTACGGTTATTGTTTTGATTATTTTAGTACAACTTGTTCAAGTTGTTGGAGATTTTATAGCTAAGCGTTCTTCTGTAAACAACTAAATTGGAGGTTCAATGCGAATATTAAGTTATCTGTTATTAATACTTGGGCTAGTTGCTTGTAATAGTAAACCTGATCCTAATGTATTAACTGTTGGCACCATTGCAGGACCAGAAACCGAATTGATCGAGACAGCAAAAGAAGTCGCTGAAAAAGAGCATGGTTTAAAAATTAAAATTGTTGAATTTAACGATTACAATTTGCCAAACGAAGCGCTTGAAGATGGCAGCCTGGATGCTAACGTGTTTCAACACTTACCCTATTTAAAAGCGTCAATATTAACTCATGGATACAACCTGCAAGCGATTGGCAGAACCTTTGTTTATCCGATGGGAATTTACTCTAAAAAATACAAAACGCTCAGTGATTTGCCTAAGAATGGCATTATTGCGGTTCCCAATGATCCGAGCAATGAAATGCGTGCCTTTATATTGCTTGAAAAAGCCCATCTTATTACCTTAAAGAACACCACTAATAGTGGGATACAAGATATTGCCAGCAATCCCAAACAACTTAAATTTAAAGAGTTGGATGCCGCACAACTACCAAGAGTTTTGCAGGACGTTGATGCAGCAGTAATCAATACCACCTTTGCCCTACCCGCTGGATTAAGCCCTTCAAAAGACGCTTTATTCACGGAAGGTAGTGATTCTCCCTATGCAAACATCATCGTTATCCGCAAAGACTCAAAGAAAAGACCACAACTTGATTTATTTGTAAAATCACTTAACTCTGACGCTGTCAAACAAAAAGCAAAAGAGCTTTTTGGTGATGATGCGATTCCAGCGTGGTAAAATAGGAACAATCATCTTCTCCCCAAAGGAGAAGATGATTACTATTTAAGCGAAATCGCACAAAATTCGATACCACCCAGAGTATTCTTCGGTTAATTGTAACTATTCACCTCAATGGTTCAATATCAATCCGTGCCGTGACCGTAAGGGCTGAGGTATCGACTCATTTTATAGTCCCTCGGCTAATCTCTTCTCTGATGGTCAGTAAGCGTAGGTCCGGCGCTTCG
>NZ_LNZB01000024.1 GCF_001468085.1 Legionella waltersii | reverse complement strand
CTATCTGGGGCTCGTTTGGCAACAGCTTTCTTTGGGCCAATAGTAGAAAAATGAGTGGCATTTTATTGTTTAAAATGCCACTAACACTTAAGAGTTCAGGCTGTTCATTTTCTCAGTGAGAAATGTCTCGGTGCGCGTGGGGGATTCAGGGCTAAAAAAACTCCACTTTCTCATGGAATTGCGGTGCTCTTTGATGGTATGTTTATGTTCTTCTAAAAAGGCACTCATTGTCTCCCAGAGCTCTTTTTTTGAGTTTGGATTATCCACTTGTTCAAGGATTTCACAGAGTTGTTTGAGCATCTTAATTTTTTCTTGAGGGCATTTTTTCAATCCAAACCAGCTGAATTCATTGGTGAGCGTTTGTATGTGGAGCTCTATTGCCATTTTCAGGCGATATTTTTCGCTGTCGCAGATAACGGGTTTTGGGATAGTGGTCAGGAGATTCTTGTTGTTTTGATGCCCCATCCCCAGTTGGCCAAAATTGTTCGCACCACAGGCAAAGAGCGCTGGCTTGCCTAAACTGTCGCAGCCAAAGACAAGGGTATGGAGAGCACCTGCGACGACACCATCCAGGGAATTGAGGTCTTCAGGAAGCCTTACTGGCTGGA
>NZ_LNZB01000023.1 GCF_001468085.1 Legionella waltersii | reverse complement strand
CGAAGCGCCGGACCTACGCTTACTGACCATCAGAGAAGAGATTAGCCGAGGGACTATAAAATGAGTCGATACCTCAGCCCTTACGGTCGCGGCTCGGTTTGTAAGGAATAAATCCGAGCAGCAACCGCGAGGGAGCGGAAAACCAAGTTTGTAATTCGTACTATTAAATGGTTACTAACGAATTAAATTCAAAAACTCAGCGCGACTACTAGCGCTATTTCTCATATCACCTAGCATGACTGATGTGGTCATTATTGAATTTTGCTTCTCAACACCACGCATCATCATGCACAGATGCTTGGCTTCAATGACAACAGAAACACCTCTTGCACCAGTAATTGATTCGATGCAACTGGCAATTTCTCCCGTTAAGCGTTCTTGAATTTGTAATCGTCTTGCAAAATAATCAACAATACGGGCTATTTTAGATAATCCAATCACTTTACCATTTGGCATATACCCTACATGGCACTTACCAAGAAAAGGCAACATATGGTGTTCACAAAGCGAATACAGTTCAATGTCTTTGACTATCACCATTTCACTCATGTCTGAATCAAAGAGTGCTCCATTGATGACATCATCAAGGTTTTCAAAATATCCCTTAGTTAGATATCTTAAGGCATTTGCTGCACGTTCAGGTGTATCTCTTAAGCCTTCACGGTTGAGATCTTCACCAATTTCTTTAATTAGTTTTGAAAATAATTGTTCCATAGCAAGAGTTCCTAACCTGGCGGCCAAGTCATCTGACGTCCGCCGAGTAAATGTAAATGTATGTGGTAAACTTCCTGCCCTCCACCAGAATTAATGTTGAAAACCAATCGATAGCCTTCTTCGCTCAGCCCTAAAGTTCTCGCGATATTCTTAGCAGAGAGAATAAGCTGTCCAAGTAATTGTTGATCATCATCATGGGCATCATTTATTGTTGCAATATGTTTTTTTGGTATAACCAGCACATGTGTTGGTGCTTGTGGCCTAATGTCGCGAAATGCCATTAAATCATTGTCTTCAAAAACCACCGTTGAAGGTATTTCTCCCGCGGCTATTTTACAAAACAAGCAATTCATAGGTTATCCCAATTCAATAGAATAAAAGGGTTATTATACATCTCCTTGGGGAGATTGCGACAGCTTGTCTTTGCCTTTTGTCATGATTTTTTGGATAATATACCCTTTTTAATTGATAAGGGCATAAAATGAGTTTAATGGACATCAAAAGTGGCCGTGATATTCCGAATGAAATCAATGTAATCATTGAAATTCCAATGCACGGGGAGCCAGTTAAGTATGAGGTTGATAAAGAAAGTGGCGCATTGTTTGTTGATCGTTTTATGACAACAGCGATGTACTATCCTACTAACTATGGATATGTTCCTAATACACTTTCTGAGGACGGTGATCCTGTCGACGTGTTGGTCATTACTCCGGTCCCTCTAATTAATGGCGCAGTAGTTTCATGTCGACCTATTGGCATGTTAAAAATGACGGATGAATCTGGTGTTGATGCAAAAATCTTAGCAGTCCCAACAACTAAAATTTGTAAAATGTATAAAGACGTAGCAACGTACGAAGACATTCCTCAGCATTTATTATTGTCCATCCAACATTTCTTTAACCACTACAAAGATTTAGAAGAAGGGAAATGGGTTAAAGTAGATGGATGGGTCGGTCCAGAAGAAGCCCGTAAAGAAATAACATCCAGTATCGAGCGATACAAATCAGAGAAGTGATTAAACAAAGGGAAGATTTAATTTCTCGATCTTAAAGAGCAAACATACTCTTTAATAACCAATAAAATACACCCTCTCCTCAAAGGAGCAAGGGTGTAATATAATCTATTTTTTGCTGAGAAGCTTAAGGAAATTAAGTGCACCTGCCCCTTACTACCTTGTTAATCTTTTTAGTCTTTTTAATTATCCTTTCTGCTTTTTTTTCTGGTTCTGAGATAGGTTTAATGTCTCTGAACCGCTATAAATTAAAGCATCTTGTAAAGCAAAATAATAAAAAAGCGATGCGTGTAAATCAGCTGCTTTCAAGACCAGATAGACTTCTTAGTGTTGTTTTAATTGGTAACACGTTCGCAAATATAGTCGCCTCAACCATTGCAACCATTATTGGAAATCGATTCTATGGGGATATAGGGGTAGCAATAGCTACAGCATCATTAACAGTGATTGTGCTGGTTTTTGCAGAAATGATGCCTAAAACATTTGCAGCGATTTATCCACAAAAAGTCGCTTTTATCACCTCATTACCCTTAAAATTTTGTTTATGGGTACTTGCGCCACTAGTTAAAGGAATTAGTTTTATATCAAACGGTTTTTTGTATTTATTTGGAGTATCGGTGAATCGGATCCAAAAAGAGCATTTAACGGGAGAAGAACTGCGTTCGGTTGTCCATGAGGCTGGTGGTTTAATGCCCGTAGAACATAAGAGTATGCTTATAAGTTTGTTAGATCTTGAGCAAGCCACAGTGGAAGATATCATGGTACCTAAGTCCGACATTATTGGTATTGATTTGGACTTGCCTTGGGTTGAACTACTTGATCAATTGGAAACAGCACAACATACGAGATTACCAATCTATCATGGAAATATAGATCATCTAGTAGGTATGATTCATGTCCGAACCATAATGAATTTAGCGTTAGAAGATAAATTAAGCTTAGAAACCCTAATACAAAGCTCTGAGGCTCCTTACTATATTCCTGAAACGACCTTATTAAATGTCCAAATAGTGAATTTCAGGAAAATGAAGCGAAGAAGTAGTTTTGTAGTCGATGAATATGGAGATATTCTTGGCCTAGTAACGATGGAAGATATTCTCGAAGAGGTTGTGGGAGAGTTTACAACGGATATTGCTGATCTTAGTAGGGACATCACTCCGCAAGAAGATGGTTCTGTTATCGTCGATGCCAGTTTGACATTACGCCACTTAAATCGCATGATGGGTTGGCATTTACCGTTGATAGGGCCTAAAACACTTAGTGGACTCATTATAGAGCACCTGGGCTATATTCCTCCGGCTGATTCATGTCTTGTCTTAGAAAGTTATCGAGTTGAAATTTTAAAAGTGAGTGACAATATCATTCGAGGAGTTAGGATGATAAAGATCAACAAGAAGAAGACCGTTTAAATTTCTGCTTCACTTTCTTTTAAAGTGACTACACGTGCTGTGAAAATATATCCACCATTACGGATTGTTTTTATAAGAGCGGGTTTCTTTTTGTCTATTTCTATTTTTTGACGCAAACGGCTTATTTGTACATCAATGCGTCTATCAAAAGGCGTTAGGTCAGTGTTTTTAGTAATTTGTAATAAAAACTCACGATCTAAA
Source organism: Legionella waltersii (assembly GCF_001468085.1). Lineage (GTDB taxonomy): Bacteria > Pseudomonadota > Gammaproteobacteria > Legionellales > Legionellaceae > Legionella > Legionella waltersii. The sequence goes on along the minus strand of NZ_LNZB01000023.1, from coordinate 8,627 downwards.
ACTCGTTGTGGTTGTTGCACAAACGTAAGAAGTAGATCGTATTCACCTGCACTTAGTTGCAGCTCTTGATTGGACTCATCGAAAATTTGTCGTGCGGCTGGATAAAGCTTCCAGTTTGCAAATAGGTACACATCTTTTCCATTTTCAGATTTTTGTTGGGCTCGTGTCACTCGTCTTGTGATAGAGCTAATTCTTGCATGCAGCTCGCGCGGGTATAAGGGTTTAACAACAAAGTCATCTGCCCCAGACTCAAGCATTTTAATAGCATTGTCCTCATCGGGTTTATCAAAAAGAACAATCAAAGGTACTGGATAACTATTATAAAATTGCTCAATTATTTCCGGTTGGTTGCTTAATATGGACCACTGAATAAGAATAGCACTAGGTAATTCCTTATTCATATGAATTGGAAAGAGGGTTTTTTGCTGAACAATATCTAAGTTAAATTTATCAAAATAATCCTTTAGGTCATCATTGATAGGTGCACTATCAATGAATAGCAAATAGTGGCGCTTTGACATCAATTTGCTCCTGTAGGGTTAATAAGATGACTCTAATTTTGACAAGATTATTGTTCCCTTGCAATTCTTTTTAATTATCAATACGAAATTAACTCTGTGAAATTCAGTAATCATTTGTCATTCATTATCATGCCCTATTATTTTTTCTCAAGTCCTGCTAGTGTAATTATAAGAAGTAAACAGGACTTACGAAAAATCTCCAATCTCTTTTTCGCAACATCTTTTGTTGAGACTTTGGTGTTTATCGCGAATCCTGTGAAGCGTAATGATGATTCTTGAGGGGAAAGGGATGACTCAAAATACATCTGGCTTTACAAATTGGTTTACCACAGACAAATGCCGAGCTAAGGCCGAAATTAAGTACGATATCAAACAACTAGAGCATCGCCTGGCTAAACAGATTAATGAACTAAGTCATCCCAGTTCCACAGAAGAATTGCGATCACTTATTGCCTCTATATGCGATAACTATCGTATCTATTTAAATGTACTTCAACCGGAAGGACCTTCCGTTGAATTTGACTCTCTTCGATTAAGCCATCCAATCAATCATTTTGAGCAATTGAATAAAGCCATTCAATTAAAAAATGAATTATCAGGAATCATCACCCTAGAGGTCGAATTATTATTAGTTACGAAGTTGACATGTTGTTACTATCTTTTAGCAAATAATCAGTGGGAAGCCTCTGCTTCATTCATGTGCAGTCCATTTACAAAGGAGGATTATGATTTAGGACAATTGTTCAAAAAAGCAACGCTAAAGGAATGGATATTGACCTTAATTGATATTTGGAATCACGATAATAATGCATTTGGTGACTCATCTACCTTGTTTTTAAGAAGTTCTAAAGACGATTATGAGATGACACTCAATTATTTTTCAAATCCTGATGTGGTCGATTTTATCAATGCAGCATTTTTTTATAAATTGTATCCAGATAAATTATTTGCTGAGTTCATCCATCCTGAAAAGTTGGTGTCTGTGCGTATGAGAGTGGGATTGTTGCATGAGATTATTGAACAACTTCAGGAACAATTGTACAACATGGCTTTTCATTTCGGATTACAAACAAGCACGGATCTAATCTTTCATGGCGATGAGCTTCCACAAGGTATTTTAATAGAGGTTGCACCACAACACACAGAGCTTCTTCAGTTAGCAATTAAATCTCTAAAAGTTAATTTTACACCAGAAAATAATGAACAAATTAATATAGAGCGTCTACATGATCTTCGTCGTGCCTATAAATTCTGGTTTAACCCTAATCGCTTGATCGATGCAGTCATGGTGTTATTGCAACGATTAGTTAAAGAAGAAAAGGACGTTGAGCTTACTTTTTCAAATTTTCATGCTGAGATGATAGTACTTTATAAAAAGTTAACTACAACCGAGTGTTTTGATTTGTATGGATACTTTTCAAACAATGATAGTCGATGCTTGCTCTATACATTGGAGTTAATTATCTCTGGGAAATCTTTAGATTGGCTACCTTCGCTGAGGGAGATCGAACGCAATGCGGTCCAAAAGGTATATAGGGCTCTAAAAAGTGTCATGGAAGTTCTCAGAATTGAGTTAAAAAATAGGCATGTCAGTACAGAACCCTATAAGCAACCTGAGAATAAAGCGTTTGAAGTAGATCGACGAAATCGTGAGGCAGTATTTAGAATTATAGAGGTCTATGGTTGCGAAAATACTCCAAACAATGATTTGTTAGAAAAGTTATTTCACGACATGGAAGATGATGAGCATAAGTACTAAGGATGTTTTCACTGGATTGGGTGCATCAAACGGTGCCCATAAAATTGCTTGAGATCATTTAATAATTCTTGAGCAGGTGTTTTTTTTGCAAAAGCTGAGTCTAAATTATCTACCCATTGAAGGGTGACGAGGTTTTGAATAATAGGGATATAATCATTGTCATCTGGGTAAAGGGCTAATATCCAATTTCCTTTAATGATGCCGTATAACTTGTTATTGTTGATATTGATTAACTCATGGGGTTTTACCTCAAGCTGTCCATTAAGTGGGTTGACCATAAACAACTTATGTCCTAATTCAATGGCTTTGTCTTTTGAAAACTCTTGATTAGGGTACATACCACTTTCTATAAAAAAAGTTCGGGCTGGTAATTTTTCTTCGGTTTGGGTTATGGCTGGTAGCAAGGAAATTCCATCCATTGGGTATTTGCTTTGTCCACTTACAAAGTCAAGAATAGTCGGCGCTAGATCAAAAAGAGCTATTCGGTCCATGATTTTTTTATTGTGTGAGGTTAGTTTATCATTTTGATAGATATTAAACGCTAAAAGGCAATGGTATTGTTTGGGACTTAAAATATCAGAACCATGGCCAGCACTTTTATCCAGTACGGTCGCTGTCTTTGATTGCAAGTATTCAGCAAGTCTGCTTGATAAACTGCTTTGATAATGTTGGTAATTTGTTAATCTTGAGTTTGGGTAAAACAACACCTCTCCATGGTCACTTAAAATGATCAGCAGGCTGTTTTTTAAGTACCCATTCATTTTTAAAAAGGTAAAAAATGATTCGAATTGCTTATCAACGGCTTTTAGTGCGCTTTGATAAAGTCCATCCCTCTTGCTTAAACTAAACTCATTATTAACTTGATCAGGAGAAGAACTAGCCCAGGCATAAGGCCAGTGGGGTAATGCGAAATGCACTGCAAGAAAAACAGGGTAGTTTTGATTTGCTGATAATTCCTTTTCCAGTAATTGATTAAAGGTGGTGGGGTAGTAGGAAAAATAACTAGCTCTATTGCTGTAATTGTATGGGAATAACCAAGCACTTATGGGCAAATTGATCAGTAGATTACCAAGGGGGAAATCGTTGTAAGACCCTAAAATGACATCATTTACTCCAGTTTTGGGGCCAATTATTTGTTTAAATCCAAACTTCTCATCAATACTGTTAAATCGACGATCATCAGTAGCATAAATGGTGTTATAGCCGAGCCGATCAAGCTCCCATACGATACTTTGGTTGCTTTTGACCCGTTTTCTTTCCACTAAATTTTCATCTGCTCCATGATGCTTGGGGTAAAGGCCTGTCAGTATTGAACTCCATGCAGGAAATGTTCTGGCAAGCGGGCTTATGGTGTTTGTAAACCGTAAGCTATTTTTTAGTAATCCTGATAGAAATGGCATGTTCTTTTGCTTAATACTTTCAGGACTTAATGAATCAATTCCCAAGAGGATAATGTTTGGCCTAGTTTGCTCCTTAGGTGTAAATTTTGGCTTGCTAAAAAAATCAATTAACCAAAGAATTCCTATGATTGGAACTAAAAAAGAGACAAGACGTAAGCTATATCTGTAGCATAAGGTATTAACTAGCAATAAACCTAGTACACCAAGAGAGATATAAAAAGTAATGCAGAATACTTGATTAGGAATTGGGGGAGAAATTAGTTTGCTAAATTGACTTAAAGGAAAGTAGCAGGTATTTGCACTTAGTATACAAATGACAAAAAGTGTCCAAATAGTTAATTGCCATTGTTCGCAATTCAATAAATTGGACCAAGCTCGATTTAAAACTCCAAATAAGAATAAAGTTTGAATCAATGACAAAATGACATAGAGAGAAAACTGGGCTGTAATTGTCTCAGCTATTTCTAAATAAATGCTCCAAGGAAGTGGAATCGAGTTAATTAAACCCTCAGATCGCGAATAAAGAAGTAATGTTTGTAAGGCAAAAAAACAAAAATTAAATAAAAGGAACTGAAAAAAATAAGATTTAATTGAATTCGTTCTATCCATGTTTAGTCATAAGATGGGCAATTGATGTGCCAATTATAAATGTAACTATCTATAGTATTGATGTGCTTTAATTGACTTAATAGAGGTTCTTTTGCAAATTGCAACAAATGTTTAATCACATCCCTTTTGGTACCCCCAAAGTCTTCTTCATACCATTCATAGAGTTTTGATATAAATAATTTACCCTCTATAACATCTACTCCTCTTAAAGAGTTGATGTAGTTGGTGGCAGCCTCATTAAGCTGTTGATTTAAACTTTCACCTTTGTAGGCAGTTTTACTGAGATTCGGGGCACCAATGGTTGCATTGTTCAACGTGTAATGCGTTCTTGGATCATTCCAAATTGGACGAATTATGCGATTATTGATGTCATCTAACGATAACGGCGTATTTCTAACGGTAATGATATTAGCGCCCCAGGGGCCAACACTGAATAAACCTGGAGATATATTAATTTCTTGAATATTAGCCACAGGATAGTAGTTGGCAACTGTTGATACCGTCAGAGCATTGTACAAATTAATCCAATAAGCCAGTTGCTCTTGCCGGTTATAATTACTAATGTCTATTTCAGCCATTCGCTTTATATAGTCCTTAAGTAAAGCAATGTCCTTTTGATCTAATTTTTTGTAATCAATAAGATTGATATGCTCTTCATTGGTGATGACATTCTTTTCGAGAAATTGTTGCCACTCATCATGTGAAATAATTTCGGTTGATAAGGGGTTATTCACTAGCCATTTTGGCCATAAACTTTTGTGGAATGATGCATGCGCTAAACCAGTAATCAAGCTTAGAAAAATAACCAAAAGGTATTTGTTAAATTTCATATTATACATGGACAGCAGCTCTATTTCTAAGTGCACTACCAATCGTATTCCCATCCAGAAACTCGAGTTCCCCTCCGGATGGGATCCCATGAGCCAGTTGACTGATGTGAACTGGCTCATCTTTAAGTAGTTGATGAATAAAATGGGTGGTCGTTTGTCCTTCAACACTTGGACTTAGGGCAAGTATCACTTCATTGATGCAGTCTTGTCGGATAAGTTCTTTAAGCTTCGGAAGCCCAATATCATCAGGTCCAAGACCGTCTAAAGGAGAGATTTTACCCATCAATACAAAATACTTACCTTGGAAGGCATTACTTTGCTCGATTGCAGAAACATCAGCAGGGCTTTCTACTACACACAATAACTTCGAATCCCTATTTGTATTTTGACATAGTGTACATATAGTCTGTTCAGTGTAGTTATTACAGCGTTGGCAGTGGCTTATTTGCTTCATGGCTTGCTCTAAACATAAAGCAAGATGCAGGCCTCGCTGCCTTTGATGCCGAAGCAAGTGAAAAACCATCCTTTGTGCAGATTTTGGTCCAACACCAGGAAGGCAGCGCAGTGCCTCTACCAAGCTGTTGAGAATATCCATACTCAGACTTATTCCTCTTTATCACCCATCAAATCAGTTGGAATATTAAGTCCAGCTGTCAATTGGCTTATTTTTTCTTTAGATGCTTTTTCAATTTTACGTACGGCATCATTCACTGCAGCAGCAACTAGATCTTCTAGCATCTCAACATCATCTTCCATCAGAGAAGGTTTAATTTTAACTTCTGTAACATCATGACGGCCATTCATTTTTACGCTAACCATACCACCACCAGCTTCGCCAGTGACTACTAATTGGCTCAGTTGTTGTTGCGCTTCTTGCATGCGTTGTTGCATTTTTTGCGCTTCTTTCATTAAATTACCTAAGTTTTGATTGATATCCATCACGGCCTCATTTTATGTTGGTTAATTTACTATTATAATTCATCTTTGAGCAGGACAATAGAATTTTTGACCAATTCGGCAGAAAATTCTTGTTGTACCTTTTGAAACATAGGGTCACTTTGAAGTGCAGTTACCGCTTTTTCTTGCTTTTGTAGTGTCGATTTTACTTTTTCTTGCGCAGGAGATGCAATTGAGCCCCCTTGGCTGCTTAAAACAATTTTTATGGGACTATTGTAATAGTTGCTAAGAGCAGCTTCTATCCGCGTAGTCGTTGTAGGAGTAAATAAGGACAGATGTCCTTTATCAACGGCCAAAGAAATCTCTTTACCTTCTTTACTAAGAAAAGCGGCGTTTTCTACTGCATTAAGTGCAATTCCAGACAACTTAAGCTGGGGAATGATTGCTGACCAATCCCTAGACTCAGCGATGGAGTTTTGTTCATTTTCGCTGGTATGGCTTGCAAGTACCTCCTCATGGGGCACAATTTTTGGTGCTGAATCAATGATTGAATTAAATTCATCCTTGTGTCCAAGCTCTTTAGATGGATTGATTTCTGAAGCTTTGGAGTCGGTTCTTTCAAAATCTAACGCAGGGGTGATTGCCAATGGGGCTGGGCGAAACGTTAACATTCGAAGTAACGTCATGTTAAACCCTATTGCTAGTGTTGGAGCTAAATGAATATCTTCCTGCCCCTTAATAGCGATCTGATAAAATAATTGCACATCTTCCTGGGCGAATTTCTTTGCTAGCGTCCTAATTTCAGATTGCGTGCTAATCAAAGGATTATTGTTGGGAAGATGCTGACAGATAGTCATTTGGTGAAGATGATTTAAGAGTTCATCAAGAACATATTGGAAATGTCCACCTTCAATACTAATTTGCTGACTTAATGTTAATAAGGTTGCTGCATCTTGTTCAGCAAGCGCTTTTAATAAGAGTAACGCATAATCTTTTTGGGTATAGCCCAAGAGAGTTTTCACTTCACTTGCAAGCAACTTGTTCTCGCAGCTGGTGATTGCCTGATCCAGTATACTTAGTGCATCTCGCATACTGCCACGAGCAGCTTGCGCCAATATCTCGATTGCTTGAATCTCATAATCAAATTGCTCTTTATTGAGTATGTTTTGTAATTGTTGTCTAATGACCTCAATCGATAAATGTTTAAGATTGAATTGTAAACACCGAGACAGAACTGTAACAGGTAACTTTTGTGGATCAGTCGTTGCTAGTATGAATTTTACATGAGCGGGAGGCTCTTCCAACGTTTTTAATAGCGCGTTGAAGCTATGCTGAGAAAGCATATGCACTTCATCGATCAAATAGATTTTGAATCGTCCATTGGTTGGGGCGTATTGCACATTATCAAGAAGATCACGCGTATCTTCAACGCGTGTTTTAGAGGCACCATCTATCTCGATTAGATCAATAAACCGCCCTTGTTCAATAGCAATACATGTATCGCATTGTAGACAAGGTTCTGGAGTAATTCCGGATTCACAGTTGAGGGCTTTAGCTAAAATTCTAGCGACACTGGTTTTACCTACACCGCGAGTACCAGTGAACAAATAAGCATGATGCAAGCGTTGTTGTTTGAGTGCATTGACCAATGCTTTATTAATATGTTCTTGGCCTACCAGCTCAGAAAACGTGCGCGGTCGCCACTTACGGGCCAGTGCCAGATAGCTCATACGTGTTCCAAAAGTTGGGCGGCAGCTCTAAGAGCCACACCCCGGCGCCCGCATCAATCGTTACCGCTGCTCCCTTCCGGGCCTGACGGGGTTCACAATCTATCGTCGCGAGGGGACCAATAGAGCCACCATAGCAGAAGGATGAAGAGTAACAAAATTCAAAGACGTTGACCAGAGATTAGCATTAAAATTATATGGCCATGACAAACTACAATGCTGTGTCGTGAGAATTAAAAGGATAGAAATTTCTGATTTGATGGTTACAATGCGTTATTTAGTGGTATAGGAAGGATAAACATGGAACGAATTTTCAACGGCAAGAAAGTACTTCTACCTTTTTTTTTAATGATTACTAGCTGTGGAGCTATGAGCTCTGCATTGGCTAAAGAACCTAATTATTACATCAACCTACTAAAAGAGATGTTTGAAAAAGTAACAATAGAAAAAAACGAGAAAGCGATACCAACCTATTATGATTCAGAGTTTGAATTAAGTTCAAATGGCAAGACAATGAATTACAAGCAATTTTTACAAGTTCATAAAGACGTCTATAAAACCTCAATCCAATATTCAATTCGTTCGCTCCCTAGTCGTGCATAGCAAAGGAATTTATAAAGCCCTTAACGTATCGGATAAAACTATGCCATGTGTATAATCCTCCCACCTGGAAGGAAGTAAATGGATACTGATAGATAGACTTTGGCCTCTAGGGATCAAAAAGGGGACTATAGATTTTGATTTCATGACCTTTATAACCTATATGTACTTAATAATTTTAGGAGAAAAAATATATAAAAAAAACGTAAAAATCATTTGACAGGGAGAATGAAATCAGTAGAATACGCAACACGCCGGCAGGGCAAGAGTTCATTAAGAAGAGA
>NZ_LNZB01000022.1 GCF_001468085.1 Legionella waltersii | reverse complement strand
CTTCGTGAGAAATCACCGGAGGAGCTTCGTGAGAAATCACCGGAGGAGCTTCGTGAGAAATCACCGGAGGAACTTCGTGAGAAATCACCGGAGAAACTTCGTGAGAAATCACCTGAGGAACTTCGTGAGAAATCACCGGAGGAGCTTCGTGAGAAATCACCGGAGGAGCTTCGTGAGAAATCACCGGAGGAACTTCGTGAGAAATCACCGGAGGAGCTTCGTGAGAAATCACCGTAGGAGCTTCGTGAGAAATCACCGGAGGAGCTTCGTGAGAATCTACCTTAGAGACTTCGTGAGAAATCACCGGAGGAGCTTCCTGAGAAATCAACTGAGAGACTTCCTGAGGAACTTCAGTCTCTGTTCCATGAGATACTGAAACTTGAGTAAAATTATTCTTAGAAGTTTCCTGAACAGATTCATCCTGTTCCGAGGGAACTATGGAATGAATTCTGGAAAGCTCGTCAAACGTTTTGCTGCAACTAGGACCTTGGCCTAAAAAGAGTCTTGGTAAATTTGAGTTGAGAAAGGCGGCTTCCTCAGCGTTCCCAAGTTTGTTACTTGTATATGTACCATAATATCCGCCACCAAAATCACAATCATGTCCAGCAATATTCTCAGCAATCTTTGCTTCAGGGAAATTCTCACGAATTTTGACCATTGCGGATTTTGTCCCTGAGTTGGTGAGGGTAATGCTAAACGTAATGGGAATCTTCAGCTCACGTAAAGCCTGTTTTGCAAGGTTAAAGTTATTCTCGTCCGGAATACAAAGCACCAACTCCCTTAGCGTGTTTTCTTGATTGTTTGCGACTAATTGATTTATCGACTCCGCAAATGCCCTTACAATTAATGTCTTGTATTCCTCTTGTCTCTCAGGAGTCAATCCGTTTAAAAACACTCCCGCACCAACAAAGGGTGAAACAAGAACGTCATTGCCTTTTGCTGCCGCCAATAATAAGGTGTTACCTATTTGCTTTTGAATCGCTTGATAATAGTCCGTAGAATTATTAGCGTATAGCTTAAAATCATCGGAGCTTGATGGTATAGCGTTCCTTGCCATCAAATTAACACCACATCCAACAATAGCTGATACGATAAGAGGGGGTGTTAATTCATTACAGTCGTCACCTAATGTGTACGTTACTCTCTCCCCATAGCCCATGCGATGTTTACCAAGGCCCTTAAATGCCTTGTATTTTTTATGATCTGGACCATTGATAAAATCACTTGATTTCGTGGTTAAAAGATAGGCTTCCCTAATATTCCCTTTGCAATAGGTAGTAATATCAGATCGAATTTCTTTAATACGCAATTCTCTCGGCTTTGGGTCATAGTACAACTCCCAGCCTTCGTTGTTGTCCATTGCCTTGGGAATCCACTTATCATTTTCTTTACGATGGTTCTCCTCAAATAGTTTTCTTCGATTTGATAGCTGTTGTTCTGTTAATCCTCTAGGGATAGCAAATGCTTGTAGGTTTTCTGTGTTGTATAAATAACAAGCCCCTCCACCAAAGGACTCAAGCTTTAATTTTAGTGTTGGTTTGTTAGCAGACGCCTGTGGCAAGGATTCAAGCTCTAATTCTCGTGTTGGTTTGTTAACAGACGCCTGTGGTAACGTTGAACTAATTGTAAAGTCTTCCGCTCGACAATTAAAAATTGCGTTAAATTGCCGCCATGTCAATCCGAACTGGTAGTGATTAGAATATTGTTCTACCTTGGCATACTCCAATTTTACGTAAAGATTATTTTTTTTAATCCACTCTAACGCTTTATTCGCTTGAACTTCAGAATTAAAACCAATCCGAACAATCATATTTCCTTTATTAGCTATCCACCCGATCTGTCTTATGTCCTCTGTGCTATTAATGTCAGAGTTAATAAACTCATTGTTTGTAATCATTTTTTATCTCCGTAATCAAAGGTTGTTGCAATTCACCCCGAATAGCCAAAAGACACTCGCTCTCTTTTTATTTGGATGTGAATCAAGCAGAGCGATTGAACGCTAAATAATTCAGTAGAATTGAATTGCAAATAAATTAGGTTTGCTTTGTTTTAAAAATTAAACAAGCACTTACAGAGAGTGGGCGTCAGGAATAACTTTATGGCTCGGAAATCGAGATTCCAAGTAAAAACCAATAATAACGGTTGATTTAAAATATGGTTGCATAATCGATTTTTTTGTTTTCATATTGTGCAATATTAACACAGACTATACCTATAGTCAATGGAAATTTATGAAAGGTCTTAGCACCATGAAAATGTCACGGATTAATAAATTTTCGCCTCATTCATAAGGATCGCCACTTGAAAATTATCGAGGCTATGGCTTATCCAATACGGTTGACCATAGTGCTGTAGGTTGACTCCTTGGTTTGTCATCAACCATCCAATTTAAAAATTGTTTTGTAATTATCAACTGGTTTTAGTAGTGTAAAACAGTAGTCACTTTAATAATAACTAGAAAGGAGTCGTTATGATAATCTCACAGAAATTCCCCTGCATATTATCCATGTGCTTAGTGTCGTACATGGGGATTGCAGGTAACAATTTTCCAACCATCGTAAATCTGGACCAAGGTCCTGTTCAAGGTAAAATGGAAGATGGGGTTAGAAAATTTTTAGACATAAAAACACACAATGCTTCTAGGTGGCAATACGCGCAGCCCCTCATTTATTCCCCCATCGCCCAGGACGCAACTGTAGAAAAGCCAGCTTGTTATCAAAATTCAATGCGATTAATTCCCTACCCTAATGCACCATTGGCCGTAACTAATTTTGGATCGGTCGAAGAGGATTGTCTTGATGTGACAGTGATTACCCCTGAATCACCAAACTTATCAATAGCGCATCCATTACCAGTCATTGTTTACATCCATGGTGGCGGCGGGTTTGCAGGGTCCAATAGTGAAAATTTCTACAGCATGACGAATCATGTTAAAGAAACCAATAGCATCGCAGTAGTCATAAAATACCGGTTGGGCGTGTTTGCAAACTTCCCATTATTCGGTGCATTACCAGCCAATTTAGGCATTGAGGATGCTAAAGCACAACTAAAATGGGTTCATAACAACATCAATAAATTCGGTGGGGATCCAGATAAAATCACTTTATGGGGACAAAGTGCTGGGGGTGGGCTGATCACACGCTTAATGCTTAATAACAATTCAGTGAGCATCCCCGATAGCATAGCCTCTCTGGGCGTAAATAATGTCATCGTAGACTCTCCTGCGCCAATTAATGGGATACCAATCACAAACCAAATAGGCGCTAGCATCGCTGTGGCGCAGACTTTAGGTTGCGTCCAAGATCCACAAAATCCTGACGTTCCTGCTGCTATTGCCTGTGTCCTTAGCAAACAACCCAATGATGTCTTAAATGCAGCGAATTCGAATCCTCTTCTAGCCGGCGCATTTACATTCAGCTATGGTCCAGGAACTCAATTTGCAGATAAACCATTAAAACTGTTTAAGTCTGGTCAAAATATCCAAGATTTGAACACAATCATTGGATACAATGGTAACGAAGGTACAGGACTAGCCTGGATTTTAGGCGGCGCTTCTTTCCCTCCCTTTAACCCTACCGATCCGGTTTTTCAAACCACTTCAGCAATTTTTGCAGCACCCCCTCCACAAGGGTTTGGAATAAGCTATGCCAATGCCACCTTAACGGACGTGACTCCAGAAGCCTTTGCGGTGCTTATGGGTATTGCTCATGCTTCTGAAATAGGAGACCCTTCTCAGGCAATTGCTTATTATGCTCAAAAAGCGGCTGTAGAAAATACGACTCTTTGGAAGCAAGTTGCCAATAGTATTGGTGATAGAAGTTTTGTGTGTCCTGTAGACATCATCTCTAATTCTCTTGCCGAGCAGAATCAGGATGTATGGCGCTATGTCTTTACCCATCAGCCATACGACCCAGTCTATCATTTTAACGCTGGTGATGGTGATACTCATAGTGTTGATCTTCCCTATCAAGCGAAACTTGCTGAATTTGGGGACTTTCCTGCATTAAATGGTTTTTCATCAAATGAACTATTGTTCTCAGATGATCTTCTCGGATATCACTATCTATTTATGAGAGCTGGTAGACCAACAAGCATTCTTCCGCTTACTGATGCATGGAGAAAATATCGTATAACTCCTAACCTTCCTGCGCTAAACCAGCAAATTCTGAAATGGGAACCAAGGTATGGACAACCTAGGTCTCAATTCCATATTGCTCGTACAGAAGGAAGTTGCGGATTCTGGAATCAATATCTGATCGATGCAGTTCCATCATCCAAGCAATAATAGAGTCCGATAACAATCCTTCCTAACTAAAGGAGCCGTGAGGCTCCTTTTTTTTCCAATCAAGTGGGATTAGCCACTTGATTCTTGTCTTCGATCGGATATCGATTGTTCTTTTGACACAGGCTTCCCTATTAACCTGTCTATTTTACGTTGCTTCAAAATTAGATGCGGTTGTCCCGAAAATATCCCAACTCAAGCTTTCCTTAATAGTTTGTTAACCTTTATTTAGTACAATATGAAAACCATAAGGCTAAAATATATGCGGTGATATTATTATGTTGACAAAAATCAATTTACCTAAGGTTAATCCTACAAAAACTTCATCCAGCCTC
>NZ_LNZB01000021.1 GCF_001468085.1 Legionella waltersii | reverse complement strand
CTTGAGTGTGTAACTAATTGATTTATAAGGATAAAAAATGGCGCGCCCGGAAGGATTCGAACCTCCGACCCCCTGGTTCGTAGCCAGACAGTCAATATTTAATCTCTTTTAAAATCAATGCCTTGCGATGCATCATATTCAAGAAATACTGCATAAAACTGCCTAGAACAGCGTGGTGCTGCCACAGCTATGTCACGTTTTATGACACAGTAAACGATGAAATATGAACCTATTTCCTTTGTACATATTGTGCTCGTTGAAAAAAGAGCCTTATTCATTTGGGCCCCATAAAAGTCAATAGGAGTTTGTTTAAAATAGTTTAAAAAAAAGTAAGGTGCTGCGCTGGAAATAGGAGAGGAATGTGTTAATATTTCCTCGGAGTAACTCCATATCAAGAATTCTACCCCTGTGTATAACTCTACGGCCTAACATACTGAATATTTAATTAATCCACAACCAATAAATCAACAGCCCAATTCCCACAAGGGATTAATCTAATTTTATGTGGTAATGAAAACTAATTTTATCCACAAATTCTGTGGATAAGTCTGTGAATAGGGTAGGGATTTTAACGTGAAATGAAGGAGCTTAGGTGGTTTTGAAAGACGAATCCAAGCTGCTCAAAATAAAACAAACCCCAATCAGTTAAATCTTGCTGGCATTAACACAAGAAACTGATATTGAGCATCAGGCATATTTAACACAACGGTTTGGTAATCATTGCAGAAGAGAACTAAGGCGCCTTAACATTTGAAGATTGAATAGCAAATCAGTATTAGGAGGTCAATAAGCATTCCACTAACAACGAGACTTTGCTTTCATAACTGTCAGCATAGCCTCTGAGGCTCTTTCATGAATTCTTTATGATAGTTTTCCGGAGACATTGCAAGTAGCAACTGTCTTGAAATTAAAATTCAAAACAGTTGCTACGTTGGCACATAAAATGAACGTTTTGACTCTTGAAAATTGTGCACTGTGTCCAGCCAGCCATTGCGTACATGGGTCGGTGCACCTGCAATAACTGATTCAATCGTACTGTAGTGTTGCCAGTAAAGCGCACAACTACCATAGATACTTACAATTTTACCATCTCTTGCTAGCTGGATTGGCTTCTTATGCCCTTCGACTGTTATAGTCAAGCGAAAATTAGTTGCTAGAAAGGCAAGATTAGTGTGTTCATCCTGACACTCATGGCTCCAACTGTAGGTTTCTTTTTCGAACATGGGCTCTCTCATTTGGAATACTTATTCGTTTATTGTAACTAAGACACACAATGGTTATCAATATCCGGGCCAGTTGGTAATAATTATGAACAATTATAATGTCAGCACAACAATTGTTGTGCGCTATAGCAACCGTCTGGAAATCCGAAATGCAGGTTATTCTTTGAAGTCTTTGGACGAATATGATGATACGGGTTCTGAGCTAAGAAATCCTATCCACTCTCGTGTTTTATATGACTTGGATTTTGCAGAAGCGAAAGGAACCGGGTTTCGTACGAAGCAGCGTTTACAAAACAATTCAGATTTAACTAAGTAAATATTATTATCGAATCGACAAAGTAACATATAGGGGTCGGACCAATGTCAATAATCCCAATGTTGGAGAAGAGAAAAAAGGTGATTTAATTGGAGTGTATGTGTACAAATTTAAAATAAATCACCAACAATTTCTTTTAGCCTATGAATGGGATCCGACATTAAGGATTTTATTAGCACTTGGGGTACATGAAAACGTTTACCGGGATCTCAAGAGAATATA
>NZ_LNZB01000020.1 GCF_001468085.1 Legionella waltersii | reverse complement strand
CAGCTGAGTTCGGCATGAGCTTGATCGAAAATCAGATAAATTTTACTCCAAATATCAATTAGATGTTGGGAGTTATTTAGAAGTCCTGGCAATGAAAGACTACATGACTAAGCATGCTGGTGGGAAAATAAAAGGATAAGAGGAACAATGAACATTATCCCATTGATCCTCTTATTGACGATAAGCCTTTAAATAGGATTATTTAAATGGATCAGTCTTTATTTCAGCAATCACTTCTTTTCCAAATTTTGGAAAATTTGAGCTTATATTTTTTACATTCTGACTTTTATTATCGACCTTAATGTCTTCCTTATGAACTAAAGAAGAAGGCATAACTGTTGGTTTATTAAAGCCTGTCGTTTGTGGTTTATTCAGTTCATAAGATTGAATAGCCAGCTTCGCACTTTTGCTCACAACTGGCTTAGCACTTTTGCTCACAACTGGCTTAGCACTCTTGCTCACAACTGGCTTAGCACTCTTGCTCACAACTGGCTTAGCACTTTTGCTCACGGCTGACTTAGCACTTTTGCTCACGGCTGACTTAGCACTCTTGCTCACGGCTGGCTTAGCACTTTTGCTCACGGCTGGCTTAGCACTTTTGCTCACAACTGGTTTTGCACTTTTGCTCACGGCTGGCTTAGCACTTTTGCTCACAACTGGCTTAGCACTCTTGCTCACAACTGGTTTAGCACTCTTGGTCACGGCTGGCTTAGCACTTTTGCTTGTAGCTGACTTAGTCCGTTTCACACTATTTTTTGCTGCTTTCGCTACAACTTTAGTAGATTTGCTAGCTTGTTTTTGTGACCTTTGAATGGATTGTTTGGTTTGATCCTTTAATTCTTTAGATATACTTATCCATTGTTTATCCATAATGCGAATCACGTCTTGGATGTAATTCAATGCGTTATGGCCATAACGTATAAATGCATCAACGTTTTTCTCCACAAACTCTTCTGGTTTTTTAACACTAAATAGTTCTAGTGGATTATTATAAACCAGACTTTGAACTGTTTTAGCATTCAACTCAAGTAATTCCTGTACCGGTTTTATCAATGGATTTAAACTAATCCCTTTAAGGTATTCATTATGCATTATTCTCTCCATTTGTTGCATTGCACAATATTAAGATTAGAACTTAATTTTCATTTGTCAATAAACCAGCTATTTTTGTCCAAAAAATCAGAAGCAATTCACTCATTGAATTGGAAACTATGTTAGGACTCCAAAATAGCCTGCAAAAAAAACAAGAAACGGTATTTTTTGTAACACATTGTTTATTAATAAAAAACAACGACCATTCTACCAGGTGCTCGATTGGAGTTTTTTAGAAAATGACTTTGGAGGGGAATGACGCCGCAGAGGGCATTGCCCCCAACCAACACCTATTTTTACGACAGACCCCAATTATTCAGCGTTTTTAGAAGCGCTAACTTTTTTAGGTTTAGGTGCTGCTTTTTTAACGGCTTTTTTAGTATCGGTGTCTTTTGCAACTGCAGCATCAGCCGCTTTTGTGGTTTTTTTGGGGGCTGTTGATTTTACGGTTTTTTTCGCAGGTTTTTCACTCTGAACTTTCTTGTTGTCTTTTGCACGTAGGATTATATTTGCTTTTTCTTTGAGTGTACGCCTAATGGCTTTGAACTCTTCAGTACGAATTTTTGCAAGTTCCTTTTGATGTGCGGCAGTAATTAATATGTTCCTCTCGATTTTTTCAGACAATACGGCGTATTTTTTCAGTAAATGTCGTGCATTTTTAGCCTGCTCTTCAGAATCAATCTTAGCTGGAAATTCTTGAATTTCAGCAACAATTTTTTTAATTTTTGTTAATTCCACTGGAGTTCCTTTTCCCATGTTGAGTCTCACTTTTGATAGAAGTAAAAAAAGTATAGCCTATGACTGGTTGTACTTCCATAGGCCCATAAAGTGACGTGAAATCCTGGGGTAAGACCCTCAATAGTAGTTGTATTAATAAAAGTCAATTGGGTCAGACTCTGAAGGTTCTACTCTATTGATTGTTGCTTCAAACCCTTCTGGTACTTCACCGGTTTTGCTGTAAACATAAAGCGCCCCCCGATACACTGTATCCAAAGCTGCTTGCGCTACCCATAGTATCAATAGGTAAGCCACACCTAGCGTAATAAATATTGACATGATGCTTGGGCTATCACCAAATGTTGTAATCCCTATAACGAATAGCAGAATCGCTGGTGCCGCAAATAAAATAAAATACAACCCCATTCCAATTTCGCCCTTGATTTGATTGCCCCATGTTTTCTTAAACAATTCGGCAGAGCCTTTCAACGCCGCAAATGGGTTTTTATTCTCAGCCACCATGACAGGTATCATCAGGTAGCTCGCCAACGTGAAAGCACTCTCGAGAATATTCATGATAAAATCAGCAACCCAAGACGATTTATCCTCGATAATGCGTATAATCAATGCAACACTGGCGAAAAACAGAGACCAACCCAAAATCTGATGGACCTTTTTACAGGCTTCTAAAATACCGTCTTTAAAAGAGGCGCTTTCATTCTTCATTCTTCTTAGGGCACAACATGTAAGCCCCACATTGAAGAAAGTAATAATAAAATAATTGATAAAATAAAATAACCATAATTTAGCGTATTCTAAAATAGACGTAGGTTCTGAAAAATTCATCATTTGGGTAAATGATTGTGTGAAGGAGCAAAGAATTAGGACAACGCTAATCAAGGACAATAATGGGAAAATCATCATGTATTTATTACTTTTCAACACATCCCATGCTGCTTGGATAAGAATAATGGCACCAACTTTCTTTCTGTACATAACGACCTCGCCTGTAGTAATACAAAGTATAGTTGAAAAGAATATGTTGTACTTATAGCCCCGAACACCAATGTAGGCTAGATCAAACAACACAGCCATACTAATTCTCTTCAAAAATTGTTTACAATTGAATTGAACAAGGGGAACTTGACCGATTGATAATTGTCGTGACAATACTGGCCCTAAGTATTATCACCCCCTGGAGTGAGTAGAACGAAGATGATTAAAAAGATGCTCTTTGAATACGCTTACACAGAGGTCTCATTTTATCAAAATTCAGACAACATTAGCGGTGATGAATGCATCCAATCTTTTTTGTACCTGTTGTTGTTTAATTTCAGAGGACGTTTTTGCAAAAAACAAACAATTATTGACCGTCATGGGCTGCTGGGAATAAACCTGCTTCGCCAATCTGCAGCCCAGTAAAAATAATCCAATCCCGGATAAGGCAATCAATACATTGGCAACAATCGGTTTCCAAATGGCTCGATGATGTTGCATCTCTTTGTTTTTGCTGTTTAGAAGGACGATAAACTCCCGTTTAAAGTCCTCTAGCCTTTTCTTCATCTCTTTTGGATTTGTTTTTATGCTCTGCAAAAAGTCATTCACTTGCTGCTCTAGGCCATCGGCCAGTGTAACGACAGTAGCGCCTTTGAGGGCTTCTAGGCTTTTTCCATACTGGCGCATAAGGTCTATTGCCAACTTCAGATTTAAAATACTGCTTATTCTATCGTTCAACTCTACTGCAAATGGGTGTTGGCTTTCATTTAAAGACTCTTGAATGACTCTTAGCACTTCGGTGTTCATCGCAACCCGATATAAAATAGATTGGAGGTGGGGACTCTTGGTCTTGAGCACGGCAATTTTTTGCTCCTCTGAGCAAACGTCTAAAACAGCCTTCAACGATTGGGGTCGGTCAATGACATCATCAATGAGGTTGACAGAAGGATAGAATATTGCCGTCATCCGTTGTTCTTCAGGCAAAAGTTCCAAAATGGTTTTCAGCTCATTTGGAAAGAAACTGGCATAATGTAAAAGGGTAAATCCCTTTGCATCTTTCTCGAGGACTACTACCTTGAGCCTACCCTCTCGTGGAGTACTAGATACGTTTCCAATCGCATTGAGAACCTCCTCTTGGCGAATAGGTTCTATGTTTTTCCGACTAGGGCAATCGGTTAACACATCGACGGGCGATTCGTTTTTTTTCTCTTGTTGGTTTCTAGGGTTCTCTGTATTCATGTGGCCATCAACTCTTCATTAGTTACTATTCAATAATGTGGTATTTACGGGTTATTAAGAGATTACGACCGATCTGAAACGCGTGGTGCTATGCGCCACCCCTATGGTAGCGACTCGGATTGAATTGGACTGGATTGGGGGCAATGTTTAATCAAGCGCGAACAACCGAGCCACCATAAGGGAGCGGACAGCCAGCCTACAGATGCCTTGGCAACGTCGCAAAAACTGGCGTAATACTCTTAATGAGTGGTTGTTAGTGTGCAGGGATTTTATGGCTTGGGAATTCAATGGCATGAACGATTTCAGCAACAGAGCACTGTCTCAAGTTTTGATGGGCTTTAAGCTCTAGTACTGCTAACATCAGGATTACTTCCATACTATGCAACATGAATCATGTTCGTATTGCGAAACAATTGTTCAATTATACCCGTTTTTTATTAAGAAATTATTAAACAACCGCAGGCGATTTTTTAATCGGGATAACATGGGATGTTACTTTTGTCTTGTTGATGCCCACCTCTTTTAAGGGCTGATTACAACAAGTTAAAAGAGGTGATTCGGTTATTTAAGGACTCCCCCTATGGTTTGACCTGTTAAGACAATTTTATTTTGGGTGATGGCTAAAAAACCATCACTAACCCTTTTTTAGAGTTGAATTATTAGAGGACTCTGGTTCGTTTTTCGAACTTGCAACCTGTTTCTTAAAAAAACTGGTTGCCATTTCCCTAGTCCCCCTATTGAGTTGTGAAAGACGCCCAATATCCTCTGGTCTTAAATAGTTTTGTGCAAGGTATTTCGATGAGTCTTTATCCATCCCGGTTATACCCTGAATGATTTGTCCACCGACTTCATTTTTAAATGCTTCTCGACCAGGCCTGCTTTTAAGTTGGGCAGGCAGGCTATTAAATATACGGACTATTTTTACACTCACTTTGGGTTCGAGGAAATATTCATCCGCTCTATGACCCTCTTCCACTAGCTTTAGATTGTCATTAAATAATTTGGATATTGAATTGGTAGTATCAATGAAGGATGTCACTAAAGTGTTCTTTACAAATTCTTTAGACCTGCCTCCATAGAATTCACCACGAACACCAAAGAATATTGGCATTTTAGCTGGGAATGTTTGATCACTACTCCAGTCAACTTTTGTAATTTGTTGAGGATTCAGGACATCGTCATTGATTTTAAATGAAAATGAACGTTTCAATTCCATTAAAACTTGATTAAATATCTTTTTGTTTTCTTTATCGTAATCATCAATCCGATGAAATGATACTTGTATCCGAAAACCTTGGCCACTTGAGGACTTAACCACAGTAAATAGTTTTTTATCTGGATCTTGATAAACTTCATTTAACCGCTGGACCATCATAACTGCGTCCATTTGCTTTTTAATAATTTCTGAAACGAAAATTCCTTTTTTTTGTTTGCATGTCTCATTTCCATAATCGACTTTCGTTCCAGCGCGTTCGAGGTCATAGTCTAGTTTAGCCAGCAAATAAGGGCAGGAACTTATAAATTGAGGAAATGTCTCAAGGACCTTAGGCTTGTTTTGGACTGCTTGCATTGGCGTGTTCGATTTTTTCATCTGGTCATTTTTCTCTTTCATTCTAACTACTCTTTCTTGGTCGCTCCTGCACAGACTTTCAGCAGCATGCACGTTGGTGCTAGCTAAAGCCATGTCCGCAAGGAACGATATCGTATAGGGTCAAAACCAATTGCACTTAATCCACCACTTATCACCACGGTAAGATCGAGTTCTGGGTTTTGTTTAATATCGCTAGGATTGTTTAGCGCGCAATAAAGCGCTCAAAGGGAAAAGGAGTCCGGAATGAGTTTATGACTTGGATAACGAGCCTTAAAAACAGAATTGCTGGTTGTATAGGTAGTATTTGCAGTCTTCATCAAACAAGCGAATCTTGATTAACAATTAAAGGTATTTTACCACAAAAAAAGGACAACAACAACCCAAATTGCTGAATTAATAATCAATTCAATCTCATCATGACCAATTGGAGTTTGGATTAAGAGAACCCAAAATAACGACCGTTGTATCTTCTCAGAATCGCAGGGGAATTGCTTGCAACGGAGTACGCATTATTCAGAGCCTTTTGCAGCTAATTGGACCTGAACCTCTGCTTGGGGCTCAGGTAATTTATCGAGTTGAGCACTAAACTCTTTTAACTGAGCAAGATCCAAATTAGGGAGCTCTGGTGAAATGAGTTTTCCAAGGAGTGGTCTAAGCTGTGAATTCATTTTTGGATCTACAAAATCAGAAATTAGTATTTTAAGAATTTCTTTGTATTTCTGAATAGGGGCTTTTTTATTATCTGTAAATATTTGTGTTATCTTTTCAAGTAATTCTTCGCATTTATCGTCTATATTTCTTCCATTTTTAGACTCTAGTAATTGAAAACGGGTGATGTTTTGTTTTAAAGAGAACACAAAATGATCGATGTCTCTACTTTCTTGAAACTGCTCATTTCGTGGCTCAGAAGATGAAAGCAAGACTTGTTGTGCAGTAGCCTCTGCTAAAATACTTGCAGAATCGTATAAAGGATACTCAATCACCATACCTACTGCTTTACAACCCACTACTATTTCAGTACAACCTAGAATTATTGGCGAACCAGGTGATTTTTCTTTAATAAAATCAATAACCTCACGAAATTTATCGCCGCCAGCAGTTGCTTGCCCTGCTTTTACCAAGTTTATTCCTTCTTGGACTAACTTCTTATACTTTGGATGATCTTTCAAAGAAAAAATAGTTTTGCCTGATCCCTCAAAAATGCCTTCATACAAGCCTTTATCCACTGTCCGCTCTGCTCCCATTACTGCAACGGTCTGAAATCTATCATCACTAAACATCCTTGTCTCAACTTGTTTAACAATATGAAGAATTTTTTCATTAATTGCGGAAATATAGCTTAAATTTGGAACATTAGTATGAAAGGTATTGCAAGGAGCAACTAAGACACCTTTCGCGTTATTTACAAAATCTCGAAAGCGCCCTAAATAATCTGCAGTATGCTTGATACAATCAATACATTCGTTACTTGGTATATGTTTTCCAGGTAATTGAGGATTTGAATAAAGCTTAATTGTTGTTTCCTCATCAACGTCAATATCATCCAAACTTTCTGCTAGTGACCTTAAAAAATTAGCACCAGCTATAGGCCCCATTCCACCGATAACGCTTACAACATTATGATCGTCAACTTTAGGCTGCGCAGGGGGAGTATATTCCCCCATTCTTAAACACAGCTTATGAAAGATTCGAGCTTCTTGTGCTGTTAAGACAACACCAGATTGGCTGCGTAATTCATTCATTAAATTTTTAGTTTTTTTAGGTAATTCTGGTAAATCACCTGAGTCGACGACTACTTCAGGACTTAGATTAAAAATACAATCACAGCTCTTAGACTTAACCACATCAGCAGTTGAGCTGGAATCTAAACCAAATTCACCATAGATAATCGGTCTTTGTGTTTCATCTGGCCATAGTATAGCCATCATGGCTTCGAGTTGCTGATAAAAGGACACCCCCATTTTCAGATCTTTACAAACTAAACCAATAACTGGACGTGGCATAAGTAAACTCTATGAAAGAACTTATACCAAAAGTATAGGCAATATCTGAATCATCGTTTGGTGATGTCTTAGCAGGCAAGATCAAATTGAAAAGACACCATTAAAGGCCAGGCACGGGTATTGTGCATCGCTGTTATTCTAGTCCAACAAATAAACTTTGTTATGTAATTCATTAGAATTAATAGGGGTAGCGGGAAAATAGTTTGCTAGCAATGTTCCCATTTCTAAAATCGCTTTTTTCAATCCGTTCGCTAATTGATTATTCTTAATGTCTTGAATCACCAAATCGTTGATGTATTGCCAATCTTCTTGGGATAATTTTTCACTGATAGCGGTATCACCTTGTACACAAACAAGGTGTTCAAATAGAGATACATAGATCACCACCCCGGTACTCGTGGGTGTTTTTGCGACGTGTAAATTAAAAAACGCTTGATGTGCAGCGCGGGTTACCTCCTGCTGCATTTCCTTTTGCGAAATAAAAAATAATTTCAAATGGGGAATTAGTCCCGCAAAAAGCATTCCTAAAATAAAGGCAGCAATTTCTGTGAATAAAAAAATAGGCAAACCAACTGAGAGAACATGTTCCTCACTCCACGTAGAGGTAGGCTTTATTTCGGTCATACACCATAATACGGCAAAAGCAATCAACGAAAAAACAAACCCCACCACCATATTTGCATGATGATAATGAGAAGAACAAGTAGCAATCACAGGAACAATTTCACCACTGGTGTTGTGTTCAGCATGAGCAATGGCCTCTTCTAATTCTTGAATTTGCTCGGTAGTTAATGAATGACTGGCTTTTTTCATCCCTTACTCCTTAATTATTATGAACCTATCATCACCAAGATCCTGTTGCACCACCACCGCCTGAAGATCCTCCTCCAAACCCACCACCACTTCCGCCTGCTTTAGTAGCAGCCCACAACAGATAGCCTATGATCGTAGCTAATAGGATGATGAGGGCCCATCCCCATCCGCTTCGACCATTTTTAAACAGTGAAACAATCACTGCAGTGATTAAAATGACGCTACCAATAAATAACGGCCAAGCCCACCACGGCTTTTTTGGTAGGGGAATGTTTTGCCCTCTAACGAGGGCAGCTAACCCACTCACGCCCTCTGAAATACCTGTCGCATAATCATCACTAATAAAATTAGGAATAATCAGGCTTTGCATAATGTCTGTTGCTTCATTATCGTAGCGATGATCATAGGCTTTCCCTAATTCAATACGCGCTTTTCGATCCCCTTTTGAAACCAACAATAAAACACCATAGTTACGATCTGGTGAACCAATGCCCCAGTGATTAAATAATTGAGAGGCGTATTGTTCGATGCCCACCCCTGAAGCGTCATAGCTTGCAAGCGATGGAATGGTTACTACATAAATGGGAATGCGTTGTTCATTCCATACTTGAAAAATCAGTTCATTAATTTGTTTTGCTGTGGAGGGATCAATAAGATTTGCCTCATCAACGATGAAACTATCATTCGCCGGCTTATTCGGGAAATTCATCGCAAAAAGAGATGTCGTGATAACCAAAGAAATCATAATAAATAATAATTTCTGCCAAGCCTGATGGTTTTTTAACATCACAACTTTCTCCCTGTGAGTACACCGTATTATTATAGCATGTAGTATTTCATGGAGGCATGCCCTTAACCATCCCGTTAGCTAAAAAAGATGACCCAAGGTCATTAAAAATCAGTCCTATATTTCTACAGATAAAGCAAGTGTAGGTTAGGTCATGACTCAAACGGAAGTAATCCCTTTGTCAAAAGACGTGCCCCTATTGTTCATGATTCTCTGCAAGCATCAAATTTTTACATTTTTAACGCTGATACAATCGGTTCCAGATCTTCGGTAGGAGCCACTAAAGCCTGCACCCTAGCATAAGATACATTGCGCGCATGCCCGTGTAGAACATTTATTCCCCCTTTCTGATAGGGAACATCCGAATAACTGGCTGCAGACCAGGCATTGTGTGCTGCGACTGCCAAGGCTTCTTTGCTATGCTGATTATAAGGATGTTTTCCAGGATGCTGAAAGTGCACACGTTGAGGATATCCTGAGTCACTCGGATACAGTGTTGCATCTGATTTAGGTCCTCCCGCTGCATCTGCATCTTCAATTTGCAAATGTCCATTACGGATATAACAGATATAGTTAAGTGCCATGTTCATTCTCCTATGATGAGGGATATATCGCAATTTGCTAAAATTAAACGATTCGCGACAAAAATTCCATTGACGCGGGATCATTTAGCAAGGTCTGGGCATGACCTAATGGCACTCCCTTAAGAAGCGTCATTCGTGAAAGCGGATAGTTCCGTATCCGCTTGCTGACGCGCGCGGCTCGGTTCACTCCCTGCTGTGACTAGCATTTGATTCAGACAGCAATGAAGAAACCGAGCCGCGCGCGTCAGCAAGCGGACCGACCCACTCCCTCCTGTGACTAGCATTTGATTCAAACAGCAAAGAAGAAACCGAGCCGCGCGCGTCAGCAAGCGGACCAACTCACTCCCTGCTGTAACTAAGATTTAATTCAGACAGCAAAGAAGAAACCAAGCCGCGCGCGTCAGCAAGCGGACCGACTCACTCCCTCCTGTGAGTAGCATTTGATTCAAACAGCAAAAAAGAAACCGAGCCGCGCGCGTCAGCAAGCGGACCAATGCGGCCAGATAGACGAACCTAATGACATCGCTTAAGGCTGCGTCATTTTTTCGAAAGCGATTTTAACGGTATTAAACTGGTTAATAAATTGTTCGGGTTCATTTTCCCATATGGTTTTTAGTATTGACTCAAGGTGTTTAAGAAATCTGCTGCCTACCAGTGCATTATGATCTAATGCATTGAATAGGCTCCAATAGAGTTGTGGCGATTGATCCAAAAACCGCTTAATTAAACCTAAAAGCACTTTAGAATTGGGGGTGCCTAAACGAATGAGTAAATCTAAATTAATGTTCTCGTTGATAAGAAAGGTACCAATCACGTAAAAGGTAAGGTGATTTAACGTTTGTACATAAGCCATCATCTCGTCATGCTGCTTAGGGCTACACATTTCGATACGGACCCCCCAAATGTTTAGTTGCTTAATCAACCAATCGGATTTTTCTGTTTCTCTTCCCTTACAATAGACGATCAACTGATGGGCTAATGTCTTTACCTTCGGACCAAACATGGGGTGCAGACCAACGGTTGGCCCTTGATGAGCCTCAAGCATCGCTTTCATGGGTTTTGATTTTACGCTGGTAATGTCTGCTAGAATACAGTGCTTGGGTAAAGGAGGTAACTCTGAAATGACACTCAAAAACTCTTCAATGGGCACACAAATTAATACCAATCCAGCCTCTTCGAATGCTTGAGTTGTGTAGGGTACGCTCTCTTTGTCGAGCTCTTGTACATGGTAACCAGACGATTTAAATTGATTCGCAAATAGAGCGCCCATTTTTCCATTGGCCCCCACAATAACAATCTTGCGAACATCAGGATTGACCTGATAAATCGGCGATTTTTTTGCTTGAAGATAGGATTCACTGAGAATTCGCCTCATGATGTCTATCACAAAATCAGTAGACAATCCTTGCTGATTGGCTGTTATGCGAAGGCGATCAAAAATCGCTTGTTCTCGGTCAGCATCAAAAATACCCAATCCGCTCATTGATTTTAAGGCGTAGACTTCTCTTGCAAGATCCAAGCGCTGCTTAATAATTTCTATCAATTGACCATCTAATTCATCAATTCGCTGTCGCAAGTTTAGTAAAGTGCTCATACAAATCACTCTATTTAGATCGTATTACACCGTTAAAATCGAATTCTCAACGGGCTTTTTGCATGACCTCATTGCACAATGAGAGAACTTCCACGGTAGTATCCCAGCTTATGCAGGCATCAGTAATTGAAATCCCATATTTCAGTTCATTTTTGGGAACATTGCTTGGTTGATTACCTTCAAACAAATTAGACTCGATCATGATTCCAATAATGGATTTTGATCCTTTAGAACATTGATTTAATACCTCCTGGACAACAATTGGTTGTCTACGATGATCTTTATTAGAATTACCATGGCTGCAATCAATCATAATACTGGAGGGTAATTGGAGCTCTTTTAATGCTTTTTCTGCCGCAAGAACATCCGTTTTCTCATAGTTGGGTTTGTTCCCTCCGCGCAAGACAAGGTGTATGTCTGAATTTCCTTTAGTCCTTAATAAACAGACATTTCCTTGTGAATTCATTCCCAGAAAAACTTGTGGCTTTGTCGCAGCAATCATGCCGTTTAATGCAACGGATAAACTTCCATCCGTGCCATTTTTAAATCCAATGGGCATCGATAGACCAGAGGCCATGTCTCGATGAGTTTGAGACTCAGCGGTCCTTGCGCCAATGGCAGACCAAGAAACCAAGTCTGAAATGTATTGAGGAGTAATTGGATCCAGGGCTTCGGTTGCTATGGGTAAGCCCAATTCATTGATGTCTATAAGGAGTGAACGTGCTTTTCTTAAACCATACTCCAAGTCAAACGTTCCATCGATATGTGGATCATTGATATACCCTTTCCAGCCTACGGTCGTTCTCGGTTTTTCAAAGTATACTCGCATGACGATGTACAAATGCTGAATGTATTTATTTCTCAGCTCAGCCAAACGCGAAGCATATTCCATGGCAGAGCTTAAATCATGAATAGAGCAGGGCCCACAAATTACCAATAATCGATGGTCTTTTTTGTGAATAATTTTTGATATTGCCTTCCGGTGAAAAAAGACAGTCTCTTTCAATCGCTCAGACATTGGCTTTTCTAATTTAATTGTTTCAGGAGAACTTAACGCTTGTTCGGAAAGAATATTGATGTTATCGATTAAAATTTGACTATACATGGTTGGCTCAACTCTTTTAAAAAGCGTAGGTCTTTGAATCATTCGCATTAAAAAGTGTATTATAAGTATATAGCAAACCCTCAAAATATGTGCAAATTTTTACCACCACCCCCATGCGCTTGCAGGGAATGGTAATTTTATTGTAAGCATCCAACATCATCTAAAATCAGATCTGATTTGCACTGGGTTCTGGGAAATTGCTCTCTAAATTGGCTTCTCTCTCTATCATCTCGCTCTCTTTACATTCAATGCAAGCTTGGCAAAGGCATTTTTTTGTCCGTGACACTGCTAAGGGGACTGGTGCTGCTACGGCACCACCTATTAAACCTGATACAACACATTCAATTGGAAAGCAGCAAGAAAATAAACCCCCACCAACAATACCCAATAAAAGAAAGCCAAAGGTAAGCGCTTTTTCTTCTTGGCTTATACAGTTGTATTTATGCGATGGCCCTATCTTGCCTCTTAATTCGATTTTCTTTTGTTTAATTGACTCTTTCATTCCATTAATGGCATCTAATTCGCGCTGACGCGCATTCTTTGCAATTAAAAAATGTTGGTATTTGCTGTTTAACTCTGAGAATGTTCCACAGTGGTTGGATTGAAATAATTTAACAGAAACTTCTCCTGGAAATTGGCTTACTAAATCACGGATGGCAGAATTTGTTGATGCTAATCGCCCTAAGGTTTTAACATCTAAAAACAGCATAACGTGTTGAATGATTTCAGAAGGTAGGGTTTCAAAATAACCTTCATTTACGGTTAATGGTTTTTTAAATTGCATTTTGGGGACGATTTTATTTTCAACAGCTCTTTGGTGATTTGGTTTAGCTGCTTTAGCCTTAAAGGACGCATCCTTGTCACGACCAATAGGTTTAAAAAATGGCATGAAAATTTCCTCAACTCAGATCAATTAATTTTGATTTAAACGTGAGCGACCAAGTTGTTTTGCGTGTAACTTTTTCGCTAACTTGCTCATTTTAATAATTAATTGAATTAAGTCTACTTAATTTAACTAGTCACTGCGTACTGGCCTTTTCTATAGTCTGCTATTAGGTTTTGGTATGGATTAATCTTACTAGAGGGCGGTGTCTGATTTCTCGAGGTTAGATTACTTGCTCAGATACCCTCATAAAATGACACCAGAGCTTGATAAGCTATGCATAGAATCACTGAAAATTGGTCTACCCCCATACGGGCAGATCGGTTTAACCTGGAGTATTTATGGGAGATTGACCTGCATCAACTGAATCATGAGTTTTAATTGGAGCATATAAAGCTGAATATTTAGTAATTATTTTGCCATACAATAACTCAAGCTCTTGTTTAAGACCCTTTCCGTAGCGGGAATTATCTTGAGGCACTTTAGTATTCTTTGAAGCAATAACAATATCATAACCACTGTCAATTACTTCGCTTAGATTAGGACTTTCTTCTTCGCTTAATGGGCTAACTTCATTGAAATGTTCAACCGCAAAAAGTTGTTTAACGGAGTACACATGTTGCTCTGTGGTAGAAAAACTCTTATAGGTTTTTAGAGAGCCCCCACTGGCAATATATAAGGCTTTAATTGCATCCAACATTTCATCATCTGTTGGTCTATAATGCCCACTGTTATTGGATATTTTTACCAATTTACCTCGTTCAAAAGTAAGACTCCCGCTTGCTAAAATTTTTTTCCCATTCGCCATATAGGAATGATGTAAATTTGCGCTACATATAAGTTTTGGCTCTTCTTCACAGGTGAGTATAAAAGTGTATTCACCACTTAAAATTAAACCCTTTCTATCAACAGCAAGATTCTCTTCATCAAGCCATTGAATGGTGTGTTTCTTTTGTTTCTCTTTGTCTAAATAAACGTTGTTAGCATCTGATTCTGGGAGATATCGCATTGCTTTTCTTTCATTTTTAAACTCGGGTTTCAGTGAAATTCTTGATTTCATCTTTTGACCAAAATATTGAATGTGGCTAGGATACTCATGACGTGCCATATCTTTTAATCCTCGAACTAATTGAACTGATATTGTATACCTCAATCATTAAGGAATGATTAAAAAACCTACGATTTGATATTTTTATTTCATTTTGGTGCGAAATTGGGTTTTGTCGCAGCAATCAAATGTTGGTTAGTCCCCCAGTTCAAGGGGAGACATTCAGTGTACCAAGCGGATAACGTGGGTTCTATTACCACCACCCGATCCATCCAGTTAGTTTGAATTAACTATTTTTATAGCCAGCGTATCTTCTGGGTATTCTGTTTTATTGCGCAGATCATCCAAGCTTGTGAAGAAATTAAAAGTCCATTGACTGTCTTGATATGACGCGGTATAAAGTCCTGATGTGCTACCAGCATCTCTTTCAAGAAACCCTTTTTCTGAATCAGAGTTGGCAATATTTGCCAGAGCATGAATTGGGTTGGAGGCATCTTTTTTCACTAAACACACGCCTTCATTTAGGCCAATACCCTTAAAATCGCAATCAATTATTTTATATTTAGACTTGCTGCTTAACGCGCGAACAAGTAATTGAATATCTGCAACTTGGGTACCTACGGTGATTTCAAAAACGGACCTTTTCTTATTATAAGAAATACGGACATTTTCGTTACTTAATGTGTCATCGTATTTTTTTAGAAGATTTAATAGGGCTCGCTTTTCGTGTTGAATTTTCAATTTTTTAGAACAACAGGACAGTAGGATTTGATACATGACCTTTTGCTTAGTAGAGGGTTCAAATTCCGATTTAAAATCCTCTACCTTATCTTGCATAGCGATAACATGCTCTGTTGAGGCCAAACAAGAGACAGGCAAAGCAGGTGCATTTACCGCTCTTGAAATGAGAAAATGCTCGTTATCTATCTTTTGTCTTTTGACCATTGAAGAGTTGACTTCGATGTGTTTTCCTTTAAACAGATAAACAGAGTAACCAGATTCACGTGAGGTGCGAGGAGGCGTGGTTGAATGTTTCTTCATGTATTTATCGATTTTTCGATGTTCCTGTTCATCTTGTATGGCCACAAGTTTTTTACCAGTTTCCTTGTAGTAGTGCCGTTCATGAGCAATCGAATCAAATTTTCTCTTCATGGGTATTAGTGCTCCAAACAAATCTAAATGACTAATATTTGGGCAATATTATATTCGAACAAAATTAAGGGATTATTAATGCAATTCGTATAAAAACCAAAGTTTTTGCAAACTCGGCCTCTTCATTGAGTCGTGGTTTGACGGCCCCTTACTTATCAACTATATAAATCATAAGTAATTCTCAGTATCCATCAAGGTCATTAATGAAATTTTATGAATCCGAAAATAAGTGGGAGAGAACTTTTAATGACTGTATGGGAGAGTACAAGAAGCTTCTACCTGATAACATAAGTGAACGCCTTATTCAATTAAATGAACGCGTACCAAACTTTAAACCGATTGATTTTAAACCAGAACAATCAGTACAAGTTGGTGTGGGCGAATGTGCATTTATAACCGCTGATACAGAAGAACGAAGAATCTTAGGATCAATGGGAGCAGGATGTTGTTTTATTCTAGCGATAGCTGATCCAAGAAATAAGTGCGCATGGCTAGCTCATATAGATGCTTTAGTTTCTATGCCACAACTCAAAGAGGTGTTAGCAAAGGTATTTACAAAAATTGATCGTCATTCTGCTGTAGCACATGTAGTTGGGGGAAATGATTCTTCGATAGTACAAGGTATAGCAATTTGCAATGAATTAGAAAAGCAGGGGGTAACGATCAACTCGGCCTTATTAAGATTACACATGGAATTGGATCAACTAAGCTTAGCGGTTGATCCTCAAACCGGCACTATTTATGCTCCAGAATCTAATAATCTAGCAGAACGTCGTGATTTATATCGAAATCTAAGTATGAGAATTACGAAAGGCAATGAATTAGGCTCAATTGGGCTTACAGAAATGTCACCACATTCAATTGAATCAATCATCAGTCATGCGCAAGACACCATGGATAAACGCATCTAAATTTGACAAGTTACTCACCATAAGTGATACGCAATGGAAAGCGAAGCAAACAATCCAAGCCCCCTCACCCATGACGTCAATAAGGCCTGTGGGTATGATGGACGGTAACTATTCAGTAACAATGGGTAATTGTACGTTAGTATTAGTTGCATTTAGTTTATTCTATACTTAATTGAAATATCTTAGGTTATTGGTAAGGGTTATTATGAAATTAATACTTGCTTGTGATTCCTATGGAGTCAAAATAACTATTCTTCTTACCGACGATGCATCACTTACAACTAATGTAACAATCAATGGCTTAAAAGAATCGTACGTGCCTGATCCAATGGAGAATTTTAGGATCAAAGCCTATAAACTCACGCTGAAGTAATGCGGTTAATCGTTCTGTTTTCACTAGGGATTGAAAGATTTTGAGCAAAGGGTATCATTGTAAACCCTAGGCTTTTCCCTACTCGGCTAAAAGTATGTCCGAAAATGACCTATTTTTGTCCTAATGTGACCCGCACTGAAAATGGACATTTGAGTAACATTCAGATTTTAAATTCCTTTTTAAATTTTTAGAGGCGATTATGCGATTAAAAGCATTCAATCCCGTGGATAACTTATTCGGTTGGGTGCGTCAATACAACACTTAAAAGGAGCCGTTATGTCAAAAATTCCTGAATATGTCATCGCCGATGTCGCGGAATTTGTTAGTTTCGTACTTGAGTCAGATAGAGGATATGCACGAAGTGAGTATCCTGACAAGATTCAATTTGATCGCGTTAAAGCAGCACTTACAGCAAATAACGAAGTCACTGAAATTCTAGTGAATGGATTTTTTACAGCCCTGCGAACAAAAAAAACAGGTGCTGTACGTGGTTTTTTGGAGTTAGGCATTAGTCCTGATTGCGTTGAGCCTTCTCCTTTACAAACACCAGCGTTAGTTGCCGCAGTTCGAGTTCAGGATAAGGACAGTGTTAACTTGTTGCTTCAATTTGGTGCGAGTGTAGAAGCTAGAGATAATCACCAAATTAACGCGCTCACTGCTGCGTGTCAATTAAAAAACTCCGATATTATTGCGTGTCTTGAAATGGCGGGAGCTACACATAGTAGAGCATCAAATTCATTGCATTCGACTTCTCCAAGATTGTTTAATCGAAACCATGACTCTGATTCCACTGCCAATATGTCTTTGTAAGCATTTACCAAAAGGCCTGAAAAAGAATCATTCATTTAAATTTTTAACATGCTGGAATTGTGATCAATATTGAAGTCAACTCCAGCAAGCCTGGTTGCTCGCGACCAGGATCTCAATTTGATCTTGATGGTCTTGTCCACACAAGACAAATCAAAGGATGGTGCAAATGCCCTGCCATCGAGTTGTTGCCAATCAAATGATTGAAAGCTTGAAAGTAGCCCCCCTGAGTCCGTCCCTATTTAAATCTTGAATTTGATGCCAATACATGCCAACATATGCGACACAATGCCCAATAATCAACATTATTCATCCATAATGACTCCAAGATCCCTTGAAAAAATGACTCAAATACTATTGCGTTACAAGGGAGTAAGAGAAGAACTTTGCTTAATTAATCACGATCGATATCCAAGCCACAAACTCCTATCAAACTAAACCTAATCTTCAATTGATTATCTGTCCTTAATTGTTACAAATTATGAGTGTTAGGAGTAATTTTAAAATGTTTAAATGTCTTTCTGGAAGAACTACATCGCCTCTACCCTTCTTTCGACCAAACGATAGTTCAGCAAATCCAGCAATACCTAATATTGCAACAGATTCACCAGTTAATTTTGTATACTGGCCTAAAGAGGTACGTTTTATCATTTATAGCTTTTTAGAGTTACCTGATTTGAACAAAATTGCTCTCTTGAATAAAGCACTGAATAAAGAAATTTGCGATATACCTTTGACAAAATTAGCTCCCCACATTCAGGAATAGTTTAGTACTTATACTTATAAAGATGCTCGTCGAGTCATCGTAGATTATTTAGAAAAACAATCGGGCTTGAAAGATGAAATAAAGAATCGTAAGAAGAAAATATTAACTTTTGAAATACCTTGTGAGATTTTGTGTATAAGTGCTCTTCCTTTAATTACGACTGGTGCATTCGGAGTGGGATTGTCTTTCAGTGATATACCCACTGTAGAGGCAATATTTATGATCTACTTTTATTTTTTACTCTGTTGTGGTATGAACTTGGCAGCTGTAATGTCCGCTCAAAATTGCTTTGAAAGAACATTTGGGTTAAACCCTCGTGAGCGAGAGCGTCTTCAAAGCGAGCTCAATTCACTTGAAAGCAATAAGCCGAAGTTTTTAATGTTTTTTAATAAAGAATCTATTTCTAACAAAGAAGCAAATCCTTCATTCAATCATGAAGAAAGCCAAGCGGTTACATTTGACTCTAAGGAACCCTAGTTACCATAGCAACTGCGCTGAGTTTTCATTCAAGACAGTTGCTATACTTGATTGCTATAGAATCAATCATTGATTGAGCGTCATGGTTCGCTCCTTGGTACATGAATTTCCGAATAACAACTCTTTATGTTTTAGGAATTCCTTGAGCCTGATTTCATACAATTTCAAAAAAAGTTGTTGATCGTCTTCCACAGCCGTGCCATACGCAAGTGCAGGAAATGCACCGAATGTATAGTCACCGCGAACTAAAGCACCTAGCCCCTTATTTACCAGTTGTTCTAAATCTTTAAGCTTGTTTACTGGAAGGGTTATCCCGCCCCGCTGTTCTTCAATGAAGCATAAGATTTTTGAAGGTGGAGGCGGGTTGTTCGAAATTTCAAACCGACCTGCATCGGGATGACTATTCGCGCTTGGGCCTGAATTCAACACTGGGTTTAAAAATAACCACGTATGTTTTTCAGCATTAAAATATTCTTTTGTAAACACTTTATCATAGTCTATTTTGCACGACATGTGTGCATTTGGCCTGCACATTTCATAGATCATATGCATAGGCAACAAATCTTGCTGGGTCCGTATGTCTCTAAATAATCTGAAGGCTTTCACTGCCTCCGGTGAATCCTCATCTATATGATTAAGCTCAGGTTTTTCATTTTCATAAAATGTCAAGTAATTATCATAAGCAGAAATTAGTGGCTGAATATCAAAATGGGCGTTAACTTCAGATAGCTGGGATTTATACTGCTTTAATAGTTCAGGGTCCTCCTTAATGGTTTCATATAGACTATTCCACATATAAGTATCCAAATTCCTAAATGCACGTTGCAGAGGGCTGTGAAATTCAGTCGCGGATGAATCAACGTCGACCTTTTCGTTGACCTCGTAACAAATTTTCATAAATAAAGCTTCAGGGTTATTTCGAACAATTTCCGTTGCTTCTTTTATACGAAAATGAATAACCTTCTCCATTAATAAATAAGCATCTCCTTTTCCTGACCGATTTATTGCAGATTTGTATCTAAAAAATGAGAAACCACTGCATGTTAAACGAAGATTTTTAATATCCTGGGCATTAAGAGGGATATGCTTTAGGAACACCTCTTGAGGGATTTGCAAAATGGGTTGAGCGTTGTTAGTGCTCTCCAGATGAGTCTTATAATCGCTACATGGATTGATTGGTGCACTTATCCTCTTGCTTTTGATGGTGGCGATGGCTTCGATTGTTAGTTGCAGTTGGGATTCGAAAAATTCAATTTTATTTTCAGGATTGTGCTTGGTATCCAAAAAGGAGAGGATGTGGGCAACAACATCTTTGGGTAACGTGGGAAACGCCGGATTATTGGTTGAGTTTTCTTGCGTTAATAGAGCCATAGGCGCCAGAGCCCTGGCTAATTGCGACTCACCATTACCAGATAAATTATAACGATGCCTGTTTTCGCCCAATAGTTGAAGAAACGCATCGATTTCTTTGGTTGTTTTTTTGATAAAAAGACCATTATCGCCCAGATGAACGGAGGTGACATGATTTGGGATGGTTGCTAGGGCCTTTACTAAGTCAAGGAGGTTGAGCGTATAAAGATCATTTTTGCTCAAGTCCAGGGAAATGATGTTCTCTGGAATGCCCTGAAGAACGGTTTTTAGGCCCTTCACACCGAGAGCATTAAGAGAATTATTGCTCAAAGCTAGGGTGGCGACGTTCTCTGGAATGCCCTGCAGTGCGGTTTTTAAGTCGTTGGCACCGAGGTCAAAAAGGAAACCCACACTCAAGTTCAGGGTGGTGATGTTCTTAGGAATACCCTGTAGTCCGGTTTTTAAACCCCCATCACGAAGCGTAAAAAGCCCATTAGCGCTCAAAATCAGGCTGGTGATGTTCTCTGGAATGCCCTGCAGTGCGGTTTTTAGACCATCGGGACCGAGTTCATCAAGGATATTCCAACCCAAATCCAGGGTGGTGACATTCTCAGGAATACCCTGCAGAGTGGCTTTTAGACCCTCGGCGCCGAGCTCCTAAAGGACGTTATTGGTCAAAGACAGGATGGTTACGTTCTTTGGAATTTCTCGCATCAATTCGACCAAGCGATTTTCACCTAGCCGATTGAGTTCGAGCTTTGATAAATCAAGCGAGGAATCGCCTTGAATCCGACATGTTTCAATACGCTTTTTAACCTCTTTTTTTACCGTTTCGATTTCATCTATCGTATACATTGAAAATACCTTCTGCTTATAGCAAAACGCAGATGCACTAGGGTAACGGTCTTGTGGCTGGCTTAAGAAAAGACAGCGTCTGCCGCTAGTTGCACCGAACTGTGTTTTGCATGAATCGTTAAAAAAATGGGGAGTTGGGGTTCAATCCAACGTTTAGTGAAGGTATGTGCTTGGTATTATTTTGTGACTCGGATAGCGAGCCTGGATGTAAAAGGTGCCAGTAATTTGGGGTTGCCCAAGTGATTTCATGTGTGCAGCACTTTGGTGTTCGTGATGGAGTGGCATTATATAGTCAAATTAATTCAATGCAAGCCATTTTCCTGGACTTTATGCGCAACCAGGCTACATATAATGATATTTTAAATTTCTTTAATTCGGTGAGGATGGCGAGAATTAAAGCTGAGATAATTTATTCTAAGCTATTGTTATTAATGTATTATATTTAATACTCTGATTTTTGGGCTGTTATTGGGTAGTTTTTCTCTCAATTGCTACTGTGCATTTTTGTCAATTTTATTTTGACATTATCTGCCAATATCACGAATTAAATTAGTAGTATTGATTGATTTTATCATAGTGAAGCAAGGACAACCAATCGACAAATCCAAATTCAGGATTAATCCGGCTAAAAATAAAAAATTCGAATCATTAAGATAGATCTAAGTGTAACTTTAATGCAGAATTGATCTTAGATAAGATTAAATTGCTAACGATGCCCTGAACCTTCCTATTAGAAATTCTATTTTTTGATATAGTTCTAATTTGATGACATTGGGCTTTTGAAGTTTTTGACAAACCACTATCATTACTGTTAAGCAGGACTTCAAATGGATAAACTTTATTAACATTTGATGTAATTGGTACAATGGTAATTGTGTTAGCAGCAATGTTATTAGCATTATTACTTATAATAACTACTGGGCGAATTTTTTTAGTTTCATTGCCCGCGGTAGGATCTAAATCAGCATAATAAATCTCACCACGTTTCATTTTCTTCAAGTCCATCTAAAGATGTATTCTCAAAGGCTAAATCAACCGCCTGATTCGCCTCTCTGTAATAAGCTTCAAGTTGCTTTTGTTGCAACAAGTACAGTGCTTCTTTAATAACCTCAGAGCGACTTTTTAGATGATGAGCTACAAGGTAATGTTCAATAAATTCGCATTGCTGTTGAGGCAAGGAAATAGATAGTTTTTGAACAAGCATAATATCTTCCTCCTTATATTCTTACCTTTAATAATACCGTAAGTAGGAATAACTTCAAGTACGTGTCAATAAGGCTCTTAAAATCATTCATCCCTTATTCATTTGTCATTTGTCATTTGTCATTTGTCATTTGTCATTTGTCATGGTGTTTAATATAGTTGGTTAAATGAAAAAAACACAAACGTATCTTTCCTTGTTTGGCCCTATAACCACCGGCCAAGGTAAAATTCGTATTCAAATAGGGAAAGCAGCTACAGCAGAAACTACTCTTGTTATTGATTTGCCTGTGACTGATGTTGATGGCCTCGGTATTAATTCACTAGATATTAAAACTCTCACCTCAGCAAATGAAGCATTTTTAAGCATAACAAATATTATGAAGAACTTTGTTTACTTTCCGACTAATAGCTGCAGTAAGCCTGGTTTTTTGGATAGCAAAGTCTGACGCAAACGACAGTCTTTCAATTGCGATTGGTTGCTTGCAACCGATGGCAATTGTTCCCGCTACTTTGCTGATATGAAGAGATTTTTTGATGCTGTAATGGTGCTTCTTTTTTCAACCAACATTTCATCCTTGCTTTGAATAAATCAAGTGACTAGCATGTTAAGACTGCTTACCCTACCAAAATTTTGTTGTTACACTTATAGTGAGTAACTCACCAAAAAATGGACCTTTTGATGAAGCGAGAACCTGCTTTTAAAGTACGCGATCTAACTAAAACATATCAAATGGGTGAGGTCCAAATCCATGCTTTGCAAAAGATTAATCTGGATTTATTTCAAGGTGAATTGATTGTTTTATTGGGGCCATCAGGAAGCGGCAAATCTACCTTGCTCAATATTATTGGTGGCCTCGATGTTCCTACATCTGGAGAAGTAATTTATAAAGATCATATCATCACCGCGTCAAGTGAACTTGAGCTTACCCGCTATAGGCGAGAGCATATTGGTTTTGTCTTTCAATTCTATAATTTAATATCCAATTTAACAGCCTTAGAAAATATATCAATAGTTACCGAAATTGCAGAAAATCCCATGGATCCTGTTGAGGCAATTAAGCTACTAGGGCTTGAAAATCGAATATCACATTTCCCTTCTCAACTATCAGGAGGTGAGCAGCAACGAGTTGCTATTGCTCGCGCCATAGCCAAACAACCGGATGTACTCTTGTGCGATGAACCCACCGGCGCTCTTGATTGCGAAACAGGTAAAATAGTATTGGAAACACTTGAATTGGCCAATAAAAAATTAAACACTACAGTGGTCATCATTACCCATAACCTAGTAATAGGTGAAATGGCAGACCGGATAATTCATATCGCAGATGGTCGTATCTCCCAGATCGTTGAAAATAAAAGTAAACGAAAAGCCGCTGATCTATCATGGTAATGATCTTAAACAAGAAGTTATTTCGAGATTTATTTAAACTGAAAGGACAGGTTGTTACTATTTCTTTGGTTGTCTGCAGCGGGATTAGTGTTTTAATTTCATCAATTAGTACCTACCAGTCATTGTCTCAGGCTCAACACAGATTTTACTCCGATTATCATTTTGCAGATGTGTTTTTAACTTTAAAACGAGCTCCACTTTATATGCAGAAAAGGATTGGAGAAATACCGGGTGTCTCTCAAGTAGAGGCGCGTATTGTTGAGGATGTCACTTTAGATTTGCCCTGGTTGCAAGAACCTGCCATAGGACGTTTTATCTCCCTTCCCGACTCAAGGAAACCCAATTTAAATCAATTATTCTTACGTAAGGGTCGTTTTCTTGAGTCAGGCAAGTCAAATGAAGTATTAGTTAATGAAGGATTCGCCAAAGCAAATTCTATAAAACCAGGAGATCAAATTTATGCCCTATTAAATGGCCATCGGCAACTCTTGCGTATCGTTGGAATCGTCTTATCTCCAGAATATGTATATGCAATTCGTGGTCAGGATCTTCTCCCAGATAATAAACATTTTGGCGTGTTCTGGATGAGTCATAAAGCTCTAAGTGCCGCTTTTGGAATGCAGGAAGGGTTTAATGATATTAGTTTAACTTTGGCGCCAAATGCCTCTGAAAAATCAGTACGTCACGATTTAGAAAGACTGTTTTTGGATTATGGTCTCTCCATTACCTATTCCAGAAAGGAGCAAACTTCAGATAGATTTGTAACCAATGAAATAAATCAACAAAAGATTATTGCCTCCTTTATTCCTCCTATTTTCCTGATTGTAGCCTCATTTTTATTAAATTTAGTAACTGGACGACTGGTTCAACATCAACGCGAACAAATCGCTCTATTAAAAGCTCTAGGCTATACCAATTCATCAATCGTCTTTTATTATTCAAAACTCGTGCTGGTGATTGTGCTTGTAGGTACTGTCTTAGGGATAGGACTTGGTGCCTGGTTTGGCAAGATAATGACACTACTTTATGCTGAATATTTCAGATTCCCAGTTTTTAATTATATATTTTCAATTCAAGCTGCAATGATAGGAGTTCTAGTTAGTTTTTTTGCTGCTGGTTCTGGAGCTTTGAAGTCAATATATCAAGTAGTTAATCTAGCTCCAGCGGTTGCGATGCGTCCTCCAGCCCCACCCATCTATCGAACACTCAAATTGGAGCATTGGGGTTTACTGTCCCATTTTTCTGCAAGCGCGAAAATGTTTTATCGCCATACTTTTAGGCATTTATTTCGTACTGTAATTACATCAATAGGTATTGCTCTAGCTATGGCTATAGTTATATTAGGTCTCTTT
Organism: Legionella waltersii; assembly: GCF_001468085.1. Lineage (GTDB taxonomy): Bacteria > Pseudomonadota > Gammaproteobacteria > Legionellales > Legionellaceae > Legionella > Legionella waltersii. Next base: position 13,795 of record NZ_LNZB01000020.1, on the reverse strand, counting down.
TGGCAAGATGCAGTGGAATATTTAATAAAAACACAATTTTTAATGTCGCAAAAACAAGATGCAACCGTATCATTCACACAGCAATTACAAGATAAAGTGCTCCTAGAACTTAAACATGTCGATGGGGTAATTAATGCTGAAGGTTACCGGATTTCTCCTGCTCAATTAAGTAATCAAAATTACACTGAACAAACTGCATTATTCGGCATTCCCCCCAATGCAAAATTAAAGGTAGTGCTGGATAAGAATGAAAATCCAATCTTTATACCTGAGAGTGGACTTGTCTTAAGCCAAGGTTTGGCTGAACGATTACATGTAACCGTAGGAGACTGGATTCACATCAATATGCTTGAAGGAAACAGAGCAAAAACCAAGCTTGAAGTTCAAGGAATAGTTAATGATTATGTAGGGATGTTCGCCTATACAACTAATTTTTTAATTAATCGACTACTCAATGAAGATCATCTGATCAATCTAGCAGGCATTTCCATTGATCATCAGCGTATTAATCAATTATACAAGGAAATCAAAAAGATACCTAAAGTAGGTTCGATAACCTCTAATACGTCAATTATTCAAACATTCAAAGAAACATTTGCGAAACATGTACTTGTTTTTACTTCGATATTAGCAGGGTTCGCAATAGTTATCGCGATTGCTGTAGTGTATAACAATGCCATCATCATTCTTGCTGAACGCTCATGGGAGTTATCCACCTTAAGAGTCTTGGGATTCACCGAGCGAGAAGTGTCTAACATCCTCTTTTACAATATTATTTTTGAGGTACTATTAGCTATACCGATGGGTATTCTTTTTGGATATTGGATTTCATGGACTATATTAGAGTTGATGCAGACTGATTGGTTTAAAATTCCTTTTATAATTGAACCTAAAACCTATGCAATATCAATAATTGTGGTAATGATTTCAAGTGTAATGAGTTTATTTATTATTAAAAAACGAATACAACAACTCAATTTAACGGCTGTATTAAAAGTGGGTGATTAGTGCCAGTAATTCATTCGAACATTAAAAAATATATTGCGCTTTGTATTTTTTTAGCCCTTTGTTTTAGCATTATTTTTTGGCTAATACGACCAGCGCCAGTTAGAGTACAACTAGCGGAGGTTAAGTATGGCCCCTATTCAGAATACATAGAAGATGATGCAAAAACACGAGCAATTAAAATATACACTGTAACCGCCCCAGTGATGGGGAAATTGCTCAGAATTAACTACCTGGAAGGAGATTCCATAAACAAGAATGATATACTGGCAATCATTCTTCCCGCTTCCCCATCGCTACTCGATATTCGTGCCAAAGATGAATTGGAACAAGAGCTAGGCGCAGCGGAAGCTAAGTATGAAGAAGCCAAAGCAATGCTGGAACAAGCCAAATCAGCATTAGATACAGCCTTTTCGGATTTTAATAGAAAAAAAGCTCTAGTAGCAAAAGGATACATCAGTCCAAGTGAAATTGAGCACATTGAATTGGAGTATAAGCTGAAACAAAAAATCGTTAATGCCGCCGAACGTAAGGTCCATAGTACAGAACACGATATTGAAAAAATTAAAGCTTCCTTAGCTGCTACCACATCTAATCAAAATTACTCTCAAGAACAAATGAACATTGTTGCACCCATCTCAGGAAAGATATTACGTATTCATCAAAAAAGTGAAACTACTCTCAATGTAGGTGCCAATATTATGGAACTTGCTGATGTGTCTAAATTGGAGATAGTAGCAGATGTCTTAAGCACTGATGCGGCTCAAATTCCAACAAAAGCAAAGGTTTTAATTAAACGATGGGGTGGATCTATAGCGTTAAAGGGTACAGTTCGCACTATAGAGCCAAGTGGATATACTAAAATTTCAGCCCTAGGAGTTGAAGAACAAAGGGTTAATGTAATTATTGATATTACTTCTCCTTATGATCAATGGAAAAATCTTGGAGATGAATTCAGAGTTGACGTAGAAATTTTTATCTATGAATCAAAAAAAGAATTACTTGTACCCATGAGTGCATTATTTCGAGACTCCGAACATTGGTCGGTATTTGTCCCTGAAAATGGAAGAGCCATTAAGCGTACAATAAAAATAAAACGCCATAACTCTGATAATGCAATTGTGACAAATGGACTCAAAGAAGGAGAAAAGGTGGTTCTATATCCGGGAAATTTAATTAGTCATGGAGTGAAAATTAAAGAATAAACCTGCGGATAACTTTGAATAGCTGTATATAGCTACCAGGCTACCTATAATGATATTTTGAATTTCTTTAATTTGGTGGGGATGGCGGCTATCACATTAGCCACTTAATTTATTGATAATAAATGATTATTTAAATGTGATTTTTGAAAAAGTCCCAATTAGGCCTCTAAAAATACCGTACTGCCGCTGGAATCAGGCTGTGCTCCATGTCTTTTATTATTCCCTATTCGCGAATTGCAAATAGCCCATTCCATATTCTAGAATATGATATAATATAACACACAAGCACAGAAAATTTGTCATTAATGGTAGATGTACCCCCTGAACAGATAAAATAAAACTCATTTAAAAGCATAAGTTTTTTGCTCCCCCTCACTTTATCGATGAGTTATTGGCTATTGCAATTAAGGAAGTTGCAATCCGACCCAGTAAACATTTGAAAGTCAGTTTTTTGCTCATTGGCTGGATCTTGTACAGTTGATTCAGTACCAGGCTGTAAAACTCCTGCTTTAGTTATGCCCATAGTAATATCATTTGAAGTTCCTGCTGCAGACTTTTTAATGGGTTCATCATTGTATTCAAAAAAGACTAGACCTAGGTTATGTGCTTCGGTAGAGCGGTTTAAAATAATTTTCAAAACTGCATTAAACCATGTGGGGCCATACTTATCGTTCAAATGCTTACCTACTTCTCCTATAAGAAAAGGCTTCTTGTACTTTTCGGTGGTTAATTGTATTTGATTAAAAAATAGCTCATTGTAGCCATGAGACGCATTTGTTGAAGGGTCACCTCGGTAACCAGCATTTACTGTAATAAAATCTACATTCGGAATTTTTTCTACTAATTCACTGGTTTCGCCTTCCTTAGACACAGCCCATTTGGAAGGATCATCTGCCATAGCATAGGTCACTAAACTTCCCGGGCAATTTTGGTGTATTAAATCCACTACTTCATTTACCCTTGCCAGGGTTGCTTTATCTTCAAATACAGGCAATTCATTTCCTGCAGTAAATGCTAGAATTGCTTTATTGCCGCAAACTTCTTTAATCGAATTAACAATTTTGTTTTTGTCATAATTTGCTTGCTTTGAAAGGTAATCAGTTAAAATTGGATAAATGACATACATGTTCCTTTTTGAAACTTCGTCTAAGAATGCAATATGATCTTTTCCTACAGAATTGATATTATACAATCTTAGAGTATTGACTCCTATGTTTTGCATTTGATCTAGTTCACGTTCCCACTTACTCTGTAATTCTTTGTTATAGGTTTCGTTCGCAGCACTCTCAATCTTCAGTGTTCCAAAAAAATCATCATCATCACAAGGTGATTTCCAATCATTGGGGTTGTATTGATTCGCAGGCATACATAGCCAAGCTCCATTTTTATATTCCCAACCATACTCCGATTTTCCAGAAATTTTATTACCAGGAAAGCCCTTAGGTTCAGGTGCATAGGCCATCCCTTTGATTATAAAAGGCCGTCCATTCACCATTAATTTATAATCCTCAATTTTAGGTTGAGCGTTATTGGTTTCAGTATTTTTAGGTTCAGAATTGACTGTACCTACAATACACAATAAGGATAGAGATAAAGCGGCAGCGAAGATTTTCATGATTCCACAAACAACCAATTCAAAAATACACTCAAATTAAATATAATACAGTTTTAAGCGATTTGCACATATAACCATCAGATTTATCTGGTTTACGACAATCAAACTTAATAACTTGACGTGGAGTTTTACTTACGACCGTTCAAAAAATATACTTTTTCCCTGGGTAGCCCTTGTTGCCAATGGCCAATCTCTTAAATTTATTTAACATAGGAGCAGTCTCTTTATTATCATGGCGATTTGTCCATCCGATATGGCAAACTGGTAAACAGCTGGAATCGATGCAATAAATCCCTGTCTCTTGGCCTGCTTTCAGTTGTGTAAAGATGCTAAGTGGAAAATTGCTCTTTTCATCAGATGAACAAATCGCCCATAGCGAGGTAATTTTGGAAATAACCCACTGTAATCATGTTAATGTACGCCAGCTCTCTTTTCTAGAACTTCAGAATATTCCTTGAGCAAAAAATGCGCTTATAATTAACGAAACCTATTCTTGGGGTGATGCAGGCTCTGTGGTTATATAATACTCTGAATTCCTACAAAAAAGACGGCCCAAACTCCAATTAGAAAATGTGAAATACTTACTCCTATCAAAGATTTTTGGCGATAAAACAGCCAACCCCAGAAAATTCCAGGTATAAACGTGCTCAAAGCAAAACCCATACTTAAGTGGGAATGAGCACTTGCAAAAATCAGATTAGAAATAAAGATAGCCTTCCATTTAACTTGAGCGTGGGGCCCATCCAGCAAGTGTTGTAATGAAGTCTGAATGCAACCACGAACAACGAACTCTTGTGCTGGGGTAAATACCGAATAAAGTAGAATAGAAATTAAATATATTTTTAAGCTAAACGTGACGCCATGTTGGAAGATTGCTGACGGGTCGAATAGGGCCAAATGGTGAAGCGAGGGAATAGAAACGATGAGCCACCATTTAAGCAATAAAATGAGACCCATAATCGGGATGCTGTACAAAATTGCCTCACTGCAGTTTTTAAAGAGGTTTTCCTTATTAAAGCCGTAAAAACTAAGGGGGTAACTGCTTTGACGGACTATTGAAAAAAGCACCACAACATATACCAGTATCATACTTACACTGATAAAATTGGCGTTTGGCAAATAATGCTTACTTATTACTATTAAGTTTAAAGAAAGTGCATAAACAGAGAGCAAAATCAACATTCTAATTGAAAAGATACTCATAATATATTTCTTTTCAAGGGCTGCAACAGTAGCTGCGTTTGTATATCTAAGTCTATTAGAAAGTTGATTACTGATTATTTTTGTTAAGGTAGCAAGGGTATTGCTGAACTCTGGTTCACTTTTTAATTTATTGATGTCAAATTTATATAATTTTGTATCTTTAAGGGTCTTTACGGAAGCAGAACGAGGTCCTTCGTCTATTAATGCTATTTCACCAACTGTTTCTCCTTTCAACAAAGTGGCCAAAACATATTGTTGTTTTCCAGAATGAATAAAAATAGAAACCGCACCTTCAATAATGTAATAAAAAAATGGTTCTTTATCCCCTTCGTGAATAAATTTAGTATTTGCTTTGAGTTCAATTAGTTCAGCTGATTCAAATAGATGCATCAATTGAGATTCTGTTAACTCCCCTAATATATGATGTTGTAATTGGGTAATCATTAACCAAACCTTCAAATGATATACATATTTATTAAAAATCGACGGTTCGATTTCGTCTCTTTCATCCATAATGAATGTTTTGGAATCATGGTGTTAAACATCCTAGCCTTTTAAATATCATTCATGATTTTGTCATTTTTTTAACCGGTCAATTTTTTATTTTCATACATAGCCTCTTCTGCCAGTTTTATTCGGGTATCCTGGTTTTGGGTGGTTTGCTTTCCCAATGCTCAATAGGCATGAAATTTCGATTCTATAAAAGAACTTAACTGTCCAGATTACGTTACTCATATTATAGAACACAAATCAATATAGGGGTCGGACCAAAAATTTCTAATAATAAAAAATCAATATAGGGGTCGGACCAAAAATTTCTAATAATAAACAATATGATACCTGATAAAAGGCTCTAATTTTAACTCTTAGAAGCTATTTTTAAGACTTAAAATGCCTTCTAAGTTAAGCTCTAGGAACTTAACCTTGTTTTTCTAAAACGGATACATAGAATCGCCGTTTCAAGTCCAAATAAAAGGAATAACATGCATCGAGCAAGCAGGATATATGCACCTGGTCAAGTGTTTCATATAACACACCGGTGTCACAAACGTGAGTTTTTATTTAAATTTAAACACGATAGAGCGCGATACCGATACTGGCTTTATGAAGCAAGGAAACGGTATGGATTTTGTGTTTTAAATTATATGATTACATCGAATCATATTCATTTGTTGGTAATGTGTAATATAAATTTTGGTCCGACCCCTATATACTAACTAGCAATTTGCTCTATATAAAACCCATTACTGGGGTTTGCCTTATTTCCCCCCGATCTAAATCTATTTTAAAATGATTAATTATGGCATTATGAGGCTATATTTATACTTTCTAATAAGAACAGGACTTAAGATAAAAACAAAAACCAAGGTCCGGGCAAATAATGTTTGTAATGAAGAGATTTAGATAAACTAAATCCCCGAGCTGAAACCATGTTTGACAAAGAGATTGGAGTTTTTCGCAGTTCTAAAGAAAATATAATGAGGACAAAGGGTTAGGATGCCAAAGAATTCATGGAGAACTATATGAGTAAAAAAGCGATAACAATACGTATCGTCATCGCACTTTTTTTCATCACAGCAATTTGGTTTGCGTATAGCTTTGTTAAACAAGAAGAAAGTCAAAATTGGCTCACACTTTACGGAAACGTTGATATACGTGACGTTTCATTATCCTTTCGTGTCTCAGGGCGTATCCTGTCTATGGACGTTGATGAAGGTGCTCATGTTAAGGAGGGGCAAGTACTCGCCAGGCTTGATAAAGATACTTTTATAGCCAGCCTGAAAATGGCAAAAGCCCAATTGGAACAAGCCACTGCCAATCAAAAAAACGCAAGTAGAACTTATAAAAGACGTGAGCAATTGGTTGATGACGGGGCTGTTTCAAAAGCACTTTTTGATGATGCCGTTGCGATGAAAGATTCAAGTAGTGCGGAAGTTTCTGTGGCTAAAGCGAATCTTGAGAAATCTCAAATAGCACTGAACGACACGGAAATTCATGCCCCAACTCACGGGACGATACTGACCAGAATTCAGGAACCAGGGGCTATTGTGAATGTCGCGGAGCCAGTTTATACCCTAGCTATTGATAATCCAGTATGGGTAAGAACTTATATTGATGAACCTTTTTTAGGTAGGATTCATCCTGGACAGGATGCTTTGATTTATACGGACTCCAATCCAGAAACCCCCTATAAAGGACATATTGGTTTTATTTCCTCCCAAGCAGAATTCACACCCAAAATTGTTGAAACTACTCAATTGCGAACGGATCTTGTCTATCGTATAAGAGTCGTTATTGACCAACCGGATAACGGATTAAGGCAAGGAATGCCTGTTACTGTGAAAATCCCTTTAAAGGTGAATTGATAGTAATGAATAGTTCAAAGCCACTAGTCAGTATTAATGGGCTTAGCAAATTTTTTCCTGGAAACATTGACCCAGCGTTAGATAATGTTTCTGCAACAATTTTTGAAGGGCAAATCACGGGTTTGGTTGGACCGGATGGGGCCGGAAAATCTACTCTTATGCGTCTTATATGCAGCCTGATGATGCCTACGCAAGGCACAATTACAGTAGATAGTCTCAATACCCGGACCGACTCGGAAAAAATTCATGCAATTACTGGTTATATGCCACAAAAATTTGGTTTGTACGAAGATTTAACCATTATAGAAAATTTGCGGCTTTATGCTGAACTTAGAAATCTCCATGGCGAAAAACGTGAAGAGCAATTTAGGACATTACTTAAATTTACTGCACTGGAGCCTTTTCAGGAACGGCTGGCTGGTAATCTCTCGGGAGGAATGAAGCAAAAATTGGGACTGGCTTGTGCCTTAATGGGTGAGCCTAAGCTTTTATTACTTGATGAGCCGAGTGTTGGTGTTGACCCAATATCCAGAAGGGAGTTGTGGTCTATGGTCCAGGGTCTGCTTGGAAGGGGTATGGGTGTTGTTTGGTCAACCGCTTATCTTGATGAAGCTGAAAAATGTGATCAAATTCTTTTACTCAATTCTGGAAAACCAATATACCATGGAAAACCAGGGGATTTTTTGCAAAAAACCAAAGATCGGACTTTTCAAATTTGCGGTGTTTCCCTGATAAATCGTCGCCAAGCTCTGATGAATGCCCTTAATACCCCTGAGGTAATTGATGGTGTCATTCAGGGTAAGAATATTCGTATAGTGATTGGTGATAAAAAAATAAAGCCAAGCCTGGATAGTATAACTCAGGAACCCGGAGTTCATTTTCAAGAAGTTGAATCGCGTTTTGAAGATGCTTTTATTGACAGTCTGAACACTAAAATAAGTGGTCGCTCTTTGTTAGCCGAGCATATTGCTGAAAAGCCTCATAGTGACAAGCCTATCATCGAAGCTCGGGGGTTAACCAAACGTTTTGGTAGTTTTACTGCTGTTTCGAATAATGAATTTACAATCAAACGCGGTGAAATCTTTGGATTATTAGGCCCTAATGGAGCAGGTAAATCAACCACATTTAAAATGATGTGTGGTTTATTGCAACCCACACAAGGACAAGCATTTGTAATGGGACTCGATCTAAAGACTTCATCATCTGAAGCAAGAAGCCGTATTGGGTATATGGCTCAGAAATTTTCACTGTACACTCATTTGGATGCTTTGCAGAACATGCGCTTTTTTTCTGGCCTCTATGGGTTATACGGAAAAAGGCAGGAATCACAGATCAACAGCATGATTGAAATTTTTGATCTTAAAAAACACTTAAAGCAGAACTCGGGTGACCTTCCATTAGGCTTTAAACAACGTCTCGCTCTGGCTTGTGCAGTAATGCATGAGCCTGATGTGTTATTTCTTGATGAGCCGACTTCGGGGGTTGATCCATTGACCCGACGTGAGTTTTGGACACATATTAATGGTATGGTGAATAAAGGGGTGACTGTGATGGTAACTACTCATTTTATGGATGAAGCTGAATATTGCGATCGTATCGCCCTTATTTACAGGGGGAGAAATATTGCCACAGGAACACCTGATGACTTAAAGGATAAAGTGCGTAACTCCGCATTACCCAATCCTACATTGGAAGACGCGTTTATCGAGTTAATCCGATTGGATGAGTTGAGCGAGCCAGTACATTAACACAGGGAGAATAGTGGTTGAATATTCGCTTTCTAAAGGCTTTGGTGATTAAGGAAACTCTGCAAATTATACGTGATCCCAGTACGATATTAATTGCCTTTGTATTGCCCTTAATTTTGCTTTTTATTTTCGGTTATGGTGTTAATCTGGACACCGATCAAGTCAAGTTTGGCTTGGCTTTAGAGAGTTATGATTCGTCTACTGTAAGTCTTGCTCAATCTTTTAGTGGCTCCCGATTTTTGGATGTATCTATTTCAACAAACAGGCAAGAGTTTCATTATGGCTTGGTTAATGGAACAATTCGTGGTTTTATTGATATTCCTCAACGTTTCACTGCTGATAGTCTGAGTGGAAATCCCAAGCCAGCGCTGCAAACCATCGTTGATGGTTCTTATCCGCAAGTTGCTGGTTTTGCAGAAAATTATGCACTTGGAGCTTTGCAAACCTGGATTAGTTCCCAAGCTTATGAACATGGGCAAATCACGTTTAAATCCGGAATTAACCTTGAACCCAGATACTGGTATAACCAGGAGCTAAAAAGCAGAAACTTTCTTATTCCTGGCTCAATAGTTATTGTTATGACTTTGATTGGAACATTACTCACCTCCCTGGTAATCGCCCGGGAATGGGAGAGGGGCACAATGGAGGCGATGATGGCAACGCCAATTTCTATTGTTGACATCATCCTAGGAAAATTAATACCCTATTTTGTGCTAGGGATGGGTTCCATGTTTTTATGCACTATTATTGCAACGTGGTATTATGGAGTACCTTTCCATGGCACTCTTTTAGCCCTGACATTAGTTTCAGCTGTCTTTCTGGTTGCTGCCTTAGGACAGGGATTATTAATATCTACTGTTGCAAAAGACCAGTTTGTGGCTTCACAATTGGCTTTAATGTCTGCATTTTTGCCTTCATTTATTCTTTCCGGATTTATTTTTGAAATTAATTCGATGCCTAAGTGGATACAGCTACTCACTCATTTGTTTGCCGCACGTTATTTTGTGACGAGTCTGCAAACCTTATTTTTAACAGGTAATATTTGGTCTCTTTTGACTCGTTGCCTCTTTGCGATTGCACTGATTGGATTTGCATTCTTTTTTATTACCGCGCATAAAACAAGAAAAAGGCTTGATTAATGGCAAAATTATCTCCAACAACAAGAATTTTTGCTCTTGTCATTAAAGAAATATTGACTTTATTCAAAGATCCCAAAGGGCGAATTGTATTGATAGCTCCTCCACTTCTCCAGTTATTAATTTTTTCTTTTGCCGCTACTATGGAAATTAAAAATATTTCTATCGGCATCTTAAATCAGGATTCCGGAAAGCATGGGTATGAAGTGATTCAACGCTTTATTGGCTCACCAACTTTTTCAAAAGTTTTTTTTATTCAAAAACATTCTGATATCAAACCTATCATAGATAACCAGGAAGCAATGGTAGTAATGACTATCCCCCAAGATTTTTCTCGTAAAATCGAATCGAGTTCGCAAGCGAATATTCAGCTCATTTTGGATGGTCGACGTTCGAATGCAACCCAAATTGTAAATGGTTATATCAGTACTATTATTGAAAACTATAATCAGGAAATTCAAAAAGCGAATTCTGCAATCATGATACCTCCCGTGATGGTGACTCGAAGTTGGTTTAACGAAAATTTGCTTTATCTTTGGTTTACCGTTCCTTCGTTGATATGCATCTTATCCATGCTGATTTCTCTTGTGGTTACTGCTTTATCGGTAGCCAGAGAAAGAGAACTGGGAACCTTTGATCAATTATTAGTATCACCTCTTACCCCCTATGAAATTCTTATAGGTAAGACTATTCCTGCCATTATCATTGGTTTGGCGGAAGGTCTCTTGATGTGGTTTGCTGCTGTTTGGCTATTTGATGTTCCTTTTTATGGCTCTCCGTTACTGATGGTTTATATTTTGTTTATTTTTATTATGTCAACGGTGGGTGTTGGCTTATTTATTTCTTCTATGTGTAAAACCCAACAGCAAGCAATTTTGGGTGTATTTATTTATATGGTGCCTGTTGTGACCCTTTCCGGTTACGCTTCTCCGGTTGAAAACATGCCGGAATGGCTCCAGGATTTAACATGGTTTAACCCATTAAAATTTACTTTAATAGCAGTAATTGGCACCTTTTTAAAAGGCATGTCGGCTTTGGAAGTTTTTATCACAACATGGCCACTTCTTTTGGTAGGGGCTGTTACATTATTTATTGCCGGCTGGTTTTTTAAGCAGCGTATGGAGTAAGAAACAGTATGAACAGAAAGTTAGCGCTAGTCTTTAGTATTTCTTGTTTATATGGCTGTACTGTCGGCCCTGATTATCACCGCCCAGAGATTAAAATTCAGGAGAAATGGCCAACAAACAAACTAGAGAAAAAAATTTCCAGTAGTGCTCCTGCCCATTTAACTTGGTGGAAGGCATTTCATGATCCATTGCTTGATCGATACATTAACGAAGCAGCAAGTAATAACCTTGATATCAAAGCAGCAGAAGCTCGTATCCGCCAAGCCCGTGCAATAAAACAAATTTCTGTTGCCAATTTTTATCCGCAGATCAATGGATCAGCGAGTGCTAATTCCTTGCAAATCAGTAAGGGTACGTTGGAGGGGATTTTTGCTAATTCTCCAACATCTAACCTTATTGACAGAAATCAATGGATATATAATTTGGGTTTTGATGCACAATGGGAGCTGGATTTATTTGGTAAAACAAGAAGACAAGTTGAAGCAAGCAAAGCAAGCCTGGAGGAGGCTTATGAATCACGTCGCACCATTTTATTATCCACGATAGCCGAGATCGCAAGAAGTTATATAGACTTGAGAGGCGCGCAACAGTTGTATCGTATTGCACAAAAAAATATGGAATTGCAAAGAAAAACATTGGCTCTTGTCCGCCAACGTTATAAGGCTGGAGTTAGTAGTGAAGTCGATGTTTCTTTGGCTGAAAGCCAGTTAAAAAATACAGAATCTGTTTTACCCAATTATATTGCTCAAATACAAGTGAACGCTTATCAAATTGCTGTTATGCTGGGTAAAGATCCTCAAGCAATCCTCAAAGATATTGCAAAAATTCAATCTTTACCCACCCCTCCCAAAAAAGTGCCTATGGGATTACGTTCGGATATTCTGCGCCAGCGTCCAGACATAAGAGCAACAGAGAGGCAATTGGCGTCTACCGTAGCTGAAATTGGTGTGGCAGTTGCTGACTTTTTCCCGCAATTTAATCTTTCTATTTCCAATCTCGCTGTTCAGAGTACTTCTGTTGATACGTTATTTCAATCCAGCAGTGGATTTTGGCTCATGGGTCCTCAAGTCAGTTTACCCATATTTCATGGTGGCCAGATTAGAGCTAATGTTGAGAGTAAAAAGGCGGCTGCTCAGCAAGCAGCAATACAATACAAAAAGATAATCCTCCAGGCATTGCAAGAAGCTCAAAGTGCTCTTGTCCGTTATAGCCAATCGCTGGATACAAACCATAGCTTGCGTGCTGCCATCATTGCTAACAAGAGAGCTGTGCGATTTGCCAAGAAACGATTTCAATACGGTGAGGATGATTATTTATCACTACTGCAATCAGAGGCGGCTCTTCTGAATGCTGAAACTCAAGAAGTTAATTCTGAGGTTTCTTCATTAACTGCCTTGATTAGTCTATATAAAGCGCTTGGGGGAGGTTGGGAAAGTTATGATTAGACATCCGCGCATGCTCAATCGTCAGGAATGCAACTAATCGGCTGAATTTTCCAAGATAAAAATTAGCTCCGGTAGCCTAAGGCCTCCATTAAAAATAAAGGGAACTCCTATGTTTCACTTCACTCTAGAATTCGTCAGGGCCTGACCAAGAATTTCTATTAATAATCAATAAAATAACCAATAAAAACTTGAATTTATGATCTTAGAAACTATTTTTAAGCCTTAAAATGGCCTCTAATTTATGCAAGCATAGATACTGTAAACAAGCCTCTTCATATCCACTTGGTAAGCATTTACCGACAAACCTGGTTGTTTTATGTATATTGATTTAAATAGGGTTCGAACTGGACGAGTGCAAAATCCCCTTGATTGGGAGTATTGTGGTTATTATGAACTCTTCTATGGGAGACAACGATATCAAGTGCTATCAGTAACTGTGGTGCTTGAACTTTTAGGGTATCACTCAATTGAAGAATTTAGAGATAACCACTCGCTATTGATACAAGAATTATTGAAAGAAAATAAGCTATCCAGAGAGCCTTTCTGGACCGAAAATAAAGTGATTGGGACAGCGCTTTTTCAACAAAAATTTGCCTAAACATAGACTTTATTGACAACAAATCATTTTTTTCTTAAAAGCTCATTTAAGACTCAAAAATAGCTTTTAAGAGTTAAAATCTGGGTGTTTTAAGACGTATAATATTGTTTATTCAATATAAATTTTGGTCAGACCCCTATATGCTTGTCGTGTAAAACAATGAAAGACGATAAAACACCTTATTAAATCAAGACTTAATGTTAATAAGCAATTGTTATTTTGTTGTCATTAGTTGTCCTTAATTGTCATCAAATAAACCCGCCTATTGCCTCAATGAAAGGTGTTGCCGAAGGACAAAATAAGTACAGAGTCGTTGCCTCAAAATAGATGTTGCTTTTGAGAGGTTT
>NZ_LNZB01000019.1 GCF_001468085.1 Legionella waltersii | reverse complement strand
TTTGAAAATGACCTGCGCATCTTTTCCTCCCAGTTAAGTGACTATTATCTCTTAACTGGGTGTGTTCATCCATTAGACCACTTCAGAAAGCTAAATGTGTTGTAGTTATAACCCTTGCCTATGCGTTAAGCCCCATTGATTTAATTCCCGATTTCATACCTGTTATAGGATTATTGGATGATTTAATTATTATCCCATTTGGCATCTACCTGGCGATTAAATTAATCCCCGAAGAAATTTGGAATGACTGTATCGAAAAGGCACAAGAAGCTATAAATAAGGGAGAGTTATTACCCAGAAATTGGAAGATTGGTTTAATTATTGTGTTTTTGTGGCTTTTCATTTTTATTATTATGGGAAGATGGATTTGGCATAGATGCATTAATTAATAACATTTATTTTCTATCTTAATCATTAAGAAGTGGCTCAATCTTCCATTCATTACTCATGAACCGTTACTCCCAAGGTAATGAAAATAAAATTAAGAAACATATTCTTGCTAAATCATACGCTATTGTCTCCTAATTTTTCCTGATGAAATCAGGATTTTTATAAAAAACCTAAACAGTTACTCTTTTTCTTTAAAAATTATCCCATTAAACTCATATCCTCCATTAGCGAGGTAATAATGCAGCCCATCATGGGTTACATACTCAGTTTGAGTGCGAATATATTTAGGCGCGTTATTAGTAAGTGTTCCAACATCGATAAAAATCGCATATTCTTTTAAATCGACCCATTCATTCTTTTTGTTGAATACTCTAAATTCTCTAATTAATTCCCTTTTTTTCTTCATAGAACATCCCTATTCTATTCATTTTAATCAAAAGTGAGCATAGTCTTCACGATTGAAATAGACCTTAACTTAACCTCATGTGAATTTAATTCAGAAGCCTAATTCATTATAGTTTAAAATTAGGACTATTAAAAAATGATTTAGTTGACTTAACTTTTTATTATAAATAACTAATTTTATCCACGCGCCGTATATCTAAATAATAAGACAATTGATAAGTTCTGAAGTGGTCTAATGGATGAACACACCCAGTTAAGAGATAATAGTCACTTAACTGGGAGGAAAAGATGCGCAGGTCATTTTCAAA
>NZ_LNZB01000018.1 GCF_001468085.1 Legionella waltersii | reverse complement strand
AGTGTAAAAGGTCACTGGGACAATGCGTTAAAATAACAGGTGTTCACGTTCGACCAGAATGGGTGTTCATTTTCGTCAGAATACGCAATTGATGTTAATTTGTGATGAATCAATGCCACTCGCTTGTAGAAATCCTCGAATACTTCGCTCTCTTAATACTTCATTACTTAACATCTTTGCTTGCATGCTGCCCTCAATTCAGATACCTAAGGAGCATCGAAGTTATCATCCTCTGCATTGTGCGTCAATTAAATTCATGGTGGTTGTATATTGATCTTTTTGGTCGTCTTCATTGTTTTGAAGCGCATCTAACCTTTCTAAAAGTTAGTTTGGCTAACAGACAAATTAGCATGTTAAGATAGCTGACCACAGAATAGAGCTAATTTTAGAAATGATTGAACTTCGTGAACCTTCAGCCCAAGATGAAACCTTATTTATTTCTACAATGCAAAACAGTCGCGATTTTCATTATCCGTTTATCACCGCTCCTTGCAGTTCGGAGGAGTTTCAAATTTATCTATCCAAAAGTACAAAGGACAGCGAACAATACTATATTGCCTGGGATAATAGGCAGCAAATAATCGGTGTTTTTAACATCAGTGGTATTATTCGTGGAGTCTTTAAAAGCGCTTACTTAGGTTATTATGCATCCCTAGACCATGCGGGTAAGGGATTAATGAGTCAGGCTCTTAAACTTGTTCTTAGGGAGGTATTTACTTCTTTAGATCTTCATCGAATAGAAGCAAACATTCAACCAAACAACACTGCCTCCATTCATTTAGCAAGCAACAATGGTTTTTTAAAAGAAGGGTTTTCCCCTCGTTATTTAAAAATCAATGGCATTTGGCAGGATCATTTTCGTTATGCATTAACACTTGAAGATTGGTTAGCAAATCAGTACTAGGGGGACAAACCAATATGCAATTCATCAAAACATCTCGACTTCTACTTTTAGGAGTAACCTCTCATGAGTTTAAATAAGGTTAAATGGGGAATTTTAGGAACAAGTTTTATTTCGCAGCAGATGGCCTGTGCTATTGCAGAATCTACTGTTGGAGAGCTTACTGCAATAGGAAGTCGAGACGCGACAAAGTCGAGAGATTTTGCTAGCCAATTTTCCATTCCACAAGTTTACAATCATTATGATGATATGCTTGCGGATCCGGATTTGGATGTCATCTATGTTGGTTTACCAAATCATCTGCATAAAGAATGGACCATAAAAGGCTTAGAGTCAGGCAAGCATGTGCTATGTGAAAAACCGTTTGCGCTCAATGAGGAAGAGGTTAAAGAAATGATTTCTTCTGCAAAATCAAGTCGATTAGTATGCATGGAAGCTATTATGTATCGCTGCCATCCCCTCATACAAGAAATCAAGTCACTTTTGCAGCAAAAGGTCATTGGAGACCTTCGGCTCTTTCAAGCAATCTATACCGCTAAAATAGCTCATCTGGCTAATCCAGTCGCCGGGGGAGCAATCTATAATCTTGGATGTTATCCTTTGTCTTTGGTCAGGTACTTATCTGATGCAAATCCAATGGATTTAAAGGCTATTGGTGTCTCTAATTCTAAGCATCCTCATAATGATACACGTGCCTCGGCTATTGTAGGATTTGATGATCAATCTCTCGCAACCATAACGGTTTCAGATGATTTGGCAATGAGCTGGCAATTTGTTGTTTGGGGCACAGAAGGTCGTTTGGAAATGGTGACAAATCCATGGTTTCCAAGCGTTGGTGATCAAGTCTTTCGAATCTATTCTTCCGATGCAATAGAGCCTAAGGAAGTTAGGTTAACAACCCCATTGTCTGCTTATGCTTATCAAATAAATACGGTCAATCATCTCATTCAATCCCCATCTTCCTTCTTGCCAGAGCAGATAACCCTCCAAGAGAGTTTGGATAACATCAGGTTATTGGAGCAGTGGCGAAATCTAGCACTGATGTAAGCAAGGTCGCTTAGAACAAATCAATGATGATAGATTGTTATGGAGTGCACCACGAAAGAGTAAATGAATCAACTCTTTCTAGTGCCGACTCTTCCTGGATAAATTACCTAGGCACTAAATACCTATTTATGTGCCTTTTTATTGTTCTGTTTGAATAAATTAGACTCTGATCCTAAACTATACTATATAGCCACTATTTGATGTTCTTCATAAGGGGGGAGTATGGCTTTTCGAAGAGGAGTGACCCTGTTTTCAAAAAAAAAATTCAATCTTAATGCCGGCGGTAAGAATTATTTATGGACCATGTCCACCCCAAGAGCTAAGCCCGCACTTCCATTTTATCCTGAATCATCGGTGGAAAAATGGGTTTTTAACGTGCATGCATGGAAAACTTCTACATTAAATGGAGTTAAATTACTTGATCCAAAACTTTCTAAATTTGATCTGGCATTGAATGCTTGGAAGGGGTATCAATTACCAAGCCGTGGGTTTAAATCAACTGAAGGTGATGATCCAATCAATAAATCACTTAGAGGCATTATAGGTCGTAAACCACTTCTTGTATACAAGACGGAAAAAGATAAGACGGGAAAAGAAAAACGTGTTGTAGACGAGGTAGAAACGGCTCATCGTATGCACAAACATCAAATGGGGGATATACATGGTGTATCAACATCCTGTGGTATTTGGACACCATTGTCATTTTCATCGTATTTAGCTAAAGAACATGAAATAGCCTTTTTTAATATTAGAAATATTCCTGAAGCCCATCGTCGTATGCAAGTTTATGATCGTTCACTGAATCCAACGGGAGCTGATGGGGACACATTGGACTATTCTGGTGAGATTGAAATGACCATGAGCGCTGTTCATGTGTCTAGTATTCCTTTTAGACTCATAAGGGTTGGAGTTCAATTTCATATTCAAGCCAATCCGCTTTATGTCGATCGATGTACCTTAACCCCTGAATTAGAAAAAGAGTATAATAGTCTTCTTAAATCATTTTATAAAATAGCTGATGTGGTAAGGTTAAGCCCAGAAACATATACCGATCAAATATTAAAATTTCAAGTACAACAAGCCGATTGTTACAGCAAATATGCTGCTCACCTTAAAGAAGATCCTCTCAGATGTGAGGTTATTGAAAGTGAGATGGCTATTCCAAAACCTGAATCAGAATTAACGTTTAAAGCATAAGAGTTTGCATAGAACTGGGAGCAGGCCTTGCACCCAGTTTTATGTTCATTATCAAAACATACTAGCTTGAAACTTGAACTTAACAGTGGTTCTAGTATACTCGCCTCAAGTAGAATTTTTAGTCAAATAAAAGAATGCAGTCAAGCCGGAACATTATCGCTTGTATTATTGGTAATATCCTTGAATGGTATGAATTCAGCTTATTTGCCTATTTGTCCCCTGTAATAGGGCAGCTGTTTTTCCCCAGCAGCAATAAAATGGTCAGTTTATTGTCCGCTTTATTGGTATTTGCAGCAGGGTTTGTTATACGTCCTATCGGTTCTATTGTTTTAGGTCATATCGGTGATCGCATAGGACGCGCTAAAACCTTAAAAATTACCATTTTATTGATGTCTTGTTCTTCTGTGCTAACAGGGTTTCTTCCTACGTATCAACATATGGGTCTTGTTGCACCTATTTTACTTATTTTATGTCGATTATCCCAGGGGTTTTGTATCGGTGGTGAATTTGCTGGCTCTATGATTTACCTCTCTGAAACAGCTCGAGCTAAAAATCGTGCTTTGGTAAGCAGCATGACTAATAATGGTTCTAATATCGGCGTACTTATTGCTGTTCTTGCCTGCTCCTTGATTTCAGGCGTTTTAAGTGCAGAAGAGTTGGCTCAATTTGGATGGCGTATTTTATTTATTTCTGGGGGACTTCTGGGATTATTAGGGTTGTGGTTACGTCGAGATTTATCCGAATCGGAGACCTTTAAAACCCTATTGAAAAAAATTGATAAGCCTTATTTGCCAATTACCTATGTTTTTAAACATCAGAAACAACGCATGTTGGAGGTGTTTCTTTTATTGGTTATCAGTGCTTGTGGCAGTTATACCTTAATGGGGTATATCTCAACGTATTTCAATCAATTTTTGAATATTCCTTTGAATCAGGCCTACCAAATTCAGACCTTATTTATTGTTTTATCCTTATTATTTCTCCCTTTGTTTGCCGCTTTATCTGATCGATATGGTCGGAAGCTTATTTTATTGTTCTCTATGCTTGGCTACTTACTCTTCTCTATCCCTAGTTTTTTTCTGGTGCAAAATCACCCTTCTTGGTGGGTTTTATTGCCTTTAGTCGTATTTTATAGTGCTGAGCAAGCGGTGACTCCAGCAGTAATTATAGAAATGTTTCCGGGAAAAGGGCGCTACACCGGGATTTCAATAAGTTACAACCTATGCATGGCTCTAGTTGGAGGCTTCGCCCCAGCCATCAATACGTATTTAATCCAATACTTTAACAACCCAATGATCATTGCCTACTACATCATTGCTTGTGCTTTGGTTTCTTTGGTGGTGGTTATCAGAAGTCTACCGCATGAATATGGCGTGGAGCGTAATTTAACAGCAGTGTAAATTAACTATGTCTTTATTGCATTATCAAAATTGCAGATACCCAAGTCACAAAATCATAAAATAGCGGATACGTTTAGCACTTTCCTGGCTTTAGCTCTTGTCTCCTTGAATTAACCTTGCTTGCATTCATCTTATGAGCTTTGAGCTAGATTGGAAACAAATCATTAGAATAGAAATAAAATGGATAGCCTAAAAAAAATAGTTTGGAATGACATTAAGCACAAAATCCTCTGTGTAAATAAAAGGTTCTATGATCTAATAGAGAATACCAATTCCAATTTGATAATGCCTCTGTATCTTGCAGAATATAGTTATGGGGAGTTGCTCGGTAGTAAAAAAGAAGTATATCTTCCAAATAACTCCTCTGAATATATTGTTCTCGGCAGCAACAAAACCCCAAATGAAATCATGAGAGATCTTGCTTATGGTATGAACAGTTTTCCTTTGGGGATGATCTTAAACAATTTTTGTGAATGGTATTCGATTGATGATACAGAAGGGGAGGTTTATCCTTTTGCCATCCAAGGTCCTGGCACGATTTTTAATCAGCAGATTATTTTCAATGAGGACATGTCTGTAGAAAATAATACCATATCAGTTAGCTCCGGCGCTAAATCCGCATTTATGTTGCCTTACGTTGGTTCCAAAAAACATCATGAACGTATAAGAAATCATTACAGCTTGTCATCCTCACCACCCAAAAATAGATACGAACACTCTAATCTATTCAAAGAATTAATAAACAGCAGACAAATAAAACAATCTTGGTACTCTCAGATTCTATTTTTTAGTGAAGAATGGATTAATGAAATTCGCCACAATGAGAAGTGGCTACCAGTAAAATTTTTCTTTTCGGAGAATTTAAGGAAGAGATTTTCAACGGATTTGTATAGATCTTTATATAGTTATTCATTCTTAACAACAGGTAAGGTCAATAAATACAGGCCTACTCCTTATTTAATAGATTCAGCAAAGTATATTATTAGCATTGCAATGGGGCAGGGAATTGGGTTCGCTCCTGCGATAGACAATCGACATTTGCCTTTAGAGTTTATACAAGAAGCGTACACCCAACACTATCAACTAGATTATACCCCTACAGTTATGATCCCATCTATGTTAGATAGCTCAAATGATTCTGTGTATTATTCTTTGCAGATTCCAAGTACTAAAATTAGCTCGTTTAAAATTCAAATGAATAATAGTACATATGTGGAATTAATTGCATTGAAGGATATTATATTTGCTTATCAAAAAGAATTTCAAAGCAATACATATAGATATGAAGGTAGTGATGTATTTAATGCATGTAATACAGTAGATATTGAATTTTATCATAATAAACCAACGGATAACTCTCAGGGTATAAAGCATTCTCTAGATATCTATAATTCAGATAAACGTTTTTCTATTGCTTATATAAAGGAATTGGGTTTTTCAGCCGATGCTAAATTTTTTCGAGGATGTATAAAAATTAGCAAGCGTAGCTAGTACTAGCAAAGCTTAATAATAGAGGCCCTCACTTTCTATTGTTTACAGGACTTCTAAATAACTCCCAACATCTAATTGATATTTGGAGTAAAATTTATCTGATTTTCGATCAAGCTCATGCCGAACTCAGCT
>NZ_LNZB01000017.1 GCF_001468085.1 Legionella waltersii | reverse complement strand
CTATATGAATCCGAATCAGTTTGAACGGGTTTGGGGGGAATTTAAGAAAGTTGCTTAACTGGGTGTGTCAATTTACTTGACCACCTCAAAGTTAGCAATTCGCTGCAACGAATAATTAGTTGCATCTAGCAAATACTGAATAATCCCCTTGTAAATACCTACTTTATAATCATGGGACATGAAAAATACTCCTGTAAATCATGTGTATTAAAGTCCAATTCACGTCAAATTAACAATTAATATCATTTGACGAAACTTATATTAAAACGATATTAATTTTATTATCAACATATGTTTAAAGGAAATTTGCATTAAGATACGATATGATATTGAATGATATCATTTTATATGATAATTTTTTTACGACGTTCGATTACAAGGATAATTTTATGAGTAAGGGACCCTATCAATCGTTTGCTAACCGCTTGATTAGCACCCTCAAAGATAGAGGATATACTGCCTCTCGCTCGCCAAATGGGATCTGTATTAAAACCCTAGCTGAGTTTACTGGTGCTTCTGAACAAATCTGTCGCCGTTATATACGAGGGGATGCTTTACCAGATTATGAAAAAGTCAAACAGCTGGCTTTTCATCTTCAAGTAAACCCTGGCTGGTTGCTATTTGGGGAAGACGAAAATGCGGCTTCTAAGGAGAATGAATTCGATGAAATATTACTTCATTACATCTTGAAACAAAGCCATCATTTATACCCAGTCTCTCAGGGAAGTAATGACGATTACGCCGATTTTGTGTTAGGATTGATCAAAGAAGTCAAAGCAATTGACACTTCGGAAAATAATTTACTAAAAATCATTGACTTGGCCATTGGTTCAATTTCTTCCTACGAAGAAAAGAGAAAAAAGCACAGTCATGCAGTTTAAAATGTTTGTAGATATGGATGTAACAGCTGTGGAAGTAAAGCTTCACCCCAAAGCCAAGGAATTTCTGTTTGAACACTTTGTCACAATACGCAGGGTGTTTTCAGATGTACTAGGACAAGTAGAAACTGACTATGCTTCTATTGCCCTTATTAACCAGACAGGACAGATCTTTTTCATGTCCTCGAATCCAGCCATAGAGCAAAATTTAATTGAGCAAAAACTCTGGCTATTTGACGGTTGCTATCAACCAGAATTCCTCAGCCAGGATCAACCGAAATTATGGAGCGAACTACCCCATATAGGCTGCGCAGAATTAATTGTAAAATACAAACAAATAAAACCTGGACTTATAACAGGTATCTCCATCCCTACTGAATATGATTCATACAGAGCAATTTTTTCATTTGGATTAAAACAGATAAATCCCTATATCCAAAATAAAAGCTCGATTCACTGTGAGAAACTGTTAGCTATGGGCAAGTTTGCGCTAAGGCAAATTCAAGAGTATTTAACTTTCCCTGACAAGCAGCGCTGTATATCAACTAAACCTAAACTGACATTAATCATCAATAATCAGGTGACCTATGAACACACTTCTGGATAAAAACGACCCTATTTTAAAACTAACCGCTGAGCCAATTAATGAATCAGAATTTGGTAGCAGTTGGTTAAAAGAACTTATTAAGACTATGTTCAGCATTATGGCTGATAAAGGTGCCGTAGGTGTAGCTGCTCCTCAAATTGGCATCAGCAAACGAGTGATTGTATTTAGTACTAAATATACTAAACGAAGAAAACCAGAATACCCTATTCCTGATACAGCCTTAATTAATCCTTCCTTAAAGATCCTATCTAAGGAAGTTCAAATTGGTTACGAGGGCTGCCTTAATTGCGGCGAAATAATGGGAGAGGTTCCAAGAGCCATGGAGATTGAATATTCGGGATTTGACATAGATGGAAATAGAATTACAAAAAAAGCTTCTGGTTTAGAAGCTCGTATTCTTCAGCATGAAATTGATCACCTGGATGGATTTTTATTTTTAGACCGAATGGAAAATCAAGATTCACTAACTACCTTATCGGCAATGCAAAGCAAAGGATAATAGGATGAAGCACCAAACCCGAATCATACTAGCAGGCACTTTAGGCAATTTAATAGAATCTTTTGATATGGCTATTTGTGGCCTACTCTCAGTCTACATTGCCAAATACCTAATTGGTGATCCTTCTAAAGGTTTGTTTCTAGTTTTTCTGACTTTCTTTGCTGGATACCTAGCCAGGCCTATTGGGGCTATGGTGATGGGCTTACTTTCCGATATTTATGGCAGAAAAATTATTCTTGCCGGTTCAATTCTCACTATGGGTATATCAACAACTCTTATCGGATTTATCCCCCCTCAGAGTATCATAGGCATAATTTCTGTTATTACATTATTATTGTTGAGAATTATTCAGAGCTTTTCTTGTGGTGCAGAATATCTAAATTCCTCAGCTTACCTTGTTGAAAATGCAGAAGTATCGAAAAAAGGCTACTCGGGTAGCTGGGCTTCGTTTGGTGCAATGTCAGGAATGCTGGTAGCATCATTCATAACATTATTAGTTACATATTTTACCAATCACTATCCTGAACATGATTGGATAATATGGCGTGTGCCTTTTGTCCTTGCGCTATTAGGTTCATCTATTGGACTATATATTCGGTTATGTATTCCTGAGAGTATGGAGTATATCATGTATTATGCGGACAGGCCGAAGCCTAAATTTAAGAGTCTGTTGTCTGAATCAATCAACTATATCAAAGATAATAAACTCCAATCTCTCTATGTATTTATTTTAAGTTGCTTGGGAGTAACAACAACTTTCCAAATTTACATTTATGGTCCTATGCAAGCTCATTTATATGGACATTTTCAAGATCATGAAATTATCCTATCAAACATACTCTCACTGATTGTTTTATTGGCAGTATTTCCTTTAGTTGGAAAATTATCTGATAAAATTAATCGAGAAAAAATTGTTATCTTTGCTAGTATAGGCTTCCTAATTCTTTCTCAACCATTTTTTTATTCTCTTGCTCATCATGATATTTTTAATCTCTTATTAGGACAGGCATTAATTGCGATTCCTGCTGGGGCTTATTATGCGACTGTCATTCAGCACCCTAATCGGACCACTTTGTCATCACCTAAAGGGACCACCCCATTAGCACTTAATGGGACCACCTAGTCATCACT
>NZ_LNZB01000016.1 GCF_001468085.1 Legionella waltersii | reverse complement strand
CTGTTAATGTTGTCTTACCATGATCTACGTGACCGATGGTTCCCACATTAACGTGTGGCTTCTTACGTTCAAATTTTTCCTTCGCCATGTCAATAACCTCTTTAACTTTTATTGTTTCTTAATAATTGCTTCTGCTATATTTGTAGGTGCTTCAGCATACTTAGAAAATTCCATTGTGTAAGTAGCTCTTCCTTGTGTTGCAGAACGCAAATCTGTTGAGTAACCGAACATTTCTGCTAGTGGTACTTCTGCCCTTACAATCTTTCCCGCTGGGGAATCTTCCATGCCCTGAACCAATCCTCTGCGTCTGTTAAGGTCACCCATAACATCGCCCATATAATCTTCAGGTGTTACGACTTCTACGCTCATTATGGGTTCTAACAGAACTGGTTTCGCTTTTAAAGCACCTTGCTTAAAGCATTGTGAACCGGCAATTTTGAACGCCATTTCGCTTGAATCCACTTCGTGGAACGATCCATCAAACAAGGTTACCTTTACATCAACAACTGGGTATCCAGCAATTACACCATTTTGCATTTGTTCTTGGATACCCTTGTCAACCGCTGGGATGTATTCCTTTGGGATTACACCACCAACAATAGCATTTATAAATTCATAGCCTTTACCTGGCTCTTGTGGTTCAATTTTCAACCACACGTGTCCATATTGACCACGTCCGCCAGATTGTCTTACAAATTTGCCTTCTTGTTCGATAGATTGCTTTAATGTTTCGCGATAGGCTACTTGTGGTTTACCTACATTTGCTTCAACATTAAATTCTCTTTTCATCCGATCAACAATAATCTCTAAGTGTAGTTCTCCCATACCCTCGATAATTGTTTGACCTGACTCTTCATCTGTATGCACACGAAATGAAGGATCTTCTTGCGCAAGTTTACCTAAAGCAACACCCATTTTTTCTTGGTCAGCTTTAGTTCTTGGCTCAACTGCTACTGCTATTACAGGATCCGGAAAGTCCATTCGCTCTAGGATTACTATATGATTTGGATCACAAAGTGTATCACCAGTAGTTACTGTTTTCAGACCTACTGCAGCGGCGATGTCTCCAGCTCTCACTTCTTTAATTTCTTCGCGAGAGTTAGCGTGCATTTGTAGTAAACGTCCGATGCGTTCTTTCTTATCTTTAACTGAATTGTGTACGCTATCACCGCTTTTTAGAATGCCTGAATAAGCTCTAAAATAGGTAAGTGTTCCGACAAACGGGTCTGTTGCAATTTTAAACGCTAGTGCAGAGAATGGAGCATCATAGCTAGTTGCTCGGTGAGTTTCTTCTCCATACTCATCAACACCTTGAATATCAGGTATGTCTGTTGGAGAGGGTAAGTATTCAATTACACCATCCAATACTGCTTGTACACCTTTATTTTTGAAAGCGGAACCACAAAACACTGGAACAATTTTATTTGTTACCGTTAGATTGCGTAGTGCTTTTTTAATTTCAGCTTCAGTAAACTCTACACCTTCTAAATACTTTTCCATCAACTCTTCTGAGTCTTCAGCTGCTGCTTCAATAATCAACGCTCTATGTTCTTCACAGGTATCTTTCAGATCTGCTGGAATATCATGATATCTAAAGGTCATTCCTTTATTTTCTTCATCCCATTCAATCGCTTTCATTTTAATGAGGTCTATAACCCCAACAAACTCTTCTTCAGCGCCAATAGGTAACTGAACAACTACAGGGTTAGAACCTAGTCTTTGCTTGATTTGTGTGACTACTCTTAAAAAATTAGCCCCCATCCTATCCATTTTATTAACGAATACGATTCGCGGTACTCCATATTTATTTGCCTGTCGCCACACAGTTTCAGATTGTGGTTCAACGCCAGAGACAGAATCAAACACAACAATTGCACCATCCAGTACTCGTAAAGAACGCTCTACTTCAATCATGAAGTCAACGTGCCCTGGGGTATCAATAATATTGATACGATGTGGCTCAAATTGTTTGTCCATTCCTGACCAGTAACAGGTTGTTGCTGCGGACGTTATGGTTATTCCACGTTCTTGTTCTTGCACCATCCAGTCCATAGTAGCAGCACCATCATGTACCTCACCGATTTTATGAGACATGCCTGTGTAATACAGAACACGTTCAGTAGTAGTAGTTTTACCGGCATCAACGTGTGCTGCGATGCCGATATTTCTATACAGTTTCAATGGGGTAGTTGCCACGACTATCTCTCTCTTAGTTCCATCTAAAATGTGCAAATGCCTGGTTAGCTTTTGCCATTTTATGTGTATCTTCTCGTTTCTTAACTGCTGAACCCTTGCTTTCGTAAGCATCCATTAGTTCCCCAGCCAAGCGTAGCATCATACCTTTTTCACCACGTGTACGGGCGGCTTGTACTATCCAACGCATACCTAATGCTATGCTTCTGTCGTGTCTTACTTCAACAGGAACTTGGTAAGTTGCTCCACCTACTCGTCGGGAACGTACTTCAACACTAGGACGAACATTATCTAAAGCATCTTCAAAATAACGTAAGACAGATCCTGCAGCTCCACCTGAGCTAGACTCTCCACCTTCTTCATCGTTCTTTTTTACTTTTTTAACGCGCTCTTCCATAATGGACAGAGCACCGTAAATAATTTTCTCAGCAGTAGATTTCTTACCACTTACCATTAACACGTTAATAAACTTAGCTAGTAATTCGCTATGGTGCTTTGGATCAGGTAATATTTCTCGTTTTGGTACTTCACGTCTTCTTGGCATTTCAATTTCCTACAATCAGTTATTTTTTATCTTTTGGTTTTTTTGTACCATACTTAGAACGACCTTGCTTACGGTCGTTAACCCCAGATGTATCCAGACTTCCACGAACGGTATGATAGCGCACACCAGGTAAGTCCTTAACACGACCACCTCTAATTAAAACAACAGAGTGCTCTTGTAGATTATGGCCTTCACCACCAATATAGGATGTTACTTCAAATCCATTAGTCAAGCGTACACGAGCAACCTTACGCATTGCTGAGTTAGGCTTTTTGGGTGTAGTTGTATATACACGTGTACATACTCCGCGTCTTTGTGGACATGACTCAAGTGCTGGTACGTTACTTTTCTTTTTTACGTCCACACGAGGCTTTCTTACTAACTGATTAATAGTAGCCATTTGTACTTAACTCCGATCTGACACTTGTAAATATTTTGAATGCATAAAGAGGCCGGATTCTATATAGCTCCAGCGAATTTGTCAAGTTCAAATCCGCTGAAATTAAATCCATCTTATTGATCATGATGGTCTGCATTTAATGCTTCGCTTAAAGCATGCTCAACATCACTAGCTGTAACTGTGTGTGAAACCACACCTTCACCGCTTGCTGATACCCTTGCTCTCTTTGCCTTTCGCCCTTGATGGTAGGTGTATCCTGTACCAGCTGGTATTAGTCTACCTACCATTACGTTCTCTTTTAAACCACGTAATTCATCAATTTTACCGCTAACCGCTGCTTCGGTTAATACTCTAGTTGTTTCTTGGAATGACGCAGCAGAAATAAATGACTCTGTTGCCAATGATGCTTTTGTGATACCTAATAGAATTGGAGTACCTCTTGCTGTTTGTTTGCCATCAGCTATCAATCTGTCATTTTCTTGCAGCATTATGCTTTCTTCTATTTGCTCTCCAACTAGAAACTTAGAGTCACCAGCAAACGTGATTACACGCTTACGCAGCATTTGTCTAACAATCACTTCAATGTGTTTATCGTTAATTTTTACCCCTTGTAGTCGGTATACATCTTGAACTTCATTCACAATGTAGTTTGCTAATGCACCCACGCCTAACAATCGTAAGATATCATGTGGATTTAGAGCACCTTCGGCAATGATTTCACCGCGTTCCACATGTTCGCCTTCAAACACAGAGATATGTCTCCATTTTGGAATCAGCTCTTCATGACACTGATCTTCGGAAACATTAATTATTAGTCTACGCTTACCTTTTGTTTCTTTACCAAAATTTACTAAACCAGAAACTTCCGCCATTACTGCTGAGTCTTTTGGTTTACGAGCTTCAAATAAATCAGCTACTCTTGGCAGACCCCCCGTAATATCACGAGTTTTAGAACGCTCTTGAGGAATACGAGCAATAACATCGCCAATACCGACTAAGTTACCATCTTCGAAATTAACAATAGCATCTACTGGAAGGTAATATTGAGCAGGAACGTTAGTTCCAGACAAATAGATATCATCACCTTCTTTGGTTACCAATTTAACCATTGGACGTAAATCACGACCAGCAGAACTTCTTTGTTTTGCGTCAGTGATTACAATATTACTGAGTCCAGTTAACTCATCAGTTTGTCTATTCATAGTAATACCATCTATCAAATCGACAAATTTTAGATAACCAGATACTTCTGATATAACTGGGTGAGTATGAGGATCCCATGTTGCAATAATTTGTCCTGCATCAACTTTTGAATTTTCTTGAACAGAAATTACAGCTCCATAGGGTACTTTATAACGCTCTCTTTCACGACCGAATTCATCAACAATGGTGACTTCCCCAGAGCGTGAAACAGCGACTAGGTTTTTATTCTCGTGGGTTACTGTTTTAATGTTGTGTAAGCGTATAACACCTTTCGTTTTGATTTGAATATTGTTTGCAGCAGTTGCCCTGGATGCAGCACCTCCAATATGGAACGTCCGCATCGTTAACTGTGTTCCAGGCTCACCAATTGACTGTGCTGCAATAATTCCTACTGCTTCTCCAGTATTAACGAGATGACCCCTAGCAAGATCACGACCATAACATTTTGCACATAAACCATAACGAGTTTGACAAGTAATTGGTGACCGAACCATGATTTGGTCAACACCTTGCTTCTCTAATCTTTCTACCCAATCTTCATCCAGTAATGTACCTGCTTTGACTACCGGTTCATCTTGAGTTGGAATATACACATCAGCTGCGACTACTCTTCCAAGCACACGCTCATGTAGTGGCTCAACAATATCACCACCCTCAATCAAGGGTTGCATCAATATACCAGTATCTACGCCACAATCATCTTCAGTTATAACTACGTCTTGGGCAACATCCACTAGACGTCTTGTTAGATACCCTGAGTTTGCTGTTTTCAGTGCAGTATCAGCCAAACCTTTGCGAGCTCCGTGAGTAGAAATAAAGTACTGAAAAACATTAAGACCTTCGCGGAAGTTTGCAGTAATAGGTGTTTCAATAATTGATCCATCCGGAGCTGCCATCAAACCACGCATACCAGCTAGCTGTCTTATCTGTGCTGCAGAACCCCTAGCGCCAGAATCAGCCATCATGAATATTGGGTTAAATGATTCCTGTCTTACATTTTTACCTTTAGCAGTAGTCACTTCCTCTGTAGCAATCTTTGCCATCATCGATTTTGCAACTAGTTCATTGGTTCTGGACCAGATATCTATGACCTTATTGTATCTCTCTCCATTCGTTACTAAACCTGAACGGAATTGTGATTCAATTTCACGAACTTCGTTATCTGCTTGTTCAATAATAGATGCTTTATCATCAGGAATTTCCATATCCTCTATACCAATCGAGGCACCTGAACGAGTCGCATATTTAAACCCTGTATACATGAGATGATCAGCGAAAATGACCGTTTCTTTTAAACCAAATTTGCGGTAACAACCATCAATGACTTTGGAAATAACTTTCTTGGTCATGGTGCGATTAATGTATTCAAATGGCATACCCTTAGGTAAAACATCAGCAAGTATTGCGCGTCCTACTGTCGTTTCAACTAAATGAAACTGGTTGGAATCATCTTCCTTGGCCATACGAATTTTTATTTTGGCATGAATATCCAGGTGACCAGACTCATAAAAATTTTGTGCTTCTTGAGCACTGACGAATATTTTACCTTCACCTAATGCATTTACCTTTTCTCTAGTTAAGTAATACAGACCTAAAACCACGTCCTGACTTGGTACAATAATAGGTTCACCACTAGCTGGAGATAAAATGTTGTTTGTAGACATCATTAAAGATCTTGCTTCAAGCTGAGCTTCTAAAGTTAGCGGCACATGCACAGCCATTTGGTCACCATCGAAGTCAGCATTGTATGCAGTACAAACAAGAGGATGCAGTTGAATTGCCTTACCTTCAATTAATACGGGTTCAAATGCTTGAATACCGAGTCTATGTAGAGTTGGTGCTCGGTTTAACAGTATTGGATGCTCTCTGATAACATCATCTAGGATATCCCAAACTACTGATTCCTCACGTTCAACCATTTTCTTAGCCGCTTTAATTGTAGTGGCCAATCCTCGGAATTCTAATTTAGAAAAAATAAATGGTTTAAATAACTCAAGTGCCATCTTTTTTGGCAGTCCACATTGATGCAACTTAAGCGTGGGACCTACCACGATCACTGAACGACCGGAGTAATCCACCCTCTTTCCGAGAAGATTTTGACGAAAACGTCCCTGTTTACCTTTAATCATATCAGCTAATGATTTAAGCGGACGTTTATTAGTACCGGTGATTGCCCGGCCCCGTCTACCATTATCCAAGAGCGCATCAACTGACTCTTGTAGCATACGTTTTTCATTTCGTACGATAATGTCGGGAGCGTTTAAATCTAATAACCGCTTTAAACGATTATTTCTATTAATAACACGTCTATACAAATCATTAAGATCAGATGTAGCAAATCGTCCACCATCTAATGGAACCAATGGTCTTAAATCAGGTGGAAGAACTGGCAACACATCCATGATCATCCATTCAGGTTTATTTCCAGAATCAAAGAACGCTTCGAGCAGTTTTAATCGCTTCGTTATTTTCTTAACTTTCGTCTCTGAATTGGTTGTTGGAAGCTCTTCTCTTAACCTACTGATTTCGTCATCAAGATCAATTTGTCTCAGTAAATCACGAATCGCTTCAGCACCCATTCTCGCATCAAATTCGTCACCATATTGCTCCATGGCATCAAGATAGGCTTCGTCATTTAATAGCTGGCCTCTTTCAAGCTCAGTCATGCCGGGGTCGACAACCACAAATGCTTCAAAATACAGAACGCGTTCAATGTCTCTTA
This sequence comes from Legionella waltersii, assembly GCF_001468085.1. Classification (GTDB taxonomy): domain Bacteria; phylum Pseudomonadota; class Gammaproteobacteria; order Legionellales; family Legionellaceae; genus Legionella; species Legionella waltersii. Next base: position 8,199 of record NZ_LNZB01000016.1, on the reverse strand, counting down.
AAGTCATATCCAGTAATAAACCTATTCTGGATGGTAGTGATTTTAAGAACCAAATATGCGCTACAGGACTCGCTAATTCAATATGCCCCATACGCTCGCGTCTAACTTTTGCCAACGCAAGTTCAACTCCGCATTTTTCACAAATTACTCCGCGGTGTTTTAAACGTTTATACTTACCGCATAAGCATTCGTAATCTTTCACTGGACCAAATGTTTTAGCACAAAATAAGCCATCTCTTTCTGGCTTAAATGTACGATAATTTATAGTCTCTGGTTTTTTGACTTCGCCATAAGACCAGGATCGAATTAGCTCTGGTGAGGCCAAAGCAATTTTTATCGCGTCAAACTCTTCAGTTTGACCTTGTTGTTTAAGGATACCTAGTAGATCACTCATTACTGGTGCTTTCTTTATCGGGTCGTTGCTTAGAGTAGCCAAGTCTATGCCTCCAAAAATTGGGTTAATCAGTATGTTTCGTTGAAGAGTTATTCATGCTCTAACTCTATATCAATCCCAAGAGCTCTGATTTCCTTCAACAGTACGTTGAATGACTCAGGCATTCCTGGGTCCATACGATGATCTCCATCGACAATATTTTTATAGATCTTTGTTCGACCTCCAACATCATCCGATTTAACCGTCAACATTTCTTGTAATGTGTATGCTGCACCATACGCTTCAAGTGCCCATACTTCCATCTCTCCAAAGCGCTGACCACCGAATTGTGCTTTACCGCCTAATGGTTGTTGAGTTACTAAGCTGTATGAACCTGTAGATCGTGCGTGCATTTTATCATCAACCAGGTGATTTAATTTCAGCATATACATGTAGCCTACAGTTACAGGGTTATCAAATTTATTACCAGTTCTTCCATCTATCAGTGTCATTTTTCCATCAGATGGCATTCCTGACAACTGTAACATTCCTTTTATTTCTTCTTCAGAGGCCCCATCAAAAACTGGTGTTGCCATGGGCACACCCTGCTTTAAATTGTCAGCTAGGACTAATAGCTCATCATCATTTAAACTCTTAAGATGAACTCTCTGTACCCCATCATGATTGTAAATTTTTTCCAGGAATGTTCTTACTTCAGAAGCTGATTTCTTTTCTTCTAAAAGTTGAGCAATTTTATTACCCAATCCTTTAGCTGCTAATCCCAAATGAGTCTCAAGTACTTGACCAATATTCATACGAGAAGGAACGCCAAGTGGGTTTAACACGATATCTACTGGTGTTCCATCTTCCATATGGGGCATGTCTTCAACAGGCACGACTATGGATATTACCCCTTTATTACCATGTCGACCCGCCATCTTATCACCGGGTTGTATTCTTCTCTTAACAGCAAGATAGACCTTCACAATCTTTAATACCCCTGGTGCTAAATCATCACCCTGAATAATTTTCTTGCGGCTATCATTAAAGCGCTTTTCCATCTCTTTCGTTAAAAGATCCAACTGCTTTGATAACTGCTCTAGCTGTTGGCTTAAGTTATCATCCTCTAAACGGATATCAAACCATTTTTCTCTATCAATTTTATTCAAGTATTCTTCTGTAATTTTACTACCTGGCTTTAGGCTAGAAGGGCCGCCAGTTGCCACTTTATCCTGAATTAAATTCATAACTCGGTGGTATATGTCTTCTTCTCTAATACGGCGCTCATCAATCAAGTCTTTCCGTACACGTGCTAAATGCTCTTCTTCAATACTTTTAGCACGGGCATCTTTATCTAGACCATCGCGTGTGAAAACTTGTACATCAATAACCGTACCGTTCATTCCTGAAGGAACACGTAAAGAGGAGTCCTTGACGTCTGAAGCCTTTTCACCAAAGATCGCTCGTAGTAATTTTTCTTCTGGCGTAAGTTGAGTTTCGCCTTTAGGTGTTACTTTTCCTACAAGGATATCACCAGCCTTTACCTCTGCTCCAATATATACGACACCTGATTCATCAAGATTTGATAATGCTGATTCGCCGACGTTAGGAATATCTGCTGTAATTTCTTCTGTACCTAATTTGGTGTCCCTTGCAATACAAGTCAACTCTTCAATATGGATTGTTGTAAATCTATCGTCATGAACAATACGCTCAGAAATTAGAATCGAATCCTCAAAGTTGTATCCGTTCCATGGCATAAAGGCAACCAATAGATTTTGTCCCAAAGCAAGCTCACCCATGTCTGTGCATGGACCATCTGCTAGAACATCACCTCTTTGTATTCTATCGCCGGTTGTAACAATAGGTCTTTGATTAATACAAGTATCTTGGTTTGAGCGGAAGTATTTTGTAAGGTTATAGATATCGACCCCAGCTTCGCCAGCTGTTGTTTCATCATCATTTACTCGTACAACAATACGTGAGGCATCAACTATGTCAATTACACCTCCACGTTTAGCAACTACTGATACGCCTGAATCGGATGCTACAATCCTCTCCATTCCCGTTCCAACCAATGGCTTTTCGGATCTTAGAGTAGGTACTGCTTGACGCTGCATGTTCGAGCCCATTAGAGCTCGGTTCGCGTCATCATGCTCAAGGAAAGGAATCAACGAAGCAGCTACAGAAACAATTTGCTTCGGTGACACATCCATATAATTGATTTTATCTGGAGTTGTTAATGAAAATTCATTTTGATGGCGGCAGGGTACTAAATCAGCGAGTATATTACCCTTCGCATCAAGAGCTACACTTGATTGAGCGATGTATTGATCAACTTCTTCGATAGCTGATAAATATTCAACTTCATCAGTTACTCGTCCATTGACAACTTTTCTACAAGGTGTCTCAATGAAGCCGTAATCATTTGTTCTTGCATACACTGAAAGTGAGTTAATTAGACCAATATTCGGGCCTTCTGGTGTTTCAATTGGACATACTCGACCATAGTGTGTTGTATGAACGTCACGAACTTCAAACCCTGCACGCTCACGAGTTAAGCCACCTGGGCCTAATGCAGAAACACGACGTTTGTGAGTTACGCCAGAGAGTGGGTTAACCTGATCCATAAATTGAGATAATTGGCTGGATCCAAAAAATTCTTTTATCGCTGCTGAAACTGGTTTTGCATTGATGAGATCTTGTGGCATTAAGCTTTCTGATTCTACTAAGCTTAATCGTTCCTTCACAGCTCTTTCAACACGAACTAGTCCAACTCTAAATTGGTTTTCAGTCATCTCGCCAACACTACGTACGCGTCGGTTGCCCAAGTGATCGATATCATCGACCATACCGATACCATTTCTGATATCAATCAATGTTTTAATGACTGATAATATATCTTCTTTTGTTAAAGTTCCTGGACCTTCATCACTTTTAATACCAACACGACGGTTGAATTTCATTCTTCCAACTGCAGACAGATCATAACGCTCTTCAACAAAAAATAGGTTTTTGAATAATGCCTCGGCTGCCTCTTTAGTTGGCGGCTCTCCTGGACGCATCATTCTATAAATTTCAACCAATGCCTCAAGCTGTGATGACGTTGGATCTGCTTTTAGTGTATCAGAAATGTAAGAGCCATGATCCAAGTCATTTGTATAGATCATGTCGATTTGGAAGATGCCATGATTAACAATCTCATCCAACATTTCATCAGTAATTTCATCGTTTGCCTGAGCAATAAACTCACCAGTAGAGGTATCGATAATATTCTTTGCCAAAATCTTTCCTAGCAAATAGTCTCTAGGAACAACTAAATCCTTCATTTGGCTTTTTTCCATTTGCTTGATATGTCTAGCAGTAATACGACGTCCTTGCTCTACTATTAATTCACCTGTACCAGGAACAAGAATATCAAATGAAGCAATTTCACCACGTAATCTTTGCGGAATTAGATCAATGTGATATTCACCATTTTTAACGTGGCAGTTGGTTACTTCAAAGAACTCATTTAAAATATCTTCAGCTTCATACCCTAATGCTCTTAGCAGAATAGTAACTGGTAATTTGCGTCGTCTGTCTATACGCACATAGACACAGTCTTTCGGATCAAATTCAAAATCTAGCCATGATCCACGGTAGGGAATAATGCGAGCGGAATACAGTAATTTTCCAGAAGAGTGTGTTTTGCCTTTATCGTGTTCAAATATAACCCCAGGTGATCTGTGTAGTTGTGAAACAACTACGCGCTCTGTTCCATTAACGACAAAAGTACCCACATCAGTCATTAGGGGTATTTCCCCCATAAATACATCTTGTTCTCTAATATCTTTAATTGGCTTTGGATCTTCACTAGCATCTTTATCAAAAACAACCAATCTAATTTTAACCCTTAGTGGTGCAGAATAGGTTAGTCCTCTTAATTTACATTCTCGTACATCAAATGCAGGCTCTCCCAATCTGTAACCAACATATTCTAATCTTGCATTACCTGAAAAACTATCGATAGGAAACACAGAGGAAAAGGCTGCATGTAAACCTGTGTTAAGTTGTTCACTTAACTTTGACTCAGTCTGCAAAAAATCTCTGTAGGATTTCAGTTGAATTTCAAGCAGATTTGGTATAGGCATTATATCAGTCTGCTTTCCAAAGCTTTTGCGAAATCGTTTTTTCTCAGCATGCGAATATTGAGGTTTAGCTTCTGCAACTGCCATGGTGGTTCCTCTGTAAATTAATGGTAACTTTTCAAACACGTAAACCCAGCCATGAAAACATGGCTGGGTTTAAATATACTGCGATGTCTTAATTATTTAACTTCTACTGTAGCGCCAGCTTCTTCAAGCTCTTTCTTAATGCTAGCAGCTTCATCTTTAGATACACCTTCTTTAACAGTAGCTGGTGCACCTTCAACTAGATCTTTAGCTTCTTTAAGTCCAAGACCAGTGATGTTTCTGATTGCTTTAATTACGTTGACTTTGTTTGCACCAAAACTGGTCATAACAATTGTGAACTCTGTTTGCTCTTCAGCAGCTGCAGCAGCAGAAGCAGCTGGAGCAGCTACAGCAACAGCAGCAGCCGCAGCCGAAACATTGAATTTCTCTTCCATTGCTTCTATTAACTCAACAACTTCCATTACTGACATGTTTGAAATTGTTTCTAAGATTTCATTTTTTGAAACAGCCATTACTAGCTCCTAATATTAATTTGTTTAAATGATTAACTTGGACTTCCTGCCTTCTTGTCCTTAACTGCAGCCAACGTTCTAACTAGTTTAGCGTGTGGCTCAGCTAATGTACGTACAAATTTCTCAATTGGTGCTTTCATTACATACATCAACTTAGCTATCGCTTCATCTTTGGTTGGTAAGCTAGCAACAGCGTCAATTTGATTAGCGCTGTATACTTTACCGCCTACAGATAGAGCTTTTACTTCAAGCTTTTCAAAAGTTTTAGTATATTCTTTGAGTAACCGAGCAGCGTCGCTTGGTGCATCCATTGATAGTGCTATAAACACTGGACCTACAAGTAGATCATTTAGACACTCGAACTCAGTGTTTTTAAATGCTCTTCGTGTTAGTGTGTTTCTCACAACTCTAATATAGACACCGTTTTTACGAGCTTGGCTACGCAATTGAGTCATTTGATTAACAGTTAACCCACGATAATCAGCAACTACTGCCGAAATAGCCTTGGATGCAACTGCTGTTACCTCCTCAACAACGGCTTTTTTTGCAGCTAAATTTAATGTCACGTTACTGACCTCCTAATTTGACAAACCCTAAGGATCTGACAGTTATGGTGGCCGTCTCTTTATACAGGAGCCGGTTCACCGTCTGCGCAGGAAATTAAGCTTTCGCACCTGCGGTCTTCGACGGCATGGAACCTAATCTATGCCGTGAATTCTTGAAATGGGTGAATATCTTACACAGGTATTGATGAAATATCAATAGGTAATCCAGGGCCCATTGTTGTTGAAATTGATATTTTCTTTAAGTACTGTCCTTTTGCTGATGCTGGTTTAGCCTTTTTAAGATCATTCAACAGTGCAATAATGTTTTCGAGTACATCTTCAGGTGCAAAATCAGCCTTACCAACAGAACAATGAATGATACCATTTTTATCAGTTCTATAACGCACTTGTCCTGATTTAGCATCTTTAACAGCAGATTCTACGTTAGTTGTTACTGTTCCAACCTTTGGATTAGGCATTAAACCCCTTGGACCTAAAACCTGACCTAATTGACCTACAATTCGCATCGCATCCGGTGTTGCAATAACAACGTCGAAGTTCATTTCACCAGCTTTTATTTTTTCGGCTAGATCTTCAAAACCAACAATGTCTGCTCCAGCAGCAGTTGCTTTGGCAGCATTATCACCTTGAGCAAATACAGCAACACGTACTGTTTTTCCTGTACCTTTAGGAAGATTAGTTGAAGATCGCACTACTTGATCTGATTTACGTGGATCTACACCAAGATTAACGCTTATATCTAAACTCTCACGAAACTTAGCTGAAGCGAACTGTTTCAGTAAAGTAACAGCTTCTTGCACAGTATATAAATAATTAGGTTTAACAACCTTTGCTATGTTTTTTTGCTTTTTAGTTAATTTAGACATGGTAACCCCTTATTCCAAACCTTCAACGTCAATACCCATACTACGAGCAGTACCAGCAATGCTTCTAACAGCTGCTTTAAGATCTGCTGCAGTTAAATCAGGCTCTTTCAATTTAGCAATTTCTTCTAATTTGCTGACATGAAGTTTAGCTACTTTCTTGGTATTAGGTGTACCACTTCCACTTTGTATTCCTGCAGCCTTCTTCAATAGAACTGAAGCTGGGGGTGTTTTAGTGATGAATGTAAAGCTACGGTCTGTATATACAGTGATTACAACAGGTATGGGTAGACCCTGCTCTAGCTGTTGTGTCGCCGCATTAAATGCTTTACAGAATTCCATGATGTTAACACCACGTTGACCTAAAGCTGGTCCTACTGGTGGACTTGGATTAGCTTTTCCAGCAGGAATCTGTAATTTTATATACGCTTCTACTTTTTTTGCCATGTTTACTCCTTATGGGTTAAACGCTAGTTCATTTAGAGAGACTCTAAATCATCCAGCTCCCCGGTTCACAAAATGGTTTACTTATCCTCTTTCAGATTAAGTCTTTTCAACTTGACTAAATTCAAGTTCTACTGGTGTTGATCGACCAAAAATGAGAACAGCAACTCTCAGTCTATTTTTCTCATAATTAACTTCTTCAACTACTCCATTGAAATCTACAAATGGTCCTTCCTTAACTCTGATAACCTCTCCTGGTTCGAATAGGATTTTTGGTCTTGGCTTAGTAACACCATCTTCTACTCGTTGCATAATGGCTTGAGCTTCTTTGTCAGATATCGGTGTTGGTGTTTGACTTGTACCACCGATAAAGCCAAGAACTCTTGGTATAGCTCGTACCATATGCCAAGTTTGATCATCCATAACCATATGCACAAGAACATAGCCTGGAAAGAATTTTCTTGTACTTTTTCTCTTTTGACCTGATCGCATTTCAACGACTTCTTCGGAGGGTACTACAACCTCACCTATTTTATCTTCTAGGTTATGATGCTTTGCGCGAGATTGAATTTCACGCATTACAAAATTTTCATATCCGGAATAGGCATGTACTACGTACCATTGCTTTGTCTTGAGCTCTTCCACAATATTCACCCTAAATGCGTTAACTTAGCAATTGCCCACATCATAATAGAATCTATCCCCCATAGAATAAATCCTGTTACTCCCACCATAACCATGACAATCGTAGTTGTCTGAACTGTTTCCTGCCTATTTGGCCATACTACTTTTAACAATTCCGCCTTTGCTTCCTGTGCAAATTCAAATAATTGTTTTCCTACGGTCGTCATATATGTAAACATCAACACCACGACAAACCATATTAACCAAATTAAAGCCTGAATTGGACCTGAAAAGGAATAATAATAGGTACAAAAGAAAGCCGCTGCTGTAGCAACTATAATTGCGAACCAGCAGGATAAATCTTTTAACTTACCTTGATTTTCACTTGAACTATTCATATCTACTTTGTAGTTGGCAGGCCAGGAGGGAATCGAACCCCCAACCTGCGGTTTTGGAGACCGCCACTCTGCCAATTGAGCTACTGGCCTATATTATTTGGCACAAAACCTAGTTGTCTTGTGCCAACACAGTTACCCTTTACTTACTCAATAATCTTAGCAACAACACCGGCACCTACTGTACGTCCGCCTTCTCTAATGGCAAAACGTAAGCCTTCATCCATCGCGATTGGTGCATGCAAGT
>NZ_LNZB01000015.1:256393-339688 GCF_001468085.1 Legionella waltersii | reverse complement strand
CTGACCATCAAAGAAGAGATTAGTTGGGGCACTAGAAATTGAGTCGATTCCTCAGCCGTCAGGGAGCGGACAATGAATGCCACCCGTTTTTCAATGACCATCGAAGTTTAGCACTCATGGGGAATAAGCCCGCAATCAATACGCCAACACCAACGGCCATGACTTAGTCATCAAAAACAGCCACTGAAAAAGTAACCAGCAAAACAACGACATCTGCTTTTGACGCATGACGATGTTTAAGCTAGTAAACTAATTGTATGGACTTAATTTATAGTACATGAAACTCGATCTTTTATTTTTGGACACTTCAAATAAGCTCCTACAATAATGATAGATAGTTCTATTGGAAGTATTTGTTGAAGGTGCCTCTTGATTGGAGAAGCACCTTTACATGGTTTATACAGAGCATATTACATCAGTTAGGCTTATTCGAATTTTCTTTTTCCCCTGTTTGCTCTTCTAACTCTTCTATCTTCGCTTTTTCTACTGGGGGAGTTAATTTATCTTTCTCCTTTTGGCTAAAAATGCCTAGCAAAACGACCGTTGCTTCTTTTACTTTTTTCAGAGGTTGATCACCCAATAACTCATTTGCAAACGTCAATGTCCCAAAAATAATTGTCGAGCGAACAGCATTCATAGGACCTGCATAGGCTAATTTTGTTTTAAAACTTGCATCCTTCACAAAATGCGCCGCGACTTCCATGGATTGAGTGAAAGTAAGTCTACTCAGTTGATTTTGATTATTAATCGTTGTGCTCAACACTACTTTATCATTAATAATACTAATGGGTGTGGTAACAATACTAGCTAAACCACCAGCAATCATACTTGCAACCACTTTGTTAGTTGTAGGATTCGAAAGAAATTGTTGGTTTTCTATAAAATCTGAACCAATAACCATTGCACCATAAGTAACAAGTCCACCCGTCGTTTTTATGGGATAACCCATCGCCACAATTTGTTTAACGTTATTGATTGTTAGTGGAATTTTTTCTAAAGGACAGGCCATTTTTTTGAAGATACCTTCATTTGAATAATACCCAGTTAACACGCCTCTGTTACCGTATTGAGCGACTAGAGTGTCTGCTTGTGCAAAACTAACTGTACTGATCATTTTACTGCCTTTATTAGCTGAGCTAGATTCAGTGCTTAGTTCAGCTTCCTTTGCTACTTCCACACCTTGACTTTGTTTTGCTGTTACGCTAACTGCGCCTCGCATTTGTCCAGCAACAACGTTATTCCCAAACCCTTTATAAAGTGCAAAGAAAATCGCTGAAGGTGCTGAAGGCATTCCCTTGATAGGATTGGAATGATTAATGATATTTGCCATCAGAAGATTTGTGGGTTGAACAACGCTAGTTATTCCAGCGCTAATAACTGGCACTTTGAACATTAGATTGTATACCGGAGATTCATACCATTGTAATTCTGGAGATATCGTATCTTTAGGAGCGGTTTGTTTATCATCCTCACTCTTTGGAACTTGCACTGTAGTCTTATCTGTTTCTACTTTTACAGCTGGAGTGTCTGCAGATGTTTGAGATTTTTCCAAGAATGAAGAGAAGAAATTCATCAGGCTTGCAAAATAATTTTTATTATTGCTTGCTGCAGGTGAAGTTTGAGTAGATGGCTCGGGCTTTTCTTGTTTTGGTGCAGAATCCTGAGAATATTGTTCCGCCATTTTTAAATCCCATACGGTATCGTAATCTAGACCGCCATAGGGTTCCCAAGTGGTTTCCTGAGTTGGGGTTGTATTGGACTCCTCTCTGGATTCAGCCTCACTGGATTTATCAGCCATTGTTAAATCCCATACGGTATCGTAATCTAGACCGCCATAGGGTTCCCAAGTGGTTTCTTGAGTTGGGGCTGTAATGGATTCCTCGCTGGATTCAGCCTCACTGGATTTATCAGCCATTGTTAAATCCCATACGGTATCGTAATCTAGACCGCCATAGGGTTCCCAAGTGGTTTCGTTATCAGAATTATTGTCGCTACTCGATGTTGAAGTCTTGCTATACATTTACTTGACCTCTCTTCAATATAATATTAAATGCACTAAGAGGACTATAATTTAACACCTTGACCTTAAGATAATCTTAAAGTGATGGGAAATCTTCCATTTAAAGCTATATTTTTTTATTAAATCCAAAGGAAAAGGCTAGGGATGCATTTTCGTGAAGAAACTCTATAGCATTTTTACGATGGTATTCAGTTCCATTGTCTACTCCGAACCCATCAAGGTGATTGGTATTGCTAAAGAAACAATCATCTATGCAAAACAAGTCATTATCTCTGTACCACCAGAATGTTATTTTATTTGGTGGTTTTAACCTAAAATGCATATTAAAACAGTTAAAAGATCATAAAGAAGAAAGCAATATAAGTAGTCTATTGGCGCAATATAAAATTGAATTTGATTCTGAATCTCCTGGTAGAAATTAATCATTTCAGGATTGAGTATTACCTTCCGTTGAGCATTAAAATCGACTTAGATGGCAAAATAGGATCATAGTGTTCATTATATGTTAATATATCAAGCTATACATACTATTTTGATGTGAGAAATTAGGATGTTTACAACTCTAGAAAACTCTATAAACTCATTACGAAAAGCCATTAGGGATGGTATATTACCCACCGAAACAAATCCTGTAGTACAGACTGCCGCTGAGATGCTAGAAGAGTTAAGAGCGAAAAGTACTGAGATGACGGATGCGCAAATAAAAGAAATGCACGATGTCATTATGGTCGGAGCACTGATTTTTGCGATAAGACGATGCGAACATCGACTCTATATTGCCTCATATCCTGAGCGATATAAGGTCAATGTGGATAGTCGAGTTTTTAGTATGGACGTTCTTCAGATTGCAAGGCTTGATTATACTGAAAGCAACCAGGTCAAGATACTTATTTTGGGTTCGACTTTACTATTCAATGATAAACACAAAGGATTATTTAATCCTGATGACTTTTCACCTGACGGTTTTATTGGTTGTGCCTTGCACCCATGGATATCGAAACACATGGAAGAATATAACGAACACTATCAAGTAAAAAATACTTACCCCATAGGGAATTATTCTTCCAGTAGTATAATTAAACAACTTATTAACGCTTCTCCAACAGATATTTCAAAATTTAAGGAAAAAGTAACTCATCATAATCATTATTATAATACCCACTTAAATATCGACAAAGAGCTGCATGCATTAAATAGAGTTCATCAAGAAGCTGAATTTGCTAATAGCAATGGTGGGGATCTTTCATTGAGTGCGGAGTCAGCGTTGGCGCTCTTAAAACTTGCTCCAGGTGTCAGAACTTGGCTTTTACAAGGGTATCAGCTTATTGGTAATCCTATACCGCCCCACGTCTTTGAAGAGATCAATGCCTATCTTTTGAACCTTGAACCCTCGCAAGCACGACAGGTCCAGCAACATGCAAACTATTCCTTGTATTTAAATACCAAGTCCTCGCTGCCTTTTTGGAAAAAAATCCCTTTAATGATGGACGATATCTATGAAAAGAAACTGAAAGAGCGGTTACAACACATAGAGGCCCCCCCACGCTGAGTCCACTGCCATGACTTTGCAGCAAAAAAGCATTGAGTCATTCTTTTCACCACAACCTATCGATTTTATTAAGACTGTTAGCTAACCTTGCTACCCTTTATAGGAGCAGGGTTACGCATAACACCAGCCAAAGAATTACCCATCGTCATTGAAAAATCACAGGAAGAAGTTGAGCCGATAGTTACCTTGGTGCACGCATCAAACTTACCAGAGGGAACAAAACCTTTTGTCATTGGGTGTATTAACCAGGCCTCTTGGATCCCGCGCGCATTGGTCGAGCATAAAATACCAATGGTTCATCATTTTTTCAATTTTCTTATCTTTTCCTTCTAAAATAACTAGTGGTAACCTCTCAAAAGATCTGCTTTGTTTTTCTTATATTCTTGCATAATCGAAGTTTTTTAATATATAGTGCGCATTATTCGCACTCAATTCCAAAGCCATAAAAAATGATATCTAAAACTGAGATAAAAAATAATAGCAGCCCCAAGAGCTTGCGGGATATAGTTCTTGATGTAATTGCTAAAGATCCGAGTTTAAGTCTAAGCATCATTCAAGACGAAAAAATTTGGATCCCACATCTTAAAGAAGAGTTGTTAAAAAGTACTCCATTTATGGAGTTACTACCTCTGGATTTAAAATATGAAATTGTTTTGCGTCTCCCCCTCAAGGACTGGGAAGCTTTATATACAGTAAGCAAAGAATGGAAGTTATTAGTCACTAGAGCAGCCAATGCCTATCTTGACACAAACAAAATAATGGAGAAACTTAAGCCGATTCAATCGTACGACTTTAATCTTGCGATTCAAAATTTAATGACTCAAGTTAATCTTTATCATCAGCAAACTGGTAGCCGTGCTGTTGAAGTAAGGTTGTTAAACCAGTTAGGTCAACAGGTTATGTGTTCTTTAACTTCTCCTTGGGCAAAACTGGTTTATTTGCAAAAAAAGATAGATGAAGTTCAAAACTCTATAAAAAATGAATATGGCAATTATGGCAATGGTTTTTTTTCCTCAGGCCCCAAAACTAGTCTTTTATTTAATATTCTTAATCAATTTAGGCCACCTTACTCATCAATCGTTAAATCACCATGGGTTAAAGAAGCATTGAGTTACACCCGATTTACCCCCCAGCATCCCGTTTCTAAATTTTTTCTAGAAGCCACTATTGAACTAAGTAAGCTAAAAGAACCCTATGAAGAAGCTAAAACTGAGAATCAATTTACTAGATCATTAAACTAGCCAGACTGTTAAGCAAGATTGCCCATGACAAAAATTACAGACCCGCCAGAGCTTCACGTGGTCAAGCAAAAGTTTACAACCCAGTTCAGCAACGTTCATTAAAATCTCTAGAGCCACGTAAACAAATGGCTCATGTAACCAAAGCATCTGGTGTCCACTTTACCGTTCATGATTTAAGACATACCTTTATCACTATTGCTGAAAGCTTGGATATTTCTGCTTATGCGCTTAAACGGCTAATGAATCATAAAATGAGTAATGATGTGACCGCTAGGTATATCATTACAGATGTGAAACGGTTGAGAAAACCAATGCAATTGATTACCGATTATTTTTTAAAGTGTATGGGCGTTATTAGATCTGCTGATAGTATTGGTATCCAAGCTCTTCAATTGGGATCGCATTGAGATCCCAATTAGACATAGAAAATAAATTGGTATTCCTTATATTCAATTTGGCGGTCAATGTCGGCCAAAGGATACACTTCAGTAAGATCCATTTTGGAACTCACTGCTAGACATTTTAATTTGGTACTCACTGCGTACCAAATCTCAAAAATTACATTTAAGCCTTATCTAGATTTAAAAAATAACGAGTCGCTTTAAGTTCGCCAGTTCGTTTGAGAATATCTTTTTTCACCAAGTCATTCAAATCTCTGGTTGTTGTTGCGATCGGTGCGCCTGTTATGCTCATATAATTTTTAGCACTCAAACCACCTACAAATCCATCAGGCCCCGCCTGAAATAATCTTACTAAAACCTTTTCTTGCCTTGGATTAATTTTGCCTTCCGCTTCCTTTAAAATAATTGATTTCTTAATAATGAAATCAATATATAAATAAGTGCTTTGTTGGGCTTCTAGAGCGATGTTAGCGAACCATATTAACCAAGAGGTAAGTTCCAAGGTTTTGCTTGCTAAACCTAATTGTTGGTAATATTCCTTTCGCTTTTTTAATAATATTTTTGCCAATACTGTCATTACTGGTTTTGAAAATCCTTGTGATAAAGCTTTTTCAGCTATGGCTCGCCCTATCCTTCCATTCCCATCTTCAAAAGGATGAATACTCTCAAACCATAAATGGGCTATTCCTGCCCGGGTTAATGTAGGTATAGGAGCTGAACCGGTGAGAGAACTCCGTTCAAACCAATCAATAAATTGATCCATTTCGGCTGGAACACGTGTTGAGGGAGGCGCTTCAAAATGGATTTTTCGATCGTAATCAGGACCAGAAACAATTTGCATTGTTTCTTCATGTTTACGATATTGACCTATATTTTCTAAACGATCGCTATTACCCATTAAAAATTGATGCCATTCAAATAAAACCTGATGTGTTAGTGGACTAGACATCGTTTGATATAAATTAACCATCATTTTAGCGATCCCACGCTCTGCCAAGCTAGCTCTAGGAGCTTGTGTAGACAAGCCTAGCTCTTTTTTTATAGAAGATTGAACGCTATCTCTGTTTAAATGCTCCCCTTCAATTTCAGAGCTATCCAAAGCATCAGTACACATTAAATCAATAAATAAATTTTGCTTACCTTCTTGAGATATATGTTGCGAAGAACCAATAATAATGCCCGCGTTCTCAGTAAAAGACTGTTCAAACACAACAAATTTATCGGAGTCCCAAGTAAAATTTGGCCAATTCTCAAGCTGCCAATTCCATTTCATGATTAATAACCCCCCCATTTATTAATCAAAATATAGCACAATAGTGATTAATAAAGCATGGATTTATTAATCATCTTTTGTTTCTTTAGAATTAATACAATTAAATAATTGATTCTTTAGCGTCAGGGAAATTGCCATTTTACGAATTAAATTTTGTTTCAAATTTTCACTTTGCGAAGCAATGTATATTGCGCCCTTGGAAAATTCTTTTCTTCGGGAAAATTGAATCTTAGCAAACCGATTATCGATAACTTTATAGAAGTGAATAATAGTTTACTAAAAATTCAGCTGTCTTAGGCAGGCCCTGTTTTTCTAAAGTTGATAAATAATCATCGATACTTTTAGGCGGATTTTTAAGACGAGTGCGTACAGCTTTAACAGCCGAACAGAATTTATTTGTATTTAGATCTGTGAGATGCATTAAAAAATCATCTGGATGCTGTGCTTCAATCCCATACTTATCAAGTTCTTTGTTGGGAAAATCTTTAATGTTAAATGTAACAATAACATCACATCCAGATACAATTGCTGCAGCTAAAACGTGATTATCATTAGCATCAGGAAGTTTAAGAGATTGCTCTATATCTTCAAAATTCTCAACCTAACAATCCAATACCGATTTATTCATATTGACTCGGATTTTTTCTAAAGTATCGATGTTTAAATCAGGTCTATTCTTTAAAACATTCCTAATCCATTCCCGATGGATTCGCTCAGACCATTTTGCACGGTATAAGTCACATGTAGCCAATTGCATTAATAAATCACGTAACGGGGCAGGATAAAGCACACATGCATCATATAAAACTTTAAAATTCACCATGCACTAATATCCCATATCTAACTTCTGAGCTAGATCTACTAGTTCTTGCAATGCTTTCTCGCTCTTCATTCTTTCCTGATCCTTAAATTCCATCACATCACGAGCTAATACGCGGCGGCGATTACCAATTTTTTCAAAAGGAATTTTTCCTTCTTCCAGTAATTTTACAAAATATGGCCGAGATACGTTTAGCATATCAGCAGCTTCTTGTGTTGTTAGATGTGCATGCTGTGGGATTAATGTTAAGGAATTACCCTCTGCTATTTCGTTTAAAATGGTAACAACTAACTTAACTGCTGAGGAAGGTAACTCCACGTGAACACCTTCAAAATCTAAGAAAGCTGTTTTTTTAGCAGGTAATGCAAGCTGGCGAATTTGCTGAAAAGATTGTTTGGCAATACCCCTATCATGCTTGCTTGGATTTCGAATTTCGGTTGTTAACCTTGTCATGATAAATATCTTAGAGATTATCTTAGTTCTAAGTATAGCAAAGATTCGAATTATTCGAAACAGTCGAAATAATCGAATATTATAGAACGAGTGATCTCTATCGTGCACTGAAGGCTAAGAGTTGTTTTGCTCGTTAGAAGATCCATGAAATCAGATTTTTTCATCTTCTTCCAAATCATCAATCATAGATTTAAAAGATGGATATTTCTTTCCACCTCCGCTTTCTAGCTCTTCTATAGCCTCAAGAGTTAGATTTGACCTTTCGCCCAAAAATATTACCTGTAATTTATTCCAGGCCATAATTTATTATCAAAAAGTCTCTGAGATTTCGACACATATTCGATACGCAAAAAAATCAAATTTATAAATTATGCAACCCATTGATTTCACGATGCCGCTGAGAAGAATCGAACTTCCGACCTTTTGATTACGAAACTTTATCATATCGATATCAAATAATATCATTTAATTTCAAAAAACGCTAGAACCCCTTTATTTATAAGAAATAATTGAATTTTATGAATTCAATTAGTATCATTTGATAATATACCTATACATAAATATTGGTACCAAAAATGGTACCAAATTACAAAGGACTGTGTAGATGAAATTTATCGACAGCTACATTAAAAATCTCGCACCAGAAACCACTTGGTTTGAAAAAATAGAATCGTCTGGATTAGGTGTTAGAGTAATGCCTAGCGGTAACAAGTCTTGGTTTTACCGTTTTAGCATGGGTGGAAAACGACAAAAAATGAGTTTAGGGAAATACCCTGCCATTAGCCTTAAGCAGGCTCGTGAGTTTCTTATTAAAGCTCAATCCTTAAAAGAGCAAGGGATTAATCCTATAGAACATACCAAATTAGAAAAATTAAAAGAAGATAATACCTTTTCAAAATTAATACAGTCTTGGTACGAAAATTATGCTGTTAAGAATAGAAAGCAACCCCGCCCTATCAAATATCAGATTGATTCAGAAATAATCCCTCTACTCGGAGATACAGTACTTGATAAGTTACAAACCAAAGACATTACAATCGCCCTCGACAAAATAGTACAACGAGGAGCACCCATTCACGCTAATCGCATTCTTAGCACTATTAAACAAGTTCTAAACTATGCTGTGAGTCGCGGCTATATTCAATATAATCCGGCTACCAATATACGATCACGTGATATCGGCGGTATGGAAAAGCCCCGGGAGCGAGTACTATTGCCCGAAGAAATAAAAACTATCTGGAAATTCCTTGAAAGTGATCTATGCCAAATGTCTGGATCAGCCCGGTTAGCCATTAAAATTATTATATTAACTGGTGTTAGAACAGGTGAAATCAGACTTGCCCAATGGCATCAATTTGATTTTGAACAATCTTTATGGACAATTCCTCCCGAGCATTCAAAAGGAGGAATAACTGTAAAAATACACTTGAGTGAGCTTACAAAAAAATTACTTCTTCAATTTAAAGAGCAATCTTGCTCTCCTTTTGTAATTCCAGGTATAACGAATGATGTCCCTATGTCTAAAGATGCCCTTCCCCGTGCAATTAAAAGAATCCAGATTCGGGTGGGTATTCCTGAATGGACTGCCCATGATTTAAGGAGAACCTTTGCCACACAATTGGGCGAGTCTCTTAATATTGATCCTGTAGTGATTGAAAAATGCCTTGGCCACAAAATGCCTCGCATCATGGCTACTTACAATAAAAATGAAATGTTACCCCAACGTAAAGAAGCATTGGATGCTTGGGCAAGCCATATTGCAAGATTAATCTCATTAAAGGATTGAAAAAGTCATATGAACTGCTCTATAATTAACTTAACACAACCGCCACGCCTAGAGGACGTAAGTCCTTGCGTAACCTTGGCGGTTTTTTTATGCGCATTACTATGAATAATCCTCTCATTAAATATCTAAAGCCAGCCCTAAGCTTCCAAGCCCAACTGGAAAAACTTCAAGCAAAAGGTCTTATTATAAATAATTGGCCTTCTGCGTTGCAAAGCCTTTCAAATACCAACTATTATCGGCTTAGTGCCTACTGCTTGCCATTTAAACGTTCGGATATATCAGGCAATATCACTGAACAATTTCAAGATAAGGTTACATTTGAAAACGTCATAGATCTCTATGAGTTCGATCGTAAACTAAGATTATTGATAATGGATGGGTTAGAGCGAATTGAAATTTCAGTAAGAACCAGTATTGCTTACCACCTTGCTCATAGTTATGGGCCATTTGCTTTGTCGAATCCTCAAAATTTCCATCAGCAATTTGAACATAGTTCATGGTTAACACAAATTAATAACGAGATAGAACGCTCCAGAGAATACTTTATTGAGCATTATAAAAATAAATATTTGGGTTATCCTAACTTACCAGTATGGATGGCAATAGAGGTTTTATCCTTTGGTTCATTGTCTGTCTTATTTAAAGGGCTAAAAAATGAAGACAAAAGGATAATTGCTGAAGGTTATAAGTTACATCCAAAAACTTTAGCCAATTGGCTATACTTTCTAACTTATGTAAGAAATATATGTGCTCATCATAGCCGTCTTTGGAATAAAGATTTAGCCATTAAACCCAAAATTGATGCGATTAATGAATTGTGGCTACCTCCTATTACACCAAGAAATGATCGCTCATATATTATCTTGTTGATCATCAAAAAATTACTAACCACAGCTGGTAATGGCATAGATTGGGCAATATCATCTGAGAAACTTATTCAGCCAATTGTTGAAAAATACAATTGGGCTCATGAAAGCATGGGAATTCCAAGGAACTGGATAGATCATCCATTGTGGAGAGAAGTTCAATAGCCCACATTATATGGGCTATTATGCTAAGATAAACGCATGTTTTGTTGAATCCAATGACTAACTGTTTCAGAGTGCCACGCCAGTGTTGTGCCATTTAGTTTAACGGGTTGTGGAAACTTCCCGCTAGTCCACCAACGCCTTAAAGTCAACCGGTTACGACCAAGAAGCTCCTCTAAATCAGTAATAAACAAAATCTGTTTTGGCATTTTATTATCATAAACCTGCATATTGCCCCCCTTAACCCATCTCAGCGAGTAAAAACTTCTCGGCTGACCGCTCTCGTTTAATTTCCATATCGATAAACAGAACGAATAGTTTCAGCAAATTCAGCTCAACGTTTCTATTTTGAGGTAATCGGTTATGGTGATAAATCAATTGCAAATATGCAATTGGAGAGTTAGATAAGTGAAGTGGTCTAATGGATGAACGCACCCAGTTAAGAGATAATAGTCACTTAACTGGGAGGAAAAGATGCGCAGGTCATTTTCAAAAGAATTTAAACAAGATGCTATTAGTCTTGTAATTGACCAAGGTTACAGTTGTTCAGAGGCGTCAAGAAGCTTGGGCATTTCCCAGCCACTACTTAGTCGCTGGATAAAAGAGTTTAAAGAAGACAGTGATAGCGCTTTTCGAGGGAAAGGCAAATTGCGGCCCGAACAAGAAGAGCTCCGTCAATTAAGAGAAGAAGTAAAACGCTTAAAGATGGAGAAAGACATATTAAAAAAAGCGGCGGTCTTCTTTGCCAAGGAAACGAAGTGAAGTACTCGTTTATTGCCCAACATAAGAAGACCTGGCCGGTTGACGTTATGTGTCAACTCCTGGGCATTAATCGAAATAGCTATTACAGCTCTCAAAGACGAAAGAAAGAAAAGCCTATGGATCCTGAGCATGATGAGCTCTTAGAATGGACTAAAAAGATTTCGGAATCAAGTAAGTATAGCTATGGTAGTCGTCGGATCATGAGAGGTTTAAACGCCTTAGGTTATCCTGTTGGAAGAAAAAAGACTCGCCGCCTCATGAAAGAGGCTGGTGTTTTTGTTCGATATAGAAAGAAATATAAGGTCACTACCAACAGCAATCACAAGAAGCCTGTATTTGAAAATGTGCTTAACCGTGAGTTTACTGTAACGTGTCCTGATAAGGCTTATGTGTCAGATATCACCTACATTAATACTCAAGAAGGCTGGTTATATTTAGGAGTTGTCATTGACTTGTTTTCCAGAAAAGTAGTGGGATGGAGCATGGGGTCTCGGATGACATCCGATCTGGTTTGTAACGCTCTGAAAATGGCTATTTGGCAACGAAAACCAAAACGCGGGCTGATTGTTCATTCTGACCGTGGCTCGCAGTATGCGAGTCATGACTATAGAAATCTTTTAAGTCTTTATGGATGTGTTGGAAGTATGAGTCGAAAAGGTGATTGTTGGGACAACGCTGTGGCTGAGAGCTTTTTTGGAACTGTAAAACGAGAACAAGTCCAATGGAAACAATACCAAACTCGTTATGAAGCGCAGCAAGATATTTTGAGCTACATTACTATGTTTTATAACAGTCACAGGATGCATTCGCACCTTGGCTATATGAATCCGAATCAGTTTGAACGGGTTTGGGGGGAATTTAAGAAAGTTGCTTAACTGGGTGTGTCAATTTACTTGACCACCTCATTCTGTTTTCTTTTATTAGTAATAATTATTAGAGAATAAAAACAATAATTCACTCTATTAATTAATCCCGCTCAGTGGTATTAATAATTCTGGGAGTTTCTAACTGTCTCTTTTGTGGAGTTAATCGATAATATAAAAGTGGCATCACCAACAAAACTAAAGGGATGGCAAATAAAAGTCCTGAAATAATAGCAATCGCCAAAGGCTTTTGCATTGTTGATCCTGTTCCAATGCCAATCGCTAACGGCATTAAGGAAAGAATGGCGATAATGGTAGTCATTAATATTGGGCGCATTCGCATGACTCCAGAAGCAATGAGTTCTTTTTTTCCATGTCTGGAATAAGAAGTGAGTTCTGCAAAATAAAATACGGCAATTTCAGTGACCATACCAATAATCATCGTCATGCCCATCATGGCAGAAATATTCAGCTCCGTGTTAGTTATCCATAAGCCAAGAAAGATGCCAGGCAGGGACAATAACGTGGTAATCAGGATGCTCAGTACAATCCGTACGTTTTCATATAAAAACAATAACAAGAGTATCACCAATAATAGAGCACCGATAAACACCATCATTAAATCAATAAACGATTTTTGTTGTTCTTGATACAAGCCACCGTATTCAAAATAAACTCCAGGAGGCAAGTCTAATTCTTCCATCATTGTGTTAACATCCTTCATTGTTGAGCCCATATCCCGACCTTCAATTCGTGCTTTAACCGCAACCATATTTTTTTGATTTTCACGCATGACTTGGGCTTGTCCCTCATCGATATTAATAGTTGCTACTCTGCTTAATGCAATAGAATGACCTGCAGTATTTCGTAAAGACAATTGTTTTAATTGCTGAATGCGTTCATGTAAATCAGTAGCCGTCCAGACACGAATTCCAATTACTTTTTCCCCCGATTGAATTTGGCTGACCACATTCCCCATGAGTATAGTTTGAATTTGCCGGGTAATGGTGTCTGAATCAAGACCCAATAAAGCCGCTTTAACCCTATCGACTTTAATGGTCACCGCATCACCAGAAATAACTATTCCATTTTTAACTTCCACCACACCTGGAACTGTACCAAGCTGTTTTGCAATAGTTTTGGCAACCTTTCTTAATTTATTTTGATTTTCACCAAATAATTTGATCTCAATGGGTTGGGGAACTGCCGTTAGATCCCCAATCATATCCTCCATCAATTGTGCAGTTTCAATTTCAAGTCCAGGTATAGTTAATTGAATTTTAGTACGCAATTCTCCCATAATCTCCTCAATATCACGTCGGGGTTGAGGTTTTAAATGAATAAAAAAATCCCCTATATTCGCCTCACTAATACCGCCGCCTAATTGCAATCCTGTTCTGCGTGAATAACTATCTACCTCAGGAATATCCGTAATGAGTGATTCAACTTTTCTTAATAATCTATCTGTTTCGGTGAGCGATGTTCCTGGTGGCGCAATATAATCAAGAATAAAACCCCCTTCATCCATGCGCGGCATAAACCCTGTACCCACTTGAGTATAGGCAAGATACCCCATAATGATTAACCCGATAATCACTGTAGGTAAATAATACGTAGATTTTAATAGGCGACGCATTAACTGCCTGTATGATTGATGTAACCGACTTAAATAGGGGCCAACTTGTTCTAAATGCTGTGCATCAACAGGTTTTAATAATTTCTCGCCCAATAAAGGAACTACTAAAAACACATAAAAGAAGGATAGGGTGAGTGCACAGGCCATAGTTAAAGCCAGAGCCTTAAAAAAACCACCGGTCACCCCACCTATAAAAGCTAAAGGTAAAAAAATAACAATAGTGCCAAGGCTTGAACCAACTAGTGGTTTTAACATTTGTATGGAAGCCACTAATACAGGATTAGACGTTGGCTCATTTTTAAAACCTTCACTCAAACGACGCATAATGTGCTCTAGAAGAACCACCCCATCATCAATAATGAGTCCTACAGCCGCAGCCATTCCCCCTAAGGTCATAATATTAAAACTCATTCGAAACACATGGAGTAATACACAGGTGGTTGCCAAAACACAGGGTAAAATTAAGGCCACAATTAAGGTCATGCGTACATTGCGCAAAAATAAATAAAGAATCAATGCTGCTAACAGCGCACCAATGATAATCGAATCACGAACTCCGACAGCAGATGCAACTACCAGTTCAGCCTGGTCGTAATAGGTTTTTATCTCTA
Source organism: Legionella waltersii (assembly GCF_001468085.1). Lineage (GTDB taxonomy): Bacteria > Pseudomonadota > Gammaproteobacteria > Legionellales > Legionellaceae > Legionella > Legionella waltersii. The sequence goes on along the minus strand of NZ_LNZB01000015.1, from coordinate 325,245 downwards.
CGCTTTTAGGGATTTGATGATGATAAGCCAATAGTTTGGTCTTTACTTCATTGACAATGGAAACTGTATTTGCCCCTAATTGTTGCATGATATTGACCAAAACCGCGTCATGCCCATTGGCTGTGACCCGTGTCCACTGAGGAGTAGTACTTTCAATAACCTGAGCCACATCATCGAGTAAAAGAACGCCATTAGGGCCACTGCGTAACACACTTTGATTAATGTCTTCCAGTTGATGCAATCGGGTATCTGATAAAACCAAATAAAGCCGATAAAAATCTTCGATACGCCCCACTGCAGTCACTACGTTATTTGCCGCAAGAGCTTTAATCACTTCATCAAAGGTAATGTTTTTTTCACGTAATTTTGCAGGATCAACTAACACCTGAAACTCTGCTTTTTCTCCTCCTAAGGATTCTATAGTGGCAATCCCCGATATACCGGATAACAAGGGAATTAATTTAAAATCTGCAAAATCCTTAAGTGCGACTAAAGTGTATTGATTTGAAGTTAGTGCCAAACCCAGCATCGGAAATACCGTCGGATCCATCCGCCGTGCCTCAAAGGTTGTTCCTGCAGGCATGATGGGCATCACTTTATTAAGTGCAGACTGTATTTGTAACAGGGCTGTTACCATATCAGTGCCCCAAGCAAAATTAATGGAGAGTTCCGCAGAACCTCGACTGCTGATAGATCGGATATTAAGAACGCCCTGCTCTGCTCTTATGGCTTGCTCTAAAGGACGAGTCACCTCAATAATCATTTTATCAACTGGCCTATCACCTGCGTTAACGTTCACTGCAATACGAGGAAATGAAATATTGGGAAATAGAGCTACCGGTAATTTCAATGCTGAATAAAGTCCAACCAGCGCAAACAATGCAAGAAGAAACAATAAAGAGATGCGATGTCGTTGGAGCCAAAGTGCTGTCATGGCTTTTGTTCCAATACGTTTAAGCCATCAGTCAATTCATAATTACCCACCGTCACCACGCGCTCACCTGCTTTGAGCCCATTGATGACGCTGACCATTTGTCCATTATCTTCACCCACAACAACCCAGCGCAAGAGTGCTTTTCCCTTCTTAATAACAAAGAGATAAGGTTTTTTTTGTTGATAGAGTACTGCGCTCCGAGGAACTGAAATAACCCGGGTTTTAGGCTTGGTCAGAATCTCGCCCTTAACCATACTACCAGGAATCAAATCAGGAGCGTTGGTTACATTGACAATAACATCAATTAAACCGGTAGACGCATCTATTTGCCCTGTAATATTACTAATGGTACTTAGATGTTTTGAGGTGTCATTATCTAAGGCCGTGATAATTACTTGTGCTCCCACTTTGAGCTTTGTAATGTCCTCATTTTCAACGCCAAGTCTTATTTGCCGGTTCTCACCATTAGAAAAATTCAACAACACCGAATTGGCCGCAATAATTTGTCCAGCACTGACATTCACTGCGATCACTGTCCCCTCAACCTCCGAACGTAAAACAGTTCCATTTTGATTTTGTTGTTGATTTTGCAGATTAAGTAATTCTATTTTGGCCTTTTCCAAATTTTGACTCGCAGCCTGAACCTCAGCATTAGTTGCTAAAAATTGTTTGCGAAGCGCTGATATTCGTTTTAATTCCTTATCAGCGAAAGTTACTGCCAGTTGTGCATTATCTGGGGTTTGAAGTCCAATGGTACGAAAACGTACGCTAAGGAAGATTTCCTTTGGAAAGCGTATTATGTTTTATACGCTTCTGGCTAGGAGACTTCTTTTTTGTCAATGGTAATTCTGATGCAGTAATTTGAATGAGTTCCGTTAGCCACTCACTCTCATCCCACATTTCTCCCGAAATTAATAAATAAGGTTTTGCACCAACGTATGGATTCCCCTCAATATAATTAGTAATAAAAGCCTTTCCTGCCGTGGTTGGTTTTACAAACAGTTGATCATCACAGACTAAAGCTACTACTTTGTCGTCACAGTAAATGGCATATTCCCCAAACATTTTTTTTGCATAAACTGTTCCTGCATTTGTAATTTGCTCAAGAATGAAATCAATAGTGCTTTGTTTAGAAGACATTAAAAATTCCTAGGCTAATAAGGGTGAGCATAGTTCAACTAAAGTGCCATCTGGGCAACGGATATAAGATACTGTTTGTCCCCAAGGTTTTTCTATGGGTTCCAGGAGAGACGTTGCACCTATGGCTACAGCATGAGCATGTGCCTCAAGAACCGAGTCAGTAATTAAGGCAATTTCCACCCCAAGTGGTTTAATAGATTTATCCCCAGCTATGTAGCCACTAGAAAGATTACTCGATCCTAAATCGTGAGAAGCGAAAGCCAGGGTGGTTTCACCTGTTTCTAGTTCACCATAACCAGATTCATGAATAAAACGAGTTTTTAAACCAAATGCCTTTTCGAAAAAAGACAACGAAGCTTTTACATCTGCAACATAAATAATAGTGTACCCAAATTTCATCTATAATTACCTTCTTCAAATTTAACCCGTTATACCTAAACACTCATTGCATCAGAAGCAATAGCTTTCTCAGCTTCACGTAAATATTGATATAGTGTTGGCTTGGAAATTCCCATCACCCTGCATATCTCCTGAACAGTATGCTCGCGTTCTTTGTAGAGTTTAATCACTAATTGTCGTTTGTTACTATTTAATTGTTTTGGACGACCACCTTGACGACCGCGGGCTCTTGCAGAAGCCAATCCTGCTTTTGTTCTTTCACGTATTAAGTTTCGTTCAAATTCTGCTAATGCCCCAAACATATGAAATATCAACTGGCCAGTAGAGGTGGTTGTATTAATCGATTCCTGCAAACTTTCAAAGCCAACTTTTAAAAGTTCAAACTCATTAACCAATGCTATCAGATGTTTCAATGAGCGACCTAATCTATCCAATCGCCAAACTACAACAGTATCCCCTTCCCTTAAATCTTCCTTTAATCGAGTAAGGCCTGGTCTCTCAGCCACAGATCCGCTGATTTCATCTGTGATAATTTTTTTACAGCCAGCTTTTTCAAGAGCGTCAATTTGCAAGTCTAAATTTTGCTCTAAGGTTGATACACGTGCATAGCCAATTTTCATAGTCAGTTAATATTCACATAAAATCGTTAGGAAAGTCTGTTGGATATAGAGTATTATTTGCCTTGATTAATTGCCAGTGTTTCTTTACTAAATTAGTCGTTTAAAACCGTTTGCCTTAAGTTTGAGATTTTTTGGTAATAAAAACGGACGTTTATCTTACCTATAGGTTGTATTTTTAGGAACCCACTAATTTTATTCCAGGAGGATGTTTTTATGAGCTAAGTTTATGGCTGTAGATTTTTTAACCGATGAACAAAAAGCACATTATGGGCAATATGTTGAGGAGCCAGATGAGTTTCAGTTGGCACGTTATTTCCATTTGGACAAAACAGACTTAGCATTTATTGCTGGAAGACGTGGCGATCAAAACAGGCTTGGTTCTGCGTTACAATTAACATCCGTCCGATTTTTAGGAGCGTTTCTTACCGATTTATCCCTTGTACCACTTAATGCTCAATTTTTTGTTGCCGGGCAATTATCCATCACCGATATTGCTCTATTAAATGATTATGGCAAACGTGAAACTACCATACGCGAACATACCGCCCTTATCCGTAGGTATTATGGATACCGTGATTTTAATGAAGTACCTTGGGGATTTCGACTAAGTAGATTGCTTTACGCCAAATCATGGATAAGCAATGAAAGACCAAGCTTACTGTTTGATTTTGCTACCACTTGGTTAATTCAAAACAAAATAATTCTACCTGGAGAATCAACGCTATCCAGATTAATTTCTCAAATTCGAGAAAGAGCAGCCAAACGTTTGTGGAAACGACTATCAGCTTTACCAACACCTGAGCAAAAAATAGAATTGGCAACTCTTTTGGATATACCAAAAGGAGAGCGTGTATCGCGTTTTGATTATTATCGAAAAGGCCCTGTGGCAATTAGCGCTCCTGCATTTAATGAGGCCATGAAACGTTATATTGAATTGCAGGAATTTGGATTTAGCAGCTCTGATTTTTCTAACATACCTCCTGTACGATTAAAAAATCTGGCGCGTTATGCAGGGATAATCTCTGCGAAAAAAATAGAACGTATGCCTGATGACAGACGAATAGCTATACTGGTTGCTTTTGTTAGAACTTTTGAAATAATCGCTCTTGATGATGCATTGGATTTGCTTGATTTGCTTACTACAGGTATTTCAAATGATGCGAAAAAGATTGGGCAAAAAAAGCGATTGCGTACATTAAAAGATTTAGATAAGGCAGCATTATCTTTAGCAAAAGCATGCGAACAGGTTTTAAATGAAGAAACAAAAAATATCAAGTTACGTGAGACAATTTATGCTTTAATTTCTAAGGAAAAACTGCTGGAGTCTATTGAAGCGGTAAACAATTTAGCTCGACCAATTGATGATAAATTTCATGAGGAAATAGTAGAACAATATGGACGAGTATGTAGATTTTTACCTAGAGCGCTCAGGAATATAATTTTTAAGGCAGCACCAGCAGGTAAAAATACGCTTGAAGCATTGGAATACCTAGTGCGTACCAATTTATCACGTAAAAAAATCCTTAAAAATCCACCGCTTGATATTATATCACAACCATGGAAGCGTTTGGTCTTTAATAAAGAAGGTAATGTATCAAAACAAGGGTACACTTTATGTTTCCTGGATAAATTACAAGACGGCTTGAAGAGAAGGGATATTTATGTTGAAAATAGTGATCGTTGGGGTGATACACGATCAAAACTACTCCAGGGCCTCGATTGGCAGAACAACAAGATACAGATCTGCCGTTTATTAGGACATCCTTTGACTCCTCATGGTGCAATAACTGCTATGACAAATCGTTTGGATGCCACATATAAAAAAGTTGCCGCTAATTTTGATAATAATAATGCCATCAGAATCGATAATTCCGGTAAGCATCCCACGTTAACAATTACGAATCTTGATAAACTTGAAGTTCCACCAACGCTTACACTACTTAGTGAGCAAATTGCCAAACTATTACCACAAGTTGATCTCACTGAATTAATACTTGAAATCCATGCTCGCACGGGTTTTCTTGATGAGTTTACTCATGTAAGTGAATCAACTGCCCGTGCAGATAATCTTCACATTAGTCTTTGTGCTGTACTTCTAGCCGAATCTTGTAATATTGGACTTGAACCATTAATAAAACATCATATTCCAGCACTAACTCGTCATCGTCTAAGCTGGGTGAAACAAAATTATATTCGTGCCGAAACATTGGCCCGAGCTAATGCAAGATTAGTTGATTATCAGTCCACCATCCCGCTGGCAAAAAAATGGGGTGGAGGTGACGTTGCCTCTGCAGATGGTATGCGTTTTGTTACCTCTGTTCGTACTGTTAACGCAGGTCCAAATCGAAAATATTTTGGTTCCAGTAAAGGAATCACCTGGTATAATTTTATTTCGGATCAGTTTTCAGGCTTCCATGGTATTGTGGTTCCTGGAACCTTAAGAGACTCTATTTTTATTTTAGAAGGGTTGCTGGAACAACAAACAGGGTTAAATCCAACTGAAATCATGACGGATACGGCGGGTGCCAGTGATATAATTTTTGGATTATTCTGGCTACTTGGATATCAATTTTCTCCTCGTTTAGCAGACGCTGGTGCAGCTGTTTTCTGGCGCATTGATAAAGAAGCAGACTATGGTGTGCTCAACGATCTTGCTCGCGGTTGCGCCAATACACAGCGTATTGAGCAAAACTGGGATGATATGATGAGAATAGCTGGATCTCTTAAACTTGGCACTGTACAGGCATCGGAACTTATTCGCTCACTGTTAAAAAGCGATAAGCCATCCAGCCTGGCAAAAGCAATTATAGAGATTGGCCACATTAATAAGACCTTGTATCTGCTAAATTATATCGATGATGAAGATTATCGTCGACGAATACTGACTCAGTTGAACAGAGGTGAAGGCAGACATAATGTTGCCAGAATCATATGTCATGGCCAGCGCGGAGAAATTCGCAAACGATATCGCGAGGGGCAGGAAGATCAGCTAGGCTCTTTGGGTTTAGTGACTAATGCAGTTGTTCTCTGGAATACTCTTTACATGGATGCAGCACGGAATTATTTAGAGGAGAAGTCCGTATTAATAAGAGAGGAAGATGAAGCCAGGCTTTCGCCGCTGCAATATGGACATATTAATGTACTTGGACACTACTCCTTTGTTCTAAATGAAAAAGTTATGCAGGGTGAGCTTAGGCCATTCAATCAGCCTACTGATAATACTGAAGATCCTTAGCGTACGTTTTCGTACCATTGGACTTCAAACCCCAGATACGATCTGTCTCTCAACAAAGTGCTCAACGCATCAAAAACCGTCATATCCTGTGACAAAGTACCGTAATGCTGGTCCAGATAACCAATCTCCTGTGATCTTGGGAGTATCCATTCGCCCTGCTTTATAATGGAATTATCACCCAAAATCGCTTTCACCAATGTCGATTTACCCGAAGCATTGTTCCCCTGGATTGCAATCCGCTCACGCGATTTGATGGAAAGGCTCAAATTTTGCAAAATATGGAGGTTCCCCTCATATCCCACGACACCACCACTGATAGTCACCAAGGTTTGATTACTTTCTATGCCATTTAGAGAAAATTTTGGTTGAATAATCTCCGGCACCCGACACTCCGATAAACGTTCAATTAATTCCTGCTTCTTATGATTAATCGAGCTTTTTTTCCGACCTGAGGTCTCCTGTGCATTTCTGGCCTTTGTATCTGAGACAATAGTTGGCCATTTTCTTTGTTGAATATGCTTTTCTCCTCGAATTCGGCTGCTTTTAGCACGAGCCTGTTCTTGCATCAACGCATGATGTGCCTGTTCTTTTTTCCGATTTAAATCAGCTAACTCATCAGCAATAGCAGAACGCTGAATCTTCATCTCGTGCTGATAATCATCATAACGACCAGAGAATACGGCTACCCGACCATTATCGATATGCCAAATGGTCTCGACTGTTGCATTCAGTAATTCAACATCATGAGTTACCATAATCAGCGTCCCTTCAAAGGCACGCAGCATTCGAATGAGTGATCGGCGGTTATTGCAGTCCAAATGATTGGTGGGCTCATCCAGCATCAAAATATCAGGACATAGAGAGAGCGCTTCAGTTAGTGCTTTATTAAAGCGCTGAGCACCGCTAAACGAATCAAAGGCATCAATGAGCTGCGGAACATAGCCAACACGACACTCTGTTGGATACTTAATTTGGCCTTCAGAGGGATCAATTAATCCTGCAAACCATTTGAGTAACGTTGATTTGCCAGAACCATTACGGCCAATCATTGCAATACGACTGCCATATGTAATTTGACCACTAAAATCCGCAAAACAAGTTTTATGGGGAAACGAAAGGCTAAGGCTTTGAAATTGAATTGGCTTGTGCATCATGTCATTCTCTTAAGTATTACAGGGGACTATGGTGTTTGTTGATCATAAAAACCGATTTGGTTTTTTTAATCACCGCCCTGTGCTTAGGGCGTACTTAAGAAGTAATTTTCATGATTCGTTTAAGCCTCGTTGATGTATGCTTAGTTATTAGGCAGGTATAATAATACCCTATTGGATTATTAATTGTCAAAATAAATGGGTTCTAAAATTATCCTACCCTAATCAACTTACGCATAAATTATGTAAAAAGAACACATTACTCATGTAGCTTCGGCGCAACTTCTAATGATGTAGAAGCGTTCGTAGAATCTCTTTCCCATGATGTCTAATCAAAGAGTGGTGCCCTTCACCCTCGACTAGTTTTAATTGGGCGCCAGGAATTAATTTTGCGTAGATCTCTGCATGTGAATAAGGCGCTTGCCTATCTAAAGTGCCTTGCCAAATCGTGACAGGACATTTTATGTTTTCTAAATCAAAACCCCAAGCCTTGAAAAGTAACTTCATTTCTTTTGCGGGACCTGCAATCCCATTTTTAAATGCCTCGATGGTACTATCAATAATCGCTTTTCCAGTCTCCGGATCTTGAAATAGCTCCTGATCAACTTCAGGCAACTGCTTAATCATCTGCTTCATCATTTTATTTGGATTCTTGAGCATCATTAATGTCAGTCGCATCATGACAGACGTTAACCACGGCATGGTTTGAATCAAACTATTGGCTATGATTTGCCCGCGGGTCATCCCTATTCGTGATTCAGGTTTCTCAATGGGCGCCATCCCTGAAATAATTGCAGCACTTTGTAATCGCTCTGAAATTGCATAAGCACATGCGGCTACAAATGGTGCACCACCAGAGTGACCCAATATTGAAAATGTATCGATATCTAATTGATCCGCTAACTCAATAACATCGGCTGCCCAGGAAAGAATGGTTCGATGATCATCCATAGAAGACAATCCCATTCCTGGTCTATCAACCCCAATCACACGATAATGATTTTTTATAGCAACATCATGAAAATGTGCTGCTTCTAATCTGCTGCCAGGAAATCCATGAAAATAAAGTATAACTTTGCCAAACGGATCGCCATATTCTGCATAACCTAATTTTCGCCCATCCTTCAGTGTAATTGATAGATTAAGATTGGGTGTGTTGTTTTTCATGATGGCTCACCACTACATTGATAGAGTCGGCTAATCCCGCCAAAATAAATCGTGGCGGGAACAAGTTATCTGTTTTACGAAAGTTCATTTTTGATAAAAATCTTAATTGCTTCCACCACATACTCCACTAAATTGGGGTGATATCGATTATAAAAGGTTCGAAAATCGGGATGATCAAGATACATTTGTGCCAATCCACTATAGCTATCTTTTGTAGGAGTCCAAAAGTGCTTGACCCAAGCATAATGGCGACGAATTAAATCCTGCACCACAATGTCTTCCGGTTTAAGATTGTTTTGCATCGCCTTGGCAAGATCCAGATTAAGTTGCTCACCCTCTTCTTTAAATTGTTCCCAATTAGCCTTCTTCCAATGACGCACATTTTTCCAACTATCATCGATTTCTTTTTGGGTAATGATACCAGAATCAACCATGTATTTTTCATGCTCTTGCTGCTTATTTGGATCAAACCCATCATACATTTCTACGTCACGCATGATTAAATTTCCTCTTAAATGTGAAATGGTTTTATCAATCGTCTTGATGAGCGTTTCTGTTCGCTCAAGGTTCGATTGAAGGATAGATTTATGAGCATTCAGCGCATCTATTTTATCGAAATCGTGACTGCTAATAATCTCTTGTATTTCAGTTAAAGGGAAACCCAATTCACGGAAAAATAAAATCTGCTGCAGCATCAGAAGTTGTTCCTCTTCATAATAACGATACTGGTTATCCCCGTAATAAGCAGGTTTTAATAAACCAATCTCATCATAAAAACGAAGGGTGCGCGGACTAACCCCAGAAATACCAGCTAATTTTTTTACCGTGTAAGGCATATTCCACTCCTCTAACTGGGGTTTCGGGAAGGAAATTACCATTTTATGCTGTCTTGCTCTAACTCAATGAATTAGCAGATCTTTTATCTAAACCAAAAAATCGGATTTCTGCCTAAAATAGGCTGTTTTCGATTTAAAAATTATTCGCATAAGTAGACATACGTGAATAATTATGCGAAGTAAAACGCCATGCTAACTCAGGGGTTGATTATTCATATAATACAAGCAAGTCGTTCATGATTATCTACATGATGGCTGAATCTTAATATCAATGTTCTAAGGTATTGATAGCATCATTTATTCACATAATATGCCACAGCATAAAATGGTAATTTGCTTACCTAAACCCCGATTAGATAAGATAGTTGATGTAGATAAAATTAAATGCGTTAGTCTCACTCATTGAAAAAATTAAAGCTGATTTATTTAAATATTCGGTAATGCGCATGCGTTGCATAGGCTAACATTTCTGCATCCCCAGAGCTGTCACCGTAGGCATAAATTAAACGAGGTAGATTCCCAATTAGTTCTAAAACACGGTTTAATTTCTCTGCACCGTTACAACTTTTCCCATGAATCGTACCACTCGCAACATCATGCGAATTAAAATCAATTTGCGTAGAGACTATCGCGTCAAAGCCACTAATTCTAGCCCAATAATCGATATAAACATTAAATGCCGCAGTTGCTAAGATGCAATAGTGGCCTTGGTCTTGATGCCATTTTAGCCGATCCAAGGCGGTCTCTTTGACCAAAGAGGGAATAATTCGATTAGAAAAATGCTCACCTGCTCGATATAAATGTTCACGTGGTACACCTTTAAAAAAGATGTGTGCAATGATGTTATTTAATTGATCTAATCCACTAAAATGGCAATGATAACTAATCAGTGAAGGGAGCTTGGTAAGCAGTTTTAGCAAAAAAATATGCCCACTAATGAATTTTAAAAAGGGAATAGTGGTGCTTTTTTTAGTAATTGTACCGTCAAAGTCAAACAATGCAATTGTTTGATTATCATCGATTTTTTTTAACATGATAAAAATCCAAAATAAAGCGTGTTGGCGCTCATATCTAGTATAGCAGGAATAACAATGTATTTTTATGGTTTATAATTAATCTTATTAGTTGTTTTTGTGGCATTTATTTTCACTAAGTGAGTAATTCCTATGAATTCCGAGAATAATTTACTAAATATGGTTTTTCATTTTGCACACACTCAACCTCAAAAAATGGCTTTAAAGTTTTTGGAATCTGATTATCAAAGTAGTCAGGAGTTATCTTACCAACAACTAGGCGACAAAGTTTTATCGTTAGCAAAAAAATTAGTGGCTTTACAAGTGCAGGAAAATCAAACTATGCAAAAACCAATATTGCTGTTGTTCGATTCCAGCATTAATTATATTGTGTCTTTTCTCGCTGTATTGCATTCGGGTAATATTGCGGTTACCGCCTATCCTCCACGCCAAGTGAGGCATTTACAACGCTTATTTAAAATTATTACGGATTCTTCCGCTCAATTGATTCTTACAACCAGTGCAGTAAAAAGCTATTGTGACGAAAATCAATTTGAATTTCCCGAAGGAAGTACCTTAATTTGCGTGGATCGTCTAGAGCAAAAGCCCTCGGACTTAAGTATCACCTTGCCAGAAGTTTGTTCAGATCATATTGCCTTTTTACAATATACTTCAGGTTCTACCGGTTTGCCTAAAGGAGTGGTAGTAACACATAAAAATATTTGTGCAAATCTTGATCTTTTAGAAAAATATTTAGGGCATGAATCGGTAAGTATATGCGTCTCATGGCTTCCTATATTTCATGATATGGGATTAATTGGCAATACTTTATTGCCTTTATACACCGGCGGAACCTGTGTATTTATGGCACCGTTTACGTTTTTAAAACGTCCATTTTTTTGGCTAGAGACAATGAGCAAGGAACAGGGGACCTATTCAATGGCGCCTAACTTTTCTTATGATTTGGCTCTTAAAGCATTAATATCTAAAAAATCATCCGTAAAACTTGATTTTTCACACCTGCGTTGCGCTGTCAATGGTGCAGAACCAATTAAACCGGAAACGATACGACACTTTGAACACACATTGGCAGCTTATAACCTTAAAAAAGGTACGATGAGACCTGGTTATGGTATGGCAGAAACAACCCTTTGTATCTCTGTTGAGATGGATAAGGAGCGCATATTTCAAATTGACAAAAACGATTTAGAAAAAGGCATTGTCACAAAGATTAAAAATAGTAAATCTGGCGCCTCAGCTGAATTAGTAAGTTGTGGATCTGTGCCAGACGAATATTTGGCTCGAATTGTTGACCCTAATAGTTTGCAGGTGCTTCCAGCTAATACTGTCGGTGAATTGTGGGTTCAGGGCGATTCAGTTGCTTCTGGTTATTATAAAAATCCGGAAAAAACTAAAGAAATATTTGGTGCATTTACTGCTGATACTCATGAAGGCCCATTTATAAGAACAGGGGATTTGGCTTTTTTGGATGATAATGGCCGTTTAACGATTTGTGGACGTGTAAAAGATTTAATTATTATTAATGGGCGCAATATTTATCCTCAGGATATAGAGGCTGTGTGCTATCAAAGTGATCGCGCGCTGATGCCTCATTGTGCCGCAGCCTTTTCAATAACTCAAGATTCAGGTGAAGCTTGCGTATTGGTCGCTGAAGTTAGAGCAGCGCTTGGCGATACCAAATATCGAGGAATTATTGCCAACATCAAAAAAGCAGTTCTTGAGGCAACAGATGTTGGGTTATCCGATATTGTATTAATACCTCCGCAAAGAATATTAAAAACCAGTAGCGGGAAGATTCAACGCAACGCCTGTAAACAAGCTTACCTGAATGACGAGTTTGAACAACTGGCACGGATGAGACAACAGGCAGAACACATTGAAAATACCCCGGTAATACATACAGATGAAATAGAGAACAAGCTCGTACATTGGCTGAAAGAGTGGATTGCTACACAGACAGATACTCCTTTTGAGGCCATTGAAGTGGATGGGGTTTTTTCTGAATACGGGCTTACGTCAATCCAATTAGTAACGATGATGAGTGATTTGGAAAAAATTGTTGAGCAAACTCTTGATCCCTGGTTAGCTTGGGAGTTTCCCAACATCCATAGTTTATGTGCGCATTTAACCCAACATCAAGCGACTAATCGTCACGATGTAGAATCAAAAGACTACGAACCTATTGCCATTATTGGGATGGATTGTCGCCTACCCGGAAAAAACTATCAGGACATTAATGGTATTGATGCGTTTTGGCAGAGTTTGTTAAAAGAGGAGGACAGTATTGAACCCATTCCCCAATCGCATTGGGATAATCGACTGTATTTTGATGTTAAACCTGATACTAAAGGTAAAATGTATTCTGCCAAAGGTGGATTCTTAAATGATGTAAAACGCTTTGACGCAAAATTTTTTAACATTTCCCCTCGTGAGGCAGAATATCTTGATCCACAACAGCGTTTGGCATTAAGTACTACCTGGCATGCCTTGGAAGATGCAGGCCTAGTCGAAAGCGAATTAAAAGATACGCATACCGGCATTTATCTTGGCATTAGTACTCATGATTACGATCAATTAATTCAAAAACAAGTACCTCTCACCGAATTAGGTACTTATCAGGCCACAGGCACCAGTTTTGCTACCTCAGCAGGGCGCATTGCCTATTTCTTAGGTACAAATGGCCCTTGTATGGCCATTGATACAGCATGCTCTTCTTCTTTAGTCTGCATTCATCAAGCAAGTCGCGCACTCCAAGCAGGAGATTGTGAATTAGCAATTGCTGGTGGGGTTAATTTAATTTTGTCACCTGAAAGCAGCATTATTTTTTGTAAAAGTGGCATGCTTTCACCGCATAATCTGTGTAGTACTTTTGATATTAGTGCCGATGGTTATGTACGGAGTGAGGGATGCGGTATCGTTGTGTTGAAAAAACTAAGTGATGCTTTGCGCGATGGAAACCGCATTCATGCAGTGATTTATGGTAGTGCCGTGAACCAGGATGGTGCGAGTAACGGTTTGACTGCCCCTAATTTGGCAGCGCAAGTGGATGTGATTAATACTGCATTAAATTTGGCTCACTTAGAGCCTGAGCAAATCACTCATGTCGAAGCACATGGTACTGGAACTGAATTAGGGGATCCGATCGAATGGGAGGGGATTCGCCGCAGTTATGCTCAAGAACGTACAAATCCTTTGTATGTTAGCTCGGTAAAAACACGTATTGGCCATCTTGAGGCCGCTGCGGGCGTGGCAGGTTTCATTAAAACGGTATTAACAATTAAATATGGACAAATCCCTGCGCATTTAAATCTGCACCAGTTGAATCCTAAATTACATCTACACGATGCCATGTCGATTCCAATACATTGTATGCCATGGGAACATGAGGAGCGTTACGCAGGAATTAGTGCTTTTGGTTTTAGCGGCACCAATGCACATATCATTTTAGGCAACACACCAATGATGGAACCTAAAAAAGAGCAGATTAACCGACCCGAACATTTATGGGTTGTTAGTGCCAAAGATCCGATAATTTTGCAACAATATCTACAAAATTATCGTATTTACGGTGAACAGAATTCTACAATTCATTTTCCTTCTCTCTGTCATCAATCCTTGACTCAACGAACCCATTTTCCTTATCGGGCCTTTATTAGTGCCAAAGATGAGTCTAGTTGGTTGTCTGCTTTGCAGCAAGAGCAATGGCATGAAGGGAGCATTGCGAAAAGTAATCAGTTGGCCTGGCTATTTACTGGGCAAGGTTGCCTGTTGCCGAATGTAGCAACGTCTTTATACCAGACTATTCCAGAGTTTGCTGCGGTTTTGGAACAGTGTTGCACTATTGCTCAAAATTGGCTTCCTTATAATTTACGGGCCATGTTATTAAATACCCCTGGAGATGTGGATATCAATAATACCTTATATGCTCAACCCACCTTGTTTGTCTATGAATATAGCTTGGCGCAATGGTACTTACATTTAGGGTTAAAACCTAACTTGCTGTTGGGACATAGTTTGGGAGAATATGTTGCCGCCTGTATTGCAGGGATATTATCTCTTCATGATGCCTTATATTTGGTATGTAAACGTGCGTTATTAATTTCCTCCTTACCTGTTTCTGGGGGAATGCTGGCAATTAATGCTTCAGCACCTGAAGTAGAGCAGCTAATTTCTCGTTTTGACGATTTGGTCATTTCTTTAAAAAATGGCCCGGAACAAACGGTAGTTTCAGGAACAGATGCCGCAATTTTAGCCTGTCAAAATTATTGTAACGAACATGAAATTCGTTGTAAAAAAGTGGCAACTTCCCATGCATTTCATTCACCACTAATGAAACCAATCGTTGATGAATTTGCCAAACTTGCTACTGAAGTTACCTATCATCCAGCAAAAATGGCTGTTGTTTCTAATGTGACTGGGGAACTGTTAAAAGATGGGCAAGTCTCCACGGAATATTGGTGCTCGCACATGTTGCAAACCGTGGAGTTTTTACAGGGAATTCATACTTTGGTAGCTCATGGAGTAGAGTTATGCCAAGAAATAGGGCCCAAACCCATTTTAGTTGCTCAAGCACAAATGGTTCATGATTTTCTCATTTTACCTTCGGTGAGTGAACCTGAAAATCCCTGGCCTGGAATTATGGAAACATTAGGCACCCTCTATTTAAGAGGGGTGGATATCAAATGGCGGCAGCTGGATAAACATGCATCTTTTGTGCACGAAGAGTTACTTAAATACCCCTTTGGTGGTAAAGAATATTGGCTTCCCAAAACCGAAAATCATAGTCCTCAAAACACTGAGGTGTGGAAGACTTATTTATATCGTGAGCAATGGCTGCAAGTAGAACCCCATTTGCCGTTGATCAGCTTAAAAGATGAGCATGTACTTTTGAGTGGTACGACCATGGTTGAGCCTAACGCTCTATTTTTGTGTAAGTCCATAAACGTTCTCTCTGCGGAAAAAGTAGTAGATCGTTCTCATCAGAATTTCTTACAAAAAGCAGGTTGGGTTGTTTATTTTTGCCAGTCTAGGCCCGAACAGATTATCTCTGAGACGACTTCGTTTACCCATTTTGTCCAATACCTAATGCACTATTACCCGGATAAACCAGTTCTATTGCTTGCCGAGAAGGATTCTTTAGTTGCTCCTTCTCTATTAGCCTTACTGAAATCAGTAAAACAAGAATACCCACTATGGCCTGTGCATTATTTAGAATTCAACTTAAGTGATGTAGATAATAATCCAATGCAGTTTATTGGCAGTAAGGATGAACGTTATTGGGTTTTACGTAAAGAGCAAGAAGTATTTTATCGCCAGGATATTAATCCGATTGAGGCCGAGCATATTGATGGTGAACGGCCAATTAGTGCCGACTATTCATGCCTGGTTACCGGGGCAGGTGGGGATGTGGGACAAGCATTGATTGAATCATTATCCGCATTAGGAGCCCGATATATTATTGCGATTGGACGCAAAGAACAAGAACCTACCTGGAATGACGAAATAGCACAACAACAAATTAAAGGAACTAAAATTAAGTACTACTCATGTAATATCGCAGATTATGCCGCTCTATTGCAATTGCTAGAAACACTTGAGGAGTTCCCTCCCATAGGCATGATTGTTCATGCAGCAGGGCTTGCTCATGACAAGCCTTGGAAGGAAACTACAAAAGAGGATATACAAGAGATACTAGGCGCCAAAGCTATTGGGGCTTGGAATTTGCATCAGGCAACCCTGAACCATCCACTGTATGCGTTTATTACCATCTCTTCTCTCTGTGCGGTATTAGGTAATCAAGGACAAGCGGCATATGCTACAGCGAATGCATTTTTACATACGTTGAGTAGCTATCGTCATCAAAAAAGTCTACCTGCTCAATCATTAATTTTAGGTCCGGTTAAAAACACCGGTTTATTTAAACGTAATGAACAACAATTAACTGCTTATTTAGCTGAAAAGGGGATTACACCGTTGTTAAGATCAGAACTACAACTGATTTTTCAACAACAAATTAATGAACCTAATTTAATTGTGAATAATTTTTCAAAAATAACTTCATTGATTGTTACCCCCATAGCTTCCTTTCCTGATTATTCTGCGAATGCTTTGGATAATAAGTCATGTACTGCAGAAAAAATTCTGCAGATTGTCGAAGAGGTTCTAAAGCTTTCTTCAGGAGAGCTCTCTATTACGGATAATTGGTTTGAGTTTGGTATGGATTCGATTATGGCGACACAACTTATCTATAAAATTAACCATAAATATCCCAATACTCGTATTTCAGCACCAGATGTGTTTAACCATGCTTCTGCACAAGAGTTGGCACTAAAACTGAATGAGCAATCTAGAAATAGTGAGCCGGATAAAGGCGTAGCACAGACTCCTGTTTATCAAAGCAGACGTACGTTTCCTTTATCGTTACAACAGCAGGAAATTTGGAATTTTATCCAAAATTCGCCTCAAAGTCTAGCTTACCAGATTCCCATGGAGCTTGCAATTACAGGTAAACTATCCATAGATAAATTACAGCAAGCCTTGTCCTTTGTATTGATGCGCCATGATATTTTACGTTGCAGCTTCCATGAAATTGTACATCAGGTCAATCAGCATGTGCATAATGAATGTTCTCTCACTCTGGAATTATTTGATAAATATGATGAGCAGCAGGTTACTGACTTTTTTAATATGCCTTTTAATCTGAGTAAAGCACCTTTGCTCAGAACCTGTTTAATCCAAGATGGACAGGATCATTATCGCTGGCTGCTTGTTTTCCATCATTTAATTTGTGATGGCTATACGGCAACATCCTTTATAAAAGAAGTAATCGCGCATTATGAAAATGAACAATTTGAGGATGAGATAATTAACTACAGTGATTATGTCAGTTGGCAATGGGATCAGGTTCTAAATCGTTTTGATGGCGAGATTGAAACTTTTTGGTCGCAGCAATTACAAGGAATTTCTATAGGCGTACCTTTGGCAATGGAAACTCAACTTCCGCAAGAAGCTGGAGTGATTCGTGCAAATATTACCCTTAAAGACTTGAATTCATCTTTGGAATTAATTGAACAGAACAAACTCTCATTGAGTAACTATATTTTAGCAAACCTATTTACTATGTTGTTCGATAAGTTTAAACAGGAGAAGCAAGGAATTATCGTCTTTTTCTCTGGTAGAGAAAATAGCGACTTTGCTACAGTTTTTGGAGATACGTCGAATGATGTTCTGTTAGTGGGTGCCCATGATGCGTATATCTTTAGTCTCGCGCAGCAATTACAGCAGCAAATATTTTCCTTACATGAAAAACAATATTTCCATATTCCTGTATTCAAGGAACTAGGCCTGGCTGCACCGATGATATCATTTGATTTTCAAAGGAATAGTGACTTAAACATTAATACTCAATTACAAATTAAAGCATTAAAAAGTGGCAATATACAAAATTATTTATGGGGCGATGAGCCGCGCTTATTATCGTTTAAGGTTCTGTTAAAAGCACAAAGTTTAGAGCTAAGTTTGAAATATCGACGCGATAGAATAGATGAGCCATTAGCTCATTCTTTATTAGATGCCTGGGTGGATACTTTAAAAATCCAGGAACAAAATAATACTCATTTTGTTAAGGAGAAGCCCTTAGCTTTATACGATGCCTCAGTGATGCAGAGCAATTTATGGCCCTTATTTAAAGGACATCCTGATGGGGCTCCATATTATGTCCCAGTGTTCAAAGAGGTGAGTGGAGTTTTGGACATTGAGCGCCTTAATCAAGCAATCAATAAAGTGATTAGTGATACGCCTGCACTACAAGTCTTTTTTATTGAGGAAAATGGAGCACTTAAATGGAATTTTAATCCTAATGTGAGCACAGAAGTGCGCGTTATCAATGATAAGCATCTTTATGAAACCGTAGGAGGCTTATTAGTCGATCCAATTGACATAACGCAGGCTCCTTTATTTCGATGTTATCTAGTTCATTGCGAGGATCATGAGAAATCAATTTTATTAATTCGTTTTCATCATCTCATTGCGGATGGTGTTGGTGCAGAATTATTTTTTAAGAAGTTAGAAGATGTATATCTTGAGAAAAAAACCAGCTCGGAGCTCTATATACAAAAAAATAATTATCTGCATGATCATCATCAAGAAGCGATGCGATATGAGATTAATAAAGCAGAATATCATCGCTACTATAGTGAAATTAACCAGCAGTTGGAAACACGGTATTTCAATAAGCCACCCCAAACAATAAATTATGTTGGCGGGGTAGTTTATCAACTGTTACCACATGAAGATTCAGAAAGGGTCCATGCATTTTGTCGACGGCATAGTATTTCGCTTTATATTTTTTATTTCCATCTCTTTTGTCTTACTTTGGCGGCGGTAAATAAGCACAATAAGATTTATATTAGCATGGTGAAATCAAATCGTGGTCGCTTAAATGACCCGGAAATGATTGGATATTATGCGGATAGTGTTCCTTTTCTTTTTGAAGCCAAATCGAATAGCAACTCAACTCAAGCGCTTAAAAATACTCAGATGCAAGTGCTTCAATTAATTGAACGTTTTCCACATCCTTTACGTAGTGAAGATGCGGCACATTCTGAATATATACAACCACAATTTATTTTTAATCAATACAATCTAGAGCCTTCACGCGGTTTACTTTCTTGTGCCGATTACTTAATTGAGAGCTTAATTAAGCTCAGCGGCAATAAGGTGGGGCTCTGGAATTATAATCGTCCTGAACAGTTTAATTTATTAGTTCGTAGTAGCCATCTTAATCACATGATGGGATTGGTTTATGACCAGTCCTTATCAACGGAAGCTGAAGCGGAATTATTACTACAATATTTTAGAGAAAAAATATTAAGTTTTCTTTAGGTGATGATAAAACACCTAGAACCTCATCCTGGATATAATCAGATCAAGATCTCTTATAACAGGATCAAATTGGATTTGTGGTGCTCTGGACTCGAAAACGAAATATCAAATTATCAGACAAGCAAAGAGCCCTGCTTGTAGAAATAAGTAAAGCGCATACATCAACGCAGGTACATAAGCAGCGTGCTGATATTATTCTTCTGACAGAACAGGGTTATTCCCAACGAAAAATTGTATCCGCATTGAAAATTACTCATTGTACCGGGCTTTGTTTCCTAACCCCATGCCTTGGAGACTTTTCCCCGATTTTTTCATAGAGCACTCGCTGCGCTTGTTCATGTTCTGTTGCCTTTTTAGCGGCTTTGTCCGATTTATTGAATAAATCAGCCCCGTGCTCTATTAACTGCTTTTTCCATGAATGGACTTGAGCAGGAGATACTTCATATTTTTTACATAACTCATTTAAGGTCAACTCGCCTTTAATCGCTTGTAAGGCTATCTCAAATTTTGCAGACGATGACCACTTCTTATATTTACTCATATAACAACCTCCTGTCAGAGGCTATTATCTCTCAAATTTTACTCTTTGTGTGGTCTAAATTTTGGGGGGCATTATATTGGAACACGATCCATGAGTAAAACAAAATTGAGAAGTGCTACTTACTCCATTCATCATCTGGTGAAACAGATGAGGATCTCATCCTTCAATACTCGAGCAGATACGCGTGTCATGCTGGTACGTTGTATTAAGGATTTACATGAGCTGGGCTTTAAAGTAGGACATATCAAGGGAATTAAAGAACGGCATGTCCATGCCTTAATAGAACATTGGAAAAGCCAGGGGAAAAATCCAGCTACCATTAAAAATTACATGGCCAAACTGCGTAAAATGGCAATACAACTAGGCACTCCAGAGTTGATCAAATCAGAAAATATTGCTTATCAAATTGAAAGTCGCTCTTACATCCCCTCAGTCAATAAAGCCATTACTGATATTGATTTTTCACAGTGCCGCGATGCTCACATACGCTTGTCACTTGAAGGCCAGGCATTATTTGGATTTAGGCGTGAAGAATCACTTAAATTTACCTTGAGTGAGGCTTATGAAGGAAACCATCTTAATATCCAGCCCAGCTGGACCAAAGGTGGTATAGGCCGGATTATTAAAATAAGGACTGAAGAACAACGACAATGGCTTAATCGAGTCAGCCAGCTCGTCGGTCCTGGACAATCGTTGATACCACCTGAGAAGTCCTATAAAGAACAGGTGGGACATTATAAAACGATTACAGCTCAATTAGGTCTCTCTAATTTACATGGGCTTCGACATGCTTATGCACAGCGTCGTTATCACGAACTGACCTGCTGGTTTGATGAAAACAAACAAGGGCTTTTGCCACCCATTGCAGGAGGAAAACTTTTTAAAGAGTTGTCACCAAAAGAACAAGACTGGGACATACGTGCCAGGCAGATCATTTCCAGAGAATTAGGTCACTCCAGAATGTCGATAACCAAGATTTATTGTGGTTAATTCACCATTTTTTATAGAATTTATTAATTGAGTTTAGTAGAATAAGAAACAGAAAACACAACTGATGAACCAGTGTAATTCTGGTGAAACCGAACTCTTCGGTCTTGTGACTTGCTACCCTAATTCCCCAATCACTGTAGCTGAGCGTTTAGTCGGGAACCTGATATACCTTAATTCAATACACAAATATTGAATCCTATTAAAACAATAGAGGTGTACTCCTTTATTTTTATTTCATTAAAGCAATTAATCTTGTTTTGAACCCGTTTGAATTCATTGTCTGATACCTATCAGACAAACCCATTTTGAGAATGTATTCTTTAACAATTTGGGTTATTCAACCATGTTTAGAAAAAGGTGAATGACGTAGGCTTACGCTGGAGAAGAACTCAGCGTTTGCTGATTATTTCTCTGGCTTTTTACAGGAGAAATGGTCGTGCGTATTCAGACAGATACCTTAAAATATGCTAAGATTCTTAAAGAGAGTGGGTTTTCTAAAGAGTCATCAGAGGGATTTTTTTCCACACTGACTCAGATAGAAATTCACAACATTTATAGTATTGATGAGGTGGATAACATGTTAAGTGAAGCCGTCAGACAAGTGTTTGTTGAGCAAGATAAAAAACTTGTTGAACAGCGTCGCGAGTTCGATGAGCGAATGAAATCCTACAATGAACAACTGCGTGAAAACAGGGGTGAGTTGTTGGCATCAAGACGCTGGATGATTGGTACAATCATCACAGTCGGTCTTTCATTAGCCGCTTATCTTTCAGCATTAATTCATTTCAATCACTAAGCCTATATATAGGTTTGTAACCCATCGGGGAAATCACACTTCCTCATGGGGCAAGGGTATTTCCCAAAATCTAAGGAGAGAACCCATGCAACAACTATCTTTTGCAGAATACACCAATCAATGCACTCGAACTGATTTAGCCTTTTTTGATTTATTGCGCTCTATAGCGGAACTTCATGCCTATCAGCATGAGTTATCAGCAGAAGACATAGCACAACTTCAAATTGGCGCTCGAACGTTGAATGGAATAATTGCAAGGAATACCACAACGAACCATTCCATACAGTTGGTCTAGGAAGCAGGATTAACCCTGTTACTTGTTTTACCCGTTTTAATCCGCACAATCGGAAAATTTCTGCCTTGTGCGGAAGTTCTCCGATTGTGCGATTTTTTATTAATTACATTTAAAGGAGAACTAAAATGGCAGTATTGAACAAAGTCCAATTAATAGGTCATGTGGGTCATTCACCTAGAAGTACCCAAACAAAGGAACATCATCCTGTTGCATCAGTCTCCATTGCCACGAATGAATCCTATCGCCGTAACGGTGAGTGGGAAACCATTACTGAATGGCATCATCTGGTGTTTTTTGGAAAATTAGCAACTTTAGCTGTGGAACGCCTGCAAAAAGGCAGTCAGGTATATATTGAGGGCAAATTGCGCTCAAATAACTGGACTGATACAAAAGGTGTTAAACGCCAATCAATCAATATTGTGGTGCAAACCATCCAGTTGCTTGATAACGCAAAACCCAAAGAGCTACCCGAGCAGACTGATAAACCAACACCAGAAGAGTATTTAGCTCAAATGCACTCGATGTTGGAATGTGAAGAAGTTCCTTTTTAATTGTTTCATTAATCCCGAAGGGAGTTATCCCTTTGGGAACAACTCCTTTTTTAAAACTTAAGGAGAACCATTTAAAATGAATCCATTTGAACTGACCGCAGCATCTACTTTCCTCAGTTATTTTCCCGATGATATTGAGTATTCAACCCTTATCAATCGGTTAAACAATGATGAATTAGGGACTGATGACGATGCAATAGATTTTTGGCAGCCCTTTGAATACTACCCCGGTATATTCATCGCAGAATGCATAGAAACATTGCACGATCGATTGGTTAAAACGTTTCATACTCTAGCTTAACCCATTCAGGAATCTATCCTGAATGGGATGGATTTTTGAATGTTTTTAAGGAAAACATCATGAATTTAATTAAGAAAATTACCGCAGCTGTATTAGAGGATGAAGAGCCAACAGAGAAACAGTCGGAGCTTTTAGTCGAATCGTACCTTAATAGCAGCGACAGGCAGGCAATTGATAAGTGCTTTACTTGTCTTTGTGGGTATAGCCTATCCAGTTTAATTAATTAAAGTAATTTAATAACCCTAATGGGAGCAAGACTCCCATTAGGGACTTGCTCCTTTTTCTTTTGAATCAGGAGAACATAATGAATATTTTAACAAATGAACAACTTTATAAAGCAGCCCCTTCGCTATTTACTCAAGGAGCCGCTGAACACACTAGTGAGCGATATCAACCAATTGCCACTTCTGACATCATTAATGTATTGCTTCAGGAAGGGTTTTATCCAACCAAGGCAACACAATCAGCGAGTAGACATGAAGAAAGGAAGGCCTTTGCAAAACACATGGTCCGATTTCGACATAGAAACTATCACGAGCAGGATGGCGGTTTATTTCCTGAACTGGTATTGGTCAACTCTCACGATGGCATGTCCTCGTATCGTTTGATGGCAGGACTGTATCGTCAGGTTTGCACCAATGGTATGGTTGCCGGTAAAAACTACACTGAAGTGCGTGTTAGACATCAAGGTGATGTTATTAGAAACGTCATTGAAGGAACCTATCAAGTTGTTGAATCGTCTCACAGAATGCTTGATGCCGTAGAGCAAATGGAGGGGATTCAATTAACCAATGAGAGGCTTCTGGATTTTGCTCAACAGGCGCATGCTCTTCGTTTTAGTGAGGATGATAACCTGGTCATCGAGGCAAAAACTCTTTTAACACCAAGGCGACGTGAAGACATGAAACGTGATTTATTTTCTGTTTTAAATGTCGTTCAGGAGAACCTTATCAAAGGAGGATTGCCTGGTTACAGACAGGATGAGAAAGGACGCTGGCGACGTGCTCGAAGCCGGCAAATTAAAGCAATTGATCAAAATATCAAAATAAATCGAGATCTTTGGAGCATTGCTGAAAATACTTTGTTATCTTGCCCTTAGAACTAATCTGTTCAAAGCCCCATATCCTGGGGCTTTTTTTTGCCTTGAATTTTTCAAAAAACCTATTATCATTGCTTCATCTTTGCAAGGTTGGACTTGCATATACCAACACAAAGGGCTGATTTTGGCACAGGATCAGCCCTTTCTATTTTGTAACAAGAAGAATTTATGATTTCCTACCAAGCCCCGATGCTCCCCGATGTCAATTACGCACTGCTTGACGAAGACGCTTATTTTTCGTTAACTGATCTTGAATACGACACCATGAAAAGCTGTAGTCATTTTCTGGAAGAACTCAAATGGGTACTCATCGAAGAAAAACTGGTGCAGATACCTCAAATTCTGTGCGGTTATCTTTGCGCCTACCTTGGTACAATCACCACGGTACACACCGTTAAAAAAGCAGAAGCTTTAGTACCATCTCTCCTTACGCTCATCCAGCACCAGGCAAAAGCCTCACTCAATGCTTTTGCACAACACCCCATCAATCACAGCGTCAAAAGCACCGAAAAAAAGAAAATCCATCTTGATCAACTGCGCAACATCACCCCTGGCAGCATCGTGGTGCAAACCATGCGCCTTGGGCGAGAAATCATGGACATGTTTGACGAAATAAATAATCAGCCAGGAATCAGAAGCAAGAAAAAGCAACCTACCCCCTTCTGCTCTGATGAATCACTGACAAAACTCATGCTGCTGATGGGCTCAGAACAATGCGCACAATGGAGAGAAGAACTCGATGGGCTTTCAGACCATTATGTTCTCAATCAATTAGCCATCCAAATTGGTTGGGTGATGGGCTATTTCACTCACCTTCAAAACAAATCCCTCAAAGAATCACAATATTTTGATTATGGCCTACCCTTAGTGAGCCTCTTTCAAGAACATATTTATCGCTTAATGGAATCGTACGCCACCGCAGAGCATGCAAAAATAGAAGCCCAGCAAAGCTGCTCATTATGAAGAAACGGAATCCCTTTTAAGTGAAATTCGCCACCTTTCCGAACAGACCTACAACCAAAAAACGCCCGCTGCCAATGCATTTCAAAAAGAGGTTCTCATCGCCCATGCTGGCATTGAAAAAACACTCATGGAGCTGATAACCCAGGGGTATGAAGTTAAAATCATTTTAATGAGCCTTTTTTATTTCTGGTTTATCCTGGAGGCTCCTATAAATGGAGTGAGTGAACAAACACTGGGCAAGACTGACCCTTTCCACCACATGCTGCCCGTCATTAAACTGGTCAAATCAACTACCCACTCCCTGCCCAAGCCAGAATTAAGCAAGGAAATTCATGCGCTAAACGATTCCATGCAACAATTAAAAAAACATCTGACCCACCCTGAAAAATTGGATAACGTGCCGCAGAAAATTGCCCTGGAGCAGACCGAAGCGGTCAACACAGCCATTCACACCATCACCTGTGATTTCCTTAAAAAGGATATGCGCATCGAAGCTATTACTAATGCTTTATTCAGCCACTGGCTTCGTTTTTCCGTGTTTTTTGGTGTCAGTGAAAGTGAATGGCAAAAGATGGATTACTACCTGGTTGAGATTCTTAAAGCAGTCCGAGGTTATCTGGATTCTGAATTAGGGTAATAAGACTCTTCTTCGGCTAAAAAATTGGGTAAGTGCCTCCATTTCTATTTGTGATTAAGATTGGGTTACAATCGTAATCACAGGTATCCTGACTCGTCTCATATATTTATAATATAGCGTTTAGTCCTTTCTTTTCGATTAAAGAAAGTAATTTCAAAGAAGTACCTGCTGGTTTTTTAAGCCCCCTCTCCCATTGGCTAATAAGATCTTTAGACACATTAAGACAATACGCAAATATGGGTTGGCTCACATTTTCTCGTTCACGCAATGCCTTTATTTCTACAGGTAAAAATTCATGTATCGGGGTTAAACATGCGCGATCAAATTGTCGCATTGTTTTTTTATCAATAACACCCGCATCAAACATATCAACAACAGTTTCATGTACAGCCTCAAAAACCTCACTTTTATATGTTTTATTTGTGCTCATTATATAGTACCTCCACAAGTGCACCTGATTGGAGCAATCGCTCAATGTCATCACCAGAAAAATTAAGCATCTGCGAAGATAAATCTTTAAATATTTGCTCTTCTTCCTGGCTTATGTTGTCACGTTCATTTTTTGGAAATCCATACACTAAAAAGGCCAGATCTTTATATCGATATAAAATAATACACCGATACCCACCCGACTTTCCTTGGTTTGCTCTGCCAAGCCTTTGCTTTATAACTCCACCACCATAATCAACATCAATTAATCCTTTTTCAATCTCTTTTATTAACTTACATAATTGAGAATCTAAAATACGCTCTTTCTTTGCAAATTTAGTAAACCATTTGTTTTTAAAAACCCGCAAAATAACATTCCATATTTCTTTTTATTATATGGTGTAATTATATAGCACTCAGTTCTATATTTCAAGAAATACTAACCCAATTATTAATAGATAAATTTTAAATGATTAAATCCTGATAGATGGAAATCCAGAATATTAACCTTATAGAAATAAAGGACATGCTGAATTTAGGGAGAATTTCACCATCCGTAATGGCTATTCCAAAGCTCAGAAATAATGTAAACCCCCTCTTCATCAAGGTAGGATCGAGCATCAACAAAGTTTGATGTACCAACTTTTTCAAGTAGTTCTTGACCGCACTCAGGATCAAAAAAAGAGTACATCATAGCAAGCAATACTTGTTTGCTATGGCTATAACCGCCTATGGACTCTTTAATGAATTGATAGTTGGGTTCTAACTGCCATCTTTTGTGAGCATCATTGAGTGAGGATGCTTTTAGGTTAAAAAATTCAACACCAACTTTTTTTACACCTTGCTTCCAAGCCTTATCAAAGCGGATCATGAGATCATTTCTGTTATTCATTAGTTGTCCACCGTTTTGTATTTTATTCTCATTAACATCTACTTTACTTTAATGGCTTAAATAAGACCAAATTATGATTCAAATAATTCTTCTATTGTTTCCTGCATTTCGTCCTGACTGGGCTTCGCATAACGAAAAATTTCTTTTATTGAAACATTTCCACTAAGTTCCTGAGCAAAATGCACCCCATGCTTGTCAGTTACTTTCTTTAAGAACGTATGCCGAAGTTTATGGGGTGTAAATTCAAATCGCTCATTTTCTGGTAATAGTGCTAGCACTTGTTTTAAGACACGCTGACATATGCGAAAAATATTCCGAGTATTAATACGATTCCCAGCCCTATTAATAAATAATGGTTCGTCAGGTTCTGAAACGCGGCTTTTTAAATAATGTTCCAAATGTTCTCTACTTTCTTGCGGTAAGGGAATTTTAGTAGTCACCCGTTTACTTTTATGTCGTACTACAGAATGAAGCCCTTTTGAATGATATTGGTGTACATTTAATGAGACCAATTCAGATTCCCGCAAACCTGTTCCCAACAACACATAAAAAACAGCAGTTTCCAATAATGCATTTTGATTTTTTCGAGTACATATTTTAGCGCGTTGCTCGCAGGCTGCTTTTAAGCGCATAAGCTGTTTCGAGTTCAAACCATTCCATTCTGGAGCATCTGTCTGTAAATCTTTAACCCCTGATAAAGGATCGCCCGCAATTAAGGGTCGTTGTTGATAAAGCCAACGGCCTGCATGACGAATGGTTGCCATGGTCCGATTAATGGAAGTCGCTTTGTATGCTTTTCCGGTTTTCTCCGAAATGGTATTGCATAAGGAACGTTGAAATTGTTTACTTACTGCTGGTGTCCAATTATCTACCTGGTCGTGCCCTACTTCGACCTGAAAAAAATTTAAAAATTTAGATAAGTCTTTTTGTTTAGCCTGAACTGTTTTTTCGGGCGCACCTTTGACATGAACCTGAAAATAAAATGACAACCAGGCCGATAACGAATTGGTATCAAAATGAACATCCAATGGATGGAAAACCTTATCTACCCCAAACTTTCGATTTTTGTCGTTTTTATCATTCAGTAAATTCAAGGCATGCTCCATGAGTGCTTTTCTCATTTTACCTCATTTGGGGTAGATAAGGTACGTTATCTATCCCAAAGTATATCGCATATTATTTTACAATAAAATTCTTACTAAGTGGCCATTTTGTGCTACAATTAAATCATGGGTACTTTTGAAGAGAATACATGAAAACGGCAACAGTTAGAGCCAGGGTAGAACCTGAATTAAAATTGGAAGTTGAATCCGTATTAAATGAATTAGGGTTATCGGTGTCTGAGGCCATTGAACTCTATTTACATCAAATTAAACTGATTCATGGAATTCCATTTGATATACGTCTACCTAATAAAGTTACCCAACAAACATTTAAAAAGACAGATGAAGGCAGTGAACTCAATTATTATGATAATTCTGATGATTTATTTAAAAAACTGGGAAATTAATTCATGCTTCGAGCAGTAACAACTAACCAGTTTGAAAAAGACATTAAATTAGCCAAGAAAAGAGGTAAAGATCTCAATAGAATTTTTCACTTGATGAAATTGCTTTTAAATGAAGAAACAATTCCTTTAAAACATCGTGATCACAGCTTATCTGGAACTTATGTTAATCGTCGTGAATGTCATATTGAGCCTGATTGGTTATTAATCTACAAATTAGGAAGCGAAGAAATTATTTTTGAACGAACTGGGACTCATTCAGATTTATTTAAGTAAATTACATTGAATCATTGTCTTCTTATTTTAATGAATTTTCGATATTTTGATTATTAGATAAGTTTTTAATGTAAGCGGCCAAATTAAAATTGATAAACAATGGGCTGTCATTTTTCGCTGGGAACATGGAAAAGCTTATGATGTATGTATCCTTGATCATCATGACTAAGGAAAACAAATGTTTCCAACTAACAGAACCCCCACCCTGCCAGGGGAAATGCTTTTAGAAGAGTTTATCAACCAATGAATTTAACACAGAAAGTGTTCGCCTCTCATTTGGGTTGGACTTATGCTAAGCTGAATGAAATTGTTCATGGCAAAAGAAGCATAACTCCTGAATTTGCTTTGGATTTAGCAGATACTTTGAATATGGAGCCTGAATTTTGGCTTAATTTACAAAGAGACTGGGATTTATGGCGTGCCAAACAAAAACATAAACCAAGGATCGCAATTAATATATTAACTAATAGTCATGAGTAAAGAATTTAATTTGACATATGGAGATGAAAGATTAAAAGTATGCTTTGGATAGCAATAAAATTATATCGATAATTATTTTTATGTGCTTTACCCAAAAATTACTAGAATCAGCCTCCTGACACACCTCATTCATCATCCCAGGCCATATCCACCAAATGCTTTAATTCTAATAAATGCAAACGAATAAGAATCCGCGCTCCTAATGAAGATTTAACCACTAAAAAACGTAAGGAATGAGCACTATCCTGCTCATCAGGAACCCAATTATTCATCATCCACCCAATTCTAAGATAAACCAGCCACGCCGCTCATTCACTTCTCATTTCCTGATATTTAGAATGCCCTTTGTGTGAGTTAAGTAAGCGTAGGCCATTCGCAACAACAATTAAGCTTGCACCCATATCAGCAAATACTGCCATCCAAAGCGCAGCTAATCCTCCCAATGCCAGAATAAAAAATACTCCTTTTATGGCAAGGGACAACGTAATATTTTGGCGAAGAATACGCGCCGTTTTTCGGCTTAAATCAATGCATAAAGGAAGCATGGCTAAATTATCATTCATTAGTGCTACATCCGCTGTCTTAAAGCGGTATCAGTACCTTTCCCCATCGCAAAACTAATGGTGGCCTTAGCCAGGGCCGGTGCATCATTAATTCCATCATCCACCATTCCTACCGTGTTATATTGCACTAGAAGGGGCTCTAACCCCTAATTGAAGGCAAAACGGTATCAAACCGTTTTGCCTGGTGAATTATGCAACCAACTTGAAACATCAGAGCAGCCTTGCGTCAGATTAAGTCGAAACTAATTCACTTAATGAACTAGTTTCACTAGTCGATGTTTATCCCATATCCCTGTAAACGCCCTGCAGCAAGTGAGTGTAATTTACATATATTGACCACCATTAATATCAAAATTTGTCCCTGTGATAAAACCACTTTGTTCATCAGCAAGAAAGGTTACTAATCGCGAGACTTCTTTTGGATAGCCTAATCGTCCCACTGGAATTTGGGCAACGATGGCATCCAGAATATCTTCTTTTATTGACGCGAGCATTTCCGTTTTAATATAGCCTGGTGAAAGGGTATTCACTGTAATTCCTTTTTTGGCCACTTCCAAGGCTAAACTTTTAGTAAATCCATAAAGTGCTGATTTACTAGCTGAATAATTGCATTGTCCGAACTGTCCTTTGCGACCATTGATGGAAGAAATAGTGATAATACGGCCATAATTATTATCCAACATATTGGATAATACCGTTTTAGTCATATTAAAAACGCTGTTCAAATTAGCATTGATTACGTCCTGCCATTGCGTTTGTGTCATTTTTTTCAATGTAGCATCGTGGGTTACGCCTGCGTTATTGACTAACACATCGATTTTGCCATATTTTTCAATGACCATATCCGCCAATTTTTCACAATCTTTGAATGAAGAAATATCAGCATAGACAATATCAATATCAAATCCTTGAGTAGCCTGTCTGGTCTGCCAGGCTCTGGCCAAATCGTGATTGCCATTTTTGAAATAACACGCGATAACTTGATAATTTTGATTTTGCATCTCTTGGCATATAGACGTTCCAATACCCCCTGTACCCCCCGTAACCAGTGCAATCCGTTTACTCATTTTATTATTCCTCCTTGAATTTGACGGTTCATAAGATACAGCTGATTTTTATCACTTACTTGGCACAACAGACAAATCACAATAAGTGCTATTTAAATGAGCTCAACCTCTTCTGCCTGCAGCCCTTTCTGTCCTTTCCCCATTTTAAATAACACCTTTGCACCTTCAGGAAGGGTCTTAAAGCCGTTACTTTGTATCGCACTAAAATGAACAAAATAATCCCTACCGCTGCTTTCAATAAAACCAAAGCCTTTTCCTTCATTAAACCATTTTACTTTCCCAGGCACTTTATCAGTCATTTGCTTTTTTCCTCCTAAATTAAGCATTATTTTAACAGTGTCATGTCTCACAACTCACAATGTCAAGAGTCTATTCTTTAAAAACAGATCTGAGGGCTTTATGTTCCATCTAACTTAATCAAACGTTGATGTTTGGATGGTTTATTCTAACCTAATAATAGCGCATCGACACTCAACTCTATAATAAATAGCACGATTATTTATTCCCAGATTCGTTCATAAATTCCCCCATAGCAATCTCAAAGCATTCACGATGACCGAAACAAAACTTAGTTGATCGAGTAAGCCAAAGGAGCTCCCCCTTAGCTTACTCGATCACTTAGTAACATGGCGACTGCCGCGATAATT
Source organism: Legionella waltersii (assembly GCF_001468085.1). GTDB lineage: Bacteria > Pseudomonadota > Gammaproteobacteria > Legionellales > Legionellaceae > Legionella > Legionella waltersii. The sequence continues at coordinate 293,812 of NZ_LNZB01000015.1, read as the reverse complement.
AAGCTTAATAGTAGCCCTATCATTGGATACAATATACCGGCCGCGACCGACACACCCAGTGCATTATAAATAAAAGCAAAGAAAAGATTTTGATAGATGTTTTTTATCGGATGCATGGAGAGTTCATAGACTTCCTAGCGCTTATTTAAATCGCAAAATACAGGGCAATTTAATAATTCCTTTTATTTATTGTTTAATGCTCGAAGTACATCTTTATTGATAGCTTATTTCATAATCTTAGAGTGATCATTTAATTAAATACCAAAATAATAAAGTGTTATTCAAGATTATTAACTCTACTGCATAGATGAAGTGTCTTTTTGCATTCCGTTTGTAATGTAGTATGTGAAATTTTAAATTGACTCAATAACAATGACTGAGCTTCCCCCCTTACTATTTCCTCTTTAAACCCCGAGGCAATAACAAGATGAGCGGTTAAGCTAATTTTATCGCTGGTTATAGCCCAGATATGTAAATCGTGTACATCTGAAATACCCTTTATAGACATTATTCGAGACTTAATTTTATTAAGATCAATTCCTGCTGGGACGCCTTCCAAAAGTATGTTGATAGTCTCTTGGAGAAGCATCCACGTGCGCGGCAATACCCACAAACCAATTAAAACAGCGATAGCTGAGTCCACCCAGCTCCAACCAATAAAACGAATTATAAGTGCTGCAATGATGACACCTACAGAACCTAACATATCACTCCAGACCTCAAGATAAGCACTTTTTAAATTTAAATTTTTATCTTTGTCACGGGACAATAAATACATCGACGCTAAATTAACAAGCAAACCCATACTGGCAATAATTAACATACCCATGGAATAGATTTCCGGAGGTTGTTTTAACCGTTGATAGGCTTCATATATGATATAGAGAGCCACACCAAATAAAAGAGCTGCATTAAATGCGGCGGCTAGAATTTCAAATCGATAATAACCAAAGGTACGGCGTGCATCAGCAGGTCGTTTACTTACACGAATAGCAATAAGTGCGATAATTAACGCGGTAACATCGGTTAACATATGCGCTGCATCAGATATTAATGCAAGACTGCCGGTCAGAATGCCACCTACAACCTCAGCAATCAGGAAACCACATGTTAGTAAAAGAGCCCACCAAAGTGATTTTTCTCTCAAAAATTGTTGAATATTGGGGTTAACCTTTTTGTTCATGAAGTCTTCCTAACAACAGGTATTACAATACCTCTTGAGAATCTAAAAATTTAGATCCAAGAGGCGCATTACACCAAAATCGTTTATAGCATTCTGAATGAAACACCTTGTAAAAAAATGGCCGCAAAAATTAGAACAATAAATACAACAATTATGAAATGTCGACTTTTTCTTTTTCTAAAAAAGAAAAGAAAAAAACCGCATAGCACAATCAGTACTGCTGCCACAACGACCAAAAACCACGGATTAATGTCCATCATTCTTCCCTGTCTGGATAAAACTAATCTTGCTATTCTTTACCTTGGTGCATATGTCCACCATCACCACCAAAACCCCCTTCATATCCTTCTTCGGGATGAGCTGGGGCAGGAGTGTTTTTTGCACACGACATTAAACTGCAACCCAGTAAGAATGCCCCAATCAAAATAATAATTTTTTTAGATCCCTTATTCATTTTTTTATTTCCTTTTATATCAGTTCAGATTGAGCATAACATACTGAATAATAGAATGTAGTGCCCCCTCTGCCCTATGTTAGTTTCAACCTCAAAAATACATTACTGATTTTTATTATATTCCTCCAAATAATCAATTATCTTATGTACATCGTTTACATTCATGGGCTTTGCAAAGCAAGGATAAAGGTTGTTTCTTAAAATTGTGCGAGGTGATGCACTAAGCAATATAATAGGTGTCCGTTTATTATAGGTTGATTTTTCACGGATCCTGTCAATCAGCTCGTAACAATCGAACCCTTTATTACGTTCTGCATCCAGCAAAATTAAATCATAAGTTTTCGACTCCACCAAAACCAAAGTGGATTCTCCATCAAAGGCCATATCGACAGAATGTCCCAATTGAATTAATTGAGAGCGTATGACAATACGTGCACCGAGTGAGGCTTCGGTGACCAAGAAATGCAATAATTCATTCATACGCTACCTCTCCATACCTGCCTGATCTCTTTCATTAACACTACATGTGATTTCTTATTTTTTTAATGTCTACACACTGCGTGCCTCAAGGAACTACAAATCCAAACATTTAAACTCACTCCTGAGTGTTTTGCAGCCATCAATATATCCCGAAAAAGTTCGGGCGGAATATTTAATGTCAATTGACCTGAATAAGGTACTTCAGGCTCTTTAAATTGTTCGTCACAATATTTCAAATAATTATCAATGGCCTCAATAAAAGCCTTTTTTAAATGGTGAGCCATAGTAGCTTGGAAGGTAATCACCGCTTGTGTATTAATAATTTCACCAAAAAATAGTTCATTGAGATCGTCAAATACCACATGGCCTATATAGCCTTTATATTGTAACATAACGACCTCCTAACTCATGTACCAACCTTATTAACGCCATTTTTTAAATCGCATAATTAGACGATTCAGTGTTGTCTTCCACTAAGTGATTACTTTCCATATAGGTTTTATGGGAGTTCAGCAGTCGTAAACCATTGGCCACCACAATTAAACTAGCACCCATATCTGCAAATACAGCCATCCACAGAGTTGCAAATCCACCCAGAGCTAAAATAAAGAACAGCAATTTTATAATAAGGGATAAGCTAATGTTTTGACGTAAAATTCGAGACGTTTTACGACTTAAGTGAATGAATAAAGGCAGCATCGCCAGATTATCATTCATTAAAGCGACATCAGCTGTTTCTAAAGCAGTATCAGTGCCTTTTCCCATAGCAAAACTAATAGTAGCTGCAGCAAGGGCAGGGGCATCATTAATTCCATCACCGACCATTCCCACTGCTTTATATTGCTTTAGAAGAAGACTGATGGCATTCATTTTTTCTGTAGGCAATACATTCGCTTGTACTTCATCAATGCCTACCAGCGTTGCAATGGCACGAGCAGTAACTGCATTATCCCCGGTGAGCATCGCGGTTTTTATGCCTTGTTGATGTAAGGCATCAATTGCCTTTTTACTGTTGGCTCGAAGCGTATCTGCCACAGCAAAAATCGCCAACAACCGGGTGCTACTGCTTAAAATTACCGTTGTTTTCCCTTCTTCTTCCAATCGGTTCAATTCCTGTTCGACTCCTAAGCTACATACTTCATTGTCTTCCGCTAGTTGATGATTACCCACATAATAAAGCTCTTGAGCAACGAAGCCTTTAACACCCCGCCCTGGCAGTGCGCTAAATTGCTCAACAGACAGCATTACTTCATCAGGCTGTTCTTTATGCCAATGGGCAACTAATGCGTTTGCCACGGGATGTTCGGAGTGGGAATCGAGGCTTGCTGCCAATAATAATAAATCGTTCTTTGTATGGGTTTTATCATAAATAATAAAATCAGTAACCACCGGTTTTCCTTCGGTTAACGTGCCTGTTTTATCCAAGGCAATCAATTTTAAACGATATCCATTTTCTAAATAACTTCCCCCTTTAATGAGTATCCCGCTTTTAGCTGCAGCGGCTAAACCACTTACCACTGTAACTGGTGTCGAAATAACTAAGGCGCAAGGACACGCGATGACCAGTAACGTTAATGCTTTATAGATCCAATCATAAAAAGGATAGCCAAATACTAAGGGTGGGATGAGTGCAATAAGAACGGCAATCAGTACCATTATTGGGGTATAGTACTTAGCAAATTGATCGACAAATCGTTGAGTTGGCGCACGCTCACGTTGTGCTTGCTCAATTGCTTTCCCAATTTTTGCTAATAGAGTATCTCCTGAAGCGTTACTTACTTTGACGTCAAACGAGCCATGTTCATTGAGAGTTCCTGCAAAAACAGCATCCCCTACGCGCTTACTCACCGGCATTGACTCTCCTGTAATGGGTGCTTGATTTACCGTACTTTGACCCGAAATCAAATGACCATCGAGAGGAATCCGCTCACCCGGTTTGACTCTAAATATTGCACCAGGCTGCACCTCAGTGACGAGTAGTGTGTGCCATTGACCATTGTCCATTTTAACATGCGCTACTTCTGGGGCAATTTCCATTAAACTTCGAATTGCTTGACGTGCCTTATCTAAAGAGTAACGCTCTATGCGTTCGGCAAGCGCGAATAAAACGGTCACCATAGCAGCTTCAGGCCATGCCCCAATAAAGGCAGCGCCCGTTATTGCAATTAACATGAGGCTGTTAATGTTCATCGCTTTGGTACGTAAAGCAAGCCAACCCTTTTTAATCGTTGCTGGACCACTCAGTGCAATGGCTAATAAAGCAGAGACTATGACCCAGACCGATTGCTCTGTTGCAAAAATAAAAGCCGCTAATTCAGAAAACAAAGCAAATAATCCTGCAAGACCAATGGTTCCCCAAGACCCATCAAAACCAAAACGCTTACCCCCTTGCTCTGTCACACTGCTGTTTTTAGAACGAACGCTCATGCCTAAGCTCTCAATTTTTTGCTGGATAAGATCAATCGTGGGTAAATAATGGTGCACCGTCACCTCTTCCGCGATGAAATTAAAATCCAACTGTTTAATTTCAGGGATTGTTTGTAATTGCTTTCTGATTAATTGCTCCTCAGAAGGGCAATCAAGGCCTGCAACAAAAAAAGTTGTTACTGTTAAAGGCGTGGTCATAATAAACTCCTAAAATAAGCCTCAACTCCTAGATTCTCCAAGTGGAGAATCAATGTTACACCGATGTTTCTCCATCCTGAACATTCCTGTTAATGTTCCGTCTCTTCAGTAAAGTGCTTGAGCATGTCATCTAAAATACAGCGCACATGCGCATCATAAATACTGTAATAAATGTGTTTTCCTTCACGATTAGCAACAAGAAGGCGAGACGAACGAAGTAAACTTAAGTGATGGCTGGCTAGCGGAACAGATAACTGTAATTGCTGTGCCAGTTCAGAAACAGACTTAGCACCATCTAAACAGGCTACCAAGAGTTTTAGACGATTAGGCTCACCCATTAAATGTAAAATGTCACTTAAAGAAATAATTTGATCGTGTGTTAACATGATAATGACTTAAACAGTTAAACAAGCATTTAACTATAAATATAGCTAAATACTTCGTTTTGTCAAACGCACCTTACATTTTTTCTAAACCAGGCTGGCTTTTTTTACGTCGGTCATGAAAAATATAATATAACCCGGGTAAAACCAACAGAGTAAGGAAGGTTGATGAAATAATTCCTCCAATGACTACTGTTGCCAAAGGGCGCTGTACCTCAGAACCCGTTCCTGTCGCAAGTGCCATGGGTACAAAACCAAGGGATGCCACTAATGCCGTCATCAATACGGGGCGAAGTCGTGCTAGCGATCCTTGCAACACCGCATCTTTTAAATAAAACTTGTTCTGCTCACGCAATTTATTAATAAAGGTAATCATAACGAGGCCATTGAGTACTGCAACACCCGATAAGGCAATAAATCCAACACCAGCTGATATGGATAAAGGAATGCCGCGCAACCATAATGCTATAATCCCACCAGTTAATGCCAAGGGTATTCCAGAGAACACTAATAAGGCATTTTTAACGTTTCCAAAACTCATAAAAAGGAGTAAAAAAATGCCCATTAAAGTAATCGGCACTACAATTTGTAGGCGCTGCGAGGCCGATTGTAATTGTTCAAACTGCCCTCCCCAGGTAATCCAATAGCCGCTGGGGATTTTGACATTTTGGTCTATCCGTTGTTTTGCTTCATTCACAAAAGAACTTAAGTCACGATTTCTCACATTCGCACTCACCACAATACGACGTTTACCACTTTCTCGACTGATTTGATTGGGGCTTTCACTTCGTACAAAGGAAGCGACTTCATTCAGTGGAATAAAATGACGTTCTCCATCTTTTGATGGGGGCAAAGGAATAAATATTTGGCGCAATACATCAGAATCTGAACGCATTGATTCAGGCAAACGAACGACCAAGTCAAATCGCTTGTCTCCTTCAAACAGCTCCCCGCCCTTCTTACCGCCTGTGGCAATGACTATAGCATCTTGTACGCTACTGATTTGTAATCCATAACGTGCTAAAGCCTCACGATTAATCTTAACGGTTAGAAGAGGCAGTCCGCTCACCTGCTCTACTTTCACATCGGCGGCACCTGGAACCTTTTTTAATTGAGCACTAATGGATTCAGCGATTTTCAATAAAATATCCATGTCATCACCAAAAACTTTTACAGCCACATCACTTCGAACACCTGAAATCAGTTCATTAAAACGCATTTGAATGGGTTGGGTGAATTCATAATTGTTCCCTGGCACTTGCTTCACTGCCTGTTCAATTTCTTGTACTAATTCTTGTTTGGTTTTTTTAGGGTTAGGCCAATCCTTACGTGGCTTTAACATGATAAAGGTATCTGCCACATTCGGAGGCATAGGATCAGTTGCTACTTCTGCAGTCCCAAGTTTTCCAAAAACAACATTCACTTCAGGAAATTCTTTCACCCGTTGTTCTACCAAATCTTGCATGGTTATGGCTTGGGTTAAACTGGTTCCTGGGATACGCATGGCATGCATTGCAATATCTCCCTCATCAAGACTGGGAATAAATTCTCCGCCTAAACGAAAAGCAAGAAGAAGGCTTAGTGCTACTAAAAATAATGCACCACTTAGAACTATCTTTCGGGCATGAAAACAGCGTCTTAATACGACTGCATAACCTTGACTAAGATGATGCACCAACCAATTTTCTTTTTCCTGAACTCGACCATTTAGAAAGATTGCAACTGCCGCAGGAACAAAGGTTAATGCAAATAACATAGATGCGAGTAGGGCAATAATCACCGTTTCAGCCATAGGCAGAAACATTTTTCCCTCTACTCCAGTTAACGTTAAAATGGGCAAATAAACCACGGTAATAATGAACACACCGAATATACTTGGCCTAATCACCTCAGTTGTCGCATAAGAGATGACTTTTAGGCGTTCCTCAAGATTTAAAATGCGCTTAAGGGCATGCTGTTGCTCCCCTAAGTGTTTAATGCAATTTTCAACTATAATCACCGCGCCATCCACGATCAAACCAAAATCAAGTGCGCCCAAGCTCATTAAATTGGCGCTGATTTTATTTTCCACCATCCCTGTAATCGTCAGTAACATCGATAAGGGAATGACCATAGCAGTAATTAAAGCAGCGCGAACATTGCCTAAAAAAAGAAACAAAATCACACAAACCAATAACGCGCCTTCAAGCAAATTTTTCTTTACGGTATCGATCGTTGCATTCACTAATAAGGTTCTGTTGTATACCGTCACCGCCTCAACACCGGAGGGGAGCGATTTATTAATTTCCTTCATTTTTGCAGCCACACGCTCTGACACGGTTCGGCTGTTTTCACCCATCAACATAAATACAGTGCCTAAAACGACTTCCTTGCCATTTTCAGTAGCAGCCCCAGTACGTAATTCTTTTCCTATAGCTACCTCAGCTACGTCACGAAGACGCACAGGAGTCCCTTCAAAACTGGCAATAACAATATTTTCAATATCCGCACTATTTTGCACCTGACCTGGAACACGAATTAAATGTTGCTCGCCATTTGTTTCAATATAGCCAGCACCCACATTGGCATTGTTCCGCTCCAAAGCCTCAACGACATCATTTAAACTCAATCGGTATCGCACCAGTTTCATGGGATCAGGCGTAATGTGAAATTGCTTTTCATATCCCCCAATCGTATTGACCTCTGCAACGCCTTCAACATTGCGTAATTGCGGCTTAATAATCCAATCTTGAATGGTACGCAGCTCCGTAGGATTATGGCGTTGACTCACCGGCACATTCGCCTGATTGGTCACGGTGTACATAAATATTTCACCAAGACCCGTAGAAATCGGTCCAAGGGTTGTTTCAACATCCGGTGGTAATTTATTTTTTACCTCTTGCAAGCGCTCATTAATCAGCTGACGTGCAAAATAGATACTGGTATCGTCTTTAAAGACTACCGTTACTTGGGAAAGACCATAACGCGATAAAGAGCGCGTATAGCTTAGACTGGGCAATCCACTCATTGCCAATTCAATGGGGAAGGTAATACGTTGTTCCACTTCAAATGGAGAATAACCTGAAGCTTGGGTATTAATTTGTACTTGAACGTTCGTAATATCAGGCACGGCATCAATAGGAAGGCGTTGAAAGTTATAGACGCCAAGAAAAGCAATAGCGGCAGTAAACAACAACACAAACCAACGGTGTTTCAGGGAAAACCGAATAATTTTCTCAAGCATTATTGATCCTTAGTGCTCATGGCTCGCGCCATCTTTACCTAATTCAGCTTTCATAAAGAAACTGTTTTTACTCACATAGCGTTGGTCTGCATCAAGACCTGAGACTACCTCGACCCATTCTTCGTCTTTTTGTCCTAAAGTTACCGGTGTTGCTTCAAAATAATCGCCTTGCTGTACAAACACAACCTCGCGTTCATCCAGCCGTTGAATGGCTGAAAGTAGAACAGCAACAGGTACTTTTTTTTCTTTAATAGTGATTGCTGCATTCACATACATGCCTGGTAGCCACGCACGTGATTCATTAGGAATCACAGCGCGAGCTAAAGTGGTTTGACTGTCTTCGATCCCTAAAGGAGCAATGTAAGAAATGGTACTGGTGGACTGGGGCTTTCCTTCATCACCCGTGACGGTAACTTCCATGCCTGGTTTGATCAAGGGCGCTTCTTTACGATATAAGGTAAAATCTGCCCACACATTAGCAAGATTGGCTACTTCATAAATGGGTTTTGTATTTTGAGCCAATTCACCATTGGTCGCATATTTTTGCACAATAGTCCCCGTCATGGGAGCGGCAATGGTATAATTTTGTAAACTTTCGTTACTTTCAATCGTGACTAAAACCTCGCCTTTTCTCACCTCAGCACCCAGATTTTTATTCATAGACTTAATAATCCCAGAATAGCGCGCATAAATAGGAGCCAGAGTATCGCGATTTGGGACAATTTTTCCTACTACTTTTAATTGGGTTTTAATGGTCTGGCTTTGCGCCAATTCCGTTTGAATATCAGCGGCTTTTAAAACGAGCTGGGGAATTTTAACTCGGCCTTCAGAAGTCGCATAATGCCAGGTGAAATTTTGCCCCTTGATATTTAACGTAACCTCTGCCTCAAAAGAATGGGGTTCACGAATTACTTCATTACTTTGTAAATAAGTCTCAACGGGCGTGAACTTTATGGTGTCCTTTTTTCCAGAAAATCGAGTCAACGTAACAATTAACTGCGCTTTATCAGGTGAAATTACGTCTCCATTCTCATAAAGGTACGCACGAAAATGAGGAGGCATACCCCGTTCAAATATTAATAGTTCAACAGCCAACGAACCATTTTTGAATAACCGACCTCCTTGTGGGCCTTTTTCCATGGTTTCTTGATGTTCTTGTTCTTCCGCGGCCGTTGAATCTTCCCCTGCCCATACAGGAATTATGCAAAGAACAGTTAAAATAATAATGAAGGGTTTTAAAAATTTCATTTGCTCTCCTTGGGATTATCCAGCCCCAAAAGTCCTGTGATCTGAATTAAGGATTTGTGATAGTCGGCATGAGCTTGTTGGTAATGTCGCTCTTCTTCATATAATGCATTTAAAGCCACTGATAATTCAATGTAGGTGTAGCGCCCCATTTGATACCCTTCTTGAGCAAGTTTTATGGACTTACGCGCCAACGGTAACAACGATTTAGTGACCAATTGAGCTTCATAATTATTTTGCTGTGCTTGTAAAAAGGAAGCATACAGATTTTGTCGCACCTCCAATTGTGTTCCTCGGTATTCATGGGCAGTTTGTGTGTACTGTGCCTCAGCAGTAAGGATTTTACCTTGATTTCGATCATAGACAGGAACTTGGGCAAATGCTGAGACAACAGCAGCATTACTGCCATCGTCTGAGAAATGACGGCCACCTAGTTGGATGTTTAAATCCGGCCAAACTGATTTTTTTACCGCAGTAATGGTTGCACGCTTGGCTTGCAGAAGAAGCTTCATTTGGAGCAATTGAGGGCTTCCTGCTATTTTTTTTAATAAATGCGGCCAGTTCCATAAAGTGCCAGGTAATCCTTTATCCACCAATTCATTATCAATCCGGATAGTATTCCCTAATAATCGCGCCAATTTTGCTCGTTGTAACAAGGCCTCTCGTCCCGCTTTATTCTCTTGAATACGCGCCTCACCCAATCGTACCTGGGCTAATCTTAAGTCTAATTCTGCTCCAGCTCCCGCTTTCACTCGCCGCTCTATTGCGGTAACAATATCCTGGTTAAGAATAATTAATTTGTTGGTGACGACGTGCCATTGAGAAGCATACAAGGCATCCACATAGGCAACACCTACAGCAACATAAAGCACGGCTTTTTGCACGTTAATGTTGGCAAGGGAGGCTAGATAATCCGCATAAGTGGCTTTTTTCAGATACTGTAAACGATGACCTAAAGGAATGGGTTGAGTTACGGAAAGAGTCGTTTCTGCAGCTTCATAACTGCTGTAAGCACCTGAGCCACCGAAGTTTTCTGCGGTCAGGGTGACTTGAGGGTTGGGATAAAGCCCGCTTTGTATGAAGTAGCCACGCATCGCATGAGCTTTATCTATTTCTGCCTGCAATTCTGGATTGTTTTGATAAGCCTGATGCAATGCTTCTTTAAATGTGAGTGGGTGAGCAGCCATCACTTCGTTTAAAACAAAGCTCAATAAAACCGTAAGTATCCCTCTTGAAAAATAAAGCATCCCTTCCCTTCAATAAATGTCTGTATTAACGAACCTCTATTTAAGTTTACTCTTAATTAAATCATTTATACACCCCTGCTCATTGATTCTCTGAAATCAGTATTAAAACCCTGGGATACATGTTAAAACAAACTTATTGATTATAAAAATTAACGCGTTAGTTCTAAAAGTGACTCTACTATGATGACTCGTTTTATAGGCATAATTCTTTTGTTACATGCTTCTATAGTAGAAGCTAAACCATTGAATATTGGAATTGTATCTTATGATCCTCCTTTTGCTATTCGTGCCGATCAAGATCATTATTTTGGCTTTGATATTGAGCTAATGTCTAGCCTATGTATCGAAATGAAAACTGAATGCCAATTTAAACCCATGCCTTTTAACCAGTTATTTACACAAATAAATAAAAAAACAATCGATTTAGCAATTGCTGCAATTATCATTACCGAAGAACGACAAAAACAATTTTCCTTTAGTCTGCCCTACTTGTTGAGCAACGCACGTTTTATTACAACCCAGAACAATTCAATTACCTCCATGAAAGACTTAAGTAAAAAAAATGTGGGCGTCTTAGAAGGAAGTATATTTAAACAATGGATAACTCTAAAATTGACAGGAATATCTATTACAGAATATCCTGCTACAGACCAATTAATCAGTGCATTAAATAAAAATGAAGTCGATGCCGTTTTAATGGACGATTTTTCTGCAGACTATTGGATTATCAATAATCAGCACTCATTTACAGGGATTGGAGAACCATTACTCATAGGAACTGGCTATGGAGTTATGGCTAAAAATGACTCATTTGCACTAATAAAGAGAGTAAATAAAGCACTTGAAAAAATAATAAATAACGAAATTTATATTTCTTTATATAAAAAATATTTTCATATCATTCCAACGCACTAAGTATGGTAACGGCTTTTAATAAACTAATAAGGATAGTACCATGGGATTTTTGAAATTATTAAATAAATTAAGTACCGTTTGTTTACTTTTAATGTTCTTGTCCTCTTGTTCTGCATCCACAGAACCTACTAAAACCAGTAATGACACTCCGAAGAGTCCTGGAGGCGGTTATCGCCCTCATGGCCACCCAAGACATTAAATTAAAAAGATTAATTTCTCTCTTTAGAAGAGGACACTTATGAACAGGAACAACTTAAGCCTAAACACACTATTGACCCAAAGTGCTAAAATTCTATTTCTTTTTTTATTCTCGATGTCTCTGGCAATAGCAAATGAACATCCAATTTCTCAAGTGATTATTCCTAAAACCATTCCAGAAATTTTTCAAGAAATAGACGAGTACAATTTAGCTCTTTATAAAATGATTGAAAACAATCAGTTAAATGAAGTGCATTACCATGTTTTTGCTGTTCTTGAATTAGTGAACGCACTACCTAATTTAAGCCAACAATTATCCCCAGCACAATTAAAGATGCTTCAAAACACTATTGCTTCTGTTAAAAAACTGGCCACTCAAATGGATGCAAGCAGCGATGCTAATGACAAAGAAGCGGCTCAATCCCATTTTGAAAAACTACGAACCATTATAGACGAACTCCACACGTATTACTCCATTAAAAAACATACCCAATAACCTCTTAAACAGATGTATTTATCTCTTTTGATGGATTTTTATAATCCATCTATACTTGAATCAATTCCTTTGATAAAAAAGAGATAGGATGGACATCGGATTAAATCATAGTATTCTTGTTATAGCGGGTATTATTTTCACTATAGGAATTGTAGTGTTGATTCTTGCCAATGGGAGTTCTGGAAGAACAATGCGGCGTATGGGGTTTATTGTTTCTGGTTTTGCATTAATTGCCTTTATTATCTTTTTCTTTATTGATGTAGTTCCAATGAACACTTAAATTCGGTTCAAAATCTGAAAGAATAAACCCCTCATTTTAGAATTTATAGGGTATTTGCCATCTTTTTAAGTCGATTTTAGTCAATCAATTAATAAATTGAATCATTATTAAATCAATGTATAGTTGGATTTTAAGGGGTAATAATACTTATTAAATCTACTACAAAAACCAGCAAGGGACGATATGTCATGATGAGCCATCACCATAAAAAGAATAAGAAAAGCAACGGTTTAAAAAAATTTCACATCTGTTTTTGGGTCGTCCCCCTTATGGTTTTATTGGTTATCACCAAATTTTTTATTCATCGTTTCAATTTAGAATTTGTAGCCGTTAGCCCTCTTTTTACAAGCACGATGGCCGGTGCCATTTTTATTATCAGTATTTTGCTTGCTGGAATTTTAGCAGACTTTAAAGAAGCTGAAAAATTCCCAGCAGAAATCCGAGCCTCCCTTGAAAACATACTGGAGGAAGCAACCCTTTTTCATCAAAGGAATAATAATTTTGATATAAAAAAAATTCATATGGATATTCGAAAAATAGTACGGCTTTTTTTTAAAGGAATAGATCATGAGGGAAATCACCACGATTTAGGTCCTTGTTTAATCTCAATTAATCAACTGGCATCCTCTTTCGCCGCCATGGAAGAATTGGGCATGCCACCTAATTTTCTTGTTCGGTTAAAAACGGAACAAGGTACATTGCGAAAAATTATCTTACGAATATATCAAATTCAAAGGACTCAATTTATTCCATCCGTACATATTTTAGCTGAATCATTAATAGGCTTCCTCACCTTGTTTCTCCTGTTCTTAAAGACCGAAGGCTCTCCAGAATCATTTATACTTTTTGGCTTCATTGCTTATTTTTTCCTGTATATTGGACGTCTCATTAGGGTATTAGAAAAACCTTTTAGAGAGGGGCATGAAACCATGGATGATGTGAGTCTTTTTCTACTTCGAGAGATGAGCAGCTAAGAGAATCCCTATTGACTATAAGTCATTTTTGTTGATCATACCAATAGGTCAAATCTAACAACCGTCGTTGTTGATGCACCCAACATCCTACATGACGAATGGTCGCCCTGTAGGATTTACAGAAGTGACTTTGTAAGCATTTCCAGTTTTCTCAGAACTAGTTTTACTCAAATTCTTTTGAAATGGCTTGCTCACTGCCAGTATCCAACTACCCATTAAAGCATATCCTGCTTCAGCTTGAAAAATGAATAAATTTGTCACAGATGATTGATTGTTACCTGTTCCATTTTGTAATGGCCTCCCTTTCACATGCGCTAAGTAATAATATGTCAATCAAGTCCTGCATTTATTGAGCAGAAAAATTCAAACTTTAAATAATATGTTCAATGCAGTAGTTCCTAAAACATAATAACTCCCTAAATTACATATATATTCGTACCATCAAGCGATATAAGACGATATCATTAAGTTATTGTTTTCCCTTCGAGGGGATAATGATCCTCGTATGAGAGGGGCAAATCGTGCATAGGGTGATCAAGTGAACATGCAAAAAATCAGGGAACTATTGGAGAGTTGGCAAATCAGTATTTACTTTGGCACGGTTATCGTGGCGATCATGATTTCTATGCTTTTATCTTGCACAACAATTCTTGAAGGCGCTGTAAATCCTGCATTAGCTCTGATGCTGTTTGTAACGTTCCTCCAAGTGCCAATTGCTGATTAGTGCAGTTTCGCTTTCTAGCAATTCTGCTTAGCGTGAATTTCATCATAGTTCCGTTACTTGTAGCGATTTTAATTCAATTCCTTCCCACTGATTCTATGGTACGACTTGGTGTATTGCTGGTTTTGCTCACCCCTTGTATCGATTATGTTGTAACCTTTTCACATCTTGGGCAAGCCGATGTCCGCTTGTTGCTGGTGGCTACACCTGCTCTTCTTATCATACAAATGTTACTACTACCCATTCATCTGGGCATCTTCCTTGGAGACAATGCCGCGAACTTAGTTCAGTTAGGTCCATTTGTTCAAGCGTTTATATGGCTCATTGCCTTCCTACTTATTCTTGCAATACTCGTGCAGCTATGGGCAGCACGCAGATTAACCGGTAAGCTTATTTCAATAGCACTTGGATTACTCCCTGTGCCCGCAACAGCTCTTGTACTGTTTTTGGTCATTGAAGCAGTGATCCCACAGCTTAGCCTTGCGATTAACGTGGTTTTAAAAGTAGTTCCTGTCTACATTGCTTTTGCAATTGTCGCACCTTTAGTTGGGTGGTTTGTCGCTCGACTGTTTCGACTAAATGTATTTGCCAGCCGAGCAGTAGCATTCAGCGCAAGTACTCGCAATTCACTCGTGGTCCTGCCACTTACCTTTGCAATCCCCTGGCGCGATTCCTATACTGCCTGCGGTCATCGTTACGCAGACACTCGTGCAAGTGATAGGTGAATTGATCTATGTACTTCCCAAATTAATGCACTCATAAATGTTGATACTTCGTATAGGACTCCTGTAATCACCAACAGTCGATAGCATCGTCTACATCACCGCTATATGATAAAAACAAACGATTTACTCAAGTTGTTAAAGACAATTATATTGCCCAAACCGTAAGGCAGTAAATACTATAGAAGAAACCATCACCTATATTTAGGGATGGCTTTAAAGGAACACGCCATGAATAAAATATTGTTTCAAGCACTGGAGCACGAATGTCTCATTTATTTATCTGGGAAAGAGGTGACGCAAGAACTGCTTCGCCCGTTGATTAATGAATTTCTTTCCACACAACTAGAGCATCTACTGTTAATCCTGGCCAAAGAAGAACAAACGACAAATGCAGTCAGTGATGTAATCGCCCATCAATTCACAGATACCCATGATATTTTAATTCATCGAGTGATACACCACCTTAACGACCTGCTTTATGAAACCATCTGCGTAATCATCCATAGTCAGATTGCCTACGTTAAACCCCTTACTGATCTCAAAGAGTTCTGGATTAAACTTTTTAGAAAGGAGCTTTTGATTTAAGAGTTCCTGACGGATTAAAAGCAGATGTGGTCCAATCTGGTGGCAATTGTCTTCGGTGAGGTAATAATTAATCGTTTTATTAAAGGTGTCCAGTAGTTTTTCGTCTGGTTTTTTAATAGTAAGACGCTCAATATATTTGCGGTATTTTTTATAGGACTCATTAGTTCTAAAATCATAGCCTTCAGGTTTACGTGGCCATTCGCGTACTTCTTCAAAATCAAAGAAATCAAACTCAGTGTCTGACTCTTCCTCGTCAGATGACTCATCAATCTCATCACCAAACAAGGAAATGACGTTGGTGTGGCCAAGGGCTACTGATGTTATCACTGGGATTGACAAATCAGTTGGTTTTGGATTGATGTTACCAGGTTTTAATGTGTCCGTGTTTATCAATGGTCTAATTGATTCATTATTTTTGTCTTGTAGTAAGGTACAGCCATCCACTATCGCCTGTGAGATACTAATATCTTTTTGATGTGCGATGTCTTTTAATGCGTTATAAGCTTCATCACTAATGGTGATGGTACGCAGAGTTTTCTCGACCAGATATTTTTTTTGATTCAGAGCACGATAACAGCGACTAAAAGCTTGAAGATCTACGAATTCATCAAGCCATAATTGAAACAAGAGGACTGTTTCTTCATCATTCGCGGTGTTTTTGAGTTTAGAAAAGGCCTGAATTGCCTGAGTTCTTATTGGGGGTCCTGTGGAATAACCACCAAAAGTGTTAATTCTGAATTAAACCGGCTACCAATCTGTAATAAGCAAAGATGGAAGTTTAACCCTTAGTTTGCATAATCAAAAGATAACCTTATCAAAAGCCATTTAGAAAATTTCATTCAATGTAAATTTTTTGCAAAATAAGTTGAATTAGAAAAAAATAAAACATCTTTTTTGTATAATATCTGGGCAGAGCAATATGAGTTTAACTATGTTAATAGAGCTTACATTGTATCCATTGTCCCCTATTTAAGAGGTTTATCATGCATGTTGTTTTGTTATTAGGGTCATCAACCGCAGGAAAATCATCACTGTGCAGAGAATTGGTTAAAACACATGAGTGGAAATCTTCGAGTATTGATGAAATGGTGGATAAAATTGTTAATATGAGTCCGAGTAATCTCAAATTATTCATGCTTGAGAAACTTAATGCATCGGGTGTTATACAAAACCTTCAAACACTAATGACTGAAGATGAACTTGTAACATTATGCAGTAGAGGGGTACTTACTATATCCAAAGGCAGTCATTTAATTACAACCCATGGATTTCCTAATCCCTTGCTTCCTAACCTCGAAGACGTCCTAAAAAAGGCGGGATTTATAGAAAGCGAAATATCTAAACTGGCTAAAGAGTTACGTTTTGTTACCAAAATCGATGATCCTACGGTGATGCTTTATGATGAGGTGTTCGATAAGGGCAATTCTGGGCAATCTATTGTTATTGATCTTGTGCCAAATCCAGATGAAAGCGCCAAAGAATGTTTAGAATATTTTAAAAAGCGTGCCCAGCAATATCGTGAAGAAAACCCAAGCGAAACATTAACCACTTCTATAGTTTTTGCTTATTGCCCAGTGCAGAAATTAAGTGAGCGTATTCAGGAGAGAAATCGTAAAGCGGACATCGATAATCCTATGGATAAACGGGAAGGATTATTTCCATTTCATCAGTTAGCAACGTTAGTCACGGCAGATAAATTATTTGATGATTCTTCTGAGCACGTTCTCTCAAGAAATGAATTGTTTTATATGGTCAATAAACATGCCAATACAGACAAAAATGGTGACTCCTTATTTTTAGAAAACCCTGTTGACATTGATGCGCTACAACAAAGTCACCACGAAGAAGTACAGATAGTAACCACCTCAGATCGGGTGGTCAAACTGCAGATCAACGATGATTCTCTGGAATTATCCTCCGATGATTTACCACGCATAGGCTCTAAAAAAACTATTGAGGAGTATAGTAAGCTAGCTAATCGGTTTGGTTTTTTTGAAAACCAAGAACGTGTTTCGCTTAATATTTCCAAAGGCATCGATTTTGATGCTGTTATTAATACTGCAAAAGGGAATCCTACCACACTCGCTAACGAATTTTTAGAGAAATTGGAAAAAAGTAAAATATCCCCTGAACATGTTTCAACACTATAAAAGTGTTGGCATAGGTTTCTTTATGATTTAAAATCAATCAATTAATCTTAATAATCAACATCAAGAGCTTTACCATGGTTTCATATTGAAAGGAGAGGGGTTAAATATTACTTGTTCTTGTTCCCCCTCTTCCGTCCTTTTAGGTTCTATATCCTTATTAGACTCAGTTTTTTCTTGTTTAGAGGGTTTATAAGGTTTGGGTTCCATTGAAAGTGGATTTGGAGCAAGAGTTCGCTCTTTTGTGACTTCATCTTTTTCTTGTGCTTTCGGACTGGGTATGGGCACTAAATTATTTGCTAGTCTTTGGATAAATGCATCGTATAGGGCTAATGTGGGCATGGTAATACTAAGAGAACGTATGTTTCCTTCCTCATCTTGAATGAGTTGTAAACAATCATCGTAAAGATTATTCTCTTCTTTAAATTCATGGAATTCTTTTATAATCGCTTCCATGAATTTTTTTAATTCTTTACTTTGCTCTTCAGTTAATTCCTTAGGTTCACAAAGCAATTTAATCGTAAGGGTCTTTGATGCGCGATCACTATCAACCAGCAATAGTCCTTTGGCAATCAATTCAGCAATTATTTCAGGGTCAAAACTAGATTCTAAATCAAGTTCTTCTGAACCAAACTCGCCTATTAATCCATCCGTAGTCTCAACTATGTTGCGTGGTCGAGCTAGAGATCTATCTTCACTTTGGCTTGCATTTTCCTCAGATGTCTTATCAGAGGAGGCACTATCACCTCCACCGCCGCCACCACCACCTCCATGTCCAGAACAAAGACGTTTAGGTACAATTTCTTTAAAACAAACCTTGCAACGTACTTTTGCTGTTTCATCAGCAGACTCTTTTTTTTCTGCCTCTTTATTTTTTTCTTTTGCTTTGGTTAATAGTTGTAACGTGAGTGTAGCTGAAGATATTTTTGGTTCTTCTGCTGTAGTTGATTCAAAGATATGCCGATGTTTTCCTTTGTCTTTTTTCATGAAGAAACCAATTTTAAATCTGTAATAATAGAGAAATTATATGTGAAATTAGTTCATTTAATTCTTTTTGCTGGAATTTTTACATTATTTTTACGGAAGAAGCTGTAATACTATAATAAATCTTCCTAAACACTGTGACACCTAATGTTCTACTTTATTATCACCATACCTTTTTTATTAGTTATCTTAAAACTTCTACTAACCAATATACTTGTTCCCCATTTCAAGAAAAAAGAGCTAAAAAAACAGTTAAGTCAGAATACAGATTGGTCAAGAATAGAAAAAAGGATTGGGATTTTGGAGACACTTTACAAAAAGGCTCGTGCAAAATCCTCTTCGATAAGGTATCGATTATTACATTTGATTCAAGATAAGGAGTTTATTTATGGAGAAATCGATTTTTTGTCGTTTTATACCATTCTTGAGCGAGCCACCCCTTCCACTCAGGATATTTTTTTTGACTTAGGTTCGGGCTCGGGAAAAGCAGTATTGAGCACTATGTTATTTTTTAATGTTAACAAATCTATTGGTATTGAGTTGTTGCCACCTCTGTATGAGCAATCGAATACCCTGCTTAAAAAGGCAATTCAACGATTTCAACAAATTGATGTTGAGAAAGAATACCTACCTCAAATGGAGCGCATTCAATTTATCAATGACAGTTTTTTACATTACGATTTTGGGGATGCTAGTATTATTTATGTGGCAGCCACTTGTCTTACTGATGCGACCTGGAATGAATTAATTTCAAAGATGGCTTGTCTAAAATCAGGAAGTCGAATTATTGTGGCCACTCGAATAATACATCATGAACAATTTGAACTTATTTATCAGGGCGTAGAATTAATGAGTTGGGGGCTATGTCCAGTTAGAATATATAAAATCATACACTAAACCGTTTGGCTGAATACAGCCCATAGGAAGTATAACTGAGAAGGAGTACTCCATAAACCAAACTCATTCCAGGAACAGCGAAATTACCGCATCGCATAAAAAAGAATAAAACCAAGGTAGGTGTTGCAGCTACAGCTAATAGACGACATGCGGCTTTAAATGGGAGTTTAAAGCTGAAAAAAATATCAGAAAACAACTGCACCAGTGCAGACAGTAAAAGTAACATAACCCCAAAAAAACCAAAATAAAATAAAATTATGCAGGGAAAAATAAGGATTTGCATCAACGTATTTAATCTGGAAATCCCAGTGGAATGAATCCACTCTTCGCCAGAGAGTATTCCATTAAGCCCTTTGTCAAAAGTACGTATATAAATGGGGTTGCCAATGTTGCTTTTAACCAAACCTAAAAACTGTTTATAACTAGGCGGTCTTAAAATCATTTTATTTTTGGTGATTAAAACCGTGAGTTGAGGGTATGCCTGATTCATATCAGACACTGTTCCTGTCGTATCGATTATTGAAACCACTTCTCCCTTGTTGTTTTTTATTAAATAGGGCATAGGTTGATCGTAAGTGATCTCGCCATTTTGCATGGTCAGTAGCGGGAGTGACTGTATGGGGAATAGAATCTCCTCCTTAAAAAAATGATTAAATTCTACGATTACCCGTCCAGATAAAGGAATGGCCCCCAAAATAATGAGGAATAAAAGATACCCCAGACCCAATCCCTGCCAACGCTTCACCACATCGGAATATAAAATAGAAGAATAGAACGAAGCGTAAAGAGCTTTACTATATTGTGATAAAGCAAAAAACCAATGATATAATCGTTCGTACATTAGTACCTCTTGGAGAATACTATCATTAGCTGTATTTTCCTGTATAACCAGCTCATGATGAGATATTTATTTTCTAATTGAAGTATCAACCTTTTTCTCCGATAGAAACATTTCGAGAACGTAAGTACAGATACAACGTAGTTTTAGAAATATCCAACTGTTCAGCAATTTTTTTAACAGGGATGGTTCCATTTTTATAAAGAGCTTCAGCAATAGCCGCTTTTTCCATTGCTGATTTTGACATGCCCTTGGGTCTTCCTCCTTTTCTTCCTCGAGCTCGAGCTGATTTTAACCCCGCTTGAGTTCGCTCTCGGATTAATTCACGTTCAAACTCTGCCAATGTTGCGAAAATACCAAATATCATCCGTCCCTGGGCAGTTGATGTATCAATTGGATCGTTCAGACTTATTAAGCCAACTTTTTTTTCAATCAATTTATTGGTTAAGTGAATAAGGTGAGCCAGATTCCTGCCAAGTCTATCCAGTTTCCAAATAACCAGGGTGTCATCTTCCCGAATGTTACGCATAATTTCTTCAAGCACTGGTCTTGCCGTTTTTGCACCACTGGCAATTTCTTCATGAATTTGATCACAACCGGCTTTTTTTAATGCATCCACCTGCATGGACAAAGATTGATCTCTAGTTGAAACGCGCGCATATCCAATTTTCATACAGTTTAGTCCATTTTACTAATAGAAAAACAATATTTTGAACCAAGATTTACTGAACCGCTTTATCTTACTAAAAATCAGCGTACAATGCGACCTTTGTTGACTAAAAAATTAGTTCACCCAAACCTCCGTTTTTTTGAACCAAAATATGTCCCTGAAAAATCGGTTGCAATTACTTACCGACGCAGAAATTGAAGATCTTTATGCTCGCCCAGAGTTTAATGCTGGCGAACGTGAGCTGTATTTTTCATTGAGTAGGGACGAGCTTACTGCGTTGAAGCAATATTCAACGACAAAAACACGGGTTGCCTTTATTCTGCAGCTTGCTTATTTTAAGGCCAAGCACCAATTTTTTACATTCACTTTTGACGATGTTCGCACTGATGTTGATTATATCCTTGAACGGTATTACAAAATAAAAAATGCCATTTTACCAAGCAGCATTACCAGGCAAAGTTTGAATCAGCAAAAAAACGTTATTCTAAACTTATTTGGTTATCAGGACTGGTCACCAAGGCAAGCTGGTTTAGTTGAAGCTCATCTCTGTGAATTGTTACGCTATTATCCAAAAGGTCACGATACATTTCGGCAATTGCTGGTTTATTTTGATAATCAAAAAATACTATTGCCAACCTATCGCAGTTTGCAAGATCTGTTTACCCAAGCATTTTCAAAAGAAAATGAACGGCTGGGCAAACTAATACTAGCAATCCCGCAAGCGCAACAAGACCAATTATCAAATTTGATTAATCGAGAGGATGGGCTCACTAAACTCAATGTCATTCGTGCCGATCAGAAAAGTTTTAAATATTCCTCCATCAAAGAAGAAGCAGCCAAAGCAGCAGAAATCCTGAGCTTATATAAATTTGCAAAGGAATTTATGCCAACCCTTCAGCTGTCCAAAAATGCCATTCGATATTATGCTGATTTGGCTGAACAGTATGCTGCCTCTCGATTACGACGACTTAATATAACGCAGCAATGGCTGCAAGCATTATGCTTTGTTTACCACCGCTATCACCAAATCATGGATAATTTGATAACAAGCTTTATGTTTCATATCAGAGCTATACTGGCTGATGCTACAAAACATGTCGATAAAGCACTGGCGGAATATAATGCAAGCCTAGTTGTTGATCTACCCAAATTGGCTCGTTTTATGAAATGGTTTCCCAATCGCAAATATGGCCTTAGCCATGAAGAATTAAATCATGAAGCCTATAAGATTTTACCAGAAAAGCAGTTTCCTATCATTGCAGAGTATTTAGTGGGTAGCACTTTTGACAAAAAGGCTGCCAGGAGAGATTTTTATTTGGAATCATCCCGTCTCTTCGCCCTTTATCTGCGCCCCGTATTACTCAATGTCTCGTTTGACTATTATAAAGAAGACAGCGACATCATGGACTTTATCGAGTTAATGAAAAATCATTACAGCCGAAAAAAAGGCCCATCGTCCTTTAAACTCCCCAAAGAGATGCAGGATTCTATTTCAAAAACCATGTTGCCTTATTTGAAAAAGAATGCGGATGATGAACATGTAGATCCCCATTTATTTGAATTTTTTGTGTATCACAAGATGTATCGCCGTTTGGATAAAGGATTACTCTGTTGCAATGACAGTGTGTCCTACTGTGATATCGATCATGATTTGGTTAGTGAAAGCTTGGTGGATGATGCCGAAAAAATTGCTACCGAGTTTGGCTATCTGAAAATTCCAATCTATTGTGACCAACGATTAGATGACGCAGTAAATGAGCTAAACAGTGCATGGGATAAGACCACCGGTCGTATTCGTCGTGGTGAAAACTTAGCATTCAACATTAAAGAAACTAAATCGGGAGAACAAGACTGGAGTTTGAGTTATGACAGTGTTGAAAAACTTGATGACAGTTTTTTTAAAACACTGCCACAAGTTGAAATTCCAGATATTATGATGCACATGGGGGATCGTACCGATATGTGGAGTGTGTTTACCCACATGAAAACGCGATATAATGTAAAAGTAAAACCTACCAAAACTGCTGTCAATGCATGTATCCTCTCAAATGCTTTCGGTATTAGCACTGAAAAAATGGCCGAAATGTCTGATCTGAAATTTAATCTATTACGTTCAACTCAAGAAGACTATATTCGAATTGACACAATGTGCCCTGCAAATGATAAGGCAAGTAACCTTGTACACTCACTGCCTATTTTCAAGTTATGGGACTTGATCGATAATAAAATACTGGGGGATGCTGATGGGCAAAAACTGGCGACTAGCGAAAGCACTATTCAATCACGGTATTCAAAAAAATACCTTGGGAAAGCACCGGGCATTTCTGTTTATACGTTAATAGCGAATTTTGACCCCTGGCCGGGATCCTGGTAAAAAAGGGTCATGTTCAATTTTTAATCCCTATTAATACCGAACTGTAATGGCATTGTCTGTCGTGACCTGGACAAATCAAAAACACCATAGCGGTTAATATTCTCCCTGAAATACGCTGATAAAATCGATAAATCATCCTTACTATATTTGACCTCTTCAGCAGAAAGCTGGTTCAAAACATTGGTTGTGTTGGCAACAGTGTAGAACATCACAGCATTAGCAACCATCCTGCCAAACGCAATAATTTTTTGCTGAATTATACTATTGTTTTCGTGAATAACGCCGTCCTTGCCAAAGGCGATCCAGTCAATAAAATCATTAAACTCTTCACTTTTACAAGTAGCTGCTTGAATCTTTTTACGAAGGTCAACATCAGCAATATAATTTAAAAGAAAAATGGTTCGCACCACTCGTCCCAATTCACGGAACGCTTGATGCAGCTTATTCTTCTTGCTATTGGAGCGCAGCTTTTTCAATATAGTTGACGCTTTGATTTTGCCACTTTGGATTGACATAACAACGCGCAACATATCGTAGTACATTGACTCTATGAGTTGCCAGTTGGGCTCTTTCGATGTAAAAATATCACTGATATGTTGGTATGATTTTTCATTCATTCCAGCTGGTCGGTAAAAGTTGAGATGCTTGAAACTACGTATTCTGGGCATAAGTGTTATTGCCAACAAATAGGCAAACCCAAATACCACTTCGTTTTGCGCATGTGTATCCCCATGGATTGTATCTGGACGTAAGGCTTCATCACTTTCATAAATCCCATCGAAAATGTAAATGGCCTCATAAACACCACACGGGATAAAGTTTCCAAACAAAGCAACATATTGATCAGAAACGTGATAATAGCCAATCCCTCCATATTTTCCATAGCGAATATGGTGCTCTGCCAGTAAATTATTGGTATACATATCCCAATAAGTCCCATCAACAGAAGCACTTTCACCATTGCCCCAAATATAAGGTAGCTCAAACTGTTTGTATGCCTTGATAATGACTTCACTAATTTTATTGAGACGAAGCTCAGTAATGTGGTGATTGAATAACCAAGCAATTTGTTTACGTGAATACTTTTTCAAGCATCGCTCAGCTTGAACTGGGCCTACATTACAACCATATGCGAAACTGGTAGCAATAAACCGCAAATCATAGTCATCAATTTTGGGTTCGTACCCTGATAAGGGCTTTAAATGGCGACTGATACCAAGCCAATTTTCTACGTCAGTAAGTACAGAGACGATATCTGTTAACGGCATTTTGGATGCTACTAAATTTGAAAATTTTTCTTGTTCTTGACTCACTTTCTTACTGATAGCTCTCTTTAATACTGGCTCACCATTGATAATGTTCAAATATTCATTATCGACAAAATTGCGATTCACCTTTTCAGCCGCTTGCTGATGTTCTACCTGTAGTTCTTTTACAAATAGCCAGGGATCGTCAGACTTACCTATCAGCTCAGTATAAGGCTTTAGGTTTTGGTAAAATTCATCCCATGGAATAAATTGTTTATTGGGATCATCGTTCTCATAGCTGTTAAGAGCAAAAGCATCGGCACAGTTAATTTCATCCATGGCAAATCTAAAAACAGCTAGCTCTAATTTCTGTTTATTAACGGTTCGAATTTGATTAGTGCAACGCTTGGTCTTGCCCTCGGTAATGAACTGAAACCACTGGTCATCAAGCCATTCCAAATTGTTAAACTCTTCTGGATTGATTTCAACATATTCTCCATGGCTTCGTTGGTGTGCCAATATGAATTCGACTAACTTTTCTACTAGCACATCTTTAGAAGCTGACTTGATCTCAATCTGCTTGAGTAAGCGAAACATAGTATGTCTTTTTACTTGATAATACTTCAGCATTAAAGGTAAATCGTTATCGTCAGCATAAGCCAGATATTGTTCGCAGGCTTCAATTGAAGCATCGATATCATTTGGTAAGCTTTGCTCAATTAGCACTAGTTTTTCTTCAGGTGTTTGGGCAGTTTGTTTGCTTGCGACGAGAACTTGTTTAAGGCTACCAATGAGTTGATCTGTTATTTTTTGGTTGGAGTTTCTGATTTCCTGCAGCGCTTCCGCTGCATCATTTTTTATTTTACGCAGCCAGCGTGCCAGCACAGTAACAATGCTATCAAGCGATTTTGCGTACTGATGGTATAACAACATAGCTGATAAAGCATATCTTTTGGCTTCTTTAATACGGCGCATATCGGCAATATCTAAAGCCATTGCTTCAGCAACATATTGATCTAAACGGTGTTCAGGAATATCAGAAAGATCAATTGGGGTTTCATCTCGCCACTTACGTAACTGATCCAGGTAATCAGTAAATTCTCGAATGTTTGCGACAGATGGTTTTTTCATTTCTTGTTTAAGATATTCCCAGCCACTGCTGAACTCATGGACTGGCGAAGTGGATAGCAATAACTGGTCAAAAAATTGCTTAGTCTCATCGGTAAGTTGGTCGCTGACTTTTTGATACAGTACCGAGCTAACTATTGTTCGAGCAGCACGTGCCAATCTGAGCAATGTTGAAAATGCCGGAATTTCAAAATTATTTTTGATAAGCTCTTCGAGCATATCATTGATAATGTCAGCTAAATTTTCTTTAATAGCCGCAGATTTTAAGCCAGCAGACTTCATTATTGACTTGCGTTGCTGCTTGCACTCATTAATAGACAGAAATTTGCGTATAACTGTTTTGTGACGCTTGCGTTGTTTTAGCTGCATGTAATTTTGTAGCTTTGCTTTATCTACTTTGATCTCAATGCAGTTTGCAATATATTCGATAATTGGTTTAGGTATTGTGTTGATTGAAATGTGATACCCTAAACATTGATAACATTTTAGCGAAAGCATAAAACCAAGCCGGCTATGAGGTGATTTCTCACTGGTGCTTTTATTGAGTAGTTCAAGCTCTGCTTTTGATGGCAAAAAATTCTGTTTGAGTTCTTGGTCGTCAGGATTTGGTTTCAATCTTGGATAAGCGGTTTCATGAATTGCAGTCATTGTGAATTTAAGGTATCTTTTGTGGTGGCCGAAAACATTAGTTTATGGCCATGATAAAATCAAGACTTTTGATCCTTATATTTAAAGGGTTTTAGACGGACGAATTTTAGGGGGTTTTTGGCCAGGTATGAAAGCAGGAATTTATGCCAGAGTTTCAACGCATGACCAACAGACGTTAAACCTACAAATTGAGGCAATGAAAAAATATGCTCAGGCGCGTGAATGGTATATTGAAAGTGAAATTACAGAAATTGGGTCGGGGGCTAAAGATACTCGGCCCCAACGTGAAGAACTTATTAACCAAGCTAAACGTCGGCAGATCGACGTTATCATTGTTTGGAAGTTGGACCGATGGGGTCGTTCAGTTAATGATCTTTTTCATACATTGAATGAGTTAAACGGATTAGGTGTTGGATTTATCTCTTTGACAGAAGCCTTAGATCTTACCACTGTTACAGGAAGGGCAATGGCTGGGTTACTTGCAATCTTTGCAGAATTTGAAAGAGAGATTTTGCGTGAGCGAGTGAAAGCAGGTATTGCCCATGCAAGACAAAAAGGGAAAAATCACGGTCGACCTACGACAATAAAAAAGTATGAATCTGAAATATATCATTTATTTGAGTCTGGATTGAGCAAATCTGAAATTGCTAAAAAGCTTGGCATTGGCCGAACATCGGTAAGACGAATTTTATCTGCACAATTACAGGAATTATAATGCTAATTATTTTTGGTGGACTACCAGGAACTGGTAAAACAACAATTTCTAAAGAAGTAGCCAAACGCTTAAAGGCCGCTTACTTAAGGGTGGATACTCTTGAGCAAACTTTAAAAAATTTAGAGGGTTACCCTGATTCATTATTAATAGGTTGTGAGGGTTATTTAATAAGCTATGCTATCGCGAAAGAAAATTTAGCCTTGGGCTTAGATGTTATTGCTGACTCAGTTAATCCAATTGCCATTACGCGCCATGATTGGCGCCAAGTAGCGAAAGAAGCAAATACCATTTTTGTTGAAATTGAATTAATTTGTTCAGATAAAAAGGAACATCAATGTAGAGTTGAAGGGAGAGAAGCAGATATATATGGTCATAAGTTACCTAAATGGGACGATGTTCTAAATAGAGATTATGAACCGTGGGAGTCAGTATCTATGTCAATTGATACTTCAAGACATACTGTAGATGAGTCTGTTCAAAAAATTATTGAGCATATTAAGTCGGAGGCTTAGTTCAGTGGAACCTACTATATTTTCAAGCAACACTGAATATTATGAGCAAAAATTTTCTAACTTAAGTTATCCCTCTACAATAATTGAGGATAAACTATTCGAAGGATGCCAATTTGTCAGTACAAATTTTTCTGAATCTCAGTTTATCCGATGTAAATTTATTGACTGTGAGTTCAAAAATTGCAATTTAAGTACAGTTCAATTCAAAGCGTCATCATTTAAAGATATTACTTTTTTCGAATCAAAAGTCACAGGCGTTAATTGGACTATGCTAAACTGGCCACATATTCGACTATCCAGCCCATTTCAGTTTTACAGTTCCATTATATCGCATTCAAGTTTTTATGGTTTGGAACTGCAAGAACTGGTGATTGAAGCATGTATTGCACATGATGTTGATTTTAGAGAGGCAGATTTAAGGCGCGCCAACTTTAAATTAACTGATTTTGAGAAAAGCCAATTTGTCCACACAAAATTGTATGCGTCTGATTTCACAGAAGCTCACAGTTATTCTATTGATCCCACTCAAAATGATATTAGAAAAGCAAAGTTCAGTTTTCCAGATGCGATTCATTTACTTGATGGATTTGATATCCAGATTATAAGATGATGAAAATTGAAAAATATAAACTTAAAAAGACTAGAACCAAAGATAACTACAATAGCTGAAATTAAACTCATTGCATCTAAGTTTGAAATGTCATTTGCAGAGGATCAAACGGAACAACTTTGGCGGAATTTTAGCCCAACTATAAAAAATATTCCAAATAAAAAAAATCACTTGAAATATTCAGTTCAGATTTTTCCTAATACAAATTTTTTCAAAGACTTTGATCCAAAAACTACATTTAAGAAATATGCCGCCGTAGAAGCCGATATTAGCAAAAATCTTCCAAAAAACCTGGAAGTGTTAACGATACCTGCAGGCCTTTATGCCATATTTACTTATATCGGTAAGCCTAGTGAAGCTGAAAAAACCTTTTATTATATCCATTATCAATGGCTAAAAGAATCTAGTTTTGAACTTGATGAAAGACCACATTTTGCGATAATGGGTGATAAATATATAGGAGAGCACCCTGATTCAGAAGAAGAGTTATTCATTCCTATCAGGTATCAAACCACTTCAAGCTAATAGTAGATAAGTTTTGGCTAAATTCAAGAATTTTTTGATTAGATTATTTTGATAGGTGTTCAGTGTTGCACACATACAAAACTATAATTTGTGCCTAATTTGAACATGACCCTTTTTTACCAGGATCCCGGCCGGGGGTCTAATAGACAATTTTTGGCGAAAGTCAAAGGCATAGGGAATGGATATCATACAGCGGTTTCAGTGGCTGTTAAAAAGTTTAATTTCTAGAATAAGATACTTTTTATATGCTATATTTATCAAATAGTTAATCTATTTTGGTTGTTATGAATTATAGAAAAAAATAGCTTATATGTAAAAATTGTCCATTAGTTTATTATTAATATTAATTTTTTGACGGTCATCAATTGCGCGTTTACTTCGCCGATTTGGTTTAGCCCATTTAAATAAAGAAGCTTTTTATGTAAAGAAATATTTGGATGGTATGTGTCATAATCGAAGCTTTAATGGGGATCGTTCAACTGCACACATTCTCAATTTTTTGGCAGCGGTATGGTCAAGAAACGCCTGGAATCACTGTCTTGTTGTCGGTTTCATATGAATTGCCCTGATATCTTTTAGGACTTTTTCTTAACACGTTAATATAGATTCAACAAGGGAATATAAAATGAGCCCATCTTTTATAGATGACAATAAAGACTGTTTCAAAATCGCATTTGATTACTCTCCCACAGGTATAGTACTCGCAACTTTAGATGGTTATTTAAATAAAGTGAATTCTGCTTTCTGCAAAATGCTTGGTTATGATAAGGACGAGTTGCAGAACATGCATTTTCGAGACATTACTCATCCTGATGATCTAGAAAGCAGCCTTGATAATGTTCAACAGTTAGTACACGAAAAAATTTCTCATTTTCAAATGACTAAGCGGTACGTTTGTAAAAATGGTCATATAACTTGGGCAAACGTCAATGTTTCCATGGCACGTGATGAATCACAAATACCTCTTTATTTTATCATTAATATCTTGGATAACAATAAACAAAAGGATATGGAAGCACAACTCGAGCGTAAAGCCTATTTTGATGAATTAACTGGATTAGTTAATCGTAATCAATTAGAACATCTTTTTGATAGGGTTCTTAGTACATCCCGACGTCACAATAGAAAATTTGCTGTTTTATTTCTTGATCTTGATAAATTTAAACAAATTAATGATACGCTCGGACATGCAGCTGGCGATCAACTCCTTAAACTAACGGCGGAACGACTTAAGAACTGTCACCGTTCTGATGACATTGTTTCAAGATTAGGAGGGGATGAGTTTGTTGTTATTTTAACAGATCTTAGTAGAGATGATTCAGCTGCTATTGCTGCTGAAAAAATCAAGAACTCACTATTACGCCCCGCCAAAATTATGGAGCATGAAGTATATATGGCTGTTAGTATTGGTATCAGTATTTATCCGACAGATGGAGTGCATTATCAAACACTAATTAGAAATGCTGATTCAGCACTATATAAAGCAAAAGAAAATGGTGGAAATAATTATCAATTTTATACTAACAAGCCTAATTTGAAAGACCATAGAACAATTGATTTTGAAAGCGCTTTGCTAGAAGCTTTGGATAAAAATGAATTTCAACTTTATTTTCAACCTAAGATAGATATTATTCAGAATCGTGTTATAGCTTTAGAAGCTTTGTTGCGCTGGCAACACCATGAATTTGGAACAGTTTCGCCTCAACAAATGCTTCCTTTGGCAGAGGAAACCGGACTTATCATTCAATTAGGTGACTGGATAATAAATACAGCTTGTGTACAAACTAGTTTATGGCAGCGAGCAGGATTTCCTTCTTTAACCGTATCAATCAATGTTTCACCACGACAGTTTAGACAGCCTGATTTTGCAGATAGCATCATCAAGGCATTAAATATAAGTAAATTAGCTCCTCATTTTCTTGAATTAGAGTTTAGTGAGAGTTTAGCGATGCAGGATCCGGAATATACACTACAAACTATTAATACCCTAAAAAATCTAGGTATAAAAATTACTATTGATAATTTTGGGACAGGGTATTCATCATTAAGATATTTGCAGCGTTTTGGAGTTGATCATATTAAAATAGATCAAACGGTGATACAAAATGCACACATCAATTCGTGGGATGCATCCCTTGTTGTTGCAATGATTGAATTGGCTAAGAATTTGCAATTTGAAGTCATTGTACAAGGTGTTGAAACAAAAGAACAGTATACGTTTTTGAAGAATAATGGGTGCGATAAAATGCAGGGTTATTATTTTAGTGTGCCCATGACTATAGATAACACAACAGAATTTTTAAAGGAATTCAAATTTTGATCGGGCCTTTGCATATATGGCCTTGTGCGCGCATCGGAGCTGCATTTTGAGAGTACTTCAATAAAATAGTAAATTTGGTTTAAGATCAAAGGTATCTAAGTATTAAAAGCGCATATCAATTTTACAATAGCAAGATTAACCTCTATGTTTGCTTTAGTTTCGGGTGTATCAAGGCCGTCAGGAACCACTAGTTAATTTTTCTCACGTTTTCTTATTCTACTAGTAAATGTTGCATTTTGGTTGAGGTGACACTGGTTTTATAAAGCAAATCATATGGGGTGAGCTTGATTAATCTGGTATTTTTGCCTCTCTCAGATTTACTTGGAACGTGCTTAAAGGCAAAAAATGAACATGAAAACAATAAGAGAAATACTTGAAGCTAAGCAAATCATTATTTATTTTTCTACAGTTATTATAGCTAGCATAATTGCTTTGCTCGTGCCGGCCACGAAAGTTTTTGCAAGCAGTGTAAACCTTACATTAGCTCTGATGCTGTTTGTAACTTTCCTACAAGTGCCACTTGCTGACTTTAAGCATGCACTAGTGAAGTTTCGTTTTCTCATAGTTCTATTTGTTGTGAACTTCATGGTTGTCCCGGTAATTGTAATCGCGTTAGTCCAATTTCTTCCCGTCGATCCAATGGTACGACTCGGCGTGCTGTTGGTTTTACTCACTCCCTGTATTGATTATGTCGTAACTTTTGCACATATTGGACGCGCCGATGCTCGCCTGCTGTTGGTGGCGACTCCTTCCCTTCTCATCTTACAAATGCTGCTTCTACCTATCTATCTTGGACTACTCCTTGAGGAAAAAGCTGCCCTCTTAGTTCATCTTGGCCCATTTATTGAGGCCTTTGTGTGGATCATTGCTATTCCGCTTGTGCTCGCTGCACTCATGCAGGTGTGGGCTAATCGAAAATCAACTGGCAAGCGGGTTTTAATAACACTTGGATTGATGCCTGTACCAGCGACGGCTCTTGTTCTATTCGTGGTCATTACGTCGGTAGTACCGCAGCTAGGACTTGCGACAGGCTCTGTTTTAAAAGTAATTCCAATCTACCTTGCCTTTGCTATTATTGCTCCTTGGGCTGGGTGGTTTATTGCTCGAATGTTCCATTTGGATGTGCCTTCCAGCCGGTCTGTAGCATTCAGCGCAGGTACACGCAACTCACTTGTTGTCTTACCGCTTGCTTTTGCGATACCAGGCGCTGTTCCTATTCTGCCAGCGATCATTGTCACTCAAACACTCGTGGAGTTAGTAAGTGAGCTTATCTACGTGCACTTAATTCCTAAACTAATGAAACAAGAATGACGTATTTAATATTTTGTACCTGATGCGATCAATTTCAGATCAACAATTCTAGCAAGTATCAGTGCGAAACACATGATTCTCAAAATACTACGATGATGCTTGCTATTAATAAGCTGTGAGAAAATATAATGTGGTGATCTTAGTGGTGGAAACAACACAGTCTGCTCAAAATAAAAACTATCATTTTGATGAAATTATTCATTTGATTAATTCTTCAAAAGAATTGGCATATCAAACAGTTAATTATGTATTTAATACATCTTCTATTTGATCTAATTAATATCAGCATACTTCGATCCTACGTTTTATTTTCTCTTCACTTCTAGATAAATTCATTTGAATTGGCTTGGGATGATACGGATATAATTACAAAGATAAAACATAAATTCACTATTAGGGGTGGTGAGTACGTAGACCCTGTTTTTGGACAACATTTAAGATTTTATTTAGAACAAATCGATTAACTATTAAATCAGATGGGAAATAGAAGCAGTTCATAACGCCGATAATGCTTAGAGGCGTAACTATTTATTGATGATAAGGCGGTTTTAGGCCTTGAATTGCTAATGATATTAAATGAAATGCTAATTAATGACGACTACATTATTGAATGTGGGAACTAATCTTGACCGAAAACAGGGTCTACGTACACACTAGGCCTGAGAGTATAAAAAAGTGTGAATATCGATTTAGCTCCCATCATTTAAGCTCTAATTTGTAGCTAAATCGATAAGATTATAGTTGGTGTAATCGCGCCATCATTATGTGGCCTTTGGTTCTTTTTCAAGTAACATTTTAGCTTCTTGGTATTCCCTTTTGACTTCCTCTTTTAATTGTTCAATTGTCGGTAAATGAAGTTGGTACTTTCGAGAAAATATCTGTTTGTTGTTTTCGGGCAAGGTATATTTCACTACAGCATCATTTTTTTCTGCGCAAAGAAGCAATCCTATTGTAGGATTATCATCATTTTGTTTAATGTCTCGATCATAATAATTCACATACATTTGCATTTGACCAACATCACCATGTGTTAGTTTATTGATTTTTAAATCATATGTTGCGCCAGCAGTTATGTGTTGTTGAGTCATAAAAGCCTCATTCTATCTCGTTCAGGTATCTTTTAATACAACATAATAGAAATGTCTATTCTGTAATGGTTATCACTATTCAGGAGACGCTATCATGTTTGAACAACTATTTAAACGACCTTACTACGTTAAAAGACATACCCAAGCTCCTTTTCTTGAGGAAAGAATACAATATCTTCAGTATCTTCAAGGACGTGGTAGAGTAGATCAAACGATACGTGATACAGCACAGTATCTATTACGCATTATTGAGTTTCTAGATTTGGAGTCAAAGCAAACAGCCGGCTTAGAAGAAATAGATCAAGCGGCGGATAAATGGGCTCGATACCAATCAAAACATCCACAAAAACGAAGGGAATTTTCCTTCTCAGCAAAAGACCATTTTACTTGGCATGCCATTCATTGGCTGCAAATGAATAACCGGCTAGCTGCACTTCCTGAAGAGAATATACCATTAATTACTAAAATTTTTGAACGTGGTGCAGCACTTAAACGTCATGCTAATTCGCCATTGTTAAAAGAGCGTCTTTTATATTTGGAGTATTGGAAAGTGAACGGTGCGGCAAAAGATGAACTAAGGTGTTTTGATCAATATTTATTGCGCATCATGGAGTATCTTGATTTTTATGCGCTGAGAATCGTTACTGTAAATGAAATTAAAAATGCCGCAGAGCGCTGGGCTAAAACTCAAAAAATCAGTAGAAAGAACACTATCTACTCCAAATCTGCAAAAGAGAAGTTTATAAGAGATGCTACACGCTGGCTTGATATGTTGGGATGTTTAAAAAAAGAACCTAAAGAATCCATTCCATTCGAAGTATATCTCACTCAATTTCTTGAGTTTATGCACAACGAACAAGGGCTTTCAGAAAACACCGTTAAATCAAGATTTTTTGTTCTAAAAGATTTTTTGATTCATATTGATAAAAAAGAAAAAGACTTTATAAACGTAACGCCATTGATTATTGATGAAATTATAATAAAAAAACACCAAATTGATAAATACTCTCGAAGAAGTGTTCAATCTTATGTGAGTATCCTCCGATCTTTTCTACGGTACGCAGAAACGAAACGATGGTGCCAAAAAAATTTGGCGGACAGTATCAAAGCACCACGTGTTTATCGTTATGAATCCTTACCCTATTCACCCAGTTGGGATGATGTAAAAAAGATATTAGCGGCCTCAAAGACAGATTGTCTAACAGATATTAGGGACCATGCTATTTTAATGTTGCTTGCAATTTATGGCTTACGATGCAGTGAAGTGACCCATTTATCTTTGGAAGATATTGATTGGAAAAACGAACAACTACATTTAAAACGAGCAAAAGCTTCGAAACCTCAAGTTTTTCCATTAATCCATTCGGTCGGTGAGGCCATTTTAAATTATCTAAAAAAAGTAAGGCCATGTTGCTCATTTAGGGAAATATTTTTATGTCGAAGAGCACCTTATCGCCCGCTAAAAAGCTGTACTGTTTTTGGTATTGTTAATAGGC
Organism: Legionella waltersii; assembly: GCF_001468085.1. Lineage (GTDB taxonomy): Bacteria > Pseudomonadota > Gammaproteobacteria > Legionellales > Legionellaceae > Legionella > Legionella waltersii. The sequence continues at coordinate 258,568 of NZ_LNZB01000015.1, read as the reverse complement.
GATTAAAACCTCTTCACCTGACGATAAAACATCAAGGCCCACATGCCTTGAGGCATGCTTGCGCCACTCATCTCATTAACGAAGGCGTATCTTTAAAAGAAATCAGTGATCATCTTGGGCATCAAGGGCTAGATACAACACGGATTTATGCAAAGGTTGATCTGGTCAATTTAAGAAAAGTGAGCGAAGGGATGAACTTAGGAGATTTATTATGAAACTGAGCGAACTTATTGAGCAATACATCAATTACAGAAAATCATTAGGTGAGAAATTTAAAACAAATGAAATGTATCTCAAGTCCTTTTGTAAAACTATGGGGGAATTAGCCACAATAGAAAATATTACAGAAAAAGAAATTAATCATTTTTCTTTACGACGATTCTCAACCCATAACCTCAGCATGGTTTGTTAAACACACAGCGATCTTGGGGTTTTATCAATATGCATTGAGACGAGGGTATGTTTCCAAAATTCCTTTGCCACAAACGCTACCTAAACGACCTCCACCCTTTGTTCCTTATATTTATTCAAAACAAGAGCTTAAAGACTTATTTTATATGGCCTTGAATTATCCAATCAACAAAAGCCATATTTCACCTGTCATGGTTCGTGCCGTATTAGTGCTAACTTATGCATTAGGCTTGCGACTACACGAAACGGTTGCCATTACTTTAGGCGATATTGATCGAGAAAATTCCGTTATCACTATAAAAGAATCCAAATTTTATAAATCTCGATTAGTTCCATTTAATTTGCAAATCAAAGAGTTTATTGACACTTATTTAGAATGGCGGATTAAACAACATCAAGCACAATTATCAGAGGCCCCCTTGTTTATTGGAAAAAACAACCAAGCATTTAATGCAGATACTATGCGAGGAATATTCCAGAGAATACGACAGCAAGCTGGTATCAAACGAAATGATGGTGCTCGCTATCAACCAAGAATACATGATCTCAGGCATACATTTGCTGTGAATAGACTAACCCTTTGGTATAAAGAAAATGAAAATGTTCAACAGTTGTTGCCTGTCTTGTCAGTGTACCTTGGACACAAATATCTTGTTCATACAACTGCTTACTTGACGATGACTGACAACTTACTTCATGAGGCTAACAAACGTTTCGAGCGATATATTACGGGAGAGAAGAAATGAAAAATTCTTATTATATCAGTTCATGGATTCGACGCTTTTTACAAGAGTACTTGATTAGTATTCGAAATTTATCCAAAAATACGCAACAAAGCTATCGTGATACATTTCGACTAATGCTGCCGTTTATTGCGAAGAAAAATAAAAAGTCTATTGAGAACTTATTGATTGATGACATGACGGCAGAAATAACAAAGGACTTTCTTTGGGATTTAGAAACAAATCGACATTCTTCTTTATCCACTAGAAACCAACGTCTCTCCATGATTCATGCCTTCGCCAAATTTATTGGGTTAAATAGTCCTGAACATATTGAATGGTGTCGTCAGATGCAAATGATACCCTTTAAGAAAACAGGCAGAACACTGATTACCTATCTTGAACGTTCTGAAATGGAAGCTTTACTTAATGCATCAGATAAAACCACTGAACAAGGTCAGCGTGATTATACGTTGCTACTGTTTCTTTACAACACAGGTGCTCGGGCCGATGAAGCAGCGCAGCTTCTAATTGATGATCTTCATATTGCCTATACAAAAAGAGACTTATCTACAGTACTCATTCGTGGAAAAGGCAATAAATTAAGGCGCTGTCCGTTATGGGAAAAAACGGTTACAGAGCTTAAAAGGGTAATCCAATCTCGAGAGCCTCTAGAGCATGTTTTCCTCAATCGGTGTAAGCAACCTATTACACGTTTTGGTATTCATACTTTAGTAAAACGACATGTCGAAAAAATTTTACCTATTTTCCCTGATATAACCAAGAAAAAAGTCAGTCCTCACACCATTCGCCATACTACCGCCACACATTTATTGCAGTCTGGTGTTGACATTAATACAATTAGAGCGTGGTTAGGCCATGTTTCTATTAATACAACGAATGTTTATGCGGAAGTTGATTTGGAAATGAAAGCAAAAGCGCTAGCTTGTTGTGAAGTTACTGGTGAAAAGAAAAAAGTAAAGCCATGGCGAGATGATAAAGATCTCATGAGCTTTCTAGATTCTCTTTGAGTAGAAAGCAA
>NZ_LNZB01000015.1:69383-256383 GCF_001468085.1 Legionella waltersii | reverse complement strand
ATATGAATCCGAATCAGTTTGAACGGGTTTGGGGGGAATTTAAGAAAGTTGCTTAACTGGGTGTGTCAATTTACTTGACCACCTCATACTGCCTTGTTACAACAGAAGCAAATCCATTTATGCAACCCATACACCATAGGATGCCTGTGATTTTAGATGAAGAAGCCCGAGGTATTTGGCTGGATAATTCACACTATTTTAAGGAACAATTGATGACATTAATGAAGCCTTATGCTCATGAGGATTTGGAAGGGTATAGAGTTAGCACATTAGTAAATAAGGCGAATTTCGATCATCCTCTAGCCATGAAACCATTATCCGAATAAAAGTTTTTTCGAATATTCTCCTGGAGTTAATGCTGATTTTGACTAATACAGTTCCAACGTGGTTTTACAGCTTACTCTCTTGCATCTATGATAATTGTACATAAATCAAAAAAGAGTCAGCATGTCACCAAGTGGCGGATAAAGGGAGCAAGATCTTGCATCTTTACCACTTGTATAAAAAGCAAAAAGCCAGATCTCATAATCATATAGAAAGCTCGTTTAATATCGGGTTTTGTTTTTTTGGCTAATTAACTTTAATAGTTATTCGAAGGAGCTTTCTATATGATTATCAGACTCGATTGATTGCGTGAATAAATCCAAATTTAATCTGACTATTTCAACAAATGAGTTTTGATTTAATATGGCATTACAGCTAACAAACCTGACTATAGTTGTTAATCCTTGATTTGTATTTCCGATGCAAAACACCATCCATATCCATAAGCCTTTTTACGATAACCATAACCAGTTGAGCAGGGTTTTCGTAAACAAACAGAACTAATTGATGAAACACAATTCGAATTTTTGGCTTTACCATTTTCTACTAGCCATTTAGCTGCTGCATGCTGGCTAGGAAAGGTTTTTAAAACTTTAAGATGCCCAACATTCTCTGCAGGGGAGCTGACCTTATTCATTTTAAAGCAACTAAACATATGCCATCCTATATTAATAATGTTTAAAGAGTAATTTTTGCACATTGTAATACATTCAATTTGCACCCTGTGTGCACCCTGAGAATGTGATATAAGTTGGGGTAATTGGTAATCGGCTCAGTGTTTATATGGCGTCCCGGAGAGGATTCGAACCTCCGACCTGCCCCTTAGGAGGGGGCTGCGCTATCCATCTGTGCCACCGGGACTTTCGACAGCAAGTCTACCTTTATCAGAAGAAAATGACAATGAAAATACTGCTTGACGCTTTATCATTAATCGGGATAATTTTTATCTTGAGCAAAGTCTAAAACAGAACGTGATAGTTTGAATCGTTCACTCGAAAAGGAAAGTTGTAATGAGAGCAAAGCAAGTCTCTAATAAAAATATTAAGAAAGATGACGACACTAAAAAAATGGCTACTGGAATCGATTCAGCCGCTGAATTCATCGAATTGATTGTTCCTACGAAACTGCCTATACCAAAAGAGAAAGAAGAGAGGGAATTACAAATCCAATTTTTGCCAAAACGAGTTGAGTCGTCTGAGAATCAAGTATCAATTACTTTTCCTCTTCTTATTCAACAACGTGATAAGTCAATCAAAAAACAAAGAAAACTGACCTTATTTCCTGAGTCTATTCAATACTCACAGTACTCTGCTTTTTTGCAACTTATTTATACAAGAGAAGATGATAGGGCTTACTTTTATCTCAAGTGTCAAAGCATCATCAATGTATTTAACTATGATCTTTCTAAATTACTTGCAATTCTGAACGACTCGATCACCGCTTCAAAAGGGCAAGTGATTAATCAAGTGGAAGTCATTGATGAAGAAAGCAAAGCTTCAGCACGAAAAACGGTTGTTCATGGACCTAGAGATTTAGATAAGTTACTGAAAGATGTATTTGATTTTAATATAAATTGTTTAAAGCGCTTTGAAGAGCTCGTGGAGCATCAAGATAAAGAGGCTTATGAAAATTCCAAAGCGCTGGGATTGCTCTTGGATAAAATATTTTCAGATTATAAACGTGTCGATATCAAAGAATACCAGTCTGCTTTTGCAAGAGTCCTTAAAGTGCTTGAGCATGAAGATTTTAAATATGATCCTCAAATAGCACTCTCTATCACACCTATCAGGCAGGCATTAGGGATATTGAGTGAAAGTAAGAACTGTCGCAATCAAGGTGTTCAAGTGACTGCTCGTCAAATTGAACTTGTATTAGAAGAACTAAGAAAGCATGAAGACAAAACCCCAGGTGCTAATAGTTGGTTATCCCCAGGGTCTGTGGACGAGTTTTTTACTTTAATCGATGATTTATCCTCAACATACTTAGATAACCCATCCATTTCAGTGTAAGTTTTACATATCAATGTAATTAGGCCCGCCGCCACCTTCCGGTGCTTGCCATACTATGTTTTGGCGTGGGTCTTTAATATCACAAGTTTTGCAATGGATGCAATTTTGTGCATTGATTTGCAATCTTGGGCCCTTTTCTTCATCATCTATGATCTCATAGACCCCTGCAGGGCAGTATCGTGTTTCAGGTGAAGCGTATTGGTTGTAATTAACTTTGATTGCCAGCTTTGCTTGTTTTAATTTTAGGTGGCAAGGTTGATTTTCTTCATGATAAGTATTGGCTAGAAATACGGATGATAATTTATCAAAGGAAATCACTCCATCAGGCTTTGGGTAGTTAATTTTGGGGGATCTTTCCGCTAATTTTAATGAACGATGATCGGAATGATTAGATAAGGTCCACGGCGAATGGCCATGGCTTATGTAGGTTTCAAAAGCTGCATTAACTAATCCTGTGAACAAACCATATTTAAATCCAGGGCGAATATTGCGAACTGAATACAACTCTTTTTTTAACCAGGACTGATTAATCCTATCTGGATAGGATGTTATTTCAGTGGATGAAGATGTTTCTTGGTTTAATAAATCAAAACAGGCCTGAGCTGCTAACATACCTGATTGCATCGCAGTATGGATTCCTTTAATTTTAGGGACATTGAGGAAACCTGCGGCATCACCAATTAAAGCCCCTCCCGGAAAGGTCAATTTTGGTAAGGATTGCCATCCCCCCTCATTTAAGGCACGAGCACCATAACTAATCCTTTCACCACCTACTAAAGTAGGTTTTATAAAGGGGTGGGTTTTAAAACGCTGGAATTCCGCAAAGGGATTTAGCCATGGATTTTTATAGTCTAGCCCTACAACAAAACCAATGGCTACTCGTTGGTTAGATAGGTGATAGACAAAAGACCCACCATAGGTTGCGTGGTCCATTGGCCATCCTACAGTATGAATGACTTTACCTGGTTCATGTTTAGCTGCTTCTATTCTCCAAATTTCCTTTATTCCTATCCCATAAGTTTGGGGTTGTGAATGGTCTCTTAAGTGGTATTTTGCCATGAGGGTTTGACTTAGCTGGCCTCTACAACCTTCGGAAAATAAAGTTTGCTTGGCTATTAAATGCATTCCAGGCTGGTAATTGCTAGTTTGATTGCCTTCTTTGTCTATCCCAACAGAGCCAGTAGATACACCAATAACTTCATCCCTATCATTATAAAGCACTTCTGATGCGGCGAATCCAGGGTAGATTTCACATCCTAATCCTTCTGCTTGTTGAGCAAGAAATTGACAAAGATTGCCTAAGCTGATGATGTAATTGCCTTCATTATGCATGGGTTTTGGTGTTGGCAAGCGAATGGAGTGATTTTTTGTGAGAAAGTAAAACAGATCTTTTTTAACTGGAGTATCTAAAGGAGCAGTTTCCCAAGTATCGGGTAATAATTCTTTTAAACTTCTTGGTTCTAGAACCGCACCAGAGATAATGTGTGAACCCACTTGAGCGCCTTTTTCTAGGACACAAACGGTTATTTCTTTATTTGCGGCATGGGCTAATTGTTTTAATTTTATTGCAGCAGATAGGCCTGATGGACCAGCACCAACGATGATCACATCATATTCCATTGTTTCGTGTTCCACACGGACTCCTTTATTTGCAAATTGAGAATGATCGCTTTTATGGGGTTTAAGATCAAGAATAAATTATGAATTTGTACTAAACTAAAAGGGGTTGTTTACCATTTTGCTAACTTGATGAAGATGCTTTGATTGTATACAAGAAATTATCAAATTAATAATCAATGGGTTAGAATACAGCGATAGAACGGTATTCGTTAAAGGTATACTCTATGAATAAAAACAATAATGCAAGGGAATTGCCAAAAACATTAGGTCGATTTTTCTTTCATTTTGTGAAAAAGCAGCCTTTAGCCTTTACTGTATTTTTGTTAGCTCCCATCACTATGGTATTAGAAAATAATGCCATTCCATATTCGCTAAAAATGATTGTAGACGCGCTCAGCTCACATTCTCCCGGCGAGAATATTTTTGTAGCAGTGGCACCGGCCTTATGGGTAGGTGGAGGTGCATGGTTTATTTTATTGCTTATCTTGCGTCTGGAAGGGTGGTGGCAAGGCTATGTTATGCCGCGCTTTCAAGCGGACGTAAGAATGTCAGTGATGGATTATTTGATTCGGCAATCTTATCACTACTTTACCAATCAAATGGCTGGTAGCTTGGCTAACAAAGTGAATGATCTTCCTAGAGCGATGGATTCCATTTTTAATATCATTACTTGGTATTGGATTGCTGCTATAGCTTCCATTGTTGTTGCCTTGATATTAATGTGTACCATTAACTACTGGTTCGCAGTAGTAATGATTATTTGGATCATGGTGCAACTGTTCATCAGTTATAGATTTTCCAAAACAGTGGACGCTTATTCTGTTGAGAATGCAGAAGATAAAAGCGAATTAAGTGGAAAAATTGTAGATACTTTGAGTAATTCCAACGCCGTTAAATTATTTGCTCGTTCAAAGGATGAATTAGACTATATTTCTTTAAGCCAAAAGAAAGAGCAAGGAAGTAATAAGCGATTAACGATTTATATGAATATCTTCCGTCTTTACTTAGATATTCCAGTAACCATCATGTTGGTCGTGATGGTTGGTCTATTACTGCATTTTTGGCAACAAAGTAAAATTACGACAGGAGACTTGGTGTTTATATTTAATGTCTCTTTTGCCATCATGACCCAGATTTGGTATTTGTGCCATGCCATGGCGGAGTTGTTTCGTGAAATAGGCATTGCCAGGCAAGCAATTGCTTTATTAAGCGCCCCCATCGAGGTTAAGGACGTTCCTGATGCTAAAGCTTTAAATGTAGTAGCAGGTAAAATTGAATTTGATAACGTTACTTTTCATTACAATCAAGGTAAAAAGGTATTCGAAAATAAATCCGTTATTATCGAGCCAGGTCAACGTGTTGGTTTGGTGGGCTTTTCGGGAAGTGGAAAAACAACGTTTATTCACCTCATTTTGCGACTATTTAATGTGGAGTCTGGAAAGATCTTGATCGATGGACAAGACATCAGTCAAGTTACACAAGATTCTCTACGTTCGGCAATTAGTATGATTCCACAAGATACTACATTATTCCATCGAACCATTATTGAAAATATACGTTATGGAAACCTGGATGCAACGGATGAGCAAGTGATCAATGCCTCCAAAAGAGCTTGTTGCGATGAGTTTATCTCTTTATTGTCTGAGGGCTACCAAACCATGGTTGGTGAACGAGGAATCAAATTATCTGGTGGGCAGAGACAAAGAATTGCAATTGCCCGTGCAGTATTAAAAAATACAAAAATACTGGTTCTGGATGAAGCTACCTCCCAATTGGATTCACTCACTGAAGAAGCCATCCAAAATTCGTTGTGGGAATTAATGGAATCTAAAACATCAATTGTTATTGCTCATCGCTTATCCACTTTATTGCATATGGATAGAATTCTTGTGTTTGAAGCAGGAAAAATAGTTGAGGATGGTTCTCACGATGAACTTTTGGAAAAAAATGGATTATACAAATCCATGTGGGATGCACAAATTGGTGGATTCTTACCTGAGTCGGATGTGGATAGAGACAACTGGGATGAGTAAACGGGCTATACTGTATATAGTAAGGGAGCCTAAAATGAAGAAGCAATTCTTTATAGCCATACTCTGTAGTTTACTCCTTGGCCCTGCTTATGCGATGCGCTGTGGTGATAAATTGGTTTATGAAGGCGATAGTCAATACACAGTGCTATCAAAATGCGGTGAGCCATTGGATAAATTGATTTATGAGGAAAACATCCCTTTGTATAATGCAGCTGGATACCAGATAGGTACTACAACAAACACTGTTGAAACATGGATTTATCAAAAATCCCCAGCTGATTTTCAGTACGAGTTGGTGTTCAATTCAGGTAAAGTAACTCAAATCAACGTCAATCGTAATCCATAAGCTTAAGTTGAATAAGGACATGTATGAACAACCTTCTTTTTGCAGTATTGCTAGCTTTTTCAGTAAATGCTTTTGCGGATGATGATCTTGTTATTACAGTAGATAAGAAAGAACCTATCTTTGTGGTTTCATTACCTGCGAATCCAACAACTGGGTATCAGTGGTCAGTCGAACAATTTGATCAGACTCTTTTCTCATTAACAAGTAGTAATTATCTAAGACCACAATCTAAACTCATTGGAGCAGGTGGGACTATGCGGTTTACCTTTACTCTAAAGAAAGGAATAGTTTATCCCAACCAAACTAAAATGACCTTTAAATACGCTCGATCTTGGGAGCCTGATAGTGCTTCAGTTAAGAATGTTACGATTAATTTCTTTTGATTTTACTAGTTGAAACGAGAACTACTAGAGACGGGGACGGACACTGAGGAATCGACACCTATTATAGTGCCCCAACTAATCTGTTTTCTGATTGTCAGTAAGCGTAGGTCTGGCGCTTCGCTTAATGGCGCTGCCTTAATCAACGTCATTCGTGAAAGTGGATAGTTCCGTATCCGCTTGCTGACGCGCGCGGCTCGGTTCACCCCCTGCTGTGACTAGGATTTAATTCAGACAGCAAAGAAGAAACCGAGCCGCGCGCGTCAGCAAGCGGACCGATACGGGCCGTATAGAAGATCCTAATCGCACCGCTTAAGGCAGCGCCATTAGGCGAAGCACCCGACCTTTGGTATAAATGCCCCATTTAAAAAATGAATCGATCCTTCAGGGACGGACCCCAGTGGGGTCCGTCCTCTTGTCATTAAGAGATAAAAGAGGGAATTAAATTAGAGATAGACTTGAAACTCTTTCTTCCTTTCTCTCTTGAATGATCTTATCCATTTTTTTGATAAAGGTTTTAACACCATCTATCATTGGGTTTTTGTGATTTGATTGAACGAAATTTAGATAGCGTTTCGCAATATCTCTGCATTTTTCAGGCGTGTACTTATCGTTTCCTTCTGTGCCTAGCTTATACATCTGCTCAAGTGCTGCAGTGACTCGTGGGCCTGATTGCTTGGCTTTTTTTACAAAACGTGCAAGTTCTGAAGGATAGGATTTATCAGAGGATGATTTTGCTTCCTTACCTGGAGAAATATCGGATGACTTGGATGATTTCACTTCATCTTTTGAGGAAACAATAGGTTGACTATAGAAACCTAATTGAGATAGACCTGATGTTTTTTTGTTTTCCTCTAAGGCCTTTGGAAGCCATGTCACAAAGCCTGAGAACACCAATTTAATGGATGCTCTAAACTCTGGGACTGAAGAGAACTGCATGAGACCTTTACTGATGTGTAACATAGCATCTTGAACTACTTTTTCTTTGATGGAAGTTTGTGGGGCACTTTTTAATAATTGCATGTATTTTTTAAATGTCTCCACCCACTCTTGCATCAACTTCCTATCAAGAGACTGTTCATTGCTCTCCAGTTTACCTAAGCGAATTGCAGGAATTTGAGCATCCAGGAGTTCAAGCAACTGAAATTCTGGATCGTCGGCTTTGCTCACAAAGATATGATCTGGAATTTTAGAGGTCCAATGAACATTATGTTTATTATTGAGAACCAAATCTGGAATACCATTTTGCTGAAATGGACTTACCCCATTGGTGTAAACATGCAACAGAATCGGAAAGTCATAGAACGTGTCTATCGTTCCACTCGGATTGCGGACCATCCGTTCGCCTTGAACTGCTCTATGTAAGGCCATGAGTGTTTCTTCAGAGCCCCATTCAAACTCCTTTTTAATATGCTTTAAAAATCGATTCATGTTTGCGTTGTTATCGGCTCTGAAATACTCGATGGTTTCTTCATCGATAATTTGGCTTAATAGAATGGCTTGAAATCCTTTTATTTCTTTAGCTGAGAGCTGCAATTCACTCAATGATCTTTCTTGTTCAGCCCATCTACGATTCATTTCTTCAATGACTATCGGAGCTCTCATCGAAACAAAAAATTCCATTTCAAGCTTTAATTCATCATTGTGATACAAGTCTGCTTGAGTGTAATCGGGATTATCAAACTCATGATCAATCAGCTTTGAATAGTTAGAATCGTTTGATTCCAATGCATGTTTAAATCCATACTCTAAACCATATTTTGCAGAAGAGAATAATGAAGTTGATTTAGGAGCTTTTTCAAACTCAGCAAGAACTTGATCAGCCGCTAAATCTCTTACTGCTCGGCCAAGAATTGGTTCTATAGTTTTAACAATATCCTCTTTTGAATAAGGCATGTGTGAGGGTTTTGACAGGAGTTTTTCTAATTCAACTTGAGCTTCTTTACTGAGATTTAGTTTATCAAAGATGCCTTTTGCTAACTTCGGATCATTTTTTGAACGCAAGTAATACATTAATGAAATGCTGTAGGCATAAAATAAGCAATTACCGTCACTACTATTATCTACTTCAAACATACGAACTCCTTTTGTTATTTTTATTTCCCAAAGCTATTGTTCGTCGCGCTTTTGCAGTTTTTTAATCTCCTTATAAATTGATTTACATACCCATAAATAAAACCACAGGCCCCGTTCAACGATTAGTTTGAGTGTCAAAAAGACTTATGCAATAACATTACGCTCTTACAATATTTTTGACATAAAATGTAATCTATACGATCAAAATGCCATATTCAATACTTATTTTTTCAGATTCAGATCACATAGTATTGAATTTAGGATGATAGCCAAATTAAACGACTAAAGAATATGGCAGTACTATTTTAGTGCATCGGTGAATTTATAGGGTGTGTTGATAATTCACCTATCAACTTCGTGCCCTGAAAGATACTCGTAATTATTAATCAGAACGATCATGGATCTACCCTAGCGGTCTTTATGTTCAGTAAAGCTTGGCTATGTATTGTGAGATTGTTGACTAAGAATAGGGAATCTGTCTTTGCGTTTTGATGTGGCAAATTTATAAAACGGTCCCAAATTGTGAGGAACCGTCAAGAACAATCCGCCATAGGTGGGCGGTAGGTGAATTTTAAACACACCCTAGTAAAACCAGCTACTTAATCCTTTTGTAAGGTAAATACCTTGGTTCCCAAAACATGTCATTAATTAACTTTTGCAAGTCTGCATCTGTGTTTTTTTGAGCATAACCCGAATTAATTGCACATTGAGCAACAGCAACAGCAATCTCCTTTGCAACTGTTTGCGCATTATCCAGAGAGGGAAGAAGAGGTAAAAAACTGTCCTTTTTGCTCGGGGCAAACTGGCTAAGTGTTTCTGCAGCAGTTAGAATCATCTCTTTGGTTAATCTTGTTGCGCTTACTGCAAGAACACCTAAGCCAATACCAGGAAATACAAGCGCATTATTGCATTGGGCAATTTGTACCATGCGATTTTGAAATTCAACAGCAGGGAAGGCCGTTCCTGTGGCGATTAGGGCGCGACCCTTTGTCCAATTTAAGATGTCCGATGGTTTGGCCTCACATTTTTCATCAGGATTGGATAATGGAAAGACGATTGGGCGATCGCAATGTGTGGCCATGGTTTCAATAATGTCTTGAGAGAAAGCTCCAGTCTGAGAGGAGCACCCAATCAGAATGGTGGGCTTCACTTGTTTAATGACTTCACTTAAGGAAGGGTTGTTCGTGTCGTTGATACCCCATGAAGAAATGTCCTCATGATGCTTTGCATAAGGCTTTTGAGAATCAGTTAGATCGCTATCTTTTGCTAAGAGTAATCCCTGCCTATCAATGAGCCAAAATCGTTGATAAGCTTCTGAGGCACTAATCCCCATCTTGACCATGGCATCAACCAGTTGATCGCTAATGCCAGTACCCGCTGAACCAGCGCCAAAAACAACAATCCTATTCTCATGCAACTGATTCCCTGTGACATCACAGGCCGCTAAAATGGCTGCTAACGTTACAGCTCCAGTACCCTGAATATCATCATTAAAGGTACATAGTTCATCTTGAAATTGATCTAATATTCGTCTGGCATTGCCTCGGCCAAAATCCTCCCAATGCAGGAAGGCATTTGGAAATTGTTTGTGAATCTCGTACACAAACGCTTTTATGAATTCATCGTATTCAGCGTTCTTAATTCTGGGGTGGCGACAACCAAGATACATTGGATCATTGAGTAAATCTTGATTGTTTGTGCCTACGTCTAGAAATACCGGTAATGTCCTAGTGGGATCGATTCCTCCACATAAACTATAGACCATGAGCTTGGCTACAGGGATATCCATCCCGCCAATCCCTTGATCGCCAATCCCTAAGACACCTTCTCCATCGGTCACTACCACTAGATCGATGTCAGGGTTAGAACGATTCTCAACAATTTCTTGTATAAGATTTTTATCCGAGTGTGCGATATATAGACCTCGAGGTTGTCTGTATTCATGGCTAAAGCGTTTGACAGCAGTTCCAACAATCGGTGTGTAAATAATAGGTAACATTTCAGCAACGTGACGGCTTAGTAACTTATAAAAAATAATCTGATTTTTATCGTGTAAGTTATTTAAATAGATATTCTGTTGTAAAAGCGTGGTGTAACTTGAGAACTGTAAATAAGCTCGTTTCACTTGTTCATCCAAAGTTTCAACACGGTGGGGCAGTTTACCTAACAAACCAAATTCTTTTCTTTCTTCCTGAGTAAACGCGGTGCCTTTATTCAATTGCGGGGTAGTGAGCAATGGTTTTCCGCACAAAGAAGTTTCTAAATACAGTTCTCCTGTTTGCGAATTACGAGTTAATTTAAATTCAAGCATGTGTTTATCTCTTAAGATAGCGTTACTGACTGAGTGATGATAATATCGGCTTTCTGTGGTTTACATCAAGAGGGTTGGTATGAATAAGTACTTTGTGGTTATTCTTATTGCTTTAGGATTAGTCGCCTGTCAAGTAAAAAAAGGCGAGCAATACTATCTTGCTCACCCTAAAGAATTGCAACAGGTGTTAAAAGCGTGCCCTAATCAACAACCATCGGGCTTAAGTTGCAAAGAGCTTGAACAAATTGGAAGCAGGCTAAGTACTTTGGCCTATCAACTGCAATCTAGTCCTCAGGGATTTGGTAATGTCATTTTAGCATTACAACAAAAAATTGCCGCTCAGCAGTTTGAATTGCAAAAAAGTGGAGCAAATTCTGCTTTAGAAACATCGATTGAGCAAAATCAAAAGGTCCTACAATATTATTTAGCTGTAGTGAAGTGGTTAGAATCGCCCGAGAGTTAAGATGAGAATATTAGTTAGTAATGATGATGGGGTATTAGCACCTGGAATTAAAGTGCTATCGAATGAGCTAGCTCAAGTGGCTGACATCACAGTTGTTGCTCCTGATAGAAATAGAAGTGGGGCAAGCAACTCATTAACTTTACATCAGCCTCTTAGAGTGCGGCAGTTGGAAAATGGGTATTATAGTGTTGATGGCACTCCAACGGACTGTGTTCATTTGGCGATAACGGGACTACTCGATCCGGTAGTTGATATGGTCGTTTCAGGCATAAACGATGGTGCTAACTTAGGTGACGATGTTCTTTATTCAGGAACTGTCGCTGCGGCCATGGAAGGACGCTATTTAGGATTACCCGCTATCGCAGTGTCTATGGTTGGTGAAGACATTCAACATTATGAAACTGCGGCTGCCGTAACAAAACAATTAGTGATGAAGTTGAGTACGAATAAACTTCCTGCCCAGACTATCTTAAACGTGAACGTTCCAGATTTGCCATTGGATGAAATTAAAGGTTTACAAGTCACTCGTTTAGGAACGCGACATGGTGCTGAACCGATAGTCAAAGAATACGATCCTAGAGGTAGGACTATTTATTGGGTTGGCCCTCCAGGACCTGAGGCTGATGCAGGACCAGGCACTGATTTTTATGCAGTTAAAACAGGACATGTTTCAATTACACCATTGCATTTAGATTTGACCCATTACAACCTATTTGATCAATTATCCCATTGGCTAAATGGAAACAACTTTCATACCGCATGATTGAAGGTTGAGAGGAAACGAATGTACTTAAGACGACTAATCTATTTTATTTTGATTTTCATCCTAACTGGCTGCGAAACAGGAAACCATTTTGCTCCTGTGACGGAAGTAAAATGGCAGACTTTCTCCAAAAATCAATCAAGTCATGTTGTACGTCAAGGGGAAACCCTTTATGCCATCTCATTCCGTTATGATACTGATTACAGACAATTGGCTGCTCTTAACCATCTTAGACCTCCCTATGCATTAAGAGTAGGACAAGTTATTAACCTGAGAGGAGTAGGTCATCGGGTTGCACCTATAAAGCAGATATCTAGACCTGTTTATAGACCGATCTATCAACCTAAGCAACGCGTAATTTATACACCTACTTCTGTAAAGAGCCCTGGGAAAGGATGGTTGTGGCCAGTTTCAGGGCGAGTTGTGACAACTTTTGTGCCAACACAAGGCAAAAAAGGCATAAATATTGCTTGTAATAAAGGGGACAGGATCCGTGCTTCATCTAGCGGAGTTGTTGCTTATGCAGGAAGCGGATTGGCTGGGTATGGCAATTTAATTATTATAAAACATAATAACGAATACCTGACAGCCTACGGTTATAACGCTAAAATATTAGTAAGAGAGGGACAATCAGTTAGTGTTGGACAAGTGATTGCAGAGGCAGGTTTAGTTGACAGGAAGTATTGGGGAGTTCATTTTGAAATAAGAAGGGCAGGTGTGCCAGTCAATCCATTGAATTATCTACAAAAAGGTTGACATATAACTTGTAGTTATAGCAACAATAGACATGTGGAGATGTCTTTTTCAAAACATGGCGAAACATTATAGGTGATACAATGCACAATGAAGATGAGCCAAATAAAGAGCCAGAAGTTAAGGAAGAGGAATGGACCGAGCCAGAAGACGAGTCCTTGTTGGTGGAAGAGGAGTTAGAGGCTGAACTCGAAAAGCCTGAAGAAGCTGAGCTACTTGATTTCCCTGAGCTTGAGGACGAAGAAGCTCTGTCTGCTTTCCCTCGCGGAAAAAATGTTGCTAAGGCTTTAGATGCAACACAACTTTATTTAAGTGAAATCGGATTTTCCCCTTTGCTGTCAGCAGAAGAGGAAGTTCATTATGCTACTTTAGCTTTAAAAGGGGATGTTGAAGCCCGAAAAAAAATGATCGAGTCTAATTTGCGCTTGGTCGTTAAAATATCTAGACGTTATTTGAATAGAGGTTTGCCTTTGCTCGACTTAATTGAGGAAGGCAATTTAGGGTTAATGAAATCCGTTGAAAAATTTGATCCTAAGAGGGGTTTTAGATTTTCCACTTATGCTACCTGGTGGATTAGACAAACGATTGAACGCGCTATAATGAACCAAACAAGAACTATTCGTTTGCCGATCCATGTCGTAAAAGAGCTAAACGTTTATTTGAGAGCTGCAAGGCAGCTAACGCAGAAACTCGATCATGAGCCATCCCCAGAGGAAATAGCTGAGATGGTTGATAAACCTCTAGAAGATGTTCAGAAGTTACTAGGCTTGAATGATAAAGTAGCCTCAGTAGACACGCCAATAGGGTTTGATGAGACTAAATCGTTGCTAGACACGATAGCAGATGAAAACAGCGTGAATCCAGCTGAGTTATTAACCAACGAAAATTTGCGACAACATATTGAACAACTTCTTGATAAGCTGACTGAGAATCAACAGCAAGTTATTGCTAGGCGCTTTGGCTTACGTGGTTTTGAAAAAGCTACTTTAGAAGACGTTGGTAAAGAAATTGATTTAACTCGTGAACGAGTGCGACAGATTCAAGTCGAGGCTTTAAAAACATTAAGAGCTTTACTGGAGAGAGTTGGTTTAACGCAAGAGGACTTGTTTTAGGGAATGGTTGTATCCGCTCCCTTACGGTCGTGGCTCTGTTGACAGGGTACTAACCGAGATGCGACCGTAAGGGAGCGGATAACGATACTAAATAATACTCCAAATTCAACCCGAAAATGCAACTGGAAACCCACTCCAACACTTCATATAATCCAATTGCCGTTGTGGATGATGCAAAGCCTGATCGGTAACCAACCAATAGTCCCGTGTTTCAAACATGAAAGCCAAAGAATCAATGTAGCTTGGCTTCAGTTCCTGATTGGCGGCAGCCTCATAAGAGTCAAAGTCAGGCCCATGTGGGGTCATGCAGTTATGAATGCTAATGCCACCAGGTAAAAAACCCTCCATTTTAGCATCGTAGTTACCGTAAACTAAACCCATTAACTCATTCATGTAATTTCTATGAAAATAGGGGGGTCTAAAAGTGTGTTCCGCTACCATCCACCTAGGAGGAAAAATAACGAAGTCTAGGTTGGCAATTCCTGGGCTTTCACTTTCTGAGGTCAGTACTGTAAATATAGATGGGTCTGGGTGGTCAAAACTAACGGTGTTAATCGTATTGAATAAACTGAGATCATAACAGTATGGTGCATAGTTTCCATGCCACGCTACAACATTGAGTGGAGAGTGCTTGCTTTCTGAAAACCATAGTTTATTCTGATTTTTGCATAAAACAATACAGTCAATTTCCTTGGTTTCAAATGCTGCTGTTGGGTACATAAAATGCCTAGGGTTAGCTAAGCCATTGGCTCCGATTGGCCCGAGTTGTGGTAGAGTTAATGGTGCTCCAGCGTTTTCACAAACATAACCAGCAGCTTCATCGCTCAGGATCTCTATTTTGAATTTAACGCCTCGGGGGATGACGGCTATCATTCCCGCTTTTAAATGCATAAAGCCAAATTCGGTAAAAAGGTTCAACTCTCCGAGATAAGGTACAAACAGTAATTCGCCATCGTAATTCGCAAGATATTTATTGTCCATCGATTGGTTACAAAAATAAGTGTAGGCATTGACGAAACGGCTACCAGCTATATGGTAGAGTCCATCAACAAAATCACAGTTTACTTGAGAGTATTTTAACGGTGACCATCTTAAGGGGTTCGGTGATTGCTCATTTGCGAAAGAACTGCTGATATTGCCTGCGTAAGGATAATAAGTCCCTTGGGCTACTGAGGGGAGTATTCGATATAGCCAACTTCTGTAATTACTATATCGTGGTCGGGTAAATGCTGTGCCACTGAGCTGTTCTGCATACAATCCAAGGCTACATTTCTGAGGTGAGTTTTGGTTGGGTGGCAAAGCTCCTGGTACAGCTTCACTGTGATGATAGTTACCAAATCCTTGCAAGTACACGACAAGTTCTCCTGTAAGATATTATTATCTGTCGCTAGAATAGACTATAAAAGTGAAAAATGTCGAGTACAGAATAGGGTTTAGACGTTCTTTTTGCTCCGAGAGCATTGTATAATCTATCCTAAAAATTTCGGTATTGAGGTGACAAATGGCTGGGCATAGTAAATGGGCTAACATTAAGTTTCGTAAAGGCGTACAAGATGCGAAACGAGGAAAAATCTTTACTAAATTAATTCGAGAAATTACCGTTTCCGCACGAATGGGTGGTGGTGATGAGTCAAGCAATCCTCGTCTAAGAGATGCTGTTAAGAAAGCATTAAATGCTAACATGAAGCGTGATACGATTGACAATGCTATTAAACGTGGAGTTGGTGGTCTTGATGGGCAAGACATGGTTGCAATGCGTTATGAAGGTTACGGGCCAGGTGGAGTAGCAGTCTTGGTAGATTGTTTATCTGACAACAAAAATCGTACTGTTTCTGAAGTAAGACATGCTTTTACTAAACATGGGGGAAACTTGGGTACCGATGGTTCTGTAGCCTACTTGTTTACTAATCAAGGTGAGATTTTAGTGGCAGCTGGCCAATCAGAGGATCAAGTGATGGAGGTGGCTATTGAAGCAGGCGCATCAGATGTACTTGTTGAAGATGGACAGGTTGAAGTAATTACTCCTGTGGAAAACTATCATAGCGTTTTAAATGCATTACAAGATGCTGGCTTGGAGGTAGAGCAGTCTCAATTAACCATGAGAGCTCAAACATTAGTATCAATCAGTGAAGACACTGCAGAGAGTTTAGTTAAAATGATCGACATGTTGGAAGATTTGGATGACGTTCAAGAAGTTTATAGCAATGCTGATTTTTCTGAAGATTTATTAGAATCAATGAACTAATGGCTATTATTCTAGGGATAGATCCGGGGTCACGGATTACAGGATATGGAATAGTTCATGAAACCAACAGTCGAATTGAATATATTGATAGTGGATGTATTCGCACTGATACTGATGGAGAATTAAAAGATAAATTACTGCAAATTTATAATGGGATTTGTCAGTTAATGGATGAGTATTCTCCTAATGAAGTGGCCATTGAGCAAATTTTTATGCACCAAAATGCAAGTGCTGCACTAAAACTAGGGCATGCAAGAGGTGTGGCTATGGTGGCTGCTGCATCTCACCGTGTTCCAATTAGTGAGTATTCTCCGCGAGAAATTAAACAAAGTGTCGTTGGATATGGTGCTGCTGAAAAAACTCAAGTTAGCCATATGGTTGTTCAACTTTTATTGTTGAATAAAGCACCGCAAAAAGATGCTGCTGATGCTTTAGCGATAGCCATCTGTCATAGTCATATGCGTAATGGACTTGTAGCACGTATAGGACAAAAGGGACTAAGAGGAAGGAGAACAAGATAATGATAGGTTGGTTGCATGGTCAAGTAGTCGATAAACATCAGCCTGGGAAATTAGTGATAGATGTTCACGGAGTGGGTTATGATGTGGAGACCTCTTTAAATACTTTTTTCCAAATAGACAGTCATGAAAAAGCTCTTGGACTTCATATCCATACCGTAGTTAGAGAGGATGCTCTGCTTCTTTATGGTTTTATTGATAAATTAGAGCGTTCTTTATTTAGAGCACTGATTAAAGTCAATGGAATTGGTCCTAAATTAGCGATGACTATTCTTTCTAGCATATCTCCTAATGAGTTCATTCAATGTATCCATCAAGAAAATGCGGCCTTGTTAACGAAATTACCAGGCATTGGTAAAAAAACAGCTGAACGCCTTGTTGTGGAAATGCGAGACAGCATTAAGCAACTTGGGGAGCCTAGCAGTGAAGTAGTTTCAAAATCAGGAACTATAAGTGTTCGGAACCAGGATGAGGCGGTTAGTGCGTTGGAAGCTTTAGGCTATAAACACCAGGAGGCCTTTAAAGTCGTTAATAAAATTGACGATGGATTAAAAACGTGCGAACAGCTAATCCGCGAAGCATTACAAATTCTAGCAGCCAGGTAAAGAGGATTGTGTCTTGCCCTGATATGCTTTATGCTACTTAGGCTGTAATTTGTGAGCGCCTCAATGAGTTATTTGACTAACCAATAGGAGAAAACATGAAACAAGTTATTGGTATTATCGCGACTTCCTTAGTTGCGTTCTCAGTAAATGCAACTGAAGTTCGAGTTAATGCTGCAGAAACAGCTGTTACACACTCAAAGGCAACTACAACTACTTCAATTGCTCAAGCAAATACTACAACTTCCAACAAACAATCTGCTCATATCAAAGCAGCTAAATCTCATGCATCGCAAGCTAAAGCCAATGCAGCTCACAGCAATATAGCACATGCTAATGCAACTCAAGCCCATGCTGCTCGTACCAATTCTGCTCACACAAACGCAGTCCAAGCTAACGCTGCTCAAGCTAACGCTGCTCAAGCTAACGCTGCTCAAGCTAATGCTGCTCAAGCTAATGCTGCTCAAGCTAATGCTGCTCAAGCAGCCGGACATCGTAGTGCTGCTAAACAAAACAGTACTGCTTCTCAAGAATCTCAAACTACAACCAGGAACACTAAAACAGATTCTGCAAGTTAATTTTGTACAGCTAGTTTGATAGGGGGCTTCAATTATCGGCCCCTTTCTCATTCCCGGATGCGCCAATTATTTTTGAGCTTGTAAGGGTTTTGATTTTAGGGTAAGAAAAATCAAGCCTTTAAGATAAATGCTTGTTTTTATGTTTAATGGGTAGATGTACTCTAATAATTAGCCCTGTTCCTTGTTTTGGTGAGTCAAGAGTAACGCGACCATTATGTAAAGAACTAATTTGCTGAACTATGGCTAGTCCAAGACCACTTCCCGTGCTCTTATTGCCTAAAACTCTAAAGAAGCGTTCAAATACTCTATTTTGAAGCTCTTTAGGAATACCAGGGCCATTGTCTGAAACCTCAAAAATGACTTCATCATTTTGACTGACTACACGTACTATCACTCTTCCATGTTCACTACAGTATCGTATTGCATTATCGACTAGATTTCGTATCAATATTCCTAGAGCTGTAGGATTTCCTTCTACTTTTGGTATTGACTCATCCGCTTCGAATTCTAGCTCAATTTGCTTTTCGAGTGCTGATGGTACCAGCATAGCTAGAGTTTCTCGGGTTAACTTACTTAAGTTAACTTCTTCCAGCTCATTTAACTCAATTGCTTCAGGGACCAGTTTGCTCATTGTTAAGAGCTGTTGAACAATATGAGTGCTACGATTTACACTAGCAATGAGTTTATGTAAGGCTTGGTTTTTTTCATTAACGTCATTCGTATTGAGTGCTACTTGCGCTTGAGCCTTAAGGGCTGCTAATGGGGTTCTTAATTCATGTGCAGCATCTGCAGCAAATCGCTTTTCACGTTCAAAACCTTCTTTTAGCCTAAAAAATAATTTGTTTAATTCATCGATAACTGGTTTTATCTCTTCTGGAACCTCCTTTAGATCAAATGGTTCCAGATGAGATGGAGCCCTGTTAGCAACTTCCTCGGCTACTTTTTCAAGGCTATCTAAACCTCGACCAATAATAATCCAAATCAATAAACCGGATAGGGGAAACGTAAGAAGCATAATATAAAGATCATCTTGGGCAATTTTATGACCTAACTCATTTCGTGTATCGTATCTTTCACCCAATACAGTTCGAATTCCGGCTTTATCATTGTAGGTTGTGAATACTCTCCAGTTTTGATCAGAAATAGTTTTGTCACTAAACCCATCTACTTCAGCGGTGAGGGGTATTTTAGGGGCGGAAGAGGAGTGTAATAGCAATTTTCCACCATTTGTCCAAACTTGAAAGTTAAATTTATCAAGGTAGGTTTCTTGGGACTCTTCATTCAAATACCGCTTTTGATAATAAGTATTTATTTTTTCAGGAATTGTATCTAACGCATCTTGCAATTTGACCAGAGGGCGTCTATGAAGATCATCCCCTAATAATGCTTGATAAGACAGTGCAGAGATTGCCATTAAGGTATCAAGATGATCTTGAATATCCTTTTGGTCCAAATAGTAGTTACCAATAGCAGTAAGAGTTGTCGTTATAGTAATTGCAAGCAATAAATTAATGAGTAGGAACTTTCTTATTGAGGACTTCACGATACACTAGAGCCTTCATTTTTTTCCGCCATATAACCAACTCCTCGTATAGTGCGGATAAAGTTCGCATTCAGTTTTTTGCGCAAATTATGGATGTGTACTTCGAGCGCATTACTATCAACGTCTTCTTCCCAGCCATAAATACTTTGCATGAGTTGCTCACGAGATAATACTTGCCCGCTGTTTTCCAATAGTTTTTGTAATAAGGCGAACTCTCTTCTGGGAACGTTCATTAATACATCGTCCACAAATACTGAATGTGCTGCAGGATCAAGAGTAATATTTTTATATTGGAGCACAGCGTCTGCTCGACCTTGTGAACGCCTTACTAAGGCACGAATTCTTGCGCTTAATTCATTTAAATCAAAAGGTTTAACAAGGTAATCATCAGCGCCACTATCTAATCCCTTTACCCGATCTTCAATAGAATCACGAGCCGTTAAAATAATCACTGGAGTGCTGTTGCCATCATTTCTTACATGTTGCAACAAGGCTAAGCCAGAAAGTTTAGGTAAACCAAGATCAAGAATAATTAACTCGAAGGACTCAGATTTAAGAGCAGCACGTGCACTTTCGCCATCTTTTAGCCAATCAACAACATACCCAAATTGAGTAAGACCGGCTTTTACTGCATCGCCTAGAAGCTCATCGTCTTCAACTAGTAATAGCCTCATTGTTGCTCCTACTTTATAATTCACCTCAAGCGGTGATGATTATGGTTATTGTTTCTCCAAACTTTTTTCATCCATATGTTTAGTTAAATAAAAGGCTTGGATCAAAACAAACAGAAAAGTAAAACCAACTCCACCAAATAATTTAAAATTAACCCACGCATCTGTATCAAAATTATAGGCAACATATAGATTTAATGCACCCATCACTATAAAGAATAACGACCAAGCGTAATTAAGTCTATACCAAATTTTAGAGGGTAATGTCACATTACTGTCCATCATTTTTTGGATTAATGGCTTTGTTCCTATGTAGGCTGAAGTATAAAATATTAAAGCGGATAACCAATAAATTCCGGTTGGTTTCCATTTAATAAACCACGGATTTTGAAAGAACAAAGTTGCTGCACCAAGCACTAAAATGATTGCCAAACTGATCAGGTGCATTTTTTCAAAATGTTGGAATTTGAGCCTGTAAAAAAGAACTTGGGTAATTGAAGCGACCATTGCAACGGCTGTAGCAATATAGATACCATATATCTTATATATGATAAAAAACAACACTATTGGAAAAAAATCGAACAGTAATTTCATGATCTTATTTCTATTAACAACCTAGTTTTATTATAACACATTTTTTATTTTTCTCTTGCAAGGTTTATACCTAAATTCATGTCTGAACCTAATTTTTAAATGACTTATGAAAAAAAACCATTTCCATGGTTAGAACTAGTATTTAGATCGGTCATTTAGTGCATCTAAACTCACTCATTAAAACCCCACTATCCTTTGACCAGGAATTCTTTTTAGCCTAGTTTTAGTGGGATAGGTTAGACATAGGTTCTTATGCAATTTGAATTTTTCGCCCTAACTTTAGAATAGTTGTTTTTTTAAGACCTGGATTCAGGCTAATAATGATTTTCACTTTTGTACGGTTTCGTTTAGCAATAGCGCTCAAGCTATCCCCTCGTTTGATGGTGTACAATTTCTTTTTTGTTGAACGTTGTTGATAGGAGTTTGTTCTATCCACATCAGGTTTTGTTGAGGGTTGGTCACTTTGCGCCAAAGCTACGATTCCTTGGCTTTTGGGGATCAGTATAGATTGATTTTGTTTAACGGTATTTCCAGTCAATTGATTGACACGCTTAAGCATGTTAACAGTCGTATTATAACGACCTGCAATACTATAGAGATTATCGCCCTTTTTAACGTGGTGTTTAGTCCATGTCGTTCGCTTATTTTCAGCTAGATTGGATAAGTTTAAATTAAAGCGTTTGACATTGTCTGCAGGAATCAGGAGCTTATAGGGTTTATGAGGAGGGGTAGTCCAGCGATTTAAGCCTGGATTTAATTTTTTTATTTCTTTATAACTAACTCCTGCAAGTTTTGCTGCGTGATTTAAATCAAGCTGGGTTCCAATATTGACCTCTTCAAAATAGGGTAGATAATCAATGCTTGGTAGGTTAATTCTATATCGCTTTGGATTATTAATTACCTCTGCCAAAGCCAATATGCGGGGTATATATAATTTGGTTTCTCTAGAAACAGGTAAATTCCAGAAATTCACAGGTCGTCCTGGACGTGTTGTCGTTTTGATCGCTCTCGCAATGGTTCCTTCTCCTGAATCATAGGCAGCAAATGCTAAGATCCAATTTCCATTAAAGAATTTATTTAAATACACAAGGTAATTCAATGCAGCATCAGTAGATGGCCTAATGCTCTTTCTACTATCCAGCCACCAATCCTGTTTTAAACCTAGATCTCTACCCGTTTTCGGCATGAGCTGCCATATACCAGCAGCACCTGCACCGGAATACACAAAGGGATCATAAGCGCTTTCAACCATAGGCAACAACGCGATTTCGCCAGGTAGTTTCCGTTTTTTTATTTCACCAATAACATGATAAATAAAAGGTTCAGATTGGCGACTCACTTTATCAATATAACTAGGATGGGCAACTAACCATCGAATTTGCTCTTGCACTTCAGGGCGAGTTACCTCATGACTTACTCGGAACTCTTTGCGTAAAACATCCCATACATTGGATGCTGCTCGTAAGGAATTGCTTGTTAACAACCCAAGTAAAATGAAACTATAAATTATAAAACCTTTTATTATGAATAAGTTATTTTTCAAAGGCAGTACCTATAATCCTAATTGGCCGCTCAGTTTACTAAAAAAAATTATTGATTTAAACCCTTTTTGATATTGAACGATACATTCTGAGTGGAATTGTGTCACAAAATCCCAGTATTAGAAGTTGTTTTTTTCGTGCCTAAGTACTTTAAATACTTCAAGGGAGTCGAGGGAGCGGGCACCATGCTGGCTGGCAAAGAGTTTTACTTCATCTGTTTGAGTCCTTAAAAAAGGATTAATTGCTAACTCTTTGGAGAGTATCGATGGAAGTGTACAGCTTGGTTTGTTTTTCTTAATTTGTGAGAGATAGGTGCTAACTTCCCTATTATTTGGCTCAACGGTGTGTGCGAATTTTAAATTTTGTAAGGTATATTCGTGCGCACAATATATTTTGGTGGAAGTAGGAAGTGATTTAAACAGCTGCATGGATTGATGCAACTCCTCAATAGTTCCATCAAATACTCTGCCACAACCGGCTGAAAAAAGAGTATCCCCACAGAATAACCATTCTTTTTGATCTTCATAGTAGCTAATATGACTAGAGGTATGTCCAGGGTTGAACATAACTTTGAAATTCAATGGGCCAATGGTTATTGTTTGTCCCAGCTTGACTCTGTTTGTTGCTATTGGAATCCTCTGATCTTCTGGGGCATAAATCAAGCAATGTGGCCATAGTTTTGATAGTTCGTCAACACCACCAATATGGTCATGATGGTGATGTGTCAATAAGATTGTTCTAAGCTTTAAATGATTAGAGCGAAGAAAATGGATAACGGGCTCTGCATCTCCTGGATCTACGCAATCTATGGTCTTTTGAGTATCATCCATAATTCCCCAGATGTAATTATCCAAGAAAGCAGGGATACAACAGACTTTCATGTCAGGTCCTTCATTCAAACTGAAAAATTATCGATAGTATAGTATGAGTCAACAGGATTAAAATAGGATTTTAATTGAGTTAATGCCGTTTTCATTTCTAGAGCAAAAGTATAGGGTGGGTTAATTACCCATAGACCGCACCCCGTCATTCCTTCATGAGTCATTGATCCTAAATTAAATTCTATTCTGAGGCAGTTTTTTGCTTTGATAGAATGAAGACCTCTGAGTAATTGATTGGTCCATGCTTTGTTGACTACTGGGTACCAAATACAAAAAACCCCAGTGGAGAAGCGTTTATATGCTTTCTCTAGAATCTCAGGTATTTCTTTGTATTCTTCTTTTTGCTCATAAGCAGGATCAATAAATATCAAGCCTCGTTTCTCTTGGGGAGGCAACAAGGATTTAAGTGCATCCAAACCATCTGTATTACTGTAATGAACCCTTTTGTTCCCCTGTGACAGTTTTGACAGTGCATCAAACTCTTTTGGATGTAATTCACAAAAATACAATCTGTCTTCATGGCGTAATAAATGAATAGCAAAATAGGGGGAGCCTGGGTACGATCTTAAAGCGTTTCCATGGTTAACTTGTGCAACGCATTTAAAATAATTCTCAAAGACTGTATCCAATTTGTTTCGATCTGGCCAAATTAGCTGAATACCCTCTTTATATTCCCCTGTTTTTTGAGCTTGTCTATCGTATAAATCGTAGAGTCCCTTTCCAGAATGCGTTTCTAGGTAAAAAAGAGGCTTTTCCTTTTGTATCAGGTAGCTTATAAGCCTTGTAAGTCCAATATGTTTTACAACATCGGCAAAATTGCCAGCATGATAACCATGTTGATAGCTAAGCATATAAGAAGAATATAATGAAATAACGTTGAATATTATTAGAATACATTATTTTAAATTTGTGCACTATACTTTTTTTAGAGGGGAACGAATTAGGAGATCAAAATGGGTTTGCATGAAGACTTTGAAGATCAATACTTTTCTGATTATAACTACGATGAAGAAGTCGATGATCATGTTGAAGATCTTGATCAAAAAAGAAAAGTTCGCCGAATGCTTGAAGAGAGGTTAGAGCGTAAGCGATTACGTGAAGAGTTTAAAGACGATTTTGATGAGCTAAATGGTGAGTTTGATTGGGACGAACTGGATAAGTAATTGCTATAGTTGTAATCCACTCGCCGACAACAATGTATTTTCAAGCAAGGTTACAATGGTCATTGGACCAACTCCCCCTGGAACTGGAGTTAACCAGGACACCTTATGAAGGGCTATCGAAAAATCAATATCTCCACGAATGCTTCCATCAGGCAATCGATGAACCCCTACATCAATGACTACCTGTTTTTGCTGAAGCCACTCAGCGTTTACAACATCCATTTTTCCGGTAGCAACAATTAAAAAATCTGCTTTTTCAACGTATTGCTGGAGATTTTGGGTAAACTTATGGCAAACAGTGACGGTAGCGCCTGCTAACAATAACTCAAGACTCATGGGTCTTCCGACTATGTTAGATGCTCCAACAACTACGGCATGTTTTCGTTTTACATCAAGTTTATAATGGCTTAGTAGATTCATAATGCCCAATGGGGTGCATGGTCTTAATAAGGGATTTCTCTGTGCCAGCCTGCCTATATTGTATGGATGAAAACCATCTACATCCTTTTTGGGGTTTATACGTTCTATAACTATACGTTCATTAATGTGTTTAGGTAATGGCAATTGAATGAGAATGCCATCAATGTCAACGGATTGGTTAAGCTCATCGATTAATTGCAGTAGTTCGCTCTGAGTGGTTTGGGCTGGAAGATCATAAGATTGCGACCTAATTCCTACCTCTTCACACGCTTTTCGCTTATTATTCACATAAATTGCTGAAGCGGGATCATCACCGATAAGGATCACAGCAAGTCCAGGGGCTCTATTGCCTTCGGTGGTATATTGTTCTAATCGTTTTTTTAAGTTGGCTCTACGTAGTGAAGCTACTGATTTACCATCAATCAACGATGCTGGCATAGAATTCTCAAACATCTTAAGATGATAAATTATGAATGACTGAAGATTTGATTGCAACAAGAGCTTTAAACAAAAGTCTACTAACTGGTGGCATCAGGATAATCAGGATAAGATTAATCCTAGTACTATTTAAAATCATTCAGGAAATAGGATTAAATGACAGACAAGAACGGGGGGCGCGCTTTGGGTAAGTACATCAAGGAGTTTTTTTTAGTGCATTACTAGTTTATTTAAACAGTTCATACAGTGCTAATGAGACTAAACCTATAGAGTTACTTATTAAGAAATATTCTGTAAAGGTTCATGGTAAAAACAGCAATTTAATTCGAATTGAACAACCAGATGGCACTTGGGGATTTAGAGGTGAAAAAGGACAGCTCTTTGATGCCATTGTGAAAAACACACTAGATGCTCCTACTGTAATTCACTGGCATGGATTAATTTTACCGAATAACCAGGATGGAGTACCTTATGTAACACAGCCTCCAATACCAGCTAAAGGCTCCTATCATTATCGTTTTAAACTTGTTCAGGCTGGAACTTATTGGATGCATTCTCATGCAGATTTACAAGAACAAAGGTTTTTATCAGCCCCTTTTATTATTAATGACCCGAATGAACACATAGCTGATAAAGAGGTTGTTATGATGATTGGTGATTTTAGCTTCAAAGAGCCAACTGTGATTCTCAAAGATCTCCGTAAAAGCAACAGGATGCCAATGAACATGTCTCAGGGCAAAATGTCTATGTCCTCTTCAATGTTAAAAAATTCGAAGTCTTCACAACCGGATTTGGTTGATGTGCACTATGATGCCTTTCTAACGAATTACAGGACGCTGCAAAACCCAGAAATCATTCCTGTAAAAGAGGGAGAGAAAGTTCGACTACGAATCATTGCGGGTTCTGCCATGACCAACTTTTTTATTCATACAGGCCAGTTAAATGCAGAGGCGATTGCAGTTGATGGCGAGAGAATTAAGCCCATTCTAGGAAATCAATTTCAGTTAGCAGTAGGACAGAGAATTGATTTATTAGTGACTATCCCAAAAGGAGAGGGTACATATCCAATTTTAGCCCAAGGAGAGGGAACGAATATGAGAACGGGTTTAATATTGGCCACTGAAAACGCTAAAATTGTCTTACCCAACGAAAAGATTGCAACTAAAGCTGGTGCCTTAAACTATGATCAAGAATTTAAGACAACGGCCTTACATCCATTGAGCCCTCAAAAGCCAGGGCAAACTCTTACTGTTACGTTGGATGGATCAATGGCCACTTATACTTGGCAGATCAATAAACAATCTTGGCCAATTGTTAACCCAATTGAGGTTAAACCAAATAAACGAATTGAAATGGTGTTTGTAAATAATACCGGCATGGAGCATCCAATGCATCTTCATGGACATGTTTTTGAGGTAACAGAGATTGATGGCAAACCACTTAAGCAAGGTGCAATGAGAGATACGGTTCTGGTGATGCCAAAATCAACTGTAAAAATTCAATTTGACACAAATAATCCAGGAAATTGGATGATGCATTGCCATATGCTCTATCACCAAGCAACTGGTATGATGACTTTTATCAATTATGATGGGGTGGACGTCCCGAGTTTAAAAGGACTTCAAGAAGGAGGAAGTGGCCAGAAGATGAATTAATCCTTATAAGGAAGTTTGTATCAAAATAATGCATAATTAAATGATTATTAAAGAATAATCATCGATTTTCTTGAATAGACCTGGATATAATGTTAATTTTTGTTATGTAACTTACTTATTACTGGTGCATGGAGCTCCAATTGAAAAAAACCGTACTGCATGCGGCTATACTTTCATTGACTATGCCATTCTCTTTATATGGTCTTGGATTAGGGGAAATGGTTGTTAAATCCTCCCTAGATCAACCTTTTTTAGCTGAGATTGAATTAGTTGATGTAGGAGGTAATTCACTATCAACCATTAAAGTGAGTGTGGCTGATCCGCAACAGTTTGAGGAAATTGGTCTTCAACGAGCAGCAATTTTATCCTTATTGAACTTTAAAATAGGGAAAAATTCACAGGGGAAGTCGGTAATCATCATTAAATCAGATGAACGGATGACTGAGCCCTATATGGAAATTGTCATTGATTTAGTTTGGCCAAGTGGACAACTCTATAAATCCTATACCGTTCTTCTAGACCCCCCTGGTTATAAGCTCGAAGAGAGTATCGCTCAAAGCAAGCCAAGCTACTATAAGAAAAAAACAACTACTTATGCCAACGAGCCTGGAGTAGTTGATAAACCAGTTCTAAGTACAGTAGATCATAATCCAGTTAACCTTAATGATGACAAGAAAAAGACAACTTATGGACCTACTGTAGCCAATGAAAACGTTTGGCAAATCGCGCAGCGTTATAAAACCTCTAATTTGATATTACCGCAAGTCGTTTTGGCGATTGTCGGTGCAAATCCTGAAGCATTTACTAATGGGAATTTAAATGGTTTAAAAGTTGGATCACGCTTAGCTATACCATCTACCGAAGAAATTGAAAAAGTGCCCTCTGATTTGGCTGTTGAAGAAGTGATGGCTCATGATAAGGCATGGACTGAAAAAACAGAAATCAACCATGTTCTAGCACCACCCTATGTCAATGCTCATAACGTTAATCCGGTATCTCAATCGAAAAACTCAGAAGTCCCTGCAGTTCCCAAACTGAATGAAACAAATGCCATTCCAAAGGATTCATTCCCACAAATTATTCAAAATATAACTGCAAATCCTATTAATACCAATACTCAGAACCCAAAACAAATCATTGTATCTCAACAAGCTGAGCAAGATGCTAAAACAAAAGCTGAAATATCTATAACTACTGCCGCTGTTGAAACCGTAAGAGAGTCCAATGCATTGTTAATGGAACAGTTGAGATTGCTGCAAGACCAAAATAAAAAGCTACAGGACAAACTGGATCAAAGAGATAAGGAATTAGAAACCTTAAGAAAGCAAATTCAAGTTATAATGAAAGAGCGACAATCTGTTGCTTCCCAGGCTAGCTCAAGTAAATCTGATGACGACTCAATGAGTGTATGGCCTTTTGTACTTTTATTTATTGTATTGGCTGGAGGAGGGTATGCATTTGCATACTGGTACTTTAGAGTACGAGAACAAAAAACAGAGGAACAAGGGCCAACTAGCACCGTTCCTGAGCCTAATGTACTACCAATAGAGCAAGAAACGCTTCAGCCTCAAGAGGTTACTAATGTCGTTAGAGCAGTAACCAGCATTGTTGAGCAAGGTTCACCAGAAAAATCAGAAGCCCCTAAAGAAGAGATGCACACGCCTATTGAAAAAGAACATCCAATCTTACCTGAAAGCACAGCTAAGTATAACCCTAAACATCCCAGACCACTGGCTTCAATTATCGCGGACAAATCGGTTGAAGGGCAATCTTCTGGAGTTGAAAATTCGTTTCTTCCAATGGATGAAGCAGAAATCACCTCATCAGATGAGTTGGAGTTTGAGCCAGATACACCGGATGAGGAGACAATAGAAGTTTCAGAGGTGTTGAAAGATCAGACTAAACCGGATACTAAAGATGTACAGCAAGCTCAGACTAAACCTGAGGAGACGGAAGTCATTGCATCACCGGTTGATGAACAGCTTGAAGTTTCTCCACCTGAAGAGATTGCATCAAATCTTGAAAATGCGACTGCAGAAAGTATTCAAAATGAAGCCGAAGTAAATCAAGACGATTTTATTGAATTTGAATCAAACGTCAAGGAGGAGCCTTCCAGTAAAGAGCTTACTCCTATTGAACTTCCTCTTTCTAAACCAGCTGAAGACAATGAACCTAAAAAGGAAGGAGAAGATAATGAAGAGTTAGGGGTTTTAGAGTTTGAAACTGGTCTTCATGAGGCAGTTAAGGAAGAGAGAAAGCCTTCCAAAAAAACCAAAGAGGTAGAACAGGAAGAAGAGCCTACAATGGACATTGAATTTGTCTCTCCTCTAACGACTGAAGGTGAACTATCAATTTCAGAAGATAAAAAAGAAGAACAGGCTTCAAATGAAGAAGTTTCTACAACAACCGAGACTGAATCTTTCTCTGAAATCAAAGATACACTCTCCCTAGAAACTGATTTATTTGCTACACCAGATGAGAAGAATGAGTCAGAAATTAGTAAAAATGCCGATGATAGTGCTATTCAATTTGACGCAGGGGAATCTACTGTAATTGAAACAAAAGATGAGGATAAGACAGCCAGCCCCTTAAAAAGTAAAAAAGCACTCGACACGCTCCTGGATTTGGCTAAAACATACATCAGCATGGGTGATATTGAATCCGCTAAAGGTTCATTAGAGGAAGTAATTGAGCATGGTAGTTCGGCTCAGAAAAAAGAAGCAAAGAAACTATTAAAGGATTTGTAATCTAGAAAGTATAGACAAAATATAAGCCGTGATATAAATTGAAGGTTTTATCAGGAAAATTCAATGCGTATTGCCTTAGTGGTTGAATACGATGGCTGCCGATACCACGGCTGGCAAGCACAAACTGGCTTACATACTATTCAACAGGCACTTGAAAACGCTCTTTCTAAAGTAGCAGACTGTGCCATATCCGTTGTGTGTGCTGGCAGAACAGATACAGGTGTCCACGCAACCAATCAAGTAGTCCATTTTGATTGTGAAAAAGAACGCACCATAAGGGCTTGGATACATGGTGCAAATTCATTCTTACCTAAAGACATTTGTGTTAAGTGGGGTAAGGAGATGCCTGACACTTTTCATGCGCGTTATTCTGCTATAAGCAGGCGATACAGATACGTCATATATAATAGTGCAATCCGTCCTGGTTTATTAAGAAGTAATGTTACTTGGCAATACAGGCAACTTGATCATCGACTAATGCATCAGGGAGCACAATTCTTGGTGGGTGAAAATGACTTCACCTCGTTTAGGTCCATAGAATGCCAATCGAATACACCCATGAGAAATATTCATGCTATTCAAGTGACTAGACACAATGATTTAGTACTGATTGATATTACTGCAAATGCGTTTCTCCATCATATGGTAAGAAATATTGCAGGTGTTTTAATTGCAGTTGGCTCTGGAAAACACCCAGTGAGCTGGGTTGAAGAGGTGCTTAAAGCTAAAGACAGGAAATTAGGTGCAGAAACTGCGCCATCGTACGGGCTTTATTTAGCACAGGTTAACTATCCCTCCGAATTTGGCGTGTATCAATCTCACCCTGGTCCTATATTCATGTGGGAGAAATAAGTGAATTCATCGCATACGCACATCAAAATGTGTGGAATGACTCAGATTCAAGATGTAGAATATGCCTTAGAATTGGGTGTTGATGCTTTAGGCTTTATATTTTACTCAAATAGCTCTCGTAATATTTCGATTGAAAAGGCCAAGAAGCTCACTCAAAACATACCTGCTTTTGTCGATGTGGTTGCTGTCCTGGTTAACTCTGAGAAAGAGTTTATTCATCGTTTGGTAAATGAACTATCGATTCAGTATTTGCAATTTCATGGGGATGAAGACGTACAGTTTTGTAATCAATTTAATAAACCTTATATTAAAGCCATTCGTCCTCTATCCGCAGAACAAATACAGCAAAGTGCACTGGAATTTAGTCAGGCCAGTGCGATACTTTTAGACACACCTTCGCAACAGGCACGTGGCGGTACAGGAGAAACTTTTGATTGGCAAATCATCCCGAAAGAAGTTAATAAAGCTTACATTTTGGCTGGTGGTTTGAATGAAAACAATGTAGTAGATGCGGTGAAGCTTTGCAGACCACATGCTGTTGATGTATGCAGTGGAGTTGAAATATCGCCGGGTATTAAAGATCATCAAAAAATGAGCCGCTTTGTTAAAGCGCTATGGGGATAGTATGGGAAAAAAAGAACTTCCAGATGAGTTTGGGCATTTTGGTCCGTATGGTGGAATGTTTATAGCAGATACATTGGTTCATGCTGTTAAACAACTAGGGGATGCCTACGCCAAATTTCGCAATGATCCTGAATTTCTTGCTGAACTACGCTTTGAATTGAAGGACTTCGTGGGACGACCCAATCCATTGTATTATGCAGAGCGTTTGAGTAAAGAAACTGGTGGTGCACAAATCTATCTTAAGCGAGAGGATTTAAATCATACTGGTGCTCATAAAATTAATAACACAATAGGTCAGGCGCTTTTAGCAAAACGAATGGGAAAAACACGAGTTATTGCTGAAACTGGCGCTGGTCAACATGGTGTAGCAACTGCCACAGTTGCAGCAAAATTTGGATTTAAATGTGTTGTTTACATGGGTTCTGAAGACATTAAACGCCAATCAAGCAATGTCTATCGAATGAAATTATTAGGAGCAGAAGTAATCCCAGTAACCTCTGGATCAAGAACTCTGAAAGATGCACTCAATGAGGCCATGAGAGACTGGGTAAGCAATGTTGACGATACCTTTTACATCATTGGTACGGTTGCTGGACCTCATCCCTATCCGCAAATGGTTAGAGATTTCCAAACGGTTATAGGTCATGAAGCAAGGGCTCAATGTCTTGAAAAGACAGGGCAATTACCTGATGCATTAGTAGCATGTGTTGGGGGCGGCTCAAATGCTATTGGTTTATTTTACCCCTTTTTAAATGACCAATCTGTTGCTATTTATGGTGTGGAAGCCGCTGGTAAAGGAATAGAAACAGGAGAACACTCCGCTTCTTTGCTTGCTGGAAAACCAGGAGTATTGCATGGAAACAGAACCTATTTATTGTGCGATGAGCATGGTCAAGTGATAGATACTCACTCTGTCTCTGCTGGATTGGATTATCCTGGAGTTGGTCCTGAGCATGCTTATTTGAAAGACACAGGTCGAGTCATTTATCAGGCCATTAATGATACTGAGGCTCTTGAAGCATTTCGTTCTTTGACTCGGGTAGAAGGGATTATTCCTGCATTAGAGTCTAGCCATGCGATAGCTTATGCAATAAAACTAGCTAAAACCATGTCTCCAGATCAAACTATAATAGTTTGTTTATCTGGACGTGGAGACAAGGACATGCATACAGTAGCCGCAATAGATGGAATTAATGTTTAATGCATGAATAAATTTTACATACTTCTCAGGTAGAACATGAATCGAATTGATAAGACTTTAGCAAATCTAAGTATGAGTGGACGGAAAATGCTCAGTCCATACATCACGGCAGGTGATCCTCATCCTGAGCTAACCGTCCCTTTGATGCATGAATTGGTGAAAGCAGGGGCTGATGTTTTAGAACTTGGAATACCATTTTCTGATCCTATGGCTGAAGGGCCCGTCATACAGCGTGCTATGGAGCGAGCTCTAACTCATTCAATTCATTGTGAAAGCGTGTTGGATATGGTGAAGGAGTTCCGCCAACAAGACAACGATACACCTATTATCGTGATGGGGTACTTAAATCCCATAGAACAATATGGCTACGATTTATTTGCTCAGCACGCGATTGAAGCTGGAGTAGATGGTACCATATTGGTTGATTTACCACCCGAAGAAGCAGAAGGCGTTGTGAGAGTGTGGAACAAACATGGCCTGTATTGCATATTTTTATGTTCACCAACAACCACAGATGATCGGATTGAACTAATAAATCGACATGCGAACGGGTACTTGTATTATGTTTCCCTTAAAGGGGTTACCGGCTCTAACGCCCTAGACCTGACGAGCTTGCAGGAACAATATCAACTGAAAAAGCGCTTATCCAAATTACCAATGATGGTAGGATTTGGAATTAAAACACCTGAAATAGCTGCTAAAGTTTCTCAGTTTGCTGATGGCGTTATTGTTGGAGCTGCTTTGATCGAGAGAATCATTGAGGCCTACACTGCAAAAAAAGATCCGTTACAAGCAGCGCATACCATAATCCATTCTATGCGAGAGGCGATTGACAACATTGGAATTAAAGCATGACAGAACAAATTGAAAAACGCGCACATTTTATAAGACAACTCATTACTGATGAGTTAGCAAGCGGTAAACATCAATCGGTTGTAACCCGTTTTCCACCGGAGCCAAATGGGTATTTGCACGTAGGGCATGCAAAATCAATTTGTTTGAATTTTGGCTTGGCTGATGAATTTCAAGGAAAATGTTTTTTACGCTTTGACGATACGAATCCCATAAAGGAAGAAGAAGAGTATGTAAATGCTATCATCGAAGACGTTCGCTGGTTGGGGTTTAATTGGTGCGACATGACCCACTCCTCAGACTACTATCATGAACTCTATGATTTGGCGGTGCTTTTGATAAAAAAGGATATGGCTTATGTAGATAGTCTAACAATGGAAGAAATAAGGGCATATCGTGGTACATTGCAAGAGCCAGGTAAGGATAGTCCTTACAGAAATAGACCAATAGAGGAGAGCCTAGATCTCTTTGAGCGTATGAAAGCTGGAGAATTTCCTGACGGTAAATACGTTTTGCGGGCTAAAATAGATATGAAATCAGGAAATGTGAATATGAGAGATCCTGTTTTATATCGTATTCGTCATGCAAGCCATCAAAGAACAGGGGATGAATGGTGTATTTATCCAATGTACGATTATGCGCATCCAATTTCCGATGCTTTGGAGAAGATTACCCATTCTTTGTGTACACTTGAATTTCAGGATCATAGGCCATTATATGACTGGTTAGTCGATAATTTACCTCTGCCTGCAAAACCTGTACAGACTGAATTTGCTCGGCTAAATCTATCACATACAGTGACTAGTAAGCGTAAGTTGCGTGAATTAGTAGAGAAAGAAATTGTAAGTGGTTGGGATGATCCTAGACTACCTACTTTAAGGGGTATGCGTAAACGCGGTTATCCCCCTGTTGCGATTCGTCAATTTTGTGAAATGATTGGAATTTCACGGAGCGATTCTGTGATAGACATGACACTTCTTGAAGAATGCGTCCGAGATGAATTTAACCGAACTGCTAAACGTGCCTTATGCGTAATGGACCCCATAAAAGTTATCATTACTAATTATCCCGAGGGCAAAGTGGAGCAGATTAACGCTAATTTTAACCCGCATCAACAGGATTCAACGAGCAGTCGATTATTACCATTTTCCCGAGAAATATATATTGAAAAATCAGACTTCATGGAAGACCCACCCAAAAAGTATTTCCGATTATCACCAGGAAATGAAGTAAGACTGCGGCATGCCTATGTCATTAAATGCGAAAGTGTGATAAAGGATGAACATGGTCAAATAAAGGAGCTTCACTGTACTTATGATGAAAAGACCTTAGGAAAAAATCCAGAGGATCGAAAAGTAAAAGGAGTCATTCACTGGGTTTCTTGTCATCATGCTCATCCAGTGAAAATCCATCAATACGATAGATTATTTAATGATCCTAACCCTGCCCGCGAAGAGGATTTTTTACAATTCCTAAATCATGATTCATTACAAACTACGCAAGGATATTGCGAGCCCGCTCTAAAAGATCAAGCGGTTGGTGAAGTATTCCAGTTTGAGCGATTGGGTTATTATTGCGTCAATGAATCGATAGAGGGGAATGTGTGTGCATTTCATCGTGTTGTTGATCTTAAAGATACTTGGGGAAAATCCAGTTAAGGGGCTGAAATGTTGTATATATATAATTCATTAACTCGATCAAAAGAAAAATTTGTACCTCTAAACCCAGGTAAAATAGGGATGTATGTTTGTGGAATAACTGTTTATGACCGTTGTCATATTGGCCATGCCCGCTCGATGGTTTCCTTTGACGTTATCGTTCGGTATTTACGTTCTCAAGGTTATCAAGTGAATTATGTGAGAAACATCACTGATATAGACGATAAGATTATTAATCGCGCCAATGAACGGGGCATAAGTATTGATTCTTTAACGGAACAGTACATTAAAGCGATGAATGAAGATGCTGAGGCATTAAATATTTTACCTCCAGATATCGAGCCTAGAGCTACAGGGCATATCGATACTATCGTCGGATTAATAAAACGATTACTGGATAAAGGGAACGCTTATGTTAGCGATAATGGGGACGTGTGCTATCAAGTCGATACTTTTGCCGAATATGGTAAGTTGTCGCATAAAGATTTAGAAGGGTTGGTAGCTGGTTCTCGTGTCGAAATTGTAAAAGAAAAAAAATCACCTTTAGATTTTGTACTATGGAAAAAAGCAAAGCAAGGTGAACCCAGTTGGCCTTCTCCCTGGGGCGATGGGAGACCTGGTTGGCATATAGAGTGCTCTGCGATGGCAATGCATGAATTAGGTGAGCAATTTGACATCCATGGCGGTGGTTTAGATCTACAATTCCCACACCATGAGAACGAAGTTGCCCAAAGCGAAGCAGCTACTGGAAAGCATTTTGCAAATTATTGGATGCATGTTGGTATGCTGCAAGTTAATGGTGAAAAAATGGCTAAGTCTGTTGGAAATTTTTTCACGATTGAAGATGTATTAACAAAACATCATCCAGAAGTCATTCGATATTTTTTGCTCAGTAGCCATTATCGAAGCCCCTTAAATTATTCTGAGGAAAATTTATTAAACGCTCAAAAAGCATTGACTCGTTTGTATCAAGCAATAAAAGATGTCCCTGCGCTCAATGATAAAGACATAGACTCTAAGTGGGCGAATGAATTCAATCAGGCTATGAATGATGACTTCAATACTCCTATTGCATTGTCTGTGTTATTTCAGTTAGCTCATGAAGTCAATAAGAGTAATTCACCACTATTAGCCAGCACTTTGAAGTACTTAGCTAGTATCTTAGGTCTTCTACAAGAGGAACCTGAGTCATTCTTACAGTCAGGTTTGGATGAGATTGACAAAGCAACCATTGAGCAATTGATTTCTGAGCGCAATCAAGCGCGTAAAGATAAAAATTGGGATAGAGCAGATCAAATTCGATCGGAGTTGCTCAATCTTGGAATAGAGCTTGAAGATGGTTCTGGAGGAACTGGTTGGCGTAAGGTGTAAGGCTCTGAATTTTTATCCGCTCCCTTACGGCCCCGGCGCAGTTGGGACTGTACAACACCGAGCCGCGAGCGTAAGGGAGCGAATATCTCTAATTATAACCTTTCATCTAATTTTGCGTAGTAACCCTCAAAATTTCTGCTAATGAAGTATCTCCAGCAAGAACTCGCTTAAAGCCATCATCCCGAATACTTGGAGATTTAGGTCTTATGTAATTCTCTATAGTTTGAAGATTGTCATTACGATGAATCATTCCGCGAAGCTCTTCATCAATTGTGATAAGCTCATAAATACCTGTTCTTCCACGATACCCAATTTGATTGCATTGATCACAACCTTTGGGCTCGCATACTTTAGAAATATCTGTTTTTGCAGTTAAGCCCATTAATTCAATTTCATCGTCTCGTAATGCATGTGGTGTTTTACAATGAGAACATAAACTTCTTACTAGTCTTTGAGCGATTAAGCCTACAATACTTGAGGATAGTAGAAAGGACTCCACTCCCATATCACGGAGTCTCGTTAATGCGCCTAAGGCACTGTTAGTATGTAAAGTGGAGAGCACAAGGTGGCCTGTTAAACTAGCTTGAACTGCGATTTCAGCGGTTTCAAGGTCTCGAATTTCACCTATCATCACTACATCAGGATCTTGTCGAAGTATGGCTCGAAGGCCTTTTGCAAAAGTCATTTGGACTTTGGTATTCACTTGAGTTTGCCCAATACCTTCTAAATCGTATTCGATGGGATCTTCAATCGTTAAAATATTTCGATGCACTTGATTCAATTCAGTGAGCATCGCGTATAATGAAGTTGTTTTACCAGAGCCAGTCGGTCCAGTAACAAGAATTATCCCGTGCGGTTCGGATATCATTTTGCGGAGTGTGGTTAAATTGGATTTTGGCATCCCTAATAAACTGAGATCCAATTGAGCTGCTTGTTTATCGAGTATCCTTAAAACCACGCGCTCACCATGATTAGAGGGTAGGGTTGATACCCTTACATCGATATTATGACCACCAATGCGGAGAGAAATTCGTCCATCTTGAGGAATACGCTTCTCAGCAATGTCTAATTTTGCCATTACTTTAACTCTTGAAATAACAAGTGGTGCTATGGCTCTTTGAATTTCAAGAACTTCTTGTAATACACCATCGATTCGGTTTCGGACTAGAACTCTGTCCTCGTAAGTTTCAATATGGATATCAGACGCTTTTTGTTTTATTGCCTGAGTAAATAGGGCATTAAGTAAGCGAATTATTGGGGCGTCATCTTGATTTTCCAACAAATCTTCACTGACAGGGAGTTGACTTGCTAACTGCGACAAGTCCATGTCTTCCTCCATGCCCTCGGCGGCATCTAATATGGACGATTTTGATTGGTAAATATTGGCTAAATGTTGCTGAAAAGTACTCTCATCGACTTGTTTAAAATCCATCTCGCGTTGCAAAATACGTTTGATTTCAGCAAAGGCTTGCAAAGGTGTTTCGGGCATATGATAAATTAATGCATGATCCTCGCTTATTTCTGCAACCAAAATACGATTGCTTTTTGCAAAACTATAAGGGACCTTAGGGGATCTGTCATCTGTTACCATGGTTTATTTCGTCATTTGGGAGTGGGTTGGCAAAGAGTTAAAGGGTATAGGCAATGTTCCTTGAGTTAGTGGTGGTAACACTGTTTCATCATTGGATTGAGTAAATGCTTCTTGTGACTTCAACCAGTCAAGTTGATATTGTCGAGTACTATTGTATTTTTCACCCGTAACATGCAAGTTATCTCGCTCATTATGAAGAATAATTGGTTTGATAAAGACCATTAGAACCCGTTTATCGCGGTTACGGATATTGTGCTGGAATAAACGTCCAATACCTGGGATATC
This sequence comes from Legionella waltersii, assembly GCF_001468085.1. Lineage (GTDB taxonomy): Bacteria > Pseudomonadota > Gammaproteobacteria > Legionellales > Legionellaceae > Legionella > Legionella waltersii. Next base: position 218,163 of record NZ_LNZB01000015.1, on the reverse strand, counting down.
GCCTAAAATTGGTAATCTATTATTTTCATTTCCAATACTGTCCTGAGTTAAACCACCTAAAACAACGACATCACCACTTTCAACATGAACGGAAGTCACTATGCTACTTATTTTGAATGTTGGATTGTTGGCACTGTCTGTAGTACTGGCGGGATCTAAGGTATCATTTCCTTGATCAATTTGTAATTGTATCCCTTGACCTCGGGTAATCTGTGGTCTTACATACAAATGCAAAGCAACATTGACTCGGTCAAAAGTAGTGTATGGGCTAGCAGTAGTTGTTCCACCTGCATTATTAGGATAGCTGGTTGATGCTACTGAAACTTGTTTACCTACAAGAATTTTAGCTTGGCGGTTATCCAGCACCACTACCGATGGTGTTGAAAGTATATTTGCTTTTTGTTCCCTTGCCAGTGCGTAAATTTGGGCTTGAAAATCATCTATTTGTGTTTTGCTATTAATAATAGCAAATCCTGGTCTAAAATCTTTTTGTGCATTACCCGTTTGTTGATCAGAGCCCCACTCTATACCTAAATTATTAATATCCTTTTGGTCAACTTCAGCAACCATCGCTTCAATCAGGAGCTGAGCAGGTCGAATATCCAATTGTGAGATAACTGATTTTAGAATGCGGATGATCGATGCTGGGGCATTCAGAATAATTGAGTTGGTATTGGGTTCAGCAATAATTTGCACTGTGGGTTTAGTGCTCCCTTCATTCCTTGTACTGGCAGAAGTCGTATTTGAAGTAGCTGCAGAGCTGTTTAGAGAAGGTTGCGATGGGTTGCTGCTGGTTAATCCACCACCACCACTTTGGTCACTTGAAGAATTATTCGCGAGGTTAGATGCTGGGTTTGTGCTGTCTAAGGCTGGACGAGTAATCGTTCCAATAGTTGTTCCTACATTCCCACTGAAATTTGCTTGTGCAATACCAGCAAGGATTGGAACTATATCTTCAGCTCGTAAATAGTTAAGATAAACGACTTGAGTATTCTGATTAACTCCTTCTGAGCTTTTTCTATCCAATTTCAGAATCAACATTCTTAGGCGAATTCTGTCCGTTTTACTTCCACTCACTAAAATTGAATTAGAGCGATCATCGGCGGCAACAGTAATTTGAGTACGACTCCCCATGCCTGGTTGTGTTTTAACGAGATCTTTTAAAGTATTTGCAACGTCCATAGCTAAAGCATGACGCAAGCTAACCATGTCAATACCATTGGCCGAAGAGCTGTCTACTTGTTTAATAATGTCTGTTAAGCTTTTGATGTTGTTGGCTCTTCCTGAAAGGATCAACATGTTGGAGGGAGCATAAGCAGATATGCTACTCCATTGTGGCATTAAAGGTCTAAGAACCGGGACAAGTTGCTCAGAGGGTACGTAATGAACAGGTACTACAGAGACCATCATGTCATCTCCTCTAGGAGGTGAAGACATCCCACTAATTAAATCTGGGGATTGAGTTTTAGCATCTATATTCGGAATGATTTTTATAATTTTCCCATTAGGAATCGCTGCATAACCTGACACTTGAAGCACAGAGAGAAACACTTGATACAGTTCTTTGTTTGATAGTGGTGTTGAGGAAATGATGGATATTTTCCCTTGTACTCTAGGGTCGACAACAAAATTTTTGCCAGTAATTCTGGATACTTCCGCAATCACTGCACGTACATCTGCATTACGAAGATTCCAAAGTTTGCTCGCTGCTTGTGGTTGGGGCGACTCATCAACTTGTGGCAAGAGTTGATTGCTTTCTAGCTCAGGGGGATTAGGACTTTTTACTTCTGCAATAAGGTTATTGGAGTTTTGTGACAATTTGTCCTTGAGCTGTCTAGCAGTTTGATAGTCCTCAATTGGACCTATTTGGACTAAATAAAGGTGTTTATCAGAAAGATTTTTAATTTCAACGGATTGGCTGACTTGTTTGGAAAGCTCTTCTTGGCGAAGTTTTGCATCTTTTTCGAGGTTAAAAGCGCCAGCTTGAAGGTAGAAAATGGTGTTCCCATCTCTGCTCACTGTAGAAATATTTACATCATTGGCGTAAACCAATGACAAGCAGATGAGGGCTAAGAGTACTATTACTAACGAACGCATTTATAAACCGTTGAATGATTAGTTCTAACATAATAACCAAAATTCACGTCTTGCCATAGCCTTTGGACGTGATTATTTGCAGAAAGTCTATTGTAAAGAGAGGAATCATTGCATACCTCTTTATCCGCTAAAAATACCTGATAAATGCGCCAGTTAATCACTTCACGCTTTTGCAACAAATAACAACATAATGCTGACTATGCTGTGCACAATGATCATAATAGGGTTTTAAAGTAAAAAAAAGATGCATTCTATACAGAAATAAGTATAATTCGCTTCCTGGTTGCCATGTGCCAAATGCATCAAACCGACAGATAAAATGTCAAAATGATATAATTTGGACATGCAGCCCAATTCATTTTTACCTCTTGGATTAAGGAACATTCATAATGTTTTCTATGCAGCATATTCAAAATGAGCTTGATATTCAGAATCAAGTAGGACTCCAAACACACAAAGCATCATTCAGATATACCGAGTTAGATATTGAAGGTGAAAGCAAGGCACCTGATTTTACTGGAAAAAAAGCGTTATTATTCATTAGTGTAGGTCAAGCATATCATGAGCAAGGTAAGTTTCTGGCAACAATTGAGTTAGTCAACAAATATGCTTTTCAACAATGTGACATAGTAATGGCCGATACTCTCCAACGCCACAATCATATCGGTCGAATGGGAGTAGAACAAGCGGCTATTTTTTCTAAAGACGCGGGTGACCTTTGGTTAAAGAGAAGTGAATATGCATTAAATAAACTCAATGTTCCTCACACCATCATTCGCTGGGATGAGTTTCTTTTACATAACGAATACGATGCTTTAAAACAAGAGATTGTAACCGCTTATAATGAAAATGAAGACTACAAATCTGCTATTGACGCGAACGTTATGACGTATATAGAAAGACTTTCATTAATCAATCCGGCAACTGATGTAGATACATTGTTTAAACATGGTTTGAATTACCTTATTGAAGAATGTCCTATTGTAATCCCTCTTTGGGCAAAAATGGGATATGACTACATTATCTATCCAAAGCCTTTAACCATTGGTATGGCTAAGACAAGAGAGCTTTTTTTACCTAAAGATCTTAGTGATAAATGCCAATGGATTTACTTACGATTTAAAAAGAAATAGGTGAAAATTGTGTGGTTTCAATGAGAGCATCGATCCAACAAGGCAAGTCACAACTAGCAAGTAGAGGTTTTAATGTCCAGTATTTTTTTAAAGCAAGATGATCAAACTATTTTGTGTGAACGATTTACAAAATTAGTTGAATACGTAGTCAGTAACTTTTCATTTTACAAAGACCATTATCAAAACTTGCTACAAACTAAAGTGAATTCTTTGCAGGATTTAGCCAAATTCCCTCCAATTGATAAAAATACAGACAAAATTGACTTATTGGTTGATCAGGTTCTTAATGATAATCCTCCATCGTATTTTGAAACCAGCGGTACCTCAGGGAATCCTTTTCCTGTCATACCAGATTTAGGCCCAGAGCGTGGAGGAGAGTTTGCAAACTTTATTTTTGACTGGTTATGTTTAGATAAAGATGAAGTCAAAAGGGCGATTATAGCGTTGCCTTTTGAAATGAATCCTATTGGAATCAAATATTTTGCGGGATTAACCAAAGCTGGCATAACGGCGATTCCAGCCGGAGTAAAAACATTGGTTTGCATGCCGCAAAAAGTCATCGATCTTTTTGTGCGATTGAAACCGGAGCTGCTTATCGGTAGACCGTTAGAAACGTTACGTTATGCCCAAGCCATGAGAGAGCAGGGGATTGATCCAAGCCAATCTTCAATTAAAAAGATCATACTAACGGGTGAAATTATTTCTCAAGCTAAGTTTAAACGTATAAGTCAGGAATATGGAAATGCATCGGTGCATGGGGTCTATGGTTTGACGGAGCTTGATAGTGGGGGCTTAGTATCTTGTAGTAATCATCGTTATCACTTGCCTTCAAATCCATATCTGGTTGTTGAACTGCTTAAAGATGATTTTATCACCCCAGTAAAAAATGAAGGTGAAGTGGGCAACATTGTATTAACCAATACAAATATAAATTATATGCCACTCCTTCGATACAAGACAGGGGACTTTGGTACCCTAACTTTAAATTGTGGTTGTGAATACGATACGCCTGTTATCAATGTGCTTGGACGGACTGCAGATTTAGTAACCTGTCCTTCGACTGGTAAACATGTATTTCCGATACAAATTGAAGATATTTTATTTCAACATCAAGAACTAAGCTGTGAGTATCAAATTATTTCTCGAGAAGGATCGATTGAAATTCGAGTTGAATTAGTTTCAAACATGGATGAGTCTGCCAAATTCTCATTGATAGAGCGCTTGAAGACGTCAATCCAAAGTCAATTAGGAATAGAAATAAACTCTATACTTTTATTCAACCCTAATAAGCTTGCCTCCAAACTCGGTGTTGCAAAAACAAAAGCTGGCACGCTCTACAAATTAGCTGGTTTGACGAAGGAAGAAGAGGAAGAGAAACTAAAGATTAATTTTTAACAGTTTGTCTCTGCTAAAAACAAAACGAATCAATAGATCTATTAAACCATTGACTTTTATAGGTGGCCTAAGCGAATGATTAATTGGGAAAAATACAGGAATCTCTTTCCAGTTGTAGCTCAACAAACTTACTTTATGACTGCGGGTGGAGGAGCTATTTCTCAACCTGTCCTTGATGCAATACAAAGCAGATATCAAACAGTTGCTAATATGGGAGGACGGGCATTTGGTGAAAATATACAAATCATGGAAAGATGTCGGGAAAAAATTGCCAAGTTGATTAATGCTGAAAAGGAACATATTGCGTTTATTCCTCATGTTTCTTTCGGAATGAATGCTTTAGCCAACTCTTTGCCAAAGACTGATTCTGTTTTAATAGCAAAAAACGACTTTGGATCATCGGTCATACCATGGACTCAAAGCGGACACACAATTCAGTGGGTTGATTCTTTAAAGGCAATGTTGGATGCATTACAAAACAATACCTTGGATGATGTATCAACGATTGTTGCCAGCTCTATTCATTTTGGTAATGGCTATAAAATGCCAATAGATAAAATTAAGGAAAGCAAGCCTGATGTAAACCTAATAGTCAATGGAACTCAGGGTATAGGTGCTTTTCCAATCGATGTTAAAACGCAAAAAATCGATGCCTTAGTGTGCTCTTGTTACAAATGGATGGGATGTGGCGAAGGTATTGCATTTATGTATATACATCCAGATCTCTTCAAACAACTCAAGCCAAATTTAATAGGTTGGCGTAGTGTTGAAGGTGCAATGAATTTTGATGGGACTTGTAAATTTTATGATTCAGCTCGGATTTTTGAACTAGGTTGGGATAACTTAACCATATTCGCAGGATTTGATGCAGCTCTGGATCTTATTGAGGAAATAGGAATTGAAAATATAGGAAGACGAATCCTCAGTTTAACCAATTATCTAATGGCTCAATTAGAGCAACATAATATTCCTGTTCTATTCAAGCAAGAAGAGCATTATCGCTCGGGAATTACGCTTTTAGGACCTTTTGATAATTTGGGCAGTATAATGAGCTTATTGGAAGAACATAATGTATGGGTAACGCAAAGAGAAGGGGGCATAAGAATATCTTTGCATTACTACAATAATGAGCAGGACATCGATCGTTTAATCGAAGTGTTAACCTCTGTTGTTTAACCCGTTTCTTTAACTTCGCTCTCCTTGCAAAAGTCTTGGGGAGGGGGTGAATAGTCAATTCGTCAATCAATGAGTGGTCATTAACACGCAGTGCAGGTGTTTGAAGTAAGGTTTTTTTGTCAGTCCTGTAAATAGAAAAAATGCTGGAATGGATCTGTAAGACAAAAAATGAACATGATGATCTAAAAGTAATTTCAATTTTTAAAAGTATTAAAATAAGACTGTTGGAGATTCAATTTATCTAATATTTTTTGTGTTTATAAGATATAGTATCAGTAACTAGTGTTGGATGGTTTTAGCGGTATTGGCCTAGAGAAATGAAACTCACAAATGGATTTATAATTCAATGAACACGCATTTTTTTTTGAAGCAAAACATGAACATCAATTTAAACATCATCAAACTTACATTGATTTTGTTTTTTTTGTGTTCAGCCAATCTTGTTAGCGCTTCGATGCAAACAGATATACAAAAGCGCATCAGTGCTATTGAAAAGAGTTCAAATGCTATCATCGGCGTCACAGCTATATATGTTGAAAAGAATAAAGTGATTAGTCATAACGGAAGCCAACGATTTTTTATGGCAAGTACCATCAAGTTACCTATCGCAATTGCTTTATTGCATAGAGTGGATGAAGAAAAGGAGTCATTAAACCGCATAGTCAAATTAAATGCTAAACACTCAGTACCCGGGTCAGGTGTTTTACATTATATGTTTGAAAAAAATGAACTTCGTATCTCCATGAAGCAGATTCTTAAATACATGCTTATTAACAGCGATAATAGTGCCAGTGACGTTGTCTTACAGGCAGCTAAAGGTCCAAGTGCAGTCACAAAGCGTATGTATGCTCTTGGTTTTAAAAACATTGTTATTAATCGTTCAATTATACAAATGCTCATGGATACTAATCATGTTGATCCCGCTTTGTCAAAAAGACCAAGAACGGTTAGTTCATGGAAAAAAGCGTTTAATCAAGTTCCGCTGAAAGAGAAAGCACAAGCTTGGAAGCGGTTTCAAAACGATGTAAGAGATACTACAACACCGGATGATATGGCGAAACTGTTAGTAAAACTTTATAAAGGGGATGTGCTCTCTGAATCAAGTACGAATTTACTATTAAACATAATGGAAAGTTGTCGAACCGGACGCAGTCGTATTCGCGGTTTGCTACCTCCTAGAGTAAAAGTGGCTCATAAAACGGGAACATGGGGCATAGACGAACGAAATTACATTAGATACCCAGGTTCTAAACAGCTTTATCGGTTTACGAGCGATGTAGGAATAATCACCTTACCGAATAAAAAAGGACATATTGCAATTGCCGTTTATATTAAATCCAAAGCAGTAAGCGACTATCCACGAAGTAGGGCAATTGCTCAAATCAGCAAAGCAATCTATGACCATTTTATGAAAGTCTAAACGATTTAGTTATCTATACCTCGATAGATCAACAAGCTTAACCTTGCCTATACTCCACGTCGTGATTCGAGAACTAATCGATAAACAAGCATTGGTTGAGCCAAGAGCTTATCCACGATCGCTGTTTCAAAAATGGTATATAATTATTACTACATATAATCTATGTTTGGAGATCATGATGATCAATCCATTAACCTATACTCCAAAAGGTGATAAGCAAAACTCATCCTATTTCAATGAATACAAGTCAAAAATTTTCGAGAGAAGGATTTCGTCAGGACTTGAAGAGTTATATGGTGATATGGCGGGAGTAGTTGTTCAGGTACAAACTGGTGATGCTCTACCTTATATTAGAGAATTGTATTTTATGACGCCCTATCGTTATGCCAGGAGTTATATCAGTGAAACTCATAAAATCTATTGTTTAATAAATACTAAAGAGAGCCCTGTTTTTATTGTTTTAGAGCCCTTAGATCCCAATTTTAAAGATGATATTACGCGTATCAATAAAATGTATCCTAATTCAAGGGAAAAATACAATGCTCGTTACGTAGGAGAAATCTATAATTGCAAAGACAAAAATGCGATAAAATCCATTCTACAATCCCATGATTTTAATTTTCATGATGAATCATCTGCCGAAAACAAATTTTACAGCGCTAAGCACATTAATTTTACTCGTCTTTCGGATCATACATACAATAGTGTCGGATATATTGACTCTCCTATTTATGATTTTGATGCTCTCGAGCTGGGGCAGCGTTTTTATTTAACTAAAGAGCAACAAAAGCAATTAGATGAGGAAGATCAAATCAGTATAGATAATGGGACTAAACACTTACTAAAAGGTATTGATCACATGGCTACACGGATTTTGGCCGGTGAGCGCGAAGATGCCATTTTAGAATTCTTGTGCCTATCTAAGTATTATTTTTGGGGTGCTTACAACATCATGGATATGAATTCATCGACCAACGTGAATAGAGTTCCACATGGTCATGATATTAAATCTCCTGCAAAGGTATTTACGGCAAATAATACCCCGTTCATGGTCAACTCCTTTGAAAATCTCCCTATGCCAACAGAAGCATTCGTAAGAAACTATGGTCGCAGAATGCATCATATCGCCTATGAAGTAAAAGATGGGGATCATTCTTCAGGACAAAAGAACATTGATTATGTCGTTAGTACTTTACGTGACAAATTCTCTATTGAGTTTCTGGCTAAAGTGTTTGGTTCATGTGGTGACTCACCTGATCTAAAACAAATCTTTTCTAAACATTCAAAATATTCGATCTTAATCACAGAGTATGTAGAGCGCTGTCACAAATTTGATGGATTTTTTACTAAGGACAATGTGGCTGCTCTTACTGAAGCTGCTGGTTTGGATGAAGGCGTTAAGGACCACCGTAGTAAAGGTGGTGGCGTAATTGGTGATTAACAAGGGATATTACATATTGTGTAGATGGTGGCTATGGGTGGACTCGAACCACCGACCTCAGCATTATGAGTGCCGCGCTCTAACCGGCTGAGCTACATAGCCACTGGAGGCGTGATTTTGTCTTTTTCAGGACATTCTGTCAAGACTGTTTTAACAGATTTTTAATTAATTTTTCAATACGATGATTTTTAAGAATAATAAACTGGGCATCAGCAAGTGATACCCAGTTTAAATGGGTTAGATAATTAGCAAATACATTGCACCAGGACCACGCAATACTTGAACTAAAAGCTCTTTGTTTTTTTGTAGAGCTAAGTTTTGTAATGATTTGATGTCTTTTACTGGATGCTTATTGGCTGAAATAATAATATCGCCAGGTCTTAATCCTGCTCTCCATCCTGCGCTTGTTTCTGAAGCACCTACAATTTGAACTCCGATCACATTTCCATGAGGAGGAGATTCTTGTTCAAAATTACGTAAAGACAAGCCATATAGGAATGGATTACTTGATTGCAGCTTTTGCTCATGCTTTTTGATGTCAGTAACTTCAACATTCAGTGTCAGCGGTTTATTGTCCCTAACTATTTGAATTTTAGCGGTCGATCCTGCACGTAAAAGACTAATTGTTGTTTTAACCTGAGTTGCTTGTAAAATTTTGGTGTCGTTGATCTGAGTAATAATATCACCGGCTTTTAAACCAGCAACTTGGGCTGGGGAGTTTTCATTGACTTGAGATACGAGTGCACCTTGAAAGTCTTCAGCATATCCCATTGATTGAGCTAACTCTGGAGTTAAATGCTGTACAAAAATACCCATTAAACCGCGATGGATTGAGCCAAATTGAATAATTTGCTGTGCGACATCCTTTACCATATTGACAGGTATAGCGAAGCCTATACCCACGTTACCGCCATAGGGGGATAAAATCGCAGTGTTGATACCGATGAGTTCACCTTTCGTATTCACTAAAGCCCCACCTGAATTACCTGGGTTTATTGCGGCATCGGTTTGAATAAAGTTTTCTACGCCTTCAATGTTTAGGTCGCTTCGTTTTAAGGCGCTGACAATACCAAAAGTTGCTGATTGGCTATTTCCAAAGCTGTTTAAGCCAAATGGGTTTCCGATTGCGACTACGTAATCACCTACTTCCAATTTGTCTGAATCGCCAATCGGCAGAGACTTTAAATTGGTGGCATCTACTTTTAGTACTGCTAAATCAGTTTCACTGTCGCCGCCTATCAATCGTGCTTTCAATCTTCTACCATCTTGAACAGTGATTGTAATCAAGTTGGCATTACGGATAACGTGATCGTTTGTTATGATAATCCCATTTTTAGGATCGATAATCACTCCCGAGCCAATACTCTCAAATTTTCTACCTTTTTCAGCATTACGAGGAGGTTGCTGAGGCTTGTTATCCTGTTCGTCTTCGCCATTACGCCCTAAAGCTGTAGCATCATTGGGCAAGTAACCTTGTACAGCGACGTTGACTATAGCAGGCATAGTTTGTTTAAGCATGGGGGCAAGGCTTGGCATGCTCTGGTCTTGTGCAGCAAGAGTTACTGTACTAAAAATGAACGCAATCATTGCTATAAGTAATCTGATATGCTTGATCATAATGATTAATCCCGAGGTTGATCGTTAATCCAAATTAAAGTTCCTATTCTACCCGTTTGTTGTTCTCTACGATAGGAAAAAAACTCATTTTTTAACTCAAAAGTACATAAATTTGACTGAAATACATCAGATATCCCATTTTTATTTAATATTTCTTCGGCCATTTTGGGTAAATTGGCTAGCCATTTGTTGTTTTTCGGGGAAAAAGCATTTTTTGTTATCGGGTATTTGTTTGTGAAAGCATCAAAAACTTCGCTGCCCACTTCATAACATTGTTGGCAGATGGCTGGTCCAATCCAAGCCATTAGATCTTGTGGATTACTGTGCATTTTGGATAGGGTGTTTTCTATAATGCCATTGAACAAACCTTTCCAACCAGCGTGAATTGCTGCTACCTCACTTCCATTTGTATTACATACTGTAATTGGTAAGCAATCTGCAGTTAGGATGACTAATGGTTTAAGCGGTACACGAGTAATTGCTGCATCAGCATCTCTGTTAGAATCGATATCAATTTCCACACATACTGTACTGTGAGTTTGCTCTAGCCAGAAGGGCTCAACAGGAAGCTGGAGAAATTGTCTTAACTCGTTTCTATTTGCTAGAACATGTTCGTCCTTGTCTCCAACATGCAAACCTAGATTGTTACCGTGGTAGGGGGCTTGGCTAAAACCATCCAATCTTGTCGTGCATAAAGCGGTTACATTTTGAGGTGCATTCCAATCAGCTTTTCTTATTTTCATAATCTTCATCCATAGTCTTTAGCAGCGTACTGAAATCATCAGGTAAGGCTGCTGTAAATATCAATTTTTTATTGTTTGCGGGGTGTATAAACTCGATCTTTGCAGCATGTAATGCTTGTCGTTTAAATTGTTGTAATGCAATGATAAGCATTTGACTTGCTTGTGCAGGAAAACGAACCCGACCTCCATACAGTGGGTCTCCAACAACAGGGTGTTTGATGTAATTAAGGTGGACTCTGATTTGATGCGTTCTGCCAGTCATCAACTGAACATCCAGCAAAGTGAAATCAAAGTATTGCTTATTGATGGAGTAGTGGGTAATCGCCTCTCGCCCATGATCACAAACGGTCATTTTAAGGCGATTTTTAGGATGTCTTCCAAACCCAGTTTCAATGGTGCTACCAGAAATAATATGCCCATAGACCAGCGTGATGTATTGTCGATTTATCTCTCTGGCTTGCATTTGCTGGGTCAATGAATTGTGGGCTTTCAAATTCTTAGCCACAATGAGTAAGCCAGTAGTGTCTTTATCCAGTCTATGAATTATACCTGCTCGAGCAAGATGCTGGAGAGATGGAGCATGGTGAAGTAATGCATTAACCAGAGTGTGCTCTCTATTGCCGGCTCCAGGATGTACAACCAATCCAGCTTGTTTGTTTATCACTAAAACATCATCATCCTCATAAACAATGTTCAGTGGGATGTTCTCAGGTTTGCATACGTTAAAATCAGGGTTGATTGGCTCAAATTGAACATTGATGCTGATTCGATCTCCTTCCTGAGCCTTATCCTTTGGTTTGTAAGGCTTCTCATTCACTAGGATTGAGTTGCTTTTAATCCATGAGCTAATTTGGGAACGTGAATATTCCGGCATTAGTTCTGACACAACAACATCTAGTCGTTTATTATGCAAGTCTCGGGTTACAGCAAATTGCTTCTGTATATGTTCAATCATTAGATAACGAGCATGTCCACTTCAAGTAGCCGTCCTCTCAGTGAGTTAGGCAGAGCATCAGTAATCTGAACGTCTATAAATTGTCCTATTAAATCTTCTGGGCCTTCAAAATTAACGACTCGATTACATTCGGTGCGTCCTGACAGTTGCTTGCTGTCCTTTTTAGAGAAGCCTGTTACAAGTATGCGCTGTTTACTTCCTATCATGGACTCACTGTAACGTGAAGCATTTATAAGAAGGCGATTTTGTAAGATTTGCAGGCGTTGCTTTTTAACTTCCAATGGTGTGTCATCTGGAAGATTGGCCGCTGGTGTACCAGGTCTTGGACTGTAAATAAAGCTAAAGGAGGTATCAAATCCCATATCATGCACAAGATCCATCGTATCTTGGAAGTCTTTATCGCTTTCGCCAGGGAAACCTACTATGATATCAGTGGATAGACGAATATCAGGACGAACTTTACGAAGTTTGCGAATTTTAGATTTATATTCTAATCCAGTATATCCTCTCTTCATTAAACCTAGAATGCGATCGGAACCACTTTGAACAGGCAAATGCAAATGATTTGCAAGTTCTGGTACTTCCGCAAAGGCATTGATCAAATTATCTGAGAAAGCGAGCGGGTGGGATGTGGTGAATCGAATTCTTCCTATTCCTTCAATCGCTGCTACATAATGGATGAGTAGTGCTAGATCAGCGATATCGCCATTATCCATTTCGCCTCTGTAATCATTGACGTTTTGGCCCAGTAAATTAATTTCTCTGACCCCTTGGCTAGCTAATTGATAACATTCAGCCAGGACATCATCAAATGGTCTACTAATTTCAACCCCTCTTGTGTAGGGTACTACGCAAAAACTGCAATATTTACTACAACCTTCCATAATGGAAACAAACGCTGTTGGACCGTCTGCGCGTGGAGCAGGTAAATGATCAAATTTTTCGATTTCAGGAAAACTAATGTCTACTACTGCTTTTTTCTTTTGCTCTCTTTCTCGGAGTAAGTCAGGCAGTCTATGTAAAGTTTGTGGCCCAAAAACGATATCAACAAAGGGGGCTCTTTTGACAATATCAGCACCTTCTTGACTTGCTACACATCCACCAACACCGATAATCACGTGAGGATTTTTCGCTTTATACTCTCTCCATTGACCGAGTTGTGAAAACACCTTTTCTTGCGCTTTCTCGCGAATAGAACAAGTATTCAATAGTATCACATCAGCCTCTTCAACATTGTCTGTTTTTACGAGACCATGAGAAGCCTGCAATACGTCTGCCATTTTAGTTGAATCGTATTCATTCATTTGGCAGCCATTTGTTTTAATGTATAATTTTTTAACCATATTCTATATTCTATCTTCTGTGCAAATGGCGTTATTATTCCATTAATTAACGCTTTGGCAATAAGTTTCTTTAATTTTTGGCAAAAGCAACAAGGCTACTAACATACCTAATGGTAATATAGAGAGGGCAGTGGTGTAAGCCTCTATTGGGTAATACCTTACTGGACCTACCATTTTTCCATCCCACATTTTATCCAGTATTAATCCAATTAATGGTTGACCAAGTGCGATTCCAATCATGTTCATCATGTTCATGAAGCTCAAACCAGTAGCAACGTATTTTTTATTACATAGTTCTTTAGCAACCGAAAATGCTGGTAAAAATCCCGCAGAAAAAATTCCAAAAAAGAACAGCAATAACTCCATAGCGATTGGAGAGGTAATCGGGGCAAAAATAAAGCCTAAAGAACACAGCAATGCACCTATACAACCTATAAGCATAGGTGGCTTTCTAAGTCCAATACGATTGGAAAAAATACCCCACAGAGGGCTTGCTATAGCCCATCCAATGAATACTAGAGAAATAAAATTTGCGGCTGTTGATTTTTCAATCATCATTTTATTCATCAGGAACGGAACCCCCCAAAGACCACAAAATATAGGGGTAGCCATGTACATTAGCCCACCATAACTAGCAACCAGCCATAATTGTTTATTTTTTATCAGCGCCATGAGACTGGGTATTAGTTGCTCTTCTTCGACAGGATGTACATGCACAGAGGGCTTATAATTTTTGGGTGTATCTCTTGCAATGAGGATCAATAAACCAGCCAATAAAATACCAATGCTGCCCATAATAATCATGCTTTCACGCCAGCCAAAGCTATCGATTAATAGAGCTAGAGGCGCTTCACCACCGATAGCACCTAACATACCAATGGTTACCATGAGTCCTGTCAGTAAAGCAAATTTTGTGGAGTGAAACCAGTTTGCTGCTAATTTCATAGTTCCTACAGCTGCGAAAGCTGATCCAAATCCAATCATTAGTCGTGCAAGGCAGGCCATGAAGAAATTGTTCGTCATTCCAAAAGCAATTGTGCTAATAGCACAAACAAAGGTAGCTATAGTCAGTAAGCGCTGTGGACCAAAGTAATCCATTAGTACGCCACCAGGAAGCTGCATGGCTGCGTAGGAGTAGAAGTATATGCCTGATAAAATCCCAAGGGTTTGGCTTGTTACGGAGAAATCTTTCATTAATTCATGACTCATCACGCTAGGAGAAACTTGAAGTAGACACTCATAAAAGTAGAATAAACATCCTAGGCCCCAAACCACCCATGGCATAATGCGGTCAATATTCGATTTATGTACTGATTGGGTTTGGGTGTTGTAATGACTCATAGTGTTGTTTTTCTCCATATTAGCTCATTTTGCCAGAATCATTAAATCTTGCTAAATTCATGCAAAAGCTTGTTGTGAGAGATTCATTGAAGATGGAATTGTAATTCATCCGGCATAAGTGCGGTATTTTTACTCACAACGTAACTTTGCAGATTACCATATCAATCTATAAAATGCACCATTTAAAATATTAACATTTTGTTTATAAATTGTCTACTTTGGTTGCTTTAATGGGGCTATTTTAGAACTATAGAGATTTGCATTTTCTGCCCCCTTATGGTCGCAGCTCAGTTGATATTGCAATACCGGGCCACGATCGAAGGGGGATAATTAGTGTTCTTTAGGATCATCAGGAGCATCAAGAATCACTAAAGTACCTTTAAATCCACCGCCTGGAACCTCAATAAACTCTTCATTCAACCAGCGTGCATCTTCAATAAACATGCGCACGCATCCATGACTAGCTCTATATCCGGGCACTTCATAACTACCATGTAGTGCATAACCTCTGAAGAAGTGCATGCAGTAGGGCATCAGTGCGCCTCCACTTTCCCCGTTTGCTCTTCTTGGGAATACGGTGGAAATACAATCGATATCTTGTTTACGAATTATTCTAAACTCCCCTGTGGGAGTTGAACAACCACCAGTAACATTACATTGACCAATTCCTGATGAAATAGGTCCCCACCACAGCAACTCACCATCTTCATCGTAGGCTCCCCAAGCGAGTTTCTTTTGGCTAACGTAGATTGTTTTTTCACCTGTTGGTTCAATATAGCGAGGAAATGGTGAGACATCATAGATGGTTAATCGTTCAATGTTTTTAGGAACAGCAATTATCATTCCGGGCTTTAGTCGGATGTTCATGCGATTAATGCGTCGAACAATATCTCGCTCCTCAATATTAGGAAACAAGGATTCCCAACTATCATTATTCTTTGTTTTCATGCAAAAGTAATCGGTGGTATTGCATAGGGTTTCGCCATAACGAGTTTGTGCATAGGAAGTATGCATTTGGAAGAGTAAATATGAAATCATTATTGTAGTTATTCGTTTCATAATGAACCCTATTTGTTCATTTTATAGTATTATCGTCTTTTTTTACCTAAACTTTATTGATTCATAACTGATATAAAGTTATTCCTCTTCTTCCCTTTGGGTGTTAATTGCTTGCCATGCTTGATGAACTTCTGCGAGCAAAATGTTCGCTTGAGCAAGTAGATCTGGATCATTATTTAAATTAGCCTTTAATAAAATGTGCTGTATGTAGTCATACAATTGCTCCAAGTTAGTCGATATTTCTGCTCCCTTCTCATGGTTAAGACTAATTTTTAAACCTTCTATAATACTGATCGCTTTGCCGATATGTTCCCCTTTCTCTTTGACTTGATTTCGTTGAATACTACCTTGAGCCGTTGCAATATGCGATCTTGCGCCTTGAAGTAATAATTCAATAAGTTCATGAGGTGAGGCTGTTTCAATTCGAGTTTGTAATTCGATTGATTTGTATTGGTTAGACGCTTCAAGATATGGATTTTTCATGGTAAGCACCTCTTTTTACTTACTCTTAGATTGGGGTAAATTAGCTAATTGCTGCGTTAAATAGCTACTCGTGCTCTGCATTGATGTTAATAAAATATCAAGAGCGGTAAACTGAGATAAAAAACGACTTTGTAACGTTTTTGTTCGTGCATCAATATCATCTTGTACTTTGCTGAGGCTTTTGACTTGATTATTCAATTGGTCAGTTCGCTGATCAAGGTCACCTTTTGTATCCATGTAGGTTTTTAAAAGTGTATTCAATTGAACGGCGATTCCGTCAGTAACTACAACTTGTCCTCTAGTACCAGTTGATCCCGATAGGATGTTGACCGACAGTCCACTGAGACTGCCACTTCCTGTTAAGGTTACTCCGTCGGTAGATGAGGCAGATAATCCACCGATAGTCCCACTCATGCTTACTCCAGGAGTATATGCAGACAACACCAGACTATAGCTACCTGCTTTTACTGTAGAGTTCACTGAATTTACAACAACTCCAGAGTCAGATGCTTTTGCTGTTTTTGCAAAAAGATTCCCGATGCTTTGGTAGTTATTAGTGAGCGCGGCATTTAATTTGTCTTGCTTCACTTCAAGTAAGCCTTGTTTATTAGTGACTATCCCTAAATCTGCCAAGGAATTAATAGCTCCATTATTCGTGGCTAATTGAGAGGTGGCTAATTTGGTGATGTTCATTTTAAGATTTCTAAATTGTGGGTCTCCTTGAAATACTCCACCTTGTTTTGTCGTCGTATTATAACCCGTTAAATTGGTTAGGAAGGTAACAGTATCATTGTATTGTTTGACAAACTCATTGATTAAAGAGGTCATTTGATCTTTATTGTCATCAACAGCAAATGAAATGGTTTTACCAACCTCGGCCTTTTTTAAATTCAACGTAACACCACTTATCGCATCTTTTACTTGGTTCGTGCTTTGGCTGATAGTGAGTCCATTGATTTTTACTAAACTATTCTGAGCACCAAGGGTTTCAGTTAATGCATTAATTCCAGTTGTTGGATCATAATTTAAGGAGGCAACGGTTCCACTGATCTTCATGGAATAATTTTCGCCTGATTTATTGGAAGTAATTGTAAGCTTTGAGCCCGAGCTGTCCTGTACAATGCTGGCAGTAACTCCTGAATTAGTAGCATTAATGGCATCTCGAACAGCGGCTAAACTATCGTTTCCAGGAGCGATTGTGACATTTATTGCAGCTTCAGAAGCATTCGGAGTAAAGGTGGTTTTCCCGGCATTGTAGGTACCAAATTGTATGGTTAAGGTACCACTTCCAGTATTAGTCATTGTTGTGCTTGCTAAGCTTTGTTGCTGTGCTAATTTTTGAACTTCTACCTGATAGGTTCCTTTAGCAGCCTCTGAACTTAACGTTGCAGATAAGTAGTCTGGATCACTAATGGTTGATTTATAGGTGTAAAATTTACTGAAATCAGATAACTTCGCTAAGGACGCCTGAAAATTAGATAAATAGCTTCTCAATTGACCAACAGCGGATAGGCTAGTATTCACATCTTTTAAGCGATTATCATGTCTTGTTTGCATAGGAGTTATTTCAGCTTGTACTAATGCAGTTACAAGTGATTTTACGTCAAGACCTGATCCTATTCCTGCTGCTGATAAGTCCATCATCTTCCTTATTCGTCGAGTTATTATTTAAAATTAAGCACATAAGTTACAAAATAACAACTAAACTTGTTTGTTTATTGATCCGCTAATAATTTCATCGAGTAAACCTAGTAAATTCAAATATTCGTCAGGTGGCATTTTACGAAGTACTTTATCAGACATTTTATCCGTTACTATGGTTTGTAAAAGGCCGGTGGCTTTATCAAGAACTTGCTTTGTTTCTGCATCAAGAAATGAATGTGACACAGAAATGGGTTTACTGCTTTCACTCGTTTCCTCAGATGAACTAACTGGCTCTGTTTGAGTCACCTGATTGATGGGTTGGATCCTATCTATGTTCATTTCATTACTCCTTATTTATACCCAGAACAGTCCTAGGTATAAATGAATCGAAGTGCAGCTATTGCTGCACTTCGATTGCCACATCCTACCTACCTAACAATGAGAGCACGGATTGGGGAATACTATTTGCCTGTGCCAACATTGCTGTACCAGCTTGTTGTAAGATTTGGTTTTTAGTTAAATTAGCCATCTCCGCAGCGTAGTCAGCGTCTAATATACGACTTCTTGCAGAAGACAAGTTGTCTGATACGTTTTGTAAGTTGGCTATTGTGCTTTCAAAGCGGTTTTGCAAAGCACCCATGTTTGCGCGGTTTGAGTTGATGCTATCAAGAGCCGCATCGATTCTCTTAATCGCTGTGTTAGCTCCACTTGCTGTACTGATGTCTATAGAGTCGACGCCGAGTGAGTCTCTAGCAATGCTAGCAGCAAGACCTATCGTTGCTACTGTACCGCCAATTGTAATTGAGTTTGAAGCACTAACAGTTAATGTACCGCGTAATGCACCATCAAAATCACCCCCAGTTACAGTTAGACCATCTGTACCAGCTGTGAAACCAGTACCACTCTCTGTAACAGTGATGTTTCTACCATCAGCGGCGGTTAATGTCATATCACCACCGTTTAGAGAGGCAATAACACCAGTCTGGTTGCTTACCCCGTTGATGGCATCTCTTAAAGCAGAGTTGCTTAATGCAGTGGCTACGTCTTCGTTGGTGAAGATTGCAACACCGTTAATGGTTAAGTTATAAGTATCTCCAGCTGTACCTCCGATTGCTCCAACAGTTTGATCGCCAGTTGTTGATGCAGTCACTGTTAAACCAGCTACGTTTGCATCATTAATTGCTCTAGCCTTAGCATAAGCAGATGTTGCATCCTGGCCGTTTAATGAGCCAGTGAAGCCAGCTGATGAGTTCACAGTAGTTGCGGCACCACCACCTATTGCTATGGTAATGTCAGTTGCAGCAGCACCAGTCACTTCGTTACCTGTGGATTGTGCAATTCCTCCAATTGAGGATGCTTTAATGCTACCTATACTGAAGGTAATTGTTTGGCTTGCATTAGCACCTACTTGGAAACTAGCATTGGAGAATGAACCATCAAGTATGCGTTGACCGTTAAATTCAGTGTTTTGTGAAATACGGTCTAACTCACTTTGTAATTGTATTACTTCTGCTTGCAATGAAGCACGGTCAGAAGAGTTATTGGTTGAGTTTGCAGACTGTACAGACAATTCACGCATACGTTGCAGAATGTTGGTACTTTCTTGCATAGCACCTTCAGCAACTTGCGCTAGAGAAATACCGTCGTTAGCGTTTCTGACAGCTTGGTTCATACCTCTGATTTGTGAGGTCATGCGTGAAGAAATTGCAAGCCCTGCAGCGTCGTCTTTAGCACTGTTAATTCTTAAGCTAGAAGACAAGCGTTGAATGGAGGTTTGCATTGCACTACCTGACATATTTAAATTACGTTGCGCGATTAACGACGAAACGTTGGTATTAATTACTTGAGCCATTATAAGTCTCCTCAGACCTGAATCCCTGGTTGGGACATTTATTATCCAGTCAATTCATTGTTGTTATGAATTCACTGTACCCAACTCAGTTATCGGATATGGAAAAAAAAACTTTAGACTTGATCTTGATTTTTTCACAAAAGAGGACTTTGAAAACTTTAACGGCAATATGTAGAGAGAGTATGGAATTAAACGTTTAATAATGAGAAAATACCTGCATTTGCAATAAGATAGGTTTCACAGTATGAGTTGGCTAAAAAAATTACTACCCTCCAGAGTGAGAACAGAAACTACTCAAAAAAAAGGGGTTCCTGAAGGTCTTTGGGTCAAGTGCTTAGGATGTAACGAAGTACTCTACAGCACTGAACTTGCAAAAAACTTAATGGTTTGTCCTTCTTGCAGTTTTCATCATCGAATTAACGCCAGATTGCGTATTGCACAATTTCTTGATGAGACAGGGCAAGAGGAAATTGCTGCTCATCTTGAGCCCATTGATCGATTAAAATTTAGAGACTCCAAAAAATACAAAGATAGAATTTCTCAAGCTCAAAAAACCACTGGTGAAAAGGAGGCTTTAATCGTTGTTAAAGGGACTCTCATGCAACAGCCGGTCGTTGTGAGTTCATTTGAGTTTAATTTTATGGGTGGCTCGATGGGGGCTACCGTGGGTGAAAAATTTGTTAGAGCCATTAACATTGCGACGGCTGAAAAACGCCCATATATTTGCTTTACAGCAAGTGGTGGAGCTCGAATGCAAGAGGGTTTATTCTCGCTTATGCAAATGGCAAAAACTTCCGCTGCCCTGGCGAAGTTTTCCGAAACAGGTCTGCCTTTTATTGTTGTGTTAACAGACCCTACTATGGGTGGTGTTTCAGCTAGTTTTGGTAGCCTCGGGGATGTAATTATTGCTGAGCCCAATGCTTTAATTGGATTTGCAGGCCCTAGGGTTATTGAGCAAACGGTTAGACAATCATTACCTGAAGGTTTTCAAAAAAGTGAGTTTTTGTTGGAACATGGTCATATCGATATGATAGTGGACCGTAAAAACCTAAGACCAACCATTGCTGAATTAGTGTCTAAACTCACTCATCAAGTATTAGGGAATGCTGTAGCCTAAAATGCAAAAAAAGTGGGTGGTTAGTGACTGGTTAAAGTACCTTGAAACTCGTCACAGTCAAGAAATTCAACTAGGATTAGACCGTATTCGGAAGGTGGCTGAAAATCTTGGTTTAAATCACCCAACAGCTAAAGTAATTACTGTTGCGGGAACAAATGGTAAAGGTTCTACAGTTTCAGCACTAGAGGCGGTATACACCCAAGCTGGTTATCATGTTGGTGCCTATACTTCACCCCATTTGCTCGTATTTAATGAGCGAATTCGCGTAAATACTCAGATGATCTCTGATGAGGAGCTTTGTCAAGCATTCCTGCATATAGAACTCAACCGTAAAGATACTCCACTCACTTATTTCGAAATGACTACCTTAGCCGCATTATGGCATTTCAAACAATGTGATTTGGACCTTGTTATTCTTGAAGTAGGACTTGGGGGTAGGTTGGATGCTACGAATATTATTGATAATGATCTTGCGATTATTACAACCATCGATTTTGACCATCAGGAATTCTTAGGAAATACGATTGAAAAAATTGCCAGCGAAAAAGCCGGCGTCATAAAAATGGGTAAGCCAATTATTTATGCTGATGAGAGCCCTGCTAAGAGCATCCTCGAGGCAGCACAGCAAATGAAATCAAAACTCTTAGTGTATAACCAAGATTATTTTATTGAGGAGGGAGATGCTGATTGGGGCTATAAGTACTGCGAGACGGTGTACGAGCAGTTACCTAAACCAAACATTCAGTTAAAGTCAGCTGCTGCAGCACTTTCAGCGGTAAATTTGTTACAAAATGACCTGCCCATTGAGCAAAAACACATAACAGCAGCATTAAAGTCATTGTCTGTTCCTGGACGCTTGCAATTCGTTAAAGGAGAAGTGAGTTATTTATTTGATGTATCGCATAATGCCCAATCAGTTCGATTATTGGCAGAAAAACTCACTGGCTTAAAGTGGCCTAATAAAATTCATGCAGTGTTTTCAGCGTTAAAGGATAAAGATCTGCCTTCTTTAATTTTTCCTTTAAGGGATTGTGTTGATCACTGGTATCCTGCACAATTAGATAACAAACGAGCTGCTAGTCCGGAGTCTATATTGGCCGCTTTTAAAGATGCAGAAATTGTAGTAAAAACTTGTTATAATAGCCCAACTTCTGCTTTTGAATTTGCGTTACACCAAGCAGTCAGGGGGGACTTGATTGTTATTTATGGTTCATTTTATACGGTAAGTCAGGTCATGACAGCACAAACAGAATTTATGGGGTAAAGGAGAATCAATGAAACTAGTAATGGATGAAAAAGTGAAACATCGCTTGGTTGGTATAGCCGTTATTATTTCATTGGCAGCGATTTTTGCTCCTGCCTTGATAAAAAAATCCAATCAGGGTCCTGAAGGTAACTTTTCGGTCAATGTTAAACTACCGCCGAAGCCGTTGCCACCAGATGTTGTGGTTACAGATGAACAAGAAGTTTTCAAAACCATAAAGGTGTCCAAGGCGGAGATCCCTTCGGAGGGGCAACATGACGAGCTTCCAAGATTGGTCAGTGCTGAGCCAATTAGTACTGCTCCTGTTAGAGCAAGCAGTACCAAAGCATTAGCTGAAGAAAGGAATATCAAGAAAACTGTTTTTTCTTCAAGTTCCAGTACATTAGCAATTAATACTGCCGCAAAATCTAAGGCAAAGCAAACTGTTGCAATAGCAGCTAAAAAAACTACAACACCAAAAAATATTGTGGCTAAAGTAGATAAACCTAAACCAGTGGCTAAGGTAAGCAAGGCAGCATCAAAATCGACTCCTAAGCCAGCTAATAGAGCTTTAGCTAAGCAGGACGTTTATGCCTTACAGTTGGCCTCATTTTCACAAGTTGCTAACGCACAATCGCTAGTGAATAGATTGCGAAGCAGAGGTTATAAAGCGAGCTTCATTAAAACGACTAGTAGAACAGGTCCTATGTACAAAGTCTTCGTAGGCCATTCTCCTGACAGAAACCAAGTTCTAAAATTAAAAACTCAATTGTCTCAAGCCATGCAATTGAATGGCTTTATTGTGAACACCGGAGTTAGTTAATTATGCCATTGCAATGGGTTGATATAGCTATTGTCTCTGTAATTGCTTTGTCTGTATTGACTGGACTATTTAGGGGCTTTGTTAAAGAGCTAGTCGCATTATGTGTATGGATTTTAGCGATTTGGTTAGGCTTTCACTACTCGCAAAGTCTTGATCCATGGCTCAGTGCATATGTTGAAGAAAAATCAATTAGAACAGCTATAGCATTTATCATTATTTTGTTTGGTACTTTGCTAGCGGGTGGTATCGTTAATGCTTTTTTAAGCTTCATTTTAAAACGCGCAGGTTTGAGTGGAACGGACAGAACTCTGGGTATGGGGTTTGGTTTCCTGCGAGGCGTTTTTATCGTTGCATTAATTATGGTTGCCGTGAAAATGACCTCATTGCCGTACCAGGAATACTCTCAAAAATCGAAACTCTATGCGCGTTTTGATCCTGTTGTGGACTTGCTCTATAGTCATTTACCTGAGTTTATTAAGCAAGTTAAAGCAGTGGATCAAACAGAGAATATTATTGATACAGTCCCTGCAACTTAATGTAATCATGTACTTCTTTGGGTATTTCGTAAGACACTAAATCAGCATTAGATTTTAGTAAATGTCTAATCGCTGAAGAAGATAGATCATAGTTCCCAGCATCATAAAACTGAATGATACCTGATTTTGATTCCACTATGTTCGCAAGATCGTCTTGCCTGTGATTCTTTAAAAGAATTTCTAATTTTTCAGGTAATTTTTCGTTAGAATACTGATTACGATTGATGACTAAGAGATTAGCAAGCGAGATTAATGCCTCCCATTGATGCCATTTTGGTAAACTTAAGAAAGCATCATAACCAACTATTAACGTTAGTGAGGCATCCTGATGGTCATCTCTAAAACTAGTTAAAGTGTCAACCATGTAGGAAGGTGAGGAGCGTTCAATTTCACGCGTATCAATTTTGAATTGAGGATAGGGTTTGATTGCTAAATCGAGCATATCAAGTCGTTGTTGGGGAGAAGCTATGGATTCTGCTTTAATAGTTGGGCTTTTACAAGGAACAAAAAAAAAGGCATCGAATTGATAATGTGACTGAACAGAAAGGCTTGTTTTGATATGTCCATTATGGACTGGATCAAAAGCACCACCAAAAAGAGCTATACTGTACATGCATCACCTATTAGCTTACCCATACAAAGAGAAAGAAATAAAACGTCCAAACCATTCCACACTTGCTGACCATGACCAGACTTAATGCGATTATCAAGAATGCAGCAATAATGGTGTAATTGCCGTAAAGTAGACATATTTAGACGTTGCAAAGCTATCTGGTAAAGATTTATGCGTTGAGTCCATATATTCAATTCACCACAGGCTTTACGAAAATCCATTGACCTCTTTGTTGTAAGGAATTGCAATTGCATAAGAGTTCTAATTTCTTGTGTAAAAAGCCATAGGACAAGTGTAGCTTCAGTTTTGTTGTTTGCTGATTGTTTTAAAATAGGAATACCTTTGTCTACTTGACCTGCTAAGCAGATTTCGACTAGCTCAAAAAGGGAATAATCGCATTGGTCTGCCAACTGCTCCGAGGTCTCCTTGAGCGTAAGCATGCAGTTCGAGTTATGAGCCAAGGATAGTCTTTCGATAACCTGTGCAGCAGCATGCATGTTGCCCTGTGTGTATTGGTGGATTAGTTCAGGTACATTGTTTTCAAATTGAAATGTTTTCGCTAATAACTCTTGGCTAATCCACTTTTTCATGGCATCTGGGGACAAGGATTGTGCAACAACGACTAATACATGATTGTTATTTGCTAGCCATGATAATTGCTTTGAATTTAGGTTGACAGCTTTTAGGATAATAGTGCAGCGCGGGTTGATAGAGTTTAGGTATTCATTAATTTGCTTTTTACCCGAACTATCAAGAGTCTTTTTATCGTAGTTAGCGATGATAATAACTTTGTCATAAAACAAGGAATAATGATTCGCTTCTTGCACAAGATTATTCCAATCTTCTGGCGACTGAATGCTTAGGTTTTTTACATCACAGCTCGCTAATTGATGTAGGGTAGATTTTAAAGTAACAATTGATTCTTCAATAAGATAAATATCCTGGCCTATGATAATATTCACAGGGTATATCTTCTTCTGTAGGTGAGACCTCAGCATTTGCTGATTTATTTGCATTATTTTAGCGGCTCAAACGATTTAAAATTTGAATCACAGCATCTCTTCGCATTTCACTTACCAAAATCATTTCCTCCTCATTTGAGCCTAAGATACGATCGTTATTTACAGTAAGTTGTCGGTTTATAATAACATTTCGTCTAGGTTTTATTATGTCACCTTTAGGGGTTTGTAATAAATACCCAACGGTTAAAATGAGCTGATATTGCCTTGGATTGGTGCTTGCGCCTACACTAACAATTTGTTGTTGTACACTGACATTGCTAATGACCAACCAATACTTTGCAGTGGCTGGATCTGGGTTAACTTCAATGTTATACCCTTCAAGAATGGTATTGAGTAAAGAGATAAGCTCTTTATTCCCATCGTTTGAAATAATAGTGATGTTATTCAACCACTGCGGAATTTCTGAAACCCCACGTAGATGATATCCACACCCAACAAGAAATAGAAGCAGTGGGGATATCAATAGGGCTACAAAACGTTTCATTTAACCAATAACCAAATTGATCAATTGCCTGTGTTGCACAACAATTGCCTTTTTAATGGTTTGATTCGCTATAAAGTTATGAGCATGTTTTTTTGCTTCAGCGATTAGTTCGTCTTCGGAAGCATCTACACTTGCAGTAAACTGAGCTCTTAACTTACCATTGACCTGTACCACAAAATCCACTTCGTCTGTCTTAAGCGCGCTCTTATCTACTTTAGGCCATGGTGTATCAATTATAATCTTCTCAAAGCCCAATTGTTGCCATAAATGATGACAAATATGAGGCGTAATTGGAGCTAGAAGCCTTAGCAAGATGCTAATGCTTGAATGAATAAAAAATTTATCGGTTTCCGTTTCAATCGAATAGTCTGTTATTTCATTAAATAACTTCATGCAACCTGATACGACTGTATTGAATTGATTTCGCTCATAATCGTGGCTTGCTTGAGCTAAAATTTGATGCACGATATGCCTTGATTTTTTTAAACGAGCATCTGTGTTTTGCCAATCCACATTGCCATTACCACTGAGTATGCAATCATTAATGTCAATAAGCATCTCTAAGTGCTGATGACAGAACGCCCAAATTCGCTTAAGAAAACGATGTGCACCTTCTACTCCTGAATCCGACCATTCCAGGGATTGATCAGGCGGTGCTGCAAACATGACGAATAGGCGAGCTGTGTCTGCACCATAGGTATTGATGAGATTATTAGGATCAACCACGTTACCAACTGACTTGGACATTTTATGTCCATCTTTTAGAACCATGCCTTGTGTTAAGAGAGCTGTAAATGGTTCATCTGAATTCACCAATCCTTCATCGCGCATTAATTTATGAAAAAAACGAGCGTACAATAAATGCATCACTGCGTGCTCAATACCTCCTATGTATTGATCCACAGGAGTCCAGTATTTTGCTCTATCATCTAGCATTGCATTTTCTTGTCCTTTGCAGGCGAATCGGGCGTAATACCAAGATGATTCAACAAATGTATCAAAAGTATCTGTTTCCCTAGATGCATCTTGACCGCATTTTGGACAAGAAACATTAACAAATTCTTTGCATTGAGCTAGTGGTGATCCAGAGCCGGTAAAATCAACGTTTTCAGGTAGAATAACGGGTAAGTCTTCATCAGCAACTGGCACCGTACCACACTGTTCGCAAATAATCATCGGAATCGGAGCACCCCAGTAGCGTTGTCTGGATACCCCCCAATCGCGAAGACGATAATTGATCGTTGCTTTTCCTGAATCGTGTTCTTCAAGGTAATTGGTTATGGATTCAATTGCCTGCATGGAAGTTAAGTCATTAAATTGTTCCGAATTAATCAGTGTTCCTTCACCAGTGTATGCGGATTTATCAAAGTCATGATCAATTTCTAGCGGTTTTATCACTTGAATAATGGGTAACTGATATTTTTTAGCAAATTCCCAGTCCCGTTGATCATGTGCTGGAACCGACATTACTGCTCCAGAGCCATATTGCATCAAAACAAAATTGGCTACCCAAATAGGTATCTCTTTACCTGTTATTGGGTGGATAGCCAATAAATCTGTAGCAATCCCTCTTTTCTCCATGGTTGCAAGTTCAGCTTCAGCCATTTTTGTACCTTGGCAACTATCCAGAAAAGCTTGTACGTCAGCGTTTCTTGACGCGGCTTCTTTAGCCAATGGGTGATCTGTTGCTACAGCAAGATAGGTAGCTCCGAATAAAGTATCGGGTCTTGTTGTGTAAATTTTAAGTCTTTTTGAGTGTTTTTTAACATTAAAATAGATTTCAGTACCTATGGATTTTCCAATCCAATTTCTTTGCATTTGTTTGACTTGGGCTGGCCATTCATCCAATAAATCTAATGAGCTTAATAACTCATCGGCGTAGGCGGTAATTTTAATAAAC
The DNA here is from genome assembly GCF_001468085.1 of Legionella waltersii. Lineage (GTDB taxonomy): Bacteria > Pseudomonadota > Gammaproteobacteria > Legionellales > Legionellaceae > Legionella > Legionella waltersii. The sequence continues at coordinate 190,726 of NZ_LNZB01000015.1, read as the reverse complement.
CATTGCGCAATTTCTTTACGCTCGACTAAAGCACCAGATCTCCATCCTCTACCATCTACAACTTGCTCATTCGCTAAGACAGTTTGATCAACGGGGTCCCAGTTTACAATAGAGTTCTTTTTATAAACCAAGCCCTTTTCAAATAAACGAATAAAAAACCATTGTTCCCAACGATAATATTCGGGGTCACAGGTAGCAATTTCACGTTTCCAATCATAGGCATTTCCTAGCCGTAGAAATTGCTCTTTCATTGCTGCAATATTCTTTTTAGTCCATTGTGCCGGTGGAATTTTATTTTTAATTGCTGCATTTTCGGCAGGTAGTCCAAAAGCATCCCAACCTATAGGTTGCAGAACATTTTTTCCTAGAGCTCTTTGATAGCGAGCAATAACATCACCCAATGTGTAATTTCGAACATGCCCCATGTGCAATGTTCCACTTGGATATGGAAACATGGATAAACAATAGAATTTTTCTTTGTTTAGATCTTCAGTAACGCTAAATGATTGTTTTTTATTCCAATATTGTTGAGCTTGTTCTTCAACTTCTTGGGGGCGATAGATATTATCCATAGTCCAAATAAATTAATAACACAGAATCGCTAAGAATACCGCCTCTTGTCCCTGCCAGCAATAGATTATTTCTTTGTGAGTGCTTTAAAATGCAAAAAAAGTATAAAAACAAGAAAAAAAGAGCAGAAAACATACGATGGTGTTTCATTCCATATTGTCCATGGAGTTGAACCAACATAAGGGTAAATTGTTGCTTTTAATATTCCTGAATGAAAAGCGGGGAGGCTATCTACAATAGCACCTTGATTATTAATAACTGATGATAAGCCATCGTTGTTTACAACCACTTGGTATCGACCACTTAATAATGATAGCATTTGAGCCATTTGAAGTTGCTGGTAGCTAGCTAGTGATTTTCCGAACCATCCGTTATCACTAATTGAAACAATCCATTGGGCTAAGGGCAGTTGCTTTCTGATGATCTTAGGGTATGCAATTTCATAGCAAATTAAACTAGCAATAGGATGAGGGCCTACATGGATTAACGGTTGGCTCGCTTGACCTTTCACAATATTTGGCTCGGGTAAATTGAGCCATCGATTGATTGAAACAAATGGTTGTGGAATGTATTCCCCGAAAGGAACCAACTGACGCTTAAGATATTCTCCTCTTGCCTTGCCTAAACTAATAATTGAATTGTAAAAGCTGCTTTGTTCTGAATTGGCTGGCTTAAGGATACCTAATAAAATCGAGCTTTTCGATTTTATAGCACGGTAGTTCATTTTTGCTAAATAATCCTCAAGATAGCTTGCTGGTAGGGGTATAGCCGACTCGGGTAGTATAATTAGGTGAGTACCTAGAAGATGGTTAGTGGTGTTTTCATAAAATTTTAATAAATTCCAAAACAACGCTTCATCCCACTTATCCCGCATGGATAAATTCGGCTGGATAACTCCCACAGAAATCGGATTATTTTTAACTTGAGTCCATTGAATATTTTTTAGAGCAGAGGGTGCAATTAAGATCAAAACAAACAGGCACAAGTAGATATAGCGTTTAGTGGAATTTTCTTTTATGGCATAACAAAGTAGGGTTGCTGCAAAGCAACATAGCAAACTTAGCCCAGACAATCCAAATATAGGTGCTAATGAGCGTAAGGGGGTATCGATTTGAGTGGTCCCAATAATTAACCAAGGGAATCCGGTAAACAAGTTTGAACGAAGCCATTCACTACAACACCAAAGCACACTGAAGAGTAACATTGATACAATTGGAGCAGCATTTACCGATAATCGTTTGAATAAGAAAGACACACAAGCTGGGTAAAATGAAAGATATGTAATAAATAAAAGAGTTATGAATCCCGATGCTAAATAGTTTAACCCACCATAATCATGGATACTGACAATAACCCATGAAACACCAAATCCAAAATAACCTAACCCAAAGAAGAGTCCGTTCATTACTGCTTGTTTGGTGTTGCTTGAAAGCAACGTAGCAAATAAAAATGCTAAGCTGAGAATGGTTAGTCCAGGTAAATGAAACGGTGCAAATCCTAAAGCGCTAAGTAAACCAGAAAGAAATAGATAATTTAGTAAACCGCTTCGTATCACAGTTTTATGTGCATAGGAGGTACTTACAGCGGTTTGTGTCATTTATATATCTGTATCTTAATAGTAAATAGGTGAAGATAATGGAGTATTGTCATTGGGTCAATATTTATTACATCAGAAGTCATGCATAAATTGAGCGGAGTGAAGAGTGGTATCGTTGGGTAGTGGAAAATGGAGCGTAGAAACGGCGACGGCCCCATTGGGGACCGTCCCCTAGATAGTGTTCCCTTCGACTATGGTTTCCATTTAGCTCTATCCAACCTTAAATATTTTGTGTAGCATGATCGGGTTTTACAATGGAGACGGAATGTATGTATAACGTAATGATAACTGGTGCGGGAAAAATTGGAAGTTTAATAGCCTGTTTATTGGCAAATAGTGGTTCCTATCAAGTACACCTGGCAGATGTCGAATTTAATGGTTCAGATGTAAATAGGCTCTTAAAAGCATTGCCTGAGATTAAAACGGTAGCTTTAGATGTCAAAGATGAGCAATCTACACAAGCGTATTTACAAAAACACAATATCATCGCTGTAATTTCAAGCCTTCCTTATTTTTTAAACGTTCATGTTGCAAATGCAGCGAAATCTGCAAAAGCACATTACTTTGACTTGACTGAAGATACTTCAGTTACAGAGGCAGTGAAACAAATTGCACAAAATGCGGAAACAGCCTTTGTACCACAATGTGGTTTAGCTCCTGGGTTTATCAGCATTGCAGCAAATAGTTTAATGCAAGAGTTTGACAAATGTTATCACGCTCAATTGCGAGTAGGTGCACTGCCTCAAAGAGCAAATAACGCACTCCATTATTCACTAACTTGGTCAACTGACGGAGTCATCAATGAGTATGGCAACCCTTGCTACGCTATAGAAGGGGGTAAGGATGTTGTAGTTGCTCCTTTAGAAGGTCTAGAGTCCATTCAAATAGACGGCTGTGAATATGAGGCGTTCAATACTTCCGGTGGATTAGGAAGTCTTGGTGAATTGTATGCTGGTAAAGTGCAGTCTATGAACTACAAAACGATGCGTTATCCAGGACATTGCGAAAAAATGCGTCTATTAATGAATGACTTGCGTTTGAATGAGGACAGACCCACTTTAAAGAGGATTTTGGAGAAAGCTATTCCTAAAACTTACCAAGACATCGTCATAGTTTACGTTACAGTTGAAGGACTTAAACAAGGTGAGTTAAGTGAAAAAAGTTATGTGAAAAAAATATACCCTGAAATCATTCGAGGACTTGAATGGTCTGCAATTCAAGTAAGTACCGCATCTGGGGTATGTGCCGTAGTCGACTTGGTACTAGGTCAAGAAAATGAATACAGAGGACTAGTCCTTCAAGAGAACTTTAAGCTATCCGATGTTCTGGCAAACCGCTTTGGCCAATATTACGCTTAGGAGTAGTCCATGGAATTATTAACTCGATTGCATATCAAATCACTCAACCCGGGTGCATTCAGTGGCCAGGGTTGGCATAGTGAAAATCATAATCATACACTCAGTTCATTTTCGCCAAGTTCTGGCGAAAAACTAGCAGAAATTGCAACATGCACTATGGGTGATTATCAAGAGGTTATGCGCCGTGCAGAACTTGCAGCCCAAGAATGGAAAAAAATTCCTGCGCCAAAACGAGGGGAAATTATAAGACAAATCGGCCAGGCATTGAGAGACAAAAAGGATGCACTTGGAAGCCTTGTATCTCTGGAAATGGGTAAATCAAAACAAGAAGGTGATGGCGAAGTTCAGGAAATGATTGATATAGCAGACTTCGCTGTGGGTCAGTCTCGAATGCTTTATGGTAACTCTATGCATTCAGAAAGACCAAATCATAGAATGTATGAACAATGGCATCCCTATGGGATAGTGGGAGTCATTTCCGCTTTCAACTTTCCTGTAGCAGTTTGGGCTTGGAATGCTTTTCTATCCGCAATTTGTGGAAACATTACCTTATGGAAGCCCTCGGCTAAAACTCCATTGTGTGCTGTAGCTGTTCAGCATATTTGTAACGAAGTATTAAAACAAAACAATTGCCCTGAAATTTTCGGTTTGATTATCCCACATGACCATGATGTTGCAGAAGCGATGGTTAATGATACTAGGATACAATTAATTTCATTTACAGGATCGACTGCTGTTGGAAAACAGGTTGCCTCTAAAGTTGCTGCTAGGCTTGGTAAAAGTATATTAGAACTGGGCGGTAACAATGCCATTGTTCTTGACGAGTCAGCGGACCTACGTTTGGCAATTCCGGCGATTGTATTTGGAGCTGTTGGAACCGCGGGTCAACGTTGCACCACAACTCGCCGATTATTTGTTCATGAATCTAAATATCAAGATGTTGTTAAAAGACTTCAACATGCTTATGAACAAATCACTATTGGTGATCCACTAGACACAAGAAATTTAATGGGACCATTGATAGACCAACAAGCTGTTGAACAATTTAAAAAAGCCATTAGTCGAATACGTGAAGCTGGTGGACAAATTGTTTATGGTGGTGAGGTCTTAAATCAACCCGGGTCATTTGTTCAACCCACTTTGGTTTGTGATGTAAAAAATGACTGGGCCATCGTTCAAGAAGAAACATTCGCACCTATTTTATATGTGATGACTTATCGTTCTGTGGATGAGGCTATCCAATTAAACAATGGTGTTCCACAAGGATTATCTTCTGCCTTATTTACTCAAAACTTAAAAAGTGCTGAATTGTTTTTAAGTGCTTGCGGAAGTGATTGTGGAATTGCTAATGTTAATATTGGTACCTCTGGTGCTGAAATCGGTGGCGCATTTGGTGGTGAAAAGGAAACTGGTGGGGGACGAGAATCTGGATCAGACTCTTGGAAGGCCTACATGCGGCGACAAACTAATACCATCAACTGGGGGGATGAATTACCGTTAGCTCAAGGTATACGGTTTAATCTATCTTAATGGATGTATGAGCCAAGTTAAGTTTGGCTCATTAATTCTTTTGAACAATCAATCCAATGTCTTAAATTAACAAGAGGGTATAATAATGCAGGAGCCTTTTGTCATCAAAAAAGTTGCAGTATTAGGAGCAGGGGTAATGGGAGCACAAATAGCTGCTCATTGTCTCAATGCAGGCATAGACACCTTGTTGTATGATTTAGCTGGGAAAGAGGGACCTAAAAACCAAATTGTTGATAAAGCAATAGCAAATTTAAACAAGCTTAAACCAGCTCCTTTAGCGTCTGAACAATCTTCAGCATTATTAAAAGCTAGAAACTATGACGAAAACCTGAGTGAACTCTCTTCTTGTGATTTAATTATTGAAGCGATTGCTGAAAGAATGGATTGGAAGGAGGATTTATACAAGCGGATTACTCCTTTCCTGACTAAGCATACTATTTTAGTGAGCAATACCTCAGGATTAAGTATCAATACTTTGTGCGATGTATTACCTAATGAGCATCGTGAGAGGTTTTGTGGTGTACACTTTTTTAATCCTCCAAGATACATGCATTTGGCTGAACTAATACCTGCTAATACAACCTCTACAGCTTTACTTGATCATCTAGAGTCATGGTTAACCCGTTATTTAGGAAAAGGTGTAATTAGAGCAAAAGACACTCCTAACTTTATAGCCAACCGCATTGGAGTATTTTCTTTACTCACTATCTTACATCATACCATGTCTATGGATATGGGCATTGATGAAGTGGATGCATTAACTGGCCCTCTATTAGGTCGACCAAAATCAGCTACTTTTCGTACAATGGATGTAGTTGGACTGGATACCATGCAGCATGTTATCCATACCATGCAATCTCAACTAGCTCATGATCCTTGGCATCCTACTTTTAACCTACCAGGATGGTTAACAGGCTTAATTCAGTCCGGCCATTTGGGTCAAAAAACAGGGCAGGGTATTTATCGTAAAAAGGGTAATGTCATAGAAGTCTATGATTTACAGACCAACAATTATCGAACTTCAAAATCTGAGATCTCTAAAGAATTACTGGACATTTTGCAATTAAGAGATCCAGTTGCAAGAATGAAGGGCCTAATTGCCTCAACAAATAAGCAGGCAAAATTTTTAGCGGCTTGTTTTAGAGATTTGTTTCACTATTGTGCTTATCATTTAGAAGAGATTGCAGAGAATGTTCGTGATGTCGATTTAGCAATACGTTGGGGTTTTGGATGGGAGCAAGGACCATTTGAGACTTGGCAGCTCGCTGAAATAAGAACCATGGTTGATTTTATTGAATCATCAATTCAAGCAAATACCAGTTTAAGTCGAGCTAAGCTACCCACATGGCTGATGCAAATTAATCATTTTTATTCAGAAGAAGGAGCTTATTCTCCTCATCAGAATCAATACCAGGCTCGGAGTCATTTACCTGTTTATAAACGCCAATTTTTCCCAGATAGGGTCTTAAGAGAAGCGCAGTACCCAACAACAGTGATCTATGAAAATGAAGGTGTGCGTTTATGCCATCTTAAAGACGATGTTGCTGTTGTTAGTTTTAAAAGCAAAGCTAACACCATCGGTCAAGCCGTTTTAGACGGGCTTGAAGAGGCTATTAGTATTGCCGAAAAACAGAGCCAGGGACTCATTGTTTATCAAAGCGATGCTGGTAATTTTAGCTCCGGTGCTGATTTGAGAGGGGTATCCGAGCTTATAGCAAAGAGCCAGTTTACCGCATTGGATAAAATGGTTACTCAGTTTCAGAATATTGCTATGCGCTTGAAATACAGCACCATCCCGACTATAGCGGCATTGAGAGGTCGCGCATTGGGTGGGGGTTGTGAGCTTATGATGCATTGTGACCATGTTGTTGCGGCCTTTGAGTCTTATCCAGGTCTAGTCGAGGTGGGTGTAGGTGTGATACCTGCGGGTGGCGGTACCAAGGAGATGGCACTGCGGGCAAACAATCAATCACTGCAAGCCGAACTAATGACCTTTATCGCGCCATTGTTTCAACAGATAGCAACAGCCAAAGTGGCCTCAAGTGCGAATGAAGCAAAATTAATGAGTTACTTGAAACCCAATGCAAATATTGTCATGAATGCAGATGAGGTACTTTATATCAGTATGGAAAAAATTAAATTCATTCAGGCAGCGAACTATCTTCCTCCCTTACAAAATCCCATTAAAGTTGCCGGGATAGAGGGGAGAGCTCGATTACAGGCCGGGTTAGTGAATTGGTTGGAAGGTGGCTTTATTTCAAAACATGATTATTTGATTGCGACGGAGTTAGCAAACGTGATTTGTGGTGGTGATGTCAATCAAGGGACGTTGGTGGATGAACAATGGCTATTGAAATTAGAGCGTGAAGCATTTGTTAAACTAGCAGAAACCCCACTCACCCAAGCTAGGATTCAATACTTATTAGAAACTGGCAAGCCATTGCGCAATTAATCTAGGAGAATGAGAGATGACTGACGTATATATTGTGGATGTATTGCGTACTCCAGTAGGTAAGGCACCCAAAGGGGTTTTTAAACATACGCTTCCCGATGATTTATTAGCACATGCCATCAAATCACTAATGAATAGGAATCAGACTATCGATTGGCAAGAGATTGGCGATGTAGTCATTGGTTGTGCTATGCCTGAAGCTGAGCAAGGTATGAATGTTGCAAGAATTTCATCGCTATTAGCTGGATTGCCTAATTCTGTTCCTGCAATGACGATCAATCGTTTTTGTTCTTCGGGTGTGCAAAGTATAGCAACAGCGGCTGCTTCAATACGCAACGGAGATATCCATCTGGCTTTAGGTGGTGGAGTTGAGAGTATGTCTATGGTTCCCTTAGGAGGCAATAAATACACATCTAACCCTAGAATTTTTAATGACGAAGATGTAGCTATCGCTTATGGTATGGGAATTACAGCAGAAATTGTTGCTAAGCGCTGGGAAATCACACGTGAACAACAAGATGAGTTTGCTCTTTCAAGTCATAAAAAGGCTCTAGCCGCTCAGGAGCGCTTAGATTTTGATGCAGAAATTAGCCCTATTGAAGTGACTACTCGAATTGCTGATTTAGAAACCAATACCGTTGAAAAGAAGAAAAAACTAATTTCGAAAGACGAAGGCCCAAGACTTGATACCTCACTTGAGGCTCTTGCACGATTAAGACCTGTATTTTCTCTCAAAGGTTCAGTCACGGCTGGCAACAGCTCACAAACAAGTGATGGTGCGGGCATTGCACTTCTGGCTAGTGAGAAAGCACTAAAGCAGTATAATATTGAACCGATGGGACGTTTGCTGAGTTTTGCTGTAGCTGGTGTACCACCTGAAGTTATGGGCATAGGCCCGATCAAAGCGATTCCAATTGCTTTAAAGCGCGCTGGCCTCACTTTAGATCAAATAGATTGGATCGAGCTCAATGAAGCGTTTGCAGCGCAAGCTTTGGCAGTAATAAAAGAATTGAATTTGCCTAAGGAGAAGGTAAATCCTCTTGGAGGGGCAATCGCATTAGGACATCCGCTAGGAGCTACTGGCACCATTAGAACAGCTACACTACTTCATGGCTTAAAAAGGACTAAAGGTCGTTATGGTATAGTGACTATGTGCATAGGTACTGGTATGGGCGCTGCTGCAGTATTTGAAGCGCTGTAGTTTTTACAGGTTTGTGCTCCAATTAAGTTTTAATTTGTTAATATATTCAAGCAACTTTGTTTGTCGTTTACTTGAATTGTTATTTCTTTATTCTAATCTTAAATAAAGAGGGACGAAATTGGAGCAAGTATGCGACGTTTTCTCTTCGCACTGTTATTGACACTTAGTGGTACTGTGTTTGCTGATGAATTAATTGGTTTTACAGCCTATGAAAATGGCGATTACACTACTGCATATCCTCATTTAATGCAGGCAGCTAAAGATGGAAATGATGATGCGATGTACTTGCTGGCACGCATGTATCAATATGGGTATGGTGTTCCTATCAATTTTGAAGAAGCTCGAAATTGGTATTTAAAATCGGCTGAAAAAAATAATGCATTATCACAATTAAGCATCGGATATTTGTACGATACAGGAAAGGGAGTCAAACAAGACTTCTCCGAAGCATTTAATTGGTACATGAAGGCAGCCATGCAAGGAAATGCAATTGCACAAAGAAACATAGGTTTAATGTATGCATCAGGTGATGGTGTTGCTCAGAACGAGGAAAATGCATTTACTTGGTTTAAAAAGGCTGCTGAGCAGGGTTATAGTAAAGCTCAAGTCAATTTAGGTTATCAATACATGACGGGTAAAGGTACACCTAAAGATGTCGCGAAGGCCATGGAATGGTATCGAAAAGCCGCTGAACAAGGTGATGATAAAGGAGAGTACAGTTTAGGATTATTATACACCGGTCAAGAAGGTGGGGTTGCTATTGATGATAAGGCCGCTTTCTATTGGTTTTCTCAGGCGGCTAACCAAGGTCATGTTAACGCACAAACCTATTTGGCTTATTATTATTTAAAGGGCTATGGAGTAGATTCTGACCCACAAAAAGCGTTCTATTGGTATCAATCAGCGGCAGAAAAGGGTCAGCCTGAAGCTCAGGCGCAGGTTGGGCAATTACTGCTTACGGGATTGGGTACAAATAAGGACTATCAACAAGCTGCTTACTGGTTTGGGAAAGCCGCAGAACAAGGAAATGCTGTGGGACAAGCTAAATTAGCCTATATGTACATGGCAGGTTTAGGTGTAACTCAAAGCATGGTTAAAGCTTATGCTTGGCTTAAAATTGCGGCAGACAATAAAAACGAAGAGGCTGTTAAACAACTCAAGTCAGTGGAAGCGAAATTAAGTCCCAGTGAAAAGGCAGAGGCTGAAAAAATGATCAAAGAGATGGGGCCATTAGAAAGTAAAGGGGATTATGAAGAGTAATCTCAGATCCACGAACTGTAATCAAAGATATTGGCATTAAAAGCTATTTAAACTCTCTCTAATTACTTTTACAGATAGCTTACCTTTTTTATCTCGAGTTCTCTTTAATAAACTGTAAACAACCAAATCAAAATCTTCTGTTTTAGCGTAAGCTAAACAAAGGAAGTATTGGCTTTCAATCGTAATTTGATCACTAGGTAGATTCATTTTTTTTAATAACTCGGAAATGGATTTTATATCTGAAATTCCTTGTGATCCACGTGCTTGAATTAATTCATTGGCTTGGCTTTCACTAAGCCCGTCTCCTAATGCCATTATTACTGGTGTGGGTGCAGTATTGATATTTACACTGGTTGATTCCGGTAATGCTGTTATAAAGGGTTCTAAATTCAAGTACATGGATTGATCAACGTCTTTGAGCAAACGAAGTTCAGAACTACTTTTCAGTGTTTGATGTGCTGGATAATAGGGAGGCTTTAGGCTTAAGTAATAAGACGTGTAATTGTCTTCTCCTTGTCCTGGTCTGTAATCCAGTAGCCAATGTTTTACTCCTAATGCAATATTTACACGCTCTAAACTAGTAGCTTGGGTATTTAGTTGGTGCATAAGATTCATGAACACCGAGAGATTTTTCTTTTCGATTAGATTATTGATATTAAATCGAGCTTGTAGGTCATAGATTCCCCCCCCCAATTGAACACTGTTATCCAATTTAGCTAATTCTCTTGGAAATTCGGCAACTAAGCCCTCTTTATATGACCTAAAATAGTGATTATTTTTATCGTATAAATCATTTATTGCCCAAAAAGTAACGGCTTGTGATGCAAAATACAATTTATCTTGATTCACAATCATCCTAGTACGATAAATATCCAGCTGCAGTCGTGTTGTCATGGCTGTAGCAACAATTGCTACTAAAGTCATAATGAACAATGCGGTGAGTAGGGCACTTCCATGGTGCTTATTATTCGTACACATACAATGCCCCAGGAATAATGAAGAGCATATTGAGCTCACCCCAATCTTTTAGAATGATATTAAGCTGTATAGCTTTTGGAAGGGGCTCCTTTTTCTGATTTTGCGTGACCGCTTGTTCACGCCATTCAGAAAGAGTCTGTAAGGTGTGGTTTAAGTAATTGAAATAGCAATTGTTCAAATTGCTGATGAGTACTTTATCTTCATAGATATTTCGATCTATTGGATCAAGCGTTCTCCATGTTCTTCTGAGTAGTTTCCCTTCTTGGCACACGAGGGCAATACGTTTAAGTGAACTTCGTTTTTCTATACCATTAGGGTTCACTAAGCCATCTCTAGTTAATTCAAGATAGTGATCCTGCCCTACGAACACAGGAAAAAGACGCATTTCATTTCCCCTAATGGCTCGCTCTACAGTTTGTAAAGTATCTTGTCGAATGATACTCATCGCAAGCTGTAACTCATTTAGACGCTCGGCTTGTTCATTGACTCGGTTGCGAGTGGTAAATGTGTTAAATAGGACCGAGGAAGTAATTGTTGCTAGGATAGCAAAGACAGTAAGAGCGATGAGTATCTCGATGAGGGTAAATCCTTTAGGCCATCTCATGATATGTACCTAAACGCGATTAATTCTTCTCTAAAAGGGCCAGACTGATTTTGACTAACAGAAATAACGATTCTTTGTAATCGTTTGATCGGGGTTGAGTGAACTGCTGCACGCCAAAACCATTTTTCTCCCAACATGGTTGTTGCTTGAGTTGATTCTTGGCTTTGGTTGGGCTGCATTAAACCTAATTGAATCATATTAACGCCTTGTTCAGCTATCCAATGGCTTATGGTCTTTTCTTTTATGCGAGAGGTATTTTCTACATCTTGAGAAGTTGCTTTCAAGAGTGCTGTAAGGGCTATTGCAATAATAGCCAAGGCTAATAGGACTTCAATAAGGGTAAATCCGTTGGTTTTCATTGGATTAATCATTCGGATCGCGCTGAGTTAAGTTCTAGATCGCCATTAGAGCTACCAATAATTCGTGTTATTGATTGTTCACTATTGCTGCCAAAGTCTAGGGTAAAAAGCGTCATATCACCAGAAGGCATAAGAATAATATCTGGGGAATTATGCTCACTGTTTCCATTTTTTTTTAAATGTAACACAGTATGACTGGGAAGGTAATGAATTTTAAAGATTCCTTGATTGGATATGGGCTTCCACTCTTTGTTATTTACAAATTTTAAAATTTGGTAGCTGGATTTATCTAACTTTAATCCTAAGGTGCTTGATTCTAGGATTGCTTTTTGTTGCGAAAGCTTGATGGTATTAAGTAATTGTTCTGCAGCAAAGCGAATGCGTTTACTTTCGCCAAAATCACCAAAAGCAACTAAGGCAAAACCGATGGTAATGCCTATAATAACTATAACAATGAGTATTTCAATTAAGGTGAACCCTTTATGAGGGGTCATCCCAATTTCCAATTTCTGCATTAATTCCAGTTCCCCCAGGTTGGCCTTCAGCGCCATAGGTAAATACATCCACGTCAGTATGTTGTCCAGGGTTTAAATAGAGGTATTCTCTTCCCCAAGGATCTTTAGGTAAAGATTTGAGGTATTGTTTCCAATTGGTGGGGATTGGATTAGAGCTAGGTTTTTCAACCAAGGCCATTAATCCCTGATCGGTTGTAGGATAACTACCATTGTCAAGCTTGTATAAATCCAGAGCGTTTTGAATGGCAAGTACGTCTTGTTTCGCTTTTACTTTACGAGCTTCATCGGGTCGGCCCATTATTTTGGGCACAACAATGGATGCTAAAATACCTAAAATAACAACAACCACCATAATTTCAATCAGAGAAAAACCTTTTTGTCGATTCATTTTGTTACCTTAAAAATCAAAACAGTCAAGTATACCATACCTAGACCACCAATTGCTCCATAGAAAAGATTGGGAGCAACGTGGCTAACACAATGAACAAGACCACAGCACCCATCACTAAAATGACCAAAGGTTCTAGAAGTGTTAATGACGTATCAATAATTCGATTAACTTCATTATCGAGATGATTAGCTGCTCTTTCCATCATTTCAGACAGCTGACCACTTTTTTCACCACTAGCTATAAGATGGATTGCCATAGGACTGATGAACTTAGACTCCTTTAAAGCTTCACTAATTCCCCCTCCTTCTCTCACTCTTACAGTGGCTGTATCAAAGGCTTGCCGCATGATCACATTTGTAACAAGACTTGCGGATACACGCATAGTTTCTAGCACACTAACACCCGCAGCAAATAAAATTCCAAAGGTATGGATATAGCGTGCGACGTTGATTGTTCTTACTAGGTAGGAAACAATAGGGAGCTTTAAAATAATGCGATGCCAAATGGTTTTGATTTTTATGTTGTTAAGGCTTCTTTTAAATCCAGCTACAGCGATTATGATTCCTATTAGTGCATATAAACCATAGAATTTAATAAACTGGCTTAGTTTAATTAAAATTTCAGTCATTGCCGGTAAGGTTTGTCCACTGCCTGTAAATACTTCAATAATCTTGGGGACAACAAAAGTTAACAAAAAACTAATAATACCAATCGACACCAAAATCATTAATATTGGGTATATTAATGCCTGCTGTACTTTCTGACGTGTTTGTTGCTGTTTTTCAGTGTAGTCAGCGAGTTTTTCTAGAACCAAATCCAATCTACCGGTTTGCTCTCCTGAGGCTACAGTTGCTCTGTATAACTCTGGAAATGCGTTTGGATACTGGTCCATGGCTTGAGCTAATCCATATCCCTCTAAGACCTTTGCTCTTATGCCTATCATTAATTCTCTGACTTTGTCTTTCTCAGTTTGTTCACTCACGCCTTTTAATGACTCTTCTACGGGAATCCCAGCAGCAAGCAAGGTAGCTAATTGTCTAGTGAGAAGAGATAGGTCGCTTTGAGAAATTTTACCTTTTGTACTAACGGATTTTTGTTGGGAAAGTGTTTGTACCTGAGTAGGGATAAGTCCTTGTTCACGTAGTAACTGCCTTGCATGACGCTCAGAGTCTGCCTCAAGAACACCTTTGGTGGCATTACCATTGACCTTTAAGGCTTGATATTGATATGCACCCATATTATTTTAATAAAGTTAAAACTATAGAGTGTAATCTATTGGGTTTCATAAGTCACTTAGGGTAAACTATACGCGGACTATCCTGGAGAACGAAAGATGACAAAAAACGCACTGCTTGACGCTATCAAAGAGTTTGATGCCAAATTTGTGGATTTAAGATTCACAGATATTCGTGGTAAAGAACAACACATCACTATTCCTGTTTCTGCAGTTGATGATGATTTCATCGAGAATGGTAAGATGATAGATGGATCTTCTTTCAAAGGATGGCAAAAAATACATCAATCTGATTTGGCTTTGAAACCTGATATGAATTCAATTCAAATGGATCCATTTTTTCAGGACAGTACATTGTTTATACGTTGTAACGTAGTAGACCCTCAAACGATGATGGGCTACGATCGTTGTCCGCGATCATTGGCTCAACGAGCAGAAAATTATCTAAAGTCGACAGGGATAGCGGATGGCTTTAATGTTGGTCCAGAGCCAGAGTTTTTCATTTTTGATAATGTGCAGTGGGAAACAAACATCAGCGGATCATTTTATAAAATTGATTCTGAAGAAGCTCATTGGAATTCTGGGAAAGAGATGGAAGGAGGAAATATTGGGCATAGACCTCCTTTAAAAGGTGGGTATTTCCCCGTTCCTCCGGTGGATTCTTCTCATGATATTCGTTCAGCAATATGTCTAACTTTAGAGTCTTTAGGTACGGTTGTAGAGGCTCATCATCATGAGGTAGCAACTGCCAACCAATGTGAAGTAGCCACTCGTTTTAACTCGTTAACATTAAAAGCAGATGAGATACAAATATTAAAGTACGTTGTTCATAATGTAGCCCACAATTATGGAAAAACAGCTACCTTTATGCCAAAACCATTGGTAGGTGATAATGGTAGTGGTATGCATTGCCACCAATCTCTGACTAAAGATGGAGTCAACTTATTCTCTGGTGATCAATACGCAGGATTATCTGAAACCGCATTGTATTATATAGGTGGAATTATTAAGCATGCTAGAGCACTCAATGCCTTTACTAACCCTTCAACGAATAGTTACAAGCGTTTAGTACCAGGATTCGAAGCGCCAGTGTTATTAGCTTATTCAGCGCGTAATCGTTCAGCTGCAATTCGTATTCCTCACGTGAGTAACCCGAAGGCGCGTAGAATAGAAGTGCGATTCCCAGATCCTACAGCTAATCCTTATTTGGCTTTTGCAGCGATGATGATGGCCGGTCTTGATGGAATTCAAAAGAAAATTCATCCTGGCCAACCGATGGATAAGGATTTGTATGATTTACCTCCAGAAGAGTTGGTTGATGTACCTACTGTGTGCTCTTCATTGGAGATGGCTATGGATCATCTAAGAGCCGATTGTGAATTCTTGTTGCAAGGTGATGTATTTAGCCGTGATTTTATTAACAATTACCTTAGCATGAAGGAAGAGGAAATAACAAAGATAAGAAGTTTAACTCATCCTTATGAATTTGAACTTTATTATAGTCTCTAATTAGGTCTGAACTGATGAAAAAACTGGCTCTATTCATTTGTTTAATGATTTGTATTAATTTAACCTACTCACAAATCTATAAATGGATAGATAGCCAGGGTATTGTGCATTTTACAGATAAGCCTCATGAGGGTGCTGAAAAAATTAAACTACCTGAAACACAAACCTATACCCCTCCTAAAACACCTGAGGAAGGAACTACAGAAAATCAAAAAAAAGAAGAACAGCCGACTGATGAAGAGAAATACACAACCTTATCCATTATCCAGCCTGAAAATGAAGCTACGATTCGAAATAACCAAGGATATATTGTTGTTGCTGTAGAAGTTAATCCCGAGTTAAGTGCTGGAGATATGGTACAAGTTATCTTTGACGGTGCACCCATGGGTGATCCTCAGTCGAATTTAGTGTTCCAGTTAAATGGAGTATACCGCGGCTCTCATTCAATTGGTGTACAAATTGTAACTCCAAGTGGGGCTGTGATTAAAACGAGTAAAACCATTCAAATTTTTATGCATCGTCCTCGCGTTGGTATGGGGAAAAAGAAATAACCTTATTAGGCTAATCGTTCATGTTGACTTTGTTATCACCGGCTAAAAAATTATTAGATTTTAAGACTCCATTTGCTCATGACACAACGGATCCTATTTTACTTACTGAGGCTAATCGATTAGCCCAGATTATGAAAGAAAAAACAGTCGACGAAATTGCTCATTTAATGAATCTTTCAAAGGATCTGGCGCAACTTAATTATAAGCGATATCAACAATTTCATCTTAAACACGTCACTGAAGAGCTAACGTACCCTTCACTCTATCTGTTTCAAGGTGATGTATATCAAGGTTTACAAGCTGCATCCTGGAGCTCTAAAGACGTAAGCTATGCTCAAGAACATCTTGGAATATTATCTGGACTGTATGGTCTATTAAGGCCTTTAGATAGGATTCAACCCTATCGTTTAGAAATGGGGGTCTCTTTGAGTAACCCTGAGGGAAAAAATTTATACGCATACTGGGATGATACGCTCGCCCATACTTTAAATCGCTTAATTGCACATCACCAAACACCTGCTCTGATTAATCTTGCATCCAGTGAATATTTTAAGGCGGTTAATGGTAAAAAAATTAAATGTCCAATAATTACTGTTAACTTCTATGAAAAAAAGGGAAATGACATCAAAATGATAGGTCTTTTTGCTAAAAGGGCACGAGGAATGATGGCGAGATTTTTGATGCAAAATCAGATCGATACTCTTGATGATATACAAAACTTCAATGAAGCAGGGTATGTTTTTAATCGAGAAATGTCGAACAGCAATACATTGAGTTTTGTGTGCCTAAGAAGCTAGATGCAATCTGGAACTTGTGCAGTAGGGTGCATCAACTGCATTCCTATTCTTCTCCGGATATTCAATGTTTTGTAAAGCGTGATGACGAGCTAGGCTGCGGTATTAGTGGCACTAAAATCAGAAAATACGCCAGTTTAGTTCCATCTTTACTCAGTCAAGGTATACAGCACCTTCTGATTATTGCTGGTCCCCAGTCCAATAATCTATTAGCCGCCTTACAGATAGCTAGAGAATATCATTTCCAAGTTACTGCTTTTTTAATTCAACCTAAACACACTCAAATACAAGGAAATTTTAAGCTGAGTCTACTCTTTCTTAAAGAGGAAGAAATTCAATGGATTCCCAGAGAGAAGTGGGTGAATGTAGAGGTCATTGCCGAAGAGTATTTAAAATCAATGAATGAGACAGCATTTATTCTATCGGAAGGGGCTAGTGTTAAAGAGTCTATGGCTGGTTCCATGACATTAGCTGACGATATCCTCCTTAATGAAACCTCTCTTGGATTTCAATTTGACCATGTATTTATTGATGCTGGAACAGGTTTTTCTGCAATTGCACTCATTAAGCGAATGCAAGAAATAAATCATCCTGCAACTATTCACGTGTTATTGCTTGCTGATAAAGAAGAGGTATTTACTGCAAAAGTACGCCATTGGATAGAAGGATCAGCTGCAAATTACAATTGCTTTTATCCAAGCACTGCAAGAGCATTTGGCTCCGTAAACCAAACTATTAAAAATGAAATTAAACACCTTGCTTATGAAGAGGGGATTTTAACGGATCCTGTTTATTCGGCTAAATTATTTTATGAATCGAAGCTCTACATCAATAATCGAAAACTGAGTGGGAAAATTCTCATCGTACATTCAGGTGGGACTATAACACTCTCAGGGTTCTCATTTTAGTTCTGTCAGGACTTACGCAAAACCCTGATCTCTTCGTTAAAAAATGGTTTGAGTTCGGTCATTTAGTTTATCTAAACTCCCTCATTCATGCCATTGTTTGCCTTTACCACAGGGCTTTGCATCAGTCCTGTCTATATAGGATAAACAAGCCTAAAGAGAATTTGCACAACAAT
Organism: Legionella waltersii; assembly: GCF_001468085.1. Classification (GTDB taxonomy): domain Bacteria; phylum Pseudomonadota; class Gammaproteobacteria; order Legionellales; family Legionellaceae; genus Legionella; species Legionella waltersii. Next base: position 172,742 of record NZ_LNZB01000015.1, on the reverse strand, counting down.
CTAAAAAAGTACTTATTAAAACCTTGAAATTAGCAAGATTACCCCTATATGAGTATCTATGTATGACAGTTGGTTTATAGGAGAAATTTTTCATGGTTAGCAAGCAACAAACAATGGGATTCCAAACTGAAGTAAAGCAAATGTTGCATTTGGTTGTGCATTCATTGTACAGCAATAAGGAAATCTTCTTAAGGGAGCTGATATCAAATGCTTCAGATGCATTAGATAAGTTAAGATTTTTAGCACTATCAAATGCCTCCTTGTTTGAAACTGATTCCGATTTAAAAATAACCGTAGAAGTCAATGAAAAATTAAATACCCTCACCATAACTGATAATGGGATTGGGATGAGTTGGGATGAGGCAGTGGATAATTTAGGAACGATTGCTAAATCAGGTACTAAAGAATTCATGAGTCAATTAACCGGTGAACAATCTAAAGATTCACAGTTAATCGGTCAATTTGGAGTCGGTTTTTATTCTGCTTTCATTGTAGCAGACAAAGTGACCGTAAAAAGTCGTCGTGCCGGTTTAAAGCCAGAAGAGGGGATAGTTTGGGAATCCAATGGGGATGGAGAGTTTACGATTGGATATGAAAAAAAAGCCGCAAGAGGTACAGAAATCACTTTACACCTTAAGCCTGAGAGCGATGAATTTTTAAGCGACTGGAGAGTTCGTGGAGTTATAAGTAAATATTCAGATCATATCTGCTGGCCTATCTCCATGAAAAAAAATGCTGAAGAAGGCAAGGAGAGCAAAGAGTTTGAAACTGTAAATAAAGCAACAGCATTATGGACTCTACAAAAGTCAGAAATTAGCGATGAAGAATATAAAACGTTGTATAAACACATTTCTCATGACTTCATGGATCCATTAACTTGGTCCCATAATCACGTTGAAGGTAAACAAGAATACATTAGTCTTTTATACATCCCAGCACACGCTCCCTATGATTTATGGCAGCAAGAAGTAAAGCATGGGTTAAAACTTTATGTAAAACGTGTATTTATTATGGACGAGGCTGCACAATTTCTGCCACGTTATTTACGCTTTGTAAAAGGTATTATTGACTCAGGGGATTTACCCTTAAATGTGTCTCGTGAAATATTACAAGACAACAAGCAAGTTGAATCGATACGTTCTGCATGCACAAAGCGAATATTGTCTATGCTTGAAAAAATGGCACAGAATGAAAAGGATAATTACCAGAAGTTTTGGGATGAATTCGGTTTAGTGATGAAAGAGGGGCCAATTGAAGATTTTGCAAATAAGGAGGCTATTGCTAAACTACTGCGCTTTGCTACGACAACTTCGAACAGTGAAAAGCAGACAGTGTCTTTGGAAGATTACCTAAGCAGAATGCAGGAAGGCCAAGACAAAATATACTACATTACTGCATCGAGTTATAACGCCGCTAAAAACAGCCCACATCTTGAAATTTTTAGGAAAAAGGGCCTCGAAGTTCTTTTATTAAGTGACAAAGTAGATGAGTGGTTGGTTAGTTACCTGAGTGAGTTCAATGGTAAGAAGCTTCAATCCATATCTAAAGGGAAAGTCGAATTTAAAGACGAACCGACTGAGCAAATTAAAGAACAAGAAAAAAACTTGGAACCTTTGACTAAGCATATTGCGAAAGTTCTTGGTGACAAGGTGAAGGAAGTTCAGGTAACGAATAGATTAACTGACTCTCCTGCATGTGTTGTTGCGGACGAACAGGATATGGGGCTAGAAATGCAAAGAATTCTCCAGGCAGCTGGACAACAGATTCCTGTGAGCAAGCCAGTTTTTGAAATCAACCCTGAGCATGCTTTAATTAAGCGATTGCATGATATTCAAGACGATACGCAATTTGAGTTGTGGGCGACCATGTTGTTTGAGCAAGCGGTTCTTGCTGAAGGTGGACAATTGGATAATCCTGCAGATTTCATTAATAAAGTGAACAAGTTATTGGTATCTGCTTTATAGGATGCAAGTTGTAGTGCCCAGAGCGGGATGGGACCCACTGGGTTCCGTCCGAAGTTTCGAAGCCCGAATCAAAAGCCAAAAACAGTAGATATCTGCTCCCTTACGGTCGCGGCTCGGTTAGCATAGAACAAAACAGAGCCGCGACCGTAAGGGAGCAGAAAACCTTAAACAAAAAAGGCTCGAACATTCGAGCCTTTTTGTTTAAGCTTTTCCTTATTCGTCAGTTAGGCGGAAATATTTTGTGCCGAAATATTTTTGTAATTTCTTTCTAATTGTTCCACGGCTGATACCTAACATTTTAGCAGCTTGTAGTTGGTTGCCACGACGTTTCTCCATAACAGCTTGTAATAGAGGCGGCTCAACTTCCGACAAAATCATGTCGTAAAGATCGCTAATCGATTTGGATTTGTTTTCAGCAAGAAAGCGGGTAACCAAACTGTACACTAAATCCTGTAAACCTTGTTCTTGTTTAACGGATTGTGTTGTAGCTTGTGTATCAATGACATTCATCTTAACTTCCTTATTATTAATTAACACATACAGTCCTAGTGCTTACATATTGCAATGAAAGCAAAATTAATTTTACATGAAGGCTAATTTATTATCTAGATTTTCTAGAGAAAACTATGCATTTTTTTCGGGCAATTCAGTCGCTATTAGTTCTTCAAGTGAGCAGTCAGATTCATTAAGTGACAGACTCTCTTTTAATGCACTTAATTGACTTATCATAGCTTGTGGCTGTAGAGGGTTGTTATAAAAACTCAATATATATTTAGTTAATTCAGTAGAGTTACAATCGTATTGTAAAAACTCAGGAACCATCATTCGATTGACCAATAAATTGCATAACCCTAAAAATTTTACTTTTATAAAATACATCGCGACTAAGTAGCTTATAAACTTGCCTTTATAGATTATGCACATGGGCTTTTCAAGTAAAGCTGACTCAAGAGAGGCTGTTCCTGATGCAACTACAACAAAATCGGCTGCAGACATCGACTCTATAGACTGTGCTTGAATTAAACTAAGTTTTATCTGTTTATCTTTAGTATAGGATTCAATTTTCTTAGGGCAAATGGTACCAGCTATTGGGATGATAAAATGCAAGTCCGGTTTTGCTCTGGAAAGTTTCATTGCAGTTTCTATGAGTACTGGCATATGCTTTTCAACCTCATTGTTTCTGCTTCCTGGAACTAGCGCAATGATTTGTTCGTCTTCTCGGAGGTTTAATTTCTGTCTATTGGACAGTTTATCTTGCTGCTTCTCGAGTTTACTGACTAAAGGATGACCTACAAAGGACACGGGAACTCCAGCTTTTTGATAGATGTCTTTTTCAAATGGAAGTATAACGGCCATATGGTCAACACATTGCTTGATTAGATGTATGCGTTTCGCTTTCCATGCCCATATTTGAGGACTAATGTAATAGATGATTTTTAGTCCGAGCTTCTTTTTAGCATATTTTGCTAATCTCAAATTAAATCCTGGTGAGTCTACTAGGATTAAGAGATCGGGTTTGGTGTTTGCTAAATGATTTTTTATAGTCTGTAATGCTCTATGGAGAACTCTAATATAAGGAATAACCTCAATAAGTCCAGTAATTCCATAGCGTGCTAAATCGGATACGAGCTTTGCTCCAGCATTTTGCATATGCTGACCACCTACACCACTTATTTCTATAGAGGGATCACTTGCTTTTAGTTTATGAATAAGCTCGGCAGCATGGTGATCCCCTGATTCTTCGCCGGCCACAATGACGATGTGTCTAGCTCGTTGCATAACGCTCTACTAGATTCGAGTTAATTAATGTTGTTATTTTTTCTGCTGTTTTAAGAGCATCTCGACCTTCTTCTCCAGTAACCATAGGCACAGTGTCCTGATCCACGCATTTTACAAATGACTTAATTTCTTCAAGCAAAGCATCACCTTTTTCAAATTCCTTTTGATCCATGGTTATGTCTGGTATACCTGGAAACATTTCACCAGTACCTTTCTTAAATACAGCAAACTGCTTGTTTTGATAATCGATAGAGATGTAGGAGTTATCTTGAAAAATTCGAGTTTTTCGTTCAACTTTAAAGCTAATTCGACTGGCTGTGACATTGGCAACACAATGATTGGCAAAAGTAATACGAGCATTGGCAATATCAATATCTTGAGTTAGAACTGGAGCTCCATGTGCCATAATGGACTTGATGGGGCTTTGTACTATATTTTGAATGATGTCGATATCATGAATCATTAAATCAAGTATGACGTTAACATCAGCGCCTCTGGGGTTGAAAGGGGCTAATCTTTGGGACTCAATAAATAATGGAGCATCAAGATAATCATCTAATGCTAGCCTAGCTGAATTGAAGCGCTCAAGATGTCCAACCTGGAGTTTTACGTGATTCATTTTAGCAATTTGTATGAGCTCGTTTGCTTGCTCAACTGTTTCTGTAATTGGCTTTTCAATCAACACGTGAATCCCTTGTTTTAAGCAATCTAAAGCAATTTCATAATGCTTGTTTGTTGTAGCTGCTATGCTAACAGCATCCACACTTCCAAATAATTCACGGTAATTAAGGTAAGCAGGTACATTAAGCTCTTTGGAAACCGCTTCACAGGATTCTGGATTTACATCACATACACCAACTAATTCGACATTCGGTAGTAAATGATATTTTTGGGCATGAAAACGTCCAAGATAGCCTACCCCAATTACGGCACAACGTATTTTACTCATTTGTTCAACATGTGATAATAATTTGTACTTATGATCGCATTTCCTAGGTGATAAATCAATTTTAAATCGTTATTATAGCGCAACTATTCATACACTTGCTTTTAAGGAATACAGAATAATGAATAAGGACAGAATAACAATCACTGCTGGGGTTGATGAAGTAGGTAGAGGTCCATTGGCTGGAGACGTTGTGACTGCTGCAGTGATATTAAGTCATCCTATAGATGGCTTAGCAGATTCAAAAAAATTAACAGCACTTCAACGGACAAAGTTGTCTTTCAAAATACAGGAGCAAGCTCTAGCTTACGCCTACGGTCGAGCAACTGTAGCAGAGATAGACGAGTTAAACATTCATTATGCGACCTTGTTGGCGATGAAGCGCGCTGTAGAGGCCTTACCAATTATTCCCGATTTTGTGTTAGTGGATGGAGCACACTCTCCAACATTGAGCGTTCCTTGTAAGGCGATTGTGCAAGGAGACTCATTGATTCCGGAGATAAGTGCTGCATCAATTCTTGCTAAGGTATTGAGGGATGCTGAAATGATAGAGCTTGAAAAAGCATACCCTGGGTACGGTTTTTCAGAGCATAAGGGTTATCCCACGAAGGCACATAAAGAAGCGTTGTTACGTCTGGGGCCTTGTGCGATACACCGAAAAAGTTATGCACCTGTAGCCGCTCTTTTTGCTTAGTTTCTAGTCCAGGCTGTTAAATAGGATCCTATGGGAGCTGATGGACATTAAAATCCCAAAGCTAGCTAGAAAAGTAACCATAGCTGTTCCACCATAGCTTACAAGAGGCAAGGGAATTCCAACGACAGGAAGAATTCCCATAACCATACCTATATTCACAAAGGCAGACAAGAAAAAAGTCATGGCAAGGCTTGCAGCTAAAAGTCTAGTAAACGATGTTTGGGCGTTCCTAGCTATGGTTAAGCTTCGTAAGGACACAACAACCATCAGCACAATAATAGCAAAGCTACCCATGAAACCAAATTCCTCACCACTTACTGCAAAAATAAAATCTGTAGCATGCTCTGGTAAAAAATTTAAATGGGATTGGCTTCCCTTTAGCCAACCTTTACCCATTACACCGCCTGAGCCGATAGCAATTTTGGATTGAATAATATGGTATCCAGAACCCAATGGATCTTGTTCTGGATCCAGCAAGGTATAAATTCTCTGCTTTTGGTAGTCATGCATGAAGTTCCAAACTACTGGAACAGAGGAACAAATTAACACCGCAATTAATAAAATAATTTTAAAGCGAATCCCTGCAATAAATACCACGCACAATCCTGCTGCACTCACCATAATGGCAGTCCCTAAGTCTGGCTGTTTGGCAATAAGTAAAGCCGGTAAAAAGATAATGAGAAATGCAACTCCTATAGTCTTCAAATTGCTCGGCTGTGTTTGACGATCAAAATACCAAGCGGTCATCATAGGCACGGCTAATTTCATTATTTCAGATGGTTGAAAGCGAAATAAGCCTAACTCAAGCCATCTTTGAGCACCTTTACCTATCTTTCCCATCAGCATTACGCCAATTAAAAGGGATAATCCAACACCATAAATCCATGGTGTCCAAATTTTATATTTGTGGGGCGGTATGAATCCCATTACAACCATAATCATCAAAGCGAAGACCAAACGTATAGACTGGCGAAAGATCATGCTCATGTTGGCATTAGAGGCGCTATATAATATCAAAAGCCCAAAACCTATAAGCACTAAAAGCATAATGAGCAATGGGAAGTCAATATGAAGAGATTGGGCAGTAAATCGATAGACTGGTTTTGCAGTTTGTCTTTTCATGATGATTCTTTCAATGGGTAGAATTGGTAATAAGTATCCAGTACTTGCCTAGCAACAGTAGACGCTAGTACATCGTTTTCAACGACAACAGCGATTGCAATGTCAGGATGATCTACAGGGCTAAATGCAATAAATAATGAGTTATCTCTCAGATGCTCAGGGATATCCTCGTACTTTGCTTTTTCATATTGCTTTCCACTATACACTTGAGCTGTTCCAGTTTTTCCACCCACGGGATAGGGAGGGTTTCTTCCAAACCGATATCCCGTTCCTTCGTTGCTGATCAAAACGTTGTGCATGGCCTCTTTAACAATGTCCCAATTTGCCTTTTCGTGCAATTTGATGGTTTTTTCTTTTAAAGGTTTGTACTCTTCCACTGCATTATTATCGCTATTAACTGTTTTCATTAAGAGGTGGGGTTTAAATCTTTTTCCATGCTGGCTCAATGCGGCTGTTGCATTTGCCATTTGTAGGGGAGTTGCAAGCATAAATCCTTGTCCTATCGAGGATATTACTGTATCACCAGGATACCAGGAAACTCCTTTACTTTTACGTTTCCATTCTGCAGTAGGAACAACACCATTGGCTTCTTCATAAAGATCAATGTGAGTTAATTGTCCTAAACCAAACTTCATAAGCATTTTGGCGATATTGGTGATTCCCATTCGATATCCAAGTTGATAAAAATAAATATCGCAAGACACAGTAATGGCTCGTTTAAAGTTAATGACTCCATGCCCAGTTTTTTTCCAATCTCGGTATACATGACTTGCTGTGGGTAGTCTGTATTTACCATAGTCCCAAATTTCGGTATCTGTTGTTACAAAACCATTATCAAGACCAGCTAGGCCAACAAAGGGTTTAATGGTTGATGCTGGCGGGTACACGCCTCTGACTGCTCTGTTAAACAAAGGTCTTTGTAATGCATTCGATAGAATTTTGTAGTCATCCTTACTGACTCCACTCACAAAAATATTAGGGTCAAAACTTGGGGAGCTGACCATAGCTAGAACTTCACCATTGTGTGAGTTGATGACAACTACTGCTCCTCGTTTATCTTTTAAGGCTTTGTATGCCGCTTCTTGTAGCCTAACATCAAGGCTTAAATAGAGCTTAGCCCCTGAGTGTGGGAATATTTTATTGATGACTCTTAATGTTCTGCCACTTACATCAGTTTCAGCCATTTGATAACCTACTTTTCCGTGCAGAATATCCTCATAGTATTTTTCAACACCGGCTTTACCAATGAAATTGGTAGCTCGATAGTTTGTAGGATCTACTTGCTTTAATTCTTCAAGGTTTATACGGCCGACGTAGCCTAGTGCGTGAGCAGTCATTTCACCAAGTGGATAATGGCGCATTAGACGTGCTTTAATGTTAACTCCAGGATAATGGTACTGATTACTGGCAAATATAGCGACTTCTTCCTGGCTTAGCTTTAATTTAATCGGTATGGGCACAAACGCACGATTCTGTGACTTGGCTTTATAGAAATTATCGATATCCTCATTTGTAATGGAGGGTAGCAGTTTTTGTAACTTGGCAAGTGTTTTCTTCATGTTCTTTACTCGCTCAGGAGTGATTTCAAGCACGTAAACAGGAATGTTTTCAGCGAGTAGAACCCCATTTCTATCTAAAATGACGCCTCTTGGTGGTGCAATGGGAATAACATTCACTTGATTTTTAAGTGATAGGGTTTGGTAACGCTTAAATTCTGAAATTTGGAGGTAGGCAAGTCTAAGAACTAGAACCAAAGATAGAATAATTAAAAGTGCGATTAATAAATTAAGCCTAAACTGTTGATGTTGAGATTCGATACGATAATTTTTGAAAGATTGATTTCGATACATCACAGACAGTTTTTCTAAGTGAATAACAAATCAAATATAGTAACTGAAAAGTGGTATTTTTACCAATGGTTCTCTGAAATGAGGTGGAAATTGAGGTGGCCGGGAAAAAGGGGACCCATTCCACCGAGTTCCATCCCCGTTATTGACCCAGATGATCTTATTTATGATATGGATGGTTGTTAATTATTGACCAAGCTCGATAAAGCGCTTCAACCAAAACAATCCGCGCAAGCGGATGAGGAAGTGTTAACTTTGATAAAGACCAGCGCTCATGACATCGATTCAAGACGTCGGGTGATAGGCCTTCAGGGCCACCTATAATAAAGCAGAAATGGCTGCTTACATTTTGCAATTGAGTAATACGTGTTGCCATCTCTTCGCTGTTAAATTCCTTTCCATAAACATCCAAGGCAATGAGGTGGCAATTGTTGGGTATGTTTTCTACTATGATCAAAGCCTCCTTTTCTAGGATTCGATTTAGGTCGGATGCTTTATTTCGTTTTATCAAAGGGATTTCAACTAGTTTTACTTGAATCCCATCCGATAAACGTTTTGTGTAATCATGAGTACCTTGATTAACCCAATCAGGCATTTTGTTTCCAAGCGAGATAATGGTTAATTTCAACATACACGGTCTAAGTAGGACTGGGAATTTCTTCCCAAAGACCTTCTAAGTTATAGAAATGTCTTAGCTCAGGTTGCATGACATGCAGTATAATATCGCTAAAATCAATTAACGCCCAATCACCATGCTCGACACCACTTGCGCTTAGGGCGGGAGTTCCTGAGGCTTTCATGTCCTCCATCACCTTTTGTGCTATCGACTTTACGTGTCTAGATGAACGACCTGATGCAATGACCATGAAATCTGTAATTGTGGTTTGCTTGTGAACATCAATCACTTTGATGTCTATCGCTTGGATATCATCAAGAGATTTGAGTACTTTTGTTAATGTTTCTGTTGGCTCAGTCATAAATAGGGAAAGTTTCCATCAAAAAAACTTGAATCATATCAATTTTTATTGGTCTTTGACAATTCATTATGTTCATTACATTGAATATGGGTGAGCAGAAACTTGATAACTGCATAGATTATTACACACCCTAAGCTGGCAATGAATAAAATACCTAATTGTTGATTAAAAGCGGAAGCATAAAGTGATTTCAGCACCATGATACTCTTTTCACCAGTAGGAATAGCTGTTAAAGAAGCTAATTTACCAGAAAGAAATGCTCCTATACCTAGAGAAACGAAAAAGATTCCCATCATGGTACTGACTTTATTTTTATCAGCCAACACAGTGATCGCTGCCAAGCCAACTGGGGATAACAGTAATTCGGCCACAGAGATCATCAAATAAGCTGGAATAACCAAGATAGGGGATATCAAGACTTCTTTACCTATAAAATTACTAATAACAGCAATGATTGAATAGGCTAATGTCATAAATACCATGGCTAATACAAATTTTTTCCCTGTACTTAAGCCTCTTTCGGTTAGAGACATGTGGTGATGCTTTTTAGAAAGATAGTAGCCAATAAGGAGCATTCCTAAGCTTTGAACAGTAATGTAGTAGGGTGGTGGGAAATCAATACCCAAAAAGCTTGGTTGAACTACACGAGATATAAACAATGTGAGCGACATAAACATCTCAAAATAGAAAGCCCAGAAAATAACTGAGATAATGCAGAGCAAACCTATAACAAGAGTTTGACGTGACTGGTTGGTACTCTCTCTATTGACGGAGTATAAAATGTAGCTTGCAGAAAATAAAACCACTAAGCCAAACATAATATTGGCTAATTTAGGTGAGTATAAAATATAAAAAGACAAGCCCCAAAGAGAGAGAATTAAAGCTGCAGCACCTAATATACTCTTTAGTTGCAACTGAAATGGATTATAGTCCTTAATTCGATAATGGGTAATTCCAAACAGAAAAACCATAAAGGCAATGACTAGGCCTATTGCCGCACTTAAAAATGAAGTTGACCATCCAAATGATTCACTAAGTTGGCTAGGTATGGTTGTGCCTAAAATAATCCCTGTTGTAATACCCATGTAGAAGATGGTAAAACCACTTTCTCTTTTAGTTGAGCCAATCGGGTATTCATTACCTAATAACGAGGAAATGTTTGGCTTGAGTAATCCAGTTCCTACAGCAATACTTGCCAATGAACCTACTAATGCTGAATGTCCAGAAATTACCGATAAAAAACAATAACTTAGTCCAAGAATTATAGCACCTAGAAGAATAGCTCTCTTTTGTCCAATTAATTGATCAGCTATCCAGCCTCCAACTATAGGAGACAGATAGGTTAGGGCTGTAAATGAACCTACTAATGCATAAATATCCTTGTCTGCCCATTGAAAATGATTCGCTAAATAGAGCGCGAGTAACGATTGTACAGCGTAAAAGCCATAGCGTTCCCACATTTCAGTGGTGAAGTATATACGGAGAGATTTTGGGTGTTTTTCCATAGTACTCATGGTTATGCATTAAACAATAAAAAATTATACCATATTAATATCAATTTGAGTATATAGTGGTCAACAAATGGTTCATGTATTCAACTTTAGTCATTAAATCGGTAAAGAATGATGGGTGGCGGGGGGCGAACCCTGAGGGATCGACTCATTTTTTAAAATGGGGCATTTATACCAAAGGTCGGGTGTTTCGCCAAATGGCGCTGTCTTAAGCGGCGTCATTAGGTTCTTCTATACGGCCAACATCGCTCCGCTTGCTGACGCGCGCGGCTCAGTTCCTTCTTTGCTGTCTGAATCAAATCCTAGTCACAGCAGGGAAGGAACTGAGCCGCGCGCGTCAACAAGGGATACGAAACTATACGCTTTCACGAATGACCCTGCTTAAGGCAGCACCATTTGGCGAAGCGCCGGACCTACGCTTACTGACCATCATAGAAGAGATTAGTTGAGGCAATATAATTTGAGTCGATTCCTCAGGGTCCGTCCCCTAGAACCTCCATGTCCATCGGGTTTTCCTGGGCTTAAAAAGAATTTGAACAGACATTTTCGAAGATTCATGTGTAGTGTATTATGTTAATTTAATTTGAAGTGCTTGAAATCGAAAGGGATTGTTATGGAAAAAACAAAGCGAATCATTGCAGCTCCAAAGGGAGATAGAATACAGACAAAAAGCTGGCTAACAGAAGCTGCTCTTAGGATGATTTGCAACAATTTAGATCCTGCAGTTGCTGAAAACCCTGACTCGCTCATTGTCTATGGAGGATTGGGGAAAGCAGCAAGAAATTGGGAGTGTTTTGATGCGATTATAGATGTGCTAAAACAACTCGATTCTGATCAAACCTTATTGATCCAATCTGGTAAGCCTGTGGGTGTATTTACAACGCATGAAGATGCACCAAGAGTTCTCATTGCAAATTCAAACTTAGTTCCTCGATGGGCGAGCTGGGAACATTTCAATGAGCTGGATAAGAAAGGCTTAATGATGTACGGTCAGATGACTGCAGGAAGCTGGATCTATATAGGTTCCCAAGGAATTGTCCAAGGAACTTATGAGACTTTTGTAGCAGCTGCTAAAAAACATTACAACGGCGATTTATCGGGTCGATGGATATTAACTGCGGGCTTAGGTGGAATGGGGGGCGCGCAGCCTTTGGCAGGAACTATGGCCGGAGCAAGTGTCTTAGCGGTGGAATGTGATATTACCAGAATTGAAAAGCGTCTGAAAACAAAGTACTTGGACAGATACACGGCTGATCTAGATGAGGCTTTAGAGTGGATTCAACAGTCCTGTGAAAGGAAGGAACCTTTATCAGTTGCACTATTAGGTAATGCTGCTGATGTCTACCCGCAATTACTCATTAAAGAGGCTACCCCATCTCTAGTCACTGATCAAACCAGTGCTCATGATCCTTTGAACGGCTATTTACCCTTGGGTTGGACAATGCAAAAAGCTGAAGAATTGAGACATACAGCGCCAGCAGAAGTAATTAGAGCTGCTAAAGAATCCATGGCTGTTCAGGTCCATGCAATGCTTGAGTTTCAAGCGAAGGGAATTCCTGTATTTGATTATGGTAACAATATCCGTCAAATGGCTTTCGAGGCTGGGGAGCATAATGCTTTTGCTTTTGAAGGGTTTGTTCCAGCTTATATAAGACCGTTGTTTTGTGAGGGAATTGGTCCATTTAGATGGGTTGCACTATCTGGAGATCCAGAAGACATTTATGCTACTGATAAGGTGGTGAAAGAACTAATACCGAATGAACAGCACTTACATCATTGGCTTGATATGGCTAAAGATAAAATTAGCTTCCAAGGGTTACCTGCTAGAATATGCTGGGTTGGTTTAAAGGATAGGGCACGGTTAGGACTCGCATTTAATGAAATGGTAAAAAATAAACAAGTGAAGGCGCCTATTGTTATTGGTAGAGATCATCTCGATTCAGGATCAGTGGCTAGTCCAAATCGTGAAACGGAAGGAATGATTGACGGTAGTGATGCGGTATCCGATTGGCCTTTGTTAAATGCTTTATTAAATTGTGCCAGTGGCGCAACTTGGGTCAGTATCCACCACGGAGGCGGCGTTGGCATGGGTTTTTCTCAGCACGCAGGTGTTGTTATTGTGGCTGATGGAAGTGAGAGGGCTGCAAGTCGCTTGGCCAGAGTACTGCATAATGATCCTGCTACAGGGGTTATGAGGCACGCAGATGCTGGGTATTCCATAGCAAAACAGTGCGCCAGAGACAATTCACTTTGGTTGCCAATGCTTAAGTAGAAGGAGCAATTTGCATGTCAGAACAATTTATTCTTCATCCGGGAACGCTAACTCTAAGCACTATAAAGCTGATTATGATGCAACATTTAGAGTGTTGTTTATCAGAAGCGGCGTACGATTTGATTCATGCATCACATCAAACAGTGAAGCAGGTTATTCAAGAAAATCGGACAGTATATGGAATCAATACTGGTTTTGGTTCATTAGCAAACCAAGCCATTAGTCCAGATAATTTAAAGCAACTCCAACGCAATATAGTGCTCTCTCATGCCTGTGGAACTGGAGAACTATTACCTGATGATGTTGTGGCTTTAATATTGCTTCTTAAGATTAATAATTTAGCACAAGGGTATTCAGGTGTAAGACTTGAGTTAATTGAGTCATTAATCGCTTTATTTAATCATAGAGTTTATCCCTGTATTCCTTGTAAAGGTTCAGTTGGCGCTTCGGGGGATTTAGTTCCTTTGGCTCATTTATCCCTACCTTTACTTGCAGAAGGACAAGTACGTTATGATGGGAAGTTGATTCCTGCTAGAGATGGTTTGAGCATAGCTGGTATAAAGCCGTTGGTGTTGGATGCAAAAGAAGGCCTTGCTCTTTTGAATGGGTTGCAAGTATCTACCGCGTTAACCTTAAAAGCATTGTTTGAGAGTGAAAAAATCTTTGAAACAGCTGTTGTAGCTGGGTGCCTTAGCGTTGATGCAGCTCAAGGTAGCGATGTACCCTTCGATGATCGAATACATCAAATTAGAGGACATAAAGCGCAGTCAATCGTTGCTGCAATGTATCGATCCTTATTGTCAGGAAGTGACATTCGTGAATCTCACAAGCAGTGTAATCGAGTTCAAGATCCATACTCACTCCGCTGCCAACCACAAATAATGGGAGCAGCTTTCCATCAAATGGGGTTTGTCGGTGAAACTTTGCAAGTAGAAGCGAATGCTATTTCGGATAATCCCTTAGTATTTGCTGAACAAGGAGATGTCTTATCTGGTGGAAATTTTCACGGTGAAATTATCGCTATGGCAGCAGACAATTTAGCTTTGGCAATTGCTGAAATAGGAGCAAGTTCAGAGCGAAGAATAGCTTTATTAATCGATAAAAACTTTAGTGGATTACCTGCCTTTCTGGTTAAGGAAAGCGGGTTAAACTCTGGTTTTATGATTGCGCATGTAACAGCGGCGTCTTGTGCAAGCGATAACAAGGCACTTGCCCATCCTCATTCTGTAGACAGTATACCAACGTCTGCGAATCAAGAGGATCATGTTTCTATGGCAACCAATGCAGCACGACGATTATTTGCAATGATAGATAATACACGGACTATCTTAGCGATTGAATTATTAGCGGCTTGTCAGGGATTAGAGTTTCATAAACCGTTAACAACTTCTCCTCAATTACAGCAAATCCATAAGAAACTTAGGTCGGTTGTTCCTCCTTATGATAAGGACAGGTATTTTGCTCCAGACATCGCAGCTGTTAAAAGCATGATTGCTGAGGGTGTGTTTGCGGTATCAAACGATAATTTAAATTCTTGAGGAATCTGATGGACTTACAAACAACGTTTACTGAGCTTCAAAAGAATTTCCAAAGCGCACCTTATCCATCTCTAGCGGAGCGTAAACAGAGATTGAGCAAACTAAAGACATTGCTTCAAGAAAAAGCTCTTGTTTTATCTGAAGCAATCAATAGTGATTTTACTCATCGTTCAACCGAAGAGACGCTATTTTTAGAGCTATTTCCAATAATCAAAGCCATTGACTATTGTCTTAAACACACCAAAGGCTGGATGAAGAAAAAGCGTAAAAGTGTTTCATGGTTGCTATTTCCTGCAAAAGCCTATGTGTTTCCTCAACCCCTAGGTGTGATTGGAATTATGGTTCCATGGAATTACCCTGTCTATTTATCACTGGTTCCAGCAATTTACGCCATAGCAGCTGGAAATAAAGTGATGATTAAAATGTCTGAGTTGTCTACCCATATTGGTGAAACACTATCTCAATTAATCCAATCAATTCATCTGCAATCTGAGATAGCGATTATTAATGGAGATGTTAGCGTTTCACGAGAGTTTTCTTCTCTGCCGTTTGCGCACATACTCTTTACGGGATCTACCCAAGTTGGAAAATTAGTCATGAAAGCTGCAAGTGAAAACTTGACGCCAGTGACATTAGAACTAGGTGGTAAATCGCCAGCAATAATCTCTAAGTCTATGAATAAACGTTATTTTAAACGGCTGTTTATGGGTAAATTATTTAATGCTGCTCAAACTTGTATAGCCCCTGATTATTTATTAATACCGAAAGGGTGGGAGTCTAAAATTGAAGATGAGCTTAGAGGATTTATCCATAAGTCTTATCCGGAGTTAATGAGTAATAAGAACTATTCAAGCATTATTTCCTCTCATCATAAACAACGTCTATTAGATATGCTAGAAGATGCTCGGACTAAAGGAGCACGAATTGTAGAGTTTGGAGAATTAAGTTCTGAGACGAGAAAGCTACCACTTTATCTATTATTTAATGTCTCTAAAGAGATGAGAGTGATGCAAGAAGAGATATTTGGACCCATTTTGCCAGTTTTGAGTTACCAAAGCTTTCAGGAAGCAATCGATTATATTAATTCCGAGCCTAATCCATTGGCATTGTACTATTTTGGTGAGAATAAGAAAGAACAGCAAATAATTAAAACACTAACTCTTTCGGGTGCCTTTACAATTAATGATACAATCATGCACATTGCTGTTGATGATTTACCATTTGGAGGTGTAGGAAATAGTGGAATGGGCCATTATCATGGCCAAGAAGGATTTAATGCTTTTTCAAAGTTAAAGCCTATTTTTGTACAGCGTTTTATATCCACTGTATCCTGGCTTTATCCACCCTATGGAACTCTAATGAGATCTTTTCTATCGTGGATTGGGGGCATTAAGTTGAGAGGTGATGAATTTAATCGTCACTGATTATGAAATTAATCATTGGAACTTATGAAAGTAGAAATTTACACAGATGGCGCATGTAAAGGAAATCCTGGTCCAGGTGGATGGGGGGCTTTGCTTAGATACAAGGACACTGAAAAAACCTTACATGGTGGAGAAGCGCATACTACGAACAATCGCATGGAGTTATTAGCAGCAATTAAAGCACTTGAGGCACTGAAGCGTCCTTGCGAGGTTGATTTATATACTGATTCTCAGTATTTAAGGCAAGGGATGATGCAATGGTTGGCAAACTGGAAGCATAATGGCTGGAAAAACTCTAAAAAGGAACCAGTAAAAAATGCGGAACTTTGGCAATCCTTGGATAAGTTGGCATCGACTCACACTATACATTGGCATTGGGTAAAAGGGCATTCGGGTCATTTGGAAAACGACTTGGTTGATGCATTAGCAAACCGTGGAATTGAAGAGTTACCATGAGACAAGTTATTCTTGATACTGAAACTACAGGTATTGGTCCTGAGCAGGGGCATCGTGTGATCGAAATCGGTTGTGTTGAATTGATTGACCGTAAAATTACTGGTAAGCACTATCATGTCTATCTTAACCCTGAACGAAAAGTAGATGATGGTGCCTTCAGAGTCCATGGGATAAGTACTGAATTTCTAAAGGATAAGCCGCTGTTTGCGGATGTCGTTTCGGAGTTTTTGCAGTTTATCGAGGGCGCAGAGCTCATCATACATAATGCAGCATTCGATTTGGGATTTCTCAACTCAGAGCTACGGCATGTTAAGTGGAACAGGCAAATTGAAGATTATTGCAGAATCATTGATACCTTGGCTTTGGCCAGAGATAAACATCCTGGACAGAGAAATAGCTTAGATGCCTTATGCAAGCGCTATGACATAGATCACTTTAACAGAGATTTACACGGCGCTTTATTAGACGCTGAAATCCTAGCTTTTGTTTATCTAGCAATGACAGGCGGTCAGAGTAGTCTATTTATTGAAGCTGATACAATGTCAGGCCAGGGTAAAAAGAAAAAACAGGAAATTGTTGCATTGAATATAAAAAATCCTGTGGTCATTCAGGCTGATCATGAAGAGATTCGGCTTCATAGAGAGTTCATACAATTATTAACTAAAAAGTCCGGGAAAAATTATTGGAGCGATGACCATACTGAAGAGTAGGCATGGTCATGTAAGAAGTCGGTAATCAAGGGAGATAAATGGTGCCTTTCAAGTATAAATGGCAGCTTCCTTCCAGTAAGACTCTATTCCCGTTGACTGCACAAATGAGATCACCCTGACGACGACCACCTTGTTTGGCCTTAATTCGGTTTTTTCCAAAACGTTCACACCAATACGGTGCTAGCACGCAATGAGCTGAACCTGTCACTGGATCTTCTGGTACATCACAACCAGGATAAAAGCATCGAGAAAATACATCTGATTTTGATCCTGGAGCGGTTAAAATCAATCCCCGATAATCCAATTTGGCAACGGCTCTAAGATCGGGTTCTGCATTTATAACATCCAGCTCACTGTCATAGACGAACAGCAGGTCAAAGGAGCTTTTGAACACTTTTACAGGCATTTTAAGATTTAACGACTCGAAGCTATTCATTGACTCTATGGGAGTATAGCTCAGGGCTGGAAAGTCCATGATTAATGTTTTTTCTAGCTTTCTTACGTTTAGCTCACCGCTTTGACTATAAAACTTAATTTCGTTACTAGAATATCTCATCTGATCGAAAAGAACATGAGCTGTGGCAAGTGTTGCATGTCCGCAAAGTGCTATCTCTTCATTTGGAGTGAACCACCTAATGCGAAATCCATCGTTTTCAGACACAACGAATGCTGTCTCTGATAAGTTGTTTTCTTTGGCAATAGATAGCATCTGTTCATCACTTAGCCATTTATCCAAGGGGCAAACCGCTGCAGGATTTCCTTTGAATATATCTGACGCAAAAGCGTCAACTTGATACATCGTTAACTTTTTCATTGAATGCTCCTAATACAACTTGCGCATAATAACATAGCTTGATATTATATAGCAAGCTATGTAAATAGGAGTTCAAATGTACTTATCAACCCTCCTTAAAAGGACCAATCGATTGCTCGTTAAAAGAGCCAATGAGATCATAAAACCCTTAGGGTTAAATCATGCCTATACCTTCATTCTTATGGAGTTGTATAATCAAGATGGGTTAATGCAAAGCGAACTCGTTCAATTAATCGATGTAGAACAGCCTACATTGGTAAGAACACTAGATAGAATGGAAAGAGATGGTTTAATTACCAGAAATCCAAGCCCATCTGATCGAAGAAGCATGAATATTTACCTTACAGCTAAGGCACAAAACCTGCAATTTAATTTAGATCAAAGTGCTAAACAACTGAATAAGGAGGTATTAAAAGGATTTACCAATCAGGACGTGGTTCAGCTCAGTAACTATCTCTGTAGAATATCCGATAACTTAAAAATTAGTTCTGGAAATAATGAGCTACGCTACATGTAAGTCTTATTCTTAAGCCCTACATGTAGCGATGCACAATAAGGATATTAAGATAGCATCCTATCTTATTTTATTACTCATTTTTAGGGATTAGATGTTTTTCAGCAAAGTCTTTCCCGATGCATTCACCCAGTGATTTCCCCCAAGTTGATGCTGATTCGCTATTCACCTTATCAGGAATACTCGCATACAACTCATCCTTGCATTTATTACTGCTTTCAGGGATCAATGTTACGCATTGTTCAAAAGTTAATTTAAGCTCGTCAAAGCGTTGTTTCAGTTCAGCGTCTTGCATGAATCCTTTGCATATAAGATCTGGCAACATCGGCATCATGAGATTTAACCAGGCATCCTTTGCCATCTCATTTGAAGAAGCTGATGTATCTTCAGCATAAGCGGCTGGTAGCAATGAACTGCCTAAAATTAAACCAGCTATTAGTAGTTTCCTAGACATGATGATTTATCCTTATTTTTTTGTCTCATTTTAATAGTAGGACAAAAAAAATAAATTTGCCTTTTCATTAGTCAGAATTTTGTTTTTAAAGGAAAAGTTACTGCATTTTAACGTATTAATGATTAAAAAATGCTTGAAATGATCAAAATATAAACTAAAATAAAAGGGCGATGGAAAGAAAAAGGGAACATCATGGAACAGTCCAATTATTTTACACGACGTGTATACCAAATAATACTACTGCTTTTATCCTTCTCAATTGTTAACTGTGGATTTGCTGCAGGAAATGTGTTTATTTTTAACCCTAATACGCTCACCTGGAAAGCGATTAATGCAAACGGTAAGGTTATTAAAACGGGCCGAGGATCCGGTGGGAAGCATTATTGCAAAGATGTAGGTAGATCCTGTAAAACACCATCAGGAGTATTTACAGTCATCAGTAAGGGAGGAGCTGGCTGTCGTTCAAGTCGGTACCCTGTAGGAAGGGGCGGATCACCCATGCCTTATTGCATGTTTTTTAGTAAATTGTATGCAATTCATGGTTCTTATGATGTCCCCAATTACAATGCCAGTCATGGTTGTGTAAGGGTCAGACCTAGTGATGCAAAATGGCTAAGTCAGAATTTTATCACTATTGGAACAAAGGTGATTATCAAATCCTATTAGAAGATACCTAGCAGTACATCCGTAAAAATCTGGACAACTGTTGAATTGATGTTTAATACAATAGTTGTCTAGTTGTTTTTAAATTACATGTCTTCGTCGTCAATGCTAAAGGAAGATCCACAGCCACAAGTCGTTTTAGCATTAGGGTTGCGAATAACGAATTGCTCACCTTGGATTCCTTGGACGTAATCAATTTCTGCATCGTGCAAATATTGATAACTCATAGAATCAACAAGAAGTTTTACGCTTGATCGCCCATCTGAGCATTTCTGAGTAACAATAGTATCATCTTCATTAATTTCTTCGTCGAAACTAAAGCCATATTGAAATCCTGAGCAACCACCACCAGTGATTGACACTCGTAAATTTAAGTTATCGTTATTTTCCTCTTTGATCAACTCAGCAACCTTATCTGCTGCACTGACAGAAAAGTAAATATCAGTTTCATTAGGTGATGCGTTAATTGCAGTCATGTTAACCTCAGCTTATCTTTATACTTATAGTATACCATTATTCATTGGCTAAACGTAGATAAGGAGCAAAAGAGAGGGGAAGATTAAAAAGCGTTGTACTATCGAATAATTTCTTCAATTGTAGCACCTCCCAAACAGCGATTTTTTTCATAGAACACAATGAACTGTCCTGGAGTAATAGCACGCTGGGGTATTGAAAACATCACGTAATGCCGCCCATTATCAGGAGGGGAAATCATGCAACCTTGATCGGGTTGTCGGTATCTGGTTTTTGCATAGCAGGTCAATGGGAGTTGATCTTGATACTCTGCTAACCAATGGATAGGACCACATATGAGACCTTGTGCGAAAAGCATAGGATGGTTACTTCCTTGTGCAACGTAAAGAATATTGTTGTTTACATCTTTGTCCACAACATACCAGGGTTCATCAGAAGAGTTTTTCATACCTCCAATCCCTAAGCCTTGACGTTGGCCCAAAGTATAAAACATGAGACCATCATGTTTACCGATAAGCTTTCCTTCGGTACTCTGAATTTCACCTGGTTTAGCAAGAATAAATTCATTTAGAAACGTCTTAAATCGTTTTTCACCAATGAAGCAAATACCGGTTGAATCCTTTTTTGCATGAGTTACTAGCCCGAGGTTTTTTGCAAATTCTCTTATTTGTGGTTTTGTATAATCACCAACGGGAAACAAGGTTTTAGCAAGGGCTCTAGGTTCTACTGCATGTAAAAAGTAAGTCTGATCTTTGTCTTTGTCTTTGGCTTTGAGTAAGTGACCGATAGAACCTTCTATTTTATTTTTTGCATAATGACCTGTTGCAATATAATCAGCTCCCATTTTCAGAGCGTGGTTGAGAAATGCATTAAATTTAATTTCCTTATTGCATAAAACATCCGGATTTGGTGTACGACCCATTTCATATTCGTGTAAAAAATAAGCGAAGACACGGTCCCAATATTGTTCCGAAAAGTTAATGGAATGCAATGGAATGTCTAGTTGGTTACAAACCGCTTGGGCATCTGCTAAATCTTGTGCAGCAGGACAAAACGAGTCAGTATCGTCTTGTTCCCAATTTTTCATAAACAAGCCTTCTACACGGTACCCTTGCTCTTTTAACAACCAAGCTGCAACAGAGGAATCTACTCCGCCGGACATACCGACAATAACTTTTGCATTCATTATTTAACTTCTAATACTTTAATACCAAATATTATCGCATATTCATTGTGAAATAGCAGCAATGTTGGGGCAAACGACCAGAGGGGTGTCGTTTGGTGTAAATCCCAAGCTTTCAATACATGGGAGGCAGACAACAATGTAGTCCGTTTCCGTTTCAAGCCTAAACAACCAGAGCGATGTTGCCCGTTTTGTACTTCCGTAGCCCGTAGTAACAAAGTTAATACGGGAAAACTCTCATTTCGTTATCCTCTTTTATCCAATGATTCGGATAGAAAGCACAATAAGTTGTGAATTTCTTCATATTGTAAGATAATATTATATTTTGGAAATGCTTTATGATTCATCTGCAAGAGCTGTCAAAGCACGGACAACAAGAGCAAGTATTCGATTTGGATCAGCGCTTGCCAATCTTTGTTAAACCGGTGTGTCAGCTTAAAGCACTATTTCATATTGAATCAAAGGATGATTACTATTTAATTCACTTGCAAGTGAAAGGGGACTACACTGGAATCTGCCAACGTTGTTTGCAAGAGTTCCCAGTGTGCTATGATAATGCAACAATCATAGCGGTTTGCCGCAGTGATGAGAGGGCGGAGCAATTATTAAGTCTGTATGAATGTATTGTTTCATCCAACTGGCATGTGGATTTGAAAGAGTTAATTATTGACGAGTTGCATTTGTATGCCCCACAAATGCATTCGAATGTTCAAGACTGTGATGAAGTCGTGAATAAAATGCTAATCGGGAAAACTTAAACTTATTGATATTTTATGCATTTAATACTTGGATTGAAGACAAAATATCGGTAATATTCCCGCCCTATAAATGCGATTTGCTTAGGAGTAATACAAAATGGCTGTTCAACAAAATAAGAAATCACGTTCACGACGCGATATGCGACGTTCACATGACTCTTTAACTAAACCTACATTATCTGTAGACCCAACTACAGGGGAAACTCATCGTCGTCATCATATGACTCCAGATGGTTACTACAGAGGTAAAAAAATTATTGATACTGAAACTGCATACGAACAAGAGTAATATTCTTGAAAAACATAACCATAGCAATTGATGCCATGGGTGGGGATCATGGACTTGAAGTCGTGATTCCTGCTTGCGTTCGAGCGGCAAAACAAAATGCCAACTTAAAACTATTGTTAGTTGGTGTTCAAGATAAAATTAATGCCATGTTAAAAAAACAAGGTGTTTCTACGTCATCTCAATTTACAATCATCCATGCATCAGAAGTAGTGACAATGGATGAGTTGCCATCGCATGCCTTGCGCAATAAGAAAGATTCATCAATGCGTGTTGCAATAAACTTGGTGAAGGAAGGGCGTGCCCAAGCTTGTGTAAGTGCGGGTAACACAGGTGCTCTAATGGCTACTGCGCGCTATGTATTAAAAACACTACCAGGAATTGATAGACCAGCGATTATATCAGCTCTACCGACAATTAACGGAAAAACTAGAGTGATTGATCTTGGAGCTAACGTAGACTCCTGTGCAGAGCATTTATTTCAATTTGCAGTAATGGGATCGGCCTTGATTCAAGCTGTTGAAGGAAAACAGAAGCCTAAAATTGGTCTGCTAAATATAGGTGTCGAAGAAATCAAAGGGAATGATCAGGTAAAACGTACTGCACATATGCTTGCAGAGTGCACAGTTATGAATTATGTAGGCTATGTTGAGGGCGATTGCTTTTATCTAGGTGATGTGGATTTAGTGGTTTGCGATGGATTTGTCGGTAATGTGGCGTTAAAAGCTAGTGAAGGCTTAGCTAAATTATTGTTAAGCGTACTTAAAGAGGCATTTAGCCGAAATTTCTTCACAAAAATATCAGGTCTTTTAGCTACTCCAGCACTAAAACATTTAAAAAATCGTTTAGATCCTTCCCGCTACAATGGCGCTAGCTTACTTGGTTTAAACGGCATTGTCGTTAAGAGTCATGGCGGAGCAAATGAATTTGGTTTTCAAAATGCGATTCAGCAAGCAGTCCTAGAAGTGCAAAACAATGTGGTTGATTTGGTACGAGATCAAATAAATGATTTTATTAATCAGGGATTGTTGTTATGAAATATGCTGTTATTAATGGTACCGGTAGTTACTCACCAGAAAATAAAGTCACAAACGTTGATTTAGAGACTCAACTCGATACTACTGATGAATGGATAGTATCAAGAACGGGTATTAGTAGTCGCAGTGTAGCTCAAGAACATGAAACCACCTCTTATATGGCAGGTAAAGCAGCAGAGCAAGCAATTTTGGCATCAACCATTGTTGCAGACGATATCGATTTGATTCTCGTAGCAACATGCACTCCAGATCACTTTTTTCCAAGCATTGCTTGTCATGTACAACAGGCATTAAAAATAAAAAAACCTATCCCCGCCTTTGATATTGGTGCTGCTTGTAGCGGATTTGTCTATGCTATGGATGTGGCCAAACAGTACATTGCAAATGGTGCAGCTAAGCATGTTTTAGTTGTGGGTAGTGAAAGCATGTCAAGAGCTGTTGATTGGTCAGACCGATCAACGTGTGTATTATTTGGTGATGGTGCAGGAGCTGTTGTGCTTAGCGCTAGTGATAGACAAGGTATTATGGGTAGCGTTCTACACTCAGCTTATGACGCAGAAAAATTATTGGTTTTAGAAAATTCTTCGTTCAAAGGTCAAAAGGCCACTATTGGTATGAAAGGGAATGAAGTATTTAAAATTGCTGTAACAATTATGGGTAATATTGTTGATGAAGTACTTGATATCAGCAAACTAAGTAAGTCAGACATTAATTGGTTAATACCTCATCAGGCTAACATCAGAATTATCCAAGCAATTGCAAAAAAATTATCACTTCCAATGTCCCAGGTTGTCGTTACTATTGGTAATCAAGGTAACACTTCAGCGGCCTCAATCCCTTTGGCCTTAGATTATTCGATTAGAAATAATCAAATCAAAAGGGATGAGTTGTTACTCATCGAGTCCTTCGGTGGAGGAATGACTTGGGGCGCCATGGTTATTCGATATTAAACTAATACACAAGGTTGATCATAGTATGACAAAAACAGCATTTGTATTCCCAGGGCAGGGATCTCAATCTTTAGGTATGTTATCTGATTTTATACCGCAATATTCGATTATTTCTGATGTTTTTTCAGAAGCATCTAATGCTGTTGGATACGATGTTTGGCATTTAACACAAAATGGCCCTGAGGAAAAGCTGAATCAAACAGAGCATACTCAAGTGGCTATGCTGACTTCTGACGTAGCAATATATAGCTTACTTATTCAACAAGGTTTTCCGAAGCCACAATTAATGGCAGGTCATAGTCTAGGTGAGTATGCTGCATTGGTATGTGTTGGTGCGTTAACCCTGACAGAAGCAGCAAAACTAGTCGCTCGTAGAGGTCAATTAATGCAAGATGCAATTCCTTTAGGACAAGGAGCGATGGCCGCTATTGTTGGTTTGACTGATGATCAAGTTCGAACTTTATGCCAACAAGCAAGCACACATGCTATGCAAGTATCGCCAGCTAATTTTAATGCAATTGGACAAGTGGTAGTCGCGGGACATAAGCCAGCTGTTGAAGAGCTGATTAAACGAGCTGAGCAAGACGGTGCTAGGTTGGCAATGATGATACCTGTAAGTGTTCCTTGCCATTGTCCATTATTGAATGAGGCTGCCCAGCTTTTCGCACAGGATCTAAATGCAGTTGATTTTAAAGTACCTTCAGTAGAAGTAATTAGTAATGTTGATTTGAGTATTTATAGTTCAGGACAACACATTAAAGACAAATTAAAAGAGCAATTATACAGTCCTGTACGTTGGGTTGAAACCATTCAGCTACTCCAGCAAAAATCCATTGAACTTGTGATAGAATGCGGTCCTGGAAAAGTGCTTAGTGGTCTAATTAAACGAATTGATAGAACTATTGCGACAATCAGTGTGTATGACACCATTAGTCTAGAACAGGCTATGGATAGAATACATAGTGCGGCTTAAGAGGATGATACATGTTTAGCTTAGAAGGTAAAATAGCTTTAGTTACCGGTGCTAGCCGGGGAATTGGTCATGCCATTGCTACTAAGTTAGCAAGGAGTGGCGCATTCGTTTATGGAACGGCTACAACTGAACAAGGTGCTGCTGCAATCCAGGCTTACTTTGAAAAGGAACAACTAGCTGGCAAAGGGATAGTGCTAGACGTAACAAGTACAGAACAAGTTGAAAATTTAATGGCGATGTTATCAGACAATGACCATTGTCCAGGTATTTTAGTGAATAATGCAGGGATTACTGCTGACAATCTATTATTACGTATGGATGACGATGAATGGTATAAGGTCATTGAAACCAATTTGAATTCCATTTATCGATTATCTAAAGCATGTTTAAAACCTATGTTTAGGGCCCGCTGGGGAAGAATTATATCTATTGGCTCAGTTGTTGGATCGATGGGTAACTCTGGTCAGGTTAATTATACGGCAGCTAAAGCAGGGGTTGTTGGATTTTCTAAATCATTGGCTCAAGAGATAGGCAGCCGCGGTATAACTGTAAATGTTGTTGCGCCTGGCTTTATTGATACAGACATGACTGCTGCTTTACCCGATATGGTGAAGGAAGAAATGCTAAAGCGTATTCCTATGAAAAAATTAGGACAGCCAGAAGATATTGCAGATACTGTAGCATTTTTAGCGTCAGATAGTGCTAAATATATTACAGGTGAAACAATTCACGTCAATGGTGGCATGTATATGGATTAAATTGACTTGCGTTCTCCGTATAATTTAATAAACTAGCCTTCATGCTTTAAAATTTAAATCAACCGAAAGAGGAAAATCACGATATGAGTACAGTTGAAGACCGAGTCCGTAAAATTGTTGTTGAACAATTAGGAGTCAAGGAAGAAGAATTAAAAAATGATGCATCATTTGTTGATGATCTAGGTGCTGATTCTTTGGATACTGTGGAATTAGTAATGGCTCTTGAAGAAGAATTTGAAACCGAAATTCCTGATGAGAAAGCTGAGAAAATTACCACTATTCAAGAAGCGATTGATTATATTGAATCTAATTTGAATAAAGAAGAAGCTTAATTTCTTCGAGGAGCTTTAAGTGAGTAAGCGGCGCGTTGTTGTAACCGGCATGGGGATGTTAACCCCAGTTGGTCTTAATGTTGAAGAGACTTGGCAGAATATTTTAGCAGGAGTAAGTGGAGTAGGGCTGGTGGACTGTTTTGATCCCAGCGAATACTCAACTAAAATTTGGGCCAAAGTAAAAAACTTTAACGTTGAGGACTATGTGCCTGCTAAAGATGCTCGAAAAATGGATGTATTTACTCAGTATGGAATTGCTGCTGCTGATGAAGCACTTCGAGATTCAGGTCTGGTCATGAATGAGGCTTTAGCTCGACGCACTGGCGTAGCAGTTGGTGCCGGTATAGGCGGTATACAAACGATTACTGATAACCAGGATAAGTTAGTAGCTGGCGGACCTCGAAAGGTTTCGCCATTTTTTATACCAGCAGGCATTATTAACATGGTTGCTGGACAGATTTCTATCAGGCACAATCTTAAAGGCCCCAATATTTCTGTTGTCACAGCTTGTACTACTGGTACACACAACATTGGTATTGGTGGGCGAATGATTGCCTATGGTGATGCAGATGTTATGGTTTGTGGTGGTTCGGAAATGACCACAACACCTCTGTGCCTAGCAGGGTTTTCAGCAGTTCGATCCTTGTCGAAACGTAATGACGAGCCAACAAAAGCTTCAAGACCTTGGGACAAAGACAGAGATGGCTTTGTTATGGGTGAGGGGGCTGGAATTCTGATTTTAGAAGAATACGAACATGCTAAAGCTAGAGGTGCAAAAATATATGCTGAATTAGTAGGTTTTGGTATGTCCGGCGATGCTTATCATATTACTGCACCGGATGAAGATGCTGATGGCGCTTCACGTGCAATGGAAGCCGCTATTCATGATGCTGGGATTGATCCCAAGAGCGTTGATTATATTAATGCACATGGTACATCAACTTATTTAAATGATTTGAATGAAACAAAAGCTATAAAGCGTGTATTTGAGAATCATGCCTATGATTTGGCTGTAAGCTCAACAAAATCGATGACAGGGCATCTTTTAGGCGCTGCGGGAGCTGTGGAAGCTATATTTAGCATTTTGGCAATTCGAGATCAAATTGCTCCACCAACAATTAATCTTGATAATCCAGATGAAGGATGTGATTTAAATTACGTACCTCATAAGCCACAAAAGCGTACCATTAATTATGTTCTTAGTAATTCATTAGGTTTTGGTGGGACAAACGGTAGTATTATATTCAAGCGAATTTAAATGCAATGGATAAACTATAAAAAGTCAGTGTCGCTTATTTTTTTAACACTTTTTATAGGTATTGCAGTTTCTTTCTGGCAAGTGAATCGGATGCTTTATGTCTCTATGTTACCGGAGAATGCGTCCCCTACGATAATCACAATTGATAGGTCAACAACAGCCTACCAACTAGCCTATTCTTTACAAAACAAGCAATTAATCCCCTCAGCTAGAGCTTTATTATGGGTTATTCGTTATAAAGATCTAGCTCACCGATTGAAAGCAGGGGTCTATCAAATAGCACCAGGTGATACTCCAATGAGCCTATTGGAAAAAATTGTAAATGGGGCTGTTATTGTTCAATACTTTGCAATTATTGAAGGTAGTACTCAGAAAAAAGTCGATGAAGATCTGCGTAAAGCAAATTATTTGTTCTATCAACCAGAAGCTTGGTCAATAGTTCAGGGTAAATACTCTAATGCTGAAGGTCTATTGCTTGCTGATACTTACCAATATCAAGGAGGAAGTGGTTCTGAGAAACTCCTATTGCAAGCCCATAATAGTCTGATTGCCTATTTAAACAATTGTTGGAATTCCAGAGATGATAATTTGCCGTATAAAACGCCTTATGAGCTATTAATAGCTGCCTCCATTATCGAAAAAGAAGCCTCTATTCCTGCAGAACGTAAATTAATATCTGGGGTCATGATTAACCGTTTAAGAAAGAAAATGCCATTGCAAATGGATCCTACGGTGATTTACGGACTTGGTAATGACTATCAAAAAAAATTAACCCATAATGATCTATTGATCCCATCGCCTTATAATTCCTACTTGAATAGAGGCTTGCCTCCAACGCCAATTGCAATGGTTGGAAAAGAGTCTATAGATGCAGCTGCACATCCTCAACTTTCCAATTATTTGTATTACGTGGCAAAAGGCGATGGATCGCATCAGTTTTCTGAGACTTATGAACAACAAAAGCAAGCAATTAACCAATTTAGACGTAAGGATCACTAATGCCATCGAATGCTAATGGGAAGTTAATTGTTATTGAAGGTATAGAAGGTGCTGGAAAGTCAACGGCAGTTAATGTAATCGTTGATATTTTGGCAACAAAGGGTATTCCATACATAACAACACGTGAACCAGGTGGAACAGAAATTGGTGAAATCCTGCGAAGCATTATCAAAGATCCAGCAAATAAACACACACTGGATAACCGAAGTGAACTTTTGCTGATGTATGTTTCTAGAATTCAATTACTAGAACAAGTGATTAAACCAACACTAAAGCAAGGGGTATGGGTGATTGCAGATCGTTTTGAGATGTCAACTTTTGCCTATCAAGGTGGGGGCCGAGGTTTAGATGTGGCTATGATTCAACAACTTTCTAATTTTTGCCTGCAAGGATTTAAACCTGATCTCACTATATACCTGGATATTTCACCCGAACTCGGAATGCAGAGAGCTCAAACTAGAGGACAGTTTGATAGAATTGAACAACAGTCTATTGATTTTTTTCATCGAATTTATGACTCTTATCAAAATTTGTTAAAGAATGCTCCAGATATAATACAAATTGATGCTAGCCCTCAACTTGATAGGGTTAAACTGAGCGTAGAAAAGGCTATAACGCAATACATAGAGCAACTATGAGTGTTAAAATGGAACAGTGGCAAGCGATTCAGAACGCATTTGACAAGAACAGAATCCCTCAAGCCATGTTGTTTGTTGGATCGCCGCATATCCCTCTGGAGCACTACGTTAAAAAAGTCCTATACCATTTATTTTGTAAATTGAAAACGGCCCAACCTTGTCTAACTTGCATTGACTGTAAAATGATAGAGGATTGTGAGCATCCGGACATGGAGTGGGTAAAGCCAGAAAAAACTGGCTCAGCGATTAAGATAGATCAAATTCGCAGTTTACAAAGTTCAGTGTATTTGTCTCCACAACGATCAACCCATAAAGTGATTGTCATTGATGGGGCTGAAACCATGAATGAATCTTCATCTAATGCGTTATTAAAAATTTTGGAAGAGCCATCAGAAAAAACAATATTTATTCTTTTATCTAAACAAATTGGGAGTCTATTGCCTACGATTGTGAGTCGTTGTCAGCTCACCCAGTTTTCAAATTCAAAAGAGTGGTCGGCAGAGCAATTATTGGATGCAAGCCAATATACCGATGTGGATAAAACAATATTAATGGAAAATGCAGAGCAAATTTTAGAGGGGCTTATCCGTTTGTTGCAATGCGAAATACATCCTTGTCAGTTAGTGTCTGAATGGAGTCAGTATGATCTAGCCAATTTTTTATGGTTTTTGTATCTTATCTATTCCCAACTCCAGTACATGTATTTATTCAAGGTGGAATACAATGGTTTTGCCTGTGAACAAATCAATAGATTATTTGTTCTATTAAATCCATTGGTTGTATTTGAGCAAATTGATAAAATTAATAGCATTAATAAAAAATTAAGCCATAATATCAATATGAATCATACTTTAGTGATGGAAGAGATATTATTTTCTATTTCATCAGGCCTATAATAAACATAATGAATAGGTTGATTACCAAATGATAAAGATATTTCTAGTCTATGAAAGATTAGTCTAGTTGTGATGACAATGTTTTAAGTTCAATTTACTTGTAATCTTAAAACAGGATGAATGCAGTATAGGAGATTGTATGACTGAAAAGTCACTGCTTATCAATTGTTCATTTCCAAATGAAGCTTCGTTGTATATGTCGTACATGCCATTTATAAAAGGTGGTGGTTTATTTATTCGTACGAATCAAGTTTATCCTCTAGGCCAAATGGTTGATCTGTCAGTCAATTTAGTGAATGAACCTGAACCCTATCTAGTCAGTGGAAAAGTGGTATGGATCACTCCAAAAGGTGCTCAAGGAAATAAACCACCAGGGATTGGAGTACAATTTCTTGGAGAATCGAGTCGTAACTTATGCAATAAAATAGAAACCTATTTAGCTGGCATGTTAAAATCAACACAGCTGACAGACACCATTTAGGACGTTTTATGATAGTTGATTCGCATTGCCATTTAAATTTCATTGATTTAACTGACTTTAATCATGATTTATCTCAAGTGATAAAGCGAGCTAGAGACAATGGAGTTGGTCATTTTCTATCAGTGTGCGTTGAGTTGACTGACTACCCTCAGTTAGAGCAACTAGCCCTTGAGTATAAAAACATTAGCATTTCAGTTGGAGTGCATCCAAACACGGAAATGGATACACGTGTTACAGCGGAGATACTATGTGATTTAGCTAAAAATCCTGCCTGTATAGCCATTGGGGAAACAGGTCTAGACTACTATCGAGCAGAGTCAGAAGAAATAAAAGAGCAACAAAGAGATCGCTTTCGCGAACATATTAAAGCATCCATAGAGACATCGAAACCATTAATTATTCACACTCGGCAAGCAGCAGAAGATACTTTGTTACTGATGGAAAAAGAAAATGCAAAGCAAATAGGTGGCGTTATGCATTGTTTTGCAGAAGATTTAGACATCGCACAGCGAGCTATTGAATTAAATTTTTACATCTCATTTTCAGGAATTGTCACTTTTAAAAATGCAAAGTCACTGCAAGAGGTGGCTAAGAAAATCCCTCTTGATCGAATACTCATTGAAACAGATTCTCCCTATTTAGCGCCTGTACCTTTTAGAGGGAAGCAAAATCATCCAGCATTAGTTAAAGAGGTTGCATTGTGTATTGCAGAGCTCAGGGGGATAGATTTTGAAACCGTGGCTAAGGTGACAACCCAGAACTTCGCGAACTGCTTTCGAGTTGAGTTAGGATAAATGATGATGAATCAATTATCATACCTGCTCCCTTACGGTCGCGGTTCAGTGGTAAATAGCACCAACTTAGCCGTGACCATAAGTGAGTTGATCAAGCGGACACCCAGTTCATTATCGCCATTGCGACAAAATCGAACCAGGTTCAGAGGGCCTTTTATTGATAATGCACACAATATTGTTAACCATCCTAAGTTCTAGTACCATTTGTTCATCACTCTTAATCAAGATCTAACAATGTCCCTATACATAGGCTTAATGTCTGGAACAAGCATGGATGGAATTGATGCTGCTCTGGTGGAGCTTCCTTCTAACCGCTTAGTGCACGGAATTACTCAACAATACAGCATTCATGTAAAGCAACGTTTAAAAGAATTAAGTGAAAAACAAGTGACCAGCTTACCATCAATTTGCCAACTCAATACTGAAATTGGTAGGGAATTTGCGGCGGCTGTTCATTCATTATTGCAAGAGGTGGGGCTTAAATACCGAGAAATTACAGCAATAGGAAGCCATGGTCAAACTGTATGTCATGATGCAGATGCATCAATACCCTACACCTTACAATTAGGATGTCCACATACCATTTCTTCATTAACAGGGATTACAGTGATAGCTGATTTTAGAACCAGGGATATTGTTCATGGTGGGCAGGGTGCTCCTTTTGCGCCTGTTTATCACGCGGAACTACTTAAGAATAAGCATGAGAATGTGGCACTTGTTAATATAGGTGGTATTTCAAATATTACGTTTATTGAACCCAATGGTTCAGTTAAAGGTTGGGATGTAGGACCTGGTAATTGCTTAATGGATGCCTGGATTGCGAAACATAAGAAGCAAGCTTTTGATAAAAATGGTGACTGGGCTAGTCAAGGTAAGATAATTCAGCCCTTATTAGATGATTTGCTACAGGATCCTTTTTTCTTAATGCAATCACCTAAAAGTATAGGGAAAGAATATTACTCGCTCATTTGGCTAGAAGAGTATGTGCGTAAAGAGTATAGTGCCGTGGATGTCCAAGCTACATTAGCAATGCTTACAGCTAAAGCTATAGCAGATGCAATTCGTGAGGAAGCTAAGCAAGTGAAAACGGTCTTGCTATGTGGAGGGGGCACACATAATACTCATCTAAACTCAACTTTAAGAC
The DNA here is from genome assembly GCF_001468085.1 of Legionella waltersii. Taxonomy (GTDB): domain Bacteria; phylum Pseudomonadota; class Gammaproteobacteria; order Legionellales; family Legionellaceae; genus Legionella; species Legionella waltersii. The sequence goes on along the minus strand of NZ_LNZB01000015.1, from coordinate 140,096 downwards.
GTTTATTACCAGAAATTTCTATCAAAAGCGTAGAGAATATAGGCATAAGCCCTGACTATTTAGAAGCAATGATGTTTGCATGGTTAGCCGCTCAAACCATGAATCAAAACCCAATTGATTTAACAAGAATTACTGGATCAAATAGGCCAAATCTTTTAGGTGCAATCTATCCTATACTAAAAGAATATTGACAAACCAAATCCCAATAGGGTTTAATTTATAACTTTTATCTAGAGTGATATAAAATTGACCGCACATTACAATGGTTCATCATCAGGCAAGGTGGGCGTATCGCTTTCAACGTCCTATTTTATTTTTTTTCTAGCAGCATCATTCTATTTGTATGAATTTATTTTACAGGTAGCACCTAGTGTGATGGCTGAATCTATGATGAAAACATTTGGCGTTACTGGTCAAGGATTTGGGGTTATATCTGCTTTCTATTTTTATGCTTATGCTCCAACTCAGTTACCAGCGGGTGTATTGTTTGATCGTTATGGACCTAGAAAGTTAATGACTTTCGCAATAGCCTTATGTGCATTTGGATCTGCTTTTTTTGCTTCTACGGATAGTGTATTAACCGCTTGTATAGGTAGATTCATGATTGGCGTTGGTTCAGCATTCTCCTTTATTGGAGTTCTAGTACTGATTTCTCGATGGTTTCCACCCTATTATTTTGCAATTTTAGCTGGTGTAGCTCAACTTATGAGTTCTGTTGGTGCAATGTTTGGTGAAATGCCCCTTGCTGCCTTTATTGATTTAGTTGGCTGGAGAAACGCAAGCTTTTTGTTATCAGCCATTGGTTTTGTACTAGCGATTTTGTTTTGGGTGTTTATTCGAGATTTCCCACATCAACAGACCCAGTCTATACCCGATCATTATCTACGAGACGAATGGAAGCGTCTGGTTGCTGTGTGTAAACATAGTTATACCTGGATTATTGGTGGGTATGCTTTTGCAATTTGGACACCTATCGCTGTATTTGCTGCTTTATGGGGCGTGCCGTTTTTACAAGAAAAATATCAGATTAGTGTTGTAGCGGCTTCTGGCTTATGCAGCATGATTTGGCTCGGAATTGGAATAGGAAGTCCGCTTCTGGGATGGGTGAGTGATAGGTTAGAAAGCCGACGAATTGCACTGATGTTCAGTGCCGTATTAGGTTTAGTGGCAACTTTAATGATCCTATACATGAATAGCCTATCCTATTACATGGCTTATGCGGTGTTATTCGTACTTGGCTTAGGAGCTGGTGGGCAAACCGTTAGTTTTGCTGTTGTCAAAGAAAATAATACTCCTGAGCTTGTAGGGACAGCTTCAGGGTTTAATAACCTTTCAGTATTAATTGGTGGTGCTGTATTTCAACCTTTAGTGGGTTATATATTGCAGCAAACAGGCACATGGCGAATAGAAAATGGTGTGCATGTTTATACCGTAGCAAGTTATCAAACTGCATTATTAGTGATGCCTTTGTGTTTTCTCGCGAGTCTGATTATCTCTGCATTTGTACTTAAAGAATCTCATCCGGCTAAACGGAAGTAGTGCAGAATTTCCGCTCCCTTACGGTCGCGGCTCGGTTAGCACAATCTTAATTCGAGCCTCGACCGTAAGGGAGCGGAGGGTTAATTCACTTTCCTTTTCACCAAAAAGGTAAGACCTATCAATAAAAGCGTTATCACTGCCACGCAATTCCAATACAGTGCTAAATGTAAATTATTATGCAATTTATAAAAAACATTAGCCACCTCAATGCCCAATGCGCCAATAATCATAACGCTTAAACTAACAACAGCAGAAGCAGTGCCTTTACTAACTGAAGTTACAAATAGGCAGTATCTATTTAAAGGAGCATTCAAGATACTGAGCGCAAAGAAATACAAGATTACTCCGGGTAGGATTAATTGATAGTGATTACCGTATAAATAGGGCAGTAATGCAGTCAAAACTAGCCCAGCTAGGATAAGAATACTTCCCAAGCAAATGATTTGCTCTAGTTTGTATTTATAGGTCAATTTGTGCAGAAACCAATTGCCCAATATAGTTGCTCCAAATACTGGAAGTTGCCACAGTGCATAATCGATTACACTCAACTTGGATTCTGCAATTAAGAGAATTGGGGAAATTGCAATCCAGGATATACATGGAATACCTACAAAGCCAGTAGCAAGCGCACTGAAACAAAATTTAGGGTTAGTGAGTAATGCTTTGTAGTTAGCAAACATGGCTTTCGCAGAAAAGTTTGCTTTTACAATGATTTGACCATCCTTTTTTAATTGGCCGATGGGTTCAGGCATAAATCGCCATAGGCCCCACAAAGCCAGAACAGCAAGCCCTGCAATCATGATAAATATTAGTCGCCATGTTGCAAAATGGATGATAACTGCACCAATAAGGGGTCCGAGGAGGGGGGCGAGAATTGCAGCGTTGGCCATGATAGCGATAAGGCGTACAGCATCCATTTCCTCAAAAATTTCTTGTATGGTGGCATACCCTATTACTCCAATAAAACATAGGCCCATTCCTTGAAAAAATCGTGCAAGCAAAAACTGCTCCATAGAATTGGAACAGGCAATGAACAGCGTAAATACAAGAAACAAGCTTGAACCCAATAACATCATAGGACGTCGACCATAGGAGTCAGACAAAGGCCCAAGAATAATTTGCAGACTAGCTCCACCTAAAATATAGACCGTTAATGACGTTGCAACCATTGTTTCAGGAGCATTAAATGACTTAACAACATTGATCATTCCAGGCATGATCATGTCGTTTGCGATGTAGGTTAGGAATTCATAAAAGACTAAAAAAACAGCGAATAATACTGCTTGTCGTCGTGTAATAGGTATCAGTGGTTCGGACATCGCTAAAGCCGTTGAAATTTATTGACAAAGGTCTATCAGTATATGATCTTAATTATAGATATGATAGTAATTTTCACAGCTTATTTAAAAGAAGAACCAATAAAGGATTTATTGTTCCCCATACAATAGTTATTGAATACGTTGCCTAAACTCCTGCAAATGTTTCTTATCGCTTTCAGATTCTAAATAGCACTTCAATTGCTCTATTTGGTGCAAATATTCCTCTTGATTTAGATTTCCCCGAATGAGTTCAAAACGTAAAAATACACAGTAAGTATTTAGCACGTCAGTTTCACAGTAATCTCTAATTTCTTTGAGTTGCCCCGCTTGGTATTGATCCCATACTTTTGAACCACTCATTCCCATTTTTCCGGGAAATCCGAGCATAGAAGAAATGTCATCGAGAGGTGCAAAGGCTTTGTTTTGATAGCCAGCAAGAATGTCCATTAAATCCATGTGCCGGTAATGAAAGCGGCTCAAGTAATTATTCCATTTGAAGTTCTGTTGATTATCCCCAACTTCCCAATAGATAGGAGCACTTATAGAATGCAGCATGGAGCGATAATGCAAGACAGGTAAATCAAAACCACTTCCATTCCAACTGACTAGTGTTGGTGTGTGCTTATCAATACCAGAATAAAATCGAGTGATTAACTCTTTTTCGTCTGATTTTTCATCGCCTAATGACCAAACTTTGATCTGAGATCCATGGCTAAGAACCAAGGATATGGCACAGATTTTTTGTAAATAATGAGGCAAAAAATCATTCCCTGTCTTTTCACGGCGAATTGCACTCATGGCTAGCGCCGTGTCATGATCGTTTAAATCACCAAGATTGTATAATTTTCTTCCCGAATCGACATCAGGAATTGTTTCTATATCGAATACTAGAATAGTCATCGGTAAATAAATGTTTAATTAAAAGAACAGTTTAACATGGTCTATACAAGATGTAATTAGCAGCGTGGAGACTGAGTTGATGGGATGAATGAAATGGGGACTGACCCTGAGGAATCAACTCCTATTATACTGCCCCAACTAATCTCTTCTCTGATGGTCAGTAAGCGAAGGTCCGGCGCTTCTCCTAATGGCGCTGCCTTAAGCATGGGAATTCGTGAAAGCGGTTAGTTTCGTATCCACTTGCTGACGCGCGCGGCTCGGTTCAATCCCTGCCGTGACTAGGATTTGATTCAGACAGCAAAGAAGAAACCGAGCTGCGCGCGTCAGCAAGCGGACCGTTGCGGGCCGTATAGAAGAACCTAAAGACACCTCTTAAGGCAGCGCCATTAGGCGAAACACCCGGCCTTTGGTATAAATGTCCCATTTAAAAAATGAGTCGATTCCTCAGGGACGGACCCCGCTGGGGTCCGTCCCTGGCTTTAGCGTTAACTCCCTTCATTCATTAAGAATAAATAGATTAAACCAATTGAATTTGCTAAAATCCGATAAATCGAAGCACCTAATTAATTTTATATAATAAAATCATGAAGTTAAAATTAATTCTACTCTTTCCAATGCTGATCCTTCTTACTGCTTGTGTGAGTAAACCTCCAGCTGATGTGAATAATATTTGCAATGTTTTTAAACAATACCCTAAGTGGTATAGTGATTCTAAAGATGTTGAACGTCGTTGGCGAGTCCCTGTTCCTGTCCAAATGGCTATAATTCATCAAGAATCGAAATTTGATGCAAAAGCACGACCACCCCGTACCAAATTATTAGGAATTATTCCTTGGAAACGTCCTTCCACGGCTTATGGGTATACACAAGCCTTGCACTCAACTTGGAATCAGTATAAGAAGATGAATGGATGGTTTTGGTCATCTAGAGATGATTTTGGTGATGGAGTAGATTTCATCGGTTGGTATGCTAATCAAGCCAATATTAAAGCAGGAATTCCTCGCTCAGACGCCTATTCCTTGTATTTGGCGTATCACGAAGGTATTGGTGGCTATCAGCGTAAAACCTATCTGCAAAAACCTTGGTTAATTTCTGTGGCACGTAAAGTCAAAGCCAAGTCACAACTTTACTCGATGCAATTGAATTCTTGCAATCAACCCTTAAAATCGAGACGGATGTGGTTTTAAAGTGATGTGATTCTAATCCCTAAATCCCTCCCCCCGTAGAAATAAAACATTTCCATATGTGCTAAAATTACTCATATATGCTTTGAAGTAGTTGGGGGGGCAACGTCGTGAAATCTAGAATTGAATTGCAAGATCGTATTGCTCTAATGCTTCAAAAGAAAACAGGACATGAATGGGTTGTGGGTGATTATGGTGTTAGTTACGACAGCAGATATAAATATCAAGATGACCAGGATAACCTCGAATTTGATCATTTATTTGCGGATATTAACCCTAAACCTAGAAAGGTAGAGGTTGTTCCTCAAATGCGTGGTCAACCGTCAACTATTAGAGCTGAGTATACCGGTACTGTAGAGTTACTTGGGTTATTAAGTAGGTTTGAGACAGATCCTTCATTGTACGATGGAGGCCTAAATTGCAACCAAGTTAAGGCAGATATACAAGTTAGAAATCAAAAAATAGCTGAGATGCTTACAGAAAAAATGGGAATTGTATGGACTAGTGATGAGGAAGGGGTTAAATGCGTGGCAATTATAGATGCAGAGAATTATACGAGTGGTGGCCAGAGGTTTCATGACATTATGGCGAAAATGGGAATTACAGCTGATGTAAGTGTACTTCCTACTAGTAGAGGCATGCCAGAGGGTAAGGTTACAGTTCATGCGAGCTTTAGTTCATTTGATTCTTTGTCTGAGCTTGATGCTATTATCAATAATTCTGAGATCCAAGAGCGCATTTTAAATCGACAATCTGGAATCGAGTTTCATGGGTTAACAAACTCTCAAGTGTTAAGTCCTATTCGGAAAGTGGATGAAAAAATGCCTTGCCCTGTCACACAGTTTAAACAACAATTAACTGAAATAAAGCCTGCTACAGTTAATGAGAGTTATCAACAGCAATTTTTTAGGGAGCATGCTAGATTATTGGCGCTTGATAGACAAGCTCCTTTCGGTTCATGGAGAAAAACGACCATCACAGAAGACAGCAAACAACAGATGAGTTTGTCGGAAATTGTAGAGCATGCCATGGAGTCGAAAAATCGCAGTAGGCAAGCCTGCATAAATCTGGGATGGATGAAAAAGGATGGTACAATCGCTGATACGGCTCCCAAAGAGGTTTTGGATTGTGTTTCCGAAATACAATCAAAAAAACAATCAGGTAATCGTCGTTTGTGCTAACTACTATTTCAACTAAAGTTGTAACTATTATACGCTTTCAAAAACTTACTGAGATTATATTGTATTTAGCTCTATTGTTTTTAATATAAAGATCATTAATATTAATGTCTGTGATATAATTAAGCCTATCAATTAGCGTGTTTTAGAGAATGATGGCCTACGTAAGGAGTTTTGGATGCGATTGATGCTGTTAGGTGGACCTGGTGCTGGTAAAGGTACTCAAGCCTCACTTTTAATTGAACGATATAAGATTCCTCAAATTTCAACTGGAGACATGTTACGTGCTGCCATTGCACAAGGTTCTGAATTAGGCTTAAGTGCAAAAGCAATTATGGACGCAGGTGGACTTGTTTCAGATAAGATCATTATTGGCTTAGTTGAAGAGCGATTAAAGCAGCCTGATTGTAAAAATGGCTTTTTATTTGATGGATTTCCTAGAACCTTAGTTCAGGCTGATGCCATGAAAAATGCCAGGATTCACCTCGATCATGTTATTGAAATAGCTGTTGATGATGAAGAAATTATAAAACGCATCAGCGGCCGTCGAATTCATCAACCCTCTGGAAGAGTTTATCATGTAGTGAACCACCCACCCGTCAATGCTGGAATTGATGACGAAACGGGCGAGCCATTAATTCAACGAGAAGATGACAAAGAAGAAACGATACGTAAGCGCTTGCAAGTGTATCATACCCAAACAGCTCCATTAGTGAAGTATTACAAAGATTGGGAACAAACTGGAGATGAAAATGCTCCTCGATTTCATACCATTGAAGGTGTTGGTACTGTAGAGCAAATATTTGATAAAATACTAACTGTTCTAGACCATGAGGGATTATCATGCCGAGCGAAACTATAAGAAGCAACGATTTTGAAACTTTAATTAGTGAAAATGAAATTGTGTTTATAGATTTTTGGGCCGCATGGTGTGCTCCGTGCAAACAATTCTCAAAAGCGTATGAGAAGGTCTCAGATGAATTTCCAAGTATAAAATTTGTTAAAGTAAATATTGAGGAGCAAAAGGAATTAGCGGATTTTTTTGAAATTAGGTCTATACCTCATTTAATGGTATTTAAAGACAGTATCGCAATTTATTCAGATGCTGGCAGCATACCAGAATCTACCCTGAGAGAGTTAGCTCAACAATCTCTTGATGCTGATGTCAGTGAAATACGGGCTCAACTTGAACAGGAACACTAGATCTGGACTTTAGATACTCTGCCAGTTCTTTTTTGCTGGTGTCGTCCATGGTCAATCCAAGTTTAGTTCTACGAAATAATACGTCATTGGCTTCAACTGCCCATTCCTCTAGAACTAGGTAATCAACCTCTACCTGGTACAAGGAATCACCGTATTTTTTGCCCATGTCTTTTTCGCTATTGCATTGGGATAAAAAAACCTCAGTATAACAACCATAACTGTTCAAATATCTATTTAATAGCTCTGGGTTTAGCCAGTGGTATTTATTCTTTGCATAAGCCATGTAGGTTGTAAAAGTCATGTCAAGATAGGTAGCTCCTGGAAGAGGGGTGTGTTTGGTTAAACATGGCTTCATGTTGGAAAAGAGCGGGGCAAGTTTATTAATGGATTCCTCAGCGAGCTGGCGGTAAGTGGTTATTTTTCCACCAAAGATAGTGAGCACTGGAGCGGGTTCGAGTGCTAGTTCATAAACGTAGTCTCGACTAAGAGCGCCCGCATCCTTACTTTGGTTAGCAATCAGAGGTCGTACACCACTCCATGAATAGACAATATCCTCTTTACCAATGTTTATGTTAAAATAGGTGTTCACCAAATCGGTTAGATAATCCATTTCTTCTTGGCTAATTTCTAAGTGATTTGCATCTCCATAAAATCTCACTTCGGTAGTTCCTATCATATGAAACCCATGATACGGTATAACAAAGACAACCCGATTATCGGCATTTTGTAAAAAATATGCCTGTTTACCTTCATATAATTTAGGAACTACAATATGGCTCCCTTTGATCAAGCTAATTTCTTGATGTACTGCAGTATTTGATAGTTTTGCTATCGATTGCACCCATGGGCCAGCAGCATTAATGAGACTTTTAGCCCGGACTGTATAACCTGCACCGATTTGTGGTTTTACACTAAGATGCCAAATGTGGTCAATGACATCTGCTTGAATTACCTTTTCACGTGATTTGATATGAGCTCCATGATTCTTAGCTTGAATTGCATTGAGAATCGTTAATCGAGAGTCATCCGTTGAACCGTCATAAAACAGAAAGCCACGATTAAAATTATCCTTTAGTGGATTAAAATAATTGTTTGTAATGCCTCTTCGTATGGATCTCGATTTAGGTAAGTGATTTAAACGGCTTAGATGATCATAAAAGAATAAACCTAAACGTAAAAGCCAAGCGGGCCTCATATGCTTTTGATAGGGCAGGACGAAGGATTGATCATGAACAATATGTGGAGCAACGTTTAAAAGGGTATGTCGTTCTTCTAAGGCTTTTTTTACTAGCTTAAACTCATAATGCTCTAAATATCGAAGCCCCCCATGGATGAGTTTTGTGCTACTGGAAGAGGTTTTTGAGGCTAAATCATCCTGTTCAAACAATATGACGGACAAACCTCTTAATGCGGCATCAGCTGCACATCCGCACCCATTGATGCCTCCACCAATAATTGCTATATCGTACACCTGATCCATGTTTTTATCTCCAAAAAAAGATTACACTGAATTAAAAGTACAGAGGGGATTAATTTAATAATGAACTATGTATTAGCAATAGATCAAGGGACAAGTAGTTCGAGAGCGATGATCTACAATACCAAAGGAGAGTTGATCAAAACTAGCCAATACCTTTTGACTCAATATTATCCAAATAAAGGGTGGGTGGAACACGATCCTGAAGAGATTTGGCAAAAAACACTTCAAGCGATGAAAGACGTAATCGCTCAAGTGGACGTTAAGAAAGTATTATGTTGCGGTATCACCAATCAGCGAGAAACAACTCTGATTTGGGATAAAACAACTGGCGAATGTTTAGCACCTGCTATTGTTTGGCAAGACAGAAGAACAGAAGAGTACTGTCAGTCTTTGTCTGCTCATTCAACGAGTATAATGCATAAAACTGGTTTGGTTATTGATCCTTATTTTTCAGCCAGTAAAATAAATTGGTTTTTAAAGAATAATCAACGCGCCAAGGATTTAGCCGCTAAGGGAAACTTAGCTGTGGGTACGATTGATACTTTCCTAATCTGGAGACTTACAAAAGGTGCAAAGTATTGCACTGATCTAACCAATGCTTCTCGAACCATGCTATTAAATATTCACTCTCAGAGTTGGGATAGTGAACTATTGGAGTTATTTCAGGTACCTGACTCTATTTTACCAGAAGTTATTGCATGTGATGGAGATTTCGGCTCCATTCATTCAGAACATTTAGGCCATGAAATCCCAATTACAGGTGTTGCGGGTGATCAACAAGCGGCTCTTATCGGGCAAGGTTGTTTCAAGGAAGGCATGATTAAGGCCACTTTTGGTACGGGGGGATTTCTGCTCTTAAATACGGGAAGACAGATAGTGGTTTCAAAAAATAAACTATTAACCACGATAGCCTACAAAATTAAAGATCAAATTGCTTATGGCCTTGAAGGAAGCATCTATCATGCTGGTACTACCGTTAAGTGGCTTCGTGACGAGATGAAATTGATAGCCAACGCTTCTGATACGGAAACATTGGCTAAAAGTTTAACGAGTAATGACGGTGTTTATTTGGTTTCATCCTTTACGGGTTTAGGTGCTCCTCATTGGCTAACGTTAGCAGGCGCATGCATACTAGGTTTGTCTCGCTCCACTACTCCAGCACATTTTGCAAGAGCCACTTTAGAGGGTGTGTGCTATCAGACACGAGAAATTTTGTCTTGTATGCGTGAAGAATTCAACACTGACTTATCTCTAATGAGGGTTGATGGGGGAATGGCTGTTAATCAATGGTTTTTACAATTTTTAGCGGATCAGTGTCAATTGATCATTCAGAGGCCTAAGGATATTGAGACAACAGCGCGAGGTGCTGCTGTATTAGCAGCAATTGGCTATGGGGTATTTGATTCGCTGGTTTCATTAAGCAAGATATGGGAGCTTGAGAAGGAATTTGAGCCTAGCATGGATAAAAAACGCATTGAGCTTGATTATCATGGGTGGATCAGAGCTTTGGATATGGTTAAAAGTGGGAAATAACTAATGCATTGAATATAACCTTGATTGAGGCAATATCTCTATCAAGGTTATACATGGAGATACATTTATTTTACGTCACGAATTTTCTCGCCAGTGTATAATTGGCGTGGTCTACCAATTCTAGACTTACTAGCTACCATTTCCATCCAATGACTCATCCAACCTACTGTTCTTGCTAAAGCAAAAACGACAGTAAACATGTTTGTTGGAATACCGATTGCGCTTAGTGTTAGTCCTGAATAGAAGTCAACGTTGGGATAGAGTTTTTTCTCAATGAAATAATCGTCTTCTAGAGCAATTCTTTCGAGCTCCATCGCTAATTTAAACAATGGCTCGTCTTTTGCTCCAACTGCTTCGAGCACATCATAGCAAGTTTTTCGCATAACCTTGGCTCTGGGATCATAGCTTTTGTACACACGATGACCGAATCCCATGAGTCTGAATGGATCATTTTTATCTTTAGCTCTTTTGATGTATTCCCCAATTCGGCTAACATCTCCAATTTCTTTGAGCATATTCAAACAAGCTTCATTGGCACCGCCATGAGCTGGTCCCCAAAGTGCGCCTATACCTGCTGAAATACAAGCGAATGGGTTAGCTCCTGTTGAACCAGCGAGTCTCACAGTCGATGTTGACGCATTTTGTTCATGATCAGCATGAAGAATAAAAATGGTATCCATAGCCCTAACAAGGACAGGATCAGGGGTAGATTCTTCAGAAGGCACTGCAAACATCATATGTAAGAAGTTTTCTGCGTAGCTCATTTTATTTTTAGGATACATGTAAGGCATACCTACAGAGTATTTATAGCTCATTGCTGCTAAAGTAGGCATTTTAGCGATAATTCTGATTGCCGAAATAAAACGATCTTGTGCATTATTGATGTCCATGGATTCATGGTAGAAAGCAGAGAGTGCTCCAACAATCCCCACCATAATAGCCATTGGATGAGCGTCTCTTCTGAAACCATTTAGAAATTGATACATTTGTTGATGAACCATTGTATGGTTATTGATTAAGCTAACAAACGTTTTCTTTTCTTCAACATTCGGTAATTCCCCATTAAGCAAAAGGTAGCTAACGTCTAGAAAGTCCTTTTTCTCAGCCAATTGTTCAATTGGATAGCCTCTATAAAGAAGTATCCCATTATCTCCGTCAATATAAGTAATTTTTGATTCACAGGAAGCAGTAGATAAGAACCCTTGATCAAAAGTAAAGACACCATGAGCACCAAGCTGGGTAATGTCAATTACATCGTTACCTAAGGTTGGAGTATAGATAGGTAAATCAAGTTCATCTTGCCCATTGATGCTGAGTTTAGCTGTCTTTTGAGTCATTGCTTCTCCTGTTCTTTTTATGCTGTGAGCACATCTACTTGCATTAGTGCGCCGAACTATATAAAAATGACATCATCCAGTCAAATTAAACGTAATAGTATCCATACAAATTGCTGTTGTAATTATGGCCCATGTTTTTCAACATGCCTAATTTTAATTTACATTTTAAGTATATATTATTAATTATAATCGAGAGGAATAACAGAAAAAAATGATTAGTCCTGCGGAATTACCTATTAATCCACGAGGAGCTGTTTACCACCTTGATTTAAGACCCGAAGAAATCGCAGATATTATCATTACTGTTGGCGATCCCGGTCGGGTCAGCCAAGTGAGTCAGTATTTTGATTCTATTGAAATTGTTCGCTCTCATAGAGAGTTCATTACTCACACAGGGAGAATGGGAAATAAGCGTTTAACAGTATTGTCAACAGGAATAGGCATTCCTAATATTGATATTGTAATGAACGAATTGGATGCCCTGGCAAATGTTAATCTAAACACCCGACAGATTTTGCCAAATAAAAAGCAACTTTCGATTATTCGTTTAGGGACAACAGGAGGGCTAATCACTGATTGCAAACCTGGTGACATTGTTATTAGCCGTTATGCAATTGGATTTGATGGTTTATTGGATTATTACCAGTACACTGCAAAACCGGCCCTTAACGAATTTAAAAATCAATTAAAGCGCCATTTGCAGGGTGGGAGTGGACCATTCTATTTTGTCGAGTCTTCACCTGATTTGATTCAAGAGTTTAGTTCTTTGGGACAAGTAGGGATTACTGCTACTTGTGGTGGTTTTTATGGCCCACAAGGACGGCATGTGCGGTTACCTTTACGATATCCAGAGTTCATCGCTCAACTTGCCACATTTCGAATACATGACTACTCTGTGGTCAACTTAGAGATGGAAACCGCTGCAATCTATGCCTTAGGAGAAATGCTAGGTCATCGTTGCTTATCATTAAGTGTAGTCTTAGCGAACCGCCAGCAAGGCACCTTTGTCTCTGATGTGACATCGTGCTTAGAAACGTTGATTAGCAAGTCTTTAGACAAAATTAAACATATTTAGGGCTTGTTATAGCGTGATAAGCAGGAGGAGTGTGCGTGTATTTAGTCCTGTTTTGTAAGAACAAAGTTTAAATAATAGCGCCAATATGATATCCTTTCAGTTTCAATTTGTTACTCCATTATTGTCTAAGGAATCATCCAAATTATGGTTTATTTAGCTAAAGAAGTCTTACCTGTAAATATTGAAGACGAATTAAAGCAATCCTATTTGGATTACGCAATGAGCGTAATTGTGGGCAGAGCCTTGCCAGATGTTCGTGATGGCTTAAAGCCGGTTCACAGGCGAGTTTTGTTTGCGATGAGTGAGCTAGGCAATGACTGGAATAAACCGTACAAAAAATCAGCTCGTGTCGTCGGGGATGTCATTGGTAAATACCATCCGCATGGTGACACCGCTGTTTATGACACGATAGTCCGAATGGCTCAACCGTTTTCGATGCGTTACATGTTGGTCGATGGACAGGGTAACTTTGGTTCTGTTGATGGTGATGCACCTGCAGCAATGCGTTACACTGAAGTGAGAATGTCCAAAGTTGCTCATGCTTTGCTGGCAGATTTAGAGAAAGAAACAGTCGACTTTAGTCCAAACTATGATGAAACCGAGTTCGCTCCTGTTGTATTACCTTCCCGAGTTCCTAATTTATTAGTCAATGGCTCTTCAGGTATTGCTGTTGGTATGGCTACAAATATTCCTCCGCATAACCTTACTGAAGTAATTAATGCTTGCGTGGCTTTGGTTGACAACCCGGATACTAGTCTTGATGAGATAATGGAAATTATTCCTGGCCCTGATTTTCCAACTGCTGCCTTAATCAATGGACGTGCAGGAATCATTGAAGGGTACCGCACAGGTAAAGGCCGAGTAGTTATTCGTGCTCGGACAGACATTGAAACAGAGGAAAGTTCTGGACGTCAGGCAATCATCATTAATGAATTACCTTATCAGGTGAATAAAGCGCGATTAATTGAGCGTATTGCAGAATTGGTTCGAGATAAGAAGATAGAAGGTATCTCTGGGTTACGTGATGAATCCGATAAGCAAGGGATGCGTGTGGTTATTGAGCTTAAACGCAATGAAATGCCAGATGTTGTCCTTAATAATCTCTATGCCCATACTCAAATGCAGTCAGTATTTGGTATTAATATGGTTGCATTGGTTGATGGCCAACCTCGAACATTAAATTTAAAGCAAATTCTCGAGTACTTTATTAAGCATCGTCGTGAAGTAGTCACGCGCCGTACCATTTTTGAGCTCAAGAAGGCGAGAAGTCGAGCACATTTATTAGAAGGCCTGGGCATTGCTCTAGCTAACATTGATGAAATGATTGCTTTAATTAAACAATCTCCGACTCCTCAAGACGCTAAAGAAGCCTTGCTAGCTAGAGCCTGGCAGCCTGGATTAGTAAAGGCGATGTTGGAAAAATCAGGATCTAACGCATCGCGTCCTGATGATTTAGGCGAAGAATTTGGCCTACAAAACGATGGATATCGATTATCAGCCGATCAAGCTCAGGCAATACTTGAACTACGATTGCACCGTTTAACGGCCTTAGAGCAAGATAAAATCATTAGCGAATTTGAAGAGTTACTGAATTTGATTAAAGAGCTTTTGGAAATACTTGCTTCTCCTGAGCGCTTAATGCAAGTTATCCGCGAAGAACTTCTTGAAATAAAATCTCAATTTGGTGATGACCGTCGTACAGAAATTACTGCCTCACAAGAAGATTTAACCATTGAAGATTTGATCACTGAAGAGGATGTGGTAGTGACCTTATCGCATCAAGGTTATGTTAAATACCAACCCATAAGCGCCTATCAAGCACAACGACGTGGTGGTAAGGGTAAATCAGCGATGAATGTGAAAGAAGAGGACTTTGTTGAAAAATTAGTTATCGCAAGTACTCACGACACTTTATTGTGCTTTTCAAATCATGGAAAACTATATTGGCTTAAAGCTTATCAATTGCCTTTAGCCAGCAGAACGGCACGAGGCAGACCGATTATCAATATCTTGCCCTTGGCTGAAAATGAAGAAATTAATGCCATGCTTCCAGTGCGTGAATACACGGATGGCTTCTATGTATTTATGGCAACCAAGTTTGGAACTGTGAAAAAAGTGCCCTTGAACGCCTTTAGTAGACCCCGTTCCACAGGTATTATTGCAGTTGATTTAGATGAGAATGATAGTTTGGTTGGGGTAGGTATTACAGACGGCACAAGGGACATCATGTTGTTCACTGATGCTGGAAAAGTGATACGTTTCGAAGAGGGTAAAGTCAGACCTATGGGCAGAACAGCTCGAGGAGTTCGAGGTATACGCATAGAAAACGATCAAGCGGTTAAATCTTTGGTGGTGGTTGATCCAAATGGTGGAGCAATTTTGACGGCTACTGAAAATGGCTATGGTAAGCGTACACATGTGGAAGAGTATCGTGTTTCCGGACGTGGAGGACAAGGTGTTATTTCAATCCAAGTCAGTGAACGAAATGGGAAAGTAGTACGTTCATTACAAGTGAATGAAACAGATGAAGCCATGTTAATCACTGATCAAGGAACTTTAGTCCGTTTCAAAGTAAGTGAGCTTTCAATCATTGGCAGAAACACTCAAGGGGTTCGTTTAATTAATGTAAGTCAGGGAGAAAAAGTTGTAGGAATGCAAAAAATAGAAGAGATTGATGAAGATCCTAATGGGTATGACGAAGACTCTTCTGATGTTGAAGAACAAAGCAATGACAACCAGGGTATATAACTTTGGTGCAGGTCCAGCCATGCTTCCTGAGTCTCTTCTCAAAGAGATTCAGGAGGAGCTGTTAGATTGGCAAAGCACAGGAATGTCCATATTAGAAATTGGACATAGAACCATAGAATTCACAGATCTTTTAAAGCATGCGGAAGTTTCTCTACGATCACTTCTAAAAATTCCTAATAATTATCACGTATTATTCCTAGGTGGTGCAGCAAGAACACAATTTAGTATGGTTCCCTTGAATTTTATACTAGGAAATGAACAAGCTGCGTACTTAATTACGGGTATTTGGTCACAAATTGCGTATCAAGAGGCTACTCTATTAAAGAACGCTTATTGTTTGGCAAATGAGAATGATACCAACTACACGACTATACCTAATGATGAATATTGGCAGCTTGAGACCAATACAGCCTATGTTTATTACACTCCGAATGAAACAATAAATGGTGTTCGCTTTCCTTATGTACCTAAAACTGGCAACACTCCATTAATTGCTGACATGACCTCTTGTTTACTGAGTGAGCCAATAGATGTAAAACAATATGGGCTAATCTTTGCTGGCGCTCAAAAGAATATTGCTAATGCTGGATTAACTGTAGCGATTGTGCGTGATGATTTGCTGGGTAAGTCAGAGGAGTTACCTATACCAACGATGCTTAATTATAAAATACATGTTAAAAACCACTCTTTGTATGCTACACCTCCTGTCTTTAATTGCTATGTAGCCGCTAAAATGTTTGACTGGATTAAAAAGCAGGGCGGAATCGAGCCTCTATTTCGGCAGAATTGCTTAAAAGCAGCAAAATTATATCAGTTTCTTGACTCTACAGAGTTTTATTCAACGAAGGTATCACCAGAAGCTCGATCAATTATGAATGTGTGTTTTTCTATTGAAAATACTCAGGTAGAGGATAAATTTTTGACTTTAGCTAAAGAGCGTGGCTTATGTGCTCTTAAAGGACATAGAATGGTAGGTGGGCTTAGGGCCAGCTTATATAATGCTATGCCTATGTCTGGAGTGGATGCATTATTAGAGTTTATGTCTGAATTTGCAAAGGAAAATGGTTAGTGACAGAAATTAATTTTATCAGCAAGCCCTTAAGTACCATTCGAGGAGAAATCACAGTCCCGGGAGATAAATCAATATCACATAGATCTCTCATTTTTAGCTCAATAGCCAAAGGTGTTTCTACAATTGATGGATTTCTTGATGGTGAGGATTGTTTAGCGACCTTGAATGCGTTTAAGTCCATGGGTGTCAAAATTCATGGGCCTGTTATGCAGCGAATTATCATCGAAGGTGTAGGAAAGCATGGACTGCAGGCTCCTAAGGAGATGATCGATTGTGGTAATTCGGGGACCAGCATACGGTTACTCGCTGGCTTACTAGCCGCTCAAACCTTTGATAGTTGCTTATCTGGCGATGAAAGTTTGCGCAAACGGCCAATGCTGAGAGTTAGTCGGCCTTTATCGCAAATGGGAGCAGATATTCAAACCTGTGATGGGAAGCCTCCTATCATAATTCATGGAAATAAGCGCTTACAGGGGATTGAATACCTTATGCCAGAAGCTAGCGCACAGGTAAAATCATGCATTTTACTTGCAGGGATGTATGCTTCGGGTAAGACAATAATCACTGAGCCTGCCGTCAGTAGAGATCATACTGAAAGAATGTTAAAGACCTTTTCTTATCCATTGAGTGTAGTTGGTAATAGAATTGAAATTGAAGGAAAAGGTGAGTGTAAAGCAACGGAGCTCATGGTTCCTGGTGATATTTCTTCAGCCGCATTTTTTATTGTAGCTGCCTCAATTATACCTGGAGCAAATATAATAATTCGTAATGTGGGGCTTAATCCCACACGAATAGGTGTTATTCATATACTCAGAGAAATGGGCGCTAAGATTAATGTATTGAATCAACGTGCAAGTGGCGAAGAGGAAATAGGTGATTTACAGATTGAATACTCTCAATTGAGAGGGATTACTATTCCAGAATCAATGGTTTCTTTAGCCATCGATGAATTCCCAATATTGTTTATAGCGGCAGCGTGTGCTCAAGGTCGAACTATTTTGCATGGTGCAAGAGAACTGCGAATGAAAGAAAGTGACAGAATTGGTTCTATGGTGCAAGGATTAACCCAATTAGGCGTGAATGCGGAGGGTTTTGAAGATGGAGTTTCGATTCAAGGTGGTCTAATTAAAGGTGGAGAGGTAGATAGTTTTGGAGATCATCGGATTGCCATGAGTTTTGCTATAGCTGGAGCAGTGGCATCTTCACCTGTACTCATAAAAAATTGTGCAAATGTGGCTACTTCATTCCCTTCATTTGTTAGCACAGCGAATAGGCTTCAATTTCAGATAGAGGAACTATATTGATGGGTTTAAATCGAGGTATACCAATCATAACATTGGATGGTCCTAGCGGGACAGGTAAAGGCACTATCTGTCATTTATTAGCCAAACAATTGCAGTGGAATATGCTAGACAGCGGTGCAATTTATCGAGTGTTAGCTTATGCAGTAAGAAAAAATAAGATTGACTTTGACGATTTCAATTCGCTTGTCAAACTTGCCCACTCACTCGATTTACGTTTTGAATCCAATGAGAACAATGAAACAACTGTATTTTTAGATGATCAAATCATTACTAAAGAAATTCGCAGTGAGCAATGTGGACAAGATGCCTCAAAAATAGCATCTATTCCCCAAGTACGTGAAGCCTTGTTGGAAAGACAAAGAGCATTTGCTCGAGCACCTGGATTAGTAACAGATGGTCGTGATATGGGCACAGTAGTTTTTCCTGGGGCAATGCTGAAGGTGTATTTGTATGCAAGTGCGGAAGAAAGAGCAAATAGACGTTATTTACAGTTGCAACGCAGTGGAAATAATGTTAGCCTCGCGCAGGTTGTAGAAGAATTGGCTCAAAGGGATGCTAGAGATACAGCACGATCCCATGCGCCATTAAAACCAGCAGAAGACGCTGTAATGATCGATACAACTGGACTAACAATTGTACAAGTGTTCAATAATGTATTAAAATTAATTGATGAACGCTTAAAAAATGATTAGTTCATACTTGGGGGGAAGGTGGGTGGATCTCATTCTTCCATTTTTTTACTAAAGAGTTTATTAACATGTCTGAAAGTTTCAAAGAACTATTTGAGCAAAGTATTGCCGGAGCTCAATTTTATCCTGGTGCCATTATCTCTGCAAAAGTCATTGATATTGATGAAGATTTCGTAACCTTAAATGCTGGTTTAAAGTCTGAAGGTATTGTGGCGGTTGAAGAGTTTTATGACAAAGATGGCTCACTGGAAGTTAAAGTAGGTGATACTGTCGAAGTGGCTTTAGATTCGGTAGAAGATGGCCACGGCGAAACGCTGCTTTCAAGAGAAAAGGCTAAGCGCCAAGAAGCTTGGAGAAAACTATCCAAGTCACACGAAAACAATGAAACCGTTACTGGTTTAATATCCGGTAAAGTAAAAGGTGGATTTACTGTAGAAATAGGTTCAATCCGTGCATTCTTACCGGGCTCTCTCGTCGATGTAAGACCTGTTCGAGATCCTTCTTATCTCGAAGGCAAGGAACTAGAGTTTAAAGTCATTAAGATGGACCTTAAACGCAATAATATTGTTGTGTCCCGTCGCGCTGTGGTTGAAGAAGAAAGCAGTGCTGATAGACAAGCTCTTCTTGAATCATTGCATGATGGTCAAGAATTACATGGTATTGTTAAAAACCTTACTGATTATGGTGCGTTCATTGATTTGGGCGGTATTGATGGATTATTGCATATTACCGATATTTCTTGGAAACGAGTGAAACATCCTAGTGAGCTTCTCTCAGTTGGACAAGATGTTAAAGTTAAAGTTTTAAGCTTCGACAGTGATAGAAATCGTGTTTCTCTAGGTATGAAGCAATTGGGTAATGATCCTTGGGTAGACCTTGTTGAAAGATATCCAATAGGAAGAAGAATGCAAGGCAAGGTAACCAATATCACTGACTATGGTTGCTTTGTTGAAATTGAAGAAGGGGTTGAAGGATTGGTTCATATGTCCGAAATGGATTGGACCAATAAGAACGTTCACCCAAGCAAAGTTGTATCTATGGGAGATGTGGTCGATGTAATGGTTCTGGAAATTGATGAAGAACGACGTCGAATTTCTCTAGGTATGAAGCAATGTGTTGGTAATCCATGGCAACAATTTGCAGCTTCTCATAACAAAAATGAAAAAGTGAAGGGTAAGATTCGATCTATCACAGACTTTGGAATATTTATTGGCCTAGATGGTGATATTGACGGTCTTGTACACTTATCAGATATCTCTTGGACGGTTCCAGGTGAAGATGCTGTTAAGCAATTCAAGAAAGGTCAGGAATTAGAAGCGGTTATTTTAGCAATAGATCCTGAGCGTGAAAGAATTTCTTTAGGAATTAAACAACTTGAAGGTGATAGCTTCACTAGCTTTGCTGAGACCTTTACAAAAGGTGCAATAGTTAAAGGAACAGTAAGTGCTGTTGATGCAAAATCGGTGACGGTAGCTTTAGCTGAAGACATCACAGGTACAATTCGTGCGAATGAATTATCAGAGGATCGTGTAGATGATGCGACTACTGTTGTTAATGTAGGCGATGAAATTGAAGCGAAAATCACCAATATCGATAAGAAAAATCGTACAATCACTTTATCTGTAAAAGCCAAAGATGCACATGATGAAGCTGAAGCGATTAAAAAGTATTCTAGAACAGAAGTTGCTTCAACGACGTTAGGTGATTTATTAAAGGAAAAAATGGCAAGTAAAGAAGGCGAGTAGTCTTTTATTGCTCATGCTAGAAGTGTATTGGTATCAATACACTTCTAGTTAAAAGCGTAGATAAATCTACGCTTTTTTATTTTTGTGGGATTAATTGCTAATAAACACAGAAAGGATTAGTAAATGCGCTTAATGATGTTAGTATTCTATATACTACTGATAATTGTTGGTGTAAGTTTTGCTGCATTAAATGCCTCATCAGTCCAAGTTAATTTTTATTTTAAAATTGTATCCATGCCCATCTCAGTTTTAATGACCATTATGCTCGGTATTGGAATATTATTCGGTTTTATACTTTTTGTAATGAGATATTGGCGTCTAAAAATAGAATGCCAGAAAGTGAAAAATCAATTAAGATTAACTGAAAAAGAAATCAAGAACTTGCGGTCTATTCCTTTGCAAGATCAACACTAGATATTTAATTTCTTGATTCACGATGCTCAGAGGAATAATAATAAATGATTAATTTATGGCCTTTGTTATTGCCAGCTGCAGCTTGGTCAGGTTGGTGGGTAGCCAATCGCAAAAATATGAAGGCAGATGCTAAAGTGCATAATAGGTTATCACGAGAATACGTGGTCGGCCTTAATTATTTATTAAATGAGCAATCTGATAAAGCTGTTGATGTATTTATTAAACTATTAGAAGTTGATAGCGATACAGTAGAAACCCATCTTGCATTAGGTAGTTTATTTAGACGCCGTGGTGAGGTTGATAGAGCTATTAGACTTCACCAGAACTTAATCGCTAGACCCCAATTGAGCATGCAGCAAAGGAAAGAAGCTCTTATGGCACTCGGACAAGACTATATGAGTGCGGGGGTTTTTGATAGAGCAGAAAGAATATTTCTTGAAGTTGTTGAGTTAGGTGGTAGTCGTGAAATAAGCAGCTTACATGGCTTGCTTGCTATATACCAACAGGAAAAAGCATGGGAAAAAGCGTTAGAAATAATAAAAAAGTTAGAAATTTCAACTGGGACAAGTTATCACAATCAAGCGGCTCACTATTATTGTGAGATGGCAAGTCAAGCTCTCAAAATAAATGCTATGGACAGGGCCTTGTATTGCATTAAGCAAGCAATGAGCGTCGATCCAGAATCTGTGAGAGCGAGCTTGATGTATGCAACCATTGAAATGAAAGAAGGGCGCTATAAACAGGCCATACGCTCTTTGAAAAGAGTGCCTTCCCAAGATCCTGAGTTTTTAACTGAAATTGTCGAGCCATTGGTCTTTTGCCATAAGGAAATTGATTCTATGGGTGATTGTATCCATTATCTAGAGCAGACCTTAAAAGACCATCCGCGGGCTTCTGTAATATTCGTTATTGCAGACTACATGAGACAAACAAAGAATATGGACGTTGCAATTGATTTTGTAGCAGATAATTTACAAAATCATCCCTCCATTCGCGGATTAAATCGCTTAATATATTGGCATCTCGACTCAGCGTATGGAAAAGTGCGAGAGAAACTGCAAATGCTCTACGATATTACAAGTAAATTTCTTGATAATAAACCGGTTTATCGTTGTGGTCACTGCGGATTTGGTGGTAAACATTTGCATTGGCATTGTCCAAGTTGTAAGCAGTGGGGTAAAATGAAACCTATACATGGTTTAGAAGGCGATTAGGTGTTTCTAAAAAGTAAGCTTAATTATAAAATAACGAACAAATACAACATGAGAAAAAATAATGCAATTTATTGACCTAAAGACACAATATTCCAAAATCGAGAATGAAGTTTTAAAAGGTATTCGAAATGTATTAAATCATGGACAGTACATCATGGGGCCTGAAATTAGAACTTTAGAAGGGCAGTTAGCTGATTTTATAGGTGTTAAACATGCAATTGTTAATTCAAGTGGTACTGATGCTCTGTTGATGGCCTTTTTGGCTTTAGACATACAGCCGGGCGATGAGATTATCACAAGCCCATTTAGCTTTTTTGCAACGGCTGAGGTCATTAGTCTTTGTCATGCGATCCCTGTCTTTGTTGATATTGATCCATTAACTTATAATATGGACCCTAATCTATTAGAAGCAGCTATCACTCCAAAAACTAAAGCGATTATGCCTGTTTCTTTATACGGGCAGTGTGCTGAATTTAACGAAATTAACGCAATTGCTGAGAAATATGGAATCCCAGTGATTGAAGATGGGGCGCAGAGTTTTGGGGGAACCTACTACGGTAAGTATTCTTGTGCCTTATCAACAATTGGTTGTACAAGTTTTTTCCCTTCTAAACCGCTAGGTGGTTATGGGGATTCAGGTGCGTGCTTTACGAACGATGATGAGCTTGCTAAACGATTATTAGAAATTAGAATTCACGGGCAAAATGCGCGTTATTGTCATAGTCGTATTGGTATTAATGGAAGAATGGATACAATTCAAGCGGCTATTTTGTTGGAAAAATTGAAACTATTTCCTGAGGAACTAGTACTTCGCAATAAAGTTGCTAAACGTTATGATCAGATGCTTGCTCCATTAGTAAATACTCCTTTTGTCCATTCTCATAATACAAGCCCCTATGCTCAATACACTATTGAAGTCGAGAATAGAGATGTTTTTCAGCAATCATTACAATCGGCCGGAATTCCCACAGCTGTACATTACCCAGTACCGATGCATCAGCAACAAGCTTTGGCGTATTTAAACTATCAATCAGGTTCCTTTCCTCATTCGGAAAGAGCGAGTAAAAGGGTAATTAGTTTACCAATGCATCCCTATTTACATGAAGATGATCAAAACAAGATTGTTGTTGCAATAAGAAATGCCTTGCTTTTGACAACTGAAGAGGCTGTGGCATAAAAATGAGTTTAAAGTTAATTGTAGCTCTTGATTTTGATAATGAAAAAACTGCTTTAGATTTAGTTGATCAATTGGATTCACAACACTGCGCACTTAAAGTAGGAAGCGAACTTTTTACTTTGCTTGGACCTCAATTCATAAAGCAATTAGTAGCGCGGAATTTTAAAGTCTTTTTGGATTTAAAATTTCATGATATTCCTAATACTGTTGCAAAAGCTTGCCATTCAGCCGCTGACTTGGGGGTCTGGATGATGAATGTTCATGCTTCTGGCGGATCAAAGATGTTGGAAGCCGCTAAAACAGCATTAGATACTTATGGGAAGGACAGACCATTATTAATTGCTGTAACCATTCTGACCAGTTTTTCAGAAAATGATTTAATCGCCATTGGTGTAAACAGTTCATTGATGGATCAAGTAAAACAATTGGCTAAACTTAGTAAGCAATCTGGTTTAGATGGTGTTGTATGTTCTGCCCATGAGTCAGTGGTCATTCAACAGATTTGTGGCGAGCAATTTCTTACTGTTACACCCGGAATTCGTTTACCAAGTGACTCATTGGATGATCAGTCTAGAGTAATGACT
Organism: Legionella waltersii; assembly: GCF_001468085.1. Lineage (GTDB taxonomy): Bacteria > Pseudomonadota > Gammaproteobacteria > Legionellales > Legionellaceae > Legionella > Legionella waltersii. Next base: position 116,401 of record NZ_LNZB01000015.1, on the reverse strand, counting down.
CCGTCACAAGCTATACAAGCAGGAAGTCACTATTTAGTGATTGGTAGGCCAATTACTCGTGCGGAAAATCCATCTTCTGTTGTTTCAAAAATATTGAAAGATATTTCTTAATCTAGAGGTAAAAATCATGCGGGCTAATGAAGTTAACCATGAATACAGTGGGTTAAATGATACTCGCCCTTTAGCTTTTGTTGGAAAAGAAATCGCAAATTGCATGCCATCTGAAGACATTGTTTATCAATCAAAGCATTTTAGAACGTCATTAATAGATGCTGATCCTATTTTAATAGAAATCAATTTATGATACTTGTAGTAAAGTTAGTTAAACAATCTATTAATCAGTCTCGGTTTAAGGTTGAGCTTCTTTCAATGGACTACCAGAAGTAAGGATACGCTGATGACCCCACAACACGTGATAACCCAGTTATTACAAACTGATACAAAATATCCAAAAAATCTGAATTTATTAAAAAAAATAATTTTATCTGCCTATCTTGGTCGTTTAAGAATTAATGGATTGGCCCCTGATAATAAAGTGTCTCTCGCAAACTACCTATTCGATAATGAAAAAATGATATTTGATTTCACTCGATTGAGTGAGAACAAACGAATTGAGTTTGATGAATGGTTACTGGGTGAACATCAAAATGATAAGCAGCCAGGATTTTTAAGTGGGGTTTATGTCAATGATTATCGAGGCTTCACTGCGGAAGTGGCTTTAAGCTGGTGGGGGGTCTTGAAACAATGGTTGTTTAGTAATAAATCAGAACATTGGAATATCACGGATTTAGAGTTTTCACTCAATTACCAATTGACTGGGATTGAAATGTTTAGGGGAAAAAATGGAATTTTAATTGGTTTTAACCAATTCCTAGTTCCCCCATCCGGGACAAAATATTGCGATCCTAATCACTATCACCAAGACTCTGGAGGAAATACAAAAAGGATATATATAACCAATGCGCTAGTTGATCAATTACGCAACATGGATTATGCTGGTTTTAACTACGAGACTGCATGTAAAAGTTCACACCCGCATGCTATTGACGTATTGAATTACTCAAAACGTTTTAAAGAAATGCAAGATTATAGACGGATGCAGCGATTTACTGGGGCAAAAGCTTGGTATCTTCGCTTGTGGGAATGGATAACTTCATTTTTTAATGGCATGAAAAGTAAAGTAGATAATCCAACTGAAAAGCGCAGCAAGCAGGTTTTACTGTACAAGGATAAGACGGTAAAAATCTACCAAAATGTAGATACTAAAGAAATCCTTGTCAGTGAACGACGCCCTGATATAACCAACCTGGTGTTTTGTGGTGGGGGGGCTAAGATTTTTGCTCATCTTGGAGTGTGGCGAGCCCTAAATGAAGCAGGAATAAAACCCACTAAATTTGCTGGAAGCTCCGCTGGAGCTATCATTGCCCTTATGTGTTATATGGGGTACACAGCGGATGAAATCAACCAATTTTTTAAAGAGTTTAAACAAGAAACCATCGTAAAGTATGATATTAGTACAAATGGTTTGTCTGACTCACATTCTTTAAAAACAGCTTTAGATTTTATCATTGCCAAAAAAGTAAGCGAGTTGAGTAAGAAATATAAGTTTCCTTTCCCAACTGGAAAAATTACATTTTCTACTTTAGATTCCATCAGAAAATCTTACCCAGACTGTGGAATTGGGGACGATTTAATCGTAACTGCTACCAATAAGCGACTTGGAAAAACGAGTTATTTTTCAACTTCGAATAATCCGACGATGGAGATTAGTGAGGCGGTGAAAATGTCTTCAAGTTTCCCAGTTTTATATAAACACACCATTTTTGATGGACATGAACACAGCGATGGTGGTGTTTTGAGTAACTTTCCAACTGAGGTTTTTGAAGATGATGGAGATACACTTCTCGAGTCTGAATTTGGTAACAATTTAAAAGTATTGGCTGTGCAATTTGATAATGGTACTGAGCGATCAGCTATAGATCGTATAAAAGAAAAAGTCTACCGTGAGAACTTTCTATTAAATTGGATTTATGGACTGATAACTGGAGTAAGTGATCCCGCGAGTGGTTGGGAGCGTGACCGCCTAAAGCTTAGGCAGTACGCAATGCAAACCATCGTTATTGATACCATGAACATCTCCTCTACCGGTTTTAATATTGAGGATAAAGTTCGTGAGCAATTAATTCAAAATGGGTACAAATCAACGATAGATTATCTGAGTACAAGATACTCTGATTGTGGCGAGAAAGGTAAGTTTGTAAACAAGGAATTAATGTATTCTACCTTTAACTCACTCAGTGAGCTGCTTTCTTATTGCTGTTATAGAGGGAGTAAATATTATTTTGAAATTGTAAATGATTTAATTGTGCACTCGACATTACCTAATCGAACTTCATTATCGCAACAATCCTTAGAATTAAATCAGCTTTATTTTCAAGGTGAATCCAAGAAATCCGAGCCAACCAACCAGAGACAAGAGCAATTGAATCATAGCTTATTTTTCTTTGGCAACAATCATCAACAGTGCCATCAACACGACTCCGAAGTACACGAAAAAAACCATCGAATTCTTTTGGCTTTATACCAAGTATTTTTGAAGTTATCACCGCAGTTTGTAATTCATAAGAAAGACAAAGCAACGTTAGACTCAGCAAAACATGCTCAAAGTTTACATCATCCATTCACGGTTCTTGATCATTTAAATAATCTTATCGGAGATGCGCACATACTTGTGCACATTGTTGCTGCATCACTCAAGGAATTAAAGGAAAAACCAACAGAGGAAGCCTTTAAATTGTTAGATGACATTGCGGAAATACTCTATTCTAATGTGGATTTAATGAGAAATGAGTACTTTGGCAAATGGGACCTATCCATTTCACAATGCTCACGGGTGCTGAAAATGATCAAAAAACAGGATCATCAAGGGACTCAAATTTTGTTGGAATGTCTAAAACACAAATTGGAACCCATGCAAACAGTTCAAGAAGGTCATTATATCGAGGATTACAGTGATTGGAATTCAGATCCCAGTATTATGAACTTTAGTTTGTAATTCAGAGCATTTTTTGGTCCATTTATGGAGCTGGAATTAGTTTCATTGCTATGGTCATATAGGGTTGCAATGGGGTATTATGTATTCAATTTTTATGTCGATTTCACGAAATGTATGATAATTTAAGTCTTTACTACCTCAATAAAATGGGGATTATACCCTGGATTAATCGAGCTAAGCCATCTAAAACGAGCCCAATATGTGATTCTAAAATAGAAAAGATGTTTGTTATTATGCCATCTCAGTGTAATACAAAATCCAAGTATCTACTCAAACAAATAGAGTCTTTTGTAGATTTAGACGAAAACAGGGTAGAGCACATAACCTACAACGATCAGATACTTTCTTTAGTGGTAGATGGATATCTAAATAGGATGTTGTTAGGAGTGTTATGTTTTGATTCAAACACTTCATTGTCAGAGAAATTAAAGCCATTTGTAGATCAGAATTTATTATTCATTGATTTAGAGTCGTTAATCAGTTTTCCAAAAATGAAAAAGCAAGCATTCGCAGATCTTGTTCAATTTAAAGAAAATGCTTGGTCAAGGCTGAAAGAAAATGGGGTGTAAGGGATTAAGCCTGCTGGAGTTAGTCGTTGCATTGGCAATTATTTCGGTTTTGCTGGTGTTGGTAGTTCCCGCTTATCGAAATACTCTTGATAACAATGAGCAACAAGTCTTAATAGATACTATTTACAATGCCGTTCAATATTCGAAGCATCAGGCAATTCAATTGGGTTATCCGCTGTATTTGTTACCAATCAGGGCAAAGAAAGGGTGGTCAGATGGACTCCTACTTTCTAAAGATAAAAAGCAGAATTCGATGAGCATCCTTAATGAATGGACCTTTTTGCATCGCAATTGGAGCTTAAAATGGAAAGGAGTCGACTCCAATACATGTATTACCATTTCCAATAGTCCTATGCATGCGATGAGCAATGGAACCTTTGTTTTGGAGAATCAGATCACTCATGAAAAGGTGGTTTTACTCTTGAATCGACTCGGCAGACTAAAAAGAGCATAAGGATTGTTCGTAAGTGGGTAATTCTGTACCATACACAGAATTATACGATTTGAAATGAAGTATGAATTCTCAATTAATCTATACAACAGGTGCAAACCACCCAGCAAACTTAAATGAGTGGTTATCTTGTTCAACGTCATTAACGGACAAGCTGCAAGCCATTATTGGGAAAGTAGAGTTGAAAGTGCTTAATCAGCAATGGACTGATGTTGATTGGTTTGTGCGCCATATGCTTCATGTTGATGACCAGTCAATTTTTCTTAGAGAAATATTGATGAATGGATGTGAACATCATTATTGGTATGCACGTACAATAATACCTCAATCATGTTACCAAATTGATCCTGAATTTTTTAGACGATTAGAGAACGAGTCAATGCGCAATTTAATCTTTGACGGACAAAGGGTTAAACGTGGTTTACAGCAGTGTTATTCAATTAGTGAATTCAATATTGAATACCACTGGGTAAAGAAGTATTTGCCTTTTATAAATGCCACATTGTGGTTAAGGTTAGTCCAATACCAATTGGATGACAAAGAACACTTTTATTTGTATGAGATTTTATTACCCGATTTAGAGAGAGTCTGATGATTTCATGGTCTGCCTATGCTCGATTAATGCGATTAGATAAGCCAATAGGTATTTTTTTATTGTGGTATCCTACAGCATGGGCGTTGTGGGTCGCCTGCAAGGGGATTCCACAATTCGATTTGCTACTTGTTTTTACTCTTGGCACGGTTTTTATGCGTTCTGCTGGCTGTGTTTTGAATGACATTGTGGATAGACACATCGATCTTCATGTGGAGCGTACCAAAAATAGACCATTAACCTCCGGTGAATTAACTTTATCTCAGGCCATTTTTGCTTTGACCATTCTTTTGGCCGCATCGGCACTTTTATTACTAAAATTACCACTCAATTGTTTTTATCTTGCATTAATTTCAGTATTCATCAGCTTTATCTACCCATTTTGTAAACGATTTTTACAGGCACCACAAATGATTCTCGGTATTGCGTTTTCAATGGGGATTCCTATGGTATTTGCGGCAACAGGGAATATGAATGAGTTTGATGTTCTCTTTATGATGCTGATCAACTATTTATGGATTGTAGCTTATGACACAATGTACGCCATGGCTGATAAAATGGATGATTTAAAAATTGGTGTTAAGTCAACGGCCATTTATTTTGCAAATTACGACAAACTAGTGATAGGGCTTTTACAACTTACTTTTCATTCTTTATGGTTGGTATGGGGTTTAATGCGCAGTATAAATGTTCTATTTTATGTGTTTTGGCTATTAGCCTTGGGTGTATTAGTGTATCAGCAGAAACTTATAAGAGAACGTATTCCCGCACTGTGTTTTAGAGCATTTTTAATCAGTAACTACTATGGATTACTCATGTGGTGTGCGGTTGCGACTTCCTATTAATTAGCTCTAAACAAATGAAAAAAGTTAAGTTACAATCAGCAACCAACTGATATTCTTCTGGGAGGGAGATGACTATGAAAAAAAATTCTCTATTTAAATCAATACTTGTTGTATTAATTGGACTCACCATAGCGAGTTGCAGCAAAGATCTTCCTCCTGGGGAGTACGATGCCAATGAAATTGGTAAGGTAAAAAAAGTAATTCCGGGAGTGATTATTTCTAAACGCCCTGTTAATTTACATCGTCAAAGCAGTGATTCTAGTTTACGTGTAAAAGGTTCAGCAGATAGTAATTTGATGGATGGTGGCTATAATCAGACTCATGGCATGGAGTATGTTATTAAATTAAATACGGGTACTATCATATCAGTAGTTCAATCAGAAGACCTAAGACTCAAAAACAAACAAAAGATTTTAGTTATTTATGGGCGTCATACTCGCGTAGTAGCCGATAATGGTAGTGAGTACTAAATAATTAATGGTACCCTCTGCTTACTTTCAGTGAGCAGAGGGCTAAACTGAAATCAACGTTAACCCACCATCAATGACTAATACCTGACCAGTGATATAACCAGCATTTTCTGAAGCTAAGTACTCTACAGCTGATGCGATATCTTCTTGATTACCAACTCGACTCATAGGGATATGTTTTAAGAAATCAGTCTCTAATTGACTGCCTTGGGGATAGTTTTTGCGGAACATCTCTGTGTCTATTGCTCCGGGCGCTACACAGTTTACGGTAATTCCATGTGGCGCTAATTCAACGGCCCAGTTGAGGGTGCAACCAATGAGTGCGGCTTTAGATGCACCATAAGTGGAAGTGTCTTTTCCACCAAAGGCGCGAATGCTGGAAATATTAACAATTCGACCCCAATTTTTTTTAATCATTCCTGGCGCAATTAGTTTAGCAGCAAGGGCAGCTATCTTTACATTAAGGTTGAACACCTTGTCAAAATCATTAAAGTCTATTTCCGTAATCTTTTGAGCAATGGATATTCCAACATTATTGATTAGGATATCGATTTCATGATTTTTAAGTATGCTTGAGAAACACGATTCTGCATCATGTAAGTTGGAAAGATTTGTTTGATATAGCCTTCCTGGGTATTCTCTTGGTTGAATACCAAGGTCAATACCAATCACATCATAGTGAAGATTTGAGAGTCGTCTCGAGATAGCCAGACCTATTCCCTTTTCTGCTCCAGTGATTAAAGCAGTTCGTTTTTTCATGAGAAATCCTTAGTTGATAACTCCCACTATTATTCTTAAGTGTAGTTGCTCTTGTTTTAATTGACATTAGAATCCGATAAGTGTTTGAATTCTAAATATGAATACTGAAACTACACCTGTTAAAACGAACCCATTATCCATAGGCATACTGTCTGTGATTTTAGCCGCTAGTGCATTTGTCCAACTCATTGCAATTGGAAGTTTGCCACTTTTACCCTTTATTGGATTAGATCTTCATGTGTCTACTCCTAACATGCAATTACTTATACCCGTTTATCTAGGTGGGATTATTGTTTCACAGTTCATTATTAGTTTTAACGCAGAGATCTATGGCAGACGTCGAATCTACATAGTGAGTTTAGTCATTGCAGTATTAGGTCTGCTATTTTGGATGGCTGCAAGGTCGCGCCTGGGATTGTACTTTGCTCTATTTCTGGAGGCTTTTGCTGCTGGAGGACTTCTGAGTTTAAGCAACGCAATGATAAAGGATTCCTTTCCACCTGAATCTCACTCAAGGATCTTCGGTGCTGTCAGTATAGTTATGTGGGTAACGGCAATAGTAGCTCCATTGGCAAGCGGATATTTACTAAAATACTTAGGTTGGCGCTGTACAGTAGGCGTTTATTGCATAGCTTCAGTCATTGTATTAGCTCTTGCCTATTTCATTTTGCCTGAAACATCGGTTAAAAAAGGTGGGGATACTATCACCATCAAACAGCTAGTTCGCGAAAGCCGTTCATTGTTCACTTGTCGATTATTTCTTGGAAGTGCTTTAATTGGCGGAGCTATCAATGCGATTCCCACGGCCTTCAATACATTGGCACCCTTTTTCTTTATGAGCACCTATTCATTACCAGCTCAAACAATCGGTGATTACTTAATGATCCCTGGGATTGGAATTCTCCTCGGACTAATAAGCTCGGAGATCATTGGAAATAGAGTAAGTCACCTTGTATTTATTCGTGTAGGCGTCTATTTGTGCGGATTAGCTTCATTAGGACTATTTCTTTTAGGGATGTACAAACCAATAAATCTAATGGTTATTTTATCAATAGTGAGTGTAACTATGTTTTCTATGGGGTTGATAACTCCACATTATTGGTCAGCCGCACTAAGCCCCATCAAAGATATTTCGGCTGTTGCCGCCTCCGTGATTGTATTAATGCAGCAGGTGTTTGCAATGTTAACCAGTTTTTTTATCAGTCTTTTATCCGCTAATTCCATATTGCCAATGACCATAACCATAACATGTTTAAGTGTTATCGCATTATTTTTCACCGTTTACGTGTTGCCCAGGGATATTCACGCATTGACAAAATGAATACCCTAGCTGAAATAGATTTCAGCTAGGGTTATTTGTTTAGGTCCACATACCATCAATTGTAATTTGTGAGCTTACTTCAACGTGCATATGGTCTGTTGTTATTGCAAACTCTCCATTGAACGGCTCAGTAGCTTTCACTTCTATGGTTAAGGTTAGATTATTAGAGGCTTCGGCTTGAATTGCTGCTGCAACTGCGGTTTGTGCATCCGCTAAAGCCGTTGCTTGAGCTTCTCTTGCAACATCAACTGCAGTTTGAGCTGCGCTGGCTTCCGTTGCTGCAGTGGCTTGTGCAGTTTGTGAGTCTACTAAAAGTTGTGCTGCTAAGGTTTTCGCTGCTTGGGCGTCAATTACCGCTTGAGCAGCTGTATCAGCTGATAGCTGTGCAGATGCTTGTTGCCCAAGAATATCAGTCCTTTGTGCATCGATAGAAGCGACCTGAGCATCTATTTCTTGCACCCTAGCAGTTGCTGTGGCGGCTGAATCCACAGGTACTGATGGAGCTGAAGCTGGAGTGGATCCAGCACCTGATGATGCTGTTGCAGTTGCATCTGCAGTGGCGGTAGTTGCCAGTGTTTGATCCGCTGTGGCTGTGGTGGCTGACGTTGCACTAGAAGTTGCCAGCATGGTTTGATCCACTGTGGCTGTGATAGCTAACGTAACATCAGCAGTAGCCAGCATGGTTTTATCAGCGGAAACAGAAACAGCAGCTCTGGTAGCATCAGTCGAATCTACTGCGGCAGCATCTGCTACAGCAATAGCAACTACAGGGGTTATAGAAGCGGTTGCTGTAGTGCCAGCTAAAGCACCGGCTAATGTAGCGTCTAAAGCTACTTTAGTCTCCGTGGCAGTTACCAAGCTTGCAACAGTTTGCGCTACTGATCCATCTGTTCCACTCACTGCTTGAGCATCGGTTGCTGTTGCAGTAGGAGCTGCTGGTTGAGCTGTTGCAGGAGCGCTCGCTGCAGCAAGTGCTGTTCTTTCAGCAAGTAGGGCTGATTTTGCAGAAGCTAGACTGGCTAGTGAAGAACTGAAGGCATCAAGGCTGATTTGTGCTGCAGATGCATCGGATTGCGCTGTCACTAATGCTTGAGTCATCGCATCGAGGTCTGCCTGTTTAGCTGCTACATCAGCATTTGCTGCAGCTAAAAGAGTGTTTTTGGCGCTTGCGTTTTGAAGTGCTGCTTCGAGTTTTGAGCTCGCGGCATTGTACACCTCAATTTTACTGTTTGCTTCTGAAGCGGCAGTTGTTGCAGAATCGTTGGTCAATAAATGCAACTCAGCCAGTTCTGTAGGCGTAAAGCTCCATGTACCATCACCTAAATCGGTTCCAATGGGATTTCCTTGGTCATCAACAAATGCAGCTGAAGCGGTTAGCCCGGATACTTTTCCAGATAACACCTCCCGACCACTAGTATCGTTAAGATGAGCTATTACATTTAAATCAATCAAATGAGCTTCGCTTCCATCGACATCAGCTACTGTTAAACTAGGGGTATCGGCTGTTGGGTTAACAAATAAGGTCACTTTTCCTGTGTTAGTGCCTCCATAATTATCCTTAATTGTATAAGAAAACGAGTCATTAACCACATTTCCATTAGTATCTACAGATGCATAATCTTTAGTTGTGCTATAGGTAAAGCTACCATCTGCGTTAACCGTTACAAAGTTACCTGCTGATGTTGTGAAACTACCCGCTACAACAGAGAAACTATTCCCATCGAGATCAAAATCGTTGACCTTTAGTCCATGTGCTGCATCGACAACGAATGGTTGATCTTCTCTAGCAATCAAGCCCAATTGGTTGAGTTTATTTGTATAGAAATCATCCAAAGCAAAAGCAGAAAAATTAATTAACTCGACGGACTTTGTTACCAGCTGGAAGGTATTAAACGAAAAGAACGAGCATCCTTTAGAATGGTACCATCTGTTCAAATCACTTTGAAAGGAAGCTGATTGATACGTGGCGTAATCCATTCCAAGATACAAAGTATCTGTACCAGATTCACCATTGATGTAATCAAAAGAACCTATATTCTCTTTTACATTATAAATAATCGTATCGTTACCCGCACCCGCCAGGACCACGTCACTTCCAGATCCTGCGTTAATAACATCATTCCCTTTACCGCCGATAATTAAATCATTACCCGCTCCGCTGTTAATAACGTCATTACCACTTTTCGCAACAATAATGTCATTTCCTGTCGTTCCCTGAAGTGTGTCATTACCTCCTGTACCAATAATAATGCTCATGATTAGTACAACCTATAATGATTACAACCACATACAATAATTTAGCTCTTTAGGATAAGGGGGGATGTTCAGGTTTTAAGCGAGGATATTTCTATGAATCTCAACATCCCTAGATAAACATCAGAGACATAAACTAACCTCAAATAAATACTCGTAAGTGAATTATAGTACATAAATTGAACAATTCAACTCATAAACCGAATTTATTATAAATAATTTATCTTAGTGCATATAGTCTATAATTTAACCAACCGCTTTGTCTATTTTTTGTAATAAGATCATGAATCAACACGATAAGAATGCAAACTTATACACCTACTTGTATCACTCATGTCAGCATGCACTCCTTTATATTGGCCTCTTCAGCTTGTTTATTAATTTATTTATGTTAACTATCCCTGTGTACATGATGCAAATTTTTGATAGAGTCTTAGCTGCTAGAAATTATCAAACCTTGATTTTCCTTACGCTTATTGCGGCATTTATCTTATTAATACTCTCCATTTTAGATATGGTGAGAATTCGTATTGCCGGCAGAATAAGTAATTGGTTGGATGAAAGGTTAAGTCCAGCTGCGTTATTGTCTGGTCCTGATTGCATACTCAATGGAAATAATTATCCGCAATTGGTTTTGAAGGACATCGCGCAACTAAAATCCATATTAAGTGGTAGCTTTTTATTTACCCTTATGGACACACCATGGGTTCCAATCTATTTGTTGGTTATAGTACTTATCTCTCCTTTGTTGGGGGTAGTAGCTACTGTGGGTGCTATACTGCTGTTTGCCATAGCAATTATGAATCAACGACTTACGCATAAAATTCAGACTAAAATCGATAATTCAAGCATGATGAATACCTTCAATACTTCAAACACCTTACGTCATGCAGAGGTCATTCAGGCCATGGGAATGCTTGGACATCTAATCAACGGCTGGCAAGAAAAAAATAAAAAATCGCTGGAGCTCACTGAAGAATTAAACAAACTATCGAGTGTTATTATTTCGTCTAGTAAATTTGCACGGATGCTTTTGCAGGTTTTAATACTTGCAGTGGGGGCGTATCTGGTTCTAAATAATCAAATAACCGGTGGAATGATGATTGCTGCCTCTATCCTAATGTCAAGAGCTCTCTCACCGGTTGATCAGGCAATCGGTGCATGGAAGCAATTCCAACATGGTAAAGAAATCATGGAGCGTCTAAAAGCACATTTTGAAAACAGTTCACAGAGAAACACAAGCATCAAACTACCTAAGCCTAAAGGATTACTTTCAGTGGAAGGTCTATGCCTATCGAGTTCATCTGCTGAGCCTCGTATGATTTTGGAGGACATTCATTTTAAGGTGAAACCAGGAGAGATCTTAGCATTGCTAGGACCATCTGCAGCAGGTAAAACCACATTAGCAAGGTTAATTTGTGGAATTGTAAAACCTACTTCTGGATCTGTACGATTAGATGGTGCAGATGTTTATCATTGGGATCGCAATGATTTTGGTCATTATGTTGGTTACTTACCCCAAGACATTGAGTTATTTAGTGCAAGTATCAAAGACAATATTGCCAGGTTAGGCCCTGTGGATGAGCTTGCTGTTATTAAAGCAGCTCAGCTGGCAGGATGTCATGACATGATTTTGCATTTACCCAATGGATATGAATCTTTAATTCAATCGTCCATTTCTCAGCTTTCAGGTGGTCAAAGGCAAAGAGTTGCTCTAGCAAGAGCATTGTATGGAGACCCTCAATTGATTGTATTGGATGAGCCAAACTCAAATTTAGACGCTGAGGGTGAATTTGCTCTTCTCAATGCATTGTTAAAGCTAAAAGAACAAAAATGTACAATAGTTGTTATTTCGCATAGGCCGAACCTTATTCAATACGCAGATAATATAGTGCTGCTAAGTGATGGAAAAATTAAAATGGCTGGTACTAAAGAGAAAGTTCTCGCTAAATTACAACTGATTAAGACAGAACATCAGCAAAGAAGTAGCTATGGAATGGGATAAGATAAATAAACAGTTGCCTAACTTACCTAAGGAGCCTCGCTTTGATGATCTTCGGCTAATAGGTATGGTAATACTTATTGCATTTGTTGGAGGATTTTTGCTGTGGGCTATGCTTTTCCCCCTGGACTCAGCAGCGGTTGCTGAAGGGTATTTTATCGTGCAAGGTGAACGAAAAACAATTCAGCATCTTGAGGGTGGAATTATTAAATCCATTTTGATAGAGGAAGGGAAGCGCGTGAAAGCAGGAGAGGTATTGATTAAATTAGATGATACTCAAGCAACAGCAACTTTGCAGTTGCTTGAGGGGCAAACTTGGGAGTCCATGGCATCTGAAGCCAGGATATTAAGTGAATTAAGTGATGCAACTGAAATTAAATTTCCAGACGAATTAATGAATAACAACAGTAATCCCAAGGTATTGAAAATAATTAATGGTCAAGAGGAGCTATTTGATGCAAATAATAATACTTATCAAGGTGAAATTTTAGTGTTAAAACAACGGATTGAACAATTTAACAAGCAAATTGAAAGTTACCAAGCCCAAGAAAAATCCAGTGATACCCAATTGAAATTAATTAATGAGGAGATAGCAGCAGTACAATATTTAGCCGATAGAAAATTGGTTGATAAGCCGCGACTGCTTTCGCTGAAACGCGAAGCGGCAAGACTGTTAGGTAACAGAGATGAGTATTTGGGTATGATTGCTAAATCTTACCAAGGGATTGGTGAGACTCAGTCTCAGTTGTATGAATTAACAGAAAATCGGCGTAAGTTATTGCTAGAGCAACTGCGATTAGAGCAACAGAAATTAGCCGATTTACAGGAAAAGCTGAAATCAGCAAAAGATATACTTGAGCGGACTGTTATTAAATCCCCACAAGAGGGGATTATTATGGGGTTAAAAAAACATACTATTGGTGGCGTCATTTCACCAGGGCAAGAGATTTGTGATATTGTTCCCATCAGCAACAAATTGATATTAGAGGTTCATATAAGCCCAAATGATATCGATGTAGTTAGAGAAGGATTACCTGCTAAGGTTTATCTAACTGCCTACAAGCAGAGAGTTGTTCCGATTGTGTATGGCACTGTCAGTAAAGTATCCGCTGATGTATTTGAGGATCCAGTCACAAAAACTCATTATTACAAAGCAATCATCACATTGTCTTCTGAGTCACTTAGTCAGTTGAAACATGTTCAGCTGTATCCAGGTATGCCAGCACAAGCAATGATCATTGTCGATCATAGAACCGCTTTAGATTACTTATTAACACCCTTATTTGATAATTTTAGAAGAGCATTTACGGAACAGTAAGACTAGTAAGAAGTGAGCTAGCACCGATCCTAAACCAGCTTGGATGAATTGCCTTTTCCATGAGTAACTCCGCGAGGTGAGCATATTGTTGGGCTTGTTCGGTTGACTTAATACCTCCGGACAACTTAATTCCACAATGATATTCAGGAGCGTCCTTAATGGCAGTTAAAATAGCGAATGCTGCACTAAAAGTTGCTCCAGTATTTATTTTGCCGGTAGAGGTTTTTAAAAAGGGGGCTCCGAGGCTAATCAATTCAGAACTCAATTGATAAACACTGTCCATATTCGGAAACGCTCCAGTTTCAAGAATTATTTTTAAATTTAAACCAAGCTTTTTGCAATCTTGAATAATAACATCACAATGATTGAGTGCCTTTTGTTTATTTCCGCTCATGTATTCTTCATAAGGGAAGACATAGTCGATTTCATGAGCACCAATATTAACTGCTTGATCAATAGCTGCGAGGCAGCTTAATAGTTCATCTGTTCCTTGAGGGAAATTGACTACTGTAGCCAATTTAATGGTTGGCAGTGAAACAAATTGGTTCAAATGTTGTGAGTACACGCAGATTGCAGCTACGGGATAACGCTGGGCTTGTTGATAAACTTGCCCTAAAGAGTGTTTATCTGCAGCCTCATCAAGCAAGGTTAAGTCAATGCATTGTATCAATTCTAGATTAGACTTAAGTGAACGTTGTTGTTGACTTAATAATCGGTTAAGAAGAGTATTTAAGCTTGAGTCTAAACTCACATTAACCCCATAACATAGTCTTTAACAAGAGATCTTAACTTAGTCGCAGCTCTTTCTGCCATTTTAACCACTTCATCATGGCTATGGCTAGTTTTTGATAGGCCGGTAGCAAAATTAGTGATAATAGCTATAACTGCTACCTTCATCCCACAATGGTTCGCCACTAAAACTTCAGGTACTGTTGACATGCCTACCGCATCTGCACCCAATAACCTAAATGCGCGAATTTCAGCAGCAGTTTCATAGTGTGGCCCCAATACTGAAATATAGACTCCCTCATGTAAATCTATAGATAGTTTATGGGCGCTATCAAGCAGTTTAGAACGCATGTCTTTATCATAGGCGTTATCTAGAGGATAGAATCTTGGACCAAATTCATCATCATTAGGGCCTATAAGTGGATTACTTGGTTGTAAATTGATGTGATCAGTGATTAACATTAATTCACCAGGTCCAACTTGATCATTTAATGAGCCGGATGCATTGGTGGCAATAAAAAACTTACAACCTAAGAGTTTTAACGTTCTTACGTAGGTCTTCACTGTTTCATAGTTTTCAAGTCCTTCATACGTATGTGCTCTGCCTTGCAAGCATACTACTGCTATTTTTCCGAGATAACCAAGGATTAGTTTTCCACCATGACCTTTAACGGTTAGCTTTGGGAAACCTGGTAAATCATCAAAATCAATGATAATTTTATCTTCAAGCTCTTCAGCAAATTGTCCTAAACCAGAGCCTAATACTATTCCCACTAAGGGTGAAAAGTTGGGGTATAGTTGCTTTATGTGTTCGCATGCTATAAATGGGGGTTTTTGGTTTGTCGAGAATGTAGTCATAGGGATTATTCACTTATGGTTTAAAATCAAATGCTAAAGGTAAAAGTTCATGTATAGGTAAGCTTTGGAGTACTTTATCTTTATTGCATAAGTGAACCATTGTACTTGCTGTAGAAAACTCATAAATCGTTTGTCTGCATGATCCACAGGGGGAGCATAGTAAATTGTTCCCAGCCAGTACTGCAATACTTTTAATCTGTGTTTCTCCTGAGCTTACCATGTTACAAATTGCTGATGTTTCTGCGCAAACTGTCAAACCATAGGATCCATTTTCCACGTTCACTCCTGTGTAGTAATTGTTTTTCTCTGTAAGAATACAAGATGCTACTAAAAACTTAGAGTACGGTGCATAGGCATTAGGTAAGACTTTACTTGCCCGGTGAATCATTTCAGCGATTACTTTGTCCATGGTTATCCTCATCATTTAGAGTGCAGACTATACTTTATTGTTAAGGCTTATGACAAGGGCCTAAATCTGATTCGGAAGAGAGGCTACTCGTGTAATTTTCATCGGGGTTTTCATCATTTCTCAAGGGGCTATTTCCATGGTATGGCGATTGTTCGTCTGATTTTTTACATCGATTAGATGCTCCAAGCTCACTCTGAATTTTATTATGGCTTATTTCAACAAGTTCAATATCGGTAGTTGATGGAGATGTGATTTTTGACTCTAGCCAATATTCAAAAGACAAACAACCTAGCCCTATACAAATAATGGAGCTTATCAGAATAACAGGAAGTGTAATTGGTGGGATAAAAAAAGAAAGTGTTGTAGCAAGTGCAGTAACAAATCCAATGGTTGAAATAGTAATCGAGTAGTTAAAATAGTTTTTTTGGCTATTGATGTACTCTCTAGTGGAGTTAGGATCAGAGCCCTGTAATTTATAGTACTCGCCTCCAACCCATAGCACATTACTTGCAAAATATAACCAGGCTGCGGGTACTAAAAACAATGGGTTGATTAAAGCAAGAACACTGATGGTGCTTGCCAGAAGACCTAGAACAGCAGCGTATAAAAATTTAGATTTCAAATTGGCAAATGGAGACCACTCAGGGTTAGGTGGAGTTCCTTGAATGCCAATAAACCATAAACCATAACCCATCATGTACAAAACAAGAGCAGCAAGATTTGTAAAAGAAGATGCAATAATAAATGGAACGTATTGGATTTTTGAGAGTAAAAAACCAGAAAAGAAGAAAATACTGCTGACTTTATTATAATTAGTTTCTTTGCTCACGGCAGGATTGTTCGGATAAATTTGAGGCAAAGTATACTTAATAGAATCATAAATTTCCAGTAAAAAGTAATGATAATTAAGTGGCCATTTATACTTTGGGTACTAGGGCGTTGGGATGTTTGAGCAAGGCAGCATGATTCGTACTAACAATCCACCGCCTGCTCTATTTTCGGCCCTTATTTCACCCTGATGCAAGGCTATAGCTCTCGAAGCTATCGCTAATCCTAAACCGTAACCCCCAGTTTTTTTTGTTCTAGAAGTGTCCACCCGATAGAAAGGATTAAAGATTTTCTCCAATTGCTCCTCAGGAACACCAGGGCCTTTGTCAGCAATATCAATGATGACTTGATCTCGTGTTTCATTGTAATAAGCCGAAAGAGTTACACTTTCATTCTTAGGTGAGTAGTGCGCCGCATTTCTAACGATATTTTCTATCGCTCTATGAATAAGTCTTTCATCAAGAGTTAGTTCACAACTCTCAAGAATTTCCGCCGTGATTTGAATGGAGTGTTTTCTAAATTCATAATTAGCATCATTGATAATGCTTAATAGTAAATCAGAAATATTGATTGAGGATAAAACGAGTTCGGCAGTTGACTTTTCTAAGCGAGCAAACTCTAAAATTTCCCCAATTAAAACATTAAGCCGTGATGTTTCTAGTTCCATCCGTTCAAACTCGCTGTCTGCCAGTTGCTTGGTTTTTTTCTTGCCTAGCTCAATGGCAATATTTAGTCGGGCAAGAGGAGAGCGTAATTCATGTGAAATGTCTTGTAACAAGCGTTCTTTTGAATGGATTAACTCTTCTAATTGTTCTGCCATTCGGTCAAATTCATTGCTAAGCTCAGCGATTTCATCTCTGGAGTGACCTCGAAAGTGTCCTACGCGTGTATTTAATTTACCTGTAGCAATTGATTTAGCGGCCATTCCTAGAGAGCGTAAGGGTTGGGTTAAGTACAACGAAAGAAAATAGCAAATGAATCCGCTCACGAAGGTCGCTATAGCTAATCGTATAGTCAGTCCGGCCCATGGGATTTGTACAAAGTGTGAAATAGGTTTTTCACTGACTGCAACCAATCGATAAAATTTCCCTGATGTTGATAAGATTTCATGGCTAACTATTAGGTTTCCTGTCTTGAATATGCCTTGACTTGGAAGCTGATCACTGTCTAAATCTTTTGAGATGTTTTTTACATTGTCGGGAGGGACCTCTCTACCAACGATTTCACCGTTGCTTGATAATAGAAAGAGGGTCATATGTCGGGATAATCCTATTTGATCAAGCCATTGTAACAGTGCTGTATGCTGTCCAGATTCAAAGGTTGCAACTGCAGCATTTGCATAACTGTCCATGAACGTTTCTTCTCTTGCTGGCTGGGATGATTTTTGAGCAATTTGGCTGGTTACCCATGCAGTGGTGAAAATAATTAAAATAGTTGCAAGCCAAAAGGAGACAAAGATTTTCCAGTACAAACTACGCATTAAACATGTATCCGAATCCACGAACTGTTTTGACTAAAGGTTCGCCTTGAGGATTATCTCCCAACTTATTTCTTAAATTACTAATATGAACATCGATACTGCGATCATAGGCCGTGTATTTTCGACCTAATGCGTATTCAGCGAGCTCCTCTTTTGAAAAGGCTTGTCCAGGCGATTTAATGAGCATTTCCAAAATATTGAACTCCGCATTTGTTAACTCAAGGAACTTACCTGACATAGTGACATGTCTTTTAGAACAATCAACAACAATATTATGCTCTTCAATGATTGGTTTGGGAGTAGGGATCTTTTGAGTACGTCGCAAAATTGCTCTAAGGCGGGCAACAAGCTCCCTAGGATTGCATGGCTTGGGCAAATAATCATCTGCACCTATTTCAAGCCCAACAATTTTATCAATATCATCCCCACGCGCGGTTAGCATCAGCACTGGCGTTTCAAGGTGTTCTCTTATGGCTTTCAGAACTTCAAAACCATTGAGTTTAGGCAACATGACATCAAGTATGATCGCATCAAAGACTTGGTTTAGTGCTCTTTTTACGCCCAATTCTCCATCATGGACACAAACGACATTAAATCCTTCCGGTTCTAAATATTGTGATAACAGATCGGTAAGTTCAGTATCGTCATCTATAATGAGAATTGCACTGTTCATGACTAATTTATCCTTCAACGCTTGTGGCTGGTTTACTTGAAGTTCTTTTATCAAGACATTCTAATAACTTAATTCTTCGCGAATCGGCGTTAAGAACTTTAAATTCAAAATCATCTAGATCAATGACCTCACCTCGTTTAGGAAGATAACCAAATTTACTTAAAACAATTCCACCAATTGTATCATAAGTTTCATCATTGAAGTTAGCCTGCAATTGCTCATTGAATTCATCTATGGGGGTATGGGCTTTTATAATATAACAGTTCCCTTCATGGGCTTTAATATAGGCGTCTTCATCGATATCAAATTCATCTTCAATATCCCCAATAATCTGTTCAATAATATCTTCAATGGTGACAAAACCAGATATTTCTCCATACTCATCAACGACAATAGCCATATGATTTCGATTACTTCGGAACTCACTTAATAGACTATCAAGTCTTTTGCTTTCTGGTACAAAAGTAGTCAGTCTACAAATGTCAAGTAAATCAAAGGAGTCTGCATTTTCAGGTTTGTACCGTAGTAGATCTTTTGCATGCAAGATACCGATAATTTCTTCAGAGGTTTCGTCGATTACAGGAAATCGAGAGTGGCCTGTTTGGGTTACAATCTCAATGATGTGATTGATATTATCATTCTGTTTTATGCAAACCATTTGGTTTTTAGGTAGCATGATGTCACGTACCCGCATTTTGGAAAAAAGAATAGCGCCTTCAATCATGGCTAAGGTTTCAAAACTTATTAAAGAACGAATCTGTGCATCTCTTAATAAGCTGACCAATTCCTCTTGATTTTGTGGCTCACCTTGAATTAATTGTTTTAAACGAGAAAACCACGAGCCACCTTCGTCCACTTTACTCAAGTTCATGTCCTTCTAGTTCATACGGGTTTGCATATCCAAGCTCACCTAATAATTTTATCTCTAGTTGTTGCATTACTGAGGCGTCTTCATCTTTTATATGATCATACCCTAATAAATGCAACACTCCATGAATTATAATTAATGACCAATGTTCGGCTAGAGATTTATTCATTAACTTACTTTCTTCTTGTAACACCTTTGGGCATACAATAACATCGCCAAGTAATGGGCACTCTAACTCGATATTTGGAGGCAGCTTACAGGGAAAGGCGAGTACATTTGTTGTTTTGTTCTGACTTCTGTAGGTGTGGTTAAGATGCTGCATTTCTTCGGGCTCAACCAATCGTATTGTAAGTTCGGCGTCTGGTAGGTTATCTCGTAATGCAAGTGATGCTAAATGGATAATCTCACTGTCATTAAGTGGTATTGGTCCTTCATTGGCCTTTTGTATGTCGATGTAGTAGGTCATTTCTTATTTCGTTCCGTCTCATGATCATAGCAATCCACAATTTTAGAGACTAATGGATGTCTTACAACTTCCCGACTGGAAAATGTATGGATACTAATCTCAGGAATATTTTTAAATAATTTAAGGGCATGGTCTAGGCCAGAATCAACCCCTCTGGGTAAATCAATTTGGGTAGTGTCACCAGTAATTACTGCTTTTGAGCCAAATCCCATTCTCGTCAGAAACATTTTCATTTGCATTTGAGTCGTATTTTGCGCTTCATCTAAAATAATAAACGATTCATTCAATGTTCTACCGCGCATAAATGCCAGTGGTAGTATTTCAATAATATCGGTTTGAATAAGCTTTTGTGTTTCTTTAAAACCAATCATTTCATAGAGGGCATCATAGATTGGTCGTAAATAGGGAAGCACTTTTTCAACCAAATCACCTGGAAGAAACCCAAGTTTTTCACCGGCTTCAACAGCAGGGCGAACAAAAATAAGTCTATGTACTTCTCCTTTTTCAAAACACTCAATGGCTTTAGAGACTGCTAAGTAGGTTTTACCTGTTCCTGCTGGTCCAACAGCAAAAGTAATATCATGCTTATCAATTGCATCTAAAAAGGCAGCTTGCTTATTATTCCTAGCTGAAATTGATTTGCGACTAAGGCGAATGTGGTGAGTCATTGTGTTTTGGTAGTCCTCGTTCATCATATGCTTAATAACGTTTAGTTCGATTGGGTGCTTTGCTAAAGGAAATAATGATTTTAAAATATTTTTGACCGTTGAAAAACTCTTGTCTGAATGTGCTGATAAGATTAATTGTTGATGCTTCACATGGATGGATAGTTTATAATGCTGCTCTAGCAATTTCAAATTGACATGTAGAACACCACACAAATTGGCAATTTCGTCTGCGTTCAGCATGGGTAATGTAATGCTTTCACTAACTAGTGTACTGCTCAAAGGTATAAAATTAATTGCTAACCGTATTATAAGAATAGTCCAAAACGGACGTCTTGCGCAAGTTGAATTCGTTCAGAACAAATTAAATCATCAGTATTAGAAATCAATTTTTGTTCCTTAATCACATACTATGATATAGTTATGACTTTTTTGACGTTTAATCCTTATGATTGATTTGCATTGCCATAGCTCATTTTCAGATGGGGCTTTAAATCCCCAAGAGTTACTGCAAAGAGCTAATGAAAATAATTTGAAATGTTTATCACTGACGGATCATGATACGGTTGCAGGATGTGATTTATTAATAAACACGGCTATAAACAGTCCAATTAAGATCGTACGGGGAATTGAACTCAGCACAAGATGGAAAAAAAATGATGTTCATATTCTCGGATATCATATTAAGGATACTCCAGAGTTAAATCATGTGATTGAACAACAAAACAGTAGTCGTATAGATCGAGCGATGCAAATAGGTGTATGTCTTGAGCGTATTGGTGTTGAAGATGCCTACAACAAGGCTTGCTCTATAGCTGGCCATAAACGTGTGGGAAGACCCCATTTTGCTGCTTTATTAATTCAGGAAGGCAAAGCAAAAGACATGAAAGCCGCTTTTAGCAGTTATCTTGGTCGAGGTAAGATCGCTTATATACCTACTCCTTGGATTAGTGTTCAACAAGCAGTTTCAGTCATCTTATTATCTGGTGGCCAGGCTGTAGTTGCACATCCCTTTAAATACAAGTTGACTCGATCAAAATTGCATGAGTTAATCAGTGAGTTTAAAGAGGCAGGTGGCGCTGGCATTGAGGTGGTTTCAGGTGAAATGACCATTGTACAAATTAAAGAAATGGCTTCTTTAGCTGAGCGGTTTGAATTGCTTGCTTCCTCGGGTTCAGATTACCACGGAGACTTTCAGTCAAGAGTTAGACTTGGGCAACAGCAAGCTTTACCAATAAATTGTCGGCCTATTTGGCAAGATTGGAACATTGAACAGGGGACTTTATGAGTCAGTTTTTTGCACTTCATCCAGATAATCCACAAGCACGTTTGTTAAGACAAGCGGTTTCCATTATTGAAGATGGGGGCCTAATTGTTTATCCAACGGATTCTGGGTATGCCTTGGGATGCAGTTTGGGTAACAAATCAGCTCTTGAGCGAATTCGGAGACTAAGGCAACTAGACAAGCACCACAATATGACTCTGGTTTGCAGAGATTTATCGCAATTAGGTACTTATGCAAAAGTATCCAATCCAATTTTCAGATTATTAAAAGCATTTACTCCTGGATCTTATACGTTCATTCTCAATGCAACACATGAGGTACCTCGTCTGATGTTACATCCTAAGAGAAGAACACTAGGGCTTAGGGTGCCGGATAATAATATTACTCTTGCTTTGCTAGAAGCCCTTGATGCGCCACTGATGAGTACTACATTAATTTTACCCGGTGCAAAGGCTCCTTTGAGCGAACCCGAAGCGATTAGAGATGTATTAGGAGAACGAACAGATTTAATTATCGATGGTGGTAACTGCGGACATGAACCAACTACAGTCATCGATTTAACGGGTGATTACCCAGTAATTATTCGAGAAGGCAAAGGGGATCCGGATCCATTTCGTTAGATCATATGTTTAGAGTGAGTTTTATTTAACAAGCAAAAGAGGAAATTGATGTCAGCTCTATTTACTTCCAATAAGAGGGTCGTTTCTGGCATGCGTGTCAGTGGAAGGCTACATTTAGGACATTATCATGGCGTATTGAAAAACTGGATTAAATTACAGCATCAATACGATTGTTTCTTTTTTGCAGCGGATTGGCATGGCTTGACAACACAATATGACGAACCCAATTTTATTGAAAAACACCTTTGGGATATGGTGATTGACTGGCTAGCATGCGGCGTTAATCCAGGTTTGTGCAAACTGTTCATTCAATCATGGGTTCCAGAACACGCAGAGTTGCATTTATTGCTATCAATGATCACTCCGCTTGGATGGCTTGAACGTGTCCCAAGTTTCAAAGATCAACAAGAAAAATTGAAAGACAAGGATTTATCCACCTATGGCTTTTTAGGATATCCATTACTACAAAGTGCGGATGTACTTCTCTATCATGCGGACTTTGTTCCAGTGGGTGAAGATCAAGTGGCTCACATCGAATTAACGAGAGAAATAGCTCGTCGTTTTAATTATTTGTACGGAAAAGAGCCTAATTTTGAAGAACTTGCCGAGGCTGCAATTACAAAAATGGGCAAAAAAAATGGAAAGATATACAAAGAACTCCGTAGGCAATTTCAAGAATTAGGTATGCACGAATCTATACAAACCGCCCAAGCACTTCTTGAAGATCAATCAAGTTTATCGATTGGAGATAAAGAGCGTTTATTAGGGTACTTGGAAGGCAGTGGAAAAATAATATTAAGCGAACCGCAACCGCTTCTCACTGAGATGGCTAAGATGCCGGGAACAGATGGGCAGAAAATGTCCAAATCTTACCACAATACAATTATGTTGAGAGAGGAGCCTGAATCCGTTGAGAAAAAAATTTTGACGATGCCCACAGATCCCGCAAGAATTAAACGAACTGATCCAGGTGAGCCAGAAAAATGCCCAGTTTGGCAATTTCATAAAATATATTCTGACAATGAAGTCAAAGATTGGGTTCAACAGGGGTGCCGCAATGCTGGCATAGGATGTGTTGATTGTAAGCGGCCTGTGATTGATTCAATTCAAAAGGAATTACAGCCTATTCAGGAATCTATAAGAGAATTTGAATCGGATTTAGGATCAGTCAAACGGATTGTAGCAGAGGGAAGTGAGGCGGCCCGCGAGGAGGGATCTAAGACTTTAAATACGGTAAGAGAAGTAATGGGATTAGACTATTGATGGCTTCTGAGTTAATCAATGAGCCTCAAGTAAAAGCCATTGCCATAATTGATGGACGAGAAATTACTCAGGTTCCAGATGATTTATACATACCTCCAGATGCATTAGAGGTGTTGTTGGATTCATTCAGTGGGCCTTTAGATTTGCTCTTGTACCTTATACGAAAACAAAACATTGATATTCTAAATATTCCTATTACGTCCATTACCAAGCAATACCTTCAATACATTCAATTAATGGAAAATAGAAAACTCGAGTTGGCAGCAGAATATTTGTTGATGGCTGCGATGCTGGCCGAAATTAAATCTCGGTTACTTTTACCAGTATCTCCTGCTAGTGCTGAAGAGGAGGAAGAGGATCCTCGCATGATACTGGTAAGAAGACTACAGGCGTATGAGCAAATCAAGCAAGCTGCAGAATGCTTAGATAATCTGCCTAGACTAAACAGAGATAATTTTACGTCGCAAGTTCAACCTGATTTGATCGAGGTCATTAAGGTGTATCCTGATGTTGATTTTTTAGAATTAATTGAAGCGATGAAATCATTGCTCAAAAGAGAGGAGCGGCTCAGTAATCATCAAGTGGTACGAGAGCAAATGTCAGTCAGGGAGCGTATGAGTACAATCTTACTTAGACTGCAGGAACACTCGGTCATGGAGTTTAGTCAATTATATCATGCATCTGAAGGGCGCATGGGAATTGTGGTTAGCTTATTAGCGATTCTTGAATTAGCAAAACAGGCTCTGTTGACTATAACACAAACACAAGTATTTTCACCCATACATATTCAGGCTGCTTGATATGGATAATAATGAACTTAAGAACATTGTTGAGGCTTTGCTGCTGACTAGCAGTGAGTCACTTACTCTGGATAAAATCCAAGCTATTTTTGATGATTGGCAGAAACCAACCTTAGAACAGCTCAATGAGGTCCTATTGGAACTGAGTAATGACTATGTTTCCCGTTCTATTGAGCTTATACAAGTCGCTTCGGGTTATAGAATACAAACCAAATCCATGTACAGCCCTTGGGTGGCAAGATTACAAATGGAAAAACCAGCCAAGTACTCCAGGGCTTTCCTTGAAACTTTAGCGATTATTGCCTACAAACAACCAGTAACTCGCGCAGATATTGAAGAGATACGTGGGGTCGCAGTCAATAGCCAGATTATTCGATCTTTGATGGAAAGAGAGTGGATAAAAGTAGCAGGGCATAAGGATGTACCTGGAAAGCCAGCAGTCTATGCGACTACTAAGGAATTTTTGAATTATTTTAATTTAAATTGTTTAGCTGAACTTCCAACTTTACCTGAAGTCATGGATTCGTTGATAGGACATCAAGTTAACCAAATTAACGAAGAGTATAGCCATAATGAGTAGTGAAAGATTACAAAAAATACTAAGTCAGGCAGGGCTGGGTTCCCGCCGTGAAATGGAACGATGGATTGAAAGTGGATGGGTTCAAGTGAATGGTAAGCCTGCTAAAATTGGGGACTCAGCAAGCGCTAATGATAAAATTACTGTGAAAGGAAAATTGATTGCTAATCCTTTAAAGGGAAAGCAAAATGTTCGTGTATTGCTTTATCATAAACCAGTCGGTGAAATTTCAAGCCGAAATGATCCAAAGTTTGAAAAAACGGTATTTGATAATTTGCCTCATTTAAGACAAGGTCGTTGGGTACAAGTAGGTCGTCTTGACCTTAATACCTCAGGTCTTCTTCTATTTACTAATAATGGTGAGCTTGCGAATCAATTAATGCATCCGAAATATGGTTTAGAACGAGAATATGCTGTTAGGGTTCATGGTCAAGTCAGTGCTGAAGCCCTGAATAATTTATCCAAGGGGGTTATGCTCGAAGATGGTCTGGCTAAATTCACCCGCATTGAGTTTCGTGGGGGAGAAGGAACCAATTCATGGTACCATGTAACCTTAAACGAAGGTAAAAATAGAGAAGTTCGACGATTATGGGCTTCTCAAGGAGTTGAGGTCAGTCGCCTAATTCGAATTCGTTATGGCTCTTTATCAATGCCTAGGTTTTTGTCCAGAGGACAGTGTTATGAGTTAACCGTGGATGAGGTAAAGGACTTTTTAGCCCGATTGGGAATTAAGGAAAATTAACCACTCTTCTCCCTTATGATCATTGCTTAATCAATCCGATCGGCGACCATAAGGGAAAGGATTCGTTGGATTGATGTGCTATAATTAGCTTATAACCAATGAGCATCATCATGAAACCTAAGTCATTGAAAAAAAATGCCATTAGAACCGTACTTTTTGCATTATTAGTCATAGCAAGCACCGCTGCTGCAGCAGTTTAGCTTTTTCAATCCTTGACTAAGTTCACTGAATTACTGTGCGCTTAGCTGAGTCTCTGGCGAAGTTTCTTCTACGACTGTATAAGACATCAGGAGCTTCGGAAATTCATTTTCAAAGAAATGGTTTGTCGATTGAATAGATTCGGCAGATTTTTCTAAACCATTCATGGAGATTTGTTGAATGAGCGTTGTAAATTTTTTATCAATTATTGACAGCAATTCGGAAATGGCTATCAAATGATTTAATTCATTGAGTTTGGTTGCAGATTGTTTCATTGTTGCAGTGCTTTTAGCAACATTCGTTATAATTGGTACAAGCTTGATTAACTCATTGTAGTTAGGTGTTTGTTCATCGTAGCAGTCACTTAATAAAACCAATTTTTCATTGATCAGTGAGAAAAGAAATTGATTATTTTCACGTAGGTCTTTGCAAGTATTTTGGACTGAGTGAGATACAAAGCTATTTGCTATAAAAAATCCAACTCCGGCTCCTATTGACCCTCGGATTAGTTTTGTTTTGAGTTCATTATCCCCAGTTTGTACCGCAATGACACCAAAGAGAACAGCGGTGGCTACTACTCCTCCCTTTATGAACAACTCTCTCCAGCTATGATGATTCCATAAGCTCCATATTGAGTCTCTGGCATTTTCGTAAACGCTCAATAGTTGATAGCTAGTATTATTGCTGCTGGTTTGGTTGTTATCATACTTAGTTAGCATATTGGTACTCCATTACCTAATGAATTACCAATATAAATCAAAATCCAACAAATTGTAAATTGCATGTCATGCTAAGTATTTCAATTGATGAATTGTAATTATTATGTTATAAATATGGCGCTTTAAATACACACACGTTTCGTCACATGCGTTAGGGTCCCTTTGGGGTGACGTATGGGAGACGTGGAGGCTTAACCCTGGAGAAAATTATGAATGTAAGTATGAGAGAATTGCTAGAAGCTGGTGCTCATTTTGGTCACAGAACTCGTTACTGGAATCCAAAAATGGGTGAATATATATTTGGTTCAAGAAATAAAATTCATATTATTAACCTTGAAAAGACTTTACCCATGTTACACGACGTAACCAATTACGTCAGTCGTTTAGCTGCAAATAAAGCTAAGATTTTATTTGTTGGAACTAAAAGAGCAGCTCAAGAAAGTATTCGTGAACATGCTAGGCGCTGTGGAATGCCCTACGTAGATCATCGCTGGTTAGGTGGCATGCTGACAAACTATAAAACTGTTCGTCAATCGATTTTTCGATTAAAAGAACTAAAAGAAATGCAGGAAAAGGGCTTATTTAACGACATGATTAAGAAAGAAGCTCTAATGCTCACCCGTGAACTTGAAAAGCTAGAGCGCAGTTTAGGTGGGATCGAACACATGGGCGGTTTACCTGATGCTCTTTTTGTTGTTGATGTTGGCTTTGAAAATATTGCTGTTGAAGAAGCGCGTCGCTTAAAAATTCCAGTTATTGGTGTTGTGGACACCAATAACAGCCCAGATAACATTGACTACGTTATTCCAGGTAACGATGACTCCATGCGAGCAGTGGACATCTATGTACGTTGTGTCGCTGATGCTATTTTAGATGGTAAAAGCAGTAATACTGTAGGACGAGTATCTTCTGATTCAGAGTTTGTTGAAGTGGCTACTACCACTAAAGAAGAAACAAAGTCTGAGGAATAATTTCTATTGAATTTCAAAGGGGGCAGTATTTAAAAGGCCCCCTTTTTGTTATGTGGAGAATTGAATATGTCAACAATTAGTGCTTCATTGGTCATGGAATTGCGTGAGAGAACTGGTGCAGGAATGATGGAATGCAAAAAGTTCTTGATTGCAACCAATGGAAATATAGAGGAAGCAATCACTGAGATGCGCAAAGCTGGTCAAGCAAAGGCAGATAAAAAGGCAGACCGCGTTGCAGCTGAGGGTATCATTGTCATTGCTCGTTCTTCAGATGAGCGCACTGCTGTAATGATTGAAATAAACAGTGAGACTGATTTTGTTGCTCGTGATGAAAACTTCACTAAATTTGCTCATAGCGTTGCTGATGTTGCATTAACCAGTTCTGTAAGTGATGTAACTGCATTATCAAGTCAAATTCTTTCATCTGGTGTTACTGTTGAGCAAGCACGTCAAGAGCTGGTTGCTAAAATTGGTGAGAACATTAAATTAAGACGCATCGAACGTATGCATCATGAAGGTTGTGTCGTTGGTTATTATCTACATGGTTCTAGAATTGGTGTTATGGTTGCTTTGAAAAATGGAAGTGAATCTCTTGCTAAAGACATCGCCATGCATATTGCAGCAAGCAAGCCAATGGTTGTGAGTAAAGATCAGGTTCCAGCTGAAGCCATAGAAAATGAAAGAGACATCTTTACAGCTCAAGCAAAAGAAAGTGGAAAGCCACAAGACATTATTGACAAAATGATCGATGGACGAATTAATAAGTTCATTGATGAAGTAAGCTTGCTTGGTCAACCCTATGTCAAAGATCCTAATATTAAAGTTGGACAACTATTAAAAGAGAAAAATGCTGAAGTAGTATCCTTTATTCGCTTTGAAGTAGGAGAAGGGATCGAAAAGAAAGAAGACAACTTTGTTGAAGAAGTGATGGCTCAGGTTCGCTCATGATGGATGATAAACAACCAAAATTGAAGTATAAGCGAATATTGCTTAAATTCAGTGGTGAAGCGCTTATGGGCAAATCGCAATTTGGTATCGATCCTTCAGTTCTTGATTCTTTGGCGAATGATATTGCTGAACTGATTCAGATGGGTGTTGAAGTAGGGCTTGTCTTGGGTGGTGGTAATTTGTTCCGAGGAAAGGCTTTATCGAAAGCCGGGGTAGGACGAGTTACTGGAGATCATATGGGTATGCTGGCAACAGTAATGAATGCATTAGCTTTAAGGGATGCATTAGAAAGAATTGATTTGCCAGCTAGGATTATGTCAGCTATTCCCATGTTAGGAGTAGTTGACCCATACCATAGACGAAAAGCAATTACGCATTTACGTAATGGTCATGTTGTGATTTTTGCTGCAGGCACTGGTAACCCATTTTTCACAACAGACACAGCAGCTTGTTTAAGAGCCATTGAAATTGGAGCGGACGTTGTACTGAAAGCGACTAAAGTTGATGGTGTCTATTCAGATGATCCTGTTAAAAATCCAGAAGCAATCCGCTATGATTACTTAACCTATAAAGAAGTGTTAACAAAAGGCTTAGAGGTTATGGACTCAACGGCAATTTGTTTATGTCAGGATCAAGGAATGCCTCTGCAGGTATTTAATATGGCAGAGCCTAAAGCCTATAAACGAATTGTAACTGGAGAGAGAGTAGGAACTATAGTAGGAGCCAATCATGATTAATGACATCAAACAAGAGTCTGAAAAGCGTATGAAAAGAGCTATTGAAGCTCTGCAAGTGGACATGACAAAAATTAGAACTGGAAGGGCAAATGCTAGCTTATTGGATCATGTGATGGTCGAATATTATGGAAGTACTACCCCCTTAAATCAAGTGGCTAATATAACTACTAGTGACTCAAGAACATTAACAGTGACACCTTGGGATAAATCAATGGTGGCAGCTGTTGAAAAGGCTATATTAAACTCTGATTTGGGACTCAATCCGGCATCTGCGGGATCAGCTATTCGAGTACCTATGCCACCTTTGACTGAAGAACGAAGAAAAGAATTAATTAAAGTGGTCCGTCATGAAGGTGAGCAAGGCAAGGTATCTATTCGCAATGTAAGAAGGGATGCTAATGCTCAATTAAAGGATCTAGTGAAAGAGAAAGCTATTTCTGAGGATGATGAGCGCCGAGCTGGAGAATTGATTCAGAAATTAACGGATAAATACATTGCTGAGGTGGATGCAATCCTAGTCGCGAAAGAAAAGGATCTAATGGAAATTTGATGGATCTCTACACACACTCTCAAGAGAGAAACCGAGCCGCGCGCGTTAGCAAGCGGATTTAAATTTGTCATTTGTTCGCTCCCTAACGGTTGCGGCTCGGTTTCATGACCTCCAATATAGTTCTCCCACTTTTTTCACGCCTTGATTGTCATTGATAAGATACAATCACAATTTTAAAAATGAGTCTCAGCTTCCACAAATGATTGAGATATTCCACGTACATCGCTAAAATAGAAAGAATTTGTCAAGGAGCAGTCAATGATTAAACCTTGGTACATGTTTACGTTCTTTTCACTTATGTTTTTTGGCCTATGGGGATTTTTGGGAGCCAAAACATCAACAGAAATTTGCGCTAAATCGGCAACATTTTACTCCGCACTAGGTTTTTTTATTGTTGCGATTTTTTTTATATTAATCATGGACTTTCAGCCAAGTTTTAATACAAAAGGGATTGCCTATGCTATTTTGTCTGGTGTTACTACCGGTTTAGGTACCTTGTTTTTCATTGTGGCTTTACAAAAGGGGCCTGCAATTCCTATTGTTACAATTACTGCACTATATCCAATGGTGAGTACATTATTAATGATAATATTTTTAAACCACACAATTACTGTGAAGCAAACAGCAGGGATTTTAATGTCATTGTTTGCTATCGTATTACTAGCTTAACCAGGAGGTAAAGTGATAAAGGAATTCGTTAATTTATACATCAATGGACGTTATGTGGAATCGAACTCTGACGATGTGATTGTTTCACTGAACCCTGCAAATAACCAAGCCCTTTATTCATTTGCTAAAGCCAAGGAATCTGATATAGAGCTAGCAGTAAATGCCGCTAAACGTGCATTTATAACTTGGTCTACGACACCCCATCGAGAAAGAGCTAAAATATTAAGAAATACTGCACATTTATTGCGTAAGAATAATGCTGAATTAGCAAGACTTGAATCGCTAGATACAGGGAAACCAATACAAGAGACCTCGGTTATTGATGTATTATCTGGAGCTGACTGCTTAGATTATTACGCAGATCTTATTGCAGATTTGAGTGGCCAACATATTTCTTACCCCTCTTCTTTTGTTTACACCCGAAGAGAGCCTTTGGGAGTGTGCGTGGGGATTGGTGCATGGAATTTTCCAATTCAAATTGCATGTTGGAAATCAGCACCTGCATTGGCTTGTGGAAATACAATGGTGTTTAAGCCTTCTGAGCATGCTTCATTGACAGCGTTAAAGCTTGCAGAGCTCTATACCGAAGCAGGACTGCCCGATGGGGTATTCAATGTAATTACAGGAGATGGTGAAACAGGGAAGCTTATCGTTCAACATTCTGCAGTTGCAAAAATATCTTTTACTGGGTCCGTTTCAACAGGTAAGGCGGTCATGAGAGATGCGGCAGACGGTCTAAAAAAGGTGACTATGGAGCTGGGTGGAAAATCACCACTTATTCTTTTTGAAGATTCTAATTTGAACAATGCTGTATCGGCTGCAATGCTGGCAAATTTTTATTCTCAGGGTGAAATATGTTCAAATGGCACACGAGTATTTGTTCATTCGAGTATTTATCAAGATTTTTTAACTCAGCTAACAGAACGTGTTACTAAAATCAGAATCGGAGATCCATTAAATCCAGAAACGCAAATGGGGCCATTGATATCAAAACCTCATTTGGACAAAGTGATGTCATACATTGATGCAGGACTTACAGAAGGCGCTAGCCTCCATTATGGAGGCAATAGGTTAACTCATGGAGTTTTTGAGGCAGGAAATTACATAGAACCCACTATTTTCGTAAATTGTCGTGATGATATGCGCATTGTAAGAGAAGAAATCTTTGGACCTGTGATGAGTGTGCTGCGTTTTGAGCAAGAAGATGAAGTCATACAACGCGCTAATAATACAGAGTATGGATTAGCCGCAGGAATTTTCACCAAGGATATTCAAAGAGCACATTGTGTGATAGCTCAGTTAGATGCAGGTACTTGCTGGATTAATAACTACAATATTAACCCTATTGAAATGCCTTTTGGTGGGAATAAACAATCCGGTATGGGGCGAGAAAATGGGGTTGCAACTTTAGATCATTATACACAATTAAAAAGTATTTATGTGGAGCTAGGGGACGTTGTTTGTCCTTATGAGTAAAGTATAAAGAAGTTGTTGTGTTGCCAAGGAAGGTATAAACAATAATAAAGGGAATTTTAAAATGAAAACTCCATCATATGATTATATCGTAGTAGGAGCAGGTAGTGCAGGCTGTGTACTGGCAAGCCGTTTAAGTGAGAATCCGTTAGTTTCGGTGTTATTAATCGAAGCAGGTGCCTCGGATAAATCATGGAAGATTCAAATGCCTTCTGCATTAGCCTATAACCTACGAGACAATAGATACAATTGGTATTACCATACGGAACCGCAAGAACAAATGAATGGACGCAGACTCTATTGGCCTAGAGGTAAGGTCTTAGGTGGAAGCTCTTCACTCAATGCTATGGTGTATATTAGAGGACATCGACTTGACTATGATCGATGGGAAGATGAGGGAGCATTGGGATGGTCTTATCAGGACGTATTACCCTATTTTAAAAAATCCGAACATTATAGTCTTGGAGAAAATGATTATCGAGGAATCAATGGATTATTAAGGGTTACTAGAGCTAAATGTGCTAATCCTTTGTATCAAGCCTTTATCAATGCTGGAATACAAGCTGGCTATCCATACACCAATGACATGAATGGTGAACAGCAGGAGGGATTTGGAAGTCTTGATATGACTATTCATGATGGAAAGCGGTGGAGTTCTTCCGAAGCGTATTTAAGACCAGCGTTGAGACGACCGAACTTAACTGTTATGACAAAGTCACATGCTCATAAGGTAATCATCAAAAATAACCGAGCTATTGGTGTAGATCTTCTTCATAAAAAAAGGCTTAAAACTGTTTATGCTCGACGAGAGGTTATTTTGTCTTGTGGAGCAATTAATTCTCCACATCTGCTAATGCTATCAGGGGTGGGAGATGCGCAAGAACTCAGTAAATTAGGAATTGAAGTGAAATGCCATTTACCTGGCGTTGGAAAAAATCTACAGGATCATCTAGAAGTGTACATTCAGCACCGATGTACGCAACCTGTTTCCCTGTATTCGCAACAATACGCGCCTTGGAAGCAATTTCTAGGTCTGCGATGGTTCATGTTGCGATCCGGTTTAGGGGCAACTTCTCATCTAGAAGCTGGAGGATTTATTAGGAGTAGAGAAGATGTCGCGCATCCTGATATTCAATACCATTTCCTGCCTTCATTAGTCATTGATCATGGAAGAAAAGAGGTCACAGAGGAGGCGTTTCAAGTTCATGTTGGAACAATGAGACCCAGTAGTCGAGGGTATATTAGCCTGAAGTCTTCAAACCCCTTTGATCATCCTTGGATACAACCGAATTACTTACAAACTGAAGACGATATACGTGATATGCGTGCTTGTGTGCGATTAACCAGGGAAATCTTTTCGCAACCTGCGTTTTATCCCTATATTAGTGATGAAATAGCCCCAGGAAAATCCATACAGTCCAACACAGAAATCGATGCTTTTATTCGAGAAAAAGCAGATAGCGCTTACCATCCCTGTGGTACCTGTAAAATGGGAGCCGATGGTATGTCAGTTGTAAATTCTCAAACTCTGCTTCATGGCTTAGACAATCTTAGAGTTATTGATGCGTCCATTATGCCTAGCATGATCAGTGGCAATTTAAACGCAGCTACCATCATGATTGCTGAAAAAGCAGCAGATATTATCAAGGAGAAACATAATTACGAATTGCCTAAATCAAGAAGTAAAAAAATTGAAGATCTGTTAACCTACTGAAAATAATAATTATTTAAATGGAGTGAAACATGTATAAAATCATCATTGTATCTCTAATGGCTTTTTTCGTGAGTCTATCAGCGCTGGCAGATGACTTAGGCAAGAATACCTATGAATTAGCCTGTAAAAATTGTCATGCCCCCAATTTGTCACCAGCCATTAAGTCTCCAGCAGCTTTTGATAAAAAGGCTTGGAAAACGCGTTTTGAACAAGCTAATCAGGAGGCTAAAACGAATCCCAAACAGTTTAAGACTGGAATGGATTATTTGCTTTACAGTGTGAAAATTGGCAAAGGTTTAATGCATCATGGTGGTCTATGTAAGGAATCGGAGGACCCGAATGTTGATTGTTCTGATAAGGCTCTAATTGCAGCAATTATGTATATGAGCGATCAGAAGTAGTGATATTTGGTTTGATTCTATACGTCAATCATTACCGCTCAAACTAGTAGTCGGCAATATAACCCCATGGGGTTGTCCATGAGATTTTTTTTAACTCATGTGTTTCATTCATTGCTCGAATGAATGAATTTCTGTCGCCGTTTTGTGGCAGTATGACCACAATATTATCGCAGTCTGGGATAGTAAGGACAATGCTGGTATTAAACACTTGTTTTAGCAGTTTAAGAATAGAGAGTTGCTCCTTTGGGTTAGCTAAGTTAATGGCTAGATATCCATTTTCGGCTAAACAATTTTTACAGTGTTGAAAGAATTCAAGGCTATGGCAATCCTCTGGAAAATGATAGGAGTCATACAAATCAATGAGTAGATGGTGAAATTTTTCCGTATTGTGGCGGACGAAATCATTGGCATTTTGATGCAAAATAGTTAAGTTTGGAATGGTATCGGCTTTGAAAAACTTTTTTGCTATCTGTATTACATCCAAGCTATTATCCACAGCAACTATTGAATGTTCCTGGTTTCCTTTTACTAACATGTGGGGTACTCCTGCCCCTCCAAGACCTAGTAGACAGCAATCACTTGGGTTGGCTCTGACCATGATAGTTAGTGCTTTAAGATAATGCAAAATAGGATTGCTTGGTATGTAGCGGTTAATAACAGTTTGCCATGCAGCATCACTAAATGTTAGCCATCTGTATAAAAAATTCTGATACACTTTACATCCAGTTGGAGAGGTATATATACACCTCCCAAATTTTACTTTCCACATCGCTAAAATGATTCCTAATTCTGAAAGGGGTAAATGGATCCCAGTTTTAGAATTTGAGTTAATTGATCCAGTGCTTCCAAAGTTTCATTCATAAAATGAGGATCTGCTAGATCGTTTATGATTAACTCAGTGCGATAGTACTTTTTTATCCATACTTCAAGCGTATTGAATAAGTCGTTAGAAAATAACACCCCTGAGTGCATTGAAATAAGTTCTCTTTCATTCAAAGGGATTCGTAGACGTAAGCAAGCAGGGCCACCACCATTTTTCATGCTTTGTTTGAGATCCAGATAGCGTATCTCGCTTACTGGATTAGTTGGGTCAGCTATCATCTCATCGATGTAAGTTTTGACATTATAGTTCGTTTGGCACTCCATCGGTGCGATGAGAATCATTGAGTTTTTATCTGGTAAGGTAATGAGTTGCGAATTAAAAAGATAGGTGTCAACAGCATCCTTAATGGATACGCGCTCCTCGGGAACTTCAATGATTCTCAATTCGAAGGGTGCTTTCTTTTTTAATTCTGCATAGACTTCAGCTTGGTTATGAAAAGCGAGCTCGTGAACAAGGAATACATATTCATTGGCTACAGATATCACATCATTATGGAATACTCCTTGATCAATGGCATCAGGATTCTGGCAGGCAAAAATAACTTGATTTGGATCCAGGAGATGGTTTCGTACAATCGCTTCAAACGATTCCTTAGTTTGCCGAGCAGGGTATTTACTAGGGGTGGGTGATGATCCCTTTCCCGCAAAAACCTGCTTGCCATAAACAAATAAATTAACGCCTGGTGAAGAATGATCCTTGCAAAAACGATTATGGTTAGCTGCGCCTTCGTCTCCCATTGTTGTCGTTCTTGGTAAGACAAGATGGTGGGCAAAATACGTTTGATCAGAAAAAATGGTTTGTAATAAATGGCGAGAAAATTCAGCCTCTTGGCTTCTGTGCAAATTGCTAACTAAATTAGCAGCAGTAAAATGGACTCTATTATCAGTGGTATCCGTGCTTGCAGACACAGTAGCAGCATTAGCTGCCCACATGCTTGAGGCTGAATAAACCGCACTAAGGATCTCAGGTGCTGACTTGAAAGCTCTATTGATTTGTTGGATTGGAGTGCCACTAAATCCGAGTTGATGCAGTAATTGCAGATTGGGACGTTGCTGTGGTGGCATAAGAGCTTGCTTTAAGCCTAGTTTATGAAGTGTACGCATTTTATCAAGACCTTGCAATGCAGCGGCCTGTGGATTAGATATAGAAGCGGCATTGGTTGTTGACGCAATATTTCCTTCAGAAAGACCTGCGTAGTGATGTGTCGATCCTACCAATCCGTCAATGTTTAATTCATATACTTTCATGTCATTATTCCAATACGATACCAGGTAAAAGTTGGTTTGGGGTAGTCAGCGAAGGGTGTTCCATACTTGCTACTGGGTACGCACAATAATCTGCAGCAAAATACGCGCTTGGTCTATGATTTCCACTACAACCTACTCCTCCAAATGGCAAAGTACTAGCTGCACCGGTGGTTGGCCTATTCCAATTGATTAAGCCCGAACGAATGAGTTGATAAAACTGATCATAATGGACTTTGTTGTTTCCAAGTAGACCCGCTGATAAGCCATATCGGGTTGAGTTGGCTAATTCAATTGCTTCATCAAAATTGCGATAACGGTAAACTTGAACAAAGGGGGCAAAAATTTCCTCATCTACAGGATTTCTAACCTTGGTCATATCCATTACACCTGGAGTTAGAAATCCTGTGTATTCCCTCATTAAAGTCATGGGTAAAAGGGACTCACCCCCTAACTCTAATAATTGCTTCTGGGCATGCAAATGCTTTAAGGCCTGTAAATGGCTAATGACAGGGCCTATAAATGGTTCTGGTTGCTCATCATAAGAGCCAATTTTAATGCTTTGACAAGCTTTAATAAACCGTTGTAAAAATTCATCACCAAAAGCAGTATTCGGGATGATTAGGCGCCTAGCACAGGTACAGCGCTGACCGGCGGTAATCATAGTGGATAATAAACTGTGATAGATAGCTGCATCCATATTGTCTACTGTATCTATGACCAAAGGATTATTGCCCCCCATTTCCAACGCCAAAATAACTTCTGGTTTATGACTAAACGTCTGGTGTATTTTAAGGCCAGTTGGATAGCTACCTGTAAAATAAACGCCTTGTATGTCTTGTGAGAGTAATTCTTGACCACAAGTAATATCTCCTTGAAGGCACTGTATTACTCCTTTGGGTAAACCGCTTGCATCCCAACACTCCATGATGAACTCTGCAACTGCTGGAGTTTGTTCGCTTGGCTTATATAAAACGGTGTTGCCAGCCAAAAGAGAAGGGACAATATGACCATTGCTTAAATGCGCAGGAAAGTTGAATGCACCTAGTACTACTACTATTCCATGAGGTTTGAAGCGAAGCGATGCAGTAGCTTCTGCGGTTTCGCTTTGTTTGGGCCAAGTTCTTTCTTTATAGGCTTGAATGGATATATTGATCTTAGCAATGACTGAGCTGACCTCTGTCAAGGATTCCCATAAAGGTTTACCTGTTTCTATTGAGATTAATCGGGCTAAATTGTCGCGGTTCTTTTCCACCTGGCGAGCAAACTCTTGAGTGAATTCTGCCCGTTGATCAAAACTAGTGTTGCTCCATTTGGATAAAGCAATGCGAGCGGCTTGATGTGCAGCGGATATTTCTTCTTTTGTTGAGTTACTTCCTTGCCAAATGAGTTGGCCATTTGCTGGGTTTATTGATTCAAGAGTTGTTCCTTTACCCTTGTTCCATTCTCCGTTTATGTATTGTCCTTTGCTTTGTATAACTGTATTTAACATCGCTCATCCCTTCTTACAATGGAGGTGCTTCATGAATGCGAAGGGGAGCTACTCGTAAATGATCCCCAATGGTCACTTCTAGAAGTTTAGCCGTTTCTTTACTAATGATACAGCTACTGTCATTTTCATTAAAAATAGCGAAGCCTATAGTTGCTTTAAAATTCACAGTTGTATTTGCCAGGAGATATTCATGACTACTTGCTTCATCGCTAATGCTTTTAATCTTCATCAGGCGACTTAATGAAATTGTCCGAATTTCCTTTAATGGAGATTCTATGGTAGGGCCCGCATCAAAAATATCAACGTAATTATTATAGCGAAACCCTTCATGCAATAGGATGTTCATTGCAGGGACTGTGGATTGATGTGGTTTCCCTATTACCTCTTGTGCTTCATTAGACAAAAGTTTGACATAAACGGGGTTCCTAGGCATTAAGTCTGCTATAAATTGCTTGTTGGTAGCAATGGTTAGCCTATCAGCTTCCGCAAAGGGCATGTGAAAAAAATGGGCGCCAACATTGTTCCAAAATGGTGATTGGCCTTGGTCATTAGATATACCACGCATCTCGGCAATGACTATTGGGGCAAAGCGAGTTGGAAATTGAGCCATAAATAGAAAGCGTGCTTTTGATAACAATAGTCCATTATTATTTTTTCGAAACTCAGGCGCTAAAAATAAAGTACAAATTTCCGTTCGACCTTGATTGTCATTAACTAGGCTTAGTACTTCATAATCACTGCGAATATTTAATGAATGACAAATTCTAGTACGCTTAGATATTTTGTAAGAGTAGAAGGGAGTTTCATAACCCGTTCTTGCTTCAATGGCCGATGTGCCTACTATCTTATTATTTTTAAGATCTTCAAGAACAAAAAAATAATATTCATTTCCTGGGCCTTGAACCGCTTTTTTATAAGATTCACAGGACCATTGTACTCTTTTTTTTAGTAAGTCTTTATCCTTAGGAAGTGTGGTCATCCCCACACCGCTTATTTCTGCTAGATGATGAATAGCATCTAAGTCCGATTCGCGCACGCTGCGAAATAGCATCATTTTTTAAGATCCTCTAAACCACCCTGTGCAAGATCAACTAAAAGTAGTGCACTAAGGGCTGCTCGCTCTGATAAGCTATCCAGCAATATATATTCTTGATCACTATGTATATTGCCGCCTCTCACCCCTAAAGTATCTAATACAGGCAATCCATGTTGAGCTAAATTATTACCATCACAACATCCACCACTGTCTTTCCAATCGATTGTTACCTTTAGCTCTTTACCTATGTTTTTCAATCGTTGAAATAAACGTTCTGTGCCTTGGCATATACGTTTTACAGGGCGTCCAAAATGACCTGCTATTTGCAACGAGTAATCTGGACGTTCTAATTTGCTCATTATCTTATTTAAGCTTTCCCTTACCCAGAGCTCATCCTCAGGCATACTGATGCGAATATCAAGCTGTGCTACAGCTTTATCAGGAACAACGTTTAAGGCGTCTCCACCAGAAATTTTACCTACATTGATAGTAACTCCTGGTTTTAGTCCATTCAGTGCATGAGTAGCAACAACTGCTTCGGCTAAATAGCAAATTGCATTTCGTCCTTCCTCAAATGCTCTACCAGCATGAGCTGATTTGCCTTTCGCAATGATGGTTAATTTCCCGCTTCCTTTGCGGTTCTTTGCGAGTATTCCTGTTGGAGTCATCGCTGGCTCATATACTAAAGCAGCTTGATAGTTTTTGGCAATTTCTTCGAATAATGCGCTTGAAGCAGGAGATCCTATTTCTTCATCAGAGTTGATTAATACATCCCACCCTAGTGTAGAGGCGAAAGGGGTATTTTCAAAAGCAGATAATGCCTGCAACATGACAATAAGACCACCTTTCATGTCTGCCACACCTGGACCGTTAATGCAATTATTGTCAACTTGGCGTAAAGTTTGGAAAGGGTTATTGATGGAATACACTGTATCCATATGCCCGCTTAAGAGTATTCTTCGTTTTAACTCGGGACGTTTTTGTATCAACAGCATCTCACCAGATTGCTGCTCAATGGTATTCCCAGACATATCAATTACCGGAAAAGGTTTGAGCGATTTACATTGAATGCTGTCAGCTATCGTTTGATAGGCATTGCTTAAAGTCAGGGCCATTTTAGCTAGGCCTTCTAGATTCGTCGTGCCTGAATTAATCTCACAAAACTGATGAAGTTGAGCAACCATCTTGTTTTGATTGGCTTGAATTTCGTTGATGAGTTCTTTATAGGATGTGAACATAGACTTAGTGTTAGAACTAAATTTAGAACGATATCTCAGTTTTAGGTGTGTAGTCAAATAGGATGCTTTAATTGTTTCATTGGGCTTTACAGGTGGCTTATTCGATACTAAACTTGAATAAAGTAACGATATTCAAGTATGGAGCGTGCATGTCTCATGGTGGGGTGAGAGTAGGGGCTGGTCGGCCTAGAGGGCAAGGAAAATATAAGGAGCCAACTCGGACGGTTCGTATTCCTGAATCCCGTGTACAAGAGGTTATACACTATATTCAGAAGGATCCAGTTTCCTTTAAAATTCCATTGTATTTAAGCAGTGTAAGAGCAGGCTTTCCATCTCCAGCAGATGATTACATTGATAGCATGTTGGATTTGAATGACTATTTGATTAAACATCCCGCGGCTACTTTTTTTGTGCGAGCATCTGGTGATTCAATGATTCAGGCAGGTATTCACTCAGGGGATATTTTAGTAGTGGATCGCAGCATTGAAGCTACTCACGGAAAAATTGTCATTGCAGCACTCAATGGTGAGCTAACGGTAAAGCGTCTATTTCAGCAAGGAGGAAGAGTACAACTGATCGCTGAAAATCCTAATTTTCCAGCGATTGATGTTACCGAGGAATACGACATGGTCATTTGGGGGGTAGTAACGAATGTTATCCATACGGTTTTATAATGTTTGCCTTAATTGATTGTAATAATTTTTACGCATCTTGCGAACGTGTGTTTCAACCTTCATTAGCAAACAAAGCCATTTTGGTTTTATCCAATAATGATGGTTGTGTCATTGCGCGATCTAATGAAGCAAAAGCACTAGGTATTAAGATGGGAGTACCTTATTTTGAGGTAAGAAGCTTGTGCAAACAGCATAAAGTGCATGTGTTTTCATCAAATTATACCTTGTATGGCGATATGTCACGGAGAGTTATGTCTGTGATTGAGGAGCATTGGCCAGAGGTCGAAATTTATTCGATTGATGAGGCATTCCTTGATTTACAGAGTTTACCACTGACGGCACAAGAGTTATTTTGCCGAGACTTGCAAAAAACGATTTTACGTTACACGGGCATACCTGTATCCATAGGCATTGGCTCTACTAAAACATTGGCTAAATTAGCAAATAATATAGCCAAAAAGGAGCTGAAAATCCCGGTGTTTCGTATCGATAAGGAAAGTGCTTGGTTAGACAAAATAGCCGTCGGTGACGTTTGGGGAGTAGGTAGACAATGGAGTAAAAAACTAGTGCAGCAGGGAATCTATACAGCACAGCATCTGGCGAATCTTGATTTACTTAAAGTGAAAGGATTATTTAACGCAATGTTACAGCGCACTGCACTTGAGTTACGGGGTGTTTCTTGTTCTGGCTTGCTAAATAATGAATCAAGAAAGAGCATTATCTCTTCAAAGTCATTTGGAACGATGCAAACAGAATATTCTGCACTTGCGCAAGCCATCAGCAGCCATTGCGCTAGGGCCTGTGAAAAGTTACGTCAACAAGGGCTAGTAGCGCGGTATTTGTCTGTGTTCATACAAACGAATCGATTCCGGTTAGATTTACCGCAATATCAGCAATCGATAGGATTTCAGCTGGTTCATCCTAGTGATGATTTGCGTTCTATTACCCATAACGCGAAGTGGTGTTTACGTCAAATTTTTCGTTCAGGGTTTTATTATCAAAAAGTAGGCGTATTTTTAGGCGATTTGCAAGATAAACAATGCCTGCAGTTTGATTTATTTAATCAACCATCAAAAGAGGAACTTCTTCATACTCAGAAATTAATGTCGGTTTTGGATGCGGTCAACGCAAAATATGGTCGTCATACTTTGCGCTTAGCAGCAGAGGGAAATACAAAGCCCTGGGCTATGCGGGCTCAATTACGCTCTCCATGTTTTACAACAAAATGGGAAGAGCTGCCAATAGTAAAGGCATGAGTCAATAGGAGAATGGATGATGGATTATTCAACGCGCAACGTCCACTCCCTTACGGTAGAGGAATTGACTCATTGTTTAAAATGGGGCATTTATACCAAAGGTCGGGTGCTTCGCCTAATGGCGCTGCGTTAAGCGGTGTCATTAGGGACCCGTATCGGTCCGCTTGCTGACGCGCGCGGCTCGGTTTCTTCTTTGCAGTCTGAATCAAATCCTAGTCACAGCAGGGAGTGAATCGGTCCGCTTGCTGACGCGCGCGGCTCGGTTTTTTCTTTGCTGTCTGAATCAAATCCTAGCCACAGCAGGGAGTGAATCGGTCCGCTTGCTGACGCGCGCGGCTCGGTTTTTTCTTTGCTGTCTGAATCAAATCCTAGTCACAACAGGGAGTGAATCGGTCCGCTTGCTGACGCGCGCGGCTCGGTTTTTTCTTTGCTGTCTGAATCAAATCCTAGTCACAACAGGGAGTGAATCGGTTCGCTTGCTGACGCGCGCGGCTCGGTTCGTTCTTTGCTGTCTGAATCAAATCCTAGTCACAGCAGGGGATGAACCGAGCCGCGCGCGTCAGCAAGCGGATACGGAACTATCCACTTTCACGAATGACGCTGCTAAGGCAGCACCATTAGGCGAAGCGCCGGACCAACGCTTACTGACCATCAGAGAAGAGATTAGTTGGTGCACTATAATACGAGTCGACTCCTCAGCCCTTAGGGTCGCGGCTCGGTTAGTACAATGAAAATCTGAACCGCAACCGTGATGGAGCGGATGTTTCATTAGGTATACAGTCAAACATCCAGCGTAGCTTGTTCCGTCTCTTCCTCGTCTTCTACATCAGATTGTTCAGTCGTCTCAGCTGAAACAGATTCGCTTTTTGTCTTGGATTCATCCTTCCTTTTACTTAAAAAGGGTGAGTTAGAAAAAGAAACAAACTCGATTTCACTGGCCTGTTTAAGAGCTTGATCGGCTTGAGATTTTGACGAGTTTAGTGAGTTAAGTAGCTGATCTCTTAGGCCTTCTTCACGTTTTATTTGAGACTCAAGATTTGGCAGTGTGGTTGCTTCAATAGCGTTTAAATTTTGTGAATTACGACTCATTTGACTTGTGTTTGATTCAATCAATTGCATATTCGCTTTTAATGCGGATTCATTGGCATTTGCTTTTACAATGAATACAATAGTTGCAATTCCGGTAATTAATGTGGCTAAAAGCAAAGAGGCAGGAGGGGTGATAACAAGAGCATAGAGTAGGGCTGGTGAAATGAAAAATGGTATGACTCCACTGAGAGTTAAAATCATAGGTATGACGGAAAGAAAGGTCAGTCCTGCCAGCAATAAAGACGGCATGACTAGTTTTTGACGCCAGGCAGAGTTTGATTCAAATGCAGCTTTGAGTTCTACGTTTTTGATCTTAAGCTCTTGATTGCTACTGGTTAATTTAGGATTCGCATTCCTTAAGCCTTTTAGCCTGCCACTTAATTCGAATTGCTTATTTTTTAATAAGCTAATGGTTTGCTTTTTAC
Organism: Legionella waltersii; assembly: GCF_001468085.1. GTDB lineage: Bacteria > Pseudomonadota > Gammaproteobacteria > Legionellales > Legionellaceae > Legionella > Legionella waltersii. The sequence continues at coordinate 72,786 of NZ_LNZB01000015.1, read as the reverse complement.
GATTTAGACTGCTTATGGCATTCACATAGTCATGTTCAAATTCAATGTGCTTGCGCATTAATTTTAGACTGGCATGCAAGGCGCGAGTTGCCTGGGGTGATAATTGGGACGATCCTTCATTAAGGTGTTGTTCAAGCTCATCCAGAAAAATTGGGTAATTGAGTTGTTCAGCTTCTTGCACTAGATTAGAACATTTTAGTCCAAGTGCTTCTTCTTGTTTCTTAATGGATTGATTCAACAAAGCTTGATTTTTGGTGGATAAGGTCTCTAATAGTTCTTCTCCAGTAGTGCTGTAACCAATGCGAGCTTGCTCTCTTCTCTCACGCCTATCCGCTCTATCCAATCGATTTTTAGCACGAGCTTCTATCTCTTTTAATTGTTTCTTACTGTTCGTGTCCTTTTCAATGAGCAATTGAATCTTTGCCTCATGGTCAGACATGGATCTGCGTACTCGTTCAATTGACGCGTTCGTTGTGCTGTTACTACTTAATGAGTTTTTTGTTCTAGTCGAATTTTGCGTGACTTCGACTTGTATTTGGCTTTCAATCAAACGCATTAGTTTACCGTTTAATTGACGTAATTCAGATTCATGTTCACTTAATTCACTAGGAATATTTCTCAATAGTCGTTTTAAATGCTCCTTTTGATTATTGTCCTTTTCTTCCTCAACCTTGTCCTTTTCTTTTTGCTTCTTGTCTTCTTGAAGTTGGGTTTTATAAGCTTGCTCTTCTAATTTTTTTTTAACTGATTTTAAATCAGACTCTTTTGATTGATTGAATGCAGAAATTATCGCAGATTGAATTTTCGGGATTGGTGCTTTACTAAGAATAAGTGCTTTGATTTCGGAGTAGGATAGTTCTTCATTCTGAAGAAATAATTTTACTTGCTTGGTTACCAATTCCTGGATATTGCAGTTGGCCAAAAACATAATCACTCCTGATTATCCCTTTACCCCATGTTAGAGGAATTTATTTGTACAGGCAACAGACTAAACAGGACTTATGAAAACCCCAAGGTTAGGGCAACAAGACATGTCAATGAAGGTGTTTAGATGCACTAAATGACTAAATTGACATGTACAGCACTTCTAAATAACACCCTTCAATTTCCCTTTCGCCCCAGGAATGGGGAGAAGGTGCCCGAAGGGCGGCAGATGAGGGGTTGATTGTTCGAAGTTATCTAGTTTATGTGGAGCACTTGGTGCTTGAAATGCTTACAAAAAACCATGATCTCGTCGTTAAAAAAGGGTTTTGCGTAAGTCCTGATTTATTGTTAACGAAGAGATTGGGAGTTTTTCGTAAGTCTTGTAAAATAGCAATTTGAAGTATCTTGGGTATACAATACCTAAATCGCTAATTGCCTAAACCAATGGATTTCTTACCACATGATTACTAACGAATCGACTATTGATACTCAAGAGGTGAATAAATTTGCTCAACTAGCACAAGACTGGTGGGATATTAATGGTCCATTAAAAACATTACATGATATTAATGGAACAAGGTTGGAATTTATTACGCAGCATTCTAACCTTTCCATGCGTAGAGTATTGGATGTTGGCTGTGGGGGCGGAATATTGTGTGAGGCTATGGCTAAACTGGGTGCACAGGTGACAGGGATTGATGCGGAACCCGAGTCAATCAAAGTTGCAAAAGAACATGCATCCCAGAGTTCTTTAACCATAAACTACTTGGATACCCCAATTGAAGACTATGAGTCTCCAATGTTTGACGTTGTAACTTGTATGGAGTTGTTAGAGCATGTGCAAAAGCCTGAGCTACTTCTGCAGCATTGTAAACGGTTGTTGAAACCGGGGGGGCTTTTATTCGTTTCTACAATAAACAGAACTCTAAAAGCGTATCTAGGGGCAGTTATTGCGGCTGAATATTTGCTTAAACTGCTGCCGAAACAAACCCACGATTACAATAAATTTATCAAGCCTAGCGAACTGCTTAAGATGTCGCGGGCTTTGGAGATGCAAATGATAGATATGAAAGGCCTAGCTTATAATCCTCTAACTCGACAGGCCTCACTGATTGATAAGGTAGATATCAATTATATTCTTGTTTTATCCTAGACAAATTTTTATATTGAAGAGCGATATCTGCATCTATTTCAATTTAGCACGTCTTAGCTCTGCCTCTTGGAGGCGAGCTGCAAATGATTCATCAGATTCTTTAGCACCTTTTTCTGAATCATAAACTGCTTCAGCTGAATCAATATCGTTAATATCAATTTTATTTTTTACATTAGCAAAAAGACCTAGACCTGAAGATGCCTGAATGAGCTGTTTTATATTTTCTCTGTATCGCTCCACTTTGTCTTTTTGAGTTTGAGTACTGATCGTTGCCTCAATAACTTGCTCCTCTATGCTAGAGGTAGTTTGCTCTTGTTGATTTCTTCGTTGAGCTGAATGGTGTGAAACATCAGATTTTGAAGAAGATCTGCTCAGTTTTTCAGTAAGCAGTCCTTTGGATGACTCTGGTTCTTCTGCAGCAGTTCTCTTTTTTGAAACGACCTTGGTATTTTTGGGTAGTTGATCTACTTCGGTCGTCCAATGAGCATTGCCATGGTTATTGAGTTTTACTGTTGGGCAATGCGGTGACACTGGTCCATTCAAATGGCCATTCACATATAAGTTTGTATGGAGTGTGCCGGTAATTTCTCTCAAATCACTATGAGTAGCCCATCTTCCTTGTTCTTGGATTTTATCAGTACCGGCAAGGATCACAGAATCAGGGTTTAATAGGCCATTTTTAAGTACGACGTCGCGTAGAAACACTTCTTTGACGTGTTTGTTTTCAAGCCGTTGATCCTTAGCAAAGTCTTGATTTTGAAGTATACCCTTCACTGATTTCGCTGTTTCTTTGGCCAGTTTGACGACTTCAGGAGACAAGGCTAATTCATTAAAATGGCTATCTGGGTAAACTGAATCAGGATTTGTTTTATAAAACTGGACCAACTGCATGAATTTAGCAAAGATTGGTGAGCCTTCAACGGTCGTTGGTTTGTCTGCAAATTCCCTTTCAATAGAGATGCGTCGCAGTAAATCTTCTCTATAAGCATTAACAGCTATAAGTCGCAAGGACATTTGTAATGTAGACAACTCATTGCTTTTGTAATTATACGGTGAGTTCATTAACTGGTTTAAATCGATACTCAAAATATCTTGTAAGCGAATTCTCTTAAGACCCGCATGCTGCCATTTTTCAAAAGTGGCACTACTGCCGCTGAGTTCGTATTCATGTTGGATGATATTGATTAGGCCGATAGCAAACGCATAGAAGCCGCAATCACCACCACCGGGATTATCTATTGTATAGGACACGAAATACTCACTAAAATTATATAATGTATAATTATAACTCATAAAGATTAAGTAATTATTATGAATGATGGCTCC
>NZ_LNZB01000015.1:0-69373 GCF_001468085.1 Legionella waltersii | reverse complement strand
TCCCATCGCACGAAATTGTACACATAAAATACTTAAAGTTATTTATAGATGCGGAGCACTTTGTGCTTGAAATGCTTACACAAAACCCTGAGGTCGAGGCAAAAAATGGTTTGAATGAGGGTTTTTAGATAGACTAAATGACCAAATTAAAACCATTTTTTAACGAAGAGATAGGGGTTTTGCATTAGCCCTGGTTTATTCAAATCTCAAGGCCTGGTTCATGGGATCTGCCTTTAGCGCGCTCCATTTTTCATAATAAGCTACAGCTAAAAAGCCTGTGATGCCTAGTGCCAAGGTTGCTGGGATTACCGCAATTCCATAGACGTAGGCTGTTGTGTCATGGAGACCTCCGTAGGCATTAATCACTACGCCTATCACCGAATGAAATCCGTAACCAAAAATCATGATGATCATGTTCGCTATAGCAGTAGTCAGTCCTGCAAGATGCTCTGGAACATAAGTTGACACTTGATAGATGGCTAAAATTTGGTAAGCGCAACAGACACCAACGATTAGAAAACTCACTGTGATAGTGGGCACGGTCATAATCCCACTAACAAGTGCTGCGAAAACCATGCACATCAGCATTCCTGCGGTGATAATCGTTCCCAAATAGTATCCTGTCTTTTCTGCAATCAAGCTTAATATTGGTGAACCAAAACACATGCCAATGAAAATCATTGAAGGTAAATAATTTGCTATGGATGGGCTATAGCCATAAACTTGTTTTAAAAATCCTGAGCCCCATACATCAGAAAAACCTTCCAGGGGTCCCAACATCAAACCGGCAAAACAGCACAGCAAAATCACTTTCTTGTTGGTGAAAACTGATTTGACATTTCCTATAACAGAAGTTTGCTTTGTCGGCTTAGTGTCCGGGACGATAAAATAAGTGATGTAGGCAAGCAACAATCCGATGATAATGAAGATCTCAACCACCGTTTTATATCCCAGAGTATGGCACAGGTAACTGACTGGCCCTCCACCATAAACAGCACCAACCAAACCAATCATCACTGAAAAACTAAGCATTCGGGAAAAGTGCTTCTCTTTAAAACCCATACGGATTATTTTAAAAGTACCTAAAATTGCAGCCGATGAACCTATACCAATTAATGCTCTTCCGATCAGTGGGTAGACCCATTGATTGGTGAATATCAGGGGTAATAGTCCAATAACGGGCAATAAAATACAGGCTGTCATTACTTTTCTTGGCCCAAAACGATCGAGCATAATACCTATCGGTAAATGCATTAGTGAATAACCAAGGTAGTAAATTCCAGAATATTGTCCGAAAACAGTAGCATCAATATGAAATTGTTGAGTGATATCCTCCATCATGATATTTGGCATCACCCGAAGAACATATTGATAAGCATAAAATACGGAAGCAATAACCCATACAAACCAGGCAGCTAATCTAGAATTCGACATAAAATAACCCCAATAAAAATATATTAATTGCACATTTTGAGCTTGTTGTATTCATGATGATATTTTATTTCATTTTGATTGGAATTAAATTGCAAAATAAGCCGAGTGAGTCATGGTTTTTGGATGAATAGTTCAAAGAAGTCATCTATTTTGGATATTTATGCTAATATTTAAAATAATTACCTCATTATTTAAACACTATGGACCGTATAGATAAAAAAATACTCGATATTCTGCAAGAAAATTGCCAGATCAATAATCAAAAACTTGCTGAAATGGTGGCACTATCTCCTTCACCCTGCCTGCGTCGCATTAAGTTATTAGAAGACAATGGATACATTAAGAAAAAAGTTGCTATTCTTGAACCAGATAAAATAGGGTTAAAGTTATCCGTAATCGTGTTGGTTGGCTTAAATAGCCATCAACCTGCCATTATGAATCAATTTGAGGACACCGTTCGTTTTTTGCCCGAAGTTGTTCAATGCTACCTAATTACTGGCCAATCAGCGGATTATTTATTAAAAGTAGTTGTTCCCGATTTAAATGCCTATCAATCTTTTTTATTAGGCAAATTAACCTCCATTAACGGTGTTTCCAGCGTACAGTCAAGTTTTATACTTAGAACTATTTGCGACACAACGTCTTTGCCATTGGATCATCTTGAGTTGGGGACAGGCTCCATTTAAATGATACAAACTGCTCAATGTTTGACGGGGTCCGTCCCGGTCCGTCCCCTCAATTAGTCCCCTCAATTATTGAATCTGAATATTTTTATTACATCTGCTATAGTTTAATTAGCTATGATTATTTAGGTGCATGATGGGTAAGGGTGTATTGGTATTCTCATTGGATTTTGACGGTTGTCTTGGTAATGGATCATTTAAAGCAAAGTACAACGCCTTACTTATTCAATACGGTAATCCAGAAGATATTCCCTCTGAAGAGTATGAAAAAGCAATTGTAGAAAGTAACCAACTACTTTTTGATGAGATATTGCGGATGTCAGCGGACTATGATCGACTAGTGATAATGGTTGGATCAAACCGAACTTCAGCGGAAAAAGATCGGGATGATGGCAAGAAGAATGGTAATGGGTCAGCATACCGTGCCATAGAACATTTCGCTTCAGCCTTAAGGAAAAAGAAGGGAGAGATTCCTGTTGAAGTGAACAAGCGAGTTTTATTTGATAGTATTCTAGGAAAACCTTCTGGATATAACTTCGATCTTCAAGAGGAACAAACACTTTCTGAGCAGCATAAGAGTGACTATGCTATGTCAGGAGATAGTAAATATCGTTTATCCTACATGCAAATTCAAGACGTGTGTGCTTCTTATCCAGATAGTCCAGTGACATATGTACATGTCGATGATAGAGATGATATTGTAACCGTTTCAGCAAATACTTATTCTGATAAATCCATTGGAGATTTACTCCCTACAAATCTTAAAGAAGCATCATTTTTACACTATGAAGAATACAATCCCATCGCTCATTTATTAAGACTTCAACGTCAAGTTCTTTCAACACGTCAGCTGGAATCAATTGAACTTCAAAAAATAAATGAGCAGATGAAACGTGCAATTGATGTTTTAGTGCAAGATATGCGTCAATTAGTTCAGCTTACTGAAAGTCGGTTGGACGAATTGGATGAACCGACAAGATTAGAAATTCAGAAAGCCAAAACAATTATTGATAAGTTGGACCAAGTTGACTTGAATGGAACATCGAGAAAGAGTTTGATTACCGCATTAGATATTGTGAATCAAGCTTTAAATAGTAATGTGCAATACAAGAAAATGCGCTTGCCTTCCGATATTCAAAAAGCTTATTCAGAATTTAATGAAAAACTGTATAAGTCCATCATCACTGAATTTGGTAAATTTCAAAGACCGCAAGATAGTGTCGGCTTTACTATTCCTGCAGAACACTATGATTTGATTGCTAGTAAATCAGGTAATGATAATTACAGCGAATCTTCTGACCCTATGTCGATTCTTAAACAGATTACAGCAGACTCAAGGGCTGTAGAACTTGATTTGTTTCTAGATACATTAAAATCGCGAATAACCTTTCCTAAAAAAGGGGATAAGTGGAGTCAATTTATAAAAAATAACCATCAAATTATTGATGATACCGCGGGTAATGATAAAACTCGTGATAAAGAAAATGCACTTATCCATTTAAGTAACGTGATCTTTTCTTGTAGAAAGGCTATGGCTACTGGAGAAATGAGTTATGGTGAGGCGATGAACACAATTAAACACGCTGTTGATAGTGCCATTGATGCGTCTGAACGAGTCCAAAAAACTACATTTTTTGGATATTTAGGCCTTACTAAAAGTGATGTAGCAAGGCAGTTAAAAGCGATAAAAATTCAAATGGAGAGTTCATTTAAAACAGAGCCTACGAATTCATTATGCAAAGACTATAGAGAAAGAGTTAATAGGGTTAAACCTCATGAAGAAAATGCACCAAAAGTCCCTTCTAATAAACACTAACCTTCCAGCAAAAAAGAATCCGGCGTTTCTGGGAGCATGTCATTCTTGACGATAAAGATTATGAACATCACGTCAATTATATTCATTACAACCCAGTCAAGCACGGTTATGTCCTTAACCCCTCTGATTGGGAGTTCTCAAGTATCCATCGTTTTATTAAGAATGGTATTTTAAGTAATAAATGGGCTTGCTTTGATGCATTTGAACCATTCAATTTTGGCGAGTAAATCGCTGGGCTTTCGCCCAGCCTACGTTTGCATTATTTAATTCAATCTCATTGCTTCTGTAGTCGGTTTTTCTAGTTTTTCCTCTTCCTTTTTTAAGGTTACTAGCTGCTTCCCTAATTCATCTTGTTTGACCTTATTGTGCCAAATTTCGAGATGAGTTTTGTTGTTGATTTCATCTTTAATTCTATCGATTTGTTCGTCAGTAAGCTCTTGAGTATGGCGATAGTATGCATAGAGTCGAGCACATATCTCATCAATCATCTCTTTTTCACTTAGATTTTCATTTTCAGGCTGTAAATGAAAATCGATCACGCAGCACATTGTAGCTCGGACATTGTTCACGTGAAACGCAGACAAAAATGCACGATAGGCGGAACTATTGCGAACAAACATAGGAATGAGGGGATTTTGTAGACTCCAGAAACCATCCAGTCGAACAACATGAATGGCTATTTTATTCTTCAATGCGAGCTGAGCTGCTCCAGTGTAAACTCTGGGGGCGTCTTGGCCTATTCTGGCGAAATTACCTTGAGGGAAAAGTGCTACACATCCCTTTTCATTTAGAGCTTGACTCGCTAGCTCAAGTGTATCAGCATTCGCAGATCGCCCAGTATTGTCTTTAATGGCCTTTGATTTGACCGGTATTGTTTTAAACATCTTCATAAATGCAGCAACGCCGGGAACAAAATTATAAGCATCTGTTGCAAAAAATCGAGGCGGTGTTCCCTCCATTTTTGAGGCAACAACAATGCCTTCCCAACCAGTGCGGTGAGGACCAACTGTAAGCAGTTTATTTTCATTATTCGTGATCTCTAAATCCCCACGTTTTGTATGCAACAAATTCGCAACAATGACCAGCATTCCAGCCAATATGCGAGCAAAACGGCTTTCAAAATGAAGGCGATTTTTAGATTCAGCAAATTTTGCAATGGCTAATGTTGCAATAACAACACCAACAAGTAGATACAGGAAGGTAAAATCGCTAGAGGATGACTCCTCGTTATCGTTAGAATCAAATCCATACATATTCATTACTCCTTTAAAAACTAAAGACTTTTTTCATTTGCATTTACCGCTAATGGCTTACATCGGCAAATTCAAAAGCGCAAATCAAACGCATGGCTATAATAGGCATTTTTTGTTGATTAGGGAATAAATATTTTCAAAATGATTCAATTGTAACTAGAAATTACAATAAACCGTTGGGATGAACAACGGCGTCCTGATTGTAAACCTTGTTTCTTAATTGGCAATTAAATAATCTTTTACATAGAACTTATTTGCAAATCTCTGAGGTAATTCTGATTTTACAGTGAGTTCATCAAGATAAACGAGTTTGAACTTGGATTTACCGGCAAGCGACGTAACATCAGGATTTTCTGGATAATACTTCAGAAGAGGTAAAAACAGGGATTGACCGATAACATAGCGTTTGTCACGACTTTCAGGTGAAAGGCCCCATATATTTTGATAAGTAATTGCATCTGATTTTTTGTTGCCAACATAAAGCATGACATGGCCACCAATATAAACAATGGTCATGAGCGGGTGTCCTTTTTCTTTTAAAAGAGTTAAACGTTCATCAACATTGTTTGTTGATAAATCTAAGTTTGAAGCGAGCTGAGCTTGTTGAGCCGAATTTCTGGGTAGCCAAATACCAAATGGGGTGAACATGCTTTTCAGTTCTTGTGAGCAATCATTCAAGAAAAAAGTCCCGCCCCAGCCATAAGGACGATTTTTTAATTGATTAATGATTTTAACAAGGTTTTTGGGGGATGCGGCTAGAGGCATTTTACTCGATGCCTGCGTTTCAATAAGACCAGTTTTAATAACTGCTTGATTATTGTTGTTTTTTACAGGTATTAAGATGGAGTTTTGTTGATTGTTTTGTTCCACCATCGGAAATACAGCGCCAATATAACCTGTAAATTGAAAGTGTTGCTGAGCATCAATAATACTTGCTTCTGTTTGTGTCACAGCAATCAGGCCATGTTGAGCAGCCTCTTGCCATTGGTTTATAAATCCAGAGGAAACATAGGCGATATGATTGCTATTAACCCAGGCAAAATAACCATCCGGTGTTAATACTAAAGACCATGCTTTGTCCTTTGATACACTCAAAACATAGAGTGGAGTTCCCACCCAAATCGATGACTCTTGTAAATTATCAAAAGGGAATCCTTGTCCAGGTAAGCTGGCATGAAAATAATCAGGAGCTAGATTTGGTAGTGCTCTGGCATTCGTATTTGCAACAGCAATCGCTCTATTTTCCTCATCGAACTCGCTCGATGCTAATGCCTGAAGATCCATGTTGTCTCTAATTGTATTCCACCAAGCTTGATCTTGTTCCTTAAAGTTTTCCGCATAATGTTTGTTTTCAGGTGATTTGTTTTGATTATTAAAGTCTTCCAGTATTTCAGGCTCAATTTTTTTCATCAAAGGCAATGCAGAGTTAACCATTTGTTCACTCCAGGGTGATAAACCATGGGGATCACTTGAGTAATAATGATTATAAAATTGCTGCAACTGCTCATTTTGATAATCTGGACTTACTAATGCTTTGGAATAATCCTCTCCATCTGAAGACAAATAATCATTAGCATTTTGAGAATAAGCTGTGATGGGGAAATCATAAATGGGCACTTCAATTGCATAGCCTGTCGCGAATTGGAACAACAGGAATGGAATCAGAAAGCGCTTTGGAATGAAAAATTGCTTATTGCACCTAGTATTGAACATTAAGATTCTGCTTAGCGAAAAAGAACATATGGTACTAATAAAGGGGTGTTTTTGTCAATTTATTGAACAGTTTTGAGGTGTAGAAAGGACACGCTAGGCTGTCTGACGCAACCTATCTTTCCATCCGAAGAAGTAGTGCCTCTCCTCCAGGGGTTTGTATCACTCCTATCCTATTAAATCCAACTTTCTCATACACACGAACAGCCCTATGATTTTTCGGATCTGGATCGGTAATAATTTCCTTTACTTGAGGGTTATTAAAAAGTAAATCAACAAACTGACTAATGATTTTAGTGCCATAACCTCTATTGATGTACATCGGATCACCAATAAGTTGGTCGATTCCAAAAGTGCCCTCTTTGGCATCAGGCCACCAACCTCCGCCGATTTTATTAGCCTCATAATATTGAATGTATCCGATGGGTCTCTGATCAAAAGAGATAATAAACGGACTAACTCCTCTCTCTGGTATTTTCTCTAAAAATTTTTGCCTGAGCTCTTCTTCATTTCCTGTTTCTTGCCAGAACTCAGCGACATGGGGCTCATTTAGCCACTGACGTAAAAGGGGAATATGACCTTCATGAAGAGGCAGAAATTGGATTTCATGATTCATTTTAGTTCCGTTGTTCATGCAGATTAGGTCGTTTGATCCAATAAGCAATCTACCAAAATCTCAAGGTTTGGGTCAACGGAGGAAGAGCCAATGAGACAATCACCTTATGATTTTTTTACTATAATTAAACAGGTTTGAATCATTTCAGGAGAGTGCCGTGCACAATTTTGAATATGAAGAGCATGATACACCGCATGCACTTACAGTCCCCCCAAAAATACATTTTGTTTGGGTTGGAGGTCCTATTCGTGAAAAATATCTACGTACTATTATGGATGTGGCCATGGTTGCTAAACGAAGTGGGTTTGAGATTAATCTATGGGTTGATAATGACATGAATTACGTTAAAACATCAGCCCAAGAGGGAATTGACATCCCAAATCTACGCATAAGAAATGTTCATGAATTAGAGGTTCAAATGCAAAATGATCCCTTTTATGAGGGAGATAGGTACAAAAAATTTTGGGAATACGTTAATAGGGAACGAGTGGGTTTTAGAAATCTTGCGGCTGCAGCGGATTTTTTTCGTTTTGAAATCCTAAGGCAAGAAGGCGGTTATTATTTTGATACGGATATTGTATTTTGTTTGGATGAAAACTCTCGATTTGTAGCAGATGAAATTCCTTTTGGTGTCAAAGCACACGTGGATTTACACACAGGGGTATATGAGTCATCTTGTGTTGTCAGCGCAATTGGGGATGTTAACAACGATATTATTGCTGCAGTGCCTTATCATGAAGTCATGGAAGGGGCAATCCAATTTGCCATGGAACAACATGAAATGTATGACACCACACCTATGCAAGGAAATTTTCGTAAAAAATTTGGAGCATACAGCAATATCATGGATGCTAAACGTATACCTTATCAATCCGGAGAGCCTATAAATTTGAGAAGGGCTCAAACTATTCAAGCAGGTCCCGGTGCATTGCGGGATGCTATGCAGACGTATGTTACATCCATTAGTGCTGACGATTTCTCAACACTCAATACATTAAAAGTTGGAGATTCAAGATCATCCGTAGTCAGTGAAAGTAAAAAACCAATTATGGGTGTTGAAATTATTAGCAAGTGTGACAAAACCTGGTTAATGCACAAAAGAAAAGCTCAACAAAAAGCCTTTGATACCGATTCAATTGCGATAGAGCCTGCGCTATCGAGGGAGTCTGGAGAAGCATTAAGAGAAGAAAGTGAACTCCAAAACAGTGTCCGCAAGGAGCAGTTTATTCAAGAATTAAAAGAGTACATGACGACAAAAAAAGAAGAGTTAAGACAGGCTTTGGACGTTAAAGAAAAAGAGGAGGAGCATGACTCTAAAGAGAAAGCCCTCAGTAAGCATTTTAAAACGCGTAGCATTGAAGTAACAAAAGGGTTTTCTGTAGAACAGAAAATTGCTGCTGTAGAAAAGCTGATAAAATTACTCCAGGAAGACGATCAGGCATTACTACTGACTGCTAGTGACTATTCAGCACTAACAAGTTCTCGTTTAGGTAAGATAGTCGAAAAATATGAAGATTTACTGTACAGAGACTATATTGTCAGTGATGAACTGGGCGATACACCATTCTAGCAATGTTGAGCAACGTCTAGCCCAAGCATTTTTACAAACACCATTACAACTTCATGATCCATCGCTCAATACTCTTGGAAAATACCTCAAGGGTGTATTTTTCTTCAAAATGTTTACGGCAATCTGAGCGTTTGATTTGATCAATGAGATGAATTGATGAAATCATTTTATCGATATCATCAGCCGGTACAACGAACCCTGTGCGCCCATCCTGAATGATTTCGGCTGGTGCACCACGGTTGTAAGCGATTGTTGGGGTTCCGCAGGCTAGGGCTTCAACCACGACAAGACCAAAAGCTTCTACCGATTTGGGTGTCATTAATTGAGCGCGTGCTTGACCTAGCTCCCATTGTAGTTTTGTACTTGGTAAAAATCCGCAATACACCACCTTTGCCTTTGGGTAATTATTTTGTGCTTCCATCCAATAAGCCTCATCCTCCATATATCCCCATATTTTTATCAAGTAGTTTGTTTTTTCAGCAAGCTTGAATACGTCAGCTACCCCTTTTTCCCTCGAAATCCGTCCTACAAAGGCAAGATGCTTTTGAGGATTGGAGTTGTATGCATACAATGAATCATCAATCCCGCATTCAATGATTTTTGTGCCTTTTCGTATGGTTGAGTTAAAAGTAGCTGCTTGAGCACGACTATGCATGACTAACGAGTTAGGAAACTGTGTGGCAACCTTTTCAAAGATAGAATCCATGTCATCATTGAGTGAACTCATACTGATGACATGTCCAATTGGAGTATTGCAAGTAGGGTGTTGCTCAAATGGAAGCTTGTCATAGGCGAAATTAACGATGCAATCAAATCGATCGGAATGCTCAATGGCAAATTTCCACATATTGATCAATACAGAATCCATTGGAGTGGATATAGCGTCATTACGCTTTAATCGCTGCATGGGAATATGCAATCTTCCTTCAAATTGATGGACTGCTATGCCATCAATGGTTGATCCTGTTGGGGCAACCACCTCCACGTCATGGGTTTGTTTTTTGAATGATCTTGCCAGTGAAGAGACTATTAGTTCAACGCCACCGCCTATTCCAGAACCAATTGGACCTACCGGAGTAGAAATAAAGAGAAGACGCATTTTTCGATAACTCCTCTTTCCTTTTGTGCGTATAATTCAATACGATGTATCTTTTATAATAGCATAGCCATGATTTCATCTAATTGAGAAACCATTTAATAACCCAAAGGAGGCGATGACTTGATGTTGGTTCCTGAACTCTCTTTACTTGATCATCTTCCAGGCTATATTGGTTGGAAGAATTTAAACCGCCAATACATAGGTGCAAACAAAGCTTTGCTGAAGTTTAAAGGATTTGGTGATCTAGAAGAACTCGCTGGTAAAACCGATGAGGAGCTGTCACCTGGGTCCATTGAAGAAAACAAAATTTATCAGCAGCAAGATTTGCGAGTATTTAATGGCGAAAAAATCACAACAGTGCATTTGGATTCAAAGTCTAGTGAAGTTTTCTTATTGGAGAAAATCCCTTTAACAGACCCAAACAACAGTGTGAAAGGATTGATTTATAGTTGTCGTCCTTGTCGCCATAAGAGTGGGATTTATAATGCGTTAAGACAATTTGACGAACAGTTGCTTTTAAATTCTCATCATTACACTCTGAGCGACAATGAAAATACTTACGAATTAACTCAACGTGAGTGTGAATGTGTTTTTTTACTCACAAGAGGTAAATCGGCGAAAGAAATAGGGGAATTGCTTTCGCTCTCAAAACGAACCATAGAGTCGTACATCGAAAACATTAAAAATAAAATGGATTGTAAGAATAAAGCGGAAATACTGGTAAAAGCAGTGCTCAATGGCTATCACAATCACATCCCCACAAGACTTAATCAAGCGGCTATAATAAAGTCACTGTAAGAAGGAGAGGCTGATTTTTACCGTATAAATACGGTGATTGGAGAGGGTTTGAATTGTGTATTATTTTGCTGAATTAACTAAAAACAGTTTAAGGAAATTGGCATGCTTCAGTTATTGATTACCGTTTTAATTTGTTTGTTGTCCACTACAACCTACAGCGCACCTACGTTCGAAATTCTTCCTCTTGGAGTCTATGGCGGTTTAAAAGATGGAAATTTATCTGCTTATCTGTTGAAGACTACCGAGAGCGAAAATTATACGTCACTTGATGGAGGTACTTTAGTCAATGGGCTTGAAGTAGCAGTCGCTAAGCCATCACTGCGTCATAAAAATGTTGAAGAGTTGCTGCAAAAACATATTCCAGCTTACCTCATTTCTCACGCTCATCTTGATCATCTTATGGGGCTTGTTATGGCACAGCCCGAACTGCGCGAGCAACAAACCATTATGGCGCGGGAAGAAACCATGCAGGCATTGCAAAAAAATATTTTTAATTGGTCTGTTTGGGGCAATTTTGGAGATAGCGGAGAAATTCCACACCTGAATTTTCAGCATTATCAAACGATGCCATTATTACAATGGCTTTCAATTCCAAATACTGATCTCCATGTAAAAGTGTTCCCTTTGAGTCATGGTGGAATGGCATCAAGCGCTTTTTTAATTCGGACCAAGAGTGATTATATGTTGTATTTTGGTGATACTGGTGCAGATAGTATTGAAAAATCGACAAACATGGAAACTATTTGGAAAGAAATTGCACCGCTAATCCGAAAAAAGAAGCTCCATGCCATTATGCTTGAGTGTTCGTTTTTAAACTCACAGCCAGATAACAAATTATTTGGGCATTTAAAACCAACGTTATACATGTCTGAGTTGAGGCATCTGGCTTCGATTGTTGATCCTTTAGATATAAGAAACGCACTAAGAGGATTGCCAGTCGTTGTTACTCACGTCAAACCTAGGCCAGATGATTTTTCAAACGCTAAGGACGATACAGTCAGCCAGATTATAAACGAACTGTCCCAGGAAAATGATATTGGGGTAGAATTAGTTAAACCCGAGCAGGGTGTTTTGCTCACTTTATAAAAGCACAATTTCACGACAAAATAGGTTGGGCAGTTTGACTTGAGGAACCTACTCGCTATACTCATGATTTTAATCCAATAGAGTATAGCAAGTAGGTTACTTATTCTGCTATTTGTTCCAAATTGCGAACAATATTTTTAGCAATGGTGTTGATTGGCAAATCATTATCATCCTTTCCAAAGGGGCACTCCAATTCTTCGGATAATATTTCCAAACCTAATAAAATATAGACAATCATCACCATCATTGGAATGATCAAAAACCCAAAGGTATCTATCCAACCGAAGGGAAACATAATGGCATAAAAGAGCAGGGCTTGTTTGACAAAAAAGGCAAACGCTGGTGGAACTTCGGTATTGAGAATGCGCTCACAGCCACCTACCATATCCATCAAATTAGAGAGGTTTGTATCTAAAACAAGATACTGTTCTAATTGCAGTTTATTGGTCTGACGTAATTCATTTAGCAGTTGATACATTCGTTGGGTGACAAGAAGCACAGGATGTAGACCCTCCGACTCATGGATGCATAATGAAAGAAGCACTGTTTGAATTTCAGCTTTTTCCTTGCGTAAATGGGCTTTGATAATAATGGGTAAAGCCTTTAATAGCTCATAAAAATCAGGATGATTCTTCAAACCAACAAAAGCCTCAAATTTCAATCCTAAATTACGGCAATTATTGACAATTGATCCCCAAAGTATTCTTCCTTCCCACCAACGAGCGTAACTGGTATTGACTCGGAAGCTAATAATAATGGTTAAAATAAAGCTAAAAATGAGATGAAATTGGCCTAGATTATAACGGGTAGCGTTTTCAAAAAATTCAGCGATGATTGCAGCATAAATGATTAGGATAATCGAAATGGGCATTAGCTTACGAAATACTTTCTCTTTATAGAATAAAAAAAGATGCGGTATCCAGGTTAAAAGATTATGCGATCTTCGACTCATTGTTCATTCTCAATTCAACTTAATACACGGCAAGGTGTCTGATTTTAAACATTTGGGGAGCTGGTGGGACCTTGTATCGATTCATTAAGCTCTTTAGAATCCTTAATCAGTACTTGAAGCGATAGACTGCATAACTGCTTCGCAACTTTGGTATTGTTCAAGGCAAGTTCTCTTGTTTCGCAAGCCCTAATCGCTTTCTCTACCCCTTCTAATAACTCAACATTACAATCTTCTTCACCTAAAAGCAATTTAACCTCACGAACACTATCCACGACAAGCGTTGAAGGAGAGTCACTGATGTATTTCTGCAATACAGCTATAGCTATTTCAGTGGGCTTGAGATTCCCCTTAAATCGTTCTTCTTTTATGCTATCTAACCCCCCCAATTTTTTCATAATTTCAAGTACTTCATTAAAGCTAAGGCATTGCGGCGATTTAAGACTAGAACGCTCACGAGAATTTTTCACCGATTTCATAGTTGACCCCAAAATAACCAGTTAGATATCTTGTAACCCTGTGTGGATAAGTTTAGTATAGGTTTGTTTTGAGGCAATTGGACGTAAAATTGAAAACAAATCGTTTATAAAGAACTATACTTCAAGAATCTTAGCCCTTTTATGAGATAAATTGTTGATAAGGAGATGGTTATGAATTTATCCAAGTTGGTTAACCTCTATTCACCTATCTATGTATTCTCTTTTAGCGTACTTTTTACAGCGACCTGTTTTGCTAATCATGGCTTTGGTGGGGTAGGAGGTGTTGGGGGTGTCGGCGGTGTAGGAGGGATTGGCGGATTTCATAATGGAGTTAATGCCTATCATTACAACAATGATGTCAACGTTGGCAATTATCGTCCAGGTGCGGGTTGGGGGGCGCCAACAGTTATTATTAATACGGATGGTTATAACAGTTGCCAAACATGTGATTCTGATGGAAATTGCATTGAAAGCACGGACTGTAATTAATTGAAATAATCAATAATAGGGAGAAGGGGGAATGATCTAACAAGACATTGGAAAACAAAATCCAATATTCTTAATCTATTATTCATCCAGATGAAAAGTATTGATTGGCATTTTAGCAAGAGATTGTTCGTACTCTTTTTAAACTGGGCTATATTAATTTCTACCTCATCTGGAGTTAAATAACCGGTCGGCAGAAACTCAAGGCTTCTTTCATTAGATGCAGCGTGACATAATTTCGCAGTACCTAATCCAAGACTTTATGAAAAAATCTCAGCGCCGGAACCCCGGCGCCTAGTTACTGAATAGGTCACAAAATTTTGGTTATCCTTTATAAGTTAGACCAATAGCCAACGTATCAACAGAAGGCGTTGCAATAGCAACTAATGATGGTCGTGTTGGAGTATTTGGGGGAGCTGTAAGTGATGCATTAAATTGAAACACATGTGACCATCTACCAAATACACTGATATTGTCTGTAAAGTCATATTCACCGCGAATAGTGGATGACCAAGCATTGCTTTCAGGCAAGGAGATATCTTTAAATATGTTGTTAACAGGGGTTTGAGCATATCTAAGCATTCCTAAAAGAGTAGCTTTCTTAATCACTTTTCTTGCGCCAAATTCAGTAACCCATACGTTTCTATAATACAGAGGAACTGTAAGTTGAGTTACACCATTAAGCTGGGCGCTAACCGCGGTAGGCAAGTTGGCTACAATGGTCTTGAATTTAGACCACTGAACATAACTTAATTGACCAACCAGACCAAAATCTTTATTCAATGCTTGGAACACTCCCATGCGAACCATAGCAGGTCGTATTACTGATCCGGTACCTTCCCCTGTGCCGGTTACTCCTGATGTGCCAATGACAGTTACAGGTCCTTTCAAGTGCGCATTTTGGTCGGAAAAGTAACTCAATGATAAATAGCTTCCAAGCCAAGGCTTGGCTACGATGCCAGCGTGCCAGCCAAGTTGCCAACCATCGGCCTTAAGAGTAAAAGGGATAGAACGGGCCGCAGGTACAAGAGAATTCGGGAATCCAAAGTTAGTATTTAATTCTGCGCTGGTTTTGAGAATATCCAAACCAAAACCAAACGTGTATTTGTCATTAAACTGGTAGGCTAAATTAGGGGCTACGTCGTAACCGTTTAATTTTGAACGCCAGATTGAGTAGCGCAGTGGTGAGTTCACGTCATAGGTCAGATCATTAAGAAAGCTTTGACCAGCAACAACACCGATAAGGAGCTTGTCATTTAAACGATAGGTAATCTTTCCACTGGGTAAAGTATAAGTCTCCCTGATAGTGCCGCCAACTGTTTGGCTTAGTGGTGTGAAGGCACCAGCTGTTGCAACTCTAGGAAAGTTTTGAGTTCCCGAAAGTGGGATACGAACAATCGGATAGATTAGCCCTGCAGTAACATCGTATTTTTTTGTTTTAGCCATATCAGCTGGGTTAACCCACGAGAATTCGTTGTCAAAGCGACCACCTTCAGCCATCAAAGTGCTTGACGCCAAAAGGAAGGATAAACCTATAATTTTTTTTGTCATATCATCATTTCCCTATAAATTGAATTTATAACAGGACTTACTTAAAAATCCCAATCTTTTCGGTAAAAAATATTTTGAATTCAGTTGCTTACTTTATTTACCCCCCCCCTCAGTCAAAACATTTTTTAACGAAGAGATTGGGTTTTTACATAAGTCATTTTTATAACGAGTACCATTTCATGGCGACAAATGCAATACATTTCCATTTTTTTGCTCGATTATTTGCTGTTGGCTGGCAAACTATAGTAATTGATCTTTAGAGACATAAAGTGACTCGCCATAAATAAACAGAAAGTTTTGTTTTGCAATCTCCTTAATGAGGAAAATGGTTTTCTCCTTGTAGGAGTTCCCTTTACTAAATTTTGCTCCTAAATACAAACAACCTTTATTCACACCTGCACAGCGATTATTCAACAATAGAAATCGGTTTCATAATTGTATCTACGGCGACCATTGTGAATTTTCCTTTTGTACAAAGTTTACGTTCACCAGGTTGATAGGGTCATGTTTCAGTATTTAATACACTTTAACCCTAAACAGGGGTTTCTTAAAAATCCACCTTCAAACACGATCAATTTTGCAAATGCTTATCGATGTTTCATAACAAAGACTGTTATCATCAAGCGACTTTGCTAGATTGTATTCATTCTAGCATAACCTATTAATTGCAAGAAGCATGTGTAACCCAGTGTGGACGAAGTCGTATTCCAGGCTACGAGTTAAATTTAACTAAAATCCACTTATTGCAGGTAATCTATGGTAAAATTGCGCCAAAAATAGACATATTGAGTTGGGTGGGTCATACGAATGACAGTTATCCACCGATTATAAGGAAACAAAATGAGTTTTAAATCATTGGGCTTCATTGAGCCCATTCTTCGTGCTGTAGATGAGTTGGGATATCTAGAACCCTCTCCAATTCAGCTTCAAGCAATTCCTGCTATTCTTCGTGGCAGAGATGTATTGGCTTCTGCACAAACGGGTACTGGTAAAACAGCAAGTTTTGTATTACCGATTTTGCAAAGAATACACGATAAACCCCGAGCTAAAAGCAACCGAGCAAAAGTTCTAATCGTTACTCCAACTCGAGAGTTAGCAGCTCAAGTTCACCAAAGCATCAGAGAATATGGTAGTCACCTTTCTCTTCGCTCACTAGTGGTTTTTGGTGGAGTAAAAATTAATCCACAAATGATGAAGTTACGAGCAGGTGTTGAGATATTGGTTGCAACTCCAGGACGTTTGTTGGATTTACACCAACAAGGAGCCATTCAGTTAGATGAGATTGAGACTTTAGTCTTAGATGAAGCGGACCGGATGTTAGACATGGGTTTTATTCATGACATCAAGCGTATTATTAAACTATTGCCTAGGTCACGACAAAATTTATTGTTCTCAGCGACTTTTTCCGATGAGATTCGAACCTTAGTTAAAAGTATATTAAATCAACCGGTAGAAATTGATGTCGCACCGCGTAATACTACAGCTGTTGCAGTGAAGCAAACCGTTCATCCAGTTGATAAAAGCAGAAAGCCTGCTTTACTTAGCCACTTAATCCATAAAAATAAATGGGGACAAACACTTGTATTTTCTAGAACCAAACATGGTGCGAATAAACTAGTTAAACTGCTGGCAGATAATCATATTCATGCTGCAGCCATTCATGGGAACAAGTCGCAATCTCAGCGCACTAAAGTTCTATCTGAGTTTAAATCGGGTGAATTGCATATTTTAGTGGCTACTGATATTGCAGCCAGGGGTATTGATATTGATCAACTTCCTTGCGTGGTCAATTTTGATCTGCCACAGGTGGCTGAAGACTATGTGCATCGTATAGGACGAACAGGGAGGGCTGGTGCTTCTGGATTGGCGGTTTCATTAGTCAGCGCAGATGAAATAGGGCAATTAAATGCCATTGAGAGATTGATAAAACGTAAAATAGATCGTATTGAAATCGAAGATTTTGAGCCTAATCACAATTTGCCCACTGGCGTAGCTCCGACACCAGCTAGAAAACATGTTTCGAAAAACAGAAAAACAACGAGTGCAGTCGGTAAAAAAACGGAAGAAAAGCGATTTGGTAAGCGCGCTGTAAAAAAGTAAATGCATAACCATTATACAACAAGCCCGGATTCATCCAATCCGGACTCACTATGTCATCCAAGTCACGCATTCATCTGGTTATCTTTCACTGGCTTTTTATTTGGATAAAAGAAAGAATACTTGCTTATGGCATCATGTGTTAACCTCCATAGGGAGATATCATCCTGTCTAAATGAAATTTTTAAGGAGAGTACAATGCCAGCTTATACCATCAAACCTCTTGTAACTGCTACCGCAATTAATACGGGGGGAAGAAACGGTCACTCGGAAACCACCGATCATTCCGTTAGCGTTAATTTATCCGTCCCCAAAGACATGGGTGGTTCAGGATTACCCAATACCACAACACCCGAACATCTTTTTGCAGCGGGTTATGCAGCATGCTTTGGTGGAGCATTAGAGTTTGTGGCCAGTCAGCATAAGAAAAAAGTCACCGGTGCAATTGTGACATGCCATGTCTCTGTAGGTCCTCGTGAAGGGGGTGGATTTGGCATTGCAGTTAAGATGAACGTTAAAGTTCCGTCTCTTTCTACTGCTGAAGTAAAAGAGCTGGTACACGAAGCACACGAAAAAGTTTGCCCCTATAGCCATGCCACACGCGGTAATATCGATTTTGTGATGGAAGTTGAAGGAATGTAGATTGATGGTTGGGTCAGACGACCCAACCAATGATTTGTTTATGCACCCATGTAATCTTTTTTACCTATTTCAAGCCCCTGATTTCTTAAAATGTCATAAGCCGTGGTCACATGAAAGAAAAACTGTGGAAGACCATAATGCAGGAGATATTGTTGTCCTGAAAATACTCGTTCTTTTGGGGTTCCTGGTCGAGTGATGATCTCTTTTTCTTCGCTACCGTTGATTTCTTCCGGTTTAATGTTAGCGATAAAGCGCAAGGTCTTTTCAATTCGTTCTTTAAGTGCATCAAACGTTGTTTCATTGTCCTCATACGCTGGGACCTCTATCCCTGCTAGTCTCGCACAGACTCCTTTTGCGAAATCAGATGCAATTTGTACCTGACGGGTTAAGTTGAACATGTCTGGGTAAAGACTAGCTAGTAGAAGTGCATCAGGATTGGTCCGGTGATGCTTTGCTTTTTCCAAAATGGCATTTAATGCAGTGAGTAATTGAGTAAATACTGGCACAGAAGCACTGTACATCGATATAGATTGGTCCATGGTTTTCCTTGAGTAATCTTGGGAGCTGTTGAAACTATGTCCGGTGAGTTGCTCACAGGATCTAGAAATGACGAGTTATACCGAAAAGGGGTGTAGATATCAAGCCCGTATTACGCTTTGTTAATATGGGCTTCTAATCCTGGGGGCGTGATTTCTAGCATTTCACGGACATGCTCTATCATATAAGTGTGCATTGTTTGTTGATGACTCTGAGTATCAACTAGGAAACGACGTGGTGCAGAGTGGTTTGATGGGTTCGTGTTCATCGCATTATTTCTGTCCAATGTAAACTCATGAGATTCGGGTTTATCAGCCAACATTTGCTGTTCTTCTATTGAAAGGGATCCGCCATTTTGATGCGTGTATTTTATCTCTTCTAAGTGTTGAGCCATAAGAGAAGCTATGGATGAAAAACTATCATGAACAAGATCATCGTCATCCGGTTGTGCTGGATTTTGGTGATTTCTCGCTACAGAATAAATTTTGTAGGCAAAAGGAATTCTATCCCATGCGTTTGCGGCATCTAAATGCCATCCTAGAAGACAAATGGCAGGAGTAAGAAAAAGGTAAGCACATCCCACAGCAACATAGTTTAACCAAGTTAATGGGTTCCATGGGTTGCTCGTACTGTCCGGCATTATATAACCAATCATTAAACGGAGAAGCGATCGATAGGAACGTTCATTATATAATTTTACTCTAAGACCATTCTCGTGCATTTTTGCTGCGGTAATAGTAGCAACAGCTGCTCCCATACTCATCCCTTCAAAGGCGATATTCTCAGGTTTAACACCTGATTCAATTAAGCGTCGTGCTTGTGAAAGAGCATCATCAACCAGATTTTTATAAGTCCAGATCATGCCTTTACTGTAGTCAAGTCCACGATAATTAAAGCCAATCACAGTACAACCTATGTGTTTAGCCGAAGTGTATAAATCTTTGAGCCAATACATGTAGTTTTGGTTTCTAGCCATGCAGGAAATGACAAATTTTCGTTCGGACATAGGCTTCAATTCTTCGTCTGTGTTTGGAATTTCCACAGACTCAAGAACGGCATGATCAGCAGTTTCTAAGGTATAAAAATTCAATTGAACTTTACGAGGACGCTCAAAAAACGCTTTACCGTATTTTTGATGCATCTGCTCTTTGAAATAGTTCGCTAAGTGATCATCAAGTCTTTCAATTCCTTTAATATGGATGTCTTCAATTGAAAATTGTTTATTTCTGCATTTTTCCTGAGTGGATCTTCCCTCAAGAAGAAGCCCAATTTCATTGATTATGGAATC
Source organism: Legionella waltersii (assembly GCF_001468085.1). Taxonomy (GTDB): domain Bacteria; phylum Pseudomonadota; class Gammaproteobacteria; order Legionellales; family Legionellaceae; genus Legionella; species Legionella waltersii. The sequence continues at coordinate 49,279 of NZ_LNZB01000015.1, read as the reverse complement.
AATGTAACGTTGATTACTTGGTTTAGTATTGGATAGCTGTCTTTTCGCCGTATTTGAAAATCGAGGTAATTTATCGTAGTAACTCGTTGGTGCTTTAGACGATTTTCCAGGAAGAAGATTAACAATGACGGAGCCTTTTTCAGATCTATCATCTGAAAAAAAAATCACATGAACGGGTTTTTGAAGCCTGATTTCATCGGGCCCTAGTGCTACATTGATGATGGCACGTCTTGCAATAAAAGTTAGGGCCCAATTAAACAGTAAGAATGAGTAGTTAGTAAATTCAGACCATGACTTTCGCTTAGGTCCTTCAATTATGTAATAACCAGGTACAAAGGTTCGCATTTAGATCAAATCATGATTAATTAGATTGATCACTCTACTATATATTATCAATGCGAGCTAGGAGCACTCATTCGATTAATACAAGAATACCCCAGTCAATTAGTTTGGTTCGTTTGACCTAAACCCCATGTTTATTTCTCCTTCTATCGCATTTAATGTGTTTTTATTTGGCCTAAGTATATCATTTTGCGACAAAGGTGATAAAATGCGGCCACATTAATTTTATAAGAGGTGATTTATAGATGTATTCTCTGTTTGGTAGAACTGGTCATGGAAAAAAAGCGGATAAGAATTTTTTAGAAGATAATAGAGCACAACGATTATTGATAAGCATTCTGGATGGATCTTTTGAGAAGCAGGTACAAACCTGGAACACTTCAAATAAAACGGGTTTTGTGAACGCCGTGTATTTGGTTGGAGCATCCACGGTCAAGATGGTAGGGTTGTCCCATAAAAGAGAAACGGTGGATGCTGTAAGAGACGTATCAGAGACCAGCATAAATTTGCCAATTAATGTGATCGAGGTCCTTGGCGTTCACCAACGTTTAATTCCTGAACGATTTAGGCCAGTTTTTAATTACAACATGACTATTCTCACGGCGATTCTTAAAATCGAACAAGCTGGATTTGCCAACGTGCTTGGTGACAGCCAAGAGGCCAATGACGCTTATACTGCCAAACTCATTGAAATCATTCGTGTATTAATTCGTGAAAAGGGTATGATTCCAAGTGAGGAAGACATTGCAATTATGAGAGAGCTCGGGGGGGCATTCAGTGAATTTATACCACCTGCAATAGAGAACAACGTTCAACCAGAGCCTACACCAGAACCTGAAGCAGAACCTGTTGCTGATGTTCTAGAAAATGCAGTGGACGAGATTATAAGAATGGTACAAGGTCTAGAGATAGAACCTATACTAGAACCAGAGGCCCAGGAGCAAATTACACTACCCCGAGGTTATTTCCATTTATGGGATAAACTACAAAAGGCGTTGAGAGATCGAGACAACGCAACCCTTAGTGCAGGATTACAGAGTTTAACAGAACGCTTTACATTTAAAGTCTATGCGGGAGCCCTGATTTCTGTAGCAAATGATTTCGATGTGATGCAGTCACAAAGTATTAAGACGAAATTACTCGATTTAGCAGTCATTGTTCGAGAAAAACTTGAACAACAACATAATGCGGAAGATGCATTGAAACCACAAAATTTTAAAGGTTCACTATTTTCATAAGCCTAGTTTGCTACATGGGCCCATAAGGTTGAGTCAATGACTCAACCTTCGTTCACCGGCTTTATTTATTCCCTGTATTTCTTTGGGGCTTCATTCACCAAAAAATGAACGCCTTATAGCAAGTCTAGTTCTGAACATGTTACATTTTGTATTACAACGTCATGGTTCACTACTGTTTCGAACAAGGATTGTTTCTATGAAGAGCTTGGCTGGCAAAACTTGCACGTTATTTTATGTTCTATTTTCACTTCCTTTGATTGTTACTTCAAGCATTGCCAGTGCCGATCCATCAACACGTGTGGCTCGAATCAGTCTTATCTCTGGGGTGGTCAGTTATCTACCTGCTTCTGAAACGAAATGGATAAAAACAAATCTTAATCGTCCTTTGGTATTAGGGGATAGCCTGTGGTCTGATACAGACTCTAAAGTTGAGTTACAACTTGGACTAGCAACGACACGTTTAGGAAGCAGGACGAGCGTGCAAATTCTAAATTTAAACAATCAAATTGCACAGTTTAAGTTGAGTGATGGAACATTTGCTTTAAACGTCGTTCAATTAAAACCTAATCAAGTCTATGAAATTGATACGCCAAATTTGGCAGTGATTATCAAAAAAAACGGTTATTATCGAATCGATGTAAATAATGCCTCCACAACGGTCACCGTTCGCAAAGGGCAAACGGATGTGTATGGCGAAAAATCGGCTTATACAATCAATCAAGGCCAAACCTGCCAATTTAAAGGAACTAAGTTGCAAGGTTATCAATGTTCAGCAGTTGGCCCTATTGATGGTTTTGATCGTTGGTCTATGGACCGAGATCAGCCACAAAAAATAAACAAACCCAGATACGTAAATACGGCTGTTATTGGTTATGAAGATTTGGATACTCATGGAACTTGGCGGAAAGTAAAAAAATACGGTTACGTATGGTCTCCAAACAATGTTGGCAATAACTGGGCTCCTTATAGAACGGGACAATGGGTATGGGTACGTCATTGGGGTTGGACATGGGTCGATGAACAACCATGGGGCTTTGCACCCTTTCATTATGGGCGATGGATTTTTATTGAAAGAAGATGGGCTTGGATACCTGGCCCAATCGAAGCAGAACCGATGTATGCTCCGGCTCTTGTCGCTTTTGTTGGTGGCAGAAATTACCAGCTTTCTGTAGCGAATAGGCCAAGTATTGCCTGGTTTCCTCTAGGTCCAGGAGATATTTATATTCCCCCCTATCAAGTCAGTCGTAATTATTTTCAACAAATTAATGTCAACAACACAGTGATTAATAACACCTACGTAACAACTGTTTATAATAATCAAAACACGACACTCAATTACCAAAATGTTACTGTACAGCAAGGAATTACCGCCGTTCCATTAAACACATTTGTCCAGTCCCAACCAGTGAATAATGCACAGGTGCAAGTCTCTGACGAAATCATTGTTAAAGCACCTAAGACACCTACGGCAACCATTACACCAGATCAGTCCAGTTTTCTGGGAGGCCAGCAAGCTGCTGAGTCTAAACCTGCAGCAGAGATCATGACCAAACCAACTGTTGTTATCACTGAACCACCTACTCCACAAGTGCCATTTACCGAGGAACAAAAATTATTAGAAAAGAATCCAGGGAAACCACTCACCTCAGAAGAAGTCAAAGAAATACAAGTTACTAAACCGGAGGAGCAAGAACAATTAAAACTAGTTGATCCACAAACGATTCCCCAACCCGTTGAAATCAAGTCCAATGAACAGCCATCAACTGAGCAAAAGCCTGATGTTCAACAGCAAATTCATGAGCAAAAACCCTCTGAAGAGCAACCACAAAATCAAGAACAACAGCAGCCAGTCGAACAACCGCAGAATCAGGATCAACAGCAACAGCCTGTTGAACAGAAAGAACAACAACCTGTTGAGCAACAACCACAAATTCAAGAACAACAACCTGTTGAGCAACAACCACAAATTCAAGAGCAACAACCTGTTGAGCAACAACCTCAAATTCAAGAACAACAACCTGTTGAGCAACAACCACAAATTCAAGAACAACAACCTGTTGAGCAACAACCACAAACTCAAGAACAACAACCTGTTGAGCAACAACCACAAACTCAAGAACAACAACCTGTTGAGCAACCACCGCAAATTCAAGAACAACAACCTGTTGAGCAACCACCGCAAATTCAAGAACAACAACCTGTTGAGCAACAACCGCAAATTCAAGAACAACAACCTGTTGAGCAACCACCGCAAATTCAAGAACAACAACCTGTTGAGCAACCACCGCAAATTCAAGAACCACAACCTGTTGAGCAACAGCCGCAAATTCAAGAACAACAACCTGTTGAGCAACCACCACAAATTCAACAACAGCAACCCAATGACCAACAACAAAATCAACCACAATAAAATAAGGGGGTAGATGTCTTCCCTTTTTGCTTACCGTTTAAAGATACAAGCCAGTATTAGCAAAGAGTAATAAGGGCAGGACCTGACGGGACTTAGGCAACATCCATCACCTCATCTGCTTGAGTATCAGTGAGTGCTGTTTGAAGAGTGATCTCAGCAATACCTTATGTTTGGGCATAGTCCCTGACTCGATCCAAAAGGGCTTAGGCTATACCTGCCTTACGATATTCTAAACTCACGTACAGATCGTTGAATCGAATAGCTCACTTCACCGAGTAGTGTGATTTAAGTTTATTCACGAGCAAACTCATTTCTCCAAATTTCAGTGAGTCCCTCTTTATAAGTGGGATACTTCAAAGTTACCTTCAATTCTTTCTTGATTTTTAAATTAGAAACTCGACGATTATTGGCGTAAAACTCTTGCTCCATGGGCGATAAATTTGCTTCTGAGAAAGGGAGCAAAGTAGGTGGTTCTCGATTCAAGAGTTTGGCAGCATAGCTGTCAACCACATGAGCTGGCGCTGGTTCATCATCAGATACATTATAAATAGAAAGGGGGTTTGGTGATTGAATCGATGCGATAAGCGTTGAAACAATGTCTTCAACATGCACGCGACAAAATACCTGTTCTTGTTTGACTATGCTGTATGTTTTCCCATGTATCAACCGCGCAAGTGCGTTTCTCCCTGGCCCATAAATACCGGATAGCCTAAAAACATGGAGTGGCAAGTGATTATCCGTAGCGAAGGATATCCAAGCTTGCTCCGCTTTTAGACGGGCAACACCGGTCTTTGTATGAGGGATGCACTTACTCTCTTCATCCACCCACTTTCCCTGATAGTCTCCATAAACTCCTGTGGAAGAAAGATAACCAAGCCATTGAAGATGAGAGGATTGTTTTTTAATGATGTCGCTGTATTTATTGAGTACTAAATCATCAAGGGTGCTTGAGGGAGGAATACAAATTAAGAGATGAGTTGCGCGACTTAAGTAGTCTTCTAGGCTCGGACAGTCGAAATCAATCAATTGGATGCTTACATTATTCTTCTGCTGTTCATTGGTGGTGCGGGATGTTCCGATGATTCTAAAATCTTGTGAGAGTAGTTTATTGGTAAGAGCTTTGGCTGTATAACCAAAACCAAAGATGAAAAAACAAGGAATCATGTGATTGTCCTATTCTTTAGTTGATTGTAATACCCTAACGCTTTGGAGCGAGCTTCGCTATGATTGATGATGGGTTTAGGGTAATTGGTTTTGTTGTAAATCAAAGTTGCACCAGCTGATTCCCATGGGGCATGAATTGCATCATTATTTAAGGAAGTAAGCTCTGGAATCCAACGACGAATATAGGCTCCATTAGGATCAAATTTTTGGCTTTGGAGAACTGGGTTAAATATTCGGAAGTAGGGCGCTGCATCAGCACCAGAACCTGCGACCCATTGCCAACTGGCACTATTATTTGCTAAATCGGCATCAACCAAAGTATCTAAAAACCAATCAGCACCTAATCTCCAGTCAATAAATAAACCTTTAGTAAGAAATGAGGCTGCAATCATGCGTACCCGATTATGCATATACCCTGTTGCCCAGAGCTCGCGCATGCCTGCATCAATGATGGGATATCCGGTCATTCCTTGTTGCCATTGTTTTAATGATGACTCATCGTTATGCCAAGGAAATGCATCAAACTCACTTTTGAAGTTTTTGTACGGCAGGGATGGTACATGGTAGAGCAAGTAATAAGAAAACTCACGCCATCCGAGTTCTGATAAAAAATGCTCTGCTCCTGCTAAATCACAGTATGGATCGAGCTTAGCGAATTCAACGGCTCTCAAAATGGTCCATGGACTGATTTCACCAAAGTGTAAATGCGGTGAAAGGTGTGAAGTTGCTTGTTTTTCGGGAATATCACGATTAATTTTATAACCTTGGAGATGATGGGCGATAAATTTATCCAGCTTTTGTTGAGCACCGGCTTCACCTGGCGTCCAAAATTCAGAAAATCGAGACGCCCAATTGAGTCGAGGTAAAAGTTTCCATTCTTGAAGTTCATCACTACCTAAATCAACGGAAGCAGGATTAGAGGTTATCCATTTTTCAGGTTGAGAAATAAGGCCTTGTCGGCAGGATTTCCAATAAGGAGTAAAGACTTTAAAAAACTCACCGTTTTTATTGCTGATTGTCCAGGGTTCATTCAATAAGCTTCCATTAAAACTAAAGACATTAACGCTTCTTTCTTGAAGTGTTGTTTTGATTTTTTTATCCCGTTCGATACTCATGGGTTCATAACATCGATTCCAATAAACAGAATCTATCAATCCTGTGTTGACTAACTCTAAAATAATGTCGAGAGGGTGGCCTTTGCGCAGCAGGAGTGTTAATCCCAGTTGTTGTTTGAGCGAGTTATTTAAACTGAGAAGGCTATGATGGAGCCACCATGCTTGTGCTTCACCCAGAACACTGTGTTTTTCTTCTAAGATATAGATTGGTAGGATCGTTTCATGATTCATGCATGCTTCAAAAAGTGCAGGATTATCAGCTATTCGCAAATCCTGTCTAAACCAAACTAGAGCTGTACTCATCTTATCCTTATTCACTGATTTTCATACCATAGGTCGAGGACCTGGCCAGACATTTCATCTCTATTCCGCTGTAAAAGTGTGTATAACAACACGTAGCCCATATTAACGAAGTATACTGAAGGAATGTATCTTCGCTTGTTCGTTTTTAATGATGATTTTTTTGAGATCAAATATCAAGTATTGAAAAAGGATTAACCCAGTTTGTATTGCTTAGGTTTAACGTAATCCAACCACTAATAAGGCCCAACTGCCTAAAAGAGCATGAGAAACTGATACTCCAAGAAACGACCTTTGTCTATGATACAGCCATCCCCAATAAAGTCCTGCTATAAAAGTTAAGAAAGTAAATCTAACTCCAAAATGAGTATGCATGGTCGAAAAGAGTAGATTTGAGAGAATGATTGCGTTCCATTTTCGAAACGATTGTTTTCCAGGTAAAAAATTGAAAAAGGTTGATTGAAGAGCACATCGTGCAATTAATTCTTGAATCGGTGCAAAAAGACTGTATAAAAATAGGGTGGTTAAATAATATTCCCAATCCACTTGCTGATTAACATAGAAGAGTTTTGTTCCTGTAAATAGTTGGGTTTTCTCCAGAGGATTGAACTCTACGATAAATACCTTGATCAATAATACGATTAACATCGGTGGAATGGTAAGTGCCACTGCTTCCAGAGTATTTTTTGCCCAATTATTGAGGGTAATTCCAAACCGGGAATAGGGGAGACCTGTAAAATGCATTGCTATGAGTGTTGCAATCGCATAGATTGAGATTAAACAGACGGACAATGTCGTAGTGATTTTCTCTTTGTGGATTATCCAAACCAGGTAATGTAAAGACAACGTATAAAGGCATATAATCCAAAGCAAGGCTATAATAAACACACCTAATGCATTACGCCCTAAAGATTCCTTTAAAACAATCTGCATATTTTTAACGGTTATATCCGTAGTAAAACGGAGTCTCTCCGACAAGATGTGAGCAATATTTTTAATTAACAGCACGTTAAGTTTTGGTTTCGCACCTATGCTTTCCAACTTGTATTTGATGACAGTGAGATCGGTTTTAGCTCGAACATAAGCTGAGCGGTTAGCGTTTTCAATGAGGGCCATCTCCCCGACAATGGCGTCTTTTGATAAAGAAGCTAGAACATGGATGCTCTGCTCACCATACTCATCCACCGCTTTTTTATAGATTTCAGCAACGCCCTCGATAATAATAAAAAAGGAGTCAGCGGGATCACCTTCATTAAAAATAATAGTTCCTGCGGGATAAGTTTCTGATTGACCAATTTTTAAAAAATCGTCAAGGTCCGATTTTGAGAGATCAACTTTTATGGATTGATAGTTTCCAATGATTTCATCATCAGATTGATCAAAGCCATCACACATTTTTTTTAGAGTGTCATTATTATTCATGATAAGTCCATTCCTAATCCGGTCCCGAATTCATTTTCACACCAGTAAGCTCTCTGTATAAAAGTCGAAAATAAATAAAAAAATAGGTACTATGCTTAAATTAAGTTAGTCTATTTTGAAACACATGACTATGGGTGCCTCAAAGTTTTTTGAAATTAAAATTGTTGGCTCAAACAATAGTCCAGAACCATCCGATCCAAGACAAATTTTTATTAAACTGGCTGATGTGGATCCTGCTACATTGCCCTATCAGAGCGAACTTTCTGGCGAAACAAGTTTACCTTTCAAACAGTCAGGTAGCTAGTGTTTAAATCACGGTGTCCTCTCTTATAAATTGTTGTCATTGACCCAATGAGCAAGCAGGTTGAGTCGCGACCTAATAATAGAACACTATGAAAACAACCATTCATGGTTGGGTCATGTTCTAATGACGCTGCCTTAAGCGGTGTCATTAGGTTCCTCTATCCGGCCAGCATAGGTCCGCTTGCTGACGCGCGCGGCTCGGTTTCTTCTTTGCTATCTGAATCAAATCCTAGTCACGGCAGGGAGTGAGCCGAGACACGCGCGTCAGCAAGCGGGTACGGAACTATCCGCTTTCACGAATGACCCTGCTTAAGGCAGCGCCATTAGGTCATGTTCCGACCTACTTTTCTAATGCAAATCTTGAATTTATCCATTAAATCGATATTATTTCTTCCTTCATCAATAGGATAAGGGAATATTGTCTATGCGAAAGTCCATCCAATTTAAGTTAAAATTCTGCGTCATGCTTATTGCAATAGTGTTCACAAGCAATGTCTTTGCAGTCCAAACAGAAAAAAAGCAAATCATCTATGTTGATTTTGATGATCAAGCAGATGTAGCACATGCACAATTGCAATTATTGAAAAAGATGGACGTGCTTGGCATGAATGTAAAAGAACACTGGGCAGAAGTTTTTGTAACACCAGCAGAGCTTTTGCAATTGCAGAAACAGAATCTTCACATTCGAAAAGCAAATTATACTCTTCAAAAGCTGGCTGAATCGATACAGGGCTATATGACTCCTACTCAGGTACGTCAAGCATTGACGGACGTGAATGCTCGCTACCCAACCATTACGAAATTATTTGAAGCAGGAAAAACCCACCAAGACCGTCCGATCATGGCATTGGAAATTTCAGCGAACCCAGGAGACACGAATAAACCAGTCGCTCTTTTTAATGGCATGCATCATGCGCGAGAAGTGATGACGCCTGAAGTAATCATGCATATTGCCAAAGTGCTCACTGAACAATACGGTAATGATGCAGAGATAACGTACTGGTTGGATCATTTTAGGGTGGTGCTTGTTCCTCAGGTAAATCCTGATGGGAATGCGCTAGTCGCTGATGGTCATCTGATGTGGCGTAAAAACACCTATAAATTTGATGGAGATATCGTTGGAGTAGACCTCAATCGTAATTATCCCAGTTATTGGAATTATTGTGATGGTTCAAGTGGCGATCCATACAACGAAACCTACCGAGGACCAGCTGCTGGTAGCGAGCCAGAAACCCAAGCAATGATGCATTTGGTTGAAACATTAAAACCTGTGGTTGATATCAGTTATCACTCCTACAGCGAATTAATCCTTTATCCAAATGGCTGTCTAAGCGTCAATAATCCTGCCAAAGATCTGTTTCAATCTATTGGTGAAAGTATGAATGCCAAGATTCGTAATGATGCCAATCAAACACATGCCTACGAAGTAGGTCCTGTTGCTGAAGTCATTTATGAAGCGGATGGTTCTGATTTGGATTGGCAGTGGAGAGAACATGGTGTGTTTGCCTTTTGTATTGAGGTGAATGCTTTCAGTTTCCTTCCTGATTATAATGAATGGCGCGATGTAACGGTTGTCCGTCAGGAAGGTGGTTGGCGAGCGCTGCTTACCCGGCTATCACAAAGCGGTTTTCGTGCCCATGTTCAAACCTCTAATCCAAATGAAGTGCGTTATTCCCTGAAAAAAATTGAGGGTTTAAATAAGCTTGCATTTGATGGCGATGCTCCAAATCGTACCTTTGCCTTGCGTTCTAGCAGCGGACTTTTGTACCAATTAACCGAACCAGGTTCTTATGAAATTACTTTCTACTTAGGTAATCAACTGATCAAGACACTCGGTGTTGAAGTAGGCGATAAGATGGTTGATTTAGGTAATATTGAAATTTAATGGACGAATAGAAGGTTGAGTTAATAAGAGCGCGGTCGCAAAATGATCTTAATTATTGGGATAAATTGTGTTTATCCCAATCCTTGCATTGCTTGCTAATGTTTACCTCCAATAACAGTCGATTAAGAAATCGCACACCATGATGATTAAGGGTTGCAATAATCACAGTGGGTGGGATCTGCTTTTAACAAACCATCTCGTCGCATTTTATACTCTTGATGTTCACATGCTATACAACCCCATACTTCCTCCTCATAAAATGAGGTTGGAGAGCCACAAAGAGAACAAAGCAGTGCGCCTCGAGTCGCCTTGAATCCAAAGCCTGGGCGTTCACATCGAGCACAAAGGCTAGCAATACGTTGTGTTAACTTATCGGCCAACTCACCAATCACCTCCATTCGAGTCGGATTCATCATCGCTCGCATGTCTGTTGTTAAAAGTAATTCTTTTTCAGTTTTAAAACCAAGTTTGAGATTATCATTCAGGCATTCCACGTTGTTAATTCCCTTAGCTAAAACTCGTTGAGTCATTGCCTCTTGTAGAATAAGCGCATGAGATGGAAATCCGACTCGTTTAAGAAAAGCATCCAGCTCTGTATTCTTGTTAATTGTTATCGTCTCATAATTTGTTTTTTGACTGACTAGTTGCTCTGCAATGATCCAATCCCGAAAACCATCAACAAACACCATCAGCTCGTGGGCGCTTGGTACAAAAGGAAATGCGGGATGAGGCCCAAAACTTCCCTCAGAGGCAACAGCAAGAGAATAGTTAAAGCGTTTTGCTGCTGTTTGAGCTTTCAAAAGACAGGTTTCATAAGGGCTAAGAGTTCGCGCAATTTCTCCAGTAAAGGTACCAAACTGATCAGTATCAAAATCATGCACTTCCAGACTGCACGATAGCCTACTCATAAACGGAGGAGCAATCACTTGCTCCTTTTCGTGCTTGGACGCCAATAAGACAGTCTGATTTTTATAATACATGATTTTAGGTGTCCATAGTGTGAAAATAATCAAGCCTTGCCACCGAAACATCGGAAACAAACATGACCCCAGACTCGTTTTGAAACAGAGTTTTCATGCCTAAAGCTAAGGTTACGATCACATCCTCAGGTGCGACTGCGATAAATAAGACTAATGAGGATTTCTCATTAAACAGCATTTTTCCCTCATGAAAGCCATGATGACCTTTTCCAGAAACGTTTCTAATCAAGGTGTATCCTGTCACTGACGCCTCGTCCATCATCGATGAAATGAAGTGTTCATGCTCTCCTGCAACGATAATCTCAATTTTTTTCATTGGATGTAAATTAATACCAACGTCTTTTCTCTCTTGTACTTTAACAACATTCATTTTTGTCCCCTTACTCATAGGCTACTGAATTCCATATACCGAATTGATTTAAATGAAAAGGAATTTGATTGATGGGATCGATAACAACTAGGTGAACCCATTGATTAAAAAATAAGGTTTTTAAAATAGAGTGTTTTTCAATCACTTGAGAAACCATCTCTTTGGGGGCATAAACAACGGTCAATAATCGCTGTGGCTCATGATAAGCGTTCTCATCGGAACTCATGACCGATTGCTGGGGAAGTCCATGCATCAGATCGCTTCCATTACCCTGCATTACCCCAATAGTTCCAACCACATTGTGAGTGATTTTGCTTCCACTTCCAAAGGCAACGTTATCCAAGGTTGAAAACAAATATTGGGTATTTATCCATTCAGCAACTACCATAGGCGCGGTCAAAATCGTCTCGAGCAAAGCCCCGTCGTGATCTTGGTCGTAGCAATAGGAATGCAAGAAACAACGACCATCAAGAGAGATGTTTTTGGTTAGATGCCTAGGGCCAACAATAAAAGCAGCATTTCGTGCCAAGCCCCATTCAGGTCGTGTTTCAGACCAGTCTATGCTTCTTCTGGTAATGTCTTTATGAGGACTGCAACTTTCCAATTTGATTCCTCGTTCCTGATTCGTTATAAGCTTTGCTTGTTTCAAATCGCTTTGGAGTTGACTTAAAAGCTTTGGATAAATCGTTTTCTCTACATCCTGAGTATAAAGTTCAACGCAATCTGTGGTTGTATTATGCAGCGCTCCGTAAAATACCGTATCCAGGGGGATGTGTATGCCACATTCTTCTAATCCTTGTCGAACCTCACGTTTATTAAGAATGGAGGCCAATAAGCGAGCATTAATTCCTCCATGATTACCACCACAGGCACCGCAATCCAGAGCAGAAGCATAAGGATTATTTTCAGTAGTACTTCCATGCCCACAAAGAATAATGAGTTTCGCAAAACCTGAACTAAGCCCCATAAGACGCAATACCGTTTCAGCATATTTTATCTGCTCATGCAAAGACAAACCTTGCTCCGCATCAGTTTCACTTAATTCATAAGACACTTTGGTCGGTATGGACGGTTTCAACCAACCCTTGATGGCTGATATGGAACGGTTACTTAATTCCGGTGCTAAGGATTTTAAGGTCATATTCAGACCGCACCAAAGCCCTAAGGACTCAACTAAGGCAAAGGGTGTCGACACATTTTGTTTGAGGTGAGTATAAAGACTTTTACAGCCGTTAATGAAAGCCTTTCCTCGTTGATAACGTTCAAAATCGTCTTTATTAGCAGCAGCTGGCATTTCTTTAATGGCATATTTAGGTTTCAATAAGACTGGGCAACACTCTTTGTTTTTATTGGTATCAAACTCATCGATACGCACTGGAAGTCCAAAAAATCCAGCAAAACCAAAGGTTTCATAGGCTCCTAAAGACTCAATTGCGCGACGAAAAGGCTCGGAACGTACATCTATGCAAAAAACCAATTGCGCATTTCTTCGCGGGATAGGAGCCACCTCCTGCTTAGCCTCTGGTACAAGCTCACTCAATAGCTTGTTGCGATAGCGGTCTTCATTATTCTTTAATGTCGCCAGCACTTTTTTAACCAAAGAGCCATCGTCGACGCTTTTTTTTTCTGTGGCTGCATCAGGCCAGAGGACGCAGGTTAGCACCAAACGCACAGCCAGAAAATCGGTAAGGGTGACTGTCGGCTCTCCTGATTTCTTTGTGTTCTGCCAATCGGTCTTCCATTTCACAAATCCTGCCCATCCGGGTAAATAAGACAGTGTCTTTGCAAGAAACGCTTCTTCTTGTCCCTCTGGAACGTGAAGTCTTAGCAGACAAGTTTCAATTGCCTCTTCTGCTGATTCAGGTAATTGCTCCAGAAATGCTTTTGCTTCTTTGTTATTCTGGTGCACCTGCTTATCAAAACAAACTAACTTCAAGAACCCATAATAAAAACCCTTTTCACGATGGGGCATGTCAATAGTGCCTTGCCCAGCATCAAAAATGCCACCGCACCATTTAATCATTTGCAGATTGACTTCCTCGAGTTGGAGATTACGCTCGGCTCTATGACGCCTGAAGCCACCTCGAGCCAATGCTTCTTCAAAGGTTTGTCCCTCAAACCCTTGCAAGGGGTTACACGCAATAAACGTTTCGATTGGCCAAACAGGCGCTATGCATTTTGCGGCATTGTGAACTAAGGCCTGAATTTCAAGCCCTTTCTTTTTTCCGCCATGATAAGTCATGCCTTCATTTTTAGTTCCTGAATTTATCAAATCTTGTTTCGATAATACTTTTGCAGTAGTCATAAATACTCCTTAGGACTATTAATAGTTGTAATCATTTCGTAATGCAGTCACGGTTTTTCTTGATGGCTGACTTGAATTAAGCAAGCTCATATAAAGCCAGCAGCCCAACTTTGATTGACCGATTTTTTGATGCAACCCCAAATTAAAGAAAGCCCACAACGCGCCAAATAAAACCATGATGGCCCAATGAATGATCGATAGTTGACCTCCCTTCAGAATCGATATACTTGGAATTAACCACTGAATCAGCTGGATGCTCGCGCCATACATAAACCCTGAAAGTAGTGCAAGAACAAGCCCAGAGACGATACTTAAAATCGTTTGGTGTACACGAATCCAAGTGAGCATGAGTTGAGCCCCGGCAATTAAGGCAAAGAACAAGACAAAAGCGCTGGGGTCGTATAAAGAGATGGTCTTATGAGTCACGAACGCAAAGGAACTCAGCGCAACCACCCCACCTGAAAGAGAGCTAAGGAGCATGATAGGAGAGACCTTAGAAGAGTTAGTCTCTGATTTTTTTTGTTTCACTGCAGAGCCCGAACTTAAAAACAGATAAGCTTTAAATAATCCGTGCCAACAAAGATGAGCAATGGCTGCAGCAAATAAACCAACACCACACTGCATCATCATAAAACCCATTTGCGCCATGGTTGAGCAAGCCAACATTTTTTTAATATCATGTTGCATCAGCTTCCAAATAGTACCCACCAAGGCAGAGATGGAACCGATTATAAAAAGTACATTGAGCAATCCAGGATAAAGCATCATCAGTGGGGCAAATTTAACGAGTAATATCCCCCCTCCGTTAACAAGGCCTGCGTGCATTAGCGCAGAAACAGGGGTTGGCGAATTTAAAGAACTGATAAGCCACCGATGAAAAGGAAGTAGGCCAGATTGAGCGAGCGCTCCAACTAAGATAAGGCCCATTGAAAACGTTAGTGATGATAAGTTGTCAGGGCTAGAGAGTTGAGTCAAGCTTGAAATAGAGCTTGTTGAATAGGTCACACTTAAAATAATAAACGCGATTAATAAACACAGGCTACCAATTGACAGAGTATAAAAAGCCAAGAGCCCAGAATTTTTTGCAGCTGCCCATTCTTTTTTATGCACCATCAAAAGCACTAGCAATAGATTAGAAGCAGACCAGGCACTCCAGAATAAAAATAGATTATCCGCAAAAACCATAAGCGTGGCTGCTAAGGTTAGTGCCGATAAAAGAAGAAAAAAGCGCCTGTAAAGTCTGTCGCCATGCATATACCTTAATGAAAAGCGATGCACGATAAAACTTACCAATAAGACTAGACTACATAACAATAAGCTGAGAGTATTAAGGCTAATCAATAAGTAGACTGTAAGATTCTGCGATAAGGATAAATAGGAGAGCAAGCCTAGCCCAGTCAAAAACCCTACCCCAATACAATAACCTGCCAGGCGCGCAGCAAGGATTGGTCTAGAAATTAAAACGCAGTTAAAGACAAGCGCACCAATTGGACAGGCTAACATGAGACATAAAAGAATTAGAACTATTGTATTCACACCATTCCCCATTAGAAATTGTTTTGCTACAATGGTAATATATTAGATCTGCTGATATAAGTGAAATTAAAAATATTCATATTTGCTATTAGGAATTCTAATGTCACTGGATACAATCACGTTGCAATGCTTTTTAGCAGTTGCAGAAACGCTAAGCTTTACTAAAGCAGCCTCTCGTGTGGGCCGAACTCAATCTGCCATTAGTCAGCAAATTGCTAAACTTGAGAATTTATTTGAAAAACAATTAATTACTCGCGGACGAGAATTATCCTTAACCCCAGATGGGGAGATTTTTTTAAGCTATGCGAAGCGAATCTATGAATTGCACCGCGAATCGTTAGATCGATTTAAAACCCCAGAACTTCAGGGAGAACTTCGTTTTGGCCTGCCAGAGGACTTTGCCTCGATGATGCTCTCGGATATCTTGGTTGAATTTTCAAGGCTTCACCCCCGAGTCATGCTTAATGTGGAGTGTGATCTAACCCTCAATTTAATTGAGCGATTTCATAAGGACGAATTTGATTTAATTTTGATAAAAACCAATGAAAAACATCCAATCACCGAAGGCATCAATGTATGGAATGAGCCTGTGGAGTGGGTGGGCAAAAAAGAATTACTACCAGCCCTTAATCAAAATACAATCATTCCATTGATTCTCTCCCCCAACCCCTGCGTCTATCGCGGCAACGTCATTGAATCACTCGATCAACATCACCTAAAATGGCGCTTAGCATTTAGTAGTCCAAGTTATGCTGGTAAAATGGCAGCTGTTCGAGCAGGCCTTGGGATTACTGCAATACAACGCAGTATGATTCCAAACTATTTAGATAGGCTGAATGATTATTTCCTACCTCCTTTAAGGGACATCCACGTGTCCTTAATTAAAAAGGACGGTGCAAATAATGCAATTGACTCTCTCGAATTTTTTATCATGGATAAATTAAAACACTAAACAAAGGACATGAGTCTTATGATGAGACAAGAAATGAATTCAATTGTTGAGGTTCTGGATAAGGCCACCATCGCTTCAATCGTCATGATAAGCGTCATCGTGAGCCTACTTACCTTAAGTATTCCTATAGCTGCCCAAACCTTAGTGAATTTGATTGCCTTTGGTAAATTACTACAACCTGTGTTAACCCTAAGCATCATGGTGCTTGTATTAATGATTGCTCTAGGAGCTTTAAATGTTTGGCAAGCCATTATCATTGAAGTGATTCAACAAAAATTAATGGTGAGAATAAGTCTTAATTTAACCCGTCAATTTACTCATTTATCTCTAGATAACTTCTCCTCACATCATGGCCCAGAGCTCGTTAATCGTTTTTTCGAAGTGGTGACCATCAAAAAAGCGCTATCAAGTCTATTGCTCTATGGCGTAAACTTAAGTTTGCAGCTCCTTTTTGGTTTACTCTTGCTTCTTTTTTATCATCCTCTCTTTCTTGTATTTGATGGATTTATTGTATTAAGTCTACTTTTGATTGTTTTTCTGCCTTACCGTAAGGGCCTCGAAAGTGCTGAAAACGAATGCGCTGAAAAGCATCAAATAGGTGCTTGGCTAGAAGAGCTGCTGACCAGTCGTTTTTTATTTCGCTTTAATCGTTATCATCACTATGCGACTCAGCAAACGGACAAGCGTTTGGTTTCCTTTTTAAAAGCGCGCAACATGCATTTTAAACAACTTATTAAACATCAGATTGGTTTTTATCTCCTCTCAGCAATCGCCAGTAGCCTCTTACTCGGCTTAGGGGGTTATCTCGTGATTAACAACCAATTAAGTTTAGGTCAGCTCGTTGCGGCAGAGATTGTGCTTGGTGCATTAATCTATGCGTTTAAACGTTTTGTTGTTCTTTTGGAAAATTATTACGATTTAGTGGCTTCCGAGCATAAAATTGACGTGGTATTAAATCTCCCAACGGAACCGATTAATACTGAGCTAAGCGAACTGATTATTCCCATAAAAAGCATCACGCTAGTCACTGAAAATCAAGAAAAAGCATCGGGAAGTCCAGAAAATCCGCTCGTTATTTGCGTGAATGAAACCCAAAAACAAGAGTCATTGACCGATTTTATTTTGGGTTTTAAAAACAATACTGACCTCACAGTGTATATCAACGAGACCCTCTGTCATGATCAATACAGGCGCTGCCTTCGTGACCACACCCTGTTACTTAGAGATAAAGAATGGTTTGCCGGCAGCATTTATGACAATTTACGCCTCAATCAACCGTCTTTTTCAATACAACAATTAAAAGAGCTTTTAAAATCTTTAGGGCTGATGGATAAAATAATGAGCCAACCTAATGGCTTAAAAAGCATTATTTATGATTGGGAGCAGGTGTTTACTGAGCTTGAGCTGCTTCAACTCATGGTGGTTCGTGCGATACTTGCAAAACCCCAGCTCATTATTATCGATCGCGTCTTTGATCGATTGACTACAAAGGACATCGAATTGCTGCTCGGCCATTTAGCAACACTCAAAGAGACTCTTTTGATTGTAATTACTCAATATCCAAATTTCATTCCACTGTCTAACTGTTTGGTGCTCTCATGAAGCTACACGCCTATCAAATGATTGGCAAATTACCCAATCCGCGCAAAATTGCTAAGATTATTTTTTTAGTACTCTTGGTTTTAATTGTGTTTTTGTGTTTTACCCCTTGGCAACAATTTGCCTTGGGGAGTGGGAAAGTGATTGCGTTTTCACCCACTGAGCGATTGCATACCGTGAATTCACCCATTTATGGCAGAATTAAAAAGTGGTATGTTGATGAAGGGATGCGTGTCAAGGCAGGCGATCCTATCGTAGAGATTACCGACAATGACCCTGACTTACTCAAACGATTGGAGCTGGAAAAGAAAGCCATTATGCTTCGTATCGAAGCGGCACAACAATCACTAACCGCCGGAAAAGCCAATGTAGAACGACAAAAAAACTTATACGAACAAGGCATCAACTCAAAACGTCAATACGAATTGGCTCAAATTGAATACGCCAAATACCAAAATGAATTAGCACAAGCCAATATTGATAAGGTCAGCATTGATGTTCGCATCGCAAGACAGCAGACCCAGCTCATCAAAGCACATGTCCCAGGAATCATCTTTAAGCGCCTGGCCGGACAAGAAAGCGTGGTGGTTAAAGAGGGGGAGATTTTAGCGGAGATTATACCTGTAACCGAATCAAGAGCGGTAGCGCTTTGGATTGATGGCAATGACATTCCATTTGTTCATCTCAATCAAAAAGCGCGCCTTCAATTTGAAGGATGGCCCGCCATTCAATTTAGGGGTTGGCCGCAAATCGCCGTAGGGACCTTTGGTGGAAAAGTGGCTTTTATTGATCCCACCGATAACGGCATGGGGATGTTTCGTGCGGTGATTGTCCCTGATGAGCCCTGGCCTGAGCCTGCTTTTTTAAGACAGGGAGTGCGTGTACATGGTTGGGTACAATTAGGGGAAGTGCCCTTATGGTATGAATTATGGCGTCAGTTTAATGGCTTTCCGCCGGAAAGCTTAGCAGAAAAGGCGAGCTCATGAGGATGGAAAAGCTACATGGGTTAGTCATTCTACTTATCGGACTAAATGCCTTATTGGGGTATTCAAACTCCCATGCAACCCCAAAAACACAAAAATTAAGCTTGATGAAGGTACTGCAAAGCATCGACGCTCATTACCCTCAAGTGAAAATAGCACGCCTTGAAGTGATCAAAGCCAGTGGCGCTTTTGTCAATGCAAAAGGGCAGTTTGACCCATCATTAGAGGCCACTACTCGCTCACAACCCGCCGGTGGTTATATTAATAATTACGGCGATACGCAACTTACTATTCCAACGCTTTATAATGGCGTGAAGCTTTTTGCCGGCTATCGCAATGGCGAGGGTAACTGGCCCATTTACTATCAAAACTATTTAACAAACTCCGGTGGGGAATATCGAGCCGGATTATCCCTTCCCTTACTTCGCGATCGCTTAATTGATAAAGAGCGAACAGGATTATTGTCTTCTTCTCAATTAATGCTCATGAAGGAACAAGATGCTGAGGCAATCAAAATAAAAATTTACCAAGAAGCAATTAAAGCCTATTGGCAATGGGTAGAAGCAGGGCTGCAATTAAACACCTTTAAACAACTCCTGAGCCTGGCCGAAGAACGTCAAAACGCCATTGAAAAACAGGCGAATCTTGGCGATTTGCCAAAACTTGCGATCAGTGAAAATTTACAACAAATCATTCAACGACAACAATTACTCAATCAAGGTCGAATGATATTTGAGCAAGCCGGGGTTAATTTATCGCTTTATTTTCGCGACCCCAAGGGCAAGCCGCTGGTTCCAGTAGAACAATCCTTGCCTTCTCTAACCAGCGCCTCAAATAAGATTGCAGGAATCCAACTGTCAGTCAGAGAACACCCTGGGATTAAAAAGCTTAACCATTACGCCAATATGATGAAGCTCAAACGCAATCAGGCCCGTAATGAACTACTACCGCAGTTAGATGCAACCGCTTACACGTTTAAACAAAATGGAACAGGTGGCTACCCCTTATTAATTCCACAAGCAGCCATGGTCGGTGTTTCATTTAAATTTCCTTTGTTGCAAAGACAAGCTAAAGGTAATCTAATCCAGGCAGAAAGCGAGTTACGTCAAGTTCGTGTTGAGACGCGATTTTTGTACGAGCAACTTAACAATGAATTCACAAACATGCTGATTGGCATCAAGAGAAGTCGACAACAAGTAGGCTTGTTAAAAAAAGAATTACGTTTGGCCCAAAAGGTGCAGCAAGGCGAAACAAAAAAGTTTTATCAAGGCGACAGTACTTTATTTTTGGTTAATCAACGTGAGCAAATGACCACCCAAGTGCAACTTAACACCCTGCATGCTCAAGTCCAATTAGAGGAATTAAAGGCTAGAGCCCGCTATTTCGCGTCAACTCACGGACCAAGTGACTTTAAACAACGCAGTAAATAAGGATTACATGAGTAGGGTATTCGTTTGATTTAGACAGGATTTGTGATTAGGGGATAATCCTGCTGCCCTTTAGGCATTATTTTAGACCCACTGAAGACTGTGACAATATCCAATATTAAGAAGGATTAAACCCAATTTGGAGAACAGATTTTGCGCCTCAATAAGCCAATTAAATTGATATTCTGGATTGTTCTTTTTGAAAGTATAGGTTTTGTATTAGGTTTACTAACTCAGGCAAATATAAATCCCTGGTACGAAAGTCTTAATAAATCCTCCTTAACCCCTCCAGGGTTTGTTTTTTCGGTTGTTTGGACCTTATTATATGGGCTTCTTGCTGTAATTGCCTGGATTTTATCAAGCCTTAACAAATCGTCTTCTCACAAAATCATTGTGCTTTTTGCATTGCAAATGCTGATGAATTGGTCCTGGACGCCACTTTTTTTTGGGCTACACTGGTTTAGGTCAAGTGCTGTTTGGCTTGTTAGCTTAACCGGTCTGACTTTTTTCTTAATCATTGAGGCAAAAAAAACGAACACAACCATTGCTTGGTTATTAATTCCTTACCTACTTTGGCTTGTGTTTGCCTCCTATCTCAATCTGTATATAGCATTAATGAATTAAAGGAACTAGGTATGAATATTCTCATCGCAGGAGCCTCTGGATTTATTGGGACGGTGTTGGTCAATCACCTCTCACAAAGTCACAAGATTACAGTGCTAGGACGTCAATTAGAAAAACTAGAGTCAATTTTTTCTACAGACATTCGCTTATTAACTTGGGATAGCTTAAAACTTGACGATGTAAAGCAATACGAACTCATCATCAATTTATCGGGATCGAGTATTGGTGCTAAACGCTGGAGCCCAAAGGTAAAAAATGAGCTTATTGAATCACGTACTAGAACCAATCAGCAACTGATTCAATGGTGTATCAATCATGATGCCAAACCTCGATTTTTTTGTGCCAATGCGATAGGAATCTATGGTGCCCAGGAAATGAGTACTGGAATCTTTGATGAAAAGTCTCCTCTTCCTCAGTCATCTGATGATTTTTTACAGCACGTAGGACTTGTCTGGGAGCAATCTCTTAAAAATGCTATCGATGCAGGCATACCTGTAACCACATTAAGATTTGGTGTTGTTTTCAAGCAAGGTGAAGGCATGCTTAAACAATTGGAGCTGCCTTTTCGCTTGGGAATGGGGAGCATTTTGGGTGGTGGTAATCAGACACTATCATGGATTTATTACAAGGATTTAATCAATGCGATTGATTTTTTGATAGAACATCAGGAAGTCACTGGTCCAGTGAATATCACAAGTCCTTATCCAGTGACACAAAAAGAGTTTGCACAACAGTTTGCAAAGGCCTTAAAGCGACCACTGTTTCTTAAAACACCAGGATTGGTTATTAAGATTCTTTTTGGTGAAATGGGTGACTATTTGCTCCTTAAAGGCCAAAAAGTACTCCCTGGTCGCTTGAATGAACTCGGTTTTAAATTTACTTACCCTAAGATAGAATCTGTATTTGCAGAAGAGTTTAAAAAAACCAACTAAAACAAGGACAAAGCATGAATGGATTATCATTAAAACTGTTTTTAATCGCCTTCGTAGTATTTATTATTACAGACATGATTTGGTTGGGTTTTATTGCCAAGAATCTCTATTTTCAACACTACGGGCCATGGTTAAACCTTGTCGACGGACAATTAAAACCCCTTTGGTGGGCGACACTCCTGGTGTATCTGTTGTTTGCTTTAAGCGTAATCGTATTCGTTATTCCTTTAGCCCATCATTCTCTTTATTGGGCTGCTTTTTATGGAGCCGCTCTAGGGGGAGTCATTTATGGAGTCTATGATTTTACCTGCCTTGCTATTTTTAAGGATTTTCCCATAGGTATGGGGCTCTTGGATTGGTTTTGGGGAATCTTTTTATGCTCTTGGAGTTCCTTATTGACTGTTTATTTGGGTGGGTATTTAAAATAATGCAAGTGGCGTCAGTTCAATAAATGATTTCACCCTTGCCCAAGTTTTATCTAGGTGTCAGATTATCAAAAAAATATTCAGATGCCTATTTTCTTTGAGGAAATGAATGGAGAACTTTGGGGAGCCCCCTATGACACAGAAGGTGGGGATCCCTCAGGCTTTCAGCCCAGAATCCAGTAACGGCTGGTTATGATTTACCTGAAAAGAAGTTGTGAACCAGTTACCTCTTTTGTGTGTTGGAGGCTAGGAGAATTCACAGGAGCAAATAAAGTTTCAGTTTTTGGATTCACTGGTTCAGGTTCTGGTGCCCTTGTTAAACTTGCCTGAGGTTGTGCATGGAAGCCCAGATCATCAAACAGTTTTGAAAAGGCACTGACATCGTTCTCTTCTTTTATCTCTTTATCGCCTGATGCTGCAGAAACAATTTCCTCTTGTTTAAAACGGTATAAATTGGCTAAAACAATGGTAGATTCAAGCACCATCAAGGCAACGCCAAGGGCAGGATTAAGGGCAAAACCGAGGGCAACAAATATTCCTGCAGCTACTAATGTAATCACTGTATTATAGGTTAAGCTTATAAATAAATTCTGGAAAATATTGCTTTTGGTTTTTTTTGCGACATCAAATGCTGTTGCAATAGGAAATAACAAACCTTGTTGCACGACTATCCCTGCATGTTGCTCAGTAACCTCATCGCCAATACTTGATTTAACAGCAATCCCAATATCCGAATAGGCAATGGCGGTAACATCGTTGGCCGCGTCACCAACCATAGCCACTTTATACCCTTTGCGCCGTAACTCCTGGATGTAACTTGTTTTAGAAATTTCGCCGGATTGGGTTTCAGCACCTACTGCATTTGCAGCAATATTTTCTTTTGCAATACCTAATAAGGCAGCATATTTCTCAGCCGTTACATGATCTGCTCCCGTGCATAGATGTACTGTTTTACCAAGACGCTTTAATTGGTTCACTGTTGCAACAGCATCGTCACGCAAAGGATCCATTAAGGCAATTTGTCCAATGACAGCTGAGCCACGCACGATATATATGGAACCGTTATCAGGGTTATTATAGGGTTCATCGATGAAGTTGATGTTATTTGCTAAAAGCATATCTTTTGTGCCGATGATGAATGTTTCACCCTTAATAGCCCCTTTTATGCCTGAGTGATGACTTTTATCAACAGAAGTTAAATCGGAACGCTCACTGGCAGCTATGCCATGCTCATCGATATAGGTTTTAATTATTTTTGCTACTGGGTGTTCTGATTGGCTCTCTAATAGTGCAACCTGACTCAAAAACTGTTTATTTGCAATCTGAACTTTTTGAACTGAAATAGTTCCTTTAGTAAGGGTCCCGTTTAAATCAAAAACAACAGTATCGATATCTGCAGCGGCTTGTAATGCCTTTCCATTATTAAATTGAATTCCATGTTCAGCTGCCTTTTTCATACCGATCTTAACGGCCATGGGTGTTATCAAGCTCAAAGCACAGGGACAGGCACTAACAAGAACAGATATAACGCATTGAATGGCAAGTGCTGGACTAAAGACCGAAGCGATGACAATTCCTGATATCAGGGCTACAGCGAGTAAACCGGGAATAAAATACTTCAATACTCTATCGGCAAACTCTTCAATTGGCGCTTTTTCATCATGTGCTTTATTGATGTTTTTTGCTATTACGGAGAGGTAAGAGTGTTCATAAGTCTTTGTAACCCGCATTTCCAATGAGGGAAGATGATCCGCTAAACGCATCCCTGATTTTACGGCATCACCGGGTTTAAATACTTTAAGTTCAGGGGAACCATCGATTCGTGTAGTATACAGCTGGCCTTGTTGAGTTAACACTCCATCGACAGGAATAACATCTCCCGTTTTGATGATAATAATATCGTCAGGAATCAGTTTTTTGACAGAAACTTCTTTATTCGGATTCCCTTTTCTCATGGCTAGGGGAGGTACACAATCACGTACATCCAATTTTTTATTGATTTTACCAATTAAGGTATGCTCAATTCCTTCCCCTAAATGCCAAAAGCCTAACACCAGAGGCGCCGCTTCAAACATCATGGGCAAACCAGGAACAAACAAACTAAGAATAGAAACCCCAACAATGGTTAGCGTGCTTATCGCATACAATGTTGAGGTGTCCCAGGTTTTTTCTTTTAATGCCTCCCAGGCTGATTTATATACAGTACTTCCTAAATAGAATGTCATCAAAGCAGTAAGTCCTGTTATGACAATATAGGCGATAAGAGGGAGATTAAAACTCGCAATAGAAAGAACGATCAAAGCGACTCCCCATAGAACACCTAAGGCTGCTTTAATCCAATGATTTTCATCATGTTCGTGATCATGACTATGTCCATGATGAGGTTGATGATCATGATTGTGACTGTGCTCATGTTGATGAGGGTGCTTATGGGAATGGGATTTTTTTTTGCTTTTATTCTGCTTTTTTATAGTTGAATGGGGCTTGGCATCTTCTGATAATTGGGTTTGAGACTTAGTATAACTCATTGGATACCTCTATTTAATGATGATACAAATGCTGCAGAGAGGGCAAAGTATGTTTTGAAACTTCTGGTAAATAAAATAAAGTGTTATAATATAACGCATGATTATTGAAGGGCAAGACTATTTTCGTAATTTTTAGACAATAAATGATCTCCATGCGTTAATCCATACCAGTTATTGGATTATTTATTCTTGAAATAGTGGTTATGATAAAGTAGGCTGATCTTCCTATTTCACTTTAAAGAAGGCTAATGAAACATAATTTGTTGGATAGGGCGTATCAGCATTGCATCAGCCATGGTTATCGATTTACAGAGCCAAGAGAGCGCGTCCTCAAAATATTAATAGCTGAGAGAAAGCCTCTTGGGGCTTATGATATATTACACCGATTATCCTACGAAGTTGACAATCCTAAACCACCTACGGTCTATCGTGCTATTCAGTTTTGGCATCAAGAGGGATTCATTCATTGCATCGACAGTTTAAAATCGTATGTCGCCTGTTTGCATGGACATCATATGGGACAAGCCCAGTTTCTCATCTGCAACAACTGTGATTTTGTGAAAGAATTAGAGTGCATGGTTGATTTAACTTCGGTAACTGAGGCTGCAAATAACATTCAATTTTCAATTTTAAACTGCACTTTAGAAATTAAAGGGCTGTGCTCTGATTGCAATCATTAATCCAGCAGGACCCTGCTAATAGATAATACTTAATGCTTGGAAAAAGTCGTATGACATAGCGATTTTAGTTGTGATTGAACAAAAGCAATTGCTGTTGCACTTGCATGAAAATGAAACAGATATTTACCTTAAATACAGGTTCAGCAAGCCGAAAGCAGCATTTCCAAGGATTGGCGATATCCGAGGCCGGGGGGTATTCCTCGGAATTGAATTGGTTACGGATCATTGTTCTCGAAATCCTGCATCAGAACTTCAGTCATATTGTTGATAAGCCATATACATAGCTCCCTAAATTGATATAATGTGGACATTTTAAAGTCATTAATACAGCGAAGGGAAATGAAATTCTTTAAGGGACGATTGTAATAAAATTTTGTTAAGTGAGTCCCATGTATAACTATTTCCTGGCTGGCAAGCAATTTGTTGTTAATCTATTTAAGTATATCTACAATTGGTATTCCCAATCGAATCAGACTACTGCCGTTACAGAAGAAGATTGCTCCACAGAAGTAGCTGCTGAAAATTTGCACCAAAAAACGGACAATTTAGATGAATCAATAAGCGAGCCGTCTGAGAAACTTCCTGCATCAGGCAAAAAGCACCGAAAAAAACGCAGATCGAAAAACAAAAAATCGAAACAGATCAATAAAAGTCAATCTCAAAAAAAGGAAACGATGCAACAAGTAAGTCCGGATCAAGAAGAGCATACCTCTTTAGAAACTGCTTCTGGTACTTTGATTGCTATAGAAACGCCAGTCAATGCATCTCAAAAAATTGAATCAATAGCGCATATAACTCCTGAGCAATCAGAAGATAAGCCTACAGAAAGCAGTCACATTGAATTAAAAGTACAAGTAGAGAAGGCAGTGGGCCAAAGAACAAAACCCTCCGAAATAATAGCAAAGGAGAAGCTTACAGCGAGGGTAGACACAACAGATGATGCAACAGAGGTTCAAGTACCCCAGGATCTTTCTTCACAAGTGCTTCCCTCTCAAGGATTACAAGGTCTGTTTGCTCCACAATATAACTTACCAGTGAATAACGGTGATTGTTCAATAGAACGATTCAGGTTTCCTCCAAGTCTATTAGAGACAGTGGATAATATTCGAGAAGAATTTCCAGATGCAAGGCTATTTTTAACGGGTGCTGCACCAGCTAATCTGATTGATCATATTAAACCTAATGACTATGACATCCTGATTATTGGCGCAAATAGCAAGGATTTATTGCAATATTTAAGAAAGCAGCAATTCCAAGCTGAATTACGAGGTATAAAATACCCTGTTGTCTTTGCTAAAGTGGACGAGGAGGTAAGCATAGACTTCAGCGTGAATGAGAACTTGCAACGGGATCCCATAAATATTGTGCTCATGCGTGATTATATGCGTAGGGATTTGAATCTGAATGCTCTTTATCTGGAGTTCACTGAAGGAGGGCAATTCAGTGTGTTTAGTTTTATACGGTCATTAACATTAAAGCAACAAAAAATTATACAAACCATTGCTCATCCTTATTTTAGTTTTTCCATAGACCCGTCGCGATTGTTTCGTTTATTAAAATCAATGCTAGAAAATCCTCGATACAAGTTATCTGCCGAGATAGAAAATACGCTAATACATTTAGGAACACCTGCCTTAAATGGTTCATCATTGATGATGAATCTATTCACTCTTTATGTAGAGCAAGATCCAGGTAATCGTGGCCGTCTCAATCAGTGTATAAGAAAGGTATTCAATCGTTATTCCTATGAAGAGATTAATGAAGGTTTGGAGAAATTAGGATTATTAAAATTGCTGACCAACAACAGTTTGTCCGCTGCTCAACAGGCATGCAAAAAAATTCCGAAAGTGTCACTGGAACATAAATTTGTCTATTGGATATTAGCAAACTCACTGCAGCATGCTGAAAATACAAAAAGCCGACAACTAATCCCCATGAAACCATTGCTGGCCTTCAATCAATCAGAAAACGCTTTGTTTTCATTCACGAACGCGCATATTTTGCAAAAGCCCCCTAGATTGCATGTCTACACACCTAGCATACTGGAGCTAATAAGCTCGTTTCATCTAGACCCCGATAAAGAGGCTATTTGGAGACCTAAGTAGTTTGATTTGTTTTCACGCTCTGTAAACAAGGATTAGGTAAGCGATAGCGTGCTCACCTGAATTTTATCCATTTCAATTCGATACCTATTTATAAGCCGATACTCCAAACAAATACCGATTAAAACGCTTCCAAGAAAAAACGACCAAGCAACTATTTTAGATAATTGCAGAACATTCAAGCCATAAAAGATAATGAAGTACCAAGCTATCGTTACTCCAGATCCTATGACAATCGCTTGCCAACGAGCTGGATTGCTCAATGGGATTTTTAATGAAAATATCCCGCCAATAGCGGTGGCGAATGAGAAACCAACAATAACATCGATTAAATAATGCGCACCAATACCAAATATGGAAATCAGATTCCCTATAACAATAATTCCAATAAACAATTGCATTATTCGTCCACAATAAAACGAATTTCTTATGAAGCAAACGATCCAGGCGGTGTGTAAAGATGGCATTGAATTTCTTGGAATTAAGCGAGAGCAACTCACTAAATGCGGTCCATTTTCTGCTAAGCCAACAGGAAAAAAATTCGGCCAACTTGACTGGAAGGCATTCGTTGAGCCGCAGACAGGCAGGATTGAATAGAGGGCGTAACCTACTATGCCTATAACCAAGGCCTCAACCAATAATTCAATGGGGGGGCTCTTCTCCCTGAGTTCACGTTTTTTAAATAGGATAATAAGAAATAGTGGTAAGGCGTCATACATGCAGTTGAATAGATAAACCAGCTGCTCAGGAAGTTCCAAATTTATTTTTCCCAATATGAAGCTTGGATAAAATCCAAGAGTTCCATCGATTGCCAGCAAATACTCATCGTACACAAGCGGATAATCAAAGCCAGTAAAGATAAGAAAATAGGATGAGATACCACAATACAAAGGGATTAATAAGAAGAGAAATAGATGATAAGTGATCCGTGCTTTATTTTCTTCAGAATACAACATCAGATACATCAAATGAAGAAGTCCGAATGACCATAAAATAATAATTAATTTAGACGCCGCTAATGCGCTAATTATAAAAACAGCGGCTATAACTAGATTGTAATACGCAATCGCTTTGTATTTTTGCAAGATAAATTCAGCATATATCAAGAAGGAAGCGCCAATAGCTGAATTAAAAAATACACTTAAATAATTAACCCCCAGTCTTTCTACTCTTTGATTAAAGCCAAGCAGAAAATAAATAACAATAATGCAACCCGGAGCAATCAAAAGCATCAGGAAGGTATTTATTTTCCATAAAGCATTATCGCTTTTTTCAATGGAATTTAATCGGGTGTTGTTCATGTGATGTGGGCTACGTAATTTAGGTAAATGCTAGCATACACCAATCATATCAAATCAAGCAGCCCTGATGACATGCAATCCGGGATGTTCAAAACCCAATATCCCGGTGGAATATATCGATAAGCGCGTCGCAAGTCCCCTATTGCCTATTGCCTCAATGAAAGGTGTTGCCTAATAATCCCTTAATAATGCATTGGTATAATGACGAAAATTAAGTCGGTATATAGGAGTTTTGGTTAAGTGAAGGTGAGGGTCATTCTCTCAGGGGGTAAATTAATTAATCCAATAGTTATTATTTGCACAGAAGAAAATGTTAATCAAGTCAATAAATTGATTAACCTTTTCACATCTTCACCGAAATGCAATAAAGAACTATCTTTCTTATCAATTACACCAGGTATTAAGATTGACTTTACTAGAGATAAATGGAGATTTCAGGGTCGTTGGTCAGCACAAGAAAAGGAAATTCGAGTTAAAAGTAATTTAGTACTTGAAAAGATGTTGCAAACGTTTATTTTTGAGTTATGTAATGCGAATAATCCTGATTTAATAAAAAAGAAAACCAACTATTCAAACTTTAACACTCCCGATGAATATGCTTTGTATCTAGAAGCATCCGAACATAAATCATTTAAAAAAGCAATTTTTTTATATATGGATGTATTTCTCAAAAATCCCAAATCCTTGTTAATGCCAAGTGCTATTGAATTAGATCAATTAAGAATGTTAGCAGATGACGAATCTTATTTATCTTACGTCAAGAATAATGGCCATTATGATTATTATGTTGATGACTATAACCGAGCAACCAATAAAAAGCCTTCTTTTTTTACTAAACCAAAGGGAAAGAATTTAAATGAGGAGCATTACGATTATGATACACCTCAAACATCAATTCAAGGATGAGTTAATTTCCTAAATCAATGGGGTCAGGTTCTGAGGAATCGACACCTACTATAGTACCCCAACTAATCTCTTCTTTGGTGGTCAGTAAGCGTAGGTTCGGCGCTTCGCCAAATGGCGCTGCCTTGAGTAGGGTCATTCGTGAAAGCGGATAGTTCCGTATCCGCTTGCTGACGCGCGCGGCTCGGTTCACTCCCTGCTGTGACTAAGAGTTGATTCAGACAGCAAAGAAGAAACCGAGCCGCGCGCGTCAGCAAGCGGACCGATTCACTCCCTGCTGTGACTAGGATTAGATTCAGACAGCAAAGAAGAAACCGAGCCGCGCGCGTCAGCAAGCGGACCGATTCACTCCCTACTGTGACTAGGATTAGATTCAGACAGCAAAGAAGGAACCGAGCCGCGCGCGTCAGCAAGCGGTCCGATGAGGGCCAGATAGATGAACCTAATACCACCGCTTAAGGCAACGCCATTCGGCGAAGCACCTGACCTTTGGTATAAATGCCCCTGTTTTAAAAATGAGTCGATCCCTCAGGGTCAGGCTCCATTGATCCATAATATTGATCAAAAATGGCCCGCATTGTTCTGTAATATTACTTCGGAGATGATTTGATGAAAATGTCATGTACCCGCATTATTTTTTTCGTGAGCTTTCATCAAAAAGGTAATGATTTATTATTTTCACACCAACCGATTGATTTTAATAGGACTGCTAGCTAACCTTGCTGCCCTTAAGAGGAGCCAGGTTGTTACATGACACCAGCAAAAGAATTACCTATTGCTATTGAAAAATCCCAAGAAGAAGTGGAGCAGACCATTTCATTGGTGCGCTCATCAAGCCTACCTGAAGGAACAAAAACGTTCGTCATTTAAGTGCATTATCTCTTAACTGGGTTGTCAAAACTCATTAGACCACGTCAACCGCAAGTGGCTCGTTTGCTCGCAAACGGGTTTACAACTCTAATGAACAAAATCCTGTTTGCAAGCAAATAGGCTACGCTAGCTGAAGAAGAATTAAAATGCTACAACCAGACCATTTTGTACTTCATTAAGGTAAGCTTACACACAGGATTTATGAACGAAGAGTACTTGATTAGCAAGGTCCTTGTTCAGCTTCCGCTGAACAAGGACATATGCGTACATCAGAATCAATTCTTTAACTTAGCAACGGATTCATTCGATTCTTCTTCCACATCAGAGCAAACAATGCTAAATCCATTGGCCGCATGACCCAGAGCATCCAATCCATTGAGCACTCCCGGTACCCTAGTACATCCAGAAGTAACTCCTGCATAAATTGCTCCTCCCCTGTACATATTTGCCCAGGAAGAGAAGAACTGTAGAACGGCGTTGGAGTTTTCTTGTAAGCTTAAAAAGGACATCGCATGCACAGCAATATCTAAACCTACTTCACTGTATTGGGATTCCGGATTAAAGAAAAAATCATAAGTGGCCAATCCCAATGCTGCTAAATTGTATATCTGCAACGCTTTTTTATACGTGCTTTTCTGATTAAACCATCCAAACATCAATTAACTCCTTCCGTTTAAGACATAACAGCCTGATATAAGAAACTCTCTAGGCTCCATTAATCAACAATAGATTGCCTGACAAAATTCCATTGTTTTGGTTCTTTTATGCGATTGTAAAAGGTCTTCACTTTTAGCGCGGTACTAATATACCTAATTTATAGGGTAAGGGGGGGATTTTTTGATGATTTTTTAATTAGAAGCGCAATTTTTGAAAGGTTCGCCCCATAAATGCGTCTATTTAGACTACATGCTACTAAGTACTCCATGCAACTGTATTTGGGTATTTCTAATGATAGTGTCCTGACGATTTTCCTCGAAACAGATGGTAAGCATACAGTGTATACGTAAGGAGTATCGGAAGCATAATCACTACACCAACCAGAATAAACTTAAGCGTTGAATCAGGGGCTGCAGCTTCCCAAAGAGTGACTTGATGGGGAATTAAATAAGGATAAACACTAATCCCAATTCCTAGATAAGCACACAAAAATGCAACGATACTGTAAACGAATGGCTTGTATTCACTTGCCTTATTTAGATTTTGCCAAACTTGATAAATGGCAACTGCAGCAAGCAAGGGTAGAGGACTTAATAAAATCAAGTTAGCAAAACTATACCAACGATGAAAAATTTCATCACTATGTAAAGGGGTCCAAATGCTCACAAAAATCAAAAATAAACTCACTAATACTAATAATCCTCGTGCATGATGGATCATTTTACGCTGAAGCCTGCCTGTGCTTTTGATAATCATCCATGTAGCGCCTAAAAGAGCATATCCGCAGACCAAAGCAATCCCGGTACACAGACTAAAAGGGGTTAACCAGTCGGGATTATTAACAGTCATTGAAGATTCATTGATGGAGAAACCTTGGACAAAGGCACCAAGAATAACCCCTTGAAAGAACGTAGCAGCAACTGAGCTGATTGAAAAAGTCCAATTCCAGATGGCTTTTGATTTTTTTGCCTTGAAGCGAAACTCAAAACTCACGCCTCGAAATATTAACGCAATCAACATAAGCATAATGGGCATGTAAAGAATCGGTAATAGCAAACCATATACTTTCGGAAATGCACCATAAAGCATCGCTCCGCCAAAAACGAGCCACGTTTCATTACCATCCCAGACAGGGGCTATGGAATTCATCATGGTATCTCGCTATTTTTCATTGGCGGTAAAAGGAAACAGAATACCAATGCCCAAATCAAATCCATCTAAAATCACATACACGATGATAATAAACCCTAGAAGTACGGCAAAAATAAGTGGCAACATTATTTTTTCTCCTTAGGAATGTCTGTCATATACTGGAAGGCATGATGCTCAACTTCATCTTCTGTCAATGTCTGTGGTCCATGAGCGATTAGCTTGAATAAATAATAGAGATAAAACCCAAAAACAATGCCATAGGCAAGAATAAGCAAAATGAAGGAAATCAGAACCTCTTCGTAGCCTATTGAGGATACTGCGTCCTTTGTCTTTTTTTATCGACTGCAGGCTGATTGGCTAGTCGTTGTTCTTCTTTTTTAGCTTACCTCAGGGGCCGACTGTTTATTATAATTGCTCAGCGTCTAACGCACTCAGCACTTGAGCTGCTTTAACAAGTATGGTCTTTTTCTTTTCCGGATCCATTTTATCCCAACTCAGGTAAGTATAATGAAGACGAGGGTTGTTGATAAGCTTGTCTTGATGTTGATCTATAAAGTTCCAATAGAGGGAATTAAACGGACAGGCTTTTTCACCGATGACCTCTTTCGGGTTATACATGCATGATTTACAAAAGTTGCTCATTTTTTGAATGTATTTCCCACTTGCAGCATAGGGCTTACTTGCCATCATCCCTCCATCAGCATAAAGTGCCATCCCCAATGTATTTGGTAATTCCACCCATTCGTAGGCATCAGCATACACCGCCAAATACCACTCGCACACTTCTTTGGGATTTAGACCTGCCAAGAGCGCAAAATTACCAGTAATCATTAAACGCTGAATATGATGTGAGTAAGCATTAACTTCTGTTTGTCGCACCACTTCGTTCATACAAAACATCTGAGTCTGTTTCCCCCAAAATAGTGAGGGCAAAGGTTTAGATGCATTAAAGTAATTTCTACTTGCGTACTCAGGCATCAAAAACCAATAGATGCCGCGAACGTATTCACGCCATCCTAAAATTTGACGAATAAAACCCTCGGCAGCATTCAAAGGGGCTAATTTCTGTCTAAAAGCGTCTTCTGCCATAAGGCATAACTCTAGGGGTAGCAGAAGTCCTGCATTCAAATAAAAGGATAGTTTTGAGTGATATAAGTTGACTTCATTGGAACGCATCGCGTCTTGGTAATCGCCGAAATACACTAAACAATGCTCTATAAAGTAGTTGGCTTCGCAAAGTGCCTGCTCGCGAGTCACCGCAAAATTAAATGGTCTCAATTGACCAAAATGATTAGAAAACTCCTTTTCCACTAAGCTTAAAACTTCAGAGGTCAATTGATCGATAGGTTGTACCAAACGACTAGGAAATGTTTTAATGTGATTCGCATTTTTTCGATTCTGCTCATCATAGTTCCATGCACCACCTACCGGCTTTCCTCGACCATCCATGAGAAGGTGATGCTTTTGACGCATCATTCGGTAAAAATACTCCATACGCATCTGCTTTTTATCTTTTGCCCAATAGTTAAACTCCTCTATCGAGCATAAAAATCGAGTGTCTTCATGAATGATAAGGGCTATCCGCAATTGTTTTTCTAAAGTTTTCATTTTTTGTAGAACTCGCCACTCGCCAGGGTGAGTGATGTGTACCTCTGAAATGTTATCTTCCTGTATTGCTCGTTTTAACTCTTTTTCAAAAGAACCTGCATTGGCGGCATCCTCATATTGAGTGTAACGCACTCGATAGCCAAGCGCTTTTAATCGTCGTGCAAAATGACGCATCGCTGAAAATAAAAAAGCGATTTTTTTAGGATGATGTGCAACGTATGTGGCCTCTTCAGTCACTTCGCAAAGAAACACCATGTCATCGTGCTTGTTGATTGCAGCGAGTGAAGACAGTGACTCACTCAATTGGTCGCCCAAAATAAAACACAATTTAGTCATAGCACGTCCCAATCATGGATTTACATTTTAAGCTTAGGACGAACGGAGCTTAGACCACCATCGACCGCAAGCACTTGTGCAGTTATCCAGCTGTTGTTAGGATTAAGAAAAAAGAGGATAGCCTGTGCCACATCCGCTGGCTCGCCAATTCGTCCCAAGGCATGCATGGCAGTTGATGCTTTAGCAATCAGTTGATTCTTAAGTAATGCATCTGTCAAAAGCGACTTTACCATCCCAGGCGCAACTACATTGACACGCAAGTTAGAGGATGCGTAAGTTGCCGCTGCTGATTGGGCTAAGCCTATAACACCTGCTTTGGCTGCAGCAATCGCCTCATGATTAGCGAGGCCGGTTAATGCTGCTGCGGACGCAATAAGCACCACAGAGCCTCCCTGAGTCATTCTCTTACCAGCTGCACGAACAACTGCAAAGGATGTGGTTAAAGATGCATTGATTGTCTTTTGAAATTCATCAAAATTTGTCGCATGAGCACTCTTAAGTAATAAAGAACCCGCGCAATTCACCACTCCATCTATAGAACCTGCTTGCTCAAACACTTTATCAACGGCATCGAAGTCAGATGCATCAAGAATAAAGTCCGGTGTAATTTTAGCTTTGTTTTGCGCCGTAGTCAGTACTTCATCCCCTTGTTTCTTTAAAAGGTCAACTACTGACTGACCAATCGCGCTACTTGCTGCAATAATTAAATATCGGGCCATAAATTCATGTATCTCAATAGTATAAAAATCCACTATGAATCAGAGTCTTATTGACTTCAAGTATTAATAAGAAATAAGTGGTCTAAAAATAATTTCGGGATTGTTAATTTGGCTCTGCCAAGTTCTGGTTTAAGGAGTAATGTTTGGAGCAGTCACTTATGAAACCTACGATTTCACCAATTATTGAACTCTTTTGTATGGCCTTGCGCAGCTCTATTTGTTTATTTTTATCCCTCACTGAGAACCTGTTTTTTTCTTAAACCAAGGAAAAAACATAGAGGTTTGATTTTGATAGTCAATGTATTTTTGCCCCTTTGATTGTATTGAGCCTCTTTCTGTCAACGGACCTGTCATACGAGTAAAAATAACATAAAGCATCAAAGGGGAAGCAAAACACAGATATCCTATGTTCGACTGTATAGCACATAAAGCGAATCCCACCCAGCTTAACCAATCGAAAAAATAATTGGGATGACGTGAGTAATTCCATAAGCCAGTGTTACACACTTCCCCTTTGTGTCGTATTTTAAAACGCTGTAATTGCAAATCCGCTAGGGTCTCTCCTAGAATTCCTATTGCAATAATGGCAATAGCAAGGATATCCAGCATAGTAATATCCGTTGGCCCTGATTGGCTAATCAGAAAAAATACACTTGATATAATTAAAATAAGCAAACCCTGGAGTTGAAAGTTAATAAAAAAACCTAGAGAGGGGCTTATTTTCCAATTGGTACTGAGTTCGATATATCTCTTGTCAACATGTCCTTTCCTTATTCTTGTGTACCATAGATACAATGCAAGTCGTAAAGCCCATACAGCGAGAAGAGAGCCAATAATGAGAGTGCGAACATTTAAAGGCGTTAAGAGTAAATAGATTAAGCCTGATACCATTAATCCTAATGACCAAGAAACATCAACAACTGAAGGATTTTTTAGAATACGATATAATCCCCACATAAAACTCATTTGTAAAAAAAGATAAATCACTACCATGCCAATAGAATACATTCTTTATCATCCTTTGATCTTTTGATAGCAGTACACGCAAAATGGTAATAAAACAGACCAAATAACGCCAATGAAAATGCAGGTCACATTGTTACCATAAGGAAAAAAAGCAGCGTCTAAGCTTGCGCCAATCCGAAAAGCCAAGGCAAAACCTACACCTGACAAAAGCGCGAGTAAAAACAGGTGAGAAAATAAGCTGCTTAATGTGGCATATAAAGTTACCGTAAAACTTATCCATATCGTTATCATCCAAAGAGACGTAAAATAGGGGGAAAAGGGGTTTGCTGCATAAATTATAATTCCTTTGTAAACCAGGGTACTATCGATTAGAGTACTGATAAAGATGACAATCGCTAATAAAAGCCATAGCCCGTGTAGAGTTTTTCCCCTTTTATGTTCCCAGTATACTTGCAACACAACACAAGCAACTATGATTAGAGGGCTTATCCAAGCATATCCATGAGCAGCAAGAGTAATGCCCGTAAACCAAGTAACGTAATAAATAGTTGTGTGAATGAGGTAATGTAATGTGTTCATCAGTTTCTTCGTCACAAAGCTTGAATATCTCTTATAGTATTAGCATGGAAATCTGTAGCACAACAACAATCGAATTCCCACATTCGAATAAAATGAATTGGTGGGCCACTAGGGTTTGACTATGGGACCAACGGATTATGAGACTCCAGATTTATAATTAAGTCGCTGATTTTAAAGTAATAGTATGTCCAGAGATACCACTGCAAACTCTGACAGGGCGAGCAAGAGATCGTAAAATAGCAATAGAGTTATTGCGGTATTGAGCTGCTCAATACCGCTACTAGGTTGAATAAGTTTACGGAGAAGGTTTGGGGAGGGGAGTGATTTTTCTATCAAAATTCAGTGGTTCGCTATTCGCGAATCACGAATTATTGATCATGTAAGTTTCTAAATACTTGGTTCAACGCCAAATTCTGCAATCTTTAAGTAATCATATAGTCAACACATTAATATGCAAAACGGTTTAAATCATTTACACCAAAATTGCGTTTCCTTATGGTATAAAGAGGTTATCAAAAGTTTACCATAAGCATAGAGGTTATCTTTTCATGGATTTATGCATGCCAAAGCAGGAGGGATAATATGGAAAGACCCAAAATAGGGCTAGTACTTGGAAGCGGGTCAGCTCGCGGCTGGGCACACATAGGCGTGATCCGTGAATTGGCAAACATGGGCATAAAACCAGATCTTGTTACAGGTTCATCCATAGGTGCTGTGGTTGGTGGCGCTTATGCATCAGGTCATCTCGACGAATTTGAAGAATGGATTTGCACGTTTAGGCGTGTGGACATTCTAAAATTATTAGATGTTCGCATGGCTGGTGGTGGTTTTATTCAAGGTAAACCTCTTATGGTTGCCATCGAAAAATGCATTGGTAATCCTACTATCGAGGAGCTGAAAGTCCCCTTTGCGTGTGTTGCAACATCTCTCTTGAATGGTAAAGAGCACTGGTTGCGCGATGGTTCCTTACTCGATGCTGTGCGATCCTCCATCGCCTTACCTGGAATTTTTGCACCTATTGCTTTAAAACACGATATTATGCTGGATGGCGGCCTTGTTAATCCTGTACCTATTTCGCTAGCACGCGCTATGGGAGCTGATTATGTCATCGCTGTTAACCTAAATAGTGATCTCGTCGGAAGACATTTCTGCCTGCAACACAGTGATGCAGCAGCTGATAATGAATATAACAAAAAGAAATTGGAATATGCTGAAAAGCTTGATCCAAAAATCCCTATTTGGGCCTCCAAACTGAAAGCGGATTTCGGCATTAGGCTTGATTCATTTATCTCCTCTCTGCGTAAGAAAAAAATCACTAAACCCGGTCTCTTCGACGTGATGGCTGGCTCCATTAACATTATGCAGGATCGTATCACTAACTCGCGAATGGCAGAGGATCCCCCTGACGTTCTCATCACACCGAAGCTTGGCTATATCGGCCTTATGGAGTTCGATCGTGCCCAAGAAATGATACGAGAAGGTCATGAAGCAACTCGACGTGTGAAAGACGATCTAGAAAAGCTTAAGCATAAATCATAATTTCTACTGCATGATGAGATTATTCATTTGTTAACATAAGGCGTGGTGCTAGCTCCTCATGGCTCATACGATATACCGTTCTATCTTGTCCAAGAATACTGGCATCATTAGGATCAAGAAAGAAGACAAATGGTTGTTTTTGGCCGTATTTGGCAATTTCCTGGCTACCTATCACAATAACGGCATGACCGGAGTTTTGCGTTTTGTCTAAGGGATTTAAGCTTCCATATTTTCCGGGCAAAAATCAATCGTATAATTCACTGCGCTTTGTCCATTATTTCCGGGACAACCATAGGTTGACGTTTTATCGTCATAAGGATAAGTATAACAACCTGGACAGGCTTCTTTTAACCACTGGATAAAGGGCAAAGCACCCGGAGCATTGAGTCGTGTTGAACCAACCCAATACGAATTGGGATAACTGCATTGTTGAACAATTTCAGGACTAGTTGGCACAATTATCCCTAGCGTGTTCCAATTCACACAGCCACAACAGGTGTTATCTTTTTTATTGACATTAAAACAACTAACGGCAGCAGGACCAGCACATAATTGAAGGTCTTTGTAGGTATTGGTGTTATATGATGAATTACAAGAGGCAATGGTATCACCATTTGCATTTTTAAATGTAAACGCATTATTGTCAGTACAAATTTGATTGAAGGTCCAATATCCAAGTGGATTTCCGCAAGTTGTCTGACCGGCGGCTCCTTCATTAGCCCTTGTCATGCCACAATACAAACCATTTGCACAGGGCTGAACAGCTGAACAAACAGTCGCGGTACTATCATCTACCCAGCGTAATTGATAAACAGGATAGTTTAAATAAGTCGGCAAAGTAAAATCCCAATTGCTTGCGCCTATATTTTGCTGTCCACCATTGGTTTTGACTTCAGTAATAGAACCAGAATTACCACATACATATGGATTGTTATAAGCGTTTGGCGATGCTGCGCTACCGGAGGTAGGATGAAAATCCATCGGTATTGAAACACCTCCAATGATGGACAAATCGTAAGTGTCTGGGGTCTTGGCAATAAATGTCGCTTCAGCCAATGTTGCAGGAGAAGTAATTGCATTTGTTTGGAAGTTACAAGCGCCCGGATCAGCTGTTGATGAGGTTCCACAATCTCCAACATTGCAATTTGAGTACTGGCCGCCTGCAAGGTCGCAGCCCACACGTCCGGTAATCCGTCCGTTGAATACCTGCGTAAAGCCGTTGGCAGCAGAATGATCTTGCAAAGTAATCGTCGTTGAATCTGGATTGCCACCTAGTGTAAAGGGATTCAATTGATACTTTCCTGGCTCTGGAATTTTGAAGTAGCATATATTACTTGCTGTGTTGCAACTCGCACCTTGAATGCAATCCGAATCACCATTGCAATAGGTACAAGCGCCTTTAACACAAGTTCCTGCCTGCGAATTGGAACAATCAGAATCTGAAACACAGGCACCACCACCACAATAACACCCCGCGCCACCGTTACAAGGACCTGTGGCAGATGCGTTAATGCACGTTGAATAAGTGAATACAGAGCAGTCTGAATCATCAGTACATGCAGTTTGTGCGCTATATTGATTCTTAGCAGGGACAGAGGAAGTGATAACTCCAATGACCAAATTATTCAAGGTATCTTTCCCAGCCCCAGGTGGTGTTGTGCAATAATTGTTGATGGTGATGGTACGCTGTGAAGTGCTTGCAACATTGACCGTAATAGGGATATTAATCGTATATCCTCTGCCATTTGTTTGTTGAAATGTCAAAGTACCCTTTTGAGGCGTTGTAACACCACTTGCTGCTGTGAGGGTTAGTAAGACATCAACCTGAAGTCCACTAAATAAACCAACACCGGTGACACATCCAGCTTGATTAAACGAATAACTAAACTGAGAAGGATTTTCAGGAGTAAAAGTACATTTTACCACCGCTGGTGAATCTATTGGAGCCGGGCTGGTTAACACATAATGAATCCCTTGGGAACTTCCTGCAACCATATTTTGCACCGGCGATCCGGGAGTTACTGAAAAAGGATTAACCGCAGCATAGGCGAACTGGAGCCACAGCAAACTAGCAATATAGAGTGCTAATGACGATGGATTCTTCATGAATTTAATTCCTTGAATAATTATTTAAATCAAATAAGTCAGTCCGGCAACCCAAGTTTGAGTTGAAAGATCTACAGAAATAGGTGTGGTTAAAAAAGCACTCGATCTATTAGAAGTAGTCGCTGAACCAAGATTCGCGTATAGATATCGCAATGAGAGCTGGAGTTGGTTCGTCTTCAGTTTAGCCCAATCAGAGATATCTATTTTCAAACCACCTCCCAAGGTGTAGGCAAACTGATATTGTGTATGTTGTGTTAGTGTCAAACCAGGCGCGTTATAAGTAGGTCTGGGATACTCTTGATAGGACGATTGATTTGCAGCAACTCCTAGCCCCCACTCGAAAAATGGAAAAACCATTTGTGATATTGGTTTAAAGGTAATTTCATCGGTTACTAGAAGTCGATAGCTTTTTATGGGGAGACGATAGGTTAAGTTATTCATTTCAGGCAATCGATATTGCCATACATCTCCAACTCCAGCCGAAGAAAAATAGAAAAACTCTGGCCCGAAGGAAAATTCTTCGACTAATTGCTGTAAGGATCCAGAAGCTTTAAGTCGGACTGCTGCTGCAAGTCCCCAAGTAACATCAGCAAAATTATTATTGCGTTGTTCTAGTAGATCGGTTTCATCCACAAAATACAGCGGGCCAACGTGAGATAATTTTGTAGTCGTACCGCCTAAATAAACACTGGCATGGTATTGTGCTGCTGTGGAGCAGTTAAACGCAAGAAGATTAACCCCAAGTATCGAAATACAGAGCTTTAACTTAGAGCAAAATACCTGTGGTCTTGGTGTTATCATTGAATGGGTCATTACATTTTTCAGTTGATAGAAGTAGTTATTTGATTGGGAAAAACATCGTATCAGAATACATTTTTTATGTAAATTCAGCATGAGCGTTATAGAGTTAAGAGAGGTTATTGTAATTAGACATTATAGACTCGGAGTGGTTCCTCACTTGACTATATTGTTATGAATAAGGCCTCGAAATAATTTTAAATCAAAAACTAGGGTGTGTTGAATTTATCTAGAAGTACTGAAGAAATTACCTTGCAGAGGGATATTCACTGAGTATAAAAATTGACAAGAAAGGTTGTTTTTCAATCAGCCAAGAGTTAATAGGGAATTTAAGCTTAAATTAATATTAGCTTGCTAATATATCTATATAAAGAAGAATAAATAAAAAGATAAGGCAGGCCTGCTCTTGGACTTCCAAGCAGCAAAGATTAATTTCAATCTTAATACTATTGAATTTTTGATATGACAAAAAACAAGCAAGTAAACACGGCACAATATACAGTAATTAGTAGTTTAAATAATTATTTAAACTATCATCATTTACCGATTAAGGTTAATGAAGAAGGAATTTGTCATGCATTATCTACTTTGTATATTCAATACGTATTGGAAGGAAAAGAACAAGAGTTTGAGAATCTTTTATCTTATGTAGCACAAAAAATTAATCCATCGCCCGAGCTGGATATAGAATTATTCAACTTGGTAGAAAAAATAATTGCTTTGCAAGTAGGTGATGCACACAGCACTCGCAATAAATACAGTCAAACAAATTCTCATGAGCAGTTGCATGTGAAAGGTAAATGCTTGCGCTCGATTTATCAAATAGGATTTAAGACAAGTCGAGAGAACTGGGCTGACATAATAAAGCAAATCAACTTAAAGCCAAATGAAGCAATGCGTGTTTCTTCTTTAAAGCATACTATTGCCATTTCGCGTGATAAAGATGGTACCTATAAAGTATATGATCCCAATAATTCGGCTGTGATTAAGACATTTACTGATGTCAATAAAATGACCAGGTGGTTATCAAATGACGCATATAATTTTTCTATATTTCCTTTTGGAAGTAAGACCCTTGATCTACATATAGACGTTATCAGTACCGAACGCCAAAGTGATAGAGTATTTCCGAATAAGAAGGCGCTTCTTGATAAGTACTTAACCCCAGCACAAAAAATACTAAAGCCTAATACTGGTGGTGGATTAAACTTCGCAATGAAATACGATGATGCTGAAACATCAGCATACATTTTGAATAATAGTTCGTATCAGTTCACAGAGGATGAGTTGACCAAGATTGCTTTGTGTGCCCTTATGCGGGACTCATCGAATTCTCTTGAGCAACTGATACTTAAGCTTAAAAAAGACAACAAAATAGATATACTGAAACCCATTTTTTTGTTTTCCTTTTCTGTAGGGAGCTATCGATGCTTGCAAAAGCTATTGGAAATACCTGAACTACAAAATCTCTACAAAGAACTGGTATCTAATCACCAGGAAATGTTATTAAAAAGAGCTTTTGAGGGAATGAATGAAGATTTAATTGCTAAGGTGTTGAACGATGTGTTGGAAGTGAATGAAGGAGATATTTTTAATCCTGAATTTCTCTCAGAATTGATCTTTATTTCGGTTAAGGAGAGAAATTATCAAGGCGTTAAACTTCTTGCAGAAACATTAAATGATTTAGACAAAAGGATTGTTGATCCGAAACAACGTTTAGAATTTATAATGAAAGCCATAAAGGAAAATGATCCACTAATGGTAAGAGTATTAATTGAAAAGCTTAAAATGACTCCAAATGAGTTAAATTGTTTAACTATAAGTCTGACCATGATACATAGACAAAACGTTGAGATATTTAGTACTTTACAGAAAAATGGATATCAATTTTCTCCTCAAGCCATTGATTTAATTGAAAGCAAACAAAAACATAGCGTTGGTTTTTTAAAGAGTTTGGGTATTGCCTTGATTAGTTTTTCAGAGTTTCTTAGGCTGCAAAAGAAAATTACGGTAGACCCTGATAAAATTAAGAAATTTGTTGATTTGCGGAGGATAAACAAGGAGCAAATATTGGATGGAACATACAAAGACGAAAGCCTGGAGAATAATCAAATCACTCCTTAAGCCGAATTAGGATATAAAATGCTGCGAACTACGAAGGTTGAACTCAATTGAACTCGATTTGACTTAATCTGACAGATCACATTGAGTTTTGATTTCTAGTACGGGTACTGCATCCAATGCTTATCAGTATTTTATCATCGCAGATCCCTTTAATGAAAATAAATCAAATTTTGACATCTCATTTTATTATTTTGATAAAAAAGATTAATCAATCTATTTGTTAAGTGCAGAAATATAAAATATATCTGGGACAAAGGGGACAAAAGTACTTTTTACACTTCAATTAGTATGATTTAAATCCACTTCTTCTTAAAATACCGCGAGTGTTCATAATCCATTGGTTCGTTAGTTTCCAAGTTGATTATTTCAAGAAAAATAATCTCAGGATAGGGATGTTCATGCCATTCAATGTTTTTATGATTGAGTTGGAACGTTATTTTCAACGACAACGCAGATTTGATATTTTTTTGAGTTTTAACGCAAATGATTGGGTTTAGTACTGGAGTATTTCTAGGTAAAAGAGCTTTGAAAAAGGGCATGGTGATAACAGACTTAATTTTCAGAAAGATGCTAAGCCTACTTTATGTGCTCTATATTCAATCACAGAAGGAGATCCTACA
Organism: Legionella waltersii; assembly: GCF_001468085.1. GTDB lineage: Bacteria > Pseudomonadota > Gammaproteobacteria > Legionellales > Legionellaceae > Legionella > Legionella waltersii. The sequence continues at coordinate 5,379 of NZ_LNZB01000015.1, read as the reverse complement.
AAATGGTTAAATTTTGTGAGGATCTTTCAGGCCCCAACCGCCCCTCTCTTATCGATAAGACTTGTATAGTTAAAGAGCCCAACTGAATCAAATTGTACCCCACTGGTGTTGATTTATTACAAAAAAAGTGCATATAATAAACATTTTTAAAGGGCGGGTCTTAATGTTTGAGATATACCAGGATAATGAATTTGTTTTGTACTATACCAATGAAAATAATAGTACTGGCTTTACGCATTTGCTACGAGTAAAAAATTTTTCGACAGGAAAAACCACGGGTATATGGGTGGATCCGAGTCATACAAGCACAGATTCAAAACTTCTTGATAAAATATTACGCCTAAAAGATATAAAAAATAATTCTGATGAAGATACCTACAGGCATGAAGTAGCTTGTTTTATAGAAACCCTCATAAAAAACACTGGCTACACTTGTCTTGAAATTTCTAGTTTAGCGAAAAGCGTGTTAAAGCATCATAAAAATCCGCAACAGTTATTAGAAACGATTAATAATATTGATTTATCATACCTACGTGCTAAAGATAAAGAACACTTTCAAAGTGTTCAAGAAATGAAAATTGCAGTAGCTGGCTTTGTTAAAGTTCTTGCCGAATTCATATGCAATCTCTTGGGCATTGCTTCCAAAGCCACCGTTTCAGCAGCATTTTTGAAATTAAATTTCTTCCAGAATTCTCAAGATGACATCAACGAAACAATATTACCCAATAGCACTCAGGAATATAATCATCAAGAGACCCCCTATTAAATAATGCAAGTTATCTTAATGGGATAGTCTATCAAATCACCACCCTATTTAGCGTCAAGGGGCACAATATCCTTCGGTTAACAAGGTGTTAACCGAGCCATGTAAGCAAGAAGACTGAAGAAAACCTACAGTAGATACGCTACTTTTTTCGGCTCTTTTTCACAGGCAAGGGCAACTCCTCTTTCGTTAGTCTGATTAAAGTAGACAACCACTCGTTGTCTTCGCACTTATCGCGGCTCATCAGGAAATAGTTCTTTGCACCAGGGTAAGGCGGTTGTTCCTCGATTTTTGGGGGGGGGGGCGTAAGTCCTGAGAGGGTGAGTTTGGTCGTAAATTTAATTAACAACATGAGGTCAAATTAAGCTTATAGCTTATTGTGCTTGCCATATTGTTTATATAGTGTATAGTTTGTGTGCCTACCTAAACACGTATCAACATAACAGGAGAGAGACTTTATGCCAACGCTTATACTACCAGGACGCTTCCAAGCCCCTCCTTTTAATGGCGATTACTATAAGATATTGGGACTTAATACTCATTCGCCCACAATAGAACAAATAACTACTGCCTATCACACAACGGCCATCATGTATCATCCAGATAAAATTTCAACTTCTACTGTAAAACCACCACTAAGCCTAGAAGAAGCGACTGAATGCTTTAAAGCGATTGGTGCAATTAAATCCATTCTATTATCTCAATGTGCAGAAGTAATCTATTCATCAGTACCCACTTTTGGTAAGAATTCAAGTGTGCAAGAAGAAATACGCTCCGCTGACGACTTATCTCCTGGCGAACAATTAAAAGCAGTTATGCTTGCCTATGTACGTTCAGCGAGGTTTTGCGAATACGCACCCGGCACAGGGCCTGGAGTACGTGGATATTGGGACTACATAGTGGGGGGAAAGAACGGTATTGAGCAAGGCACATCTAATTTTAGCGGTAAATATGCTATAGCTAGTCCAAATTATCAAGTCGAATTGGACGCAGCCTGGGATCAACCTCTAATTGTTTTGAATAAAGGCACGAAACCATTTACAAAAATGATGGATCCTCATGGGATAAGCGAAGTATTAGGGATGTTGGCTGATTCGATTCCTAGAGAACTTCGAGATCATTGTGCAAAAATTTATGGCAGCCATGTGCGTGAAATACCTGTATTAGCAGAAAAAGAAATTCCTGTGGCGATCACCTATAAACCTTATGTTATTTTAGATCCAAAAGGTAATAATTATGCAGATGGAATTCGTCAAAATAAGGACAACTCATATACAATTTTTGGTAGAAACTCCACTGGCCAATCAAGAGAAATCACTCTCTTTCAAGATGGCCAAGTTTTAGGGACTAATCGAAATTCAAATCTCGGAATCGTAGGAAATCAATTTTTTGAAAACAGAGAGGAACTATTTAGGCATTTTGGTCTAGATATATCTCAAGCAATACCTAGCCTAAGCGTCACCAAGGCTCTTAGTTATTAGGGTGTGTTGACAACTCATCTCCATCGCTTAAGTAACGCATTGCGTAGAGTTCAAAACGCCGGAGATGATTTATTAACCCAATAATCTAGGGGGGCGTGCGTAGGCGAGCAAGAATTTATTGGCCGGTATGGACGCCTCCTAGACACTAAAAATCACTTGGTTAAAAACCAAGCTTCTCAAACCCAAGGGAAAAAATAAACAACAAATCATCCCAACAGACCAAAGATAGGCCAATGGTCGAGGTCGACCAGGCGCATCTCATTTATCAAGAATTTTTAACCATGTCGGGTTATAAAGACTTTGAGGCATACAATGAAGCCGTCAGCAAACAATTCTCCATATTTCCTGACCAAGCAATTCGCAAGACCCTGTAGGACGTGTTCCAGGAATACCAAATCACCTTAAGGTTGGCGGGCAAAATCTATTTTAGTAAAGGGCGAGGGACTTAGCATTTGCTTATTTATCTTAAAAGAAAATGCAAGGCCCTCGAGGTTTTATGGTTTCAGCTGTCAACCCAATAGCATATTTATGCTAATATAAGCAGCTCCCATAAGTCCTGCAACTATGTAATCTTTATTTTCTCTCATTACTTGAAAGAATGAAGTGCTAAAAACCCGAGGTTTGGGGAGCTGGCACTGCATGATTTGCAGCAGGCTTTGAATGCCGAGCTAAGTAAGGACATCGATTATAAACTTGAGTCGAAATGCGATCGCGAACTTTCTCCTTATCAATTGCAGGAATATCCGCGGTAACAATCGATTGGGTTTTTATCATTAACTTAGAGGCTAAGTGGGGATTGATGTGAGCAATTAAAGGAGCTAAACCGGCATTAATTCCACTGAAGACTCGGGTGCTGCAGCTGGCGTAGCCTGTTTGCTTGCAAACAGGATTTTGTTCATTATAGTCGTAAACCCGTTTGCGAGCAAACGGGCTACTTGCTTTGTTTCTTGAGGAAAGAAGGCCCCGGCCCTTTTTAATATTTCTTTCTCCATCTAGAGGCGTTTGTTTTCTTCTTTCAATCGACTGATCTTTGCTTGCTCAGAAGTTACTTTCGACTCTTGATGAGTCCGATAGAATTATAAAAACAACATGTCACAGGCAAGAATAAAAAGAATGAGTGCCCCCAACATATTGAAAATAGCAGACAAGTGCTTAGGTATTTTTCGAGCGATAGCCATGCCAACGATGGTTGACATGAATGCAAAGCCACCAATTGAAATCAGGTAGGGTAACAAGGGTTTATCAGATACGCCTAAACTAACACCCACAGCCAATGCATCTATACTTGTTGCAAAAGAGACGATTAAGATTTTGGCAAATCCGTGGAATTTTGCTTCTGCAATATGAGTGCCTTTATTTTTAAATTCTAAAAGACCTTCATAAAACATGTGTGCTGATACTGAAAACAGTAATAAAAATGCAATCCAGTGATCAATAAAACCAAACTGAGATATTACTTTTTCACCAGCAAAAGCTCCAGCAAATGTTACTATCGTTTCTGCGCCTCCCGAGGAAAACGCAAACTTCAAGGAGTCTTTGAACTTATGCGCTCGAAATCCCATGGCAACAGCTGCAGAAAAGGAGTCAGCACACAAAACAAGCCCTAAAATAATAGGTTCTAATAAACTCATATGGTCTTTTTATTTTAAATGGCACTTTAATTTAATCCGATAAAGTAAAGTAAATGTATCATCAGGTAAAGCGAGTTCATAAAATGTTTCTTATTAAGAGAAGTAAACAGGATTAAATTTCCTGATTTTCTTGACGATTAAATTTCTCCAATGAGGTTATTAAGGAATGCGGCTATTCCTCAAGGTCGCGTAGGAAAACCAGAAGATGTGGCTCGATTATACCTTTTTTTAATTAATGAATTCTTGAGCAACCGCTAGGATATTTTTTTATTGGGGCGATGGGGAACAATCGTATATCCAGAATAGGTATACCTGTGTAAGGTGATTGTTCCCTGAATTTTCTACTTCATAGCCGATACATTTTCCATTTTTTGTTTTATCTCATCATTTATTTCAGAAATGTTTATTATGGGACTTTCGCTTAGTCCTAATTTTGATTGAACGAACTTAATTCTCCGACTTAAACTGCCATCGGGATTGATTGGTTTGCCCGAGGCGATAAGTTTCTCTTTTAAGCGAATCAAAAAGCCTCTTGTCGTATACCGCTTTTCTTTATCAAGCTCTTTCTGACCATGGCCAGTTAGTAATTCGAGATCCTTAGGGAAGTTTGTTTTGAACTCAGAACTGTATCGTTTTTCAGGTAATAATTTAAAAAAGTTGAGACATAATTCCTTAAAGCGATAAAAAATACTCTGATTTTTTTCTGAAGAAACAATCTCTTGAACAGTCTGTTTCCAGGTGTCTGCATAAAAAAGTCTTTCATTATATACTAGAACACCGCCGTGAGCGCCCTTAAATAATAAAGGCTTTATTAACTGAAACGACAGTGTAGTTGGGTCCGTCTCCATCGCAATTAAGCCACAATTATATTTTGAATTAATAGCCCCTGTTTTAGACCAGTCATACTCATCTAGCACTGATTGAACGGTATTCAAATGATGTCTATTCCAATGCCCCTTAAAAAACAAAGTGAGCTTATCAACCCCAAAACCCTGTAACCAATAGATTTGGTGTCCTGTATAATCACCAAATATTTCTAACAAATCGTATTCAAAAGTTTCTTCAATATTAGGATGATCATTTTTCAATTTAAATAATTTGTCATAACTCATAATTTGGATTTCCTATTTATTACCCTTTTAAAAACGTTGCGCTCGTTAACAATTTTTTAATGATTTTATATGGATAATAAAGAAGGAATGATTTTATGACTCGGATATCTTGGTTCTTTTTGAATAAAACCTATAGGCTGAGAATGAGCAAAACCCAAATGCTGTTTAATCTTAACTTTTGTGTGGTTGGTCATTCTAACTTGTTACCCAATGATTAACTATTTTTCAACAATTACAATTTAAGCGTTTGTATATTAACACAGTTGGATTAAGCAATCCTTAACTAAACTCGTAGGCGTAATACAACGAATTGCCTCAAATTATCTGTTGCCGAAGAAGTATCAAAATAAGTATGTAAATTGCATCGTTGCCTCAATATCACTGTTGCCGAA
>NZ_LNZB01000014.1 GCF_001468085.1 Legionella waltersii | reverse complement strand
GCGACAGCGAAAAATATCGCCTGAAAATGGCAATAGAGCACCACATAAAAACGCTGAGCAATGAATTCAGCTGGTTTGGATTGAAAAAAAGCCCTCAGGAAAAAATTAAGATGCTCAAACAACTCTGTGAAAACCTTGAGCAAGTGGATAATGCAAACTCAAAACAAAAGCTCAGTGATACAATGAGTACCTTTTTAAATAAACATAAACAAACCATCAAAGAGCACCGCAATCCCTTCAGAAATTGGGGCTTTTTTAGACCTGAATCCCCCACGCGCAGCGAGACATTTCTCACTGAGAAAATGAACAGCCTTAACA
>NZ_LNZB01000013.1 GCF_001468085.1 Legionella waltersii | reverse complement strand
TCCCTGGATGGTGTCGCCGCAGGTATGTACCACACCCTCGTCTTTGGCCGCGACAGCTTCGGCAAGTCAGCGCTCTTTGTCTGTGGAATGAACAAGTATGGCCAACTGGGGCTTGGGGATAAAAACAACCAGAGCAGCCTGCAGCGCCTCAAGCTTCCCAAAAACCTCAACTCATTGGAGGGTGTCGTCGCAGGTGATCACCACACCCTTGTCTTTGGCTGCGACAGCAATAAAAAGCCACTGCTCTTTTCCTGTGGAAATAACGAGTATGGCCAACTGGGGCTAGGGCATAAAAACGACCAGAGTAGCCTGCAGCCAGTAAGGCTTCCTCAAGAACTCAATTCACTGGAGAGTGTCGTCGCAGGTGGAGAGCACACCCTTGTCTTTGGCCGCGACAGCAAGGGCAATTTACTGCTCTTTGCCTGTGGAAGAAACATCTTCGGCCAACTGGGGCTGGGGCATCAAAACAACCAGACCAGCCTGCAGTCCGTCAAGATTCCTCAAGACCTCAACTCACTGGAGGGTGTCGTCGCAGGTTACAATCACACCCTTGTCTTTGGCTGCGACAGCAAGGGCAAGCCAACGCTCTTTGCTTTTGGAAACAACTATGGTGGCCAACTGGGGCTTGGGCATCAAGAAAACCAGAACCTCCCGACCGCTGTCCCAAAACCCGTTATCTGCGACAGCGAAAAATATCGCCTGAAAATGGCAATAGAGCACCACATAAAAACGCTGAGCAATGAATTCAGCTGGTTTGGATTGAAAAAAAGCCCTCAGGAAAAAATTAAGATGCTCAAACAACTCTGTGAAAACCTTGAGCAAGTGGATAATGCAAACTCAAAACAAAAGCTCAGGGAGGTAATGAGTACCTTGTTAGAAGAACATAAACAAACCATCAGAGAGCACCGAAATCCTTTCAGAAAGTGGTGCTTTTTTAGCCCTGAATCCCCCACTCACACCGAGACATTTCTCACTGAGAAAATGAACAGCCTGAACACTTAAGTGTTAGTGGCATTTTAAACAATAAAATGCCACTGGTTTTTCTAACCTATTGCCTCAATGAAAGGTGTTGCCGAAGGACAAAATAAGTACAGAGTCGTTGCCTCAAAATAGATGTTGCTTTTGAGAGGT
>NZ_LNZB01000012.1 GCF_001468085.1 Legionella waltersii | reverse complement strand
GGCTGAGGTATCGACTCATTTTATAGTCCCTCGGCTAATCTCTTCTCTGATGGTCAGTAAGCGTAGGTCCGGCGCTTCGCCCAATAGCGCTGCCTTAAGCAGCGTTATTCGTGAAAGCGGATAGTTCCATATCCGCTTGCTGACGCGCGCGGCTCGGTTCACTCCCTGCTGTGACTAGGATTTGATTCAGACAGCAAAGAAGAAACCGAGCCGCGCGCGTCAGCAAGCGGA
>NZ_LNZB01000011.1 GCF_001468085.1 Legionella waltersii | reverse complement strand
CCCTCTCCCCAACCCTCTCCCGCGAAAAGCAGCATCATACTATTCAAATTCCTTGCGCGGGAGAGGGGGCAGATTGGAGTAAATGAAAAAATAGGTGTACAGAGTATAGTACACAAAAAACTTTAGGGACGTTGCCTAATATTTCCACAGCTTTTGTTCTTTCCAAATTTTTAAGGCACTGCTAGAGCCATTATCTTTTGCCATGCCAATCCAATATTTTGCTTTGGAAAAACTCTTACTTACTCCCTCACCATCCAGATACATATAACCTAAATTAATCTGAGCAACGTCTAATCCTTGCTCCGCTGCCTTTTGATACCAAAAAAGCGCCTTTTTTAAATTCTTTTTAACACCCTCTCCTTTGTAATACATGACGGCTAAATTATTTTGAGATAAGTCAAACCCTTGTTCAGCAGCTTTTTGGTACCAGTAAAACGCTTGCTTATAATTTTGTTGAACCCCCATACCATTGTTATACATAATGGCTAAATTATGTTGGGCACTCGCTAAGCCTTGTTCTGCTGCCTTTAAAAACAAAGATTCGGCCATGGAATAATCGACCTTGACTCCCTGCCCTTTCATATACAACAAGCCTAAGTTATTTTGCGCTTCATCGTAACCTTGATCAGCCCCTTTTTTTAACCAAAAAAACGCTTTTTTATAATCAAGTACTTCTTTATTGTTTAAATACAAAATGCCTAAATTGCCTTGCGACATGGCATAGTTTTTATCCGCTGCTTTTTCATAAAGATAAATTGCCTTTTTAAGATCCTTTGGAAGCCCTAATCCATGCTCATAAATATATCCCAAGTTATTTTGGGCTTTTACCCCACCTTGGGCAGCCGCTTTTTTATACCAATAAATGGCTTTTTCTGTATTTTGAATCGGCAGCTCAGCATTCATATACAGTACTCCAAGATTAGTTTGTGCGAGAAGAGAGCCCTCATTCGCTGCTTTGGTATACCAACTTATAGCAGTGTTCAGATCTTTAGATACTCCATTGCCCTGCTCGTAAATAACACCTAGATTGTTTTGGGCATCCAAATCACCTTGTTCCGCTGCTTTAGTAAACCAGTTTATTGCTTGTTTCATGTCTTTGGGAATTCCATTCCCCTTCATGTACATGAAGGCCATATTGTATTGACCTTCTGAATTTCCAGCCTCAGCTGACTTCTTATACCATGCAAATGCTTTGGATAGATCCTTCTCAACACCTAATCCATTTTCATACAAAATTCCAAGATTATTATCTGCAATAGGAAGCCCTAATTCAGAGGCTTTTGTGAACCATTTCATCGCCATTTTAGGGTCTTTGGGCAGACCTTTTCCATTCAGGTATAAAACTCCTAAATTATTTTGAGCTTCTGGAAAACCACTATCCGCTGATTTCTGATACCAATATGCCGCTTTCTGAGGATCCTTAGCTACGCCATCGCCCTTTTCATATTGAACGCCCAATAGAAATTGAGACTCTGCATCGCCTTGATCGGCTTTATCCTGAGCATTGAGTTGCTGCTCAGGTGTGCGAAGAGTATCAAAATCTGTAGCTAATGTCTGTGATGGGGCAAAGAGCACTACGATGGATAGATACAGGAAATATAAATGAGACATGCTATCTCCCTGGGACATTATTCAATTATAGTACAATTTATTTACATCAGCCCTGAACGATTAGTTTGATCATCATCGAGGAACACAAGAAGATCGATGTAGCCGCTTTCGTCATGGCAATAGTGGAATAGTAGTGGCGGAATGTTTTTCGAAAGTCATGGACAAACTGGATGATGGTTTGTAGCTATATCCAGCAAGTAGTACAACACTGTTTAAATTTGACTTAATCTAACTGGCAGTCTTTTACATCCCCAATGCCCCACTGGTCCTTTGAACACCCCAGCGATTTGAGTTTGGCAATTTAAGCAATGGCCAGTATCGTCCAAACGGTAACTTAAAATCGTATACCAATCACGCACAATGACTGGCAAATTGCAATTTGGGCAATAGGTACTGCTTCCAGTTGTATCATGAACATTTCCAGTATACACGTAGTGTAAACCAGCTCGCAGAGCAATTTCTCTCGCCCTTTGTAAACTGCTGAAAGGTGTTGGTGGCTTATCCATCATTTTCCAGTCTGGGTGAAAAGCCGAAAAATGCAAAGGGACGTCTGGACCTAGATTTGTCATGATCCATTCGCACATGTTCTCAAACTCTTGATCAGAATCATTTTCATCAGGAATCACTAAGTTTGTTAGTTCAAACCAAACATTCGTTTCATTTTTCAAATAAATCAAAGTGTCTAATACTGGCTGTAAGTGAGAACCTGTAATTTTATAATAAAATTCTTCGGTAAATGCTTTCAAATCGATATTCGCAGCATCCATATAAGCGTACAACTCTTTACGCGGCTCAGGATTGATATAACCAGCGGAAACAGCGACTGAATAAATACCCTTTGCGTGACACTCCTTTGCTACATCAATCGCATATTCCATAAAAATGACAGGATCATTGTAAGTGTAAGCAACACTTAAGCAGTGCAATTCACTCGCTGCTTTCGCAATGTCTTTTGGTAAAGCCGAATCTGCTAAGGTATCAATATCTTTTGACTTACTGATATCCCAGTTCTGACAAAATTTACAGGCTAAATTACAACCTGCTGTACCAAACGATAAAACTGGACTTCCGGGTAAAAAGTGGTTTAATGGTTTTTTTTCAATGGGATCAATGCAATAGCCGCTTGATCGTCCGTAAGTGGTTAACTTGATTTGATGATCAAGATTAGCTCTGACAAAACACAGACCACGTTGTCCCTCCCGCAATTTACAATTACGTGGGCAAACGTCACATTGTATTCGTCCATCTTCAAGCGGATGCCAATACTTGGTTGGAATTGTATCAAACATCGTAATACTCTTAAGTACAACTTAGTCTATATTTATAAGTATAGTCCGTACTGCAGTAATGGAGATAGTCATTGAATGTTCATCAAGCGGCGGTAGCGGGATATTTTTATCCATCCGATCCAGCTTTATTAAAAAAAACCATCCAGGATCTAATCAATAACGCCCCTGTCTACACACCTATTCCTAAAGCCATCATAGTACCTCATGCTGGTTATGTTTATTCTGGCCCTATCGCAGCAACAAGTTATGCTTCTCTAGCCTCTAAAAAAAATAGTATTAAAAAAATTGTGATCTTAGGCCCCGCACACACCCTGTATTTTAAAGGAATTGCTTATGATCCTGTTGATGAGTTTGCAACTCCTTTGGGTCTTGTAGATCAAGATAACGAATTATTACAACGGATTACCGATCTACCCTTTGTTCATTCATTAGCTGAAGCACATCAGAGAGAACATTGTTTAGAAGTTCAATTACCCTTTTGTCAAATGATTTTTGAACAATTCAAAGTACTGCCTTTGGTGGTCGGCGATACAAAACCACAAGAAGTAGCCGAGGTTCTGAGGAGAGTTTGGGGAGATGAAGAAACGCTGATCATCATTAGCACTGACTTAAGTCATTATTTACCTTATGAGATTGCTTGTTTGGAAGATAAGAAAACCTGTTTCTCAATCGATACCTTAAACTATGAAGCCATACTGCATGAGGGTGCCTGTGGTTATTTTCCTTTACGTGGTTTTTTGCACTATGCGCGTCAACATAATATTGTTGGCCGGTTATTGGATTTAAGAAACTCGGGAGATACAGCCGGTGATAAAGACAGAGTGGTAGGATACGCTGCTTTTCATTTTTATGATAAATTGAGCGTTAAAGATCACTGTGCAGAAGAGCTCAAAAAAATAGCCAAAGATAGCATTCGTTTAAAAACTGAAGAAAATAAGTTACTACGGATTAATTACAAAGAATACCACCCATTCTTGCAACTCAGGCTTCCCACTTTTGTTACTCTTAAAAAGCACGGCATGCTTCGAGGATGCATGGGGAGTTTGGTCGCAAAAGACTTGCTAGCTGACAATGTCATCAATAACTCATTGCGAGCCGCATTCTCTGATCCTCGTTTTCCTCAAGTTGAAGCGAAGGAACTCAATGACATATCATTAAGCATTTCCTTATTGAGTCCTCTAGCAGAGCTAAGTTTTACAAATGAAGAAGAATTGAAATCCCAAATACGCCAAGGAATTGACGGATTAATCTTGATCTGTGGCGCCTATCAAGCCACCTTTTTACCCAGTGTTTGGGAATCAATTGCGTCAAAAGAAGAGTTTTTAAGTCATTTGAAAGTGAAAATGGGGCTTAGCCCTGATTTTTGGTCTTCAGAAATGAAGGCCATGCGCTATACCGCAGAATACATTGAATAAAATGGGCATATTATATGCTTGTAATAATTAATTTGGCACAAGGATGTTAAGGTATAATAATGAACAATTCATTCCTATTAAATGAAACCACTCTGAGACGAGTCCCTCATTTTTTAGTTTTAATTATTATCTTGCTTTTGGGTCTCCCTTATCTAGGTATCAACTGGGGCTTAGATTTTGGTAATGTCAAAAACATTATCAGCCCCAAAAGCGCAACTAATACATTGCTGTTTGAATCACAAATCCGTGGTTATTTTCGTCAATCCTTGTTGCAATGGTCTGGTTTTTCTCTAGCGGCAGTAACCGTATTACTTGCCTTCACACAATTTAGGTTAAGCAATAATAAAATTGCCTTGATTATTGGTCTATCAGTATTGTTTTCTGGATCTGTTGAGGCATTACACTCGCTAACAATTGATAGTCTTTCTTTAACTTACAATGAAAAAAATAATTTAGACGCCTTAGTTTGGATTTTCGCTAACAGCATCAGTGGCCTGATTTTAATCATCGGACTCGTGTTAATGATGAACTCTAAAAGTGATCAAACTTTAAACTTGGGAACGTTTATTTTGTTGACCATTTTTTTAGTCTTAACTGCCGTCACTTTGATTTACTATGCTGCTGGTGTGATTGAACTACCTCAAATGCTTTTTCAAGACGCTTATTTATCAAGGCCTTATGAGCTCATTTCGATCTTTATCTACCTGATAGTGATGATCATTATTTACCCTAAAACGTATACATTTCATCCCAATATTTTATCCGATTGCATCTTTTACATGGCATTAACTCAAGTAGTGCTCTCCATCTATATCATGCTTTTGTCGAATACACCCTACGACAGTGCCTTTAACATAGCCTATTTTTTAAAAGTGTTGGCCTATTTTATTCCCTGCACCTGCTTTGTTATTAATTACGTACTGTCCTACTCTGCTGTACTTAATGCTCAGAAAAAACTAAAAATAAAGCAGGATGAACTGCAATACATTGCCTCCCATGACTCTTTAACCAATTTATTTAACCGTAGAGAGTTTGAAGAATTATTGGATAAATCCATAGCCAATGCCCTTAGAAACAGCTCGTCTTTAGCCTTGTTACTTATTGATTTAGATAATTTTAAAGCCATTAATGATACGTTTGGACATATCCATGGAGATGAACTTTTAAAACAATTTTCAAATCGTCTAAAACTATTAGTCCGCAAAGGGGATTTAGTATCAAGAGTTGGAGGAGATGAGTTCACTCTAATTTCACAAAGCTTAAAAACCGCTTCGAACGCCCGCCATTTAGCGGAAAGAATTTTAAATGAGATCAATACCCCTTACACAATTAATGGAAAACTGATCACTGTAACAGTCAGCATAGGTATATCCATCTTCCCCGTTGATGGCAGTACCACGGAAGATTTATTAAGAAAAGCAGATTTGGCGATGTATAAGTCTAAAGACAGTGGCAAAAACAACTATCATTTTTACACCGAGCAATTGGGTTATCTGCAACACAGAGAGTCGGAGCTTGAAAGTCATTTACGTATAGCCCTACATAATGATGAATTTACTCTTTATTTCCAACCTCAATATAATTTAATCACTTCGGAAGTAGTTGGTGCCGAGATTCTTTTAAGGTGGACGAATGAGACTTTGGGCACTGTTAGTCCTGGCGAGTTTATACCCGTAGCTGAAAGCACAGGACTCATCGTTGATCTAGGTCAGTGGGTTATAAAAAGGTCTTGTGAACAAATTAGACAATGGATTGATAAATTCAATTCTAAATTAACCTTTTCCATCAATATTTCACCAATACAATTAGCGAACAACCAATTTCTTAGAGCCTTAGAGCAAACAATTAATGATTACGATATCCCATCTGGATATATTGAACTCGAAATAACTGAAAATTTGCTAATTGGTGACAACTCTGAAATATCTAAAGTGCTCAACTCCATATCAGACATGGGAGTTAGATTGTCTTTAGATGATTTTGGAATAGAATATTCCTCTTTAAATCGACTCAATTCTCTCCCCATTGATTGTCTTAAGATCGATAAGAGCTTTATTGCAGACATTCAGAACGACCACGAAAAAGTCGTTATTATTGATATCATTATTAAATTAGCCCAAGAGTTAGGAATGAGAATTATTGCTGAAGGAATAGAAACCCTACAACAATTGAAGTACCTCGTGTCCAAAAAGTGCCATTATGGACAAGGTTTCTTATTCAGTAAGCCATTGCCACATGAAGAATTTGTTAAGCTAGTCTATGAGAGTAAAAAGCTCACTGAAGTGAGTAACAAAGATTAATGCTTGGGACTAATCTCTAAAGTTCTCAAATTGCAAAGGTAGCTCAATATCCGATTTTTTAAGTAGAGCAATAACTTCTTGCAAATCATCTCGCTTTTTACCACTTACTCTTACTTTGTCGCCCTGGATAGACGTTTGAACTTTTGCCTTGGATTCTTTAATGAATTTCACAAGGTCTTTAGCAGCAGGTTGGTCAATTCCTTGTTTAAACGTCATGTTTAATGAATAAAATTTGCCACTGTGAATAGGCTTGTCTTCGATCTCAACCCCTAGGGTGCTGACATTCCTTTTTGAACAATGATTTCGAAACAAGTCTTCTAGCTGTCTAACTTGAAAATCGGATTCAGATCGCAATGTTACCGTTAATTCTTTTAACTCAATAGTTGCTTCAACACCTCGGAAATCAAATCGCGTTCCAACTTCACGTACAGAGTTATCAACCGCATGACGTAACTCTACTTCATCCATTTTAGAAACAATATCAAAAGAAGGCATAAGAATTCCCAGAATTAAATGAATAATTTACCAAAAAACTGGGAAATACAAAAGATTTGTTCAACTATTGCTTAATAAGTCAAACAGTGTTATCAAATAATTGGAGCAATAATTACCTAATTGGTTAGGGATGTTATTAGTCGACAGCAAAAAAACCTATTGTCAACAGGATGTGACCCTTATGTTTTTTTGTTTTCTCAAGGAGTGAGAAGTATGGGAAGAGAAAAAAGGGAATTTGTAGCAACTTACCGACCGATGCCAGACACCAGACGTTTCTTGTTGTATTCTGAAAGTTGTTATACACAGGAAGAGTTAAGTTTTAGGGAATGGGTGTTAAAAACCCGTGCTAGCTCAGGCATTCATTCGGATTATTTAGTAAATCCAAGCTCTTGGTTCGCTAGTGATGATCAGGCTTTAATTAACGTCTACGAAGGTTCATGGTTTTTTTCCAATGCATACCGACCTCGACATGGTCTAACTCAAGAGGATTTTCATGTGCGTCCTATAGATAGCCAACGCATGGAATGGCCTCCTATTTATGATTTAATGCAAAACGTGGGCGATTATTTACTGTTGCGAACACAAGATCTATCAAGTGACCATCTAAACCATCCTATGAATTATGTCCTACTTGATGTGAATAATATGTTGAAGGGATTGAGCCAAAATCCAAACATTCAGCAAGTTAAAGAACAATTGGAGCTGATCACACGCTACGTTCGAACTGTAGAAAAGAACATCTCTCCCCTGGTTGGGTCAGATCGCCTATTTCTAGCCAATTTTCGACAGGTGGTGGATAGTAAAATACAACCTCACCTAGATTACAAATTGGAAACCCAATTGTTGCGAGACAAGTTAGGTGAGTTATCTAAAGAAATTCGAAGACTGTCAACCGAGCGCAATCGCGTGCTCCATTTCGCTCTTAACCAGAATAAAGTAAATCCCCATCCTTATGAGTACCAAATGCAAAGAATCGACGACAAATCGGCCTATCCCACCCAAGCAGCAAAGGAATGTGCATCTAAATCCACTGATTTAACAACGAACCCAATACCGTCCTTATTTCTTTCCTCAAAGCAACTAAAAGATTGTAAGGATTTCAAATTAATTTCCAGTAGCGACAAAGTGCTTGATCATTATGGTAAAGCAGTATCCGATCTCAATGAACTTGAGCGATTTCAAAAGGTCATTCAAGATATCTCTGATCTTCTAGGTCAAGCTGGTGAAGTCTATACTGTTTATCAATTCAAAAGACAAATGCTTACTTTGCTCAACGAAATCAATCTCTTTATAGGGGACTCCTCCGTGCATATTAATGAAATCATTGAGGAAAACACCCAAGCCTATCATAAAGCGATAAGAGATGAGCAAGATCTATCTCTTTTTAAAAAGTGGTTTAGTAACGAACAAGAGAAATTAAACACCTACATTAAAAACCAAGATACACTTTCTCAGTATCCTTCAACTACCTCTGACCTATCTAAAACCCAAGGCAAGCTAACATCAAAAGTCAATGACGTAGTTAACCATTTATCAAATCCCAAAATCGCAGGTTCATCCTTTGAAACCATTACGGGACAAACACAAGAACTCAATAAACTCATAGGTTCAATGCACAATTGGATTAGCACCCAACATGAATTGAAGGGACTGCCTAGCCCTCCTACACCAGCTCAAATTGCACCCCCAATAACTCCCGCCATACAAAGCGGGTATACTGCCAGTGTTGAACCTGTGCATTATCCTTCTTTATTTAATAGTACACCAACCAATACAACCCTAACCTGTGCTTCTGATAATGGAATTTGTACAGATAAAACCATAGATACCAGCACTGCTCAAAATTCAAACATCTATCTTGGTTTATTGGCCTTAATCCCAGTGGGAGTCCTTTTGTTTATTCTTGTGTATAAACTAACTCAAAAAAAGGATGAATCAGAGGATCAACCCATCACACCTTCCGACAATGGAAGTAAAACCCAATTCAATCAGTTAAAAATAGAGTTTGATGATCTATTGACTCAGATACAACGAATCGATGCACAAGCATTTGAAGACAGTCATTCCGAGTTAAGTTATATTGTGGAGGAATATGAAGAGTTAATCTCTAAAACCAAGTCTGATATATACAATACCTCTGCATTAGAATCAGCTTTAATAGACTTGCAAGACTATTACGAAACAGTCAATAAATCATCAAATCCAGCGCAATCTGGAAGTAATCACTAGGGTATGTGGTCATTTGAGTTGATGCGTTGAATGAGTAATAGGCTTGTCATCTACCGCAAGGCGACTGGAGAGAGAGCTGATGGTTCTTAATAGGTTAGCTGGTTTAATAATGGGGGTTAGAGAGGAAGCGCGACGACAACTTGATATGAAACCTAATAGTTCACCTCTAAGAGCTTAATCGCGCTTATAGGACAATAGGTCATTATCCCAAGGGATTAAACACAGCATAAGCCTCATCGGATACGCTTTGTGGATAAATTAAGCTCATTAGGTAATTCATCGATAGATAAACCACAAGAAAATTACTAACCAATTGATTTATAACGATATTTAAAATATCAGGAACTAATTGTCTTTTGGGTTATCCACAATTTCTGTGAATAACTTTGTGAATAGCTTGTAAAAGTTCCAATAAAATCAGTGCAAAAGCCAAATGCTACTTTCCTTACCAAGCTGATTCATGACCTCATTTAGCTCAGGACTTCTAAATAACTGCCTTCAATTTCCCTTTCGCCCCAGGAATGGGGAGAAGGTGCCCGAAGGGAGGAAAAGGGGTTGATTGTTTGAAGTTATCTAGTTTATGTGGTGCACTTGGTGCTTGAAATGCTTACGAAAAACACCCAATCTCTTCGTTAAAAAACATTGAATTCCAAAAAATAAATCGATTGTCATCCTCTTCGTTCTGTTTTAAATTATACAAATTACAAACAAATCATTGGCAAGGAGCAGGTATAACAAATGAAAAGACTACTCTTAATTTCCTTGATCAGCTCAGCATTAATCTCTAACTCCAATGCTGGAGGTATGGGGGACTCCAATTTGTCCGTTAATCCCTTTTTCTCCCTTGAAGGTGGATACGCTTGGAATTCAATTGATGGATACAATTATTCCATTACAGGAAGTAATACATCGCTCACATCAACAGAAAAAAACGATGGGTTTGCCGCTCGCTTAGCAGCAGGCATGATCAGTATGTGGGATGATCAATTTGGTTTAACTGGTGAGGTTGCTTGGGGTTACTATGGTAAATCGTCTTATTCCCCAACAACAGGGACCGGTATCGCAGCTGCCCCAGTTAACTTAACAATAAGCAATACATTGACTGGGTTTGATGCCCTTTTCGGAATAAGTTATATCCAAACCTATTTCACATTGTCGGGCAAGGTTGGCGCAATGATTCAAAACATGTCAACCAAAAGCAACGCCTCCATTGCCCCATTTGGCTTTCCTTTGATTGATACCCTAGAAATTAAAACAAATAAAGCCGCCGTACTTCCAGAAATTAAATTAGGCGCAGCCTATAACATTAATGAAAACTTGGCCATTACTGGTTCCTATCTAGTCGCCTTTGGGGCAAGTCCTAAAACAACAGGGAATTTGAATTTAGGTACTTTAAGAGCAAGCTTAAACGTTAACGATCAAAATCCTACAGTTAATGCTGCTTTGTTCGGTGTTCAGTATACTGCTTAACACCATCCAGCCTTTTCTTTCTACGAAAGAAAAGGCATCTCACCACCTGCATCAAGACACACCCGCCATAAAATCCCTTAAAAGAAGAATCACTTCATCATCTTCTGTTTGAGAAAAATCATCATACCAAAGACCTACCGCTGAGAAATCGATTGGTGTTAATAAACAAACGTAGTCATCCACCAACTTTGTCAGAACTGAACTCGTATCAAGTGGAGCAACCGGCACAGCAATAATTATTTTTTTTGGATTTTCTTGACGCACGGCCATAACTGCAGCACGCATGCTTGCTCCAGTAGCTATGCCATCATCGACTAAAATGACGATTTTATCCCTAATCAAAGGAAATGGATTATCTCCACGGTACGTTTTATTCCGCCTTATCAGCTCTTTTTCTTCTTTTGCAATTACGGAATCAATTTGCTCGCTTGTCAACCAAAACAGCTGTTTTAATAAATCTTTGTTATAAACCTTTACACCATTGCTCGCTAATGCACCAAATGCAAGCTCTTCATGGCCAGGGACTCCAAGTTTCCTTACTATCATTACATCCAGAGATGCATGCAGCTCCTTTGCTATCATTGCTGCAACAGGCACCCCTCCTCGAGGCAACGCTAAAACGATTACATCGTTGCGATTTGCGTAATGTTTTAGTTTCTCACTCAGTAATTGACCTGCTTGATAGCGATTCTGAAATCTTTCCATTGCTCTTGAACCCTAATTTCATCTAAATTTGACCCACTCCTTTTTTAGAGAGCGCTCTTAAAAAGACTTATTATTTAATAATAGTAGTACAAAATAAAACGAGCTTATGTTGCATATGCTCGTACAGTGAGCCCAACAAGTCAGCATGCTTTTGTAATTATTATCTACACCCTTAGGGTCATGGCTCGGTTGGCCAGAGGTAAATAAGAGATCGATGGAGAGGAGGAGGAAAACGCAAACACCAAAATGGTCTATGCAAACACTTTGTGATCATATTTCACCCATATTCTGTAATTTGATCCTATACTTACTCTGTGTGTTAGAAAAACAGTAAAACAACAAAAGGAGGATACCATGAATACACGTTCTATGTGTTCAGGGTTGTTAAAAATGGTAGTAATGTCCGGTTTGTTCTTTATGGCGCTAAGCATGACATCCGTAGCTAATGCTGCTGGAGGTTGTGGCGAAGGATATCATCCAGCAATATACAATGGTACTTGTGTTCCAAACCACCCAGGACCATTTGCAACCCCTGCCCCTTATCATCCAGGCTGCTGGAGAAATATGTGGGGGCAATTACGTTGTTACTAAAAATACAACTCTCGTTTCCTTACAGCTACTGCAAGATTTATCTATACAAATACTAGCTGTGGCCGTAAGGAAGCCAATTAGTTAAACCCACAGAACTGAGGATGAATACTAACCTTGTTCGATTTGCTTATGGACGTAAGCAGGGTAATAAAAATAAAAGGGTAAAATTTTTACAAACAAATACACAAAACTTGGAATAGCCAAGACAATGGTTAATGCCTTTAATGCCTTGTGACTTCCTGTTAACGCGACGATGACCCAAGGTAATATCAAAGCTACAAGAATGAGCAGTCTCATGCCCCATACCTGCAATACTAGTTTTTTATTGTTCAATGCAAACTGGATAGACTCCCAAGCCTTGTGCCATGATATCTCAGAATCATAGACACACAAAATAGGCGTAAATACTGCTAAGAGATAAATCACCAGAGCAGCTAATTTAAAAGGCAGAAACAATGAGCCCAAAAACTCAAGTAGAAGTATTCCAAGGAGAATAGGCCCCATGGCAATTGCCATAGGCTTTGAATGTCTTATGTGCTTAAAAGCTGTATTTTCATCAAATTCATTTCCTGCTAACTGATCTTTAATTAATCGATAGAGTCCATCTAAAAAAGGAAATAGTGCAAAAAATACAAGTGATGAAACCAACAACATATATGGATAATTAATAAAAGCATGATCAAAGCTTATCCATCCTTTCAAAAACAAACTCAAAGGAAGAATTGCCCCCAAAATAATAAGAACAGCGAGTGGAGCTAAAAAAAGATAACTCAAAGGCCACCAGAGTGTGGAACGACATTGTGCATACGAAACCCATGCTTCTTTAGACCACGGAAAATAGTTGAGTAATTTCATAATGCCTTTCATTTTTAATAAAGCTTTAATTTAGCATGAATCGAATTGCTGTTAAAGTTGGCTGACTGAATCCTTGATTTGTTGGGTATTCCAAGTTGAGTTCCATTTCATTTAAAAAAATTCAAACTGTTCAAAATAATATCATAACAACAGAGGTATATCAATGTTGAGTGCATTGATCTGTATAAATCAAATCCATTATTTTAAGTCGCTGAATTTAGTAAACGCTGAATTAGTATTCACAGAGTTATCCACAGAAATTGTGGATAAGTGAATCCTCTATTTTAATTGGACTAATAATTAGAAACCCATATATTATGCGGAATTGCAAGAGGTACAAATAAATTTTTCAATTTTCAAAAATGGGAGTGACAAACAATATCCACAGGGATTTTAGAAGAGAAGGTAAAAATTCGTTTTTAATATTATCCAAAAAAATAGTTAAAAAAAAGACTTGATTTTGAATTTTTTAAATGAATCAACTTGTAGGGAGATCTATCTCAGCCAAACAAAGATTGACTAAACCCATCAGCTCACTTATTTTAATAATTATCTCTATATGAATTCATAAGATTCTATGTCAGAAAATACCGAACAACGCTCTTCAGGCTTTTTACCATTAGATATATCACTTCTTGTCACGATGGTTCAGAATAACCTGCAACTAATAAGTATCGCTGACAACAAAGCCAGTTTTTTATTGGGTACTAATTTCTTAATGCTAATTGCTTTAGTCAATTATACGGCGACACACACTTTCCATGCTCTATTATTTGTACCCGTCTTTTTACTCGGTGCCATCATTACAAGCTCTATTCTAGTTTTAAGTCCTGTATACGTTAAAAGTTCTGATTCAGACATCAGTAATAAGTTATTTTTTGGTTGGGTTGCTAAACAGGAATACACAAAGTATAAAGGCACTTATTTTAATATCCTCAAAGATGAAAAGGAAGTATACAATTTACTGTTAACGGACTATTACCAAACTTGTCATATACTGTCTAAAAAATTCTTATTCTTAAAATTAAGCTATAGATTGAGCTTCTCCTTTGTTTTATTATTTATATTTATTTTCCTCTACCTAGCCTCTAGGTAAGCGCTAAAAATTCAATAAAAAAATGAATACCTTCCGTTTGATTCTCTTTAATAAACATGCAATTATCATTGCTTTTTAAAGCCATGAGAATTGTCAATGCAATCAGTTAAACGCGTTTTTTATACCTTTTTTTTATTCATTGTTAGTTTTAGTGTCAATGCCTATAGTCCCACACAACAATTAGTTAGCTATGTTTCCTTAGGAAACTTTTCACAGCATACTGCTGAATTAGCCTTAAAAAAAATGCCTCCACTGGATACACTCCATGTCCATCATGATCTGCAACTTTACAAAATCAATTATCAAACCCCCGCACCTGATGGCAGTATATCCATTGCTTCTGGCTTAGTAGCTATGCCTATTTCCCCTACTAAACCCGTAAGCATAGTCAGCTACCATCACGGAACACGCTTTGAAAAAAAGGATGTGCCCTCAAGAAACAATGAAAAAAACCACATGTATCTTGCAGCATTAGGCAGCAGTGCAGGCTTTATGATCGTGATGCCTGACTATCTTGGATTAGGAGATAATGACTTGCCTATCCACCCCTATGTGCAAGCAGATACCCTTGCAAGCAGTAGTGTGAATATGTTGTTAGCTGCTAAAGAATTAGCAAGCGCTCTTCGTTATCCAGTAAACGATAAGTTATATCTTACTGGATATTCAGAAGGAGGCTTCACCACCATGGTCATGTTTGAGTTGCTTGCTAACGATTTTCCAGACATACCGATTACAGCAGTTGCTGCGGGGTCTGCCCCTTTCGACTGGAAGGAAACCATGAATTTTGTAATGCTTGAACCAGGCCCTCGTGCTACAGCCTATTTGGCTTATTTCTTTTATTCTCTGCAAACATATAGGCATTACTGGGCAAACTTTGATGAAATATTTACTCCTCCCTTCAACACCCAAATTCCAAGTCTTTTAGATGGACTTCACAGTACTTCAGATATTCTCAAAGCACTTCCACAAGATCCTAAATTCATATTTCAATCCAGTTTTTTTGATGGAATCATTAACGAAAAGGATAAAAACACAGACAGTCTAAAAATGAACTTTAATCATTATGGTTTTATTCCAACTGCACCATTATTATTGGTAGGGACTAAAGGCGATAAAGATGTGCCTTATGCAGGTGCTGAAATGGCCTATGAGGTATTCAAACAACACAGTGATTTTGTATGGATTAAATCAGTAAGTAATACTCTTGACCATGTTCAAGCTCATCCATTTGTGCTAAAAGAACAGCTTGAATTTTTTCAACAATACGAAAATCAACAATGGACTAGATAAGGGTAAAATTGAGAATACTATCCAGACAGCATAAAAAGTTAATTTTTGTCACCCTTTTAGTTGGAGTGGGCTCCGGCCTACTCGGAATGTCACTTGCCTTACTTCTCCACTATTTACAACATATTGCTTATGGCTACAGTCCCCTGCAAATCATAAGTAATGAAAGTTTCCTAGAAGGTGTAAGCGCATCATCTCCAGAAAGAAGGGTCCTTATTTTAACACTATGTGGCTTAATTGCTGGATTTGGATGGTGGGTTGTTTATCGGTATGGGAAACCCCTTGTTAGCATTGCAAATGCCATAAGAACCAAACAACCAATGCCTTTTTTAAGTACAACAGCTCATGCGCTTTTACAAATTATTACCATTGCACTGGGCTCTCCACTTGGCAGAGAGGTCGCCCCACGTGAAGTTAGTGCACTGTTCTCCAGCTGGGTATCCGTAAAATTTGGCCTAAGTCCCATGGAATGCAAAATTATGCTGGCTTGTGGCGCAGGCGCAGGTTTAGCTGCTGTCTATAATGTTCCATTAGGTGGTGCATTATTTGTACTTGAAGTATTGCTTTGCACCTACAATCGAAACATAGTACTAATGGCTTTAACTTCCTCAGCCATTGCTGTTTTAGTGTCTTGGTGGGGTTTAGGAAATGAAACCATCTACACCCCCCCAGAGTTTAACTTAAATGCTTCATTGATAGTGTGGGCAATCATAGCTAGCCCAATCATAGGTTTTTTTGCCTTTTGGTTTAGTTATATTGCTAATCTTCAAAGAAAAAGAGCCTTACGCGATTGGACAATGATCCCATGCTGCATCATTAATTTTTGTCTTATTGGGGTCCTAGCAATATACTTCCCGGAGCTCCTTGGAAATGGTAAAAGCCCAGCACAAATAGAGTTTACACATGCGCTAAGCATCTGTATGAGTGCTTTAGTGTTTATATTAAGAACCCTGATTGTATGGACTAGTTTTCGTGTAGGTGCGCAAGGAGGATTATTAACGCCTTCTTTAGCCAATGGAGCCCTACTTGGGATCGTCTTAGGAGGTATTTGGAATGCATTTCTACCGCCAGCCCCACTAACAGGTTTTGCAATCATTGGTGCCAGCTCGTTTCTTGCTGCAGCCCAAAAAATGCCTTTAACTGCGATTATTTTGATATTTGAGTTTACTCGAATTAATTTTGTGTTTTTAATACCCATCCTATTGGCTGTAGCTGGCGCAGTGTTTAGCCATCAAGTGACTCAAAGAATTTGCATTAGGACTAGATGATGAATGGCGATTTTTTATTAAATATTTTTATTTTCCTTGCTACTGCAAGCATTATGGTACCTATCGCTAGTCGATTTCGCTTAGGTTCAGTCATTGGTTACCTTCTTGTTGGCGTTCTCATAGGGCCTTATGGATTAAAATTAATAGGCAATCCACATCAAATTATGAATTTTGCAGAGTTTGGTGTGATTATGATGCTTTTTTTAATCGGCTTAGAGTTGGAACCCAAAACCTTGTGGAAATTAAGAAAGCTCATAATCGGCTTAGGTGGCTTACAAGTTATTTTAACGACAGGCTTGTTAACCTCTATTGGCATGTTCATGGGTTATGCCTGGAAAACCAGCTTAGCAATTAGCATGGCCTTGTCTCTATCATCAACAGCCCTAGTTTTACAAATGTTACAAGAAAAAAATCTTCTCAAAACAGTTGAAGGTGAAACTGCCTTTGCCGTTCTGTTATTCCAAGACATTGCAGTAATCCCCATATTAATTATTTTGCCCTTATTAGGCAGCCACAACATGTCTGTTAATATCGATACTCACATGGCTGCATCTATCTCTAATTTGCCTAATTGGATGCATGCTTTACTTGTTACAGGAATCATTGGTGCAGTGATACTAATTGGCCATTACGCTTCTCGACATTTGTTTTTAATCATTGCAAAAACAAACATTCGAGAAGTATTCACAGCTTTTTCGCTTGCTTTAGTTGTTGGAATCGCTCTTTTAATGGAAAAAGTCGGTGTTTCACCTGCATTAGGTGCTTTTATTGCAGGTACTGTACTAGCTAACTCGCAATACAAACGAACTGTAGAGGCGGATATACAGCCATTTAAAGGACTCTTGCTTGGATTGTTCTTTATCTCCGTAGGCATGGGTATAAACTTTAATTTATTTTATAAAGACATGAGCTTTATCATCCCCGCAGTATTTGGATTGGTAGCAATCAAAGTCTTCGTTCTCGTCATGCTAGGCCTACTTTTTAAACTTACTAAAATTCAAGCAATTGGCTTTGCAACTGCAATATCTCAAGGCGGAGAATTTGCCTTTGTCCTTTTTCAATATGCGAGTATGTCAAAGGTAATTAGCCCTGAATTAAGCGGTCTATATACCTTGATTGTTGCATTATCAATGCTTACTACCCCGTTTTTAATACTGATCTACCAACAATACTTAATCCCTAGATTAATGAGCAAATTACCAGAACATAGCTATGACTCCATTCATGATCATAGCGACATAATCATCGCCGGTTATGGTCGCTTTGGCCAAATTATAGGACGCTTTCTGACTGGTGAAAAACTAAAGGTAACTGTATTGGAAAAAAATCCCGATCAAATCGAATTATTAAGGAAGTTTGGCTACACCGGTTACTTTGGTGATGCAAACCGTCTTGATTTATTGACGAGTGCAGGAGCTGCGCATGCTAAAATGCTAGTAGTCACTATGGGTAACCCAGAAGCTAGTCTTGAAATTGTAAAGCTAGCCAAACAAGAATTTCCAAACTTAACCATTTATGCTAGAGCCAGAAACAGACGCCATGCCTATGAATTGCATAAACTAGGTGTCCACTATTTCAAAAGAGAATTGTTCGACTCTTCGTTAACCATGACCAAGGAAATATTGAAAGGTCTTGGCTATAAAGATGCGGATGTTGAGAAAAAAGCGTCAGCGTTTCAAAAATATGACGAAGAAATATTGTACAAATCTTTCGAATTTTTTGATAAAGAAGCCGATTTAATTAGCTTTTCTAGACAAGCCAAAGGAGAGTTAGAGAGCATTTTACAAAACAGCAAGTAAACAACGCATTTCATGATAACGGTCTATACTTTGCAATAATAAACATAAAAAATGGCTTCATGATGATCAAATTATTGCAAGAAGCTTTATGCCATACCCTATTAGGGAAAGAAGAAGTTATACGCTTAGGTATAAGCTGCTTATTAGCGAATGGACACTTATTACTTGAAGACATTCCAGGAATGGGAAAAACAACGTTTAGCCATGCTTTAGCGCAACTGACTGGAATGCAATACAGACGTATTCAATTCACCAGCGATCTATTACCGAGCGATCTTCTAGGTGTTTCCATTTATGATCAACAACTCAAAGCCTTCTGTTTTCACAAAGGACCTCTATTTTCTCAGCTTATTTTGGCAGATGAAATCAATAGAGCGACACCCAAAACTCAAAGTGCTCTTCTTGAGGCTATGGAAGAAAAACAGGTCACTACTGAAACAGGAACCGAAAAGCTTCCCCAACCATTTTTTGTCATCGCCACTCAAAACCCCTCCTATCACACAGGTACTTACCCGCTTCCTGAATCACAATTGGATAGATTTCTGATGCGCCTGGTGATCGGCTATCCCCCACCCAATGCCGAGCGTGAATTGCTTAAAAAGCCTAATTTAAACAGTCATCTGACCGAATTAAAATCAATCATTACCCCCATTCAATTGGCTGAATGGCAAAAGGATTGTCAGAAAATCATGGTTTCGGACCTAATTCTTGATTATGTACAATCCCTATTAGCCGCAAGTAGAAACCAAGGCTGGTTTGTTCATGGCTTAAGCCCCAGAGCTGGCATGGGATTAATCCGTGCCGCACAAGCTTTTGCTAAGACAGATGAACGAAATTTTGTCCGCCCAGATGACATCCAAGCCGTCATGCCAGCAGTAGTCAACCATCGCCTGGTTATCAAGAAAACACAAACCCAAATCAGTCCTAGTGAATTGCTTATGAATGAAGTTGAGGTTCCAGTGTGATTAAATCCATAACAAAAAGAACAAGAGCCATTTGGGATAATTGGGTGAGTCGTCGAATCCCTAAAAAAACCCCCCAAGTACTCGGCTCTCATAACATTTATATTTTACCTTCAGGATTCGGATGGATATATGGCCTAGTAGTGCTCTCCTTTTTCTCTGGTGCGATTAATTATCAAATTAGTACTATTTTTCTAATGACCTTTTTATTAGCCGTTGTCGCATTGGTTAGCGCCTGGGAAGCTCACGCTAATTTAAAAAACCTATCTTTTCAGCTGGTTTCAATTGAAGACAGTTACCAAAACACGCCAGCTCAACTTACTATTCTCATTAAAGCAAATCGAAAAATTCATTTTGGGTTGGAATTTAAATTGGCTCAACAAGACAGTACTCGACTTGAATCGATTCCACAAGAAGGCATTCAATTTGTTCTACCTATTATGACAAGTGAACGGGGATGCTTTCATCTCCCCCGGATTACTGTCTCTAGTTTATATCCTTTTGGCATTTTTAAAGTATGGGGATATGTTCAATTTGATATCCAATATTATGTCTATCCGCAACCTATTAATCCTGGGTTTTGGCCACCACCTATGATGAACCAGGATAATAAAAACAGTCTTTCCCCTGGAGATAATGAATTCTATGATTTGCGTCAAGTGGAATCACCCTGGGAACAACCTAATTTAATTGCTTGGAAGATCGCAGCTAAGGAACAAGGTTGGTATGTTAAGCAAATGGATAATGCTGTAGGTACCCAGTGGCAATTTTCATTAAAGTGCCTAACAAACCTAGACTTAGAACAACAACTACAACACTTAAGTTATTGGCTCAATGAAGCTGAAACAAACCAGCAGCAATATAGTTTGCAACTAAATAGCTCTTCACGTCCTTTAGGTCGTGGACCTGAACACCTACAACAGTGCTTACGACAGTTAGCGAGCTATCAATGAACCCCCAACTCTCTCATCAACAACTCATGATTATTATTAGGCATGCGTTGATGGTTTTGCTGATTTGCTATTTGCCGCATTTATTTATGGCACCTTGGTGGATATTTTTATTGGTCGTTTTGGCTGTTTGTTATAAGCTGACAGCAGATTATTTTGCTTATCCATTAATCAGCAAATGGGTAAGAATTGGCCTTGTATTCACTTGTACAGTTTTATTAAAGGTCCAGTATGGCTCTATAGTATCCAGTGGTTTCTTTATTGGGTTTTTATTGACCTTTATTGCTTTGAAAGTGATTGAAACACATACTATTCGCGACATTAAAGTACTTATCTTATGTAACTTTTATCTTGTTTTTGCCTCTCTGATCGTCATTCAAGAGTTATGGATTATGATTTACGTCCTAGTAAGTGTCTTAGCGAACCTGTCATTAATGCTTAAGCTTTGTGCTCCCCAAGCCTCTCTTAATCAGCTTGGGACGAGCAGTTTAAAGCAAGTCATCATTGCTGTTCCACTGACTTTTGTATTGTTTTATGTCTTTCCTAGGTTAGCAAGTCCATTATGGCAAGTTCCTTCCTTAATTCAAGCCAAAACAGGATTTAGTGAAACAATGAATCCTGGATCGATTGGAAGCTTATTTGATGATGACAGTATCGCATTTAGAGTCTTATTTAAAGATACTCCCATCACTAATGGTTATTGGAAGGGCCTCATTTTTTCTTTTTACAATGGAACTACTTGGAGCCCGTCCTCGCAGGTTAGCTCAACCTTCCCACTCTTAAAAGAATTGATCAATAATGAAAGTGCTGATTATGAAGTGCTCATGGAGCCCAATCAGAAAAAGTGGTTGTTTTATTTAGATTACCCCAAATACGCCTATCCAAAACTGTTGTTTTCATCAGACATTGGTTTAGTCAGTCAATCAAAAGGGTTCATTAACCAACGATTTTCCTATAGCATAGTGACTGCGTCTGAACCGATTAAACCTCCAACAGCACAGGATTTGAAATTAAATACGCAATTACCTAAATACCTTAATCCACAAATTATCCAATGGGCCAAAGAGAACTTTGCGAAAACAGAGAACGATCCCAATCGTTTTATAGCATTTCTAAAAGACTATATTCATCATGAAGAGTTCTGGTATACCCTTAATCCACCTAGAGTGTCAAATCAGTCAAACCAAATCGATGAATTTTGGTTTTCCTCCAAAAAAGGATTCTGTGAGCACTATGCTAGTGCAGTTACGGTTATTTTACGTTCAGCAGGAATACCTGCTCGCGTGGTAGTAGGTTATCAAGGAGGAGAATGGAATCCTTTCGCAAAATACCTGACCATTAAACAGAAAAATGCCCATGCTTGGCTTGAGTATTGGACAAACAATCAAGGATGGCAACGCTTTGATCCAACAGCGTACATCTCTCCTACACGAATTGATAAACAACTTCTCACAAATAGTGCAGAACAAAGAACCTATTTGAATGTATCGACCATGAGTTGGTGGCAACGAACGAAACTGATGTTGGAGTCGATTCATTTCTTTGTTGAACGTTGGTTCTTATTTTACAACTTAGATGCTCAGCGAGATTTATTGGACAACCTTGGACTAAGCCAGTGGGGATTTAGCCAACTGTTACAAATGGCCGCCTATTCTCTTGTTGTTTTTATCATTCTTGTGGCTTTTTTATACTGGTGGCAACAACGCAAATGCGAAGATCCCCTACAAACGCAATATCGTCTTTTAAAAAAAGAACTTCATCGATTTCATGTCTACGGCCTTCCATCAACTACTTTAAAAGCAGCCTGCTCACAATTGCAAACCAATGCACCTAATCTAAGTGCAATTATTGAGTCATTTCTTAATAAATACGAAGATCTAAGACTATGCCAATCAACCGGTGATCAGTACAAAAACACTAAAGAAACAGTAGCCTTGTTTAAAGTGTTTAGAAGACAACTGGCTCACGTCAAAGTGAAAGCAAAAGTTTCCAGAAAAGTGATTTAATGATTAAATGAGCTACTTTTCATTTATGACATAATTAATACAATGCTTAATCTAAATAACCTATCCATATCAAGCTTTTTAACCAATTATTGGCAAAAAAAGCCGCTTGTCATTCGCCAAGCATTTCCTGGTTTTAACAATCCTATTTCTCCGGATGAACTCGCAGGTCTTGCTCTTGAAGAAGAGATAGAAAGCCGACTTGTCTGGGAAACCCCGAATCAATCCCCGCAATGGCATTTAAAAAGAGGACCATTTACGGATAAAGATTTTAGTTCACTTCCTAACGCCTATTGGACTTTGTTAGTACAAGGGGTAGATCGAGTTATCCCAGAAGTATATGCTTTATTGGATCATTTCAATTTCCTACCCCAATGGCGTGTCGATGATGTCATGATAAGTTTCGCTACATTATTTGGAGGAGTAGGCCCGCATTACGATAACTACGATGTATTCCTCTATCAGGCACAAGGTAAGCGATTATGGTCTTTAACTTCCCAACAATGTACACCGGAAAACTACATTCCTGAATTAGAACTTCGGATCATGAGAGAGTTTGCTGTTGAGGAAGAAATTCTATTGGAAGAAGGTGATATGCTCTACCTACCCCCACATATAGGACATTATGGAATTGCTCAATCGGATGAATGCATGACATACTCCTTTGGATACAGAAGCTATCAAGGACAAGAATTATGGGATAGCTTGGGGGATTACTTGTCAGAAAAGGGAGCGTTCAAAACGCTATACCATGACCCTGATTGGTCTGATCTAAAGAATACCTCAGAAATACCTCAAACCGCATGGAATAATGCAAAGCACTTAATTCAGCAAATATTGGACGATGAAAGCACACTTAAATCATGGTTTGCAGGGTTTGTGACACGACTGGATCAGAGCGCTGAACAACACCTCCCCTACCCATTAGAAAAACCCCCTTCACTTGATAAGTTCATTGAAAAGATGAAAAAAGGGAAAGGACTAATGCGTGATTCTGCATGCCGAATAGCCTATATAAAGGACAAACAGGGCTCCATCCAAAACTGTTCGATTAACGGCTGTGAATGGGATGTTGCAGATGTATCTGACGAATTGATCTCATTAATCGCGAACCATCGCTTTATTGCTATTGCAGATCTTATCACTTTCTTAGAACCTAAACCCAATCGTGAATTTCTTTATGAATTGGGGAAATTGCAATGGCTGCAACTCATGTAAAAATAGATCTGTTGGGCTAAAGCCTAACAGACAATACAAAATACAATTTAAGTTAGAGGATCATTATTCAATGGACAAAAGCTTAATTTCTATTTATTGTTTCTGGTTGCAAACATTAACTTAAGACTTACGAATAAACCCGAGGTCGAGGCAAAAGACATTTTTAATGAGGGCGTTTAGACGGACTAAAGGACCGAATTAACCATGCTTTTAACGAAGAGATTGTAGTGTTTCGTAAGTCCTGTAACTGATAGGATCAAGGATGATGACATTATTTCGAGGCGTATGGAGTGCCCTATTTTGTTTTTTACTTGCTTTAGATGCCTTTGCTGGAGAAACCATTAAAATAACGGTTCATTCGAATGAAAAGAATGTTGTGGCAATAGGTTTCACGGTGAACGGTCTCAATTATGGGTCCTTAGGCAACTCCTATTCAACAAGAGGTCCAAAAAATAAAACGTATTTGTTTGGAATTAGAAAAGATTCCATTTTTGGTGAAAGTGTATCTTGCGGCAGTCTCAGCTTAGAGAAAGACAGCTCAATCACACTTGTTTACCAAGATAACCTCTGTGTAAGTATTTTGGATTAAACAATTCTCTCAAATCACGAGTAAAACTATAATGAGTCAGATCATAAAGATACACCATTAGTCGATTCGATTTTTTCAGAATCATGTAGTATATTTAAATTACACAACCTGACAAGGACAAGTCATGAAAAAAACAATATTGGCCTTAGTTGTTATTTGTTCATCACTGGCATTAAGTAGCTGCGGATCCACCTGTTGTTCCAATAGTTATGAATATACCAATTACGATTCTGGATGCTGTGGGGCTGCTAATTATTCGTCTATTTGGTATTAATACTTAGATAATTAGACCATGAAAAATAAATACTTTCTTGGGGTATCTCCAGAAGGGTTCCACCACATTGCCTACACGGAATGGGGAGTCAAGGATCCCCAAGCTCCTACAGTGCTTTGCATACATGGCTACTCGCGAAATGGCCGCGACTTTGATCACATAGCTAACCACCTAAGCTCTAAAGGAAGGCATGTACTATGCCCAGACATTGTTGGACGCGGTGATAGCTCATGGTTTCACAACCCTAGTAATTATAATTTCACGCAATATACTCAAGATATGGCGTGTATGATTTCGAGATCCGAATCACAAAACATCGATTTGATAGGGACCTCTATGGGAGGGATTATTGGAATGATGCTGGCGTCACTACCAAATTCCCCAATACGACGACTTGTCTTAAATGACGTTGGACCGCAAATTCCAATTCATGGACTAAAGCGATTATCAAAATACATTGGAAAGGATCCTGAGTTTAAGAGTCTAGAAGAAGCCAAGCAGCTTTTTAAAATCAATTACAGTGGTTTTGGAATTACTAAGGAATCTGATTGGGATGACTTTACTTTACATACTGTAGAACAAAAGGGACCGAATCGTTTTGTATCCAAAATGGACCCTGCTGTAAAAAACCCCAAATCCACATTGCATTTAATTGCGGACTTTCTGCATCACCCACATAAAACATTAGAAGGTATCTTGTACGATATTGATTTATGGTATCTATGGAAGCAGCTAAAATGCCCTGTTCTAGTTGTTCACGGAGTTTATTCTGATATATTGACTCCAGAAATTATCAAACAAATGCAAAGAACACATAACAACATCAGCGTGCTTTCTATAGACGATGCTGGCCATGCTCCGGCATTAATTGACAAGAGCCAACATGAGTATATAGAACGTTGGCTAAACTCTTAAATGTCACTGTCTAGTTTGAATGCTCTTATGAATTTACGTTTTATCAAGTCCACATCAACTTTATGGCTAAATAAAGTCAGAAGCGCTCCAGCAAGTATTAATACAATTCCTATAACATTCCATGACTTCAGCTCCTCTCCCAAAAGCAAAACACCAAAAATAACCACAAAAACGGGCTCTAACACAGACAGAATTGACGCCTTTTCTGAACTAATGTATTTCAGACTATGAATGAGAAGAACAATTGGAATTATTGTAGCGATAATGGCGATGCCAAATAAATTATACCAAACGCTGAGCGATCCAGGTATCGCAAAGCTGTTACTAAAAATCGACACAAAAAAACTAGTTGTCATGCAACCTAAAGAAACCATGAAGGTGGATATAGTAGGGTTTAGTTGATTATTCTTGGTTGATATCATGTAAAAAGCGTAAAATAATGCAGAAATTAACCCAAGGCCTATACCTAATAAATTAAAAGCCACATCACCAGTATCAATTAAAAAGATCATACCTACTAAAATAAATACCGTAGCTAGATAATAAACAGCAGGAATTCGTTGTCCATAAATGAAGTAATTGAGTAGCATAATCATAACTGGGTAGGTAAAGAAAATCACCATCGATAATCCAGAACCTATGTATAAAGAAGCAAAGAAATACAACAAAGTAGAAATACCGTAATATAAAGCTCCAGTTAAGAACGCTATAAACAACGAGCGATAGCTTTCCTTGATGTGTTTTAATTGGGGAAGTAAAATAACAAAAACAAGCAAGCTTGCAATTAAAAATCGCCAAAACAACATATTACTGGCTGACATGTTGCCATTGATTGCATTTAAACCAAAATACCCAATGAACCCATATAAAAATCCGGATAAAATAGCATATATGGAACCGCGGTTCTCATGGGAGTTCATAATACAAGCACTCTGGGTTTAATCATTGTTGCAATTTAAGGCGTCAATAGAAACCTTCATCGAAGACTTTTATTGTACCACTTTTACCATAATAAGAAAATTAGGTTATGAATTTATTTTACTATCTGTTTATTTATAGAGCTAATCGAATGCCGTTATTGACAAGCTGATGCGCAAACTGTATTCTTGGCAGCACAAAACACTGGACTATTTATACACAGATGCTTCGTTTTTTGGTCTTCTTTTTCTGCTTAATAAGCGTATCATCCATTGCATACTCACAATCCGATGATTGTAATCAACATCAATGCATTGCAGTCATTGATGCGGGTAGTTCTGGATCAAGAGTGCATTTATACTCCTATGATCTTGATGAAACAAATACACCTACCCATATCCATGAATTTTGGAGCAAAAAAATAAAACCAGGGTTTGCTACTATTGAACCGAATAAAAACTCCATAGATGCTTACCTTACAACACTTCTTTCAAGCGCCCCTGTTGAGGATTTACCAGTCTATTTCTACGCTACTGCTGGAATGAGGTTGTTACCCCAATCGAAACAACAACAGTACTACAATGAATTAAATCGATGGTTTCACCAACAATCTAAATGGCGGCTCATCTCTGCAAAAACCATTACCGGAAATGAAGAAGCATTATTTGGCTGGCTAGCTGTAAATTACAGCGTTGGTGCTCTTAATTCGAATTCAGACTCAGCAATTGGCGTTATGGATATGGGAGGAGCTTCTGTTCAAATTGTGTTCCCCATTCAATACAACCCCAAAATCAATAAGAACTACCAGATTGCTCTTGAACTCTATGGAAAACGATACACTCTTTTTGTTCATAGCTTCCTAGGCTTGGGGCAAAATGAAATGTCACATCAGTTTCTCAACTCCGCTTCTTGCTTCTCAGATAATTACCCATTACCTGATGGAGAGACTGGTCAAGGTGATGCGAGCTCTTGTGAGCTTGAGATATCTTCCTTGTTAAATGGGGTGCATAAGGTTAACAAGCAAATACAACCCTTACTCAATAGCAATCCTGTTGACCGTTGGTATGGAATTGGAGGGTTTACCTACTTCGCAAACAGTAAAGTATTTGAATTCGATAAAACACAATTAACAAATCAAAGTCTTATTACTCAAGCGGATAACCAAATTTGCCATCAGCAATGGGACGCGCTTAGCTCGAAATTCCCAAGTGAAGAACTCCTGTATGAGTATTGTCTATTGTCTTCATACTATTATGCCTTGATGGTTGATGGTTATGGCATTTCTTCAGAGCAAGCGATCAACTATCTTCCTCAAGAGCAAAACCTGGACTGGACAATTGGAGTTGTCTTACATCCGATACAATGACTATAAATCAACGTAACAAAAATCGTCTTTATTCAGCTCTGTAGGTGTTTTATAAAAAGCACATAAGGCTTGACGAAATAATTGAGCTCTTTTCGGTAACCCGCGTTCACAATACGATAAAACTTGCGCATGCACGGCTTTTTTGAAAGGCTCAGAATCAGTCTCTTCCCCAGATAAATTATCTATGCTGATTCTAAAACGATATCCTGAAGCCTTGGACAAGATCCATTCCAGTGCTTGGGGCTTTACCTCGACTTTCTGAAACAAAGCTTGTTGCTCTGCATTTCTGCCGTCAGGGGTGTACCAATATCCAAAGTCAACTAATTGCCTTCTCTCTTCCCCAGCAATTAACCAGTGCGAACATTCATGCAGAGCGCTGCTAAAGAAGCCATGCGCAAAGTAAATTCCATGATAGGGTCGCTGTTCATCAGCTGGCAAGTAAATAGGTTCGTCGCCTCCTTTTAGCAAACGAGTGTTGTATGGAGTTGAAAAACACTGATCAAATAGGGTAATTAAATCTTGATAATGATGCACGATAGTTACTACGCTTTACCTAGTCGATAATGATTGTATTCATGTTGCAGAGCCTCTTTTAGCTTATCTTCATTCTCTGTGCTTATTCTGTCAATAAGATTCAATGCATGCCTGATGAACATGAATTTAGCCTTTGAGGTCTTGAGAGTTAGGGTTTCATCAGAAGCACCTTGATTTGAGCTATATAACAGAACCTCTCTCTTTGTTAAACCATTCCAACAGTACTCGGGTTTATCTTCAGGAGGAATAAAGCGTTTGCCTTTGACCATAGTTCGCATCACTTTATAATAAGTATTAATTTCTTTATAAGTCAGATCAAAGCTTATTTCATGCTTATAAATATCTAACTCTGGATTTCTCGGTGCACTTGGATAATGGAGCTTTGCTAGATTCAACTCTGTAGCATCTGGATATTTATTAGCATCCTCCAATTGCTTATCCCTGATATCCAAATGCCTGTTATTCCTAGTAAAAGTAGTGATACCAAAAGCACAACCCACTAATCCACATATCAATGCTAATGAAGCGGAAATGGCTACTATAACTAGCGTTGGAAGCGCTGCCCAAATTGCTGCCCCCAGAAGCACGATGATTGAGCAAGCAAATAGCATGCTTAAACCCAGGTTGAGCCAGTTCCCAAAAACATGATTTTTAAAAGGTCTAAATCCATAGCTATAAGGGGCTATGGCAAAATAGTAGACGGCTCCTCGCCCTAGACTATATAACCAAAAATTTCTGAATTTTCTGCTTTCGTTTTGTAGTTCAGGAGAAAGCGAGGTAAATTCAGTATCAGCAAATGCCGCATAGTTTAAAAAATGATCGAAATAGGAGCTGGGCCCCCTCTTATTCGCTGGTGGATTAACATGCAATAGGACCCAGTCTTTCTTCCATACACCAAAACTAGACACAAAATCATTTCCTTGTTGTTGAATAACAACGATAGGCTTTTGTGTAAGTGTATCCCATCCATCATAGGGCACTCTACTGTTCGTATCATGGAGCCCAGCAGGATTGAGCGCGTCTACTCTTGTTGCATAATTACCAAGATCATTAGCAAACAGCAAACTTAGTGATCCTCCCAAACTTACTCCACAAACATGAATTTTTGCATGTTGGCTTAATACCCATTCGAGAATTCGTTGTCTGCCAGTTACATACAACGAATACCCAACCGTTTCAAATCCTTTCATATCCGTTGTAACTTGCGGTAAAAATCCTTGTCCGGCAGGATAAGTTGTTCCCATAAAAATCAAATGGGGTTGGGCTTTTAAATGATTTATTGGCTCTAGTCCATAAGCAAAAACCCTATCATAATCTTTATAAATTAGCTCATCTTTTCCATTATGATCAGTTAGCTCAATAGGTTTTACAAAATACTCAACCATGACCCACTGTTCATCAATGTATTGCGGTATACTAATCGATTCATAGGGAGTAATGTCCCCCATGGGTAGAATAGATAAGCAATTGCTTAAATAGAGTTGAATTTGTTCATGTTGTTGCGGGGTAAATTGCTTACCTTGGAATTGGGTAAACAGATGATTAAACCCCTCTTGAAAAGCAAAGCGAAACTCTTTGAGTAACTCGGGATTACGCTCTAAAAATACTGCTCGGAGCAATTCTAAATTCACTAATTTGCTCCAGGACGTATTCCACCCCATCATCAGAAGACTTAAAGCATTACGAACATGTGCTTTATAGGTATTGTGACTCCAATTGGAATTTGTTTCATCTGCGGAATCTGCAAAAAAATGAAGATTCAAACCCCCTTTAAAACTGTGTTTTGCACCCACGATACAACCTCTACAAGTCCAACGCTAAATGTTCCAGACCAATTCTCTAATTTCGAGCAAATCCAATGTAATTCCCAGCCAATCCTTCAAGCTTCGACAAGCTTTTTGATACATCAGGAATGGTGTATTTAATTTTTCTCTTTAACGGGATAGCTACAAAATGCCATTCCTGATGGGCGGTTGTCGTTGTGATTGATATTGAAGCTGATGCTATCATATAATCACATTCCTTCATAACTTGGGCTATTGTTTCTAAATTTGGTTTTACTTCTTTGTTAAAAGTCACTGAAACAGCAATCCCATTCCTTGAAGGTAGCCACTTTTCAATTTTATAACCGAAAATCATCAGTGTCACTGAGAGAAAGGTTAATGAAATGGCAGAAACGTAAAAACCAACACCCACAAGAATTCCTATAGCCGAGGCAGCCCAAATCGATGCTGATGTAGTGAGTCCCCTAATGGAAAACTCCTCTCTCATGATAACACCAGCACCAAGAAAACCGATTCCAGTGACTATCCCTTGAATGACTCGGGTGATATCAGGAGCCGCTGAGATCCCACCTTGGTTACTACCAAACCAATAACTGGGGTACCCAGCAATAACAACGACTGCGGTTGAAGCCATACACACTAAGCCATACGTTCGCATTCCTGCAGCATGCCCATGGAAATAGCGTTCATAGCCAACTATCATTCCAAGACACAGAGAGCCTAATAAATTAAGAAAAATAATGATATTGGCTTCTAAGTTTGCGCTCGTCCAATAGCCTAAGAGGTGTTCTAATGATAAAAAAACCATAAGTGATTCCCTGCTTTATCCATTCTCTTGCTGCAGAGACTTAACCACAGAAGGCCTTGACAGCATTCTATCCATGAATGCATGTAAATGAGTGAGCTCCGATAAATCGAGTTTGAAATATTGAGCCCATCGGACCATTACGAACAAATAAGCATCAGGAAGACCAAATTGCTCACCCATTAAATAAGAGCCTTTGGCCAATTGACTGTTGACGTACTTAAAACGCGTCATGATCAAAGGAGTAAGCACTTTCATTTTTAGTTCATCAGAAGCACTGGGGTTAAAAAACATTCCTAAGGTTTTGTGCATTTCAGTAGAAATATAATTCAGCCATTCTAGGGTATGGTATCTCTTAATATTGCCTACTGAGGGAAGTAATGTTTGACCGGATGTTGTATCAGCCAGGTATTGTAGGATGACTTGATTCTCTGTAAGAACATCTCCATCATTCAATACAACTGTAGGAACTGCTCCTTTCGGATTTATTTCTAAAAAGTTTGCACCACTGGCTGTTTTTTTATTTCTTAAATCCACTTCTTCTTCTTGAAAAGCAACACCCAGTTCATTAAGAATAATGCGAACAACCAAAGAACAAGAACCTTTATAATAATACAGTTTCACGGTGACTCCTTTCTAAGATTAAAGTAAGTGGCAACTACCATGCTTGAATTTTTATTAAAATTCAAGGGGGTAATTAACATTATCTATTCATCTGTTCAATTGAGGCAGATCTTGCTCTAACTCTTCAATCATTGTCATCGTTGCTGATTTTCTAGTAAAAAAACTGTCCCAAATATACGTTTTTCTTAATGTTTCAATTTCAGGTCTATGTGACCTTTTCCAATCATGAATGTTATTAAGTAATTCATTGATTGATGGCTTACGCTCAGCGCCAATAATCTGTTGATACAACTCTTTTAAGTGATTAAATTTAGACGCTGTTATTGAGGAATAAGGATCTATTAACAGCAATCTCTCCATTCTAGAAAACAATTTATCTGCAACCATTCTTTGGGCTCTGTTCAACTCAGAATATGAATTGGGTGGTGTCGGAAGCACATAAAACGGGATGCTTTTGCTAGGCACGCCATAATCCAACTGCGTATTGTTGAGTAAGTTAACAAAGAAATACGAAGACACCATGGATTGCTGGGGTAGCTTAATGACACTTTCAATGAGTTTGATAGCACCATGCCTACAGGTATTTCCTAGGCTAAGCTCACAGTAGCATCGATCAGCTCTATCTAAATCATTACGAGGTGCATAATGAACTCTGGATGTTTTCACAAACTCAACTTTAGAGCCATCTTGTTTAGTGGGTTTATAAACCTGATATTTTTTTTCTTCAGTTTGTAATAATTCTAAAGTTCTTACAAATTCAATGTATTGTGACAAGGTGATGTCATAGGCCTCATAGGAGATGGGCTTTTGTGCTTTGTCATGATCATCGGTACCCTCATCCCTCACTTTTGCTGGGGCTTTGTCTATAATGGTGTCTTTGATCGCTGAGCAAACATCAAAACAGGATCTGTCCTTTTTTTTAGGTAGAGCAGCCACTTTACCCACTCTACACAGCAAATGAGTTACCTTATCTCCATTGTATGAGCCAAGCATCACAAATGAATGCGGTCCGTCTTTGCAAATGGCGATAAAGAATCGATCGGTATTTGTATCAATCGTAATTGGCATAAAATACAACCTTTTTAATGGTTAACACAACGCAATTCGGGATAGACTTTCATGATTTTTTTGTAAAGAGTCAAATCTAAATCAAAGATATGATTTCCCATTTTTGAACCTGGTTTTCCGTCCCCGCCTTTACTGTTTAAAGCCGCCACGACTGATACGTCATTACAGGCGCTCCAAATGTACATGACTCGATAGCCTAAAGTACTTCCTTGATACACCCAAAAGCGATTATTCGATTTCTTGTCGAAGGCATATCCCACCCCAAGTCCAAATCCACCGGGGTCATTTTCAGTCACGTTCGAGATCGGCAAACCTGTATTCATTGAAACAACGGATTTCATTTCACTTAAAGCTTGTTCGCGATATTCTGGTTGGATGAGCAAACCATGATAAAGCAGCTGAACCCATCGAGCGACATCTTCCGTATTGGCTACTATAGCTCCTGCCCCAGCAGCCCAGGATAAATCACTATCTATAATATCCACTACGTTTTTAGCACCCTCATCGTAGTAATACCCATGTGCTTTTCGATCTTTAATGGCATGACCGACATTCACACCATTTGGACCTGCAGGGTAATAAGTATTTTGTAAGAAATTCGTTTTATCAAAGATTCGTTTCTTGAGTTGGTTCTCAAAAGTATCTTGGGTTGCTTTTTCTATCACCAAAGCAGCAAGAATGTAATTTGAATTCGAGTATTCATAGAGAGAAGGTCGATCCGTTTCGATGGCTTTTTCTGGATGAGCATACGTTAATAGCTCTTCATCTGTCCAAACTTTGCCTAAGTTATGTTCCATTTGCATCCAAAACTCAGAATTATCGGAGTAGTTGGGTATCCCACTTGTCATGTTTAAAAGATGTCGAATCGTTACTTTTGACCAGTTTTCATAGTGAGGTAACCATTTACCAAGAGGATCATCCAACGACAAAACACCTTCAGATTGCAGCTGCAACAAAATCAATGCCGTAAATGATTTTGTGATACTTCCGATATCAAACAAATTATTTGTGGTTATTTTTTGATCCAAAGGGGGCTGACCCATTGTTCCTTTTACAAAATTCAAAACCTCTTCAGAGTCATTATTTTCGGAATGTGGCACACGAATGGAAACAGCTAGGGCAGTAAATTTCTCTTCGTCCTGATACTCTTTAAAATACCTCTTCATTTCCTTTTGTATTTTTAAAGCAAGCTCATTCTTTGTGCTCGATGCATGGGTTGCGGAGATCAATGCACTAAGAAACAGTATAGAAATGAAAGTAAGTAGACGTGAACACACAAACATGACAATAATTACTCAAAATATAAAATAAAAATGCAATTTTAACGGATTTTTAGGTTTAAATCTAGACAATATTACATTCTTTGGATTTTGAGTGTTCAGGAGTATGTCTTTGTGAATAAGAGTAGGAGTGTCTACTGAGAGTTTATCCGCTCCCTTACGGTCGCGGCTCGGATTTGATCGGCGTACTTGGCATTATGTCCTCGCAACCCTATAACAATTAAACCGCAACCTTAGAGAGTGGCTCGAATTTGATCGGCGCACTTGGCAATATGTCCTCGCAACCCTATAACAATTAAACTGCAACCCTTAGTGAGTAGCTCGGATTTGATCAGTGCACTTGGCAATATGTCCTCGCAACCCTATAACAATTAAACCGCAACCCTTAGTGAGTGGCTCGGATTTGATCAGTGCACTTGGCAATATGTCCTCGCAACCCTATAACAATTAAACCGCAACCTTAGTGAGTGGCTCGGATTTGATCGGCGCACTTGGCAATATGTCCTCGCAACCCTATAACAATTAAACCGCAACCCTTAGTGAGTGGCTCGGATTTGATCGGCACACTTGGCAATATGTCCTCGCAACCCTATAAAAACCGAGCCGCGACCGTAAGGGAGCGGATAAAATGCCAAATTAAACCGCATTTGCCCTTGTGCGAATCATTTCTAATGCCTTTTCAATACGATTGATAGATCGGCCCTTACCAATCAACATGAGTGTCAGATCAATCGAGGGTGACATACCTGATCCAGTAACAGCCACTCTTAAAGGCTGAGCAATTTTGCCTAAATTAATGTCAAATTGAGCACTAACATCATTGATTGACTCTTGAATAGGATCAGCCTTCCACTCTGCCAACTCTTTTAATCGATCCAACAAAACGGATAAAGGCTCAAGGATCACTGGACGTAAATGCTTTTTGACTGCATCGTCGTTGTATTCGATCTCATCATTAAAAAAGTACAAACTCATTTGGCAAATTTCAGCTAGGGTTTTAGCACGCTCTGCTTGTATAACCACTAACTCTTTAAGATTTGGGCCCTTTGTCCAATCGATGCCTTGCTGTTCAAAATGCCATTGTAAAGCCTTTGCAACTTCTTCAGGAGAATCATTTTTCTGATAATGCTGATTTAACCAATACAATTTATCGTAATTAAAGCTAGATACGCCTCGACTTACGTTTTTTAAATCGAAACTTTCAATCATTTCTTCCAAGCTGAAAATCTCTTGATCACCATTGGACCAGCCCAATCTAACGAGGTAATTCAATAGAGCATGAGGCAATACCCCCATCTCCTTGAATTGCAGTACAC
This sequence comes from Legionella waltersii, assembly GCF_001468085.1. Lineage (GTDB taxonomy): Bacteria > Pseudomonadota > Gammaproteobacteria > Legionellales > Legionellaceae > Legionella > Legionella waltersii. Next base: position 13,453 of record NZ_LNZB01000011.1, on the reverse strand, counting down.
TCACTGCCCCATGCCTTTTAGAAAGACGTTTGCCATCATCACCCAGTATCATCGGTAAATGAGCAAAAACAGGAACTGGTGCCCCTAGGGCCTTAAATAAATTAATCTGTCTGGGGGTATTATTGATGTGATCGTCTCCACGAATCACATGAGTAATAGCCATATCCCAATCGTCAACCACTACCGCAAAATTATAGGTTGGGTGACCATCCGAACGCATAATTATCAGATCATCCAGCTCAGAATTTGCCACATGAATTTCACCATAAACTTGATCATGGAAAGAAACAACTCCCTCATGAGGATTTTTAAACCGTATTACGAAAGGCTCATTGGTTTCAGTGATTTCTTTACCCCGGCAATGCCCATCATATCGTGGCTTTTCTTTAGCTGCTAACTGGGCCTCTCTGAGTGACTCCAGCCTTTCTTTGCTGCATTGACAACGATAGGCCTTTCCTTCTGATAATAACTGCTGAATAATCTCATTGTATCGAGGGTAACGATCGGTTTGATAAACTGGACCTTCATCACACGTCAAACCAAGCCATGACATACCATCCAGAATAGCCTGTACAGACTCTTCTGTTGAACGCTCCCTATCGGTATCTTCAATTCGTAGTACAAATTGGCCCTTGTGATGTTTAGCATAGAGCCAAGAAAATAATGCTGTTCTTACTCCACCTACATGTAAAAAACCAGTTGGGCTTGGAGCAAAGCGAGTTCTGACAGTCATAGAATCTACCATTGTAAGGAGTAAAAAACTGGGTATATAATATCGCAGTTTGCTCATATCGCAAAGACATTGCACTAGTCACTAAGGGAGTTATGTTGAAAAGTATTGGTATCAAATATCAACTTCGAATTACCACCCTTATACCGGCTTTCTTAGTTGCCCTTCTTTTTGCATTTTTCTACAACGTTCAATTTGGGAAAGATCTTGAGCAATATATGTCTAGATTAGGAGAGGCCTACATTAGACAGTTATTACCAGCTGCCCAGTATGCCATGCTAAAAAATGATTACCGTACTCTACAAGGACTGATTAATGCTTCAACCATAAACCCTGAAGTTAAAGCCCTGGCTTTCTATAATTCTGATGGACAGTTAATCGCCTATCGTGGAGGAAAGCATTCATTGCATAAACCGTTCAATCCACCTGACTATACTGGAGACTACATTGAAAGTAAGCAAATAAACCCTTTCACCATTAACTTCATAGCTCCAATTACTTTACCAAAATTTAACTTATATTCGCGTCCTGAAATGCGAAACTTGCCCACACTGTCTTCATTTCAAGCCGATGATATTCTCGGGTGGTTATCAATTGATATTGACACACAGTCCATGTTGCTCAAACGGTATCAAATGATGATTATAACCATTTTTATCACCTTGTTAGGTTTGTTAATGGGACTAACGATTCATTATTTCCTATCTAAACAAATCTATTTACCAATTGCTCGTCTACGCCGTAGCATGAAGCAAATAACAAGCAATGAGTTTGAAACTGAAATCAAAGTATCCAGTCCCGGTGAATTAGGCATTATTGAAAAAGGATGCCAACACCTTCAGCACCAGTATTTAAATACCGTTCGCGATTTGAATCACCATATCGAAGTAGCAACAGCCGATTTACAACAAAGTTTGGAACTTCTTGAAGAAAAAAACATCGAGCTGTCTCTAGAAAAAAAGAAGACTGAAGAAAAGAGCAGGCAAAAGTCTGAATTCATTGCCAACATGAGTCATGAGATTCGTACGCCTATGAATGGAGTGATAGGATTTACCAACGTACTGTTAGAAACAAAACTCGACCCCTTACAACTGGATTACGTAAAAACCATTAAGACTTCAGCCCAAGATTTGTTGAGTATCATTAACGATATACTAGACTTCTCAAAAATGGATGCCGGTAAACTCAATTTAGATTGCATACCAGTAGATATACGTGGCTGCGTCGATGAAGTTTTATCACTGGCATCGCCTAATGCCCATAAAAAGGGAATTGATTTGATCCCTATTACCGACGTTGATGTTCCCAAAACAGTGCTCGGAGATCCATTAAGGATTAAACAAATTATTAGTAACTTAGTCACCAATGCCATTAAATTCACTGACCATGGTTACGTGTTAGTCAGAACCAAAATTGAACAAGAAACCGATAAAGATTATACCCTTCTCATATCCATTAGTGATACAGGGATAGGAATTTCACAAGAAGATCAAAATAAACTGTTTACGGCATTCAATCAGGCCGATACCAGCATTACACGTCGCTATGGTGGTTCAGGTCTTGGCTTAGTCATCTGTAAAAAGCTATGTGAGCAAATGCATGGTCGGATTAGCCTTAGCAGCGAGGTAAACAAAGGTTCAACCTTTAATGCACGTATTAAAGTTGAGAAATTGATGGCTTATGAAATTGAGAAGAATCAAATTCATCGATTTTCTCATCTAAAAATTATTTGTTTTGATGATCACTCTTTGCACTTGGAAGCCCTATGCAATGGTCTTGGGTTTTGGGGTATTGAATGCGTTAAAGTGAATTCGTTTACCAACATCTCAAGCACCATTAATAAGCACAAGGAATGCACCATTGTGTTTATGAATGTTAATCAAGGTTGTGAGCAACAAGCTGTCGAGCTCATTAAAAAACATCCAACCATGCCGTTTGTGTTGATTTCAAAATGGCCTATTAACAATTATTCTGCATTAGGCGCTCGTGGTTTCTTATACAAACCCATCAGCATTCAGAAACTCCAAGATCTTATAGAGTCAATCAATAATGAGAAAAAACCAGAAGATCACAGTGCACATGAGCTAGACGGATTGAGAGAACAACTACGATATGTTCACCCTCATTTGTTGATTGCTGAAGACAATCCCGTCAACAAAATGCTGATAACCTCTTTATTAAAAGAACAAGCGAACATCACCGCAGTCGATGATGGAGAAATGGCTGTTAAAGCCTGTGAAGAAACAAAGTTTGATGTCATTCTTCTTGATCTACAAATGCCTAAATTAGATGGGTTGCAAGCATCAAAATCCATACGTCAAAGTTCATTAATGAATAAACACACGCCTATTGTCCTCATCACAGCAAGCAGTAATGACTTAAATAATGCAGAGATGAAGCAATCCGGCATTGATCTTTACCTGCAAAAACCAGTAGAAGAAAAGCAATTGTTAATTCAAATTTTGCGCATCATTAACAAATCCACCCATGCGGCTATTGACTGGGAGTTATGTGTTCAAAAGGTCTCAGGGAATCAAGCATTGGCTGAAGAATTTCTGGCAAAATTTATTGAAGAGCTTTATAAGGCAAGAGATGAATTTATTCAATTAATGCATGATAAAAACATTCATAGTCTTGCGGATGCTGCTCACAAGCTTCATGGAGCATGCTGTTTTTGTGGAGTCCCAGTTCTGCAAAAAAAAGTAACCCAATTTGAAAAACTAGCTAAACGAACCAGTCATATTGATCACTTAAATGAAGCTTTCGCTGAATTAATTCAAAGCATTGATGCTGTAATTAACGAGTATGAAAATCAGTATTCACACTAATTTTGGAGATAAAATGGCAGTTAAAAATGCAATCTACGCACAATCAGGTGGTGTAACAGCCGTTATCAATGCCTCTGCTTGTGGAGTAATCCAAACCGCCAAGCAATATCCTGATCATATTGGCCGAGTTTATGCCGCAAAAAATGGCATTATTGGAGCATTGAACGAAGAGTTAATTGACACCTATCTAGAAAGTGATGAAGCCATTGCCAAATTAATGCAAACTCCTTCTGGTGCCTTTGGGTCCTGCCGCCATAAACTGAAAAATGACGGGGAAGAATATCAACGATTAATAGAGGTGTTCAAAGCACACAATATCGGTTATTTTTTTTATAACGGTGGTGGTGACTCTCAAGATACTGCCTATAAGGTATCACAATTAGGTAGTACTATGGGTTATCCAATCACTTGCATTGGAATACCTAAAACAGTAGATAATGATCTACCCTTCACAGATAATTGCCCAGGCTTTGGTTCAGTTGCTAAGTACATTGCAATTTCAACCAAAGAAGCTGGTTTTGACGTTGCTTCTATGGCAGCTACCTCAACGAAAGTGTTTATCCTAGAAGCCATGGGAAGACATGCTGGATGGATTGCTGCAGCAAGTGGGCTTGCAAGTCAAAATCCAAGTGAACCACCCCATGTCATTTTACTTCCCGAGGTACTCTTTGATCCACAAGCTTTTCTGAATAAGGTAAAGCATTGTGTTGAAACTTATGGGTATTGTGTTGTTGTGGTTTCTGAGGGGATACGCAATAAAGAAGGTAAGTTTTTGAGCGAAGCAGGTCTTAGAGACGCATTTGGACATGCGCAATTAGGGGGAGTTGCACCAATCATAGCCCAGTTAATTAAATCCGAACTCGGCTACAAATACCATTGGGCTGTCGCAGATTACCTGCAACGTGCTGCGAGACACATCGCATCTCAGGTGGATTTAGATCAAGCCTATGCTTTAGGTAAAGCAGCTGTTGAATACGCGGTTAAAGGTGAAAATGCCATCATGCCTATCGTCATTCGAGAGCAAGATGAGCCTTATCAATGGTCAATTGGCAAAGTTGCTTTGTCTGAAGTTGCCAACCAAGAAAAAGCCATGCCTAAAGAATATATAGCCGCTGATGGAATGGGAATTACAGAGGCTTGCAAACGCTACCTCTTACCCCTAATTCAAGGAGAAGCGTATCCAAGCTATCACAATGGTTTACCGAACTACGTAAAATTGCAAAACAAACTGGTCGACAAAAAACTTGATTAAGGCCTACAACTTGCAGGACGGTACTTACTTATCAAAGTGCCTCCTGTACAGTCCCAAGTGTAAATCTGCCCAGCAGCATCAATCACAGGAACCAATGTAATAGATCCATTTCCAGCGGCCAGTGTATAATTGATGGTAATCACTCCTTGGTTTCCAATTGTAATTGAAGCAACATTAACAGTTGGAGCAGGAGTGACATAGCCTGTCTGAGCTTGATTAGCAGGAAGAGCCCCTTCGAATAAACTGGTTTCTGCAACTGCTAATTTAGCTGAAGCAGCCATTGTAAGACCCTCTGTTACTCTCGCCCGGATAGTGTAGTCTTGATAAGCAGGAATTGCTATCGCTGCCAAGATACCAATGATTGCTACTACAATCATTAGCTCAATGAGAGTAAATCCGCGGACTTGCATATCATTTCCTACTGAACTATCTAATGATATCCACGCAATTCATGTGCCAACTTTTGAGGCTTGAACATGTGGCTTTTTGACGCATTAACAAATCCAGAGAAAATCAGGACTTACAAAAAAACCCAAGGTCGAGGCAAAAGACAATGTTAATGAGGGAGTTTAGATGGACTAAATGACTGAATTAAAAATCTCTTTAACGAAAAGATAGGGCTATTTAGTAAGCCATGAAAATTAAAAACCGCCCTTCCGGGCGGTTTTTTTTAGCCTATCCGTCTATTATCTGCAACTAGCTGGTCTGTATTTATCCAACAAAGTACCGCCAGTACAATCCCAAGTGACGTCACCGTTAGCTTGGAGAGTTGGGGCCATAACAATGGTACCCCCGCCTGCAGCAGCAGTATAAGTAATGGTTATTTGACCGTTACCAGTTCCGTCAACAGCGATACTTTGCACGTTAGCTGTAGCAGCTGGAGACACGTATCCAGTAGCAGCTTGGTTTGCAGGTAATGCGTTGTTGGTGATGGCTGTTTCAGATACAGCTAGTTTCGCAGAGTCAGCTAATTGTAAACCCTCTGTTACACGAGCTCTAATGGTATAGTCTTGATAAGCTGGTATAGCTATTGCAGCTAAAATACCGATAATAGCTACCACGATCATCAATTCAATTAATGTAAAACCTTTCTGTTTCATTGTCTTCTCCGAAGTTAACCGACAGATTACATCATGCAAACATAATGCCAAGTTCCTGGATACACGATTAAATGAATGACTCAATTGATTTTATGGTCTATAAATCGTCTTTTCAGGGGTTATTTTAAATTTTTAGCTTATAAATAGTGTTGTTCAGCCATTTAGGAATTCATAAAAACAAGATTGACTGACGTTTTTTGTCACATTTTGACATTTTATTGCCATGACAAATCCACAGCATGTCGTTATAATGACTTCACACCTTATATCATGAGAAATACATTATGTCGCGCAAAGAGAGGATTGAGCAAAAACTAAAAGCAGAACTAATGCCCGAATTTCTGAGTGTAGAAGATGAATCCCAATTTCATCATGTTCCCAAAGATGCAGAAACCCACTTTAAAGTGATTGCTGTATCAGCAACATTTAATGACTCAACTCGCGTCAATAGACATCGACTTGTAAACCAAATGCTATCGAATGAGTTCAAAATTGGACTTCATGCTCTTAGTTTGCATTTGTACACCTCGCAAGAGTGGCAAACACAAAAAGAGGCTGTTCTTAAATCCCCGACTTGCAAAGATGGGTACAAAAATAAATAAAAACTGTTCTCTTTTCTATCTATTTCACCCTATAATATTGTTTTTTCTTAACATAATTGATATGAATGAAAACATGGTCCGCTGAAAAAATCTCTGTACTTGCCTTAGTCTTACTTATCACAGGGGCCATTGATAGCATTAGGAACCTACCTGGAACAGCGTTATTTGGATCCACGTTAATATTCTTCTTTATCTTCTCAGCCATTATTTTTTTAATACCCGTCGCATTAATTGCAGCAGAGCTGTCTTCAACATGGGCCGATGAAGAAGGTGGCATTTACAGCTGGGTTAAGCATGCTTTTGGCGAGAATGTGGCTTTTTTTACTATTTGGCTACAATGGATAAACACTTTAGTTTGGTACCCAACGATATTATCTTTTATAGCGGGTACTGTTGCATACCTGATTAATCCTGAGCTTTCTCAAAATAAGTATTACCTTATCTCGGTAATTCTAACTATTTTTTGGTCGCTCACTCTAATAGGGCTTTCTGGTTTGAGAGCTTCTGCTGCTTTTGCAGGATTTTGCGCGGTGATTGGCATGATAATCCCCATGGGGTTTATTATCTTACTGTCATTCATCTGGATATTTAATGGGCACCCACTGGCCATTGACATGAGTTGGTCACATCTGCTTCCACAATGGAAGGATAGCCAATCATGGGTATCTTTAACTGCCATCATGACATCCTTTTTAGGGATGGAGCTTGCTGCAGTCCATGTTAGAAATGTCAATAACCCTCAAAGTAATTTTCCCAAAGCCATGTTTTTATCGGTATTGCTTATTTTATTCACCATGATTTTTGGCTCACTAGCCATTGCTTTTATCCTTCCAAAAGAAAAGATAAGCCTCGTAGACGGTGTTATGAGAGCCTTTGATAATTTCCTCCATGCTTATAATTTAAGCTGGATGTTGCCTTTACTCGTATTTTTATTACTTCTTGGCTCATTGGGAAGCATGATCAACTGGATAATCTCACCTGCTAAAGGTTTACTGATGGCAGCTAAGAATAACTTTCTTCCTGCCTCACTTTGTCACGTGAATCAGAAAGGAATCGCTTCACGTATTTTAATTTTGCAAGCCATTGTCGTCACCCTATTATGCAGTGGCTTCCTTTTATTCCCTAGCGTTAATGCAATTTACTGGCTATTTACTGCTCTGAGCACAGAATTATACATGATGATGTATGTCATGATGTTTATTGCAGCTTGGGTACTTAAGACCAAATTCAAAGATGTACATAGGCCATTTGCAATTCCTGGAGGGAAATTTGGATATCGATTAACCTGTATTCTTGGGTTAATTGGTTGTGCAGTCACTTTAACCGTTGGATTCATTCCACCTGTTGATAGCATCAATCTTGGTAGCCCTAGAGTCTTCCAACTGGTCTTTTCCTTAGGCATTGTTTTAATGTTAATTCCCGCTTTTATTATCTATTTGCGAAAAATTTATACTTCAAATAAAAACAGCCTAAAAGCAAAGGCTGAATGAGTGCTTTTAGAGAAAGTTAAGTTGAAATAGCTGGTTCCTTATCCGTTCCCTCACGGCTGAGGAATCGACTCTAATTATAGTGCTCCAACTTATCTCTTCTCTGATGGTCAGTAAGCATAGGTCTGGGGCTTCGCCAAATGGCGCTGCCTTAAGCAGTGTCATTCGTGAAAGTGGATAGTCCCGTATCCGCTTGCTGACGCGCGCGGCTCGGTTTACTTCCTGCTGTGACTAGGATTTGATTCAGATAGCAAAGAATGAACCGAGCCGCGCGCGTCAGCAAGCGGACCGATGCTGGCCGTATAGATGAAATTAATAACACCGCTTAAGGCAGCGCCATTAGGTGCTTCGCCCGACCTTTGGTATAAATGCCCCTTATAAAAAATGAGTCGAGCCCCTGACGAAGCGGATAACCACTCAGGAATACAGGATAATCTATATAACAAGTTGCTTTGCAATTTCTAAATCTTCTAAGGTATTAATGTCTTGTAATGGTTCTTCACAAGCAACTTCTACCTTTATTGGAAACCCCGCCCATAACACCCGCAATTGTTCCAAAGCCTCACATTGCTCCAATGCACAACTTGACCAACTTACAAAATCCAATAAAAATGCAGCACGATAGGCATACAGCCCAATATGTTTATAGGCATGTGCAAATGATTGTTTTTCATCTCGATGGAATGGGATTGGGCATCTTGAAAAATAGAGCGCATGCTCATCCTGAGTACGCACAACTTTCACAACATTTGGATTATTGAGAGTGTCTAAACCAGTAATAGGCCAACATAATGTTGCGACAGGTGCTTTAGTGGTATGCAAACTAGCCGCTACCTGCTGAATTAAAGCAGGTCGAATAAAAGGTTCATCGCCCTGAACATTTACAATCAGATCATCAGCTTGATAATCCCCTTTGGCAACAACCTCTGCAATTCTATCTGTGCCTGTAGGATGATCTGCTGAAGTCATCATCACTTTTGCTCCAAAATCCTTGGCGTGATTAGCTATGGATTCATGATCTGTTGCAATAGCGATGGACTTTGGGTTGGTGAGCTGGGCCTGTTTATAGACTCTTTCTAATACAGATAAGCCATTCAGATCCTGAAGCAACTTACCAGGAAACCGACTTGAGCCAAATCTTGCAGGAATAATGATATGGAAATCTGCACTCATAATTTATCTTTTTCTTCTAAAGGAATCACACGTGCTTCATGTTCAAGCATCACCGGAATATCGTCTTTAATCGAAAAGGCAAGTCTATCAAATTTACAAATCAATTCTTTTTCTTTAAAAATTAATTTTCCCTTACATAAAGGGCAAACTAAAATTTCAGCCAATTTTTTATCCACCTGAAGCTCCTTGAGTTACCTGATTTCGGATATATGTGGGTTGAGCCTTATCTACGGAAATCTCCTCCAATGATAAATGTTCTGCCAAACTAATCATAGATGTCGCTTGAGGAAAAACAGTCAATTTCTCAATGACTTTATTTCGCAAGTGGTCTGAAAACTCATTCCAATAGAGGTCTATCCCTACTCCTGCAATAACAAATTGCTTCTCATCAACAGTTTGAATGCAACTGACGTGATTAACAGCTTCGGAAGCGCCATAACTACCTGTAGGAAAATAGCTCCAATACACTTCCTGCATTCGTGCATCTATGATCGATAACACACCTAGTTTATCATCCTGTTTTATTTCTCGAACGGACCAGGCAATACTTGCTAATGTGCTAACAGGTATTAGCCCTATATCATTAGAGTAAGCCAGCCCCTTGGCAATACTACACGCAATCCGCAGCCCAGTAAAACTCCCAGGCCCACACCCGAAAATAATTCGATCTAACTGACTTTTCGGCATTTCGGCACGAGCCAATAATCGTTCGATCATTGGTAAGATGAATTGCGCATGCGTTCTTTGGTTATCTTGCTCTTCAGAAATAAGTTCGTTGCCTATTTTCAAAGCCACACTGGCTTTTTCAGTTGAGGTATCAATGGCTAAGGATTTCATGATTCATGAAACTCATTGTAAAAAGCAACATTCTAGCACAAAATCAAAGGTAACTGCGTAGAATTCAAGCTAAGCAAAACCCACAGCCCTATGCTGTCTTGATAAGAACCATCTTAAAATTAAACCATACAAAGGAATAAAAGAAAGCAGGCTTATTAAAATTTTAAAAAACAAATCCACGGTCGCTATTTCTAGCCAATGATCAGCAAGAAATGGATTGACACTGTGATAGAACGCCACAGCAAAAAAAACAAACGTATCTAAGGTGTTACCCAATAAGGTGGAAGCTCCGGGAGCTACCCACCAAGCTGCGACTCGTCGCAATCGATTGAATACAGTAATGTCAAGTAACTGTCCCAGAGCATAAGCCAGCAAACTTGCAAATGCCACGCGCAATGAGACATTATCAACACTGAAAAACTCACCATGTGTCATCCAAGAAGAAATAATCCACGAGCACAACATTCCTGGGATTAATGCTAAACAAATTATTTTTCTTGCTATTTTTGCATGGAGCAGTCTTGTTGTTAAATCAGTGACAATAAAAATCAATGGATAGGTAAATGCCCCCCAAGTGGTGTGGAATCCAAACAGCGTAAAGGGATACTGCACTAAGACATTACTGCTCACAATTAAGATTAAATGCAATAAGACCAAACGCACTGCAATTAAATTCAAAGCATACTCCACTCAACAGTTACAAAGAATGACGCGGCTAATTGTACAAAAAACAACGACTCTGCGACAAGTGACAAGTGACAATCCCTATTTTAATCGTTAACTCCAGCCTACTCTCTACTATTGCCTGTCCAGTACCTTATAAATAACAGAATTAACCTTAAAACGACTGTCTTTGCTCAGACTATTCGCCACCGCCAGAAACAGTGAATTATCCATTTTAAATACATGCGCGCTTACCCCACCAAAAGTTGGAATAGTATCAACCTCAACCCATTTGTCATTATTCCATTGGTATAAAGGAGACTCTAAATTTGTTTTAGGCGTCTCTCGACCTCCTGTAATGAAATTGATCCGCATCAAATAGTGTTTGTTATTGTACTGAAAATGGGTGAAATTACGCCCCCCCGCCCCTTCAAGCACCTGCTCTTTCTGAAATTGCTTCCCATCCCATTTATAAAGAACTGAGTCTGTTAACAGATTAGCAAAAGCGAGGTAATGTTCATTTTGAATCGTGAAGAACTCAAATGCTCGCCCACCTCCCCCGAGAAAATCCTGATAACTCTTAAATTGATTTCCTTCCCAGCGATATAAAGTGGATTTATTTAAGTTATCTGCAAATGCCAAAAAAAAGGCATCATCAATCTGAAATGCTTTAAAAGAATATCCCCACGACGAAGAGATTGTTTGAAAAAGCACAAATTTCTGACCGTCCCATTCATATATCTTTGAATTGGTTTCATCAGTGGGCTTTGTTTCATTGGGTGGAAGAACTCCATTTGCCAACGCTAAAAAATGCCGTTTACCGATGGAAAAAGAATAGGCTTGTTTAGCTGCATAGGTGTATATTTGTTGAATCGGGTAAAAATAGCGACCATCCCAGCGATAAATCATCGAATACGTTTTAAAATTAAAAGGAGGCTTAGGTCCAGAGTGAATACTGGCTATCGCTAAATAAGACTGATCTCCGATTGAAAAAAAACGAGCTCCTTCATTCCCATGACTCGGTATACGCTGATGTTCAACAAACGCTCCATTTTCCCTTTTAAATATCACTACATCAACATCTGCATCCCCACCCACCATACTAGGTGCCGTATTAGGTATATCCTTAGCCAATTGTGCAACAGCCAAATAATGTTCATTATTCAAAGTAAATGGAGTAACTTCTCGCGCTCCAGTAGTATTCAGATACTCTACAGGCTGTAACAATTGTCCAGCAACTAGTTCTTTAAAAAAATTCAATAGTATAAACACCATCAGGAGTTTGGTAGAGTTCATTGTGAATTATCCATTAGTTTTCTTGTACGAATGAGATTGACCAAAAACGCCAATCTCATCATAATTAATACACTTAAATCAATATCTTAAAGGGATTTCATGAGTAAAAATCTAATGATAGTCAAAATCATTCTTTGTCTCTTATTATTTAACATGAAGTCCTTGTATGCGGATAGCACAGAACCTTACACAACCCCAACCCCCTTCATGGAACTCTATTTTGACTTTACCGGAAAAGGCGAGCCTGATTTCCCAAAAGGAAAATCAACCATTTCGGATTACCTCATTCAATCTGAAAAATCTAAACAAGGAGAGAATATATACGATGGCCCTCTAATCCTGTTTTTGGACTCTTCAATATACATTTATGACAGTCATAAAAAACTGTTGTATTCAAAATTATTAAGAACCAATCGCTCCAGTGGTTTCTTTGAGATGACGGCCATTTCACATATAGGACCGGCCTTGTCCTACTTAGCAAAAATCAAAGAAAATGGTGATCCTTCATGGAAACCAGCTATGGTTGGCTTGTTGGAAGACATCAAACAAGTAAAAGCGCTCAATGCTCTCACCGAAAATAATTGGCTTGATCGTGCCAATATTAAATCTTGGCAACCTCATAAAGAGCAAATACGAGCCATGGTCGATTACGCAACCTCTATGTCGGGCAACTACATCGTTACCGTACTCAATGGCGCTCCATTTGACTTAAGCGCTCTGCAACAGAACTTCTTAAACGGTAATAAAGAGTTTCCAATTCCTTATAATTCAGTGATGGTTGCTACCTTTATGCTCACGGCCATCAACAGCATGAGCGAGATTCATGATGGAGTTGCCAATCTCAACCTAGACTGGTCAAAAGCAATGGTCATTGTACGCAACGTAGCAGGTGGCAATGTTTCTGCGGGATTAACTGCAGGAACGAACTGGATGGTTCCTTTCGTGAATGCTTTATCAAACAGCCAAATTCCATCCGATAGAGTGATCATCGCTCCCTATGCCCAGGTTCTTCCAGAAGTAGGCAAAGATCCACTTGCTGATTCAGCCTACCAATATTACGCCTATGCTGTCTGGGGTAGTATTTATAACCGCAGCAAAATAGCTCAATCCGTATTTACACAAATCAATACAATCTACCTACCAGGTCGCCCAGCTATTCCAGGAGACTATGGGTATACCAAATCCTCAGATATTGGCGATTTTTTGATACGATTAAAGTACTCTTTGCTGGACCCACGCGAAATGTTATCCAATACAGTCGGTTTTTGGGTGGCTGGCGAAATGCAAAACAAGAATTGGGACGTTGAGAAAATTGAAATTCCTGGACTAACCACAGGATTTCCTAAAGGAGTTAGCAAATACCCAGATAAAAACCCTGTAATCGCTTTGAAATAATCACAGGACTTCTAAATAACTCCCAACATCTAATTGATATTTGGAGTAAAATTTATCTGATTTTCGATCAAGCTCATGCCGAACTCAGCT
>NZ_LNZB01000010.1 GCF_001468085.1 Legionella waltersii | reverse complement strand
AGTGTAAAAGGTCACTGGGACAATGCGTTAAAATAACAGGTGTTCACGTTCGACCAGAATGGGTGTTCATTTTCGTCAGAATACGCAACTATTTCTCACGTCAAACTAATCCATTCTTATAACGTATCCGAATTATTAAAGCACAAACTTGATCCATGTATGCCAATATTATATTTAGTTGATTATGAGCTCCTTGCTGATGTTAAAAATGGTTTAGATGTTATCGAAGAGCTAAAATTAAATGACAAAGCTATTTTGGTCACTAGTTGTTTTGAAGACATCGCCATCCGGGCTCGATGCGAAAATATTGGTGTTAAAATCATACCTAAATCCTATGTACCCTATATTCAAATTATTCAGATACCAGGAACTGAGCATCCAAGTAGCCTAGTATTTATTGATGACGATGAAATGATGCGAACAACCTGGATCTTTGCTGCTGAGGATGCAGGAAAATCTATTTCAACATACTCATCATTTGAACAATTTATTAATGAATTAAATAACTACAGTAAAAGCACTATCATTTATATCGATTCAGATCTTGGTAACAATATCCAAGGTGAGGTCTGTGCAAAGCTCCTCTTTGATCAAGGATTCAGCGAAATACATCTTGCCACTGGGCATTCGAAAGATCGGTTTGATCATATGCCATGGATTAAAACTGTCGTTGGAAAAGAGCCTCCCTTTCTATTAATACAAGAGAATGTAACATGAACACTGCCGAGAAGGATAAACTAAAACACGACTTTTTGAATTCAATTGTCATCATCAATAGCATGACAAAATCAGCCTCAAGTTTCCTTAATAAACTATCAAAATGCATGGATAGCAGCGATATCAATCAGAAACAGATGGAAAAATTTTTATACTCCATGAACACAATACGTGAGCAAACCGCAAAGATTGAAAGTTATTTTCAAAGCCTTCTGAATGAATAGTCATGCCCTACTATTTTTTTCGTCCATATAGGCGGAATAAGAAACCACCCTACCCCAATCTATAGAATCTGTTAATTGACCGCTGACAATACTGTAGTAATAATTATTATCCAGTTTTTTTGAATCGAACATTTGTTTAACCCACTCACCAATTGATTTTTTATATTCCTTTTCCGATAACAAAAATAATAATTTTTCCTTTTTAGCAACTGATTCTATGATTTGCTCAGGTACTTCATATCCCTGTAGCAACTCTAATTGTTCATCAAGTTCATTATTATGTTTAACAATAAGCCATGTAGGGTTAGCATCTTTATCAAGAAATACAAAGCTCCCAGAAGTATCAACCAAATAATATTCAACAGGTTGTACTTTTGATACAACTTCGGCAAATAACTGCAGGTATGACTTATTATCGAGCAGATCACCTATGGAACTTGCGTGCTCACTAATTATACCACCTGATAATTCTTTAAAATATCGCTGTGTTAACTCTTGTACAGCCAATGTAATTTCTGAATATAATTCTGCATTAGTTTTAAGTATAAACTTATCAATCAGACCATTATTAAATGCTTTGATTGCAGTATCTTTATCGGCTTCAGCTGTGAGCATAATCCTAAAAATTTTTCTTTCTTTGAGTTTTTGGCAGAATTCTATTCCATTTATATTAGGCATTTCATAATCAACAACCAATATAGCCACATGATCAAATCGTGTTTTATCATAAATAATACTTAGCATATTGCCAACTTCAAAACCAATGACACGATCAGTCGTTGTATCTGTATCAACATCATTCATCATTTTAAAAACTGATTTAGTAATATTTTGGCTATGATTATCAATTGTCTGTATTGCTGTATCAGGATTGGTGAGAGTTAGCATATTAAGCTGTGCACCAAACTCCAAATCTAATGCATCTAAAAATGAACGGCTATCATCTAAAAAAATGACTTTTATCGGATGATGAAAACATGTTGGTCTTGAATCAAGAATAGTCATATGGTTACTCCTCTACGTTACAGCTTTAACTTCATCTCTCACCCATGACTAATTGCAATATTTTCAAACCCACAATTACAACGAACTGTGCACCATTACTAATGGAAAGGAAAAAATCAAACTAACATAGGTGCCGCACTGTATAATATATGATTCTTCTAATTTTTTCCTTATCAATTTAATTTTCCATCTCCACAACATACTTTAACAGATATTTTTGATTGGGCATCATCAAACTCATCACGTATTAAATCATCGCTACGCTCGATCTCTTTCTATTATTTTGTATATTTATACTCTGGCTTTATAATTCTCTCTCTCATAGATCTACACCATTCTATCAGTTTAATAAAATTATTACTTGCATTTTATGCTTTACAATCAATGAGTTATCTAAATTATCCCCCGGGGACAATCCATCAACACCCCTATATAACTGACGATTTCCAAAGTAATTTTCTTCACTTGAGTTTATGCATCGACATAAAGTTTACAATGGATAAACAAGCGATTCTTGTAGCCAAAAAGCTAACGAGGCGAGCTGAGTTAGTCAAAAAAATGATCAGAAAACTAGCGCGCAGACATAGAAATATAAACTAATCGCATAGACAAGATAAAAATCATTTATCAAGATACTTCGATATTAATTGAGATGATCATGCGAATATGACAATATACAAGTAATCGCCATAAGATACTTTTGGTAATAACAGAAATGATTCATTAGACATAATGTATTATGTCCAAGTATAAATAAGTATAGGTTGTTCTCAATTCAACACTAGACTCATTGGCAAAAAAAACAAATTTTATTATCTAATTTAGAACTGGAAGTGCTTTTGTTCCAGATAATAATTGACATAGCGATTATATCTTCGGAATAACATCAAAAAACCGCGCCAAATAACAACCACTTAAATAGCGTTACTCAAAATTACCACAGCAAACATGACGCCCATTATTAATAAAAAATATTTTTATCACGCAATTAATAAAAATTATTTGAAACCCCTTACGAACAAAACAGTATAGATCAAAATAACCTCGGTATGCAGTTGAATCCACTAACGGCTTTATTTGGCAATTGACAACTTGCCTAAGCGTTGTTGTTGAGATTTAATGGATTACTCTGCATATAGAATAGATTTTAGTGGAAGCAAATACATCGATTAAAAAATTTATAATAATATTTATAAATAATATTGAAGGAAATAGAGTAAGTTGTTAGTGGAATAAATAAGTTTAATACGGCGTCAACTACACTTAACGGATATATGGGAAATAAATATGTAATGGACTACTCCGACAACCTATAGTTAAAGCGTTAAGTGAAGTAAATAGCATACCACGACTTTCAGAAGTCTACTTTAAATAAACAAATTAAAATACGCCGCCACCCCATAAACCTACACCATTACCATATAACTACACCATAGAGCCCCATAAAACTACACATATAGTAAAATAGGCATTTTAGAACCCATATTTCACCACAATAAAACTCACAAACCTACACAATAGGCCCCATATAGTTACACAATTATTTTACAATAAATCTATATATATCATAAAGTTAACTAGTTAATTTAGAAATGAATATATGAATAGAAGAAAAAAAGATATATTTTTTCTGTTTTAAATATTTTTAAATAATAGTACATATTACCGCTTGCAAATATATTGTAATAACGATAATCTAATAACGAATAGTACAAAGCGCCTTATTCAAAAAGGGGGAATAGATGAAAGTAATTACCACAGCTGGAAACAAAGGGGGGATTGGTAAATCAACGATTGCCTTAACCCTTGCGCAATATCTAGCTAAATGTAAAAACATGAAAGGGGCATTTATAGATTTGGACCCACAAGGTAATTCTTCATCCAGCTTAATTCCCACCACACGCGATCCTGCACATCCCACTGGTTATATGCCCAAAGCACATCCAGAGTGGGATCCAAATAACCTACCCGAGGATGATCCTCATTGGGATGGTGTCAGCAGTATTGCAGATATATTCACAGGTAAATCTATTTATCCGTATCCAACATGGGTTGACAACTTACATTGTTTTCCTTCCTTTGCTTCATTACTTGAAGATGCACAACGTGTCCTAAAAGTGGATGTAAAAGAAAAGGTCATAAATCGACTTAAAGAATTTACGGAAATGCTTTCAACCCACAGTGAATATCAATTTGTCATTATTGATACGAACCCACAGTTTGGTCCATTAACAATGGCAGGATTACGAGCAGCAACACATGGTTTATTACCTACCGAACTTGAGCAATATGGTATTAATGGAACCATAGGGATGATTCAGGCAATTTCACAAGAGCAACTTAGAAGAGTAAAAGATGACACAATAAAAGTAGCGGGCATTTTGCCTAATCAAGTTCGTAAGACAGCTGTCCACACCAAATTCCTTAATGATTTACGTTCTATAGAAAAGTCAGAAGAATGGTTATTACCCCCTATCGCACAAAGAACCATTTATTCAGAATTGGTCGTAGAAGATGCAAAACCAAATTGTGTATTTAACTTATCTAAAACACATCCTGCAAGAATCGAAAGTGAGAAATGGTGTTCTCATGTATACGATCGAGTATTTAATAACGTATACAACAAGATATATGAAGAAGGAGAGGTTTCTTATGGTTAGTAAATTTAAACTAAATCCAGTTAAAACCGGAGAGACAAAGGAAGCCATATCGCGAACATTGGCAATTGCTAATGATTATGCAGGAGAATTATCAATAGAAGTATTACCTTTAGATAAAATTGAACTTGATCCAGAAAATAATCGTGAACTAGCACTAACTCTTCATGATGCTATGAATGGAGTTGACCCCTCTGATCCAGACTATGCAAAAAAGAAAAATGATTGGAAATCACTTGAATCATTAGCGAAAACTATAGTCGATGATCAATTAATTAACCCAATATTTGTTTATAGATTTGGAAATAAATGCCGTTTAATTGCCGGGGAGCGAAGAACACTTGCCTCAGCAATTGCTGGAAAAAAAGAAATAATAGCAAGAATAGCTAGTCAACGGCCTGTTGGCACGAAGCTAAGAGTATTGCAGTGGATAGAGAATAATGAACGTGTTGATCTATCTCTGGCCGAAAGAGTTGCAAGTCTTGAAGCGATTGTTAAGGAATATTTAAATGAAAACAAAGAAAAAAGTGATAAAGAAAAAATAACATCAAAAGTTATAAGTGATTTAACAGGTATGTCCATTACACAATCTCGGAGATATATTTTAATTTTGCAAACCACTCCAGAAATAAAGCAAGCAATAGCAGAAGGAAAGTTAGAAAATATCAAATTAATCGAGTTAATAATTTCAGTTGAAAACATAGAACATCAACAAGTTCTTTTAAAGGCTGCTTCGGAAAATTTATCTTTTGATGCAATTGTTAAATTAAAAAAAGAACTTGAATCTTCCCTAGCTCAGAAAAAAGAAATAAGGGGTCGTAAACAACTAAATGTTAGTTTAGGTAAGGTGAAACCAAATATTGCCAAAATTATTTTTGATGCCTTAGTTTCAAGCAACATTATACATGAGAGTATTATCAAGCAAATGAATATGATTAGCGATAATGTTCAATGGAATAATGGCAAATCGGTTGAAGAGTGTTTTAAAAAAATAATTCCTTTGATTGCTCAGGAAGTGTAATAAAAAATGAATAAATTGAAGCTAAATAATAATGAAGATGACAAAAAAATTATTACATTTACTATTAACAAAGAGATGAAAGAAACGCTCAGAGAAATTCTAATAAATTCAGAAAATTATAATTTAAAAAAGAAAACTGATTGGGTTAACGAAGCTATAGTAATGCTAAAGGAAAATCCTGATTACAAGGAGATGGTGCTCAATGCAGAAGGAAATAGTGAGAATTTTGTATTTGATAAGATTTATATGACATTTAAGCAGCGATGTTTTTTTGCTGATATGAGAAGTGAAGTTGTAAAGGAATATCCAGATATAAGAGGGCCTCAAACTGCTATAATACGCGCTGCTATACTCAGCAGATTAATGAGGAAAAAGTAAGTAAACGAAGGCCAAGCGGAATGGGTAATGTTAGCTGAGAAAACAATACGTAAACACGTAGCAATTATTCATGCATACTCTTTAATGAGTGTATTGCAGCGGAAAATTGTTAATGTACTTTTGTATGAAGCAACAAAAGTAACTAATCGTGTAAATAATCATCATAGCTCAGTTGCTGTAGAATGTAACATTCCATTTTCGAATTTATCAAAAGCAGTTAAGTTCAATAGCAACAACACTCAATATCTGAAAGAGGCCATCGACGGGTTAGCATCATTGAAAATAGAATGGAATTTATTAAAAGATAAGGTTCCCACAGACATCTCTTTTTTAAACTTACGAGTGTTGCATGGTTCCCCTACATTTTATCAAGATAATACAGTCAATTTTTCTTTTCATAAAATAATGCTTGATTTGCTCGTTAATCCATCCATTTATGGCACCATTGATATTGATCTTCAATCTGAATTTGAATCGAAATACGGTCATTCGCTATATGAAAATAGTACGCGCTTTGTTAATTTGCAAAAAAACAAAATTATTCCGTTGGAAACATTTAGAAAAATATTAGGTGTTCCAGAAGATAAATATCCCAGCATGCGCGAACTAACAAGAAATGTTATTACACCCTCAATAGAAGAGGTTAATGATCGTGCAAGTTTTATTGTCGGTTTGGAAACGATAAGAATTGGTAGAAAAATTACTGGATTTGAAGTATTAGTCCAAAGCAAAAAAACCGCAGTTATAACAGAAGGGATCCTGAATGGCAGTGATAGTGAGAGGATACATAAAGAAATCAAAGCAACATTTGGGATAATAAATGAATCTGTTTTAGAAAATATTATAAATAATTATTCCGAAGAATATATCGAAGAGAAAATCAATTATACAAAAAAATGTGCTAAAAAAGAGCGAACAGGCTTTTATCCTATCCCATATTTTATCAGCGCTATTAAATATGATTATAAATTTAAGGAAGAGCAGAAACCTGAGGATCATCAGGAAAAATTGTCTAATGAAGAAAGTGAGTGGGAAAAGAAATTATACATTTTGCAGGCTGAGTTGAATCATTGGGAAAAACTATTTGGTTATACTAAGTCTGGAGATAATGAAGAACATGTTAAAAACATGCAAAATTTTGTTTTAAATTGCCGAGAAAAATTAAAACAACACTATTTAGAAAAGCCAACAACAAAAAGGGCGGTTTAATATGAAATTTCCTGCCTTTGAACCCATTAATCTACAAAATGATATTCAATCATTGGAAGCAATTGATCTTCGTTTATCACAAATTGAGCCAGATAAAAATCAGGCTAGGAAATTTTTCTGCGATACCTCACTAGAGGAGTTGGCTTCATCAATTAGGCAGCATGGAGTTATACAACCCATTCTTGTCAGAGAAATAGATCATCACGGGAATAAATATCAAATAATAGCAGGTGAGCGACGGTGGCGTGCGGCTAAAATAGTTGGGTTAGAAAAAATACCTGCGATCATCAGAAAGTATGATAAAGCCAATGGGATGGCTGTTTCTTTAATTGAGAATATTCAACGAGAAAACTTAAATCCACTAGAGGAAGCACAGGCTATACAAAGATTATTGGAGGAGTGTTACATGACCCATAGTGATGTTGCTGAAACTTTGGGTAGATCTCGCACAACAGTCACTAATCTCCTTCGTTTGCTTACTCTAACGGATGAAGTAAAAGAAATGTTAAATGCAAAGTTATTAGAAATGGGACATGCCAGAGCACTATTAAGTTTGTCGAGCGATCAACAAGCTGATACAGCAAAAATAATTATCAGAAAATCATTATCTGTTAGGGAAACTGAAAAATTGGTTCAACGCTTAAATATGCCGCAAAATAAACAGGAGTTTTTACTGACCCCACAATTTGAAAAGAAAACGAATGATTGGATGGCACAGTTGTCAAAACAGCTTTCATCTAAGGTTAACATGCATTTTAATTCTGATGGAAAGGGTCGGGTGGTTATAAATTTTGATTCTCTCGAGGAAGCAGATTGGTTGATGGCTCATCTGAAGGTGGAGGGGTAAGACTACTATTTATTATCCACAAAATTGGTGGATAACTATGTGTGAAAAACGGTGAAATGCTTGGTATATATGGATTCTATGAGCAAACCAGAAAGTAACCTATCCGCTCGCAAAGAATCGTTTTTATAGAATTCAACAAAACGATAACTAAATCCGACCTTTATATTTTGCTTACATGAGGCGATCTAGTGATTTTTAATGGAAATGGACACCTCCAGTGCATCGAGAGGAACACATTAAAGGAATGTATCAACAGATGGTAAATTCAATGGTTATGAATAAACTGCCATCAATAATTGATAGAGTTTTATTAAAAATGCCCAATAAAAAACGCAAAGTATCCTTGGATGATTATGTATCCTGTTATCACTATTTTGAACGTGCTATTCAAAACAATTGATTCATGAGTGAAGAGACGAACAATTAAGTGAGAATACAGGCAATCCAGGCCTTTGCTGAACTCAAAAACACGGCACACGATGAGGAAACAGTATACCAGTTTCAATTATGGTTTGATGAATTCGTAGACTCTCAATCCTTTAGTCGCTGTTATCGCGCTCTGAATCAAAAAAAAAATATCTGGTAGAAAAAATCCTGCGTACCATCACCATCAGTGATGAAGCCTATAACGCATTAAAAGATCTCGCACATCAAAAAAATATCAGTCTGTCACAGGTGATTATTGATGGCTGCTCCTTCCTGCAAGGCAGTGATGATGAATCAAATAGACCATTCACAAACACTTCGACCGCGGGCATAGTAAAATCGATGAGCATCAATCCAAAACTAACAGGTTCGCCTGACCAATTGGTTCCTCCAGGCAACACCAATGTCATTTCTTTGTTTGGTGATGAGCAGAGTGAATTCTCTGATGAGGAAGAAGGGGACACCGAGTTAGATTTCTTTGATTTTGATGAGATACGTGAATGGCCACGTAAACCCGAAGGCTATGATTTCAGAACTAATGAGTCTTATAAAAAATACCGCAAACACATTGAGCGTCTTACTATTAAAAAGCCAGATGAAAAATTATTGGATTATTTTAACAAAACGTTTAATTATTACCTCACCGAGGACAATTGCCACCAGATTGGCCAACATCTGCTATTAATTCGCGAGGAACTCTTAAATTACAAGCTTTTTTCCACAGAGCATAATTCTGAACTCTTTGCAATCAGTAAGGGGTTTAATCTGACTAATTTCACCATGGATGATTACGCGGATGAACTAATTTTCCTTTTAGGATACATTTTTGGTTGCACCACTGCCTCCATCACCTCTGGAAATAGACAACCCACTGTGTTTGCAGGCCACCCAAACCATGTTCAGCTTGCTTACAAAACCTTCCATTACCTTGATGCCCTCTTAAACGATGAAGTGAAGACCTTTGCCGCACGGTGTCATAAAAACACCAAAAGAAAAAACCGTACCTCCCGTTCAAAATGGCATGGATACCACTTGGTCGGAGTGATGCTGAACTCTATTATCGATGACGAAGAGCACTACATGCTGTTACCCCAATCAGAATATGAGCAATTATCTCATTGGGATCCTAAAAAGCATCCATTCAGGTAACCTTATATCTACCGTATCATCAAGAATGATGAGTCACTAAAAAAAGAATGACTGAACAGAATTAATTCGATAGAATGATCAAGATTTAACCGTTCCAGGAAAAGCGCTCGGTTGATTGTTGTTTCAAACCAAATGAAGGAAACGTGGTAATGAGTAACATTCTAAAGATTAAAAATCAATTTCACGCCTCAATGAGCAACCGTGAGACCTTATTTTCAGGGTTTCTAGACCTCACCTCAAAAATTTTAATTACATCTCAATCCAATACGTAAAAAGGTACTGGTAATTAATTCAGTAATTATGGGATTAACCGTCACCATGTTTATCTTAAAGTTGGCCTGATAATTATGTGACAGCGTATTTTAGAAAGTAGATGACCACTCGTTGTAAGGAAGAATCATGACGTATCAAAAACTGGAACTTGAGTTGGCTTCTGACCTTCATCCGTCAGAGAACCTGGAGCAGGACAACCTCACTCAAAAAACAAAAAATGATAAAGACCGTTTTGAGAAGATTGTAACCACTCAAAATAAAATTCAAAAAATTAAAGCTGATCTGAGTCAATTGATTCAGGCGATGAATCACAATCCAAGTCTATTATCACGTGCTGCCATTTTTTGGAATAAAATCCCTTTATGGCAAAAAATTACTGCAGGTGCCGTGCTTACAGTACCTCTTTTAATGATTGGACTCATGGCAAATCTTGCAGCCCTAATTACACTCAGTATTATTACAGCAATTGTTTATACAGCAAGCAGTATCCTTCTTGATAATCATCAGAGTCAAAATACAGACAATACCGAACATTTAAACGCAGGAATTTTAAGTCTTGTTGAACTTTTAGATACGGTTATTTCAACTTTAGAACTCTTGCGCGAACAATTGGCCATTGAAATCGATGCATTCCAGAAAGAAAATGACCGTCTGACCGAGAATATTGATCACTTTTGTGAGCAGATTAGAACATTAAAGTCACAAATCAGTGAGCTGAGTGATACCGAAAAGGCATTGCGTACAACTCAGATTGAACTCGAACTGACTGCCAAAACGCTTAAAGGCTCTATAGAGGAGCAGTCTCAAGTTTTAGAAAACACTCAAAAGGAATTAGAACAGGTTGTTCAGGACTATAAAGACAATCAAAATCAGTTATCTGATAAAATAAAAGAAATGGATGACATTAAAGAGAAAATGGGGAAAGAAGTGGAACAGGCGAGAGCTGTTGGACTTGTCTTAAGTGGAACAGTTGAAACCTTCTCTAACATGGTGATTCAAGATAAGGAGCAGCGGGCTGCTTTTCAAAAAAGATTAGAGGACTTTCTTAACAATAAAGAAAAAAGCTTTGTTGAGGTAGCAGACCGAATTTGTGAGGCCGAACACAAACTCTCAGTGGTTACAAAACAATTAGAAGAAAGTAATCAGAGGTATCGCAGGCTATTAGACAGACAGGAACAGCAGATTATTCGCCTGGAACAGATAGATGCAGAACAATCCGATGAGGTGCAGGATTCATTTGATGGGGTTAAGCCAAGCATTAATGGGTTTTATGCAATAAAAAAAGAACCTCCATTTTTGTCTGTCCCTACCCATGGGACTGCGATGGTAGCTGTAGTATAAATGGAGCTATTTTTCTTGAGGAGTATGTTTGAACAGGTATTGGCTTCAAATTAAAATGTCCGTATAAGGAAAACCCATCAATTAATGCGTTTTTGCAGCAATTATTTTGAACTAAAACGAGTAAATTAACATGGAAATAAGAACTGTAGCTTTTGAATCTGAATTAATCATTACCCTTAAGAACAATCAAAAGGTAGTGATTACCCCCTTTAAAACTCATGAGCCTGGAAATTTTAAACTGGGAATTGATGCGCCTAAACAGGTGACTATTAACAGGCAGGAAATCCATTTAAAAAAACAGGAACAATTAAAGAAAGACAAGAATCAGACATCAACGGACTCCTAATGTAGATTTGTTATAAGGAATGGGTTTAATTAACATTTATTCTGGAAATAATAAGCTTTGACGGTTTCATAAAGAAGGTCGTTAAGGTGGTGCATCACCCGATGAATTAACATATCATGGGTGTTGTTGTATTGATGGGCTATTACGCCACTGACCGCATCAATCGTTTGTTCTTCTTTAGCCAGAATTAACAGTAAATGCTCTGGTTGTGTGGAAAGAAATTCATTAATCAACGGGCGAAGCTGTTCAAGCGTTACCTCTTTCCCGGATAAATAAATGAGACATTCGAGCTCCAGTGCTTGAAACAATTTTTTATTCATGGCGTGTCCCTTTGAAGCCATCCCCAAATATAGGTGATGGTTTCTTCTATAGTATTTACTGCCTGATGATAGAGTGCCTTAAATAATTCACGTTGTCCGGTTTTCCAGTAGCGCTCAACATACTGACAGGCGTATTTCATGCGGATTGTCCCTACATAGACAGCCCCACCTTTGATTTATGGGTTGTTTTTTCAACCAACGGATAATCAAGAGCCTTAAAGGCTTTTTTCATGCATTCCAAATCAGTGGGAAGTTCCTGAGTCATTAAAATTAACAATTTTTTCAACATCTCATGAGTCGCGCAAGTGATTAATGAGATGATTTGGGGTATAAACAGCGCCGCATTAACAACTAAGCTCAATGAAAATCCATATTGGATGATGTTTCCTACTATTGACATGATAAACCTTAGGTAGTGATTTTTGATAAAATTATATATTTATTCATGATAAATCGCATATTAAGTTATATGAAATAGAAAAAATTAGATCTGATTAATTGGATGGGGTACTGTCTTGTGCGATATTAATTGGGTATGTATTAAATAAATTGAAAAATAGAGTTAAAAGAACCTTTTATTCTTGTATCCTAGTATTAGATTTTCGGACGTTAGTTTAAGGTTACTAACACAACGAAAGCGTACCAAATAATTATATTAAGATCTCTTAAAAATAAAGATTAAAAGGAATGGTTAGTTTTTAAGCAGATATGTATTCCAAAACCATTTGCCAACCAGGATGAAAATGACTAACCATAATAGTGCAATTATTGTCGCAATAACCCAGTTTTTTGGCAACATAGCCGCGTTATTGATAGACTTTACAGCGTTCCGATTGCAATCCTCCCAAACTACTTTGGGGATTAATTTAATTGCTATATATATACCTATTGGAATAATGAACAGATCATCTATTAGCCCTAAAATAGGAATAAAATCAGGGATAAGATCTATAGGGCTTAGTGCATAGGCCAAGGTAACGATAATAATACATTTCGCTTTCCAGTTGATTCTGGGATCTTGTTTTGCAAAATATAATATCCAAATATATTTTTTGATTGATGCCTCAATTTTTTCAAACGATTCATACATGACCTTTTTTCAGATGTCTACTGATACACACCAGGCCTCAAATAACAATTTAGGTTACATTGTAATATCCTGTGGATTGTTATCCAATATTTTTTTTGGCACGATACGTTGTGGGCGGAAATAACTCATTGGGTGTTGTATCTAATCCCTTAAGTATTTTTAGAAGATTTAAAACGGTAACATTCGCTTCACCACGTTCAACAGTTCCGTAGTACCCACGGTTCATTTCAATGAAATTAGCAAAACCTTCTTGAGAAAACCCTTTCTCTTTTCTGATTTTGCGAATTTGTTCGCCTATTAAAATTAAATCGGTCTGCTTGTTCATTTAAAAAGGATATGTGCTATGCTTCATATATAGCCACACGGTATGTCTACCATTTTAATCCTTAATCAAAAGATAGGATAAAAAAATATCAATACTGCATTATTCTTAAAATACAATATTAATTAACTTTAAACGTTCTCAAATTGAATGGAACTCAAAACATGAGCATTGAATCAATTAAAAATTCTGACCAACTTGCAAATAAATACGACAGATGGTTTGATAGCCATTCGGCTGTATTTCAATCAGAGCTTGGAGCACTGAAGAAATTAATACCCCAATCAGGAGAGGGCCTTGACGTGGGCGTGGGATCAGGACGATTTTCTGCAGCCCTTGGAATTAAAACAGGCATAGAGCCTTCGGTTAATTTAAGCGCTATAGCGAGAGCACGAGGGATCACTGTTTATGAAGGGGTTGCCGAATCGTTGCCTTTTCAAAACCAGCAATTCGACTTTATATTGTTTAATACGGTGTTATGTTTTTTAGATCTGCCATTAACTGCTCTTTTGGAAGCGAAACGAGTTTTAAAGCCAAATGGCACGCTCATTATTGGCATGATTGATAAAGATTCAATGCTGGGAGCACATTATGAGGCTACAAAACAAGAAAATCCCTTTTATCGAGATGCTCATTTTTATTCAGTAAAAGAAGTTCTTGAATTGCTTCATGAAATTAATTTTAAAGAAGAGGGCATTTATCAAACACTTTTTTCTCCCATTGAAACACTAACAACGCCAGAAAAGACTAAATCAGGCTATGGAGAAGGAGGATTTGTTGTACTGTCCTCTCATGTTGAGACCAATAGATTTTTGTATTAAAAAATTATTTAGACTGTAGCAGTCGAGTTAAACTACTGCAGCGATGCAGGGATCTTATCACGATATAAGCATCAGTCTGATCAGGAGGCAACATGAAGGGTATAGTCTTTACTGCATTAAGTGACATGATTACAGAACAATTTGGGATAGAAACCTGGGATCAGCTTGTAACTCAACTTGATCTCCCTAGTGGAGGAAGCTATACCGCAGGTGGTACTTACGAAGATACGGAACTTCCGCGATTAATCCAAACCTTAGCTTTAATGAAGAATTTGCAAATCCCTATTTTTTTAGAGTCATTTGGTGCCTATATGTTTGCAGTATTCTCGAATAAGTATCCTTTTTTTTTAAAAGAAGACTTGTCATTAAAAGAGTTTTTAAAAAGTGTTGATGGAGCGATTCATGTTGAAGTGGAAAAACTATACCACTGTGAACAATTACCCTCTATTACCTATGAAGAGCCTGCTTCAAACCAACTCATTATGTTGTATCGGTCACAGAGAAAACTCTGTCACCTTGCCATTGGCCTCATCAATGGTGCTGCCAAATATTATAGAAAGAACATTAAGATTAACCAGACTCTGTGTATGCATCAACAAAGTGATCATTGTCGTTTGGAGATTACTTTTGAGTGATGAACAAAAAGCCGCGCTATTTGAACGCTCTTATTATCGAGAAAAGAAAGCTCGTGAGGAAGCTGAACACCTGCTGGAGAATGAGACCAGAAAACTGCATTTATTAAATCAAGATTTAGAAAAAAAGAATTCTGAACTTACAAATACGCTAAAAGAATTGGAATTAACTCAGGTAGAATTATCAAGACTGGCGCATTATGATTTATTAACCAGTTTACCCAATCGGTTGCAATTTGAACTGGATTTGAACCGTGAGATTGCACGTTCAAAAAGATACAACCGTCATCTGGCTCTGTTAAGTCTCGATCTGGACTATTTTAAAAATGTAAATGATCGATTTGGTCATGATGTAGGTGATAGCCTATTGCGTGAAGTAGCCCAACGTCTTAAATCAAGTGTTCGTGAAGTAGATTGCATCGCTCGATTGGGTGGGGATGAGTTTGCGGTTATTCTGACGGAAATTAATAATCTTGCGCAGGCAGAGAGGGTTGCGAATACTATTATTCAACTGCTTGGTAATACTTTCCTCATTCAGGGTAATACAGTTTTTATTGGTGCAAGTATTGGAATCGCCTACTTCCCTGATACAGGGGATGATGCAAAAACAATCCATAAAAACGCGGATATTGCTTTATACAATGCCAAGGCGTGTGGTCGTAATAATTGCCAATTCTTCACGCCATCCTTGCAAAAGCAATACTCAAAACGTTTGGGGATAGGAACAGCATTGCATTTGGCACTGGAGCGACACGAGTTTTTTCTAGTTTATCAGCCACGCTTTGATTTAAAAACGAATGCGATGGTTGGGATGGAGGTATTATTACGTTGGCAACATCCTAAGCGGGGAGTGATTTTGCCTGGTGAATTCATCTCTGTTGCTGAAAATTTTGGCTTGATTATTCCGATTGGTGAATGGGTGTTACGAACAGCATGTAAGCATTATGTGGATTAGAACAATAAATATGAACAATTCAATCCTACATTAGCGATTAATATTTCCCCACAGCAATTTCAACATAAGGGGTTTATTTCTTCTATTAAGCATATGTTGCATGAATATAAAATACCGTCCAATTTATTGGAGCTTGAAATTACCAAAGCCACGGTGACTGACTTTTTGGGAACGATTGAAGAAACATTAATTGGGCTTCACGATATGGGGGTAAACCTTACTTTTGATAATTTTGGAGCAGGTTATTCCTCATTATCTCATTTGAAAAAGTCACCGGTGCACTCCATCAAACTGAAACAATCACAAGTTGATGACATTGGCTTGAGAAAAAAGGATAACTTAATTACTAAATCTACGATTGCCTTAGCTAAAGAGCTCGGGTTGAATGTTGTTGTAGGCGGGGTAGAAACAGAAGCTCAACTTAATTTTCTACGGTCCAATCGTTGTCCAGAAGTGCAGGGCTATTACAACAGTAAACCTTTAACAGTAGAAGAAATGACACGGTTGATTGATGAAAGTAGCTAACGGTACCCTTGATTATAAAAATAAACCTGCGTACCACATTTTTAGTGGATTAATCTAAATCTCTATGAATAAATTGCTTCTTGTTTAGCGCAGTAATATCCAGAAATTTATAAAGAATTCATCATTAAATAATTAAGGATCAATTTATGAAACACAACCTAATCTATTCCAGTATTGATCGCGCCTGTTTAACTCCGATACATGAATTTTTACCTGTAGAAATAAAGGCATTGCGTGAGCGAGAAAATGTGAGCCAACCCATATTTGCGTATTGTCTTAATGTATCTAAAGATCTTATTAGTCAATGGGAGAGGGGGCTTAAAAAACCAGTAGGTACTTCGTTAAAATTACTTTCTTTAATTGAGAAAAAAGGACTAAACGCTATATTATAAGCGGTTGATAAAGTCAAAGAAGCTCGGAAGGCGGATCATAGGCTTTTCATTAGTTAATTTGGTTTGTGATGGCCTCTCATTTGTTATGAATTAGATCCTGCCAGTTGTTTTAACAGGTATTCAAGACCTAACTCAAAATCTCCTTTACCAAGGATGCTGTCAATAGTCTTACCTTTAAATGAATTAGCCAAAGCTAAAATGTCATTATTCACCCTTTCAAGCTGATTGGTGTTTTTTTCAACCTGAGCAATAAGTTTTAATTCTTCATTTGTGGGGTTTTCATTGCGCCATTTTTTGCATTGTTCGAAAAACACCCAATTATCAGCATTTTGAGCGCTGTGCAGTTTAATGATTCGCTCAATGGTGTCATTATCAAGAACATGGGGTTTTGATTGGACTTGGTTTAGATTATTGAGCTGTTCAACTGATGCTCCAAGTTGGTCTTCACTCATCTCAACATACAAGGGCAGCATATTCAGCCCATACCAATTAGCGTCTTTATTCATGGTTCTTTTCTTAGGAACAAGGAAGTGGGGATTAAACCCTAATTAAACAGTAAAAACAACATGGGGCCTTATGTTCATTAACGTGTTTTAGCAATTCCAGGACAAGTGCCCCAATGACCCAATAAGCGTGGTTTGATGTCAGCAAAGGTAAGTGGTTGTTCCAGTAAGCAATTGTTCATTAAATAAATTTGTGCGGCAGAGAGGTAATTGGCTGTTCGCACATACTGTTTTATGGATTCAATGGCACACTCCATTTTATCCCCTTAAGTCCTAAATAAATCTTCCATTGCTTGAATCATCAAATCCGTTACATCAATTGCGTTCGAGGCATGCGCAATGGTATTGCAGGTGATGATTTGCTTTACTCCTGATTTTTGTAAGTCCTCATAGGCGTTTCCTGCAAAGAGGGCATGTACTCCAATACAAATAGGATATTTCATGTGGAGTGATTTTAAATGGGTAACCGTTTTAATCATGGTAGCTGCTGTTGAAATAATATCATCGACTAAGATTGGTGTATGGTTTTGATATAAGTCAATTTGCGGAATGGTTATTTCAACGAGATTATCGCCCTTTCTTTGTTTTTCCAGAATTAAAAAGGGTGCATTAATCCTTTGAGCAATGCTTGATACCCATTGCGAGCTTTCTGCATCGGGTCCAATAAGCAATGCATCAGGTACATTAGCTTTAATCCAGGTGGCAATGGGCTTAGTTGCATGAAGTGCAATTGCCGGAATGTAATAAATGTCATTTAAATCGTGCCAACGATGAAGATGTGGGTCAATGGTCATCAACCCATCAAAATAGTTTGTAATTAGTTTGGCAAAATAGTGAGAAGTAATACTGTCTCCAGGTTGAAACCGTTTATCCTGGCGCATATAAACAAGATAGGGGGCGATGAGACCTATTTTTTTTGCTCCTAATTCTCTGGCCGTTTCAGCAGCAAAGAGAAGAGGCAGTATTTTGCCATTTGGATTGGTTAAATCAGCAATCATGATGACGTCTTTGTCGTTCACTAACGATTTGATGTTAATCACTGTTTCTTCATCGGGAAATTGGTGCAGAGTGATATTGCCCATTTCATAACCTAACTGTTGATGCATTCTCTTGGCAAAATGGTCGCTGCCAAATAGAGAAAAGAGTATCGGGTTTGACTTCATGTGGATTCCTCAATATCGATAACAGGATGCCCTTGTCGATGAAACGTCAAGGCATAATCAAGCTCACCTTGGGTTTCTGCATGAACAATCAGTAGGGGTTGACCTTTTTCTACCATAGTATTTAACGGCGTTAAGAGTTCAACTCCCGCAACTTTTGATTTGGGTGCCCCTGCTAGTTTTGCCAGGCGGGCGATCAAACGATTATCAATATTTGTGACCGTACCTGCTTGATTAGATACAATGGTTTGGGTGTACGGTGCAGACGGAATATCAAAAAATCCACCTTGTGCTTGGCAAATTGCTTCGAATTTTGTTAATGCTTTTCTACTATTTAACAGTGATTCTGCCAGTTGTTTACCAGAACCCGGGGTAACTTTGGATGAAAATTCGAGTAGATGGCCAGCCAAAGTTAAGGCACGATCCCGCAAATCTTGAGGTGCTGATGGGTGACAAGAAAGCACAGAAAATACATCCCTCGCTTCAAGAGCAGGCCCGATGCCACGACCAACGGGTTGGGTTCCATCTGTAAAAACACTATTGAGTTGGATGGAAAATTCTTTGGCAATACGCTCTAAGGTATTTTTTAACGCTGTTGCTTGTTCCATCGTCCTTACTTTTGCCGTAGGACCAATGGGAATGTCAATGACAATGTGGGTCGAACCTGCGGCAATTTTTTTAGAGAGAATGGAAGCCACCATTTGTCCTTCGCTGTCTAAATCGATGGAGCGTTCAATGCGAATGAGTAAATCATCCGCAGGGCTTAAAGCAACGGCACCACCCCAAGCGATACACCCATGTTCTTGCTCCACTACTTTTTGCAAGGTTTTGATGTCTAAATTAACTGGAGCAAAAACCTCCATGGTGTCGGCTGTTCCTGCAGGAGATGTAATGGCTCTAGAGGAGGTTTTAGGCATCATGAGTCCAAAGGCTGCAACTATAGGAACTACAATTAAGGTAGTGCGATTGCCGGGTAGGCCACCAACACAGTGTTTATCCACAATAAAGGGAGAGGGCCAGTGCAACTGCTTTCCTGTTTGCACCATAGCCTTCGTTAAATCAAGGATTTCATTGGTGTTAAATCGACTCCCTGCACCTCCTGCAAGAAACATGGCTATTTGAACATCGGAGAGTTGCCCTGACACGACATCAGCCACAATGTGGTTAATTTCTTTCGTTTTTAATTCATGACCATAAAGTTTGGAGCGAATAGAGCTTAATGAGTCAAGTGGCTTTGGGTGGGCAATAGAAATCTTATCGCCCACCTTTGCGACAAGCAAATCCCATGCATAGCTCGAGAGGCTTGCCTCGCCGGGTTTGAGTAAATTCGATGTTATGTTAGTTGTATTGATGGTGGCAATGATGGTTCGGTTATTGAGTGTGATTTGCACGCGAGCCTCGGCTACAAATCCCTCTGAGCGACAGATGTGACAGTCTTCACGCATGTAAATAATCGCTGTTTTTGACGTGTTAATCCCTATTTGAGTTAGCGTTAAATCCGCATGAATGGTGTTCACGTGAGCTCTTCCGTTTGTTGGTAGTGAGGAACAATGCAAGTCCAGCCAAATTGCTGTTCTATTTTCGTCTTTAATGAAGATGCGGCATTTGGTTCGCCATGAGTAATAAAGACTTTTTTAGGCGGCTTACGAAAATGGCTTAACCAGTGCAGGAGTTCTTCATAATCTGCATGAGCCGAGAGGTTACTTAAGGATTCAACCTGAGCTTTAACAGGAACCATCTGTCCGTGTATTTTAATTTCCGTCTCTCCTTGAATCATACGTGCACCACGCGTTCCACCCGCTTGGTACCCGGCAAAAAGGATGGTGTTCTCATGGTGAGGGGCATAGGCTTTTAAATGAAATAAAATACGGCCTCCTGTTGCCATGCCGCTGGCAGAAATGATGATTTTAGGGAAATGATTGCTATCGAGTTGTTTGGATTCCTCAGGAGTTCTGATGTAGGTTGCAGTGTCACACAGGTTTTTGCATTCCTGTTCTGACAAGCGGTGGTCTTCTTTATGGTGACACAGAATATGGGTTGCATTGATGGCCATGGGGCTATCGAGGAAAACAGGAATATCCGGGATGGATTTTTGTTGTTTTAATAAAGCGATGTAATGGAGTACGCTTTGTGCACGTGCTACGGCAAAGGCTGGAATAATGATGGAGCCACCTCGTTGCACGGTTTTATTAATGATGTTTTTTAAGAGTTCTGTAGGAGAGGTCTTGTCGTGGAGGCGATTTCCATAAGTTGATTCAATCACCAAATAATCAATCTCTTCAATGAGGCTTGGCGCTTGCATGACAAAATCATGGGGTCTCCCCATGTCGCCAGTAA
Organism: Legionella waltersii; assembly: GCF_001468085.1. GTDB lineage: Bacteria > Pseudomonadota > Gammaproteobacteria > Legionellales > Legionellaceae > Legionella > Legionella waltersii. The sequence goes on along the minus strand of NZ_LNZB01000010.1, from coordinate 15,676 downwards.
ATAAAAGGGACGTATTATGGTCCTTCATGTGAACAAAGGATGAGCCTATAATATGACCCGCAGGGATAAATTGAACATTGATCTCTTTAATAGGTTCAAAAACGGCATCGTAATCTTTGGGGTGAAATTGTTTTAACGCCAACTGTGCATCGTCTATTGTATAAAGGGGTTGGGCGGGATGGTGTTTGGTATAACCGTACTTATTTGCATTTTTGGCCTCTTCCTCTTGCAGATGACCACTGTCTGGTAAAAGAATAGCACATAAATCCTTAGTGCCTGGTGTGCAGTAAATAGGACCAGTGAAGCCATTTTTTACGAATAAGGGTAAATAGCCGGTATGATCAATGTGCGCATGAGTAAGAAGTACTGCATCAATGGATGCGGGGTTAATCGGTAGTGGTGCCCAATTACGAAGGCGAAGCTCCTTATATCCTTGAAATAATCCACAATCCACCAAGATTTTTTTATGGTTTGCTTCAACCAGGTACTTAGAGCCTGTTACAGTCTCTGTTGCGCCTAAGAACGTTAATTTCATCATGATGTATCTCTGTTTTTCTATTCAGTATAGTGCAAGTTATGAGTTCATGCTGGATAAACTATTATCGAAACAAGGGGTTATTCATTATACCCATAAGGGTATGGCTTGACAGAGCATAGGTGAGGCGATACATAATGGGACTATTTAGAATTCTTAATAGTGCATCCATTCGCTCAATCGTTCATGCGATTAATGCTTGGATACTCCCTTGAATGTTATGGTGGAAATTATTAAAGGATATTAAGCTATGTCAGACCACTCGTCACATACAAAAGAGCTTTCTCGCATTAACCGTGCTGTTGGCCAGTTGCAAGGGATTAAACGCATGATCGAAAAAGAACAGTATTGCGTTGATATTCTGTCTCAGTTACGTGCTGTTCGCAACGCCATTAAATCCATAGAACTTAGTGTACTCGAAACCCATATCATTGGGTGTATTGCCGATGGTTTTTGCAGTCAGGATGAAACACTCAGGGTGGAACGCATCCATGAGATTATGGAACTACTCAAAAAATACGAATAGGTGAACTATGCCACACGAACAGGATAATGCAAAACCCACTGAAGGCGCAAAGAAGCATACGTGTTGTCATTCCAAGCAAGACACGCATCAAGGAAAGCCTGCTGCTTTCAAAGAAGGTGAAGCGATGATGTACACATGCCCCATGCACCCAGAAATTCGCCAATCTCATCCAGGTAATTGCCCGATTTGTGGCATGACCCTAGAGCCAGTTACTGCGACAATCATGGAGGAAGTAAGTCCTGAATATCGGGATATGCGCCGTCGCTTTTGGGTTTCTCTCATTCTGACCTTGCCAGTTCTGGTTCTTGAAATGAGCGGGCATGGTAAAACGCACCTCATTTCTGCAACTCAGTCCGTCTGGATACAGATGATATTGGCAACACCTGTTGTGCTGTGGGGTGGTTGGCCTTTCTTTGTCCGTGCTGTCCTTTCACTAAACACACGTCTGAACATGTTTACCTTGATTGCCATGGGTATCGGTGTGGCTTGGGCTTACAGCTTAGTGGCTGCCTTATTCCCACAATTATTCCCGGCGGCTTTTCGGAAAGAGGGCGTGGTAGCCATTTATTTTGAAGCAGCAGCGGTGATTACCACTTTGGTTTTGTTAGGCCAAGTGCTGGAACTCAAAGCGCGTGAACAGACGGGAAGCGCGATTCGTGCCTTACTGAAATTAGCCCCTGAGAGTGCGCGTCGCTTGAAAGAAGACGGTAGTGAGGAAGAAATATCACTTGAGGCAGTCCATGAGGGGGATTTGCTGCGCGTACGGCCTGGTGAGAAAATACCTGTTGATGGCGAAGTACACGAAGGTCATAGTCATGTAGATGAATCGATGGTTACTGGTGAACCTATGCCTGTAGCCAAGGAAGTGGGTAGCAAAGTCATTGGTGCGACTATAAATCAGACCGGTAGTTTTGTCATGAAAGCCTTGCATATTGGCAGTGACACGATGCTGGCACGCATTGTACAGATGGTGAGTGAGGCACAACGAAGTCGTGCCCCAATCCAGCGTTTGGCAGATACCGTGTCTTCCTGGTTTGTGCCTATTGTTATTTTGATTGCTGTGGCGTCCTTTAGTATATGGGTACTCTATGGTCCGCAACCCGCATTCAGCTACGGTCTCATTGCGGCAGTTTCGGTGCTCATTATTGCTTGTCCTTGTGCCTTGGGCCTTGCCACACCGATGTCGATTATGGTCGGAGTTGGACTTGGTGCGAGAAATGGAGTACTGATAAAAAATGCAGAAGCGCTGGAGCACATGGAGAAAGTGAATACTTTAGTGGTTGATAAAACGGGTACATTAACTGAAGGACATCCAAAGCTGACACAAATTATCACAGCCGATGAGTTTGAAGAAGATGAGGTGTTGGCTTGGGCTGCGGCACTAGAAAACAACAGTGAGCATCCGCTGGCCAATGCCATTGTGGCGGTAGCAAAAGAGAAAAAGCTGACCTTATCTCATGTTTCAGAGTTTAATGCGCCGACGGGCAAAGGGGTGATCGGAATAATCGAGGGGCGTTCCATTGGCATCGGTAATGCCAAGTTGATGCAAGAGCTTGGTGTTCACAGTAATCTGTTAGTGGCAAAAGCCGATAAACTACGGGCCGAAGGGGCTACTGTGATGTTCATGGCAGTGGACGGTAAAGCGGCTGCAATTTTGGCTGTCGAAGATCCGATTAAAGCCACAACACCCGATGCCATTCGCGAACTTCAGGAGGATGGAATTGAAATTTTTATGCTAACTGGGGACAGTAAAAAAACAGGTGAAGCGGTTGCCGCTAAATTGGGCATAAAACAAGTGATGGCTGAAGTCATGCCTGAAGATAAAAGTCGTATTGTGGGTGAATTGAAGGCTGAAGGTCGTATTGTTGCTATGGCAGGAGACGGGGTCAATGATGCGCCAGCACTTGCCAAAGCTGACATTGGTATTGCCATGGGAACAGGTACGGATGTGGCCATTGAAAGTGCTGGGATTACCTTATTGCGTGGTGATTTAAATGGCATTTTAAAGGCTCGGCGTTTATCGGAGGCGACCATGCGCAATATCCGCCAAAATCTGTTTTTTGCGTTTATTTATAATGCACTGGGTGTGCCCATTGCAGCAGGGGTCTTGTATCCGATGACCGGGATGCTTTTAAGCCCAATTATCGCTGCTGCTGCCATGTCATTGAGTTCGGTATCCGTCATTGGGAACGCGCTTCGCCTACGGTGGTTACACGTATGAAGAACTCTTGGGTTTATCCATTAACAATGGCCTGTTACGTACTCATAAAAAGAATTTTTTTTGGGCAGCCATCAAGGCTTAATAGAACTCATTCACTGACCTTAATCTTCCTTTTGGGGTTATGGCCAGTCGTTGTATGTTCCCAAGCCGCTTTAAGTCTTAATGAACTGACACAACGTGCCATAGAGCAGAACAAAGACTTAAGAGCAGCTCGTTACACGGTTGCTATTGCAACCGCTCGTTTAGTACAAGCAGGGCTTTGGCCTAATCCAAGTCTCAATCTTTCAAACAATGACGATCGCTTATTTAATGATGAAGGAGAATATTCACGAAGTGCTGGTTTTAGCCAAGCATTCCCTATTTCTGGACGTATTGCAAAACAAAAGACAGTTGCTCGCTTAGATGTGTTGAAAGCCATTGCAGAAATCAGGGAAGCAGAACGTCAACTCAGTAGCAAAGTAGCGAACGCGTTTTATGCGGCAGTGATTACTGAGCGTCGCTTGCACCAATTGAATTATTTATTACAAATTAACCACGAACTGGTCGATGTCATCCATAATCGTTATCATGCGGCGGAAATTTCAAAACTCGATGACAATTCAGCGCGTATTGAGTATCTGCGTATTGTGCAAGAAAAGCACCTGTTGCATAGTCTTCGCATCAGCCAATACGCGACGCTTAATCAATTGATGGGGCGGGCCGCCAATTCTCCTTTATCTCTTAAGTCGGATATCATCACAGGGAACAAGCTTCCTGAATTAGCTCGCTTAAAAGCGCTAGCACTTAAAAATCGTCCCGATCGCCAAGCCATCGTGTTGTCGATTCATCGCGCCAATGCCGATCGCCGTTTGGCAAGAGCGGAGCGCTTCGCTGATTGGACATTAGGGCTTGGGGTTCAACAAGATAAAATTGTGGTGGAAGAGGGGCCGCGTCAACCAGCCGATCGCACCTTGGGTATTACACTTTCCGTTCCTCTGCCTCTTTTAAATCGTAATCAGGGGCGAATCTTAGAGGCAAGTCACACTGGAACACAGGCAATAATGGCATTGCGTGCCTTGGATTTAAGTATTGCGACGGAAGTGACCAGTAACTATAAACAACTCAATGCTTTGCGAATGAGTCTTAAGGAAACGCAACAAGTTTCACTGAAGTTAGGGGTTGATAACGTAAAACTGGCCCGTGAGTCTTATGAAAATGGGCAAATTTCGCTTTTGAATGTGCTGCAAATTCAAAAACAGCAAAATGATTTGCAAATGACTTATCTCAATACTTTAGAAAAGTATTTACAAGTGTATGTGGCTTTATGTACGGCTATTGGTCCTGGAACAACGCAAGGACTGTGCCCTTATTTAGTGTATCAAAGGAATGGGGATGGCAAATGAGAGTGCGACAGCGATTTAGAATGGTGGCATTAATGAGTATTGTTTTTGGTCTAGTCCTTCCTATTCAAGTGAGTTTTGCTCATGGGGAAGAAATTGAAGTGAGTGAGGGAGGTGCCAAAGGCCCAGTTCATTTAACACCGGAACAAACTAAAATGCTTGGCATTAAGGTAGAGGAAGCAACCAACCGTCCTATGGCGCAAATGCTTGGTTTGAATGGTCAAGTTCAATTGCTCCCTAATGCACAAGCCGATGTCAGTATCCGGATTAGTGGGAGTGTGACAGCCATTGATGTGAATTTAGGGGACAGGGTCAAGGCAGGACAACGCCTCGCTACGGTGCAATCAAGATTAGTGGGCAATCCTCCACCAAGTGTTGCGGTCACAGCACCTATTGCGGGCATCATTGATGCCAGGAACATCAACTTGGGTCAAGCCGTTGAGCCAAACACAGTCCTTTTTCACATCAGCAATCGCGATAAACTGTTAGTTATTGCTCAGGTTTATGAAGAAGATTTAGGTAAGGTGAACGTGGGGCAAGAGGTTACTATTCATGCTTTAAGCTACCCTAAGCGAACTTTTCCAGGCCAAGTCACTTTAATAGAACCTAATCTTGACCCGTTAACTCGCACTGTAAATGTGCGAATTACTCTGGATAATGAAGACGGTCTTCTTAAACCGGGCATGTTTGTGCGTGCCAATGTCATTTTAAGCTATAATGAAGCAGCGCTTGCACTACCCAATGCAGCCTTGTTGCAGGCGGATAATCAGGAATTTGTTTTTGTGCAAAATGGGGATGCTTATGATCGCGTCGTTGTTAAAATAGGGGCGGTAGACGATGACTATTCAGAAATTACAGACGGTCTAGTCCCAGGTGATCTCGTTGTGACTCAAGGACATCGTGAGCTTTATACGTTGTGGTTGAGTGGTGGCAGCAAGCCTCAAAAAGGCAACGAGGAGCATCATTAAATGTTTACTCGATTAATTGCCTGGTCTTTGCATAATCGCCTCTTGATTTTAGCCTTAACCCTTATTCTTTGCTTGCTGGGTGGTTATACTTTAAAACAAATGCCCGTGGATGTGTTTCCTGAATTTGCCCCGCCTCAAGTGGTCGTGCAAACTCAAGCGCCCGGCATGGCAACCCAAGATGTGGAAACCTTAATTACCTATCCTTTGGAAAGTGCGATTAACGGCACGCCAGGGGTGGTTAGTGTACGTTCTAAAACGTCTGTGGGTCTTTCCACCATCACGGTCGTATTTGATGATCAAACCGACATTTACCGTAATCGTCAATTAGTCAATGAACGCATTCAGCAAATAACCAGCCGTTTGCCACCTGGTGTTGATACACCCATCATGTTACCGGTTACATCTGCTGTGGGATGGCTGGTTAAATACGCGTTAGTGAGCGATACAGCAAGCCCTGAAACCTTGCGTACTATCTCGGATTGGACCATTCGTCCACGGATTCTGGCTCTAGGTGGCGTGGCCTCTGTAGTATCCCTTGGTGGAGAGGTTAAACAATATCAGGTACGCCTTATTCCAGAGCGTATGTTAGCGTATCGAATCACGGTTGAAGAAGTGCGGCAAGCACTGACTTCCGCCAATCAAAACGTACCCGGTGCTTTTCTGCATCAAGCAGGAACTGAATTGGTGGTGAGCACCATTGGACGCATTAAGACGCTTGAGGACATCAAAAAAACATTGATTGTGGTTCGTAATGGGGTGCCTATTACCATTAATAATGTGGCACACGTTGCTTTTGGTGGTGAAATTAAACGCGGTGATGGGAGCTATAATGCACAAAATGCAGTAATTGGTACCATTTCTAAAGCGTATGGTGCTGATACGGTCACGACCACAGCGAAAGTAGAAAAGGCGCTTGCGGATATAAAAAGGGCACTGCCTGCTGATGTGACTTTAATGTCCGAGGTATTTCGTCAGGCCAATTTTATTGAATCCGCCATTCACAATTTAACTCGTGCCTTGCTTGAAGGGGCGGTGATTGTCATTGCGATTCTTTTTGTCTTTTTGATGAATTGGCGTGCTTCTTTTATTACCTTTTTGTCCATGCCGGTTTCGTTTGTTATCGGTCTTTTAGTCCTGCATTATTTTGGTATTGGCATTAATTCCATGACTTTAGGCGGTATGGCGATTGCCATTGGAGAAGTAGTTGATGACGGCATCATTACGGTTGAAAACGTCGTGCATCGCTTACGGATTAATCGTCAGGAAGCTCATCCCTTGCCCACTATTGAAGTGGTTTTTGATGCAGTACTTGAAATTCGAAGCTCAGTAGTTTACGCGACGATGATCATCAGTCTAGTCTTTTTACCCATCTTCTTTTTGTCAGGGATTGCCGAGCGCATTTTTAGCCCTTTGGCCATCGCTTATATTGCCTCTGTATTAGGTTCTCTGGTGGTCTCAATCACCATGGTACCCGCTTTGTGTTACATGTTATTGGTACATCGCCAAGAAAAACAACATGATGCCGAAGTGAGCTTACACGCTTTATCGCAAAAGGAGCGCCATTATGCGGTAGAAAAGGAAAGTAACCATGAGGCCGAGTCCGAAACCCGCTTTGTCTTGTGGCTTAAACACCATTTTTTAACCGCACTCCAATGGTCTGTAGCACACTGTAAAATGGTGCTTGCCCTGGCTCTATCAGCTTTTATTTTTGCCTTGGCATTAATTCCTTTTTTCGGCACTTCTTTTTTACCGGAGTTTCATGAGGGAAACTTTATTGTCGTTATGAGTACGTTGCCGGGAACCTCGCTGGATGAATCCATGCGTTTAGGCCAACAGGTACAAAAAGCGTTACTTCGCTACCCGCAAGTGATTTCTATTGCGCAGAGGGCAGGGCGCAGTGAGCTGGATGAAGATGCTTTACCACCTAACATCAGTGAGTTCGATGTGCGTCTTAATTTTGATAAAGACCCATCCATGCCGCCTGATGAATTGTTGCGCCGCATCCGTGCGGATTTAGCCAATATTCCAGGCACGGTATTTAACGTCGGTCAATTCATTGCCCATCGTATGGATGAAGTGCTTTCTGGTGTACGAGCTCAGGTGGCCGTTAAGATTTTCGGTGATAATTTGGCCACACTCAATGAGCTAGGGCAGTCGATGGAGGCCCTGTTAAAATCAGTGCCAGGGGTGGTGGATGTGAATAAAGAGCAACAGATTAAAGTGCCACAGCTGGTTATTGAACTGGATCGCGAAAAAGCAGCACGCTATGGGGTTAACGTCGGGCAGATTTCTGAAGACGTGCAGGTGCTATTGAATGGGATTAGTGTTTCCAGCGTTTTAGAGGGGCAACGAACGTTTGATTTGTATCTTCGTATGGATAAACCAGGACGTAATAGCGTCAAAGCAATTCAAAACATGCTCATTGATGCTCATAGTGTGGGTGAACACAGCACGACGCAAATTCCCTTGCGAGCTGTTGCCGAGATTGCTTTGGAACCGCAACCTTTTGCGATTAATCGAGAGAATGTGCAGCGATTGCTGGTGATTTCCTTTAATGTGCAGGGTCGTGATTTAGGCAGTGTGATTACTGAGGTGCAACAAGAAGTACAGGAAAAAATCAAACTTCCTACCGGTTATTTTATTCAATACGGCGGCCAATTTGAAAGCCAGCAACAAGCCTCCAGAGTAATTTTGGTTTTTGGTGGGTTGGTGATTTTTGTCATGTTGATTTTGCTGCATAAAGCTTTTGGTACCTTTAGAGAAGCGTTATTGGTGATGTTTAATTTGCCTTTGGCACTCATTGGCGGGGTCATTTCACTGTTTTTGGTTAGTGGCGAGATGAGTGTGGCGGCTATGATTGGCTTTATTACCTTGTTTGGTATTGCTGCAAGAAACGGAATTATTTTGGTGAGTCATTACAATCAATTACGATTGCAGGGCAAAACTCGAGAACAAGTGGTCATTGATGGTACTATGGACAGATTAGTACCCGTATTAATGACTGCCGCAACGGCTGCACTGGGGTTATTTCCTCTATTATGGGGCTCACCGGCGGGTAAGGAGTTGGAGCGTCCTTTGGCGCAAGTGCTTTTAGGTGGATTATTGACATCAACGGTCTTAAATATGTTTGTGGTACCTACCGTATATAACGCCATTGAAGTGTGGCGTGAAAAGCGGATGTAATTCAATGAAACAACTCAAGGAGAAAAAACATGATGCAGTGTACTTTGAAACAAAAAAAACAGTTCTGGTTTGGATTTATAACCAGTATTTTTCTGGTTTGTGGGTACTCCCAGGCATTTGCTAACCCGACTGAAGAACCAACAAAAACCATGCCCACAACCATTCCAGCCATTTGGGAGGCTGTAGATATACATGCTGCGTCCATCGAGAAGGCGATAACCGACAATCAGTTGACCTCCATACACGAACATGCGTTTGCCATTCGTGATTTAGTCAACGCGTTACCGCCTTTAAGCACTGATTTATCGGATGAGCAGAAAAAAACACTGCAAAATAATTTAAGCTATGTTGACCAATTGGCCACTCGTCTTGACAAAACAGGAGATAGTAAGGATAAAGAGGGCACACAAACCAATTGGCAAAAATTACAAAAAATATTAGCGCAGATACGCGCGTTGTATACCCCAACCTCTAATTAATCCAGGAAGCTGTTATGATGTATTCTGTTGTTCGCGGTTTATTGTTCACCGTTTTAGTTTTAAATAACCTAATTGCAGGCGCGAATGCGCCTGTGTCGCAACCTGCGAAACCCACCGTTCTCCTTATCAAAAAATACACGACTACAATCAATGGCAAATCAAGCGAACTGTTTAAAATAGAACAGCCCGATGGAACCTGGGGGTTTCATGGGGTCAAGGGACAGATGTTTGACGCTATTGTAAAAAATCAGACGGATAAACCTACAGCAGTTCACTGGCATGGTTTGGTTGTCCCTAATGATCAAGACGGTGTGCCTTACATCACTCAGGCTCCTATACCTCCAGGAGGAGAATACCACTACCATTTCCCCCTAAAACAATCGGGCACTTATTGGATGCATTCGCATCATGACTTGCAAGTCCAACAGTTCTTGTCGGCTCCACTCATTATATCCGATCCTGATGAAGTCAAAAGCACTAAGGAGGTGATTTTATTGCTTGGTGATTTTAGTTTTAAAAAACCGGAACTGATTTTTGCTGAATTAAAACACGGCCAAATGGCGCACATGCACCATGGCGGTGGAATGGCTTCCGTGGATGGCAAGCATGCAACTCCTGATTTAAATGATGTGGCCTATGATGCCTTTCTTACTAATTATCGCACCCTTAAAAATCCTGAAATCGTCTCTGTTCGTCCTGGCGATACCGTACGCTTGCGCTTTATAGCAGGCTCTGCAATGACCAATTTCTTTATCAACATCGGACAATTACAGGGTGAGGCCATTGCCATTGATGGCCAGTCGATCAAGCCTGTGAAATCCAATCAGTTTCAATTACCAGTAGGACAACGTCTTGATGTACTGGTTAAAATTCCTGCTGGTGAGAAGGCTTATCCTATCCTTGCACAAGGTGAGGGTACGTCCATGCAAACGGGCCTTATTCTTGCCACACCAAAAGCAACCATTCCATCGATGAAAGAACAAGCAGATTCCACAGTTGGTGCGCTTAATTACGATCAAGAACTTAAACTCAAGGCAGTACATCCTTTAAAACCAAAAAGTCCTGGGCAAACACTGTTGGTCAATTTGGAGGGAGATATGATGAGTTATTCATGGACCATCAATAAACAGGTGTGGCCTCATATAAAACCCCTACAGGTTATTGCTAATAAACGTGTAGAGATGGTGTTTCACAATCAGACCACTATGGCTCATCCCATGCATTTACATGGTCATGTATTTGAAGTGACTGAAATTGATGGTAAAGCCATTAAAGACGGAGCCATGCACGATACCGTATTGGTTTTGCCTAATTCAACGGTGAAAGTACAATTTGATACGGATAATCCGGGCAATTGGATGATGCATTGTCATATGCTGTATCATCAAGAGGGTGGGATGATGACCTTGGTTAATTACAAAGGAGTAGCTATGCCGCCTTTAACCATGACGCATGAAATGCATTCCTGATTGATTATGTGTCTTTAAACATCCAGGGAGTTTTATAGAGAATGATGACATTGAGTCATTTTTAATTAAAAGAATAACAAGGAGCATTAAATGGGAAAAAAGAAAAGTCATTATCTATTAATTACGCTCTTAGTTGGGCTTTCAAGTTGTAGCAAAAATGTAGAGCTTACTTCAGAAGGTGCTCAAATCAAAGTAGTCAAATCAGGTCAAATTAGCCGAAGTTGTCAGTATTTAGACACGATTTCTGCTTACGATGTGAACGGAGTCTCACAGTCGTATCAATCCCATGAGCATTTGTATCAAGATGAACTCAATATTTTAAAAAATAAAGCGGCTCTTTTAGAAGCAAATACCCTCATGATTACCCAGCATCAGTCAACATTTACAGGTAATCCAAAAAATGACCTGGTTGATCAACATGGGTTAGAAGGCAAGGCCTATCGCTGTAAATAGTATTATTTTTGAATGTGATTGAGCTCTCTTTGGAGGGCTTATTACTAATAAATAAGAAATTGTATTGATAAAAAAGTCGAGCTACCGAATCAGGGAATACTCATTTCCTTTTCACTTGATAAGACCTGACTGTACATACATACTGAGCCATTGATTTTCCTTTGTTTGGCAGCATAACTAGCGCGGTCAGCTTCCTTGATAACGGCATTAAATGTATCGAAGATTTTTGTAAAAATATCCTCGGTGGTCCACAATAGAAAGTACTAAATCATTTAATGTAGTGGTGAAGCATGGATAAGCAAGATATCGACTTACCTTATCAAATTGGGCATGATTTTTTTTCGTATCAACTGGATTGTTGGCAACGTTCTATTTTGTTTTTGGATACCTTGCGTGAGCGTGCTAATAACATGATGGAGCATGAACAACAAGGGTTGCCACCATTACTTAATTTTAAATATGAATTAGTCCTGGATGGGAGAACGTTAGAGCCCAAAGCGAATTATGCCTTAGTTAAAATTCTTGAAGTAGGCGATATTTGCTTTAATAAATGCTTTGATCCCACTACCTCTCCTGTGATTGTCGTTGATCCCAGGGCAGGTCATGGACCAGGTATCGGTGGGTTTAAACGGGATTCTGAAGTGGGCATTGCACTACATAGTGGCCATGCCGTGTATTTTGTCATTTTTTATCCCGATCCCATTCCTCACCAAACATTAGCCGATGTCTTGGCAACCATGCGACATTTTGTTGAAAAAGTTCAAGCATGGCATGCAGGCAAATCGCCTATTCTTTATGGTAATTGCCAGGCGGGTTGGATGCTTGCCTTATTGGCTTCTGATTGTGTGGGATCCGTTGGCTTGACTGTCATGAATGGCTCACCGGTTTCTTATTGGTCAAACAGTGAAGAAGAAGCCAATCCCATGCAATTATTGGGTGGACTCTTGGGTGGTGTATGGAGTGCTCGTTTTCTATCTGATTTAAAGGAGGGCACATTTGATGGAGCCTGGTTGGTCTCTAATTTTGAGTTGCTCAATCCAACCACAGCGATTTGGGATAAGTATTATGGTTTATTTGATGAAATCGATGTGAAGAGTGAGCGATTTTTAGAGTTTGAACGATGGTGGAATGGTTTTTACCAATTTAGCGAGGAAGAGATTACAGCAACAGTGAACACTCTTTTTATTGGTAATCAATTGGAACGCGGTGAAATGTTGATTCATCAAGGATGTACTTATGATTTAAAACGCATTCAAAATCCAATCGTTGTCTTTGCTTCCCAAGGCGATCAAATTACCCCACCTAGACAGGCCTTGCATTGGATAAGGACTATTTATCCTACTACTCAGGCTTTGAAAAAGGCAAAACAGCGGATTGTCTATCTTCTTCATCCCTCCATAGGGCATTTAGGGATCTTTGTCTCAGCCAACGTTGTTCGTTTGCACCATCGCGCTATTTTAGAACATACTGCCGCTATTGAGAAATTAAAGCCAGGACTCTATGAAATGGTGATCATTAATCCAACTGGTGATCCTGATTGCAGCAAAGAGCAATACCAGGTGCGTTTTGAAGAGCGCGAGCTCACTGAACTTTGCACAAGTAGTTCCACAGAGCCTTTTGAAAAAGTCCGTCAAACATCAGAAGCCAATGATTCGATTTACCAAAAAACAACGCAACCTTTAGTGCGAAGCCTAAGCAATCCTTTCTTATCCTGGTGGCTTGAGAAAACCCATCCCATGCGCCTAAGTCGCTATGTTTTTTCTGAAAAAGTAAATCCACTCATGAAAGCAATCGAACTATTAGGCCCACCCATTCAAGCCAATCGCCGCATGGCCACAGAGAACAATAGTTTTAAAAAAATAGAGCATGACTTTGCGCAGATGATGAGATATTCATTGGAATTCGTTCGAATAATGCGTAATGATGTCATGACGAATTGGTTTGACGCGCTCTATAAGGACCCCGATTAATATTTAGGGTGTTAATTCATGGAGCGTATGGCATAAAACTCCTCATCAAGGTCCTTCTCATGCTCTAAGTCACTGAGTTCATGACGCTCTTTCTCATCAAGGAGGGGAACAGTTTTGCTTGTTTTTTCTGTGTATTCCGTCGTAACAAAACAATCTTTCGTGTTCATACATTCCTTATTAATGAATGTGCATTAAATCATTCAAGATTATTTTTTCTTGTCCTTGCCAACGACGAGAAACAACCCGCTTTGTTGTTGCTATTTCCATAGCCGACATTTAGCATAACGGATTACTATATCAATTGACAAAAGTAAGGAATAAAAGAGCCATCCATAGCATGCCCATAGCATGCCCATAGCATGGCTGTTTTTTATAGGAAATCAAGGATGAGGGGGATGCTGGTTCCCCAAACTGGAATAAGGAACACATCAACCATGATAGAAATTATCCCCAATTGGCACCCCATTTTTGTTCATTTTACCGTGGCTTTATTCACTGTTTCAGTGATTCTTTATACCGTCATCTTTTGGGCCTCCTACAGCCGATGGAACACGAGCTTGTTTGTTGTCGAATGTGACATAGTGGCTCGTTGGTGTTTATGGCTGGCCGCATTGAGCACAATTACCACTGTGTCAGCTGGGTTTTATGCCTTTTATACGGTGGAACATGGTGCTATGGCGCATGCCGCAAAAGTGATTCACCGCAACTGGGCTCTCGCTACCGCGAGTGCCATTTTACTTATGGCTTTCTGGGCGGTTTGGCGTTATATTAAATCCCAAAAACCGACTGTGACCTTCTTAATGGCGTTGTTCCTTGTCCAAGTGCTGTTGCTCACGACGGCTTGGTATGGAGGGGAATTAGTCTATCGCTATGGGTACGGTGTTCTTTTGCCTGCAAAAGCAGAAAAAGCGGTATCGCCACATTAATACGATTTTTATAGAGGGATGGAAACATGTTACAAAAGGACTTGCGTTGTTCAATAAGGAACTATTTCTTTATTTTTTCCTTTTTATTGTTCAGTTCTTCTGCTTTGTTTGCCCAGCATGAGCAACATAGTGCTTCAACGCAAAAGCAGACTTCTCCCAAGACAACAAAGCTTCAGCCTAAACCTGCGAAAAACAAAACGGAACAACCTATTGCTAAAAAGCAACCTGTTAAAACGGTGACGCCTCTCACCATGACAGGCGGAGCAAAGCATACGGTTAATTTGGTGGTTGCTTATAAAACGGTGAATTTTGCAGGAAAAACCAGGCGTGCCATTGCCGTCAATGGGCAAATTCCGGCACCGACCTTGCATTTTAAAGAGGGGGATGATGTCACCATCAATGTATACAACCATTTGGATGAGGGAACGTCCATTCATTGGCATGGTCTTTTAGTCCCTTGGCAAATGGATGGGGTAGATGAGGTGAGTCAAAAACCAATTCCTCCGGGAGGCGTGTTTCATTATCGCTTTAAGCTTTATCAACGGGGAACCTATTGGTATCACGCCCACGCCAAGGTTCAAGAACAAGAAGGTTTGTATGGTACTTTTATTATTGACCCACCATATCCTCCTAGCTATCACTACACCAAAGATTATGTGGTGGTGTTATCCGATTGGAGCAATACTCCTGCTGAACAAGTGCTTGCGAATTTAAAAAAAGACGGCGATTATTACGGTCCTCGATTTCCCCTCCAACCCTCACTCATGAAATTTCTTCATGATTATCGTAAAGCCCCTCCCGAAGAGCGTAAAAAATTAATCGCCGATTATAAAATGATGCAACAAACGCGCATGAGTATCTATGATTTAAGTGACGTGGCTTATGATGCGTATTTATTAAATGGTCACTCTAAATCTCATCCTTGGAATGCTCCTGTGAAGGTAGGGGATACCGTGCGGCTACGCTTCATTGGCGCGGGAGCAAGCACCATCTATCGTGTCAAAATTCCTGATGCCAAAGTGGACATGGTGCACATCCAGGGAAATGATGTGACACCTTACCCCATTGAGGATTTTTGGATCGCACCGGGTGAAACCTATGATATCTTGGTGAGCATTCAAAAAGACAAGCCTTACATTATTTATGCCGAGTCGATTGATACCCTGGGCAAAGCTTATGGATCCTTAGTGACTTCCCCTAATCAAGTCGTCAATTATCAGCAAGTCATGCCCTTTCCTGAGCCGCTTCCAGTCACGAGAGACATGATGGAAAACATGATGAAGTCAGGCATGAATCAAGGTGTCATGAATACAAAAGCATCAACGATGATGAATAATGTCAGATCCTCCCAGGCAATGAAACAAATGAGGATAACCTCACAAATCCAGAATGGGAATTTACCAAGTTCTTCTCATCAAAAACAACCGATACATTCTAAATTAAACACTGTTACGTCAAAAATGAAGCAGGACATAAACCTGGATCAAGGGACGAAGATGGATCCCAACATGAAGATGGATCAAGGGACGAAGATGGATCCCAACATGAAGATGGATCAAGGGACGAA
>NZ_LNZB01000009.1:40225-79733 GCF_001468085.1 Legionella waltersii | reverse complement strand
GAAACCGCTTGAGGCAGCACCATTAGGCGAAGAACCCGACTTTGGGTATAAATACCCCATTTAAAAAATGAGTCGATCCCTCAGCCCTAACGGTCGCGTATATGGACTCATCCGTTTTTGCAAGTAGTTAGCTATTGAAAAATGAAGTATTTACATGCGTATATTCGGCAACTATTTAAGAGTAGTTTTATTGCCACTCGTGCCTTGATGAAATTCGCACTCTGTCTCCTAATCGGCTCGTCGAACACTAGGTTCAATGCGACCTGCAGGTATTTACAGAGTAGGTTCTACCATTTTCCCATCAGCTATTCTTTGCAAAACCTTGGTAAGTCTTTTTTCTCCACGAACATGAAGCAACCATTTTATACCCTTCTTTTTTGTAATAAGTGGGTTTACTTATTACAAAAAAGGAAGGTGCAGCGTGTAACGATACATTTTTTTCATAAGCCATCTCATTATTTAATTTAGGCTGCCTTAATATCATTATGGTGATTAATATATTTATCATCATACGCCATAATAGCCCACATATGACGTGCATTTTTATTTGCTACAGCAACCGCTGCCTTATTGTAACCACGCTCTTTTTTAATACGCGTCACCCAAGAACTGACATAATCTGACTTTTTATCTGCACCTTTAACCACTGAACGACCTCCATGTATTAGCAACCCACGTATATAGCGGTCACCTCGTTTACTAATAGACATCAAGCATTGTTTCCCTCCACTGGAGTGTTCTTTGGGTACTAATCCTAAATAAGCTGCAAAATGACGACCATTTTTAAAATGGTGGGGGTCACCGACTGTTGCATAAATAATACTCGCGGTCATGGGACCTACACCAGGCAATTGCATTAAACGCCCACACATGTCGTTCTTCTTGCAAAATTGTTCTATTTTTTGCGTATAACGTTCAATTTCATGATCCAGATCCAATACTTTTTTATGACAACTGGAGATGATTTCTCTCATATCCATCGTAAGTTCATTCGTTGCATCTTCCAATAATAGAGGAACTTCCTTTCTAACTTGGGATAAACCCTCAGCTAAAAAAATCCCCATCTCGCGTAAGTAACCTCGTATACGATTTGCCAAAGCCGTTCTATCTTGAATCAAACTTTCTCTATATCGATGATTCATTTGCATTTCTTGTTGTTTTATTGTCTTTGTGGGCACTGTTGGCATACCATCTTGTTGTGCTGCTATAACAATCGCACGAGCATCGTTCTTATCATTTTTATTCCCTTGTACAAACGGTTTCACATGTTGGGGACTAATCTGGGAGACCGTGTGCCCATAAGACATAAACTTACGCGACCAATAATTCGAACTTCCACAGGCCTCCATCACTATTTTACAGTGTGGCATATTGGCAATTAATGTCGGCAACGCTGAGCGGGAAACTTTCTTGCTTAATATTTTCTTTCCATACTCATTAACTCCATGCAATTGAAAAACATCTTTTGCCAAATCTATGCCGAGTAGCGTAATATTCTTCATTGGACTCTCCTCTTGATAGGTTAGCGTAACACTACCATTTTGGCTCATTTTAGTAGCCGGTTAAAAGGAGGATGAGTCCATATCATTGGCTCAGTTCGTAGGAGTCAAAACTGAGCCGCGACCGTTAGGGAGCGGATAAGATGCAACCCTATGAAGAACACTTTCAATCAATTAATATTGATTTAATAATTAATAGGTATAATACGAGAAAAATTAACCCATTACTTACACTAATGAATTACAAATTAAACACAAGATCCATGATCACTACACTTCATTGCAAGGCCTCAAGCCAGGTGTTTGTTGTTTATTTTAGTAATAAAACTTCATCCTCTAGATTCCCAAGTCACAAACTCATATCACTCTAAATCCTTTCATAAAAACGTTTGATCCGTCAAAACAATTATTTTAGGAGTACAGTAATTATGAGTCATCTAAAACTCGATCAACAATCTATATCAACACCTCAAATTCTAATTCTGTCAGATTTCGATGGGACTATGACCGGAATGGAAGGGAAATCAACAGTTACTAATGGATTTTATAAGCAATTATTTAATGGAGGTCAACTAGGAGGCTTTAGGCTTTGGGCACTAAAAAATTCTGAAGAAGTACAATCAAAATTTAAAAAGGGATTTGGAGATTATCAAAGATATCTCAATAATCCTGAAGCTTGGGAGGAAGACAAAGACAGTGAGTACTACGGTCTTCTAATCCCACCCAAAGTTGTAAAATTCTATAAAAATAGACTTAAAGACAGCAACACCAAGTTAGTTATTTTGACCAGAAACAGAGCGGACTATGTTATAGAGGTTTTAAAATATCATGGCTTCACTGAAGATGAATTGAAACAAATTAAGACAGAGGCTGTTGGTAATCAATCAGGCGCTAAAAAGAATTTTGCGAAACAAGTCATGCAAGAAACATGGCCAGATGAACAAAAGAAAACAAAATGGGTCTGTATTTACGATGACAGCTCAAAGGATAGGGAGTCTATGAAGGTAGCCGTGAAAGAGCGAGGTGATTTGAATCTAATCGCTCCAGAATTTAATCCAGCAGAACTGAATACAGAGGAGTGTGAAGAAGGTATTAGAACCATTTTACAATTAGCTTCAAGCCAGCCAACTAAAAATCCTGATAAGTGGAGTGAAGCTATATCAAAGCTAAAGGCAAGGAAACAAGCACCAATAAAAACTGATTCGCAAGTGACTGCAATTGAACATGACTCTTCATCGCCTTCGGATAGTTCAGAGCTGCCTTTCTATTGGAGGGATACAGAGTTGGTACCCTCTTCTAGTGATTCAGCCTCTCTTCGCTCTTCAAGCAACTCAGAATCGTCGTCAACTTCTTCACCTGATTTCCATGATTGTTATCTTAATGAAAAGGATAAAGAGGCTATTCTTCAATTGATCCATACCTTAGGAAGAGAGAGGGATTCTTTTTTCTGTATGAATAAGGATCGAAAGGAACAGAAAATTGAGGCTTTAACTCATCTTCTCACCAAGGACTTCTGTGCATCGGATTACAACTCTCTAAGTGCATTAGCCAAGGACATATTGAAAGTCCATCCTGAAGCAAACAAAGGACTATTAAGTAATCGTGTAGGTGACTTGTTAACAAGATTTGCACAAGGTAAGCATGTTGATGACGAAGAACGTTCTTGCTTTTCATGGGGATGTTTCTAATCAGTGAATAAATAAAATGCAGCCTGGGTAAAGGTCCTTAGGACTGAAGCCCGGGTTCCTTCATCTAATCAACAAATTGATAATACGTCTCGTTTTCTTTAACCATTCCTAATTCATAACGAGCTTGCTCTTCTAAGGCCTGGTCACCACTTTTCAGTTCCTTGATGTCAGCCTCAAGTGCCTTATTTCGGGCCGATAATTTTTCATTATGTTCTTGCTGAGCCACCAGTTTTTTTTCGATGGATATCCATTGGACAAGGTTACCATCACCTAGCCAGAGCTTATGCTGTAGGGCAACTAAAGCAATTATGAGGATAATATAAACGGGTCGCATAATTATTTTTATTATTATTAATGTTGCTAATTATATTGTAGTCGCTAATTTCTAAAAGGGCCAATACTTGTTGAAGTATATTATTTAGCTGTTTGTAATTAGCGACCAAAGCAGTGGATTGCTTCCTATTTCAAAATGCCTTTACCCGCATAAGGCAGAGGTGCAAGCTCATTAATTCTTAAGAGTTGGTTGTATTTGGCCGTTCTGTCAGTTCTGCACAATGAACCCGTTTTGATTTGTCCACAACCTGTAGCAACAGCCAGGTCAGCAATGAATGTATCTTCAGTTTCTCCTGAACGATGGGACATAATACAGCGATAGCCATGTTTGTGTGCAAGGTGAATGGCTTGTCTCGTTTCAGTCAAAGTACCGATTTGATTTACTTTAATTAAGATGGCATTGGCAACACCTTGCGCAATTCCTTCTTGCAATATTTTAGGGTTGGTCACAAATAAGTCATCGCCAACCAATTGAATTTTATTTCCTAGGCGATTCGTTAATTCTTTCCATCCAGACCAGTCCTTTTCGTCTAACCCATCCTCAATACTGACTATTGGGTAGTCAGCAACTAAATTGGCATAATAATCGATGAGTTGTTGCGAGCTAAAAATTTGGTTTTCAGAGGCCATGCGATAAGAACCATTTTCATACAGTTCACTGGCGGCAACGTCTAAAGAAAGAACGATGTCTTCTCCTAATTTAAAACCAGCGTGATTCACGGCTTCACTGATCAAGTCTAGTGCTTGTCGATTTGATTGAATGTTTGGGGCGAATCCTCCTTCATCACCCACCGCAGTGTTTAATCCTTTTGTCTTTAATACGGATTTTAAAACATGAAATACATCAGTCCCCATTTGTAAAGCAGTAGGGAAATCCGCAGCACCAATGGGCATAATCATGAACTCTTGGATATCCACATTATTGTCTGCATGTGCCCCACCATTCAAAATATTCATCATGGGCACAGGCATGTTCATCGTTTCGTCTTGATGCAAGGACATAAACAATGGTTGGTTATGAGCCGCAGCTCTGGCTCTCGCACAAGCTAAAGAGGCCGCTAAAATGGCATTGGCTCCTAATCGAGACTTGTTATCAGTTCCATCAAGCTCACATAAAAGCTTATCAATGTGAGCTTGATCATCTACTGCTTGTCCCTGTAAAGCCTTATTTATTTCATGATTCACATGACCAACTGCTTTCTTAACCCCTTTACCAGAGTACCTTTTCGTGTCTTGGTCTCGGAGTTCACAGGCTTCTCTACTTCCTGTTGATGCTCCTGAAGGAACACTAGCCCTTCCGGTGAATCCATTTTGTAAGAGAACATCGGCTTCAACAGTTGGGTTACCTCTTGAATCTAATATTTCTCTCGCTGTAATTTTACTAATTTGCATGGTCATTCCTAGTGTCTTGATTTGATGTTAATAGGTTACTGCTCCAAGAGTTAAAAGAGCATTAGCTAACGGAATTAGTGGTAATCCCAATATGGTGTCTTCATTGCCACGAACTGTCTTGAATAGCCATTTCCCAAGTGTTTCAAATTGATAGGCACCGCAGCTCTGATAGGGCTTTTCTTCTTGCAAATACCTTTCTATCGTGTCGCGGTCTAGATCATGGAGACTCACAGTTGCTGATTCACTGTATTCCCAAAGTAGGGTGTTTTGTTTAACGATACATAGGCAGGCAATCTGTAGATGTTCTTTACCACTCAATAGGTTTAAATGGTTCACTGCAGTCTCATGATTAAGGGGTTTATCCAGTAGGGTATCGTTGACTACACATAATTGATCAGCTGCAATGATATAATGTTGTGGGTATCGTTCGCTCACTTCCATGGCTTTATGTCTGGCTAGAGTCATTCCCAAGCGAATTTTGTCTTCATGACCATGTTGAGCTTTGAGCTTATCTTCATCGCAATTCGATGGCACTACAAGAAAATGTAAGCCTAATGAGTTGAGCAATTTTGCACGAATGGAGGATCCTGAAGCTAGAATAATCGGTTGTTGTTGTAAAAAACTAGACATAGGCCGCCACTCCAGCCATTAAGGCAAATCCAATGATCACAAAACTAAAGTCAGTTAAATTACAGCATCGCTCAACCATAACGCAACGCTCAAGGCCATGGAGTGTACCTAAATACAAAAAGGTTCCTGCTGAGGCTGCTATCAATATGGGATCAAATAATGAATTGGTTTCTATGCCATGACCAAAATACCATCCAATGTAGATGCCAATAGGGGTCATCAGACTGAATAGGATAAAAAACAATAGGCTGGTGTTTAAACTCATCGAGCTTTTATTTAATTGAACAGCAATAGCAAAGCTCTCAGCCCATTTGTGAGTAATAATCGCTAAGAAAAGCATGATCATCATGGAGTTGTAATGGGCAAATCCCAATGCTGCACCTAACATTATCGAGTGAATAGACATCATACCCCACGCCAAAAGGGCAAAAGCTGGGTGATCTGCCTTTTGATGGTGGTATAGTTCTTTCCCCAAATGTTCAAACCATAAGAAAATGAGAAAGACAGCCCCTGTAATAATAAAAGCTAATGGGTAGTTGTAACCCATAGTTTGAAATAAGGAATTAGACTCTGGGAGCATATGGAGTAATGCTGCACCTAAAAAAACCCCGGTTGCTAGCGTTTCCCCAATGGGAAAATCGATGTGTTGATCTTCTTTTATGCGTTTGCGAAATGGATACCATCCAGCAACTAAGATGACTGCAACTATAGAAATCGCAAAAATAATTTTCAAAACAGTGATAGACAACATATGGGTTTCCTAAAATTAGCCCGAGCATTTTACTACGAACAAAGCGAACATTTAAGGGCTAATTTATTGATGCATGACTTCATGCAGACTAAATAAGCGAATCTCTTCAATATCAATACGATTTTTTAAGGTTTGTATGACTTTATTATGGAGCTCTTGCCAGAGGCTAAAATCTTCAGAGCAGACAATATCTAATCCCATTTTTCCATCCAGATAATGGATATTCCAAAATAGAATTTGGGGGAAATCCTTTTTGATTTCTCGGAGGTAATCTTCATGTAAAACAGCACGACTAGGTAAATGCAGGGAAGGGCTAGATATTTCATCATCTTCGTGATCAACATGAACAATCACATCTTTAACGCTGTCGATTTGGTTCACTAATGCTTGGTGAACGTGCTGGGCTATGTAATGTCCTTCTGATACAGAGATTCTGGGGGATACAAGTATGTGCACATCGATTAGCACATCACTCCCCATAAACCGGCTTCGTAGTTGGTGGATCTTAATCACGCCGTCGATACCTTGTATGGTCTGTTCGATTTGTTCAAGAAGCTCAGCATCTACAGCCGTATCGACTAGTTCTTTGACGCTGTTCCAACCATAGTCCCAACCCATTTTTGTAATCATTAAGCTGACTACCACAGCAGCCAATGCATCAAGATAAATTAAACCAGCTAGGCTTCCTAAGAGTCCAATGAGTACAACAACCGATGAAGCAGCATCTGATCGGTGATGCCATGCATTGGCTGCAATCAATTGGGAATTGATTTGTTTACCCACATGACGCGTGTAATGAAAGAGAACCTCATTAGCAATGATGGAAAAACAAATGATAGGAATAGCCAATGCACTAGGAAAGCTGTGCTCGAACTTAAGTAGTTCGTCGATAGAGTCCCAGGCAATACCACAACCTGCTAAGATAAGTAAAAGAGACACAAATAATGTTGCTGCTGTTTCAATGCGTTGATGCCCATAGGGGTGTGTTTCATCAGCATCAATGCTTCCATATTTTGATGCGAACAGCACCATCATATCCGTTAACAAATCAGAAATAGAATGAATTCCATCAGCAAAAAGGGCGTGCGAGTGAAAGAAAAAACCACCGATCATTTTCACGAGACCTAAAAGAGCGTTAACCAATGCACCAATCAACGTTATTTTTTTTGCTTGCCAGTATCTGTTTTGCTGGTTCATGGGTTTTCATTCAATATTGAAGGGTATTGAAAGGGGACCGGTATTAAATGGGGACGGACCCCACTGGGGTCCGTCCCCGTTCATTTGCTGTGGTCCGTCCTCATCCATTTGTATGATATCATTTAATAATTGAGCTTCCTAGCTAGTCTAGTGACAATGGACAGGCTCGTCCCTAATTATATTGAATTGTAGATATCATGGAATTAACGCCCCAGTTTAGAAAAACTATTGAAGCGGTTTATGGTGAGACTGGAAAACGTTGGTTACAACGGCTTCCTGTATTTATCCGTGAATTAGAGCAACAATGGGATGTTCATTTCATTAGACCCGTAGCAGAGTTGAGTTTTAATTTTGTTGGTTTAGTTCGTTTTAATTCGAATGATCAAATGGCCGTGATCAAAACAGCTCCATCTGGTGAACACTTAGTGAATGAAATTCATTGTATGTTATGTTTTAGCAATGCAACACCCAGAGTTTATCAACATGATGAAAAACGATTTGCTTTTCTTATGGAGTACATTAGCCCTGGGTATTCACTAAAAACCTTCTTGAACAATGAAAGTGACATCAATGTTACAAGGATTATTGCGCAAACTATTCGGGAATTACAAACCGGACAACAGAAAAAATACACCTTTAAGCACCTTTCCGAGCTTGTCGGTGATTTGAAAAGCCTCGAAGGTCATGTGGATGCGAGGATGCTGGCAAAAGCGGAATTTCTATTCCGTGAACTAACGTCAGATCGAACTAATGATGTAGTTCTGCATGGTGATTTACATCATGATAATATAATCCGAAGAGGGTCTTCATGGGCAGTTATTGACCCACAGGGGTATCTTGGAGATCCTGTGGCTGAGGTGGGAGCAATGATTCGCAATCCCATGGATTGCTTTCCCAATGATCGTTCACCCGCACAAATCGTTCAAACGCGGTTAACTGTTTTAAAAGAGGAACTTCCTTTCGATCCGCAAAAAATTAAAGCCTGGGCCTTTGTGATTACTGTCTTATCCGCTGCTTGGAATATGCACGATTTTAATCATCTAGCTGAATCAGAAATTGAACTAGCGTCATTAATAGATAAGGTAAAAATCTAGAACACGCTTAAGTACCTATCGATTTTCATTCTTCATAATAAACAATAAGAATGTCATCCTTGTCAACAGATAAAAAAATATTTATTTATTTTATTTCAGGTCTACTCATGCAAATTGGAAATTTCTAAAGCATTTTAAAAATCGATAGATTTTACAAGGCTTTTTGCATTCTGATCACAGACTTATCCACAGTTTTTGTGGATAACCGAATTAGATGATAATGATGCCAAATAAGGAGAAGAACCTTTAGTAACTAGGGTTGTTGAAAATGCAATAGGGTGTTTTATTTCATTTGGAGAGAAAAATACATTGAACTTATCCACAAGATGTGATTTGTAGATAAAATTGACTGACCTGTCTATCTTAACAAATAAAAACTTAAAAAACAGTCTTGACTTCACTAATTTTAAATCTTTTTATATTTGCAAAAATTGCTCAAAATTACCTAGCCAATTTTGAGTAATCATTCGGGCTATATCGCTATTACTATTGACGAGCTGTCTTGCAATTGGGCCGATGGTCCTCAACATTTCCTTGTCTCTTTGCAACACTGCAACCTTAAACTGTTTGAATCCAGTTTGTTTAGTGCCTAGTACTTCCCCAGCTCCACGGAGTTCAAGATCCTTCTCTGAGATAATAAACCCATCAGTGGTTGCGCGCATGATTTTTAATCGTTCAGTGCTTTGTTGTGAAAGTGGTTGCTGATAGAGTAATAAACAGTGTGACTGTTGGCTTCCTCGCCCTACGCGGCCACGTAATTGGTGGAGTTGAGACAGTCCCAAGCGTTCAGCGTTTTCAATGATCATTAAACTAGCATTTGGCACATCAACTCCTACTTCAATGACCGTTGTAGCAACCAATAGGTCTAGTTCACCTTCTTTAAATGCTGCCATTGTCGCCTCTTTTTCAATCGCTTTCATGCGTCCGTGAATTAATCCAACGCGTGCGGAGGGTAACTGCTCTTGTAATTTTCTCGCAGTGTCCGTTGCTGCGATGCACTGTAATTTTTCGGACTCTTCAATCAACGTGCAAACCCAGTAGGCTTGCTTTTTTTCAGCGAAGGCGGCTTGTAAGCGATCTATGATTAACTCTCTTTTATCTTGACTTACTACAGCGGTGGTTATGGGTGTTCGGCCAGGTGGTAGCTCGTCAATAATGGATATGTCCAAATGGGCAAAATGCGACATGGATAAAGTTCGAGGGATTGGAGTTGCCGTCATTAGCAATTGATGGGGAACCATTTTCTCTTTTTGACCTTTTTGTTGCAATTGCAGTCGTTGCTCAACACCAAATCGATGTTGCTCATCAATAATAATTAAACCAAGATTGTTAAATTCCACTTTGTCTTGAAATAAAGCATGAGTACCTATAATCAATTGGCAAGTATTGTCTTGAAGGGAGTTCAGCGCGAACTTCTTTTCAGAGGCTTTCATTTTCCCGCTTAGGCGCAATACCTGAATTCCTAAAGGTTCAAACCATTTCATCAAATTGATGGAGTGTTGTTCACTGAGCAAATCCGTTGGCGCCATAAATGCAACTTGATAACCGTTAACAATTGCTTGTAACGCTGCAAGAGCAGCAATGACCGTTTTTCCTGCGCCAACGTCCCCTTGCACTAAACGTAGCATGGGACTCGATTGAGTCAGATCGTTAGACACTTCCTTCGCGACCCTTTTTTGAGCATTGGTTAATGAAAAGGGTAAGGAGTTTATAAAACGCATAGTCATTTCTTCACGAAACAAAATAGGGTGGGCTTGTAATTGATTTCGTGAGTTTCTAGCAAACTGCATACTCAACTGATGGGCAAGTAACTCATCAAAAATGATGCGTTTAATAGCAGGGTGGAAGCCCATTTCAAGAGAACTCAAGGCTGTATCCGGAGGCGGATTATGAAGCAAGCTTAGAGCTGCACCCAATGGATAAAAGCCATAGGTTTGCAGTTCACTTTCATTCATCCACTCTAAATCATCAAGTTCTTGCTCTGCTTGTTTGAGAATAATTTTTACCAGTTGTCTTAATTTAGCTTGAGATAAACCCTGGGTAGCTGGATATATCGGTGTTAAGGTCTCTTCAACAGTAAATTCTGCTTCCGTATCAAGAAGTTGGTACTCCGGGTGAATCATTTCAAGTTGACTATTGAATTCTCTCACTTCTCCGAAAACTCTTATTTTGTGGCTGTTATTCAAAGAGTTGATTTGTTGCTTATTAAAATGAAAAAACCGAAGCTTAAGTATTCCAGTTTTGTCTTGTATGTAGCAATTAAGCATCATTTTCTTGCCATACTTAATTTCGGTATTACAAACATGGCCAGCAACAACACACCATTCATTAGCTCTCAGATCTTGAATCGCAGTGACTCTAGTTCTATCCTGATAGCGATAAGGCAAATGAAACAACAAATCACTTACCGTGTTTATGTTGCATTTGGCCAGTTTAGCTGCAAGAGCCGGGCCTACACCAGGTATGTATTCACAAGAGTTAGACAGCACGCTATTATGGAATGAGTTAGAAATAGAATGTTATTAGGATAGGTAATTTAGAGTCTATTTACAATATAAAACACTATACCGGAGTTCAATCGGATGAACCGCATTATTACATGTACAGCCTCGTTAATTTTAGTTTGGATAATAGGGTATTTATTAATCGCTGGAAGAGGTTTGCTCATTCCGATTGTTATTTCGATCTTTGTTTGGCATCTCCTAAACACCATTAATAACGGAATGAAAAAGATTCCTGTTGTTGGAGTAAAATTACCAAGTTGGCTCAGGATGATACTTTCTTTGCTTGTCGTTACGGTTATGGTTCGAGTACTTATTAATATCATCACAGACAATGTGAATGAAGTGATAGCAGCGTCACCAAGATACCAAGAAAACTTGATGAGTATCTTTAATAATCTTGATCAGCGCTTTCATATCAAAGCACTAGCGGATTTTGACAGCATCATCCGTGGCCTTAGTTTCCAGACCATGCTTTTGAACATTTATGGAATGTTCACTACGATTACAAGCTCTGCCGTATTAATCGCTTTATACATTGTTTTCCTATTTGTCGAGCAACATTATTTTACGCAAAAAATGGACGCTTTTTTTCCTCAAATTGAGCACAGAAAACTGGTCAATAATATTATCTCCCATATTACCAAAGACACTCAAACTTATTTGGGCATTAAAACCTTATTGAGTTTATTAACAGCAACGGCAAGTTGGATAGTCATGAAATGGGTGCAATTAGATTTCGCCGAGTTCTGGGCTTTATTGATTTTCTTTTTAAACTACATTCCTAACATAGGAGCAATTGTTGCGACCGCGTTTCCAGTTGCATTGGCTTTGATTCAGTTTGATAGTTGGTGGCCGTTTATTGAAATCACATCGGGTATTGTCGTTGTTCAATTTATTGTAGGAAATTTTTTAGAACCTCGCCTATTAGGTAAGTCATTGAATTTAAGCCCTCTTGTGATTTTATTCGCTTTAGGCTTGTGGGGTGCCATCTGGGGTATTCTAGGAATGTTCTTATCGGTACCTATCACGGTGATGATGATGATTATTTTTGCTCATTTTGATGTTACAAGACCTATAGCCATTTTGCTGTCTCAAGATGGGTATATCCATAAAGCTTATTCTGATATTGAAAGTTAATAGGAGTTAAATCGTTAAGCGCGCTGTTGTGGGTTTCTTTTCTGCCTCCTTACGGCAAAAGAATCTACAGAAAAAACAGACGATACCCCCTTGAGACGACTCTCTCATTAACGTAGTCAGGGCGAACTAAAAATAACTCCTGCCTGGAATGAATTCAATAACCTTTTCATATGCAAGGAAAAGGAGCATAATTGCAGTATTTTTGACGGATAAAGTAAAAGCATGAAATCTACCATTGAGCACCTTTTGAAACAATCCTTAAGTACTTTAGAATCCCAGGGAGAAATTCCCAATGATTTGAGTATTGATATTAAAGTTGAAAATGCTAAGGACTCGGCTCATGGAGATTATGCAACAAACTTAGCTTTAATTTTAGCAAAGCCCTGTAAATTAGCCCCCAGAGTCATTGCTGAAAAGATAGTTGCAGCAATACCAGGCGATTCATCCGTTCAAAAAATTGAAATAGCCGGTGCTGGTTTTATTAATTTTTTTATGCAAAGCAGCTCACGAGCTATGATTGTTGCTGAAGCATTGAAAAAAGGTGAGGAATTCGGGACTTGTAATCTAGGCCAAAACCAAAAAGTGTTAATTGAATTTGTTTCTGCCAATCCGACAGGGCCTCTGCACGTAGGCCATGGCCGAGGTGCGGCATTTGGAGCAACCTTAGGAAATGTATTAAAAGCAGCAGGATATGACGTGACTCTTGAGTATTATGTCAATGATGCTGGGAGACAAATGAACATTTTGGCTGTCAGTGTGTGGTTACGTTACCTTGAATTGCAAGGCGAACCTGTAGTATTCCCTTCCAATGCTTATAAAGGACAGTATGTTTTTAACATAGCAGAAGCAATTTGTTCAGAAAGTGGGGCAGAGTATGTGCATCCATGGCCTGTGGTCTTCGAGGGCTTACCCAAGGATGAGCCTCATGGTGGAGACAAAGAAATCTATATTGATGCCGTCATTGAGAAGTCTAGAGTATTATTAGGTGAAGATGGTTTTAAGATATTCCATCAACATGCGTTAAAGACGGTTTTAGATGACATAAAGGACGACCTATCAGGATTCGGTGTGAGTTTTGATAACTGGTTTTCTGAACAATCGCTTTTCGAAGATGGTTCTATTGAAAAAGGGGTCCAGGCCCTGAAAAATGGTGGCCATACTTATGAAAAGGAAGGGGCTCTATGGTTCCGAGCTACTGATTTTGGTGATGAAAAGGACAGGGTATTATTAAGAGCGAATGGTCAAAGCACTTACTTTGCTTCTGATGTTGCTTATCATTGGAATAAATACGACAGAGGTTATGACCGGGTGATTGACATCTTTGGAGCTGATCACCATGGTTATGTCGCTCGAATTAAAACAGCCGTAAAAGCCTTAGGTCATGATGAAAGTGCTTTGGACGTGATGTTGGTGCAATTTGCAATTCTTTATCGTGGTGAAGATCGAGTACAAATGTCGACTCGAAGTGGATCATTCGTGACCTTAAGAGAATTAAGAGAAGAGGTTGGAAATGATGCAGCACGATATTTTTATGTGGTGAGAAAACCGGAACAACATATGGATTTTGATCTTGATCTTGCAAAATCAGAATCTAATGACAATCCCGTGTATTATATTCAATACGCTCATGCGCGAATATGCAGCGTTTTAAGGCAATTAAAACAGCGAGAAATGGCTTGGGACAAGAGTTTAGGTCTAGAGAATCTTAGTTTATTAGAGCAAGCACATGAGTCTGCATTAGTCGCTCTATTGAGTCGTTATCCTGAAGTGATAAAGTCAGCAGCATCAACTTGTGAACCTCATCAGTTGGCTTATTATTTAAGAGAGCTGGCAAATGGACTTCACAGTTATTATAATGCGGTACAACTTCTATGTGAGCAAGACTCTTTGCGTTCTGCGCGACTGTGTTTGCTCGAGGCAGTAAGACAAGTATTAAATAATGGACTTAGGATATTGGGCGTTTCAGCCCCTGAGAGTATGTAATGGCAAGAGATTATGGAAATAGGCGACCTGCAAAGAAAAACAGCGCTCCCAATCAGCTGTTAGTTATCGTTGTTACCTTTTTACTGGGGTATTTCACTGCGACAATCATGGATGTTCAAAAGGTCAGTCAATGGATAAACAAAGAAATTTTAGCGGACAATGAACCAGTTAAACAACCCATTAAAACCGCAGAGCAAAAACCACAAGTACCTCCGAAGCCTAAGTTTGAATTTTATACCTTGTTGGCAAACGAAAAATCAGGTTCTCAAGCAGGCAACCACCAGGAAAATACACAGACGTCAGCCCAAACTTCGGCTAAAGGCCCGGAGCAAGTCGCTAGTAAATCAATCAATGATGTGGTTAGTAACTCAGTAAGATCATCCGTTCAAGTTGCCGAAGGAAAGCCTGTTGATAATCATCAGCCTAGCAACAAAACAAGCTCCTATTTGGTTCAGGTTGCTTCGTTTAAAACAAGACATGATGCGGATAATATGAAGGCCAAACTGATTTTAAAAGGTTTTGATGTCAACGTTGTTCAAGCTTCTCAGGCACAAGGAAGCTGGTTCCGAGTAGTGGTAGGACCCTATCCAGACAAAACATCTGCTCAATTAGCTCAGATTAACTTAGCTAAAAATGAGCGTTTGAACGGGATGTTGAGAGCCGTTGGTGGCTAAATTTAACTTTGTTGAGCTGGCCTGCTGGCTTGATCATACAGTAAAACAGACAACTCGACTAATTCGGGGCTAATCTCATTATTAGGAGCAAGTGAATTATACGTAGTAGCTAAAGCACTTAAGTCCACAGGGTTTGCATGGTGCTTTTTGGCCGCATTCTCTATTCTCTCCATGATTGTGTAGGCTGTCGATTTCTGGGTTTCACTTGTTTTAGTGAGAAAACCTAGGTGAGTTTTGATAGCACCTAATTTTCTTTGCAAATCATCTGCTACATCTTCACTGATTGTTTTTGGTTCTTCGTGTGGGTGTTTTTTAATTTTAAGTGGATGAGTTTGATCAGGAGTCGCTTTTGGAGCTTGGCTAAAAAATCCGTTACGCTTGGCTTGATGCCGTTGTTCCTCGATGAGACGCGATCTTGCAAGCCCAACTGCAAATCTGCGAACTTTAGGCTTCGCTGGGGTCTCTGATTCTGTTTGTGCTTGCTCTCCAGTATTCGTTTTTTGAGTAACAGACTCTGATGATTTTAGTGCCAGGCTTTGTTGGAGACATCTATTTAGCTTCTCATATTGGTCTTGTTGTGATGCTAGGACTCCTGGTGGGGTAAATAAATTCGATAAAGATTCCAATTCCGTTGAGAAACTTTTTAATGCCACCTGTACCTCTTCATATTCTACTGCATCCAGTAAATGTTCTTCAAATTGTTTAAGCCTTTTGATGCTTACACTCAACTGACTTTTATCAGGCTCCTTTAATGAGGGTAGATTTGATGAGAGTAGATTGATGAAATTTTCCAAATCGACCTTTATATCCACTAAAGCCAACTCTTGTTTTTGAGTTAAGTGTTGAAGAGTTGGTAGATATTTCCGAGTAAGAGCTTCTAGACCTAATTGCATTTTAACAACTGATTGTCTATGTCTATCCCTATGAATTCTTACTGAGCCATGGTGGGCATGTTTTTCATAGGCCTTACCTACGCTATTCTCAAATAGATCCATCAAATTGGATACTCTTTGGCCCCGGGGTGATCGTCTAATTGATTCTACTTTCGGGATACTTTCTGTTGTTTTACTTTGTTCAAACGACCTTATTTTTTGAGACATTGGTAAACTATCAAAGCTTCTTTCATTGTCCAAGTTTGGTGATTGTTGGATAGCACGAGCACTTTCAGGAGAATCCTCTCTTAGCGGTATATCTGTGGGTGGTAGGCTTACTTCGTCAGGTAGATTCTCTCGGTCAAGCCCCCTTGGTATCTCGCGTATTTGTGCTTGCTCTGTGTCCGGTATAGGCATATGGATACTTAGTGGTGCCTCATCGGGTTCTTCTTCATCTACAGGAGTGATTTCTTTCCTTAAAGGTGGAGCATTATCTGAGGGTAAATGAATAATAGCTTCTTGGTTATCTTCATCATAGGAAAAAAACTCATCTTCCTCATAATATTCATCTTCTTCATCGTCTTCATCGGAGAGTTCTTGTTCTAATCGAGATAATTCTTCTTCAAATCTAAGATGGGCATTTATAATATCCCGTCTTGCTTCTTCAGGAACTTCTTCATCTTGCTCTATGAGGGTTATATTTTGCCTAACTTCACCCTCATAGACTTCTCGAATAGCCTTAACTTGTTCCGTTTGGTAGCGGTGATTTATTTTTTGATATTGTTGCGTTAAATCACTGTATAATTGATAGGGTGTGGTGTCATTAATAATAAAATAACCCTCATCGATATTCCGTAAATGCGCACCATCGAGAGGTGTATTGTCGTGTAAATCCAAAACAAACTGGTTTTGTACGGCTTTCTGATATTCTCGACTTATCTGTTCGAGTAATTTGGGGTTTTTTAAAGGCAGACCATGAACAGTATAGAGTTCATTGATTTGCGCAAATTGGTTAGTGATGATCAAATAAAACAAGTAGTTATGATTCATCAAAAACACAAAGGTATTAAATATTTGACTATTTTGTTCTCTTACATCCCCAAGAGTATCTTTTGAACCATTGATTTTCCTAAGCCACTTATTAAATGCAGCAAAAATGGGATACATCGTATCCATTCCCTGTAGGGTCCTGATCATCTCTAAATTAAATGCTGTGTGGGTCCCAGTGAATTCGCTAGATTTATCATACGTCATAGATAGCACCTAAAAATCGGTTGTTGCTATGATCCGCTCATTATGGAATAGCAGAACTCAAAACCATAATTTTTGTTTCTCATTTATAATGATAGACTAAAATATAGACACTGTACTTTGTGGCATGTTTTTTGTTTGAAGATAAAGCCTGATTGAATGATGGTTTTGATGAAACTGGTTTGTCATCGGTTAGCAATGACTTGGATACCGCCTGCATTCTTCACTGCATGTGGTTTTGTAACAGCGACGGTAATTTGTTTTACTTGAAATTCGTTCTGAATGAGCGATGCAACTTCATTAGCTACGGTTTCTATCAGTTGAAAAGGTTTAGATTCCATAAAGTGAGTAACAGACTTGCATAATTTGTCATAATCTAAAGTGTGTTCGATGTTGTCGTCACACGCTTTAAAATCAATGGGAATGCGTATATCGAGGAAGAGCTTTTGTTTTATTCGTTGTTCCCAGTTATAAATACCAATCGTGGCTTCAACACAAAGGGCTGTAATGTTTAAACTATCCATTTCTATTCACTTCCGATGCATCGATTTATTGAAGAAGACGATCATGATACTATAACCATCTTTTATTACCAGAGTATTCCTAAGATGTTTGATATCAATCAATCTCTATTTATGCGCGCTATAAGAAGACAGCCCGTTGAAAGAACTCCATTATGGATTATGCGACAAGCTGGACGATACTTACCTGAGTATAGAAAAACGAGAGAGCTCGCAGGGGATTTTTTGAGTTTATGCAAAAATCCAGAGCTGGCTTGTGAAGTTACTTTGCAGCCATTAAGAAGGTATGCATTAGACGCTGCCATTCTGTTTTCAGATATTTTAACCATTCCAGACGCAATGGGTTTAGGGTTATCTTTCAGAGAAGGAGAAGGACCTTACTTTAATCGTCCTGTCCAGGATGCCCATGAAATCGCAAGATTGGAGGTTCCCAGCATTAGGGACTCTTTGGGATACGTTATGGATGCGGCTCGTTTAATTCGAAAGGAAATGCCACAGGAACTCCCATTAATTGGGTTTTCTGGTAGTCCATGGACATTAGCCTGTTATATGGTTGAGGGTGGAAGCAGTAAGGACTACAAACGTATTTTGCAGTTGTTGTACACTGACCCAGAATCCACGCATTCTCTATTGCATAAACTGGCCTCTTCAGTCTCTGAGTATTTGCTTGAACAAGTAAAAGCTGGGGTTAACGCTTTAATGATTTTTGATACCTGGGGCGGAATATTAACGCCGCAAAATTATAAGGATTTTTCCCTGTATTACATGCAGGACATTGTACAAACAATCAAAAAACAGTTTCCAGATACCCCAATCATATTGTTTACAAAAAATGGCGGACAATGGCTCGAGTGGATGAGTGATACTGGTTGTGACGCATTAGGTATTGATTGGACTTGTGACTTAATACAAGCTAGAAAAAGGGTGGGATCAAAGGTAGCATTACAAGGTAATTTGGATCCGGCAGTTTTAAGAACATCGAGGGAATGCATTTACCAAAAAGTAGAAGAGGTCTTATCTGCTTATGGCCCTGGTGCAGGGCATATTTTCAATCTAGGTCATGGCATTACTCCAGACGTACCCCCAGAGAATGTGGCACATCTTGTAGATGCTGTTCGCGAGTTGAGTCCTAAATACCACCAGTAAATGAATCAAACAACAATGAATTAATTCACATAATTAGAACTAGCTCAGCTAAGTTTCACGGATACAGACCCCGCTGGGGTCTGTTGAAAACTTGATATGTCGTTCTAACTTTGTTCGGCCTTTCTACTACGCTAGAGAGAAAAAGCGATGCTTTCCTCTTAAGCGGTTCTAAACTGATGACTCAATTGAATTGCCATTTCCAATGATTGCTCATAGTTAAGTCTTGGATCTACTAAACTATGATAAGCTGTTTTTAAATCGTCCGCGGCTAATCCTCTAGCTCCTCCAATACATTCCGTAACGTTATCGCCAGTGAGCTCGAAGTGAACTCCCCCTAAATAACTGTCCATGGAACGATGAATTTCCAAAGCCTGTTTTAACTCAAATAAAATGTTATCAAAATGCCTTGTTTTGGTGCCATCAGAAGTGGTCTCGGTATTACCGTGCATTGGATCACAAGACCAAGTTACTGGGATCTTGGTTTTCTTAACGGTTTCAACGAGTGGCGGCAGGAGTTTTTCTATGGATTTCGCACCGAGGCGCGTATAAAGAACAACACGACCTTCTTCTTTTTGTGGGTTTGCAGTGTGCAATACTTCTTTCAGCCACTCCGCTGTAGCGCTTGGTCCCACTTTGATGCCAATTGGGTTTTGCACACCTCGTAGAAATTCGAGATGAGCACTATCTGCTTGAGCAGTACGCATTCCAATCCAGGGTAAATGGGTGGATAAATTGTACCAAAGTCCATCTTTTAACTGACGTGTCAAAGCTTGTTCATAATGCAAATGCAGGGCTTCGTGAGAAGTGTAAAAATCAACTTTGCTTATATTACTTGAGCTTAGACCATCAATCGCTTTTAAAAATTCAAGTGCATCACCGATTGAGTGAACTATGTGTTGGTATTCATTCTTCTGGGTAGAATGCTCTACAAACCCAAGATCCCAGCGTTGTGGATATTGCAAATCTGCAAAACCACCGTCCAATAATGCACGTATAAAATTTAAGGTCATGGCGGAGCAGCTGTAAGCTTGCAGGAGTAATTTAGGGTTGGGCTCACGCGCTGCTTCGGTAAATTCAGGAGAGTTTACAATGTCGCCTCGATAACTTGGTAAAGTAACCCCGTCGATCGTTTCAAAATCGGAGGATCGAGGTTTAGCATATTGGCCAGCAATTCGACCTATGCGAATGATGGGTTTTCTTAATCCATAAATGAGTATCAAGCTCATTTGCAATAAAATCTTTAACTTATTGCTAATGACGTCAGGACGACAATCGTTAAACGATTCGGCGCAATCACCGCCTTGCAGAATGAATGCCTCACCTCGACCTGCTCGAGCAATTTCTCCTTTTAAACGCTTCACTTCACCACTGGTCACTAATGGTGGGACAAGTCTCAATTGGTTGACTACTTTATCGAGCTGTTCTTCATCAGCGTAGTGCGCGGCTTGTAAATAAGAAAACGTTTGCCATGTGGTTGGCGACCATGCTTGCATAACGAACTCATGTGGTTACGGAAATCCCCAAGTATGAAATAAATGGACATATACTGCAAGCAGTGATTTACATATAAAAAAAGGACTTCCGATGAACCCCAAGGTCGAGGCAAAAAATCGTTATAATGAAGGTTCTATAGAAAGACTAAATGATCGAATTAAAACCATTTTTTGAACGAAGAGAGTGGGGTTTTTTGTAAGTCCTAAAAAAAGTAAGGAATAATTCGATAGAAGAACTTGAAAAATGACAATGGTGTCCCCATTTGGAAGGTTCATGTTCGTTTGGAGTCTTATGAATGAGTGATCATAATAAAAAAGATTGGCATAAATTTAAGGAAGAAAACCTAGTTGATGAGGATTTTTTTGATGAGCCTGTCGAAGAAGCGCTTTCTGAACAGTCAAACCATGGGGAGCAGGCACTGGATCATCCCAGTTATTCGGATTTAGAAGAAAAATTAACTCTGGCTGAGCAACAGGCCCATGAACATTGGGAGAAATCGGTAAGAGCTCTAGCTGAGCTTGACAACGTGCGTCGTCGTATGGAACGAGAAGTTGCAAATGCTCATAAATACGGGGTAGAGAAACTCCTTTCTTCTTTATTGCCTGTAATGGATAGTTTGGAACAGGCATTACAGCTCGCCGATAAAAACAATGATTCAGCGATGCATGAAGGACTTGAATTGACCATGAAATTATTTCTGGATGTGTTGCAGAAATTTGATGTCGAGCAAATTGACCCAATGGGTCAAGTCTTTGATCCTCAACAGCACGAAGCGATGTCCATGCAACCAGCACCAGAATCTGCGCCAAACACAGTGATTATGGTATTCCAGAAAGGGTACAAATTAAGTGATCGTGTCATTAGGCCGGCTCGTGTGGTCGTGTCTACTAAATAGCTTGAGATGCTGTAGGCAGGAATAAATTTTAAATTTTTAAACAGATGCGCTTGAAATTCATAGGAAGAACCCCATATGAGTTACATAGCAATAAGAAATTAGATTGGAGCGAAATAGAATGGCTAAAATTATAGGTATAGATTTGGGAACAACCAACTCTTGCGTCGCCGTTATGGAAGGCGATAAACCAAAAGTAATTGAAAACAATGAAGGTCACAGAACAACACCTTCAATTGTGGCTTTCACTGATGATAAAGAGGTTCTCGTAGGTCAAGCAGCAAAAAGACAGTCTGTAACGAATCCAGAGAATACTCTTTTTGCAATCAAACGTTTAATCGGACGTCGATTTGACGATGCAGTTGTACAAAAAGACATAAAAATGGTTCCCTACAAGATTACTAAGGCAGACAATGGCGATGCCTGGGTTAGTGTCAAGGGTAAAGACATGGCTCCGCCACAAATTTCAGCCGAAGTGCTGCGTAAGATGAAAAAGACTGCTGAAGATTACTTAGGCGAGGAAGTTAAAGAAGCCGTTATTACTGTTCCTGCCTACTTTAATGACTCTCAGCGTCAAGCGACCAAAGATGCTGGGCGAATTGCAGGCTTAGAAGTCAAGCGTATCATCAACGAGCCTACAGCTGCTGCTCTTGCCTATGGCATGGACAAAAAGCGTGGTGATTCGAAGATTGCTGTGTATGACTTAGGTGGTGGTACTTTTGATATTTCAATTATTGAAATTGCTGAAGTAGATGGAGAACATCAATTTGAAGTATTGGCTACTAATGGGGATACTTTCCTTGGTGGAGAAGACTTCGACTTGGCACTCATTGATTATTTAGCTTCTGAATTCAAGAAAGACAGTGGAATTGATTTACACAATGATCCTCTAGCATTACAACGCTTAAAAGAAGCTGCTGAAAAAGCGAAGATAGAGTTGTCATCGGCTCAACAAACAGATGTTAATCTACCCTACATCACTGCAGATGCAAGTGGACCTAAACATTTAAACATCAAATTAACCCGAGCAAAATTGGAATCTTTGGTTGAAAAATTGGTTGAGCGCACTGTAGAGCCTTGCAAGATCGCATTAAAGGATGCAGGTTTGACTGTTTCACAAATTGATGAAGTGATTCTTGTCGGTGGACAAACCCGTATGCCGATGGTTCAAAAAACAGTTGAAGATTTCTTTGGTAAAGAGCCACGTAAAGACGTTAACCCAGATGAAGCTGTTGCAGTAGGTGCTGCAATTCAAGCTGCCGTGTTATCTGGTGAGGTGACTGATATTCTCTTATTGGATGTGACTCCATTATCCCTAGGTATTGAAACCATGGGTGGTGTCATGACTAAACTAATAGAAAAAAACACGACGATTCCTACAAAAGCAAATCAAGTGTTCTCAACAGCTGATGATAATCAAACAGCAGTAACAGTTCATGTTTTGCAAGGTGAGAGAGAGCAAGCCTCTGCTAATAAATCATTGGGTCGCTTTGATTTGCGTGATATTCCTCCTGCCCCTCGCGGAATTCCACAAATTGAAGTTACTTTTGATATTGATGCAAACGGTATTCTCAATGTTTCTGCAAAAGATAAAGCCACAGGTAAAGCTCAATCCATTGTGATTAAGGCATCAAGTGGTCTAAGTGATGCTGAAGTGGAAGCGATGGTTAAAGATGCGAAATCTCACGCAGAAGAAGACAAGAAGTTCAAGGAAATGGCTGAACTTCGCAACCAAGCTGATGGTATGATACACAGCTGCGAAAAATCACTCAAAGATTTAGCCGATGAAATGTCTGAAGACGAGAAAAAGGGAATTGAATCCGCAATTGCTGAGCTTAAAGAAGCTGTTCAAGGTACAGATAAAGCACGTATTGAAGACAAGTTGAAAGTGTTAACGGATGCTTCTGCTAAAATGGCTGAACGAGTGTATGCGAAGCAGTCTGCTGGAGCTCAGGCTTCCCAAGGTAGTGAGGCGCATGCCGCTCACGAGTCATCAAAACCAGCCGACGAGGGTGTTGTTGATGCTGAGTTTGAAGAAGTTAAGGAAGATGATAAGAAGTAATTTAAGATATCCTTTTCCTCCTTGGAGAATGGGGAAAGAGGGTTAGTACAATTAGGTCGGGGCGATGCTATCGTCCCGTTTGTTTATTTATAGACACTTAATCGCATTAAGTGCAGAGAATTAAATTGTGAGCAGTTATGGAACAGCGGGATTATTATGAACTATTAGAAGTGAGCCGCAGTGCTAGTGAGGCTGAAATTAAAAAAGCCTATCGTAAACTGGCAATGAAATATCATCCTGATCGTAATCCTGGAGATGCAGCTGCTGAAGAAAAATTCAAAGAGATTCAAAAAGCCTACAGTATTTTATCGGATAAACAAAAGCGAGCTGCGTATGATCAATTTGGTCACGCAGGAGTGGATCCGTCCATGGGCGGTGGTCATGGTGGATTTGGTGGATTCGGTGGTTTTGGTGATGTGTTCGAAGACATATTTGAGAATATCTTCTCGGGTGGCCGTGGGGCTAGCAGACAATCACGTGGTCAACGCGGTTCCGATCTGCAATTTAATATCCAGCTAACGCTTGAAGAAGCTGCTGTAGGTAAAGAGGTTGAAATTACTGTTCCTCGTCATGGAACCTGTAAAAATTGCGAAGGTTCTGGTGCAAAGAAGGGTACAAGTCCTAGTACTTGTGAGACATGCCAAGGTGCAGGTCAAGTGAGAATTCAGCAAGGATTCTTCTCAATTCAACAAACTTGCCCAAGCTGTCATGGTGAGGGAAAAACAATTTCAGATCCTTGTGATAGTTGTCATGGTCAGGGTCGGGTTAGGGAAAGTAAAAAACTAACCGTTAAAATTCCTTCAGGAGTAGACAACGGGGATCGAGTTCGCTTGAGTGGTGAGGGTGAAGCCGGCGTTCATGGAGGTGGTCCTGGAGATCTCTATGTGCAAATCAACTTGAAACAACATGCGATTTTTGAACGGCATGATACTGATTTACATTGCGAGGTCCCAATAAGTTTTACTACGGCTGCTTTAGGTGGATCCATTGAGGTGCCAACACTAGAAGGAAGAGTAACCTTAAAGATACCAGCGGAAACGCAAACTGGGAAAGTCTTTCGTTTGCGGGGCAAAGGCATGAAATCAGTAAGAGGATATGGACAGGGTGATTTACTCTGTAAAGTAGTTGTGGAGACTCCAGTGAGTTTATCAAAGGATCAAAAAGAGCTTTTAATCAAACTTCAGGATTCTTTAGAAAAAGGCAAAACTACCCATTCACCTAAGACCAGCTCTTGGTTCGCTGGAGTGAAAAAGTTTTTTGAGGACATGAAATTCTAAGGTTTTTAATGTACAATTGTTGAATTTTGTATAAAACCTTTGAACTAAATAGAGTGAATTCATGATAAATAAATCAGCAATTTTAGCATTAGCTGATGGCACCGTGTACGAGGGGATCTCCGTCGGTGCTGAGGGCGACTGTGTGGGCGAGTTAGTATTTAATACTTCCATGACTGGTTATCAAGAAATGCTAACAGATCCATCCTATGCTCGACAAATCATCACTCTAACGACCTCTCATGTTGGAAATACTGGGTGCAACTCGGAAGACATGGAATCCACAAAAGTATGGGCTGCTGGAATGGTCATGAAAAATTGCACAATGGTTGCAAGCAATTATCGGTCGGAACAGTCATTCCCTGAATGGATGAGAAAAAGGGGAGTCGTGGCAATAGCTGGAGTAGATACTCGTGAAATCACTGCTAAACTACGTGATACAGGTGCTATAGGCGCATGTATTAGCACTCATGTTGATCAGCCAGAAGATGCTGTAGAAAAGGCAAAGGCTTTTTCTGGACTAAGTGGGGTAGATTTAGCGATAGAGGTCTCTAGGCAAGCGGTTGAACGGTGGCATGAGGGACAAGGTCAATGGGCTAAAAATCCAAAGCCAGGTACATTTCATCTCGTTGTTTATGATTTTGGTGTTAAGCATAATATCCTGCGTATTTTATATGATAAGGGCTTTCACATCACTATCGTTCCTGCAAAGACCTCTGCACAAGAAGTAATCGCAATGAATCCTGACGGGATTCTTCTTTCAAATGGGCCTGGTGATCCTCAGGCGTGCACGTATGCAATTGCTGCTACAAAAGAGTTTCTAGAGAGGAGTATTCCAGTGTTTGGGATTTGCCTCGGCTTTCAAATTTTAGCGTTAGCCTCTGGAGGCAAAACTGTAAAAATGAAGTTTGGGCATCATGGTTCTAATCACCCAGTTGTTGAAACAACAGGTAATAAACGCGTTTTTATAACAAGCCAAAATCATGGTTTTGCAGTTGATGAAGCTACTTTACCTGATTATTTAGAAGTAACACATCGGTCATTATTTGATAATAGTTTGCAAGGGATCCGACATAAATTCAAACCAGCATTCGGTTTCCAAGGTCACCCAGAAGCGAGCCCAGGACCACACGATATTGATGAATTGTTTGATGAATTTTTAAAAATAATAAATAAAGAGGATAAGTAATGAGCGACACCCATGTATTTACATCCGAATCGGTATCTGAAGGACATCCAGATAAAATCGCTGATCAAATTTCCGATGCAATTTTAGATGCTATCCTTACTCAGGATTCAAAAGCTCGTGTTGCTTGTGAAGTATTTGTAAAGACCGGAATGGTTTTGGTTGGTGGTGAAATTACTACTAAAGCATGGGTTGATGTCGAAGAAATTACACGCCATGTGATTAAAGACATTGGTTACAATAGCTCTCAGATGGGATTTGATTGGGAGTCTTGTGCAGTATTATCAGCTATTGGCAAGCAATCACCGGATATTGCAAGAGGTGTAGACAATCAAGACACTAAAACTTTAGGAGCAGGAGACCAAGGGTTAATGTTTGGTTACGCTAGTCGTGAAACGGATGTGTATATGCCTGCCCCAATAGCATACTCTCATCGATTGATGGAGAAACTCGCTGAAGTTCGAAAATCAGGACAATTGTCTTGGTTAAGACCTGATGCTAAATGTCAGCTCACCTTGAAATACGACAATGGGATGCCAGTGGAAGTGGATACCATCGTATTTTCTACACAGCACTCCCCAGAGGTTAGCCATAACGATCTTACTGAAGCTGTAAGGGAAGAAATCATTCATGCAGTGATGCCTCAA
This sequence comes from Legionella waltersii, assembly GCF_001468085.1. Taxonomy (GTDB): domain Bacteria; phylum Pseudomonadota; class Gammaproteobacteria; order Legionellales; family Legionellaceae; genus Legionella; species Legionella waltersii. The sequence continues at coordinate 53,506 of NZ_LNZB01000009.1, read as the reverse complement.
GCGTGGCTCACTGATAAAACACGGTATTTTATTAATCCTACCGGTCGCTTTGTAATAGGTGGACCTTTGGGTGATTGCGGTTTAACTGGTCGAAAAATCATAGTTGATACCTATGGAGGAATGGCGAGACATGGAGGCGGTTGCTTTTCAGGAAAAGATCCCTCTAAAGTGGACCGTTCTGCTGCCTATGCTGCTCGTCATGTTGCTAAGAATATAGTTGCAGCAGGACTTGCTGATAAATGTGAAATTCAAGTCTCTTATGCCATTGGAGTCGCAGAACCTACCTCCATTTACGTAGATACTTTTGGTACCGGCAAATTAAAGCAAAGTGAAATAATTGATTTAATACATACACACTTTGATTTAACTCCTCAAGGCATTATTAATCACCATGATCTACTGCGTCCTATCTACAGAAAAACGGCTACTTATGGGCATTATGGACGAGATGGTTTTCCATGGGAGCGTTTAGATAAAGTAAACGAATTGAGAAAAGCACTATAAATGAAGGGATATCAACATGACCAAGTCTCAAGATTACAAAGTAGCTGATTTAACACTAGCAAATTGGGGTCGTAAGGAAATTGCCATTGCGGAAACTGAAATGCCCGGTTTAATGGCACTTCGAGAGGAGTTTTCTACTCAGAAACCATTGAAAGGAGCAAGAATCGCAGGTTGCTTGCACATGACGATTCAGACTGCTGTATTAATCGAGACATTGATAGCACTCGGGGCTCAGGTCCGTTGGTCATCATGCAATATTTTTTCTACTCAAGACCATGCCGCAGCGGCAATAGCTGCTGATGGTGTTCCTGTTTTTGCCTGGAAAGGGGAGACTGAAGAAGAGTATTGGTGGTGTGTGGAAAAGACGCTATTCGGACCAGATGGTTGGACGCCAAATCTGTTATTAGACGATGGTGGCGATTTGACACAAGTAGTCCATCAAAAGCATCCTGAGTTACTGGCTGAAATCAAAGGAGTATCTGAGGAGACTACAACTGGTGTAGCTAGATTGTATGAAATGGCAAAAACGGGTCATTTAAAGGTTCCGGCAATTAATGTGAACGATGCAGTCACCAAATCTAAATTTGATAATCTTTATGGTTGTCGTGAATCATTACTAGATGGGATAAAACGTGCAACTGATGTCATGATTGCTGGAAAAGTGGCCCTAATTTTGGGATATGGAGACGTAGGTAAAGGGTGTGCTCAATCTTTGCGTGCGCAAGGGGCCACAGTATTTGTTGCAGAAATTGATCCAATATGTGCTTTACAAGCTGCTATGGAAGGATATCGAGTTGTCACTTTAGATGATGTTGCAGAACAAGTAGATATAGTTGTCACTGCTACTGGAAATTACCACGTTGTTACTCATGAGCATATGAAGCGCATGCGCAATCAAGCAATATTATGTAACATAGGTCACTTTGATTCAGAAATTGATATTCAGAGTATAAGGCAATACACCTGGGAGAATATCAAGCCTCAGGTTGATCATGTGATATTTCCTGATGGAAAGCGTCTAATTATATTGGCAGAAGGCAGGTTAGTGAATTTAGGCTGTGCTACTGGACATCCAAGCTTTGTGATGTCAGCTTCCTTTACAAACCAGGTATTAGCACAAATCGAATTGTTTCAGAATACTAAACAGTATACCAATCAGGTATATGTTTTACCAAAAGTGCTTGACGAACGAGTAGCTAGATTACATTTGGGACGAATTGGCGCAAAATTAACACGTTTAACTGATGAACAAGCAGAGTATATTGGTGTTAATAAAGAGGGGCCTTTCAAGTCGGATCAATATCGCTATTAATCAACAGGTAGAGCTTTTGTTTATCGAGTTAGGATAGGATTACCAGATGGAGAAAGTTTTAGCTGCAAATTATCTATCTGCGATGGAAAAATGCCTTGAACAATTGGGTATTGATCATTTCTTAGATAAGATGGGTTTTGATCAATCTAAACTTCAAGATCCAAATGCTTATATAAACTTAGATGAGTTGAAGCGGGTAGTTCAAGAAGCTTATCAATTAAGCCGTTGTCCTCATTTAGGGATTATGTATGGATCAGCGGTCTCCATTTTGAATCATGGTTTTGTTGGCTATGCAGCAATGAGTAGCCCTACTTTTGGTAGTGCAATTCAAACTGTATTAAGTTATCTAAATACGAGAACAAGTTTAGTATCCATTGAGTTGCAAGCTTCGACTCCAAGTAAAAATTCATACGTTACGATCAAAGTAAATACAGTTGATGAACTACTCATCCTTTTTTTTACAGAAGCAGTCATTGCGCATATTATTAACATGAGGCAATTTTTAACGAATTGCAGAGAGCCACCATTAAAAATAGAGCTGCAATATTCAAAGCCAGATTATGTTGATAAATACGAGTCCTTGTTCCAATCATGTCTGGTTTTTAATGCCGAAGAAACTCGATTTTGGATTCGTGAAGAAGAATTGCAGTATCCAATTCAATTTGCTGATGACGCTAGTTATCAACTGGCAAAAAAACAACTGGAAGAAATTAAAAGCCAATTATTCCTAAAAGACGATTTAGTCAGTAAGATAAAGACCATTCTTTTAAATGAGAATTTACATCAAAGTAGTATGGAAACAGTTGCTAAACAACTGTGCATGACTTCTAGAACCTTGCGACGACGCTTAATCAGCATGGGCGTGACGTATCAAGAGTTGCTTGATGAACTTAGAGAGCAAAAGGCTAAAAAATTCCTACTAAACAATAAGTTATCAATCACTGAAATTAGTTTCCTATTAGGTTTTCAGGATACATCGAATTTTTCCAAGGCCTTCAAAAGGTGGACTGGTCTCTCGCCTACAGACTATAGAGAACAGCATGGTATTCATTAAATGAGAGTAAAATAGTCCCGCATTACCCTGTGCTAATGCGGGCTCTAATTTTTAATACAACTCACCATCCTTATGTGAACATTTATTTCAGGAAAGAGAGCTGTATTGGCGCAACATAATACGTCAAAAGCTATTTTCCATCTCCTTGTTTTACAAAAACTTCTGCTGCATACTGACATGCCATTTACAGAAAACTGGATTATATAAGGAGATAGTTATGGGTTTTAAATTAGGAGTTTTAGGATTAGGATTATTATCTATTTCTTGCTCTCTGTATTCTGCGGGAGAGGATGATTCTATTCGAGTGATTATTAAATACAAGCAGCAACCTAAATTAATTTCAACGATGAAGTCGCAAGTAGTTCAGTATACTCATACTCCAGTAAAAGCAATGACTCCTATGGCAAATGGAGCATTTTCAGTGGTATTTGATGTCAAAGATAACAAATCCTTAGTAGGAAGCAACATAGATAAGACCGCTTTAGTATTGGAAAATCTTCGAAAGAATCCAAATGTACTTTATGCAGTTAAGGATAGGGTGGGACATTTTACTCCTGTGCCTGATCCAAAAAAGCAACTCGAGCTAAGTCCGCTTTTATCTCATGAAAGTCAGTGGGATGAGTTTGATCGACCTGCCGGGATTCGTTTAGAAACTAAACCTGGACTGAGAGACGGCGCTTGGGCTTATACCACAGGTAAAGCGAAAAAGCCGGTAGTAGTGGCAGTTTTGGATACTGGTGTGGCTTTGAACGATAGCTTAGTAAACAGTTTAGTCACAAACACTGAGGGCAAGGTCTTTGGCTGGAATTTTGCGGGTAATAATGACGATATTTCTGATGAGACAGAATCTTATCATGGTACACATGTATCTGGAACTATAGCTGGATATGGGGATGTGATGTCGGGCGTTGGGCCTGATTTGAAGGTTCTAACGGTAAAAATACCAGCTGGTAATGGTATGTTTTATGAAAGTGCTGTCATCAATGGAATTTATTGGGCTGTAGGAGAGGACGTCCCAGGAGCGCCCAAAAACCCTTACCCAGCAAAGGTACTCAATATGAGCTTTGGTGTCGATTTCGATCCAACTAGAGAAATTGATTATTGCGATGAAGCTTTGCAAGAAGCCATGTATTTTGCTCGTAAAAAAGGAGCTGTTGTAGCGGTTGCTGCTGGAAATGATAACGTCTGGGAGCATTATAATGCGCCTGCGGTTTGTAATGGAGCTATTAAGGTGGCCTCAACTGGTCCTGAAGGATTGAGATCTTATTTTTCAAATTATGGACCAAGTGTGATGCTTGCTGCACCAGGGGGCGATAAGCGCTATGGGAATGAGGGTGCTATCTTATCCACAGTGAATCCTGGTGGTGGTTATAATGGCTCAGGCTTTGATTTTTACCAAGGAACGAGCATGGCATCACCACACGTGGCGGGAGTAGCTGGGTTGATATTTGCAGTAAGTGATAGGAAGCTAAAGCCAGAAATGGTTGAGCAAATATTATACACAACCACCCATGACTTTGGTAAAAGCGATGATCCAAACAAATCATGCGTAGGCAAAAAGCCCTGCGGACACGGTATTTTAGATGCTAATAATGCAGTACAAGTGGCATTAAACAACTATGATGTGCTTTTTTCAGCACCTAATGTTAGCTTACTTGCTACCAAATCATGTGCAGCAAATAAATTATCACCAAGCCAAAAAATAGTTCGCACTCATGAGGCAACATGGTTTCAAGTTGCATCAAATTGTGAGCTTAACAGCACCTATCAAATGCCTCATGTTGAGATGACAAACGATGGTCAAATTTATGCTAAATATGGTTCAGTAAGCTATAAGCTGGATCAATCTGCATTTAGAGAGTGTCATGTTGTTGGGTTTGATGGAATTGCCTGCTATTTATAACACGCTTTGGTGGCGTGCTTGGGGACGGACCCCACTGGGGTCCGTCCCCAGTTTTAGTCGTTTTAGTCCCAGTTTTAGTCCCAGTTTTACCGTCCCCAGTTGTGCCTCAGCATCGTGCTCAACCGAGCCGCGACCGTAAGGGAGTGGATAGAAAATCAAATCATATCGCTATATTTAATTCTTGGTACAATTCCAAGCAATTCGACATTCTTACTGCAGCCACTGATTCAAAATATCAACTATCTTTCTTGCTTGATCATCACTAGAAATATTGAATTTAGATTTTTGCCAATACTGATTATTGCGCTTTTGATACCTTCGTATTGAGTACTTCACTGGTCCATAATCGTTTTTTTGATTGTCCCATTCTTGGTATTTGAACATAATGGTTGTCCATGCACCTTTTGATAGGATTTGCTTATCGAGTTCTTTGATCGTTTCTACGCCATTTTCTTCAAATACAATGGTGATATCGTCTACAGTTTCAGTCATTTAAATGAGTTCCTTAATTATTTCCGATGGATTGTAGTTTGCCATCGATAAATGTCAAGGAAAATGAAGGTTGATAAGGATCGGGTTTATAAATCCATATTTGAGGTCTTGTTTGAGAAGGAATTGGAACGTTGATGTATGAATTATTGGTAACATTGGGACTACCACAGGCACCATATACTTTACTGGCAGGATCACCAACTTGTATATTCGCTCCACTGCATAGCGACAATGCATTGCTTCCACCACCGTTTACGCTGATGCTTTTAACTTTATTATCCACGATATCAACCTGTACCTGAACTCCATTGTATCCCGTTGAGACGTTCCATACTCCATAGAATGCGCTGTTGGTTGGAGTATTCAATGAACCAGTGAAATCACTGTCGTTAGAACTTAAATTGTTAAAAATCAATTGTTGCATGGGTACTTTTTGCATGATGGGTTGATCGGATTCCTGGATACTTGCTGGTTGTCCGCAAGCTGCAATTACTTGATCGCTGGACATCCCAATATTGATGTAGGCATGGTTTTGAGGGCAATAAAAAGATTGTGCTGCTGATGCCATACATGGTATTAACATCAATAATAAGCTATTGAAAGTTATTGATTTCATAGGAGTATCCTATCAACCTAGTCAACTATAGTATAGCCCATTTACAGTAATTTCCATGGCAAAGACGCACTAATAAATATGGAAATTGCCTTTAGTAAGATTAATACAACTAGGGTTGCCCAATCGAACACAGACGTGTTAGGTAGAATCTTTCTCGCTTGTCTAAGAACAGGGGTTGTGATAATTAGCAAAAAATCTTTAACAGGATGCTCCCATCTTGGATTTGCATAGCTCATAATGATTAAAATTAAAATTGCAAAAAAAAGAATGTCGCAAGGTTGGATGATTAAATCAGCAAGCACATAGAGACCTATAAAAGGCAATGGCATAATAGCATGATACATTAGAGCGCATAATGTTATTATTTTGATAAGTTCAATGGCGATTAAGAGGATAATAGCAATCCAGTCGTATCGTTTTCCTGGTTTATCTAATCGATGCAATATAAGACTTAATGGCTGGATTAAGGGCTGAGTAACGGCATAGATGATACGGCCCATAGGGCTGATGGTGCTAATGCGAAAATAACGTATGGCTATTCTTAGCCAAAGACTAAATATTAAAAATCCAAAGAGTATAGATACTAAAAAAATTCCTACAGAAGTTAACGCGTACATGTAATCACCTTTGATTAAATATCTTCAGGACTGACGAAAAACACTCAATCACTTCATTAAAAATAAATGTCAATTCAGTCTTTTAGTACATCTAAACGTCTTTATTGACATTTATTGTTGCCTCGACCTTGGAGGGTTTCGTAAGTCGTGATCTTATTATTTTTTTTATGAACTTTCACCTAACTCATGTGCTCTTTGCTTAGCAGCACGCATGGCATTCATAATTAATTCAGTAAGATGGTTCTCTAAATGAGCTAAAGCTGCAGCAGTTGTGCCCCCCGGGGAAGTCACTTTATTTCTTAGTTGGTTTAATTCTAAACTGCTTTGCAGCGCTAGTTGAGTAGATCCAAGGCAGGTTTGTAATGCGAAAGCCTTTGCGATTTGTGGGCTTAAACCCAGTTCGACAGCAGCATGAACTAAAGACTCTAAAAATAGAAACACGTAAGCTGGACCGCTACCCGAAAAGGCTGTGAAGGTATCTATTTCATCTTCTGTTGAAGCCCAAGTTGTAATGCCGATGGTCGATAGTAACTCTTCAGCCACTTGTTTTTGAGCTTGTTGAACTGCATTATTAGCAATCATGGGTGTTGCTGCCATTCCAATGGATGCTGGTGTATTGGGCATGCAGCGAATAATGGCTTGTTCCTTATTAAAATGGTTTGCTAACCAGTGAAGTGATATTCCCGCGGCTATAGAAATAATAAGAGCATTTTGTTTAAGGAAAGGAGTTATTTCTTGCACAACTGTTTTCATATGAGCAGGCTTAACGGCCAAGATAATAACATCAGCAAACTTAGCGAGCTGAGCATTATCGTTAAAGGTTTGGATATTGTCTTTATTTATTCCTGAAACTAATGAAGGGGCAGAGGCCATCAATGTGTATTTATGAAGCTTTTTCATACTTCTAGCCATGGCTTTTGCCATATTCCCATATCCGATAAAACCAATCTTCATGTCTTCTTTCCTATGCGTTCTCCAAAAATAGCGCGTCCAATACGGACAATTGTAGATCCAGCTTGAATAGCAGGCAGCAAATCATCGCTCATTCCCATGGATAAAGTGTCCATGGGTTTATCTAGCTTTCGATTTATCGTATCCATTAGCTCTTTAAGTCTAAGAAAAATTTTATATTGGGTTTGTTCGCTAGTAGGAGGGGGAGGAATAGTCATCAAACCTCTTAGCCTTATATTCGGCAACTTACTAATCTCATGGGCCAAGCTTTCAACTTCATCAACGGGGATTCCTGATTTCGTCTCTTCAGGAACCAAGCTGACTTGAATGCATACATTAAGAGGTTCCAAATATGGAGGTCTGTATTCGTTCAAAAGACCAGCAATTTTATAGCGGCTAACACTATGGACCCAAGAAAAATGTTCAGCGATACCCTTCGCTTTGTTGCTTTGGATAGGGCCAATAAAATGCCATTCTATTGGGAGGTTTTGCAGTTTCAGGATTTTATCCAGTGCCTCTTGATAGTAATTTTCACCAAAATTCCTAACTCCTTGTTGATAGGCTTCTGCGATAGATTCGTAGTTTTGACCTTTACTCACAGCCAGAAGTAATACGCTGTCTGGTGAGCGTTTACTTTGTTCGGTAGCACTTTCAATACGATTTTTGAGACCTGCTATGTTTTGGCTAATAGTCATGGGCTGGGTTAAAAATTGTTTTATCGACATGATAAGGGATAAACTGGTATAAAAATAGTATTTCTTGTTTTCTTGGATATACTATAAAGAAAGGAGAAATTAATCAGGGACATAGAGCATGGATATTGCAGAACTTTTGGCATTTTCAGTTAAAAACAAATCGTCAGACTTGCATCTGTCTGCTGGTATGCCACCAATGATTCGTGTGGATGGAGACCTGCGTAAAATCAATTTACCTGCTCTAGAGCATAAGGATGTCATAAAGATTGTGTATGACATCATGAATGATCGACAAAGAAAAGAATATGAAGAATTTTTAGAAACAGACTTTTCTTTTGAAATACCTAGTTTAGCTCGTTTTAGGGTGAATGCCTTTAACCAAGGCAGGGGTGCAGCAGCAGTATTTCGTACAATTCCTTCATTGATTCTTAGTATGGAGGATTTAGGATTACCACCGATATTTAAAGAAATGGCCAATTTTAATCGTGGATTAATTTTAGTCACAGGACCGACTGGTTCAGGTAAAAGTACTACTCTTGCAGCAGTCATCGATTACATCAACTCATCTCGCTATGAGCACATTTTAACCGTTGAGGACCCAGTGGAATTTGTGCATCAAAGTAAAAAATGCCTTGTTAACCAGCGTGAAGTGCATAAAGACACACTGAGTTTCAATGCCGCATTACGCTCAGCACTGCGTGAAGACCCGGATATCATACTGGTAGGGGAAATGCGAGACCTGGAAACCATACGTTTGGCCATGACAGCAGCTGAAACAGGACATTTAGTGTTCGGAACACTGCATACGAACTCAGCGACTAAAACGATTAACCGTATCATCGATGTATTCCCTGCAGAGGAAAAATCAATGGTCCGTTCCATGCTTTCTGAATCCCTTCAAGCAGTGGTTGCACAAAGTTTATTGAAAAAGACTGGCGGGGGAAGGGTGGCAGCACTAGAAATCATGATGTGCACTGGAGCAATTAGGAACCTGATTCGCGAAGACAAGGTTGCTCAGATGTATTCTTCGATTCAAACTGGTCAAGCGAAAGGGATGCAGACTTTGGATCAACATTTGACAGAATTGGTTAACAATAATGTTATATCGCGTCATACTGCTCATGAGGCAGCGGTCAATAAGTCATTGTTTTAGGGCAGGACTTACGCAAAACCCCAATCTCTTCGTTAAAAATAAATTTCAATTCGGTCATTTAGTTGATCTAAACTCCCGCATTGAAATTTATTTTTGCCTCGACCTTAGGGTTTTGCGTAAGTCCTGTAGGGTTAACTTCTAGGCTCGTTTAATAATCAAATGTTGCGCGTAAGCAAGCGGATAAGGATTTTTGCCAGTAACCGCTCGCTTATAATCGTGGTTGAGATAAAAAAGTTCTCAAGCACCTTTTTGAATTTCAATTAATTTAGGAATACCTAGCTCAGCTAGAGCCAACATAGAGTTCAACTGATCGCGATTGAAACTGTTATCTTCTGCTGTTCCCTGGACTTCGATAAAATGACCCTCTTCATTCATAACCACGTTCATGTCGGTTTCGGCCAATACATCTTCTGCATAGTCCAGATCAAGTACTGATTGGCCACGGTATAATCCTACTGAAACAGCAGCGATGTATTTAAAAGCAGGTTGTTTGCGGATTTTTTCACGTTGGACCATCCAGGTAATCGCATCCCGCATCGCAACGCAAGCGCCGGTGATGGATGCAGTACGTGTACCTCCATCGGCTTGAATGACGTCGCAGTCTAAAGTAATGGTATTTTCACCCAGTACTTTTAGATCGATACAAGCACGAAGTGAACGTCCAATAAGCCGTTGAATTTCTAAAGTTCGTCCACCTTGTTTGCCTTTGCTCGCTTCTCGCTCTGTACGACTGTGTGTCGCCCTGGGAAGCATACCGTATTCAGCAGTAATCCAGCCCTGGTTCTTACCCTTTAGAAAGCGAGGAACCCCTTCAATCACAGAAGCATTACAGATGACCTTGGTTTGTCCAAACTCAACTAAAACAGAACCCTCAGCATGATTGGTGTAATTTCTGGTAATGGTAATGGGTCGAAGTTGATTGTGTTCTCGATTACTAGGGCGCATGGGAAATACTCCTCAATAAAAAGCGTGAGTATACCTCTTAACGGAAATTGTTGCACTCTGAAAAAGATCGCTTGGTATAATTAGGAATCCAAATGGAGGCATTTCCATTCTTAGCCTCCAAATGAATTTAGCCGCTTAATTGATTATTAAACCATTAAGGACTTGTTCTACTTGCTCTTCTAACTCCTGGGAGCGTGTCTTAGCGAAAAACAGGCTGTTGTTCAAAGTGAGAGGTTTTTTTTCTATCATTTGCATGGCTACTTTGCAACCAATTAAAAGGATCCCAACTCCAGATAAGGCAATCAATAGATTCGCCACAATCGGCTTCCAGATCATTCGATGTTTTTGCATCTCATTGTCATTGCTATGTAATTTATTCATAAATTTCATTTGGAACTCTTCGAATCCATCCTTTAGGTTTGTTTTGGTAATGTTCCTTTCTAGAAATGTATTCACTAGCTCATCCAACTCATCTGCTAAGCATTGAATCACTTTTCCTTTAGGTTCTGATATTCTTTTTCCATGACTTCTCAATTCATTGATCGCTTGCCTTATATTTAGAAATTGATCAACTACATCCTTGTTTAAATATTTCAACACTAGTTCAACTCTTTCTTCCTTTGGTAAAACGGGCAATATAGACCACAATATTTGGGAGCGGTTGGTAGCTGAATCCAGTATAGTACTTTTGGTTTTATCTTTAACTTGTAAAACTTCAATGCGTTGTTGTTCAGGTACACGTTTTAAAATCTCCGTTAAAGCATCTGGGCTCTTGGCTATCAGATGTAGAACCGGTTCTCCATAAATATCAGAAAATGTTAATGCCTCTAGGCATTGTCCTTCTGGCAACAACTCTAAAAGACTCTGCAGTAATGAAGGTTGGTCAGCAACATAACATAGCAACGACCTTCCGAATGCATTGGCAACTTTTGTTGCCTTAAGACGCTCATCTATTGGCAAAAGACCAAAAATGATTTTAAGAGATTCTCGATGGATCCTTGCATTGAAAAGGACTGAATCACAATTTTGATCTTTAATTTGTAAAGCTTCTAGGCGTAAGTCTTCTGGGATGTATTCAAGTATCCCTTGTAATAATAACGGCGAATTTAAGGCATTGTGCAATGCTGTATTACCGTTTCCATCCATAAGTTGTAATGCATGTAAGCGATGCATTTCTGGTAATTGCGGTAAAATGGTTAGTAGCAATTGAGGGTCAGAAGCTGCATAATGCAGTACAGATTTTTCCCATCTATTGACTATTGTTAGAGCTTCTAGACGTTGATTATCAGGTAAGCGCTGCAAAATTAGCTTCACTAATTCGGGACTCTGGGCTACCAGAGTTAATACTGTTTCACCAGTAATAGTCTGCTTATTTACAACCTGCGCAAGCTGGTCTTTTGATAAGAATTCTAAAATTGTTTTTAACGCATCAGGTTGCGTTGCGACTTTATGCAGTAAGTTCCAACCGAGAGCATTTTTACTGAGTATGGCTTCTAGACGTTGCTGCTCTGTTAAAACCTCCAAAAATACTCGCAGCGATTGGATATCGCTATATGCCGCAGCTTCTATTAGTTTAATTTCGTCCCTATTTTTGACCAGGGCCGCACTTAGCCTTTCCTCCTCTGACAAAGACAGTAAAATGTCTTTCAGAAATAGGGGTACGTTAACTGCCAAATGTAGGATTGTCTCATCTCTGTTTCCATGCGTAATTACCTCCAGACGTTGATTCTGGGGGAATGACTGAATATAGTTAATAATAACCTCAGCTGCCTCCTCCAGGAGAGTCAGATCTCCAGCTAGAACAGCCCATTCCATATAGCCAAAAAGATTAGCATTGGAGTTTTGGGGAAAATAATGTGACTTGACAACCTCAGTTAATGCTTTCTGTTGATCTTGGGTAAACATGCCTTGCATGATGCATTGAGCCACCAGTTCTAATGCTGTATTTGGATCTTTTAAACGAACATTTTTGAATAATAATCCATACCATTGAGGAGAGATGTTCACGATTAGGGAAATGAATTCAAAATGATTCTTGGGTTCTATGTCTTGAAACGCTTGTTCGATGTATTTTTCTGGAAGCTCGAGTTGTGTAGACTCTTCTTTGTGGGTGGATAATCCTGTGGATTTTCTGTATTTGTCTTGTAATTGTTTTAGTCCTTTTGTACTTATAGCAACAGGGTTATTCCATAATGGATTGTTTTGACAAGCTTGTGTTATTTCCCCTAAGTGCAAGGCAGCTGTTTCAACGCAGCTGCCTTTTTCCAGTTCGTTTTCAATGACATCCCCTAAGCTCCATCGTTGTCCTTTGCTCTGTTTTAAGTCATGTTGAACTTGTTCTGGAAGTGATTTCAAATAGCGCATAAAGCGAGCCAATGCTTCTTCGGCAGAGGTGCTTGCCATTTCACTACCAGTCATTCGCTCCCCGCCTAACAGTAAACCCTGAATGAGTTGTTCTAGTGCTTTTTTTGGGGTAATGCCTTTGTTTTCAAAAATGCTCATGTCTTCCTGTAAAACTCGTAAGTCATTGTTGTGTTGATACAATGGATTGAGCAGTTGGGAGGTTGGTTTGTTAGAACGAACAGGGGTTGTTGGGTTTAATAACTGTTCTCTGAATTGGCAATGACTCCCCAGTGGAAAATGAGCCAGATCGCGGGTATCTAGTAACAGGTCTTCGTATAGGACGAAATGCGCTAATTCAGCGTGATCTGGTTTTTCTTGAAGTGAGTCTAGGGTTTGAGTGTTTACAATGGGTTTAAGGCCTTGATTGAAGGCTTCTTTGTATTTGCCTTGATAGTCCTCTGATAAGTTCACGGTTAGCTGCTTTTTAACGTTAGGCAATAAGATGGCAAGCATTTCCTGCATGGATTTAGGCTCAAAATAGATTTGGGCTATATTCCAATACAAGCCGTTTGTAGCGCTCAATGGCTCTTGCCTAAAACCAATGTGTTCTTTTTCATGGATGAATCGTTCTTGGCACCGCTGCTTAAATCGCTCTTCAAAGAGAGGTGGTTCTTCGATGAGTTGTGTTAAATAGTC
>NZ_LNZB01000009.1:0-40215 GCF_001468085.1 Legionella waltersii | reverse complement strand
ATTGCAATTCCAGCTGGAGTACTCGTTGTTTTACGCTGGCGTAATTGTGTGCTTCGACGAGAGGAGTGTTGGCAATCTCTGAGGTTTCCTTTAATAGTTTTCTAATGGTTTCAATTTTTTCAGTACACATGTTTTTTCAACTCTGCTTAATCATTCAATTTGGGGTTTTGATTGGTTCAGAGTAGTACGATGGTTTGGTATCCGCTCCCTTACGGTCGCGGCTCGGTTGTATGGACTCCATTAAACTAGTGTTCCAATAAAAACCGAGCCGTGACCGTAAGGGAGCGGATAACTAGGCTATAACTAAGCGTCTTAAATCAGCTGCAGACAAAACCGGCGTATTACTCTTGATGAGTTGTTAGTGCGATGGGATTTTATGGCTTGGAAATTCGATAGGATGAACGATAAAAGCAACAGTGCACTGCATCATGCTTTGATTTATTTTCTGTGCTTGTTCTAAGGTCATCAGGATTGCTTCCATCATTTGCAAAATTAGTCTTTTGCTCTTGCATTATGGTTAATAACTGCGTAATTCTAACACAGATTTATGAAGAAATAATTAAACGACTGTTGATCTAAGGTAAAATAGGCCCTTGTCTTATTCGATTCAGGTTTTATTGTGATATTCAGGAACGCTATCCAGGATTCTTAAACGTCAACCGACAAAAACCTTCCTTTGGGATTTTGGAAACGGACTGTTAGGAATTTTGCTCCGATTGCAAATGCAATGCGCTTGTCCTGTGAATTAAGATCGCAGTGTGTAACTTGCGCAATTGCGCGACACTCAGCGTTATCTAACTTGATGATGGATCGTAAATCAAGCATACGTTCTGTAATGAAACAAATACCATTCGGTGATATATCATTTATTTTCCCAATGCAAGGTATCTCTGGCCAGTAGGTGTAATAGTTTACAAAGCCTTCGATGTTTTTGCGATCAACCAAGCGCTTATGATGCGCCATTTCGAGATCGTTTTGGTTTGACCACAAAGGGGAACCACATTCAAAACAGTTCTCTACGTCTGTGTACCCTCGCTGATTCAAGTAGGGAGTCTTACAAAATAGACAATAATTTTGTATAGAGTCTTGCTTAGCCCTAGGGCTTTGCAGTATTGCCATGGATGATTTATCTTCAAGTGTTCTAGGCGTATCAGGGACCTCTTTGCTGAACTGCCCTACTAAACGTTTGTCATATTCTCGCCGTTTTTCGGGATTTGATAGAACAGCATAAGCCTCATTGACTAAGACGGCATTCCAATGTAAGCCACCTAGATCTGGATGTATCTTTAATTTTTGCATCAAAGTCCGATAACTTGCTTTTATAACTTCCAGAGGCGCGTCTGGAAGAACATACAGAATCCGATAATAATTTCTTCGATTGTTCATTTCACATCACGGATTGTGGACTGCTATTGATAATTATAGCGGTTCTGTTGTTGTCTGCACGCCCTTTCCAGCAAATGGAAAAACAATGGTGGTTATGCTATATGTTAGATAATGGTGGACGAATGGGCCATGAATTAAACATGAAATCAAAATCACAGACTTCTAATGAGACAATTCGACAGCTGGCAAATTATTTATTAGACCCCGAATCAAACAACAGACCTTTTCATGTGACACCAACCCAAAGTGGAGGCGAAAGTCAACACCCACTTATGGTAGAAGCAAACAGTATTCCCTTTGAAGGGAAGCCATCATTATCGAACGCATCCAAATTAACCAAAGGTTTTTCTGGACACCATGAATTTGCTCCAAAGGCCTGTGAGGAGGCAAGTCAAAACTTCAGTTCTTACCAATCCGGTACTGATAATTTGGACATCGAGGAGTCCATACGCCATGATATCTAACTCTGAAGAATCGATAGCATCAGGTTTTGTTGACAATGGAGAAATCGCTATTCTCTCCCTTCGGCCTAAACAATTGTTATTGACTTATGTGCGTGGCATAGCAAAACGTGTGTTGCACGAATCGGATAGCCTTCTTGATAAACTTTTAGACGATAATTATTTGGAGCAGCATGCGGTTCCAGTATGTACTAGTCGCTATGAGACACATACTGATCTCGATGATTTTATTCAAAATTACACCGATGTGCTTATCAATTTAATGCTGACTTCTTGGATGTGGCCTATCAATAAGTGGGGGTTCGATGCAAAAGACAAAGGGACTATAAAGTCTATGATGGCCACCGAATATCGACCTTTTGTATACATGGCGTCCAAAAACATACAGAGTCCATTGAAGCTTGCCGTTACTTATGCAAATCCAACTCGCGAACTGGTGGAAGATTTAGCTCGAAATTTAGACAATCGAAATAGCGATGAGGATTTGGAAACCCTTAGTTTCAAAGTGAGTTCAGGAATTGCAATTATCACGGACAATATCGATCGAGAACAGTACCGTAACCCAATGGAATACTGTAGTGCGCTTGCTAGCCCCATGAACTACCTAAAACCTCTTAGTAACAGCGCCGTGAAAGAGTTGCTTTTGTTCTATTATGGCAAAGAAGAGAAATTACCACCTCTTACCGGCGTGGAACACCTCAATAAATGGTTCAGTTTTACGACCAATCAAGGGCTGTATATGTTGACAAAACCATGGATGGCATCCATCTACCGACGAAGCATTCATGCGAGTGGTGATAGCAATTTCTTCTGATTCATCCCAATGAGAAAGGATATAAGCTACATCGCCTTCGTGCAAACAATGACAAAATAGAATCCATTTGTTTACTTAATAAACATGCAGTCATATAATAACCACCTCCATGTGGAGTAGTAATTCCTAAACTTGCTGAATCTATGAAGACTCTCGTTGATTCATTGAAGAATGTAATTGTTTAAAGTGGGAAAGTCTAAGTGAAAGATAAAACACTGCGAAATATTGATAAATTGCAAGCTGATTTTCGCAACTCCCCTGGACATCACTCTAAGAAATCACCAGTCGTAGGTACCAGAGCCAATGAACTACAACTCATTTATCGTTATAAAAATGTATTTGCCGAATATCAAGAAATTGTATACAGCCAACAACAATTAAATGTGATTCCCGTTGAGCTTAAAGCCAGGGCGGATGAAATATCAAAGAAAATCTATGCTGAATACATCATAAAATACTCGAAAATTGGATTAACTATCGAAAATTCATTGGATTGGACAGATACCGATCTGACAAGAACTTACCTATCCACCCTAGAAAACGAATGGAACACCTGGAAAGTAGAAGCTGTAGTTGCTAAACCAAATAACAGTTCCCATGTAAAAAATCAATTCTACAGACCCGCGTATATTTGCGCACTGCATGAGTTAATGCATGTTGAAGAAACATCCGCTGGAATTTTGGAGCATCAGAATGCGATGTTTAACTCAGTCAATGAAGTGCTAACCGTAACCAGAACTTTAATTTTGATTGATGAAGTGTACAAAAAAACCCTAAATATCGACATGGATATTCAAGTGGACTATGGAAACACTTTCAACTTGTTTGGAAGATCAATACAACAAGGAGAGCTAGCAAATTTTTATCGTAAACTAGACGCCAAATACCCATCGTTAGCAGAAGCATTGGTCTCCAAAGAATCCCTACAGTTTTTAGGTCAAACTGAACATACAGCAAGAATTAGTAGTGATAGTCTCCCACTGTCAAATAGTCTAAGTATGATGGTTCTGAGTGGTTTTATTGCTGCAGTAGGAATTGCTATCGTTGCACTAGCCTTTATCTCACTTAATGCGGCGACTGGCGGAGTTGCTGGGTTAGTTCTCGCAGGTGTTGGTAGCGCAGCTGCTCTTTCAGGGATCGGATTATTTGCGTTTGGTTCTCGACCAAACTCAAAGGATGTGCAGAATTTTTTCGAGATTAGTCCTACGTTGTATTAAAGACACCAACGATTACAATTTGATCGTAGAATAAGTTTTGTCGTCAGGTCGTTAAATGCAAATAATTCTCATTTGTATTATCGTTGCCATTAGCTTCAGTTTGATGGGGAAACAGCTCGTTGATTGAGTATTTTGGCAACCTTTGTATTCTAAGGAGAAATCATGAGATGTAACTATCTAGTTTGACAAACCAAAGACTAGCCCCTAAGATAGCCCTTGAATATAGATGGCGCGGGGTGCCGTAACATGGCTGAGAAATACCCGTCGAACTTGAACTGAGTCATATCAGCGTAAGGACGCCTTCAAAGAGTTGGTGTTATTTATTTTATAACACGACCCCCTTTTGCCATCCCTAACGTTTTTTATCCCTTACTTAGGAGCCATGGCAGGGATAGGATTTATTCATTTTCAACAGGTGGAGTTAGAGCATCTTGCTGGTGAGACTGTTTTTTTGCGCCTAGATCAATTAGCTGGTTTAGGATGCTGTTGCTTTTGTTCCATTCAATTTATAGTACCAGATAGAATTTTAGCCCAGCCAGAGCTCCTCAAGAGCTTCCTTAAGGCCACTCAAAGAGGAGCCGCGTTGGTTACTGAACAACCTGAACAAGCCTATGAATTGATAGGTCAATTCAAACCACAATTGCGGACTCCTCTTTATCAAAAAATCTTTATACGCACCCTCCCCTTTTTCTCCAGAACTTTGCTTAATGTGGACCGCGATTGGGATAAAGTTGCTCGCTACGCCAAACATTTAACTATCGTTGATGACAGTTACAAATACACGGAGTGTTTCACGAATCAATATGTACCTAAAACACCTTATTCTGATCTTGAACCCATTTCATGTTGTATTGATGAATAGATCGAATTTAAAACAGAGTCATGACTATGGATGAATTTGAACTAATCGCTCGATATTTTTCAGCAAAAGAATCAAAACCGAGAAAAGATGTCTTGTTAGGCATTGGTGATGACTGTGCCCTTTTAGATCTGCCACACGGGAAGCAGTTGCTTGTGAGCATGGATACATTAGTCTCTGGAGTGCATTTCCCTGAAACCACCATGCCGTATGATATTGGCTATAAGGCTCTCGCGGTCAATCTGAGTGATCTGGCCGCTATGGGAGCAAGCCCTGCGTGGATTACCTTGGCACTCACTATGCCAGAATTGAACGAGCAATGGCTTTCTGATTTTAGTCGAGGTTTATTTAGCCTGTGCTCCCAATTTGATGTGGCATTAGTCGGAGGGGATACAACTCGAGGCCCACTTTCTATTACTATACAAGCTCATGGTTTTATTCCCAAAGGCCAAGCAGTCAAGCGAAGCGGTGCTAGGAATGGTGATTTAATTTATGTCACAGGTCCCTTAGGTGATGCAGGCCTTGCCTTAAAACATTTAATCGGTGAATTGCAGTTGCCTAATGACTATTTACACTCCGTGATGACTCGGCTTAATCGGCCCTTTCCGCGAATCAAGGAAGGGCTTTTATTAAGAAATCACGCAACAGCAATGATCGATGTATCCGATGGACTAGTTGCGGATTTAGGTCATGTTTTAGAACAAAGCAAAGTGGGTGCTTCAATTGATTTACAAAAAATTCCTTTGTCCGAATTTGTAAAAAAATCTCTTCATCGAGAAGCAGCGTTGCAACTTGCGCTATGTGCTGGTGACGATTACGAGCTGTGTTTTACTGTCTCTCCTGAACACAAAAACGAACTAGAATCACTCATGAATGCGGAAGGATGCGCTGTATTTTGCATTGGTCGTATAAACAATGCTAGACAATTCGTTTTGAAAGATAAAGATCGTCTTCTAGATCCTAAACTATTTTTAGGCTACTCGCATTTTTAAACAACTCAACCTACCCCACACCTGGTCTATAATTATACAATATAGGTATCGGGGTTTATTCTGTGTACACCGCGGCGGATAAAACACTACAAGCTTTAAACAAAGAACTATATTGGTCATTAAGCCAAGTTAGAGAATTATTACTGGCAAAACAGATAAGACGCGCGGAAAGTGGTCGTCCTTTTAGCGCCTATGTATTGCAACATGACCAAAATGTACAGGGGGGTCATCAAAACCCAAACGATAGCTTCCATCAATTTCTAAATTTTGTAGCCAAAAACATCGAGCAATTCGAAAATGAAAGCTGCATGCAAATGATAGTTCATGACGGCAGGGCTCCTGGGCATTGGACTAATTTTTCTTTAATGATCAAGGATTCAAAAATACATGTTTTTGCTTGCGATTCTGCAGATGATACTCCCGGAGAAGACTCTCTCATCGAATTGCAAAAAATACTTGGAGATAAAGCGAACATTTATAAATTGCATCCGGATAAGTTGCCAGATATCAAAGGGCCAGGTGCAAGGAAAGATCCAAGGCGCCTCATCCAAAGCGGGAATTTTGAATGTTCTAGAATGGCTTTATACAATGCAGAACTACTGGCAAAAGCCGGTAGCGGATTTTTCAAAAAACTGATGGAAATGGAACCCCCAGGAACAGGTTATGAAACGCTACTTGATAACAACCTACAAATGAAGAAAGAACATGCCGTTGGAATTGATACTAGCCCCGAGCTTGCAAAGATTAAGTTGGTCAGGCCACAAGTCGCTGTTAGGATACTGCCAGCATTATATGGCGTCACCCAGTCTTGGAAACGTTTAAACGGTATTGTTGATGCTGATCCTCAAGAGACAATAGGAAACTCAGGAAGAAATCTCAGAGGATGGGCCGAGTATCACAGCAAAACAGTCGTTGTTGATGGGGAGAAAAAAAAGCAAAATTTTGCAATTATGGATAAAGCCAGTAAAATGGTAGAACATCTTGGAGAAATGAGAGCCAAAAATACTCCGTCTGAACTGGAAAAACTTTCTAACGTTATGCAAGATTGGACGCAGTCAGCACCATTAAAAGGCGTAAAACACCCTATACAACCTTCATTGAGTGCCAAAGTAGAACGAGTTCTGGATAAACTAATTGACGATTGCTCTAAGCAAATAGAGGCTTTGAAAGAAAAAGAAAGAGGAAGACCCCTTCACGAACGATTTACTTCTAAAACCAAGCGTTTTGTGACCACAGGTCATAGTCGTTCAGAAACACGTCAAGAATTATACGACTTCAAAAAAGAAGTGGAGCAACTTAAGGTAGACTTACTAGGCAAGAACCCCACTACTGAAGGGCTCCGACGAAAGCTAAATTTAGTAGTCAATTACCACCGAGTGTCTCCTAAAATTATCAGTGCTATAAAAAGTATTCTTCCTAAAATGAATGCTGATGAAATAGTTCAGTTTAAAAGAAAGTTACCGGCCGCAAGTGAACAAAATAGGCGTGTTGAAGAAAATCCTTTACAACATAAGTGTTAAAGAATAACTCTCACACCAGGTCGTACAAAACCAGTACATACTCAATCCATGCTTCTCTCCATGAGCGATAGTGTCTCTTAATCGCTAACTTTCCTCATTGTAAGTGCACAGAATTAACCTAAGTGCTATCCCCTTACTTGATTAACCTTGACAGTTAAATCAACTAAACACATCATGGTGATTCATTCCCTATGAACAATTGATGATGAAACTTCATACTATTTTGAAATTAATGAGATTCTGGCCACCCTTTTTGGGAGCAGGGATAAAAGTAAAGAGCTTTAATCCCGAATTAACAACCATTGTCGTGCAAATGAATATCAAGTTCTGGAATAGAAACTACGTTGGGACACATTTTGGTGGAAGCTTGTATTCAATGTGCGATCCCTTCTATATGCTCATGCTTATTCATCAACTGGGAAAAAACTATACTGTATGGGACAAGTCTGCTTCGATCCGCTATAAAAAACCAGCCAGAGGAACTGTTTTTGCAACCTTTGACTTAACTCCTCAGCATATCGAACTTATTCAAGATGCACTAAAAAGCAATACGAAAATGGAACAAGAGTTTACTATTCATGTTACGGATGCTTCAAACGAGATTGTTGCAGAAGTCAAAAAAATGCTGCACATCAGCAAACGAAGTTAGCGCTGCATTGTCTTGTCTACAAAAATAAAGATTAGACTTTTCAAATGAATAGTTATTCATTAAAGTGAAGGTTAGCTCACCTAAAAGGAATTTAGAATGAAACACTTACTGAAACTAGTTATGCTCATCGCTTTTTCTAACTGGGCATACGCAGATCCTACTGCCTCCCCAGAGGTTGTTCAGCTTAACGCCCAGATTCAACAGCAAATACAAGACTTACAAAAACAACAACAAGAACAGATTTCTGCATTAAACAGTCAAATACAGACTCAGATAAAGCAAATGCAAACGGATTTACAAAATCAAATTCAAACAGTGAATTCCCAAACGCAAGATCAAATGAAACAAATTCAGACTACTTTGCAGCAACAAATCGCTCAAGTACAACAACAAATTAAACCTCAGTAAATAGAGTTAATGGCATTAATGGGGAGAGGTCTACACGAAAATTGAATATCATCGGGGCGTACGAAAACCCCATGCCTACCGCATTTTATGTACGGTATCCAAGGTTCTGATAGGTGTGAAACATTGTTCTGGATACCGCTCTTAAATCTCAGTTCGTAGGGGGTACTGATTTCACGTAGGAAGCAGGGTCATTTGCCCCCCCTTCCTAATCCATTAAATCTTATTGGATTTATTATTAGAACCAGCCTCTTCCCTTGCTTGTTGTTCAGCGATGCTTTCAGGAATCAAGCTGTTTCTGACTGCCCGCATTAAGGGATATACTGAGTTCATCCATGAGGAATTTAGAAACCGACCGGATAAACCTCCCGTTTGCCGACCCATTTCCTGAATTGCCTCAGCACCAAAATGGACTTCGCCCTGAGGACCGCTTACCACCATCCCCTTGTCTAAATCATAACCCTTCTCTTTCAATTTCTTGGCTAGTTCAGGATTTTCGCGGGCATTGATAGCTTCCACATCCGGGCGCTTTAATTTTTTTACCGCTAAAGAACATACTGGGCAACTGCCATCATAAACAATGCAGTTTCCTGGAAGAGATTCAATTTCATTAGAAGATTCAGGTGCGTTTGTTGCTAGAGAACGATTAGGGACGTTGATAACCGGGCGATTTCTCGGTAACGCCACTCTAGTTGCTCCTAATACGGACTTCAAGAAAATTCCGTTGAGACGACTATGCATAATGTATTCCCTTTAATAAACCAATCGTGGGTGTATTATACATGATACAAGTATGATTACAAATTTTCCTAAGAATAAATGTGTAAAGCACTATATCCATTATTGTGCCAATGTTCGGGCGTATACCATCGTTGTATCATAAGCTTCTTTTGCCCATTTCATTTGTTCATTCATTCGCTCAATCTCAACAGGATCCTGCATCACTTCGTTTATCACTGTTGCGTATTTTTTAATGCATTGTTCCAGATCTTCATACATAGGAGTTGCTGAAGTAACGATTGACCATAAATTACGAACACTTTCATTCTCATCCCAAAGCGTATAATTTGCTTCAAAAGCCTTGTCCAAATTTTCAGCCAACACCCGTGCTGCCCGGCCACAAAAATAATATTCCATCGATCTTGGATCTTGTTCGATAAAATCTCTAATGATTTTATCGTTATCAAATTCCCCGGTTTTAGAAACAAGTGTTACCCTAGCTCTCTCGTCAGTTCGATTACAACCCGCCGCAGACAACAACATACTAATAGGCACATGTTCGCCAAGCAATTCACCGAACGTATATCGACCTTTCTCATTTTGCGATCTCATATCTTCTAATAATTCTGGATCGGTGATTTCACCTAATTGACCTTCATGAATCGAACCTTGAATCATACTTTCACTCATAATTGGAGTAGTTAACTTGCCAACGGTTAAACATCGCCAAAATCCGGAGGTAGGGATAAGGCTATCGTAAAGCACAAATTGTGTTTTTCCATCAGGCCCCTTTAATTCAATCAACGATTCATTGGCTGGCCAAGGCTTTGTTCTTTTATGGACCATAATATTCAAAGGATTGCCCTCTTTATCACGATGGATGGTGATTGTCGTCATATCAAATGGAGTTCCTGTAGCAAACAAAGATAAATTGTTCAACCATCGACCTGCCCCTTGATGAACAACAAGGGTTTCAATGACTCCACGTTTAGAGTACATCTTTTTTAAACCAGACATGTTTTCTCTATTAACACCTAACAGTTGGTTAGCACCACTCAATACCCAATGGCCTAAGACATCTGCAGTAGCGTTAGTTAAAATGGATATTGTTTGTATGGTTGAACCATCATGTCGCTGTACAATAGATGATTTAGAGTGGTTAACCAGTGATGAGCCCGCGGTGTAGCATGTTGTTGGATGATAGTTACCATCGGGCCCTTTTTTCATGCCACGATGCAATGTCGAATTAACAAAAACTCTTGATTCCAAGGGAACAGTCTTATAATTTCCATCCTCATCTTTAACAAACAGCATATTTTTGTGCCCCGATATTCTTGGCCCATGACTTTCAATCTCTTCACGTATATCTCTATAATCATTAATACTCCGGGTTGTAAATAAAGTCGCATCTGGGTAAATGGCTTCTTCAAGAGTCCGGGGGAGAAAATGAGTTGGATTACCTCCGAAATAGGGGCCAGCAATGTCTATCACTACCTCCCCGACAACGGTATCTGTAGAAACGATCGCCTCATCAGGATCTTGTCTTTCCACACGGGTCAAATTCCTTTGTTTTCGAAGATGTCTGTCAAGATCTCTATTTGATGTACTGAGTACCTTAGGAGTTTGTTCTTTTGAGATGATCAAAAACTCATTGACCTCTATTCCCCTGTTTTGTTTTTTTTGGGTGTGACATACAACCATTGCCTGTGCAGCCGGTTCTGTAGGTATGACGCGAGTGAGCACTCTGTCATCCTCATGGGCTATGGTGATAATTGTTCTCCCTATTTCTGTTTGAATAGCCCCTGTAAACCTTTTCCGTCCGAGTAAAATGGCTGATCGATATCCAGCAATTAATGAGTAATGCCTTTCAGAAGGTTTACCTGTGACATAAACGTCTGTTGCACTCCTCAAATCTATAGGAATCTCCGATAAAGTCTTTGTCAGATTACGTGACATATTTCGTCTGACATAATTGAAGCCGACTCTCCACATAGCCAACCATCCTATATGAATCATAAGTGATAACTTAATTATAGGATTTATTATAATTTTTGCTCAGACAGTCTTATTTTTGACTTTATGAAACAGGTCCAGGACTTACGAAAAACCCTAAGCTCGAGGCAGAAAGTCCTTTTAATGAGGGAGTTTAGATCAACTAAATGACCAAATTAAAACTACTTTTTAACGAAGAGATTGGGTGTTTTTCGTAAGCATTTCAAGCACCAAGTGCACCAGATAAACTAGATAGCTTCAAACAATTAACCCCTCATCTGCCCTTCTGGAACCTTCTCCCCATTCGTGGGACGAAGTGGAAATTGAAGGGTGTTATTTAGAAGTCCTGAGGTCTTTTTTTTTTGTGCTTACAGGAGTGTAAAATGGTCTCAGGGTTTTGCGTAAATCCTAATCCCACAAATTAATCAAAATTTACACATATTTTATGTGTCCATGCCCTACTATATACAACAATTACTACTATAATTTAAATAAGCCTTTATGAAATGGAGTTTCATGATGTACCCGCTCTCCAAAGGAAAGTCGTCTCCTAAAACAAGACATGATCTCTACGAGTTATTGCAAAAACACAGTATTAACGCGCTTCGGTATAAAAAAAATAAAGTTGAAAATAATTATCAACGAGAAGTAAGCTTACTTTCCCACTATTGTGCTTTGCTAATTAACACCTACAAAGAAAACCCAATATCGATCATTACTGTCATTGAATCTGCTATGAATGCCTCTCATGCAATGGAATTAAAAGCAATTGATGATGAGCTTCAATTGCTATTTAATCGCAGAAAAGCACTCCCAGCCAACAATGCTTATTGTGAGCGAGAAATAGCTGATCTAACCTTCAAAATTAGCGATTTAGAACTCAAAAAATCAACACCCATCACCGACGTAACGGAAGGTATTATTTTCGATGCACTTGACAGAGCATTCAAAAACGACGGCGCCAAAATACCTGTGGGCTTCAATTTGTACGACTACCAAAAGTCGTCAATGCGCTTGTTTCCTTAAATGGAGCTAAAAAATTAAGCAATCGTGTCGATCCCCTGCGGGATGAACCTATTTAAACATGACCTAACTCTCTGAAATGGTCTACACTTTGAAGAGGCGAATAAAAACTTAATAAGACATGACGACTGTCAACAAAGTAGGTGGTAGTTGTTTACGTTCAATTGAGAATTATCTTCAAGTTTCTCAAATTACTTCAGAAACTCCGTGTATTTTAGTGATTTCTGCCTCCTACGGCACAACCCAAGAATTATTAACCTGCTTGCAATTAGCCAGTCAAAAAAAACTGTACACATCCAAACTCAATCAAATCATTAACAAGCATTTAGAGATCATTAAATCGACAAATAAAAACTCCTTATTAGAGGCTGAGCTAATTCGAGATAAAAACGATATTTTCGCATTATTGCAAAGCATAAGTCTTTTAGGTAGCTATTCAGAACAACAAAGAGATTGGCTTTTAGGTTATGGAGAGTATTGGTCTAGTAAAATCATAGCTTCCTGCATGAATGCCGAATGGATAGATGCTGGTGAAATCATCACTATTCAAAGCCATCAGGGAATGGTCAATATCAATTGGAAAGAAACCAACAGACGATTACAAAAAAAACTTCGGGAATGCTCCTCTACAATCATTGTTATGCCTGGGTTTGTAGCCAGAACAACAAATGGTCAAAGAGCATTACTGGGTTTTAATGGCACTGATTACTCTGCAGCAATTATCGCAAAACTGATTAATGCTGAGCAATTTATAAAATGGACTGATGTTGACGGAATTTATACAGCTGATCCTAAACTGGTTAAATCAGCCTTTGCCATTTCGGAATTAAGTTATCAAGAAGCAGCTGAACTTGCCTATTTTGGAGCATCCATATTACACCCACAATCAGTTCAACCAGCAATCGAAGCGAATATTCCAATCATCATCAAGAATTTTCATAAATTAAATGCGCCAGGAACTAAAATTTGTAAAAACCCTGAGATCTCGAAATTTATCATCAGGGGACTGAGCTCCATTGCACATGTAGCAATGATTAATCTTGAAGGAAGTGGATTATTAGGCTTGTGCGGAGCAGCAGGTCGTTTGTTTAATGCTTTGGCAAGAGCCAATATTTCGGTGATTTTAATCAGCCAAGCAAGTTCAGAACACTCAATCAGTATTGTTGTCAAAGAGGAGTACGGCAGTGATGCATTGAATTTCATTCGCGACGAATTCAATGATGAATTAGCACATGATCTCATTCAAAATGTTGAATTAATCAATCAATGCGCTGTAGTTTCAGCAGTAGGCGATAAAATGTCAGGTACGCCAGGGGTTGCTGCGAAATTCTTTGAAATGATGTTTAGAGCGAATATTAATGTACTCGCAATCGCGCAGGGTTCTTCTGAACGCAATATTTCCATTGTTATTCGTAATCATCATGTTCAACGGGCATTAAGAGCCTTGCATGGTGGATTTTATTTATCGAGCAAAACACTGTCTATAGGGCTTATTGGCCCAGGGGGGGTAGGCTCTACATTAATCAAGCAAATTAAAGCCAATCGACTTCGTTTAAAACAAGAAATGAACGTGGATTTACAGATACGTGGAATAATGAATTCCAAAGCCATGTTGCTAAATGACAATAACAGTGATTTGACAACTTGGCAAAATCAACTCAAACAAAATCCTCTCAACAAGAATCTAAAGCAATTTCTAGCCCATATCGCCAGCGCTGAAATACCACATTCAGTGATCATTGATTGTACCACCTCTAGCGAAGTAGCCGATGAATACATCAACATCATAAAAAATGGTTGTCACATAGTTACCCCCAATAAAAAGGCTAATTCCGCGACTATGAAACAGTATAAAGAACTTCAATCTTGTGTGGCTGACCATAATCGCCACTATTTATATGAAACAACCGTTTGTGCAGGCTTACCAATCATTAAAACCATCCAAGAATTACTCGCTACAGGTGATGTTATTAAACGTATAGAAGGCGTTGTTTCGGGGACATTGTCTTATATATTTCATCAATGTGCTCATGGTGCTTCATTTGCGGACAGCGTTTTGCAAGCCTATAAGCTTGGGTACACTGAACCAGATCCTCGGGAGGATCTAACTGGACTTGACGTCGCTCGAAAATTCATCTGCTTGGGTAGAGAACTTGGGTATGAAAATGCTCTAGAAGAAGTGGAATTATTAAACTTGGTGCCAGTGAGTCTTATGAATGGGTCGGTTGAGAATTTTTTAACTCATTTAAAAAACCATCAATCCAAAATAGAACAGTTAATACAACATTTATTGAAAAAAAACACCGCAATCGCCTATGTTGGCGTGATACAGCATGGAAAAATTAGTATTTCCCTGAATGGATATCCTTCGTCTCACCCTTTTGCGAATACTCAAGGTACTGATAATATACTATTAATTCAAAGTAAGCGTTATGATAAACAACCATTAATTATTCAAGGTCCCGGTGCAGGAAAAGATGTCACTGCAGCAGGAGTATTCGCTGACTTATTAAAATTGGCGTCCATGTTATGATGAATCATCTAAAAACAGTGACCGCGTTTGCCCCTGCAACCTCTGCTAATGTGGCTGTAGGTTTTGACATTCTAGGTTTCGCTGTTGAGGGTGTGGGAGACAGTGTAACTCTAACAAAATCAAAAGAACCTCATTTAACCATTGAGTCGATTAATGGTTCCAAGTTGATTCCTTATGATTGCGAAAAGAACACAGCAACAGTTGCTTTACAAGCCATGTTGGGGTTTCTAGATAGTCGACAAGGGTTTAGTCTCATCCTCAATAAACAAATTCCGATAAGTTCCGGAATTGGCGGATCAGCCGCCAGTAGCGTAGCTGCTGTCGTTGCCTTGAATCATTTCTTATTGAATCCCCTCCCCCCGGAACAATTGATTGAGTTTGCATTGCATGGTGAAAAGGTCGCTTGTGGAGTCATGCATGGAGACAACGTAGTCCCTTGTTTGTATGGTGGAATGACTTTAATTCAATCTTTATACCCATTAAATATTATAAAACTACCTGTCGTTCCATTGCAGGTTGTACTTATTCATCCTCATTTATTATTACCAACTCGCGAATCTCGAGCTGTACTTAATGAGACCGTCGATTTAGCAACCTTCGTCAAGCAGAATGCACGTATGGCAGCGTTTATTAGTGGTCTGTATGAAGAAAACTACGATCGAATGGAGTCTGCTTGTATTGATGATGTTATTGAGCCTAAACGCGCGCATCTAATACCGGGTTTTTACGATGTAAAATCGGCTGCTCATCAATATGGAGCTATAGCATGTTCCATTTCAGGATCCGGTCCTACTATGTTTGCCTTTGCGAAAGAAAAATCACAAGCACTTACTATTGCGAAGCACATGAGCCTAGAGTTTAAGAAGAAAGGAATAGAAAGTGACTCTTTCATGACAACAATATCCAATCAAGGCGCGATAGTCATCGATGAAAAATAAAATGCAAAGCACAAGAGGGCAAGACATAGCATCTATCGATGAGGCTATTCGTTTAGGATTGGCACGTGATGGCGGGCTTTTTGTACCAACCCATTTCCCTAATTTATCCATTAAAAAATTTTATGAGTACGGAAGTTTTAAAGAGTTCTGCAAACAATTAATGGCTCCCTTTTTTACGCATAGCCAGATTGATATCAACGATGAATTTACTCAAAAAGTGTTTAATTTTCCGTTGCCTCTTCATTCCCTGGGTAAACAGAGCTATGCACTAGAGCTATTCCATGGACCTACTTTATCGTTTAAAGATTTAGGAGCCCAATTTTTCAGCGAGTGTTTGTCTATCCTTAGTGCAGGACAGAAAACTAAAGTATTGGTTGCGACATCAGGCGATACAGGTGGGGCTATCGCACAAGCATTGCATGGAAAGAATCCTATTGAAGGGATAATTTTGTTTCCAAAAGATAAAATCACTGCGAGTCAGCAAGCGCAAATAACTTGTTGGGGAGATAACATTCGTGCACTTGCAGTGAATGGCAGTTTCGATCAATGTCAAAGCCTGGTTAAAGAATCCTTTTCGAAACAAAATGTTGGAGAAGCGCTCACCACAGCCAACAGCATCAACATAGCACGCTTGCTGCCACAAATGATATTTTATGCCTACTCCAGCATTCGAATTGCAATCATGAATAATTGTTCGGTGAATTACATTGTTCCAAGTGGCAATTTAGGGAATGTAACGGCTTGTTATTGGGCAAAGTATTTAGGTTTTCCGATACAGCGTATTCTTATTGCAAATAATGCCAACCATGTGTTAAGTGACTTTTTAAAAAGAGGCTTTTTCAAAGCCAAACCATCTATATCTACCTTGGCCAATGCGATGGATGTTGGTGATCCAAGTAATCTAGAAAGATTACTCTCCTTATTTACTAGCTTTGAGGATTGCAAAAAGCACATGGACGTGGAGTCGGTGAATGATCAACAAATCAAAAACGCCATTATTTCCTGCTTTAAACAATATCATTATCTGATCTGCCCGCATACAGCCACTGCATTTCATCGTTTAAGCACGATGGATTTAACTGGGGCATGGGTGATTGTAGCAACTGCTCATCCTGCAAAATTTACCGAGGTCATTGAACCATTGATTAACACTACCGTCCAAATTCCTGCTTCTTTAAAAAACATGCTAAGCCAAAAACAGCACTATTCCATTATTGAGCCAAATTACCAATCGTTGAGTCATTATTTAAAAAATTAAAGGGATGAAACTAGCGACAATACTAGGGGACGGACCCCACTGGGGTCCGTCCCCATTCTTTGATCTCTGTGGTCCGTCCCCATTCTTTGATCTTGATAGCGAGAGGAGTGAGCCAGTGGGCCTTAATTTTGATGAACTATAAATTATCCCTTAAATTGTTCACTATACTGAATAGTAAATGCATGAAAGGACTCAATAATGCTTAGTCAATACAAGTTAATCCTCTTGGCATCACTAAACCTAATGCTATTCGCTCAAACCACCTTAGCGAATGATACGGCTGTTGGCGGAGAAGGCTCTTTGCCTGTCCCTATCTCACAGCCCAACATAGAAATGGTTAATGAAACCATTCGAATTACCGGAAAAGACTTGAACAGTCCAGCAATGAATGGTGCTTGGCAATACGATTGCAATTTCACCTTCCAGAATAGTTTGAATAAAGATCTTAACGTATCCATGGCCTTTCCATTTCCAATTAACAACGGTGAATCAGAAATTGCCATGCCTGAAGGCCAAAAGGCTACCGTTGGTAAAGCTCTGGTCTATGATTTTAAGGTTACAGTCAATGGATTTGAGATTCCCTCTCAGTCAGGGAAAATAGCTCCTAATCCCGATAAAAGTATGTACTATGAAGATGCCTATTATTGGAAGGTCAATTTTCCAGCTGATTCTAAGGTAATTATTCATCACGATTACATCACAGGGGCAACTTATGATGTCATGGGTTACCATTGGGTTCACTACGTTTTAAAAACCGGTTCTCTTTGGAAACACAATACCATAGGGCATACAACACTTGAGGTCAGGCCAAATACGCCAACGCGTTTATGTGATGAGATTGATTCAAACATTGACGTAACGAAACCTACTCCGGCTGGAATGCAGATTCAAGGAGATGGAGCCCATCGAAAATACATCTGGGATTTAAAACACTTTCAACCCAACGAAGACATGTCTTTGTGTCTGTTTACAGGTTTGAATTTTATTCGTTACAAGATCGTTTACAAATGGTTAAATACTGAAAATGCGGTAAACCAGCTAGCAAAATTGAGTTCCAAAGAACTCCGGATATTACGCAACTCCGTTTTTGCTCAATATGGACGTTCTTTTAAATCTCCTGATTTACAGAGCTATTTTAATCAGCAATGGTGGTATACCCTCAACCCCTCATACTCCGACCAGATGTTAACCACCGATGATAAGAAATTCTTGAACATGTTGAAGCAGGTGGACTAAAGAGCTTAGCTAGGGAGATACAATTCATCCCTCAGTAACCCTGCTCTGTTAGCTTACAGTTTGTGCGAACTGGTTATTTATATGCTAGTATTTTAACAAGCATCACAACTCTTTCAATAGCTATGAGTATTAATTGGAATATACTAAATGCTTTAAAGAACAACGACCCTGCTTATACTCATTTGAATTTACGCCTGAATAAAATTGACGCCTTTGATGCTCAGAATCTGGCCGATATTATTACGACAAATACGAATTTAGAAACTGTCTTATTAGGAGATAATTACATTGGCCCTTCTGGAGCAAAGGTGCTGGCCAAGGCATTGGTTCACAACACTACCCTCAAAACGTTGGGTTTAGAATACAACAACATTGGACCAGCCGGAATTAAGGAAATTGCAGAATCCATTAAAATCAATCAAAGCTTAACGCATATTCGACTGGATCATAACAATATCGGCCCGTCAGGAATTAAAGAACTTTCAGAGAGTCTAAAAATAAACAACAGCATTAAATCCATTAGCCTCTATGGAAACAGAATAGGAGATGAGGGAGCAATGTATTTAGCAGATGCACTTAGAGTCAATAAATGCATTGAAGAAGTCGATATCAGTAACAATAATATCTCTGTCCACGGAATTTCTGAAATAGCGAAAGCCATTAGTATTTCTAAAACGCTGCAAGTGATTAAGTTAAAAAATAATCCCCTTTTGTCAGAGGGCACAACTTATCTTGCTAAAGCGTTAAAAGTAAACCATTCACTGAAGCTATTGGATCTATCTGTTACTGGATTCGACGCAGTATCTGCACTTGATTTCGCACAAGCCCTAAAATCCAATAACAGTCTTTCTACCTTGATTTTAGAAAATAACTCTCTAAAACTTGCAGGAATAAAAGCGTTAGCAGAGGCTTTGAAAATAAATTCAGGATTACAGATGCTTATACTGGATAACACGGATATCGATGCCCAAAGTGCAAAGGAGATTGCGCTGTCCTTAAAATCCAACTCCCACCTTCATACGCTTTATTTAGATCATAACAACATTGGTGACGAAGGAACAAAATACATTGCTGAAGCACTAAAAGCGAACTCTTCATTAAAAACTCTTCATTTGGGATTTAATAACATCACTGGATTAGGCGCAGAAGAGTTAGGCACAATGCTTAAGCACAATGAAAGCCTTGAAGTTCTAAACCTCAGGGGAAACAGAATTAGCGACTCAGGTTCAAAATCATTGGCTAAAGGACTCGAAAAAAACAATACATTGCATACCATCAACTTAGTTCATAATAAAATCAATCCGACCGGCGCTGAATACTTATTCCACGCCCTTAAAATCAACAAGACCTTGTCTCAATTGTATTTAGGAAATAATGCCATTGGCGATGTTGGGGTTAAGTTTATTGCTGAAATTTTGCGTAACCATCCAAGCATTCGTTTGTTAGACATTGGCTTTAATCATTTAAATTCACTCTCTACTGGTGATTTGGCGGAGATAATTCGCACAAATACTAGTTTGCAAACGCTTAATCTTTGGGGCAATAAGTTTGAAGAAGAGTCGGCTCAACTCTTAATTGAAGCAATGAGAGACAATATTTACATCACTACCTTGAATGGTATTCACTGCCAAGAATACTTGGAGAGAAATAAGAAGATATTAATGAACTACTTAGAGCCCTTATGGCAATTAAAGAATCCTACAAAATTAACACTTTTAAAAGAAGTTACTGCTCTTATTCGAAATGACTACCCTGATATTGAATTAAACAATAAACCGTATCCTATTCAACTGGTGAATTTGTACAATGGTTTTCTTAAGCGAATCGAGGAACTATTGGATGTTCAATAAGCGCTACCGCAACTGGTTCTTTACGGTAACGCATTTGTACATCAGCAATTAACAACCAGAGGAAGTAATTGAAACTGAAGCTGGTGTAGTAGCATTAGGAGCTTGAGTGAAAGTGACCAAACAGTCAGTCTTTAAGGTATATGTTGTCGTACTACCGCTTGTTGCAACCGTAAAACCACTTGAAACAGTTACAGCACTTGTAATGCCTGCAGCAGAGGGATAGCCAAATACTAATCCAACTGAGGTGCCTTCCATGGTAATAGTTCCTGTAGGTCCTGTAGCTCCTGTTGCAAGAGCAGCACCATGTGCAGTGACATTAGCAGAGTTCAATGCACCAGCTAAACCATTCAAGTCTGCTATATTGGCTTGAGTGCTAAAATCATAGAATTTAGGTATTGCAAAAGCAGCCAAAATACCTAATATAACCATGACTACCACTAGCTCAATTAAAGTAAACCCTTTTAATTTTCTCATTCTCTTTTCCTTAACTGTTAAAAACCAATCACAAAACAAAGTGCACAATTAGCTACCAACTTTGACAGCCCCAGATTCGTTTATCTCGACACCATTGATAATCAGACACGTTAAAGCCGACAACCCCATTTTTACAGTATAGTCCAATAACAATTTTGTGGTCAATTTTTGACCTAAAATAAGAGTTACTGTGCACTGTATAAGACAGGGAGTGATTTTTAGAATCATAGCTCCACCCTCCAGATGTCGCTCGAGAATCACCCAAAGTATCTAAGCCATCTATGCCCATTCCCTTAAATAGAGATGGGTTTTCTAAAATTTTGCAGTGTTTGTCTTTTGATTCAGACACCATATTATGGTACCGGATCATTTGTTGGAAATTTAAAAAACTAACATCCACTGATACTTGTTCAATAGAGGCTTGTATTATTGAAAAAAACCGCAAAAAAATTCCAACCAACAAAGCCATTACAATTATCACTATGACAAAATGAAACCGCGATAAGCGGTATGATTTGCTTAAGTCGATCATTTATGACTCACCAAGTTAGCTAAGTTCCACATTGGCAAAAAGACTCCCAAAGCCAGAATCAATACCATGCCACCGATCACAACCAATAGAATAGGTTCTATGATGTCGCTTAATCGAACGATGTCATAATCAATCTCTCTTTGGTAGAAATCTGCCACCTCGTCCAATAGATGATCGATGGTACCACTCTCCTCCCCCAGCAAGATCATCTGAATGACTAAAGGAGGGAAAAGCTGTGTCTTATCAACCGCGCTAGCTATCGTATTACCTCGCACGATCAAATCAGTAACTCCTTTTATTTTTTGTGCCATATAAGCGTTATTAGTCGTAGCACCAACCATTTGGATTCCCTCAACGGCAGTGATCCCAGCTCTTAGAACTAAGGCCATGAGTCGAGCAAAACGGGCTAGTAAGATTCGGTGAATCAACCACCCAACCACAGGAATTTTAAGCTCGAACTTTCCCCAAGCGATAGCTCCTTCTGGCGTAGCAATATAAGCACGAAAACCAATAATTCCTAGTAATATCAATCCGATAACTATATACCAATAATGAATGATAAAATTAGAGCTTACAATCAATATTTTTGTTGGGAGGGGCAATTCACCTTGAAAATTGACATATAGTTTTGAAAATGCTGGAACAACAAACACGTTAATCACAATCAATGCAATCAAAATAGAACTCATGACCATGATGGGATAGCGCATAGCCGTTTTGACTTTTTGCGTAATATCAATTTCCATTTCTAGGTAATCTGCCAAATGCAGGAAGATACGATCCAAATTACCTGTGTTTTCGCCAACAACGATGAGATTGAGAAAAAAATCATCGAAAATAGTTGGGTATTGTGCCATGGCTACATGCAATGAACTGCCTTTATTTAAATTGGCGACAATCGTCTGAAAAGCTTCTGCTAAAAGGGGATTGTTCGTCGTCTCAGACAATCTTTGTATCGACTCCGACAAGGGAATACCAGCATGAGTTAAGGAATACATTTGTCGACAAAACATATGTAACTCATCATGAGTCACTTTAGAAAAAAAGTGGGATATCTTTTTTTTGCGATTAGTTAATTTTTTGACTGCCTGCAATGAAATGTCTACAGGCATTAAGCCGTCAGCTAAAAGCTGATTTGCAAGCTCTTCAGCATTAGGCGCAACTTTTTGTCCATTTACTGCTTTACCCTGTTGATCACGGGCACTGTAGTAAAACTCTGGCATTCATTAATCCCTTAACTTATCGATTCATCCCGCATAAACTCCTCATCGAGCTGACCAACAACCCTGATTGCCTCAGCTACAGATGTTTCACCCTTTACAACCATTTCCAACACTGATTTTGACAACGGATGGTAACCTTTACAGGCTAAAGCTGCTTTAACAAACTGACTTGAGTCATTTTTCCGTAAGGCATACAACATGTCTTTATCTAAGACAAGCAGTTCGTACACCCCCCTTCGCCCAACATAACCCCGATAATTACAATGAGAACATCCAACCGCCTTTTTATAAAGGAGATTAGTATCCACATTCATTGAACTGAGCCAAACCGCTTCATGCTCATCCAGTCTTTCAGGGCGAGCACAATGTCCACACAAAGTTCGCACCAATCGCTGACCAATAATTCCTTTAACTGCTGCAGCAACCATATAACCCTCTGCACCCATATCAATTAAGCGCATCGCTGATGTTATAGCGTCGTTTGTATGCAGCGTTGCTAGAACTAAATGTCCTGTAATAGCAGCTCTCATAGCAATTTGGGCTGTTTCAGAATCCCTTATTTCCCCAACCATAATCACATCCGGATCTTGGCGCAAGATTGATCGTAAGACGCGGGCAAAGGTCAGGTCGATCTTAGGATTAACTTGGATCTGGTTAACACGCTCAATCCTATATTCAATGGGATCCTCTACCGTTAGTATTTTTCGCTCTGGAGAATTCAAGCGACTTAAAATGCTGTATAAAGTCGTTGTCTTACCGCTTCCTGTTGGTCCAGTCACTAATAACATTCCATGAGGCTTTGAATAAATGTATTCAAGCTGCTTTATCGTTTCTTGATCTATGCCCAGTTGTGTTAGATCATTGATGCGTGCCGATTGATCCAGCAAACGCATAACAATAGATTCTCCATTAGCTGTCGGCATCGTTGAAACCCTTACATCATAAGAATTACCTCGAATAACAAAGTTAAATCGACCATCCTGGGGAATTCTTTTTTCAGCGATATCGAGATGCGCTTTTAGTTTTAAACGCTGAACCAAAGCATTAAGAATGCGCTTATCGTCTAACACACTTTCATGCAGAATCCCATCTATACGAAAACGGATACGTAATGTCTTTTCCGCAGGCTCAATATGAATATCAGAAGCCCTAGCTTGAATAGCATCGCGAAATAATGAGTTTAATAGCTTTACTACAGGTGCTTGCTCTTCATTTTCCTTAGACTCATCCAACAACTCATCAGTCACTTCTTTATAATCTTCGAAAATCTCTTCTGAAAGTTCATGGGCAAAATGCGATATTTCGGAAGTTCGTCTATAGACTCTATCCAGCACTTTTAATAAAGCAAACTCACTAACCACAGCCATTTTAATGGGGTGTTTTAAGATTTTAGAAACCGCATCAAACGCATTAATGTCCTGAGGATCGGCCATGCCTACCAACAAATGGTCCTGGTCTTTTCCGAGCACGATTGCTCTGTATCTGCGTGCATAGATTTCAGGTAATAATTGCACTAAATTGGGATCAACTTCAGCATGATTCAAATCAACAAATTCAATAGAAAGCTGATTTGCAATTAATTTTAACACATCATTTTCAGCCACAACCCCCATTCCAATTAGGGTTCGCCCAAATTTATCACCAGTTTTTTTTTGCAGCTCTATGGCTTTATTAAGAATGTCTTGATCAATTAAACCTTCATTTAGCAGTATTTCACCAAGCCGGATTCGTTTCATTTTTATCCCTGTAAAATTTTCAATCGACTTTCGGCAAATTCACGCACATTCGCGTTTGTGTCTTGACTCTGAGAGGCTCGAGTATAAGCATCAATAGCTTGATTCGCTTTCTTAGTATGCTCTAAAAACAAAGCATAGCCTAACCAATACTGACCGTTGTTTGAGTCGATCTGTATTAAAGACTGATAAATACCTCCTGTCTCTAAGATATGCCCCTCAGCTTGAAGTGCCGCCGCTAAAGTTCCATAATAATCCGGATATTGATTTATCGAAGGCTGGAATTTAGACAATAACTCTACAGCTTGAATACTTTGCCCTTTTTCAATGAAGAGTCTTGCTTTTGCTGTGAGTAAAGGCGGATCAGCCGGTGTAAGCCTCAATCCCTCATCAATAACTAGACCTGCTTCATTCGTTTTTCCATAGATCATATACAGAGATGCTAAGTTTTCTCTTGCAACTTTAGATTCAGGGGCTTTACTAATCACTGATTCTAAGATGCTAATGGCTTTTTCATCAAAACCTTCATCAATTGCCTCTAGCGCTATTTTAATCTGCTCGTTCGCCCATTCTTCTGTTGTTTGCGGGGAATAGACCTTATTGACGATTTCCCCATTAATAGTCTGGTTATCAGTACTTTCTACTGAAGCTACTGCAGGTTCACCATGAGTATCAACCCATTCATGCATAGGCTCAATCAATTTGCTTTCTAGTTCAGAGATTGAATGCTCGGAAGCCCATGATTCGATGGGCTCGATATAGCTATCTAGCACCTCAACCAGCTTCCTGCGTTGAGGTTTAATTTCCGTGATGACTTGACTTGGATTCTCTGGTGCTACTTCTTGTAAAATCACATTTTGATGGATTGGCTGTTTTGGCCTTGAAGGTTTAGACTTCGTTTCATGGTATAACAATAAACATAGCGAAGTTACAAAAAGACTTACAGCAATACCTTTAAGGCTCTTTTCCATAGAAAATCGTTTCTTAGTCTTTGCTGGCATTAATTGAGGAGCAACTAGTTTAGAGGGAGTCTGCTTTGCTAAATCATGAAGCATATCGTTTAATAAGCTCATAGATTAGCCCCATAATTCCAGTAGACGTACAAAATGATGCCTAAGCTTAGAGCTCCCAAAACCACATAGGAGAATCCCGATCTATACCAGGAGCTTTCCAAGGTGCTTTCTGTATCCGCAATCGCTCTTTTGACCGCTTGACCATCTACTTGAGATTTCCCCTGCCCATAAGCAACCAATAGTGCTTTGTGGCACAAAATATTCAATAAGCGAGGTAAGCCTTTGCTCGCCTTATACAAATGCCGTTGTGCTGATTTAGTAAACACACTTCCATAAGTGTATCCGGCTTTAGCTAATCGATGACTCAAGTATTTATCCAGCTCCTCTTTAGCAAGTGGTTGTAGCTCATAGGAAAATGTAATTCGCTGCTTTAGTTGACGTAAACCCATTTTTTCTAATTTTGCATCCATTTCTGGTTGGCCAAAAAGTACGACTTGTAATAATTTGCGCTCTTCGGTTTCTAGATTAGTTAATAGTCGAACCGCTTCCAAACAAGATTCTGGCAGAGCCTGCGCTTCATCAATAATCAACACCGTTTTTTTACCTTCCCGATGCAAGTCTAATAAGCGCTGATTAATTGCTTCTAATAATTGATATTGAGTCCAGTGTTCCTCAGGAACTATCCCTAATTCGGAGGCTACTGAAAACCTTAAGCCATCTGCTGTCTGATCAGGATTTGGAATATAAGCGGTAACAAACTCATTCGAAAGCGAATTTAATAGAATACGACATAATAAGGTTTTACCGGTTCCTACTTCCCCTACTATTTTAATGAAGCCTTCACCCTGAGCTAAACTCAATAAGAGAATGTTTAAAGCCTCCTGATGAGTAGGCAATTCACAAAAAAACTCGGTATTTGGAGTCAGTGTAAAAGGAGCTTTACTCAATCTAAAATGATTTAAATACAACGCACTCTCCCTAAATTAACGAGTACCTAAGTTTTCATTGGATTTAGGTCCCAACATAACAGGTACCTCTCCTTGAGTACCATAGATATCTGGTCGGCCACCAATATGAAATCCACGCTTCAAGCTAGCAAATCGCCGGGCTGTAGTTGTTAGATCTTTATTTGTCTGCTTGCCTTTAACAAGGGTAGGTCTTAATAAGATGACCAGCTCGCTTTTTTGCGAGTTTTGCTTGGTTGCACGCACTAAGGTCCCTAAGAAAGGTATATTTCCAAACCAAGGGACTTGTCCTATTCCCTCGGTGGTTGAATTTTGCATAAGACCACCAATAACAACCACTTGACCATCCTTAGCGTGAACGATGGTATCGGATTCTCGAATTCTGCTGTTCGCAAGTGGTAAATTCAAAGTACCGCCTTGAGTACCAAGATCGATAACTTTGCGCTGATCTTTAACCTCGCTGACTGTTGGATGAATATGGAGGGTCACTTGTCCATTAGCGTCTATTTGAGGCGTCACATCTAAGGTAATGCCCGAGAAAAATGGGGTTAAATTGACGTTAACAGTGGGTTGCGTCACTAATCCTGAACTAACCACGTTTTGATTTTGCGTAACGTTGGTTACAAAAAATTCATCAAAACCAACTTTTATAGCGGCCTTCTGATTATTCATTGCTGAAACCCTGGGGCTTGAAAGCACTTGCACATTACCCTGAGTTTCTAAGGCTTGAATGACTGAAGTAAAATCTTGTGGATTCCAATGGACATCAACTCTATAGGCATCAGGAAATGCGGATTGCATGATCCCCACATTGGGGAAATTACTTAAAGCATTTAATCGAGCACCGAACAATCTCCAGTCGATACCCATCTGGAATTCATTGGTGAGATTTACCTCTAATATTTTTGCTTCTAGTATCACTTGTCTGTCCATGCTGTTTTGCACCATGTCCAAATAACGCTCTACTTGCTTAAGCTCTCTAGGAGAAGCATGCACAACTACGATGCCTGCAACAGGGTTAACGGTTACAGTTCTTCCATTCGAAGTACCAATTATCTTTTGTAGGGTGACTTGTAGTGACTTCCAAAAATCAACGGTACTTTTCGTTTCAACATCACCAATTACTGCACTGTAAGCTTGGTTTCCGTTATTAATGGATCCACTGACGTTTCCACCTGGAGTAGTATTACCTACCCCACCTGAATTTGGACTCGCAGTCACCTCTCCCGAACTAACGGTCATGTTCGAGCGTGACTTGCGTTGTAATTCTAAGTAGTTAACTTTGTATATTTGTGTTCGCAGGGTGTTAGGAATAATCTCATAACCACCTGGAATAGAGTTGTAAGCATATCCATAAGCATCTTCAAGGGCTTGAAGGACTTGGTCAATAGTCACTCTTTTGAGCGCTAAAGTGACATTACCTTTGATTTCAGGGCTGACTACCATGTTGATGTTCGTATCGGCTACGAGTCCCATGTAGAAAGCTTGGGCTGGTACGTTTTTCACTGAAACATCAAAACGACGTGGCCCGCCACTGTAACTAAAATCACGCACTTTTAAACTTGGCAATAAAGCCCTTACAGGGGTACCTCTTCCATTGGTGTTGTCGGATCTCATGGCATTTTTATTGTTTGCTACAGCCTGTTGAATGACACTGTTCATTTCATCAACTGCCGTACCTTTTATTGGAGCGTGTGTCTTACAGGCCGCCAACATTAAGCTTAAGAGTATTATTATTATTCGCATTAACGAGCGGTCCACAATCGCCTACCAAATAAGTAAATTATTTTCTTTTGTCCTGACTGCAACAATACCACATGGTTTTTACCTATAGCAAGAAGACGAGCCCCGCCAATACTGCTTCCAACACCAACCATTTGACCATTGATCATGGCTAAATATCGCATAGGGCCAATAAAGATACTTTGCAATTGAAACTCATTATTGGCATTGGACTCTTGAGTCTCTGAAAAAACTGGCGGTTTTGTTGGATCATGCAGCTCGGCATAGGATGCATTTACAAGAAAAAAAATCAAAAAAAACACTTTAATTATTAAATACTTAAAAAGTTTCATTGTGGTTTACCTCCCAAAACTAAAGCAGGATTACTTGGAGGTTTTAATGTATAAAATTCTATGGTTGCTTGACCTTGAGGATAGGTTAATACTTTGTAATCGA
Source organism: Legionella waltersii (assembly GCF_001468085.1). Taxonomy (GTDB): domain Bacteria; phylum Pseudomonadota; class Gammaproteobacteria; order Legionellales; family Legionellaceae; genus Legionella; species Legionella waltersii. The sequence continues at coordinate 12,244 of NZ_LNZB01000009.1, read as the reverse complement.
ATTTGTCCCAATAAAGATTTCTTTTTAGATCTTCTATCCGTTTAAGGTAATTCATGATAGAAAAATACGTACCCTTCAAGACTAATCGATAACGAATTGGTTCCATATCCGCACTAGGCTCAGTGTTTGAACTCTCCTTGGGTGTTTCCTGTGCTTGCTGGTTTTCTGTTGAAATGACCGTTGGCTTTGGTGGCAAAACAACTGTCGTGAAATCAACAATTGTTATCCCTAGGGGCTGCTTCAACATGTCATGCAACATTTTTGCAAGATCTTTGCTGTTCACATAACCATGGTGATAACCCTCAATTTCCTTATCCACTTGTTTCAACTGTGTTGATACTTTGTTGTAATGCTGGATTAAATTATTCGCTTCCTTGCTTTGTATTAAGCTGTTAATAATATTGATTTTTTGTTGTAATTCATTGGCTTGGAGCTTTTGCTGCGTAGTATTCGTAGTTGCGGCGCGGATGACATCCAATTGCCACCCAAAAATAAAATAAATCCAAACAAATAACAACACTATCAGGAGTGAAACCAATAATAAAATGCGGTCCCTTTCACTGAGCAGATCCACTTTTCTCTTCAGTTGATAGTATCTTTTTATATAAGGCGCGTTAAGCTCCATCAATACTACTCCTTGGGCTGTATTTTAATGAGATCACTGATCTGTTGTTCTTCTATTTCCTTCTGTCCCAATTCGCTATTGGAAATTGAAAACTTAGCATAAGAATGATTTTTTAATGCTTGTACAAAAAACAAAGTGAACTCAATTTTCTTAAATGGCTCCTCTTTCGATAGGTTTCTCATGAGTGATGTAATGGAATCTGGATCGATGGTGAATCCATTTAAAGTCACTTTATTTTGATCGTGATGAATAACAATTTCATTTAGCCAAAGACTGCTAGGAATAACTCTAGCAAGCGATTCCAAATAGTTTGAAAATCCAAGACGAACAATCATATGTTGTAATACTTCCAACTCGTGGACTTTCTCTTGATAGTTCTTATCTAACTCAACAACCTTATTCACTAAGGGCGTATCATCCGCGAGCAATGGATATGTTTTTTGCAAATTTGCGAAATCAGCTTGTGCTTGTTGGAGTTCAGTTTCAGCTCCCTTTTCCACACGATAAGCATTGATATAAACACCTTCAATGATGAAACTAATGATGAGCAAAGTAACCAGAATACAAAAAAGTATAAACCCCAGCCAGAACGCCGACAAACGACTGGTTGCTTTAGGAAGAGAGTTTACAAAATTAATGGATTGCATTAGACCCTCTCCAGTCTCGTTGTCATGAGAGCACCACCGATGGCATAAAAAGAGTGCGCTACTGTTTCTGTTGGGGTGGTTTCTGCCTGAAAGAATGGGCTTGCATCGATGAGCTTCACTTCCTTTCCGAGCTCTTCTTGAAGAAATAGGAATAAATCGCTTGCCTCATAAAAAGTTGGAGTAAAAAGTATTTGCTGCGGCTCAGGTAGTTTAAGTTCCATCAAACAATAATCAATACTTCTTTGAATTTCCAATAACATATCATGATTGGCTGCGCTGTTAGGTTCAGTAATGGATTTATTAATAGGAAGCGAGCGGCATAGATACAGATCACCTTGGAAATAAACGTAAAGTTGACACATATCATCGTCAAAGCTAATCACAATAGCCGATGTCTCTTTAGACGTTGAGAAATAAGCGACTAAAGCACTTAATGCCATCTCCGCGATAGTAACGCTGGATACGTTCAAAAAACAGTCTTCAAAAAGCCTTATCTTATTGAGTAGCTCAGATTGCAAAGTGGCTGCAACGAATACTTTTTTACGACGATTACCCGATCCGTGAGGGGGTATCATAAAAGCATCTACAGCGATGTCGTTCAAAGGATAATCCACCAATCCTTTTAATTGCCACCGAAGGGCTTTGGCCATTTCGCTTTCTTCAATCGCTTCTGGGGCATCCATTTGAATCAATTGATAGAAGCTAGGAGACAAAATGAGCTGTATAGACTTTCCGTATAATCGATGCTTATTCACATCGTGCTCGAGTTCTTTTTGCAACAGGGTTAGAGAAGGTTCAGACAATGAGTGGTATTCGCTAAAACAAATTTTTTGCGCTTTATCAAAACCTATCAAAGAATAACTGTGCTCGGTCCAAAAGCAAGAATAAATTGGAAAAGAAGATTTCGAACGTCCTATACCACCAAACATGTATCTTCCTGATTATTTTAAATAAATTTAGTGTACCCGAGGTCTGTGATTTTGTCGAATAAGCCTTCCACAAAATTAGACTACATATTACTTAAGTAGATGGTATTGATTAGTGGTACTGATTCTGTGCCATTACTTAAGGTCATGCTCACAGTTACTGCTCTAACGGCTGAGGCCGTTGCAGTTGTGCTAAAATTGGATTGATAATAATTTAATGAAAAGTTTGTTACGTCATCGCTTAATGTTCTAGCTGCACTTCCAGTACGAGTTAAAATTGGTGTTGACCAACTGTAACTAATTGAAGTGCCGCCTACCGTAGTGAAGGTAACGCTGGTTGGATTAATCACTGAAAACCGAGTCGCTTGTTGCAACTCCTTGCTGATGCGCATCATGGCTATAGCGCCTTGCGTGGATAAACTTGAATAATGAACACTGGTGAAATAATTAATAAAACTTGTGTTGAGCATGGTGGCTGTAATGGCAACGATTATCCCTGTAATAACCATAACGATAACCATTTCTATCAAGGTAAAGCCTTTAATTGTTCGCATAATTGTACGTCCTTGCTTGTATTGAAGCATTGCCATTACCTGAAACGCTTAGACTAATCACTTTAGGATTAGAGCCAGAAATAGTAGGCGTACTTACAATAAGCCCATTCGTTGTTGCATAGCTGGATAATGGAGTGCAGATATTCAAGGCTGGTGTAGTAGTACAGGGATCACTTAACAGAGTATATCCATTTAAGTACCTATTCATCAAAATAATCTGCAAGCGTGCATTGGCTAAAAAACTTGCCTCTAAATCTGAACGAGGAATACCGCTGTATCGAGCTGATTGGTTTAAACCAATCAATAAAGTACTCGCAACAATACCTATCACAACTATAAAGATAACCATCTCAATCAATGAAAATCCCTTTTGTTGTTTTATGTTCATCAATAAACCTTTACTGATTGCGCAAAATAATTGGAATAACGGACGCAGCTCCACCCATATACCCTGTAACACCTCTCAACGTATAACTCGCTGGTAAAGTGACAGTAACCCAGCTACTTCCATTGTATCTGTAGGCTGTAGTTCCCGCCCCAACAGCCAAACAATCGCTTGTCGAATTGCAAAATATATCCAATATGTTTAAGGATCCTGGCGTTGATTGTAAGGCACAAGATGCACTGGATGTTATTGGAAGGCTACAGTTATAGATTCTTCCACTATTTCCAGCCACCATGCAATTCCCCGCACTAGGACAATTCACTGAAGTCAGTGCTACACCTGATAAACTAATAGCCCCAGACCAAGCTCCGTTGTAATAGTACACTGACCCGTTGGACCGAACTGCCACGCAGCGATTAGCTTGTGCACAATCAACGTCATTGATGGTCGTAGCCAAAGACAAATTAGTCGTAAAAGGGCTTATTGAGGTGGAAACAAAAGGATAGCTACTATTGTTCCGAACCGCCATGCAATTGCCGCCAGTACAGGAAAGACCAGTCAGCATAAAATTGTTACTTGCGGTGTAGGTGGTCCCTCCTCGGTACAAAAGGCCACGACCAGGAGAAACAGCTTGTCCTCCTGCCCAGCAATTAGTTGGACTAGTTGGGCTATCGCAACCAACAACCTCTAAATTCATGGATAAGCCAGAGGCAATGACTGACCACGTGCTCCCATTGAAGGCATAGATGGCTGATTGGTTCGACGTGTTATGACCCACAGCTTGTCCATACGTGGAGGTCATGTCTGCGTGATAAAAAGTAAACCCACTTGCTGCAGTTAATACAGTGGACCAAGTAGAACCATTGTAATACAAGATCACTCCGTTTGATCCATTCGTGCCAACTGCGTAATAATTGGAGCTGTAGTTCAGATACACCACTTGCTGCAAAGTCACAGAACCTTCTAAGCGGCTTAAAGATGGTGTTCCACCTTGACCAACAATAATGTATTGCGCTTGGGAAACAGTGGCGTTTATTAGATGGCCTGCAGCTGTAGTACCGTTTTGCCCCCTTCGAGCATTTAACAAGTTATTCCCACTTATGCCGTCGTAATAAATGACTTCTGAATCGATGGTAATCGCGCCAAAACTTGCAAAATTAGCCGTCGTACTTAACGGAATAGTTGTAGCAACGTTGGTCAACGCACTTGTGGTGGTGGTGCCAGCACTGTATTGGGTACAATTGTATTGATACTCGCCTTGCCCACTAACAACCACTGCGCTACTCCAACTGGAGTTGCAACTTCCTAAGAGCAATTGGTAACTGCCTTGTTCAACAGCAGTGGAGGCAAGATCATAGGCATGATTGGCCGATACTATGCTGCTGGTTGCTCTTCCACTACTCACTGACATCGACACATACGCTGTGCCTAAACCAGCCACAACAACGAGCAGAACAGCTACAACCATTATCAAATAACCGGATTGCTTAGCCATTCACAAACCCCGTTTCAGCGGTTACTGTCAATGTATTTGTCCCTACCCCAGACGCTGTAATCGCGATACTTGCAGGAGCATTTGGAGTTCCCATGGAATCAAACGTAACAGTAACAGTCGATAAGGTCACTCCAGAAGGCATTGTCACCGAATAGGGTCCACTTGGTGGATCTGGCGAGATGGAATAGCTGTTTGCCGAAAAAACAATGCTATAGCTTTGATTTAAACTTAAAGCCAACAAATTAGTGTAGCGTAGGTCTGTTCTGATGCGGTCTGTCACAGAGGATAAATTATAATTTGCCGATGAAGGCATACTCATTTGAACGCTAATTAAAAGAATACTGATGACAAGCATTACAACAATCAGCTCAAGTAAAGTAAATCCTTTTATAATCTTCTTCACTAATTATTCCAAGTTTTAATTTAACGACTCTATTCGAGCTCACGAAAAGACTAGATTTAGTCAAGACTTACGAAAAACCCTAATCTCTTCGTTAAAAGACATTGTGAATTCGGTCATTTAGTCCATCTAAACTCCCTCATTTACAATGTCTTTTGCCTCAACCTTTGGTTTTTTCGTAAGTCCTGTTAGTAAAACCATCATGCTCACTAATTTTTAAGAATAAAGAACGATGGATGAAATAGCAAAATAATTTTTATAAGCCATTCATCTTATTCTATACTTTGAATAGGGTATGCTGAACAACACAATGAGAACAACAATGAACAAGATACGGCTCATCCTCCTCATCGTAATAGCAAGTTTAAATTTATGCGCCTGTGAAACCATGTGTTGCTCGGATGGTCATGGACATTGTTGTCAAGTCGAGGGGAGGACCTGTCCATTTAGAGGGTATAATGCCTGGTGGTACTAAATTTCTCTGCTTCAGGGTGGATTAACCACCCTTTTTCAACTCAATGAAAATCAAATCGATTTGCATGAACTTAGGATTTATCACGCAATACTAAAAACCCAGTCATTAACAAAATAACTGCTGTCATTACAATAGGTAACGGTACCATGATGGCTGCAACTACCCCACCTAAAGCAGCAGAAGTTGACTCACCAAGAACTAATAAGGCTTGATTATTACCCAGTACTTGTCCTTGTTCCTGAGAAGAAACATGTTCAGACAGCCAAGTCGTACATGTTGGTAACATCATGATCGTTGGAATTACTGCACAACCGTAGGTGAGCCATATCCAATTGAAGTTATCTGGCACTATGATTAACAAAACAGAAAGACTACTGACAATAAGCAGACCTCCCAATAAAACCTTCGTTGAAAATCGAGTAGCTAGTTTATTTAGTAGCAGTAAATTTGCAATAAAGCACATCAACGATACGAAAGAAATAAGCAATGAAAAAGTATGCAAAGAAATATCCCATGTATCTTCAATATACAAAGGAACAACCCGATATAAGCCTTGTACTGAAAAGAAAATTAGAAAATTAATAAAGTATATTTTTCGTATCGATGAGTTATGAAATATGGATTTAATTGAAATAATCGATTTTGTAAAATTAATTTTGGTTTTCGTATTCGGTACAAAGTCATCACCAAAACTATAATAAATCCAGACCGCTAATAAAGGCACAAAAAGTGCGACTATAAAAAATGGCGTGCTATAGCTTAGCGTGTTTCCAGCAAGTAGAGGACCAATGATATAACCTAAGCTACAAGCGGAGTATCCATATCCAATTAATTTGGTTTTTAATGCAGAATCTTGAGTTCTATCAGCAATAACCGATTGTGAAATAGCCATGTTTGACTCAAACAATCCAGTTAAAAAAGAGCTCAAAAACAATAAATTCAATACATGAAATTGAATACTCAATGCCATACCAAAAAAACCGAATGTACATGCAATTAAACTCAGGACTAACACTCGTTTCCTCCCATATTGGTCTGATAAATTTCCAATAATGGGAGAACCGAAGAATTGTCCAAGTGGGTACATCGCTAACAACAACCCAGAAAGTGATACCCTCACCGAGGTTGATGCATCAGAAGGCAGCAAAGAAAAGTTAGAATCCATCAGCATTGGAATAAATAACGTGATCGTTAATGCATACCCTAAAAATCCTAACAATATGACTGCGTATAAAGGCAAATATTCTCTAATTTGACTTTGAGGTAAAGTATTTTCCATGCGAGGCCTTCTTTCTTTAATTAATATTCACTGAGGTCAATTTTTTAAGAACCACCCTTAACGAGTCAGGTTTTCTTCCTTTTTAGCACCAATGTCATAATTTCCTTGAATCCGCTCCATAATGTAGTCAGCATATTCAATGGTCGGATGAGGTGCTCTACCTGGTTGTTTGAGGAGATTTAAAGGTGAAATCATGGAATGCATATTAGGCTCAAAGAAAAATGGAATTGAGTATCTTTCTCGGCCTGATGTATTGATAACACGATGAGGTGTTGAAATGATAGTGTCATCACTTACACGTCGTAGCATATCTCCAGTATTTACAATAACGCCACCCTCGAGTGGAGGAACGTCTATCCAGTTACCAGTATCTTGACAGAGAACTTGTAAACCACCCACATTATCTTGGGTCAATAAAGTTAAAAACCCATAATCAGTGTGTGGCGCTATTCCATATTGCTCTTCAGGAATAATATCAGGCTGTGGAGCATAATATTGAAGTCTCAAATAGTTGGTTGGCTTGTAGAAATATTGATCAAAAGCATAATAATTTTGATTGAGAGAAAGTGCAAAAAGCCGAATGAGATTTTTTAACAATACAGTCATTTCTTCGCGGTAATGCAACAAGGTTGGTTTGAAATCAGGTAATAATTCTTCAGAGGGCCACTGATTAGGGCCTGCAAGGTTAATCCCTTTGATGTAATCAGGATCGGCTTGGTCTACATCATGCATTAAAATAAAAGCGGCACTTTGATTTGGTTTTACTGCTTTCCCTAGAGTGGAAACTTTTAAGGTAGAAGTAGCAAAAGGCATGTAACCACGAAAGAACTCATTTTGCACGATCTTCATCTTTTCTTCTTCAGGCAGATGATGGAACAATCGTGATTGTTCAAATATTCTATCGAAAAGTGATTGCGAAATACCGTGATTAACAATGTAAGCGAAGCCGATGTTCGAATAGACTTCATAGACTCTTCTAGCTAAGGTGCGAAGTTCATCAATGGATTTTGCTTCCGCCAATGATGACACATCAATAACAGGTATTTGATTTTCAAATTTTATCATGTCTTTATCCTTTAATCAGGTGTTTACTGTTTGTTCGCTACCTTACCCTCAGTGACTACACTTATGAGGTTTTAATCCGATTTAAATCATTTTTCGATGTATGAAAATTTCAGGGGCTTTTAGATTTAAATTTAATTAGTGGATTTCTTTTTACCAAATGAATATTTTTAACCCAACAGTTATTCCGGACACACACAAAGACGATAAATTATACATATAGTTTTTAAAAAGTAAACAAAATTTAGCTCTACACCGCCGGGACTTAGGCACCCCCCTGAGGTCGAGGCAAAAAATCCCAAATAGCTGTTCAATTTCATGCCTGATTAATGTCCTATAATTAAACTATACAAAACCTAATTGCTTATTGTGTTAGCCACAAACCCAAAGGGTATCGCTATGGCCAAGTCAAAACACCTAAAAGATCCTGTTGGAAAATATTCAGGTAAACCAGTAGTGCATAAAAGAGATACGACTCCTCTTTATCCTGATAAATTAACCTCAAGCCAAATCTCTCAAGGTGGACGCACAGGAGATTGCTTTCTATTGTCAACAATTAACTCTGTTCTTGCTCTGCCTGAAGGTGAGAAATTTATCCGGAAACATATGGTCGAGAAGGACGATAAAATTCATGTGTTGTTTTATGATGATTATCGTAAACCTCAATGGATTACGATAGACAAAACATTGCCTACTTCATCCGGACTTCTAAGCAGTGGCCCCACATGGGTCAGGTATCTTGAAAAAGCCTATACAGCCTTTAAAACGGGAGATTACAACAAAGCGTTGGAAGGTGGAAAAAGTTCCAAAGCACTGGAAACTTTTATTGGTGGCTCTTCAGAAAGTCTTTCGCTCCCGTATCAATCACAAAATAAATTGAAAGATCTGTATAAAAAAAACATTTGTGGCTGTTCTGGAACAGATGTTTACGCTTTGATTTTTTTATTACGTCCTTTTGATAAGTCCGCTAGCAAAGACAATATGGTCAAGCATATTTTTAAGGGTAATGAACAACTTTTATCAGCTTGGTGGACCTGGGTTAAACAAAATAAGAGCGGTTGGGAGCAATTGTTAAACACTCACCCATTAACCATTGAAAAATTTGAGGCGCACATTCATAAGATGGAGAAGAAGCACGCAGCCACCTGTCCCAAAGAAGCCATCCAAGCGGTCGTAGGATGGTTAAATACGAATAAAATACTTCCCTCTCGGAATAGTTACAGCGATGATGAAGAACGCTTATTTTCTGAAATGAAAACTGCCATTGTAAATCAAGAGCCTTTAGTCACTGATCCTAAACCAAACCCTCCTAGTGGGATCATTATGGAACACTCTTATGCCATCGTAGGAGTTAGAGAAAATCCAGAAACCCATAGAAAATTTGTTGTACTACGTAACCCATATCCCGAGAATCGCTCTTGGTTTTCTCATCTTTTTCTCTCCGGCGGGAGGCATTCTACTGAAAAAATAGATCCCAAAACAGGTCAGTCGAAGCTTTCGATAAGTTCTACGAAAAGCTCTACTTTTGAGATGGAGTTACGCGATTTTACACAAGCATTTGCTTACGTGGATAAAGGAGGCTCTCTAGAAAAAGCCCCATTTGTCCATGAACAGGATGAATCAATAACATACACAAGATGAAGTCAGCCCAGTAACGTTGTGTCGCAGATTTAGCAACTGTCGAACTGAGACTGGCACATCCATTTTTCATTTAAAATTTAAATAAAGTTTCTCTTATAGGGTTTAACCAAATTGTAAAGTATTCGATTGTTCAGCACTTAATGCATCATCTAGATTTTTAGTATAAGCAGTAATAAGCTTGGATAAGCGTTTTTGCTCCTCTTCGGCAGTCTCTTGAGACATAGAGCGATCTTCCAATCGACGTTTAACTAACTCTTGTTGAGCCTTTAAGTTATTAATGACATTCAGAAAATCCTGAGCAGTAAAATCATGGGTTGATTTCTTCGAAAACATATTGGCCTCTTTTAACTTAATTGACAGATATTACATCCACTATTGCTATCGATCAATCACTATTGTTCAGCCTAAATGACAGTTGTTGATGACCGGTGTAGAATGCTGTTAACTACTATGGATACAGCTCATGGACTCTCATTTTAACTATTTCTACGTTAGAACTTTTGTATTTATTGTTACAGTCTGTGTTTATTGCTATCTTTTCTACGGGATATTCAGTTGTGAATACCTTTCAGATTTTACTAGTTTTTACGCTTCATCAGTAGCTGCAAGGCATGGCAATAATCCTTATCTTTCACTAGTGGTGAAATACTCACAGTTAGTTCGCCATACAACCATTAATATTAACCCCCCTATCATCTATATACTCTTCTACCCACTAACTTTTTGTAGTTACACAGCTGCTCTATGGATATGGATGACGACTTCATTAGTAATGACCTTATTTGGCGGTTGGTTTGCTTTCAGAGTTGCTTTTTCAAAGGACTACCTAAAGAAATATTGGCTAGGCCTTTTTCTTGTATACCTTCTTTTATTTCATAACCTTCTTGATATATTTCTAAATCAATTAGGTGGTTTAATAATGCTATTTATTAGTCTAGGGTACTACTATTATCTAAAAAAATCGGACTATATTGCTGGATTACTATGGGGGTTCATTATTGCCTTAAAATTATTCCCAGGCTTGCTATTTTTCTTTGTATTAAAAGAAAATCGAAAAACAGTCCTTGCTACGATGCTACTTACCATTCTTTGTTGCTTCTTACTGCCTCTTTTCGTTTATGGATCTAAAATTTATACTCAGTTTTTTCAGGTATTAACGGGTGTGTATTGGTATCACTTTTCATGGAATGCTTCTTTATTAGGATTTCTCCATGCCATTTTTTTTTGGTTAGATGAAGTTAACTGGATTGCCCCTACCTATATCGTGTTATCATTGATCTATCTCATCGTCTATTTATGGTTAATTCGCCCAAGTAAAGACGATGATGTCGTTAATCATCAAGCATTTTGCTTAACACTACTATTGATGATCATACTCAGTCCTTTAGGTTGGTCCTATTATTTTCCACTATTACTTATTCCCGTAGCACTTTTATGGGCAAGTTGTATGAATGAGCAAGAGCCATTATCAATCTCAGCAACAATTTGGCTTTGCTCACTTTTTTGCCTTAATTACCCCTTATCTCGTTATGCAGACAATAAACCCATGGAATATCATGGAATCAGTACTATGATTCCAATTAACTTTATTGGATTAGCGATTCTGTTCGGTCTAGTTGCAGTCAGTAAGCCTAAATTAAAAAGTTATAGTCACGTTCACTTTGATGACTCAAAAAATAAATTTGTCTTATTCACTGCGCTCATTATAGCGTTTACTTTTTCCGTCCGTTCAATAGGGATTTCAATCTTTTTAACTAAAATTTGCGGGCTTTAGGAGGCTAAAAACAAGCTTCCCTATCTCCTCTAGCCTGGAACAGATCGGCCGTCTTCAAAAAACATGACCTTACCGGTTTTAATGTCATGAATTCCAGCAACAATTCCTATTTGCCCACTTTCAACCATGTTTTTAATAATCGGGCTTTTTTCTTGAATTTCTTTCATGACCGCTAAAGCATTAGCCTTAGCAATGCCGTCAATTAATTGGTTGTCTTTGCAATTGTCTAACTGCATGCTTTTCATGGTTGGTTTGACTTGTGGCTGTATTTTATTAAGAATGTCCGTAATATGCCCCAATTCGACGCCGGAGCAAGCACTACTAACAGCTCCACATGAGGTATGTCCTAACACGACAATGAGACGTGAACCGACTACTTTGGTCGCATACTCCATGCTACCTAAAATATCATCATTCAATACATTGCCAGCAACACGCAAAGTAAACAAGTCAGCAAGCCCTTGGTCAAAAATAAATTCAGGAACGCTACGGGAATCCATGCAATTTAATACAACCGCAAATGGGTATTGCCCATAAGAGGAAAGCTTGGCTTGCTTTAAATAATCTCTTCTTATTAAACTATTGTTCAAAAATCGTTGATTCCCCTCTTTAAGCCTCAGAAGAGCCTGTTTAGGCGTCATTTTTTGCTGTGTTGATTGTGAAGTGGTTTTACCTAGAATTGGTATTTTGGCAGGGTCCGTTTCAGCAATGCACGGTTGTAGGTTTAATAAACCAATTAACAAGGTTATCGCTTGTAATGCTGTCTTATCCATAATGCCTCCTTTATTCCTTTCGTATCTATTACAGGACTTACGCAAAAGCCCAAGGTCGAGGCAAAAGACATTTTTATTGAGGGAATTTAGATGGACTAAATGACCGAATTAAAAATGTCCTTTAACGAAGAGATTGGGGTTTTTCGTAAGCATTTCAAGCACAAAGTGCTCCGCATCTATAAATAACTTTAAGTATTTTATGTGTACA
>NZ_LNZB01000008.1 GCF_001468085.1 Legionella waltersii | reverse complement strand
TAACACATGGTGATGTTGGTCAAATGCAAATGTATGTGAATTATTATGATCGAGACATTAAACAAAATGATGATAATCCTACAATAGGCTTGCTTCTTTGCGCAGAAAAAAATGATGCTGTAGTGAAGTACACATTGTCCGAAAACAACAAACAAATATTTTCTCGAAAGTACCAACTTCATTTACCAACAATTGAACAATTAAAAGAGGAAGTCAAAAGGGAGTACCAAGAAGCTAAAATGTTACTTGAAAAAGAAAAGGAACCAAAAGACCCATAATGGTAATTTGCTCGATCAAACCCCAGTTAGTATTTTTTAGTATCTATGCGTGATTTTTCCGGACGGTGCTCCCAGCCCTGCTGGGGTTGCATGGGCAGATAATTGACGTCGATTTTATGACTATTGCGGAAAGTGTTTTTATTTATTTAGGTACTCCCTTTTTGCAGGTTTGCTAAGCCGCTTTTTCTTAATGAAATATAAAGGAAAAGTTTGGTATGAAAACATTTTTCTTCCAAAAATTGCCCCTATTACATTGATTGCACTTTTACTTACGATTGTGGCCATGTTTTCTTTAAAGGGTGCTATGGTTTTGGAGCTCCCTTTGGATGTGATTCGCATTGCCATACTGCTAGCGCTCTACTTTTTTGTTATGTTCTTTGTTAGTTTTGCAATGGGAAAATTTATAGGTACCAACTATGAGAAAACGACGGCAACTTCATTCACAGCAGCAAGCAATAACTTTGAGTTGGCTATTGCTGTTGCGATAGCAGCGTTTGGACTCAATTCTTCCATTGCCTTTGCAGCTGTCATTGGGCCGCTCATTGAAGTCCCCGTACTTATTTTACTTGTGAATGTGGCTTTCTGGTTAAAACGGCTACATGTATTGCCCTCCATTAATATCAAGATTAGCACCCGTGATAAACCCGGATTCAGGAGAAGACAAGAAAGCCACGGCATTGGCAATCTCTTGCGGCTTGCCTAAACGGCCTACTGGAATGTTAGCAATAATTGACTTTAATATATCCTCTCTCATCCCAGAAAGCATTGGCGTTTCAATGTAGCCAGGCGAGATGGTATTAACAGTAATTCCCTTGCTTGCCACTTCCTGTGCTAAGCTCTTGCTAAAACCAAATAAAGCAGCTTTGGTGGCGGCGTAATTGCATTGACCAAATTGCCCCTTACGACCATTGACAGAAGAGATACTAATAATTCGCCCATAGCCTTGATCAAGCATTGCAGACAACACATTTCGGGTCATATTAAAAACGCTAGTCAAATTAGCATCAATAACCTGCTGCCATTGCAAAGAGGTCATTTTCTTTAGCGTCGTATCACAAGTAATGCCAGCATTATTTACCAATACATCGATACGTCCGTATCGCTCCATCAATAAATCGGTGAGTTTCTCACAATCAGCAAATTGAGTGGTATCACCGTAGAGAATATCTACATCAAAACCGGCTTCTTTCTGAGTGTCTTGCCATCGTTTTGCCTCGTCATGTTTGCCTCCTTTAAAATAACAAGCAATGACTTGATAATCAGCCGCAAGACGTTGGCATATTGCAGAACCTATTCCACCCGTACCTCCCGTTACAACCGCTGTCATTCGTTCCATAAACGACTCCTTCGTTTTGAATATTTGTTCACGTTTTGGGATGAGCAAATAAATTAAACGTTATACCTCAACTTCTTCCGCCTGCGGGCCTTTTTGTCCTTTGCCAATTTTAAATAGAACACGGGCTCCTTCAAGTAGATTTTTAAAGCCACTGCCTTGAATTGCACTGAAGTGCACAAAATAATCTTTACCGCTACTCTCAATAAAACCAAATCCTTTGTCTTTATTAAACCATTTCACTTTTCCACATATTTTATCGGTCATATCAGTCATCCTAATGATAAGAAAGTATAGTTTAGCACTTTTTTACCCAGTTGCCAGATTATTGCATCATTAGAGAAATACTGAAATATTGGGTCTTTATTTGAGCATTTTGAGAGGATTGTAATACACTTAAAAGAAAGGGTTAATCTGGCTTACTTTTAGGATTATCAAATGGGTACACAGTACACAGCAAACATTTATTGTGGCGCGGATGAAATTGCCCATCAATCTGGCGATAATATGGAGCAATTATACGTGTGGATGCTCGCTTATGTTGAGAAAAACTCTGGTGAAATCATAGATAATAGTACTCATCAAGTGGTTAGGCAGTTTAAAAAACAATCGATAGAATAAGGAGTATCGCTATGCGAATCCTCGAGACATTTAAAATGATTATTGCATTAGTCAGCTCAGCAATTCTATTTACTTCTTGTGCCTCATCAACAACGACCGGTACTTCACAAAATAGTTCTCATACTTACGAAGGACGCAACAGCGGGGGAATTGGCTGGCACTAATACTAATTACCCAGTATATCCTTTGATTTTCAGGGTTATAAATTCATTAAAATAGGTGAAACCTAACGAGTATAGATTAACTTGAAAAAGACGCTTATTACCAATAATGGTCTCTTAAAAAAACCGGTCCCAGATATCAAGAGTTCAGCTGGGAATAAACGGGTCTATTCATCCAGACCCTAAATGGACTTCATTCATTCCCGTATCTCCATCTCCTGCATCTACGATTTATTTTGCATTGTGATTGTCGGTTGCATGCTCATTGGACTTTGAAAATAACCTTGTTGCCAATACTTTATTCCATAATAAACAGTGCAAAGCGTGGAAGTCATGGAGAATAGGATAACAAGCAAACCAAGAATTGTTGCAAGACCTACTCCCTTTTGTTGCTTTGCCCAAACCCATAACGCAGTTCCCGCAGACAAAGCGATTAACCCCAGTGAAAATGCGGTGTGAAATTGAAACAAGATAACCTCCTTTGTTATACGATAGTTAAAAAACTTTATGCGGATGTTACCTCCGCCTGTTGTTTAATTTAATCCCGAATATTATAGCCGCCATCCACATAGATGATTTGGCCAGTAATGTATTGGGCTTTATTGGATACAAGAAAAGCAGTTGCTTCACCAATCGCATCGATGGTCACCAACTGATGCAGCGGTGCTTCCTTGGCTGCTTTTTCCATCAGCTGATCAAAATCAGCCAATCCCGATGCCGCACGTGTATGGATCGGCCCTGGGGAAATAGCGTTGACTCTAATCCTTTTACTGCCCAGTTCCATGGCGAGATAACGCACGGTTGTTTCTAATGCGGCCTTGACCGGGCCCATCAAGTTATAATTTTGTACCACTTTTTCTGCGCCATAATAACTCATGGTTATTAGACTTCCCCCGTCTTTCATTAAGGGTTCAGCAGCCTTTGCCAATCGAATGAACGAATGACAAGAAATATCCATAGCAATCCTAAAACCATCGCGCGAGCAATCCACCACACGACCTTGCAAATCAGCTTTGGGCGCAAAGGCAATGGCGTGAATGATAAAATCCAGTCGTCCCCAATGAATTTTGATGCGTTCAAACACGGCCTCCAATTGGGCATCATCGGTGACATCCAGCGGCATAAAGAGTGGACAAGCGATGCACTTAACCCATGGCTGCACATACTGCTTCGTTTTCTCATTTTGATAAGTGATGGCAAGCTCGCTACCAGCTTCATGCAACACTTTGGCACATCCCCAGGCAATGGAATGCTCATTAGCCACCCCGACAATCAGTCCTTTTAAATGAGTCATTTGTTGTTCTCCTTATTGCTTTCGAGAATAGACAACGTATGCATGGCCATTACTCGTTCCTCATTGGCTGGGATAACGCACGATTCAAATGGCTTTAAAAATGCAAGTTGGCCCAGAATCTTATCACGTATAAGACTTGAGTTTTCACCGATTCCGCCGGTAAACACCATTCCATCGACACCGCCTAATGCAACCGCCATCATGCCCATTAGTTGCGCTGTTTTCATACAAAAATAATCGAGTGCAAATCGTGCTTTGGGTTCATTACTGTCTTGCAAAAGACGAACATCATACGTCCAGTCAGATAATCCCTTAAGACCTGATTCATGATAAAGAATGGATTCGGCCGCCTCTGGAGATAGACCAAGCTCACGAATCATATAAATCACGGCACCTGGATCGAGATTCCCACAACGTGTACCCATCGGTAAGCCATCAAGAGCCGTCATGCCCATGGTTGTGTCAATGCTGATGCCGTTGTTCATGGCACATAAACTGGCACCATTGCCCAAGTGCGCTGCAATTATCCGTCCTTTTGCCAATGTTGGTTCATTCTGACGTAAAGCATGGGCTATCCATTCATAAGAAAGGCCATGAAAACCATAACGGCGAATACCTTGGTCGCGCATTGTTTGCGGTAAGGCATACTCTGTAAACAAAGGTTCATGATTGGCATGAAAGGCTGTATCAAAACAGGCTATCTGCATTAAATCTGGGTTGAGTGAGCTGATAATCTTAATTGCCGCAAGATTATGCGATTGATGCAAGGGTGCTAAAGGACATAACTTCCATAGCTGGGCCATCACTTCCGAATTTACTCGCACACTGGTTTTGAAATGCTCTCCTCCATGGACGATTCGATGAGCCACTGTACTAACCTGCCAGTTTTGGTTTTGAGTTTCAATCCAGCGCAGAATAAAATGCAAAGCATTTTCATGAGTAGAGTCAGCAGGAAGCTCTGTTTTATCAACGTGCTGACCTTGAGAAGCTCGCGTTTCATCTGTTGCTGTAAATAAAGGGGTACTGCCTAAATTATTGACTTTGCCTCGAGCCAGAAGTTTCAACATTGGCTCTATAGAGAAGACCTGAAACTTGACACTGGAAGAACCTGTGTTAATCACAAGAATGCCGCCCTTTGTCTCATGTATCATTTAATCTTCCCAGTCTTGCGTGCCGCTGCCATTTTGACTGCCAAGGCACAAGATAAGAGTCGGGTGCGCAACGAATCGGCCCGGCTAACCAGAATAATTGGCACGCGCGCGCCTAAAACAATCCCAGCAGCATCGGCATGTCCTAAAAAAGTCAGTTGCTTGGCTAGAATGTTGCCCGACTCAATTTCAGGGACGAGCAAAATATCAGCATCCCCCGCAACTGGTGATACAATGCCCTTATCATCTGCCGCTTGCTTGCTGATGGCATTATCAAAGGCCAGAGGTCCATCAAGAATGCCATCGGTGATTTGGCCGCGATCGGCCATTTTACACAAGGTTGCTGCATCGACCGTCGCCTGCATTTTGGGATTAACCAACTCGATGGCCGCAAGAATGGCTACTTTTGGCTTTATATCCTCGCCGAACAAAATGCGCCAAAGATTGATCGCATTTTGACAGATATCCGCTTTCTCAGTGGTGCTCGGTGCAATATTGATCGCAGCATCTGTGATAATGAGTGGTTTGTGATAAGAGGGCACGTCCATAACATAGGCATGACTGATACGGTATTTGGTGCGTAAATTGGATGTGGCAGGTACAATTGCTGCTAGCAATTCATGGGTACTGAGGGAGCCTTTCATGATGGCATCGACTTTTTCTGTCGTCGCTAACTCAACGGCTTTGCTAGCTGCGGCGTCACTATGTTCCGTATCGATAATTTCCCATTGCGAAATATCAATGTCTGCTTCATGTGCCGCCGCCTTAATCTTTGTCACCGGGCCAATTAAAATTGGAATAATGAGCTCAGCTTTCACAGAATCAGCTACGGCTTCCAGCACATTAGCCTTTACCGGATGAACAATAGCCGTGCGGATAGCGCCCATGCACTGGCAAGATTGAATGATGGCCTGAAAACGGTCATGGTTATGAATTTCAATGTGTGGCAAGTTAGCTCTTGGCACTCGTATTTTTTTAGTCGGTGCAAGAACCGTGGCTAATCCTTCAATGACGATTTCGCCACGCTGATTCACACCCTTGCAGTCAAAAGTTACGATGGGTTTATCAGGGCGTTTATCTTGCACGATGAGCGTGATGGTGATGTTGTCACCAATGCGTACTGGTTTCTTAAATTTAATATCCTGCTCGAGATAAATCGTCCCCGGTCCTGGCAAGATAGTCCCAAGCAGAGCGGAAATCAGCGAGCCCGACCACATGCCATGACCAACAATGCCATGAAAGATATCGCTTTTGGCGAACTCGGGATCCATGTGAGCTGGGTTCA
The DNA here is from genome assembly GCF_001468085.1 of Legionella waltersii. Classification (GTDB taxonomy): domain Bacteria; phylum Pseudomonadota; class Gammaproteobacteria; order Legionellales; family Legionellaceae; genus Legionella; species Legionella waltersii. Next base: position 28,979 of record NZ_LNZB01000008.1, on the reverse strand, counting down.
CATCACCGGACATGGCGGCAAAAAGCGCAATATCCTCTTTTGTCAGTGTCTTGTTGAGACTGGCCTGCCGACCGATGGTTAACTCATCAAAGGTGACATTCTCCAGGAATTCCTTCTTCATGGCTCTTCCTTTATTTCTGCATCACATAAACACCAGGTGCCGTAGGCAACGCTTTATCGATGCCAGGCGGTGAAACGCGTTTTTGGGTATCCTGTTGCGTTAGCCAATCGTGCCAAGCTTGCCACCAGGAGTTGTCTCGTTTTTCTGCTCTATCTAGCCAGCGAGAGGGGGCAAGGTAAGCCTCATTTCTCTTGCGTTCATGGATATAATAATAGCGCCCTAGATGGCCTAGCTCACTGACAATGCCCGCATTATGGCCACCACTGGTCAAAACGAACGTGATATCGCCATTGGCCATTAGATGAATTTTATACACAGACTTCCAGGGCGCCACGTGGTCTTTTTCAGTCCCCACAGCAAAAACCGGCACCTGAATATTTTCGGAGGCTATTGGTTCTCCTTCAACTGCAAACCGCCCCTCGGCAAAATCATTATTTAAAAACAGTTTTTCAAGGTATTCGCTATGCATTTTATAAGGCATGCGGGTGGCATCCGCATTCCATGCAGTCAAATCAATCATGCCACGACTCATGCCATGCAGATAGTCTTGAATCATTTTAGACCAGATTAGATCGTAGGTCCGCAGCATTTGAAAAGAACCGGCCATTTGCTTGGTATCGAGATACCCCTGGTCCCACATCATATTCTTAAGAAAAGAAACTTCGCCTTCCGAGGCGAATAGCATCAATTCCCCTGCCTCCCTGAAATCCCCTTGAGCGGCGAGTAACGTCAGGCTATTGAGGCGCTTATCCCCATCTCTTGCCATTGCAGCCGCGGTAATCATCGCCAGTGTACCGCCTAAACAGTAACCCATCAGATTAATTTTAGCCTGAGGCAAGCTAGTCGAAACTGCATCAATAGCTGCCATCGCACCTTGCCGATAATAATCATCCATCCCTAAATTGCGATCATCACCATCGGGATTACGCCATGAAACAATAAACACGGTGTGCCCTTGTCCAACGAGCCATTTCACCAGGGAATTGTTAGGCGACAAATCAAGAATATAATATTTCATGATCCAGGCAGGTAATATTAGAACCGGCTCTTTAAAAACAGTCTTTGTTTGTGGCTCGTATTGAATGAGCTCTATCAGATGGTTACTAAACACCACTCGCCCTGGAGTAACCGCCACATTTTTGCCTGGTATGAAATGTTCAGCACCTGCAGGTGGGGTACCAGTTATTCTCTCGAACAGGTCTTCAATGGCAATTTCAGTACCGCGAATCAGGTTAAGTCCATTCGAGCGAATCGTTTCGTGGAATAGATCAGGATTGGTCAAGGCAAAATTAGAGGGTGACCACGCATCAAGAAATTGTCGAGCCCAGAAGGAAACGGTGCGTTCAACAGGTTTAGGTAACCCTGGAACCTGGGTTGTGGCTCGTCGCCACCAATCTTCAACCTGAAGAAAACCCTCAGCAAACAGCCGCCAGGGCATGGCTTGCCAGCTTTCCTTATGGAAACGAACATCTTTACCACCCGCCGCCTTGTCAACGCAAATCACATTGTTAATACAATCATGGGTATGTAGGATATGATAGAGTGCTAATTCCAATAGCAATCCAGGGGATTCAGCCAGCTGAGACAGCCATACAAAATAAGCATTTCTGACAGAAGCGGGGCTGATACCGGCCGTGCCTTTGGCAAGATTGGCCTGAAAGGATTTATCAATAAATCTAAAAAAATTATCCAGTTCATGCATGCCATCAGGCGCACAACAAGGTTCATCTCCTGGCTCCATTGAACACTTTATTGCCTCGTTGTCTGAGTGGCGTGCCTTATTCGATGCATTCATAACCCTATCCTTGGTGTTATTATACGAGATAACAGTGAACGACTCTTGACTAATCCTCTGCCATCTCAATTAATGTGAAAGAATCTCATATCCTAAAATCAATCATAACCGATTGAATATTAGCACAAGATTCAATCGGTTATGATTGCCATCCTATGGCAATACGCTCAAGTTCAAACTTTTAATGGCTGATGGTTTAGAGCTTTTTTCTTCATATCCCCCTGCCAGCGCCACATGACATAAAGTACTGGAATCACAATTAAGGTCAGTAATAACGCTGAAAAAACGCCACCTACCATGGGAGCAGCAAGTCGCTTCATCACATCCGCACCAATACCAGTTGCCCACATAACCGGTAATAAACCCAATATGTTGGCCAATCCTGCCATCGCCATAGGACGAATACGTGATACGGAACAAAGCTGTACCGTTTGAATTAAATCGGGTAATGTGTTTAGTAACCCTTTTGCTTTCTTTTCATTGTAATCTGAATCAAGATAAGCCAGCATGACTGCACTGGTTTCAGCTGCAACACCGGCTAAAGCAATCATCCCGACCCATACTGCGATACTCATGTTATATCCTAGTAGAAGAAGCAACAAAAATCCGCCAAATAGTGCAAAAGGAACACCGAGCATCACCATCAAGGTCTCCGCAACACTGCGGAAGGTAAAATAGAATAAAATGAAAATAATCGCTAAAGTGAGTGGTACAAAAATTTTTAACCGCTCATAAACTCGTTGCATAAATTCATATTGGCCTGACCAGGCAAGGGTATAACCCGGAGGCAATTTAATTTTTGTTTTCACTTGTTGTTTTAAGTCCTCAACATAACTGCCAATATCTCGGCCGCTGATGTCTATAAAGACATAACCCGCCAACATCCCATTCTCATCACGAACCATGGCAGGGCCTGAACGAAAAGTTAACGTGACTAATTGGGCAATCGGCACTTCTGCGCCACTGGGTGTTTTAACCAAAATGCGATTTAATTTATCGGGATCATCACGTAACTCTCGTAAATAACGCACATTGATGGGATAGCGCTCGCGACCTTCAATGGTGGTCGCAATATTCTCACCACCGACTGCCGATTCAATAATTCGATTGACATCCATGATGGTCAAACCATAACGAGCCAGTTGATCGCGATTGATTTCAAAATCAAGAAAATAACCACCCGCTACCCGTTCTGCATAAGTTGTTCGCGTTCCAGGTACTTCTTTAGCAAGCATTTCAATTTCTTTACCAATGGATTCAATTTTCTTTATGTCTGGTCCAAAAATTTTAATTCCTAAGGCGGTACGAATTCCTGTAGTGAGCATGTCATTGCGCGCTTTAATCGGCATGGTCCAGGCGTTGCTCACACCCGGAAATTGCAATGCTTTGTCCATTTCGGCGATCAAACTTTCATAAGTCACCCCTTTACGCCAAGATGCCTTAGGCTTTAACTCCACAATCACTTCCATCATATTAAACGGTGATGGATCGGTGGATGTTTCAGCTCGCCCCGTTTTTCCAAAAACATGGTCGACTTCGGGAAATGCCTTTAATTTTTTATCCATTTCTTGGAGCAAGGCTGAGGCTTGGGTCACAGAAATCCCGGGCAAGGTGACAGGCATGTATAAAATCGTACCTTCATAAAGAGGTGGCATGAATTCAGTACCAATCATTTTGTAAAGAGGGATAGTAGATAAAGCGAATAGAACCGCAACCGCCATGACAGAATTACGATGTTTTAAGGCTAATTTTAAAACGGGGGCATAAATTTTTTGCAAGAAACGAGTAATCGGATGCTTTTGTTCAGGGATAATTCGTCCGCGCACTAAAATAGGTAATAACATCGGGATTAAGGTAATGGCTAACAACGCACTCATGAAAATAGCTAAGTTTTTTGTATAAGCTAAAGGTGAAAATAACCTACCTTCTTGGGCTTCCAAGGTAAAAACAGGCATGAAAGATATCGCTATAACCAGCAACGAAGCAAAAATAGCTGGACCTACTTCTTTAGCAGAATCAATTAAAACACGGGTACGATCCCCTTGACTCCCTGATGCTTCCCAATCAGCTAATCGTTTATGGGCATTATCGACCATGATAATGGCTGCATCCACCATATCCCCAATGGCCACGATAATGCCGCCAATCGACATGATGTTAAGGCCAATATTGAAAAAATAAATGGGAATAAATGAGATTAAAATCGCAAGCGGCAAGGTAATAATCGGAATTAACGCCGAACGGAAATGCCCTAAAAAGACAATGATTAATAAACCAACCACAATAAGCTCTTCTATCAAATTCCAATTGGCTGTTGAGATTGCCTCGGAAATGAGATTGCTGCGGTCGTAAACCGGCATTATCTTAATGCCTTCAGGAATAGCAGAAGCCACTTCTTTCAATTTGGTCTTTATCCGATTCAATACTTCCAACACGTCTTCGCCAAAGCGCATAATCACAATGCCGCCAACCGTTTCCCCTTGACCATTTAAATCAACCACTCCACGACGCATGTCCGAACCCAGCTGCACGGTCGCTACATCACGCAACAAAATCGGTGTTCCATTCGCATTGATACCCACCGCAATTTTTTCGATATCATCCGTCGACTTAATATAACCTCGTCCACGAATCATGTATTCTACCCCGGAGAACTCAATAACCCGTCCTCCAGTGTCATTATTACTCATGCGAATTTTTTCGATAATTTCTGGGATTGACAGGTTATAGGCGAGAACTTTAACTGGATCTAAATTGATTTGATATTGCTTGACAAAGCCACCCACACTGGCCACTTCAGATACCCCAGGAACGCTTCTTAACCAATAACGTAAATACCAATCTTGAAAAGTACGTAATTCCGCTAAATTGTGCTTTCCTGATTCATCGACCAAGGCATATTGATATATCCAGCCTACAGGTGTCGCATCAGGTCCTAATTGAGGGGTCACCCCTTCAGGCAATTTTCCTGCCAGTTGACTCATGTACTCCAAGACACGAGAACGCGCCCAATAAATATCTGTTCCGTCTTTAAAAATGATGTAAACGTAAGAAAATCCAAAATCAGAAAAACCACGCACCGCAACCACATTGGGTGCCGATAAAAGAGCGGTCACAATGGGGTAAGTCACTTGATCTTCCATGAGATCGGGAGAGCGACCCATCCAGGTGGTATACACGATGACTTGGGTGTCCGAAATATCAGGCAGAGCATCCATGCGGGTATTTTTTAAAGCCAACCAGCCCATTAAGGAAAATCCCAGCACGAAGAGCAACACAATAAATCGATTGCGTGCACAAAACTCAATGATTCGCTCAACCATAAAATCCCTTTTTATTAATGTTGCATACCACCCATTGCTGCTTTTAACTGGCTTTCAGAGTCAATCAGGAAGTTTGCTGAAGTAATAACCTTTTCTCCTTCCTTGATTCCTTGCTTTATTTCAATCAAATCCCCTGCTCGAACGCCCAACGTTACATTTCTCCATTCAATTTTACCATTACCATGATAGATAAAAATTACCGCTCGCTCACCAGTGAGTAACACTGCATTTTTATTTACAACGAGAAGCTTGCCTAACGGGATTTTTAATTCCAAATTGACATACATACCTGGCTTTAATTGTTCACCTTGATTGTCAACCTCAAACCGAACTTTAGCGGTACGTGTTTTCATATCCACCGTGGGATAAATAAATTTAAGCTTGGCCTTAAATAACTTATTTGGCAAATAGGTCAGTGTCACATCAGCCGTTTGTCCAACCTGAATATAAGGCAATTCATATTCATAAATATCCCCTAAAATCCATAAGTGGGACAAATCAGCAATCGTATACAGCTCATCCCCAGGCTCAATGCGCATTCCTGCAAGCGCCATTTTCTTAATCACCGTACCTTGGATTGGTGAATCAATGGTCATCGTTCTTGTCACTTTGCCCGTGCGTTTAAGTTGCTCAATTTCTTTTTCAGAAATTCCCCATAACAAAAGCCTTTGATAAGCAGCTTGAAAAGCACCCTGGGCACCTGTTGCAGCTTTTGACGTTGCATTTTTACCTAAGATTTTTTGAGCATGCAGGGCAAGTAAGTATTCTTGTTGAGTTGAAACTAAATCGGGGCTATACACAGTAAAAAGCGCTTGCCCTTGCTTCACCTGTTCGCCAGTAAAATTGACGAATAATTGTTCTATCCAGCCATCAAAGCGCACATGAACATGTGCTACAAGTCGCTCATCAGCTTCAATACGTCCTACAGTGCGAATCGATTTATTGACCATTTGAGAAGATGCAGACTCAGATGTTATGCCAATGGATTGCAAACGCACAGGATCGATAACAATCTCATTCTTCGACGTGGACTGATTCATATCCATCGTGCCATGTTCATCGTTTGTTCCTTGGGCATGAGTTACTTGCAAAATAACCAAGAAAATAGGAATGAGAGCGAACTGTTTAATCACTATAAAATTCATAAGAAAGTCCCTGTGGTTTCTTCTATCTGAGTAATTGCCTTTTCATGTTGAACAATTTCACTTTGTAATTCCAATTCATTCTCTTGCAAGGTTAATAAATTATTGAGTAAGGTTAGAAAGTCCACTTTTCCAACACCATAAGTCGCTTGCGAAGAAGTAAAGGTTAATGTGGCTTGAGGAATAATGGTGTATTGAATCAATTGAATTAATTGCCCAGAGCGTTGAGCCAATAGATAGGCATTTTTCACCTGAAATGAAAGCATTTGGTAGGTAGTATGGAGATCTTCTATATCGGCATTGTAGCGAGCAAGTGATTCCCTTACTTCGTTATTTTGTTTTTGCATAAAATAAAGGGGGACCGTTGCTTTCAGCAAGACTTGATAGCCTTTGGTGTGCATTGCCGTATCATGCAACCGCCCTCCTTCGATTTCAACATCAGGAAAATAATCCATTTTACTTAATTGAACACCCTGACGACCTTTTTCTACATTTCTTTGTTGCATTTTTAACTGTGGCGAGCGGCGTTTAAGCAGTGCATCAAAATGTTTTATATCGTATCGCATGGACGTTACGGACAAAGATGAAGGGGTGTTAATGGAAATATCCAGGGAACGGTTTAAAAGACGATTAATGTCGGCCTCTAGTGAAGCTCTTTCTTGCCTTAATATCACCAAGCGCATGAGAAGGCGTGAAATTTCGGTTTGTGCTCGAAAAACATCTTGCTGCGGTGTCTTGCCAACGCTGTAATTGGTACGTGCACTTTGTTCCATATCTTCAAGAAGGAGTTGATTTTTTTGCAATATATCAATCGATTTATTAGCAAAATAAAGGTCATAATAAATTCGTTTTAGTTGTGCAATAACGGCTAAGCTGGTTGCTTGATAATCTGCCGCAGCTCGTTTTGCCTCAAGCGTTGCTATCCGTCCTCGGACCACCAACTTCCCAGGGAAAGGAATTTCTTGACTACCGCCAAGCATTTGCTCTTTTCTCGGATCTACGTCTCCAGGAATATTACCAGACATGTTAATGTAACCAGCATTAAGCATGGGGTCAGGCAGCGCACGCGCTTGTGGAATAGCATGGTTAGCTGCCAACCAACGATCACGCGCAGCCTTAATTTGGGGATTACATCTCATGGCTTCCTGGATGAGCGCAGATAACATGTGTGAAGGCTTCGCATGGACTACTAAAGAACCAATAGAAATATTGACTAATACAATAGCGATGTAGCACCAAACGATTTTTTTAAAATTAAAACGCCTCATTGGATTTCTTCCTTAACAATTTTTGAGTTTCCAATACTAATAAAGGAATCATCCCTAAAACCACCCAAAGTAGGCACTGCGTTAATGAGACAGCGCTAATCCCAAAAATAGCTTGTAACATTGGAATATGATGGATCAATAACTGCAGTGAAAAACTGATACCCACAACAAAAAACAATCGTATATTTGAAAAAAAACCGAGTTGCCAAATTGTTTTTGTCCGACTGCGGGCACCAAACGCGCGCAAAAGATTCGCAATCACTAATACTGAAAATGCGGCATCTTGCGCCTGTATCAAATCACCATTTACTAAGTACTCATAGCCAAAAATGCTTAGTACGACTAAGGAGGTTAGAAATCCAATAAAAGCCACACGACCTAGAAAAAATGCATCCATAAATGGCTTTTCAGGATCTCTTGGAGGACGATTAAGTGTTCCCGGCTCTGTCATTTCAGTGGCCAGAGCAATTCCAGGTAGTCCATCCGTGACTAAGTTAATCCAAAGTAATTGAACAGGTAATAAAGGCAAGGGCCATCCTATTAACAAGGCCACAAATACTATCAGTAATTCACTGGCATTCCCTGCTAATAAATAAGCAAGTGTTTTTGATATATTGTCATAAATTGTACGACCTTCCTCAATGCCCGCTACGATGGAAGTAAAACTATTATCCATTATAATCACATCTGCTGCTTCCTTGGTCACTGCAGTACCTGTTTTTCCCATCGCAAGGCCAATTGATGATTCTTTTAATGCAGGCGCGTCATTGACCCCATCACCAGTCATTGCAACAATCTTTTGATTTTTTTTCCAGGCACGAATGATTTTTAATTTATGCTCAGCAGACACCCTGGCATAGACTGCAATTTCTGTGACGCATTTCAGAAACTCATCATCGGACATTTTATCAAGCTCGACACCTGTTATTAATCGATCTCCAGCATTTAAAATACCAAGCTCTTCAGCAATTGCTTTTGCCGTATTCGGGTGATCGCCTGTGATCATCACGGGTTTTATCCCAGCTTGTTTGCACCGACTAACCGAGTCTTTTACATCTGCATGGGGTGGATCTTGTAATCCGACAAGTCCTAAAAAAACCAGATTATTTTCGATGTCCTCGTCGGCTATTTTACTAGATGAGAACTCTAATCGACGCTCTGCAAAAGCCAAAAGTCGTAATGCTTCACTTGCCATTAATTGACAGGATTGTTGCATACGAGCTCGATCATTAGATGTCATTTCTTTTATTCCATCGTGCGTCAATAGATGGGTGCAGCGCTCCAAAAGAATTTCCGGAGCCCCTTTTACAAAAGCAAATAATTGATCAGCCTCTCGACATAAAACTGTCATGCGTTTACGTTCGGAATTAAAAGGCAGTTCTCTGACACGAGTAAAAGTGGATGTTAGTTCATCACGCCAAAATCCAACTTTAGCAGCTGCAATCAATAGTGCAATTTCGGTCGGATCGCCCACAGCAGACAATTGATTGTTTTCCAAAGTCAGCTCAGCGTTATTGCAGGCAACGGCTGCGCGCAGGGCGGTCTTTAATAAATTATCTTCTGAGATTTTAATTGGTTGACTTTGACGGGTAAAATGACCTGTCAAGTTATAACCTTCGCCAACAATATTATAAATACCCTCAGCGGTAATAAGTTTTCGTGCTGTCATTTCCCCAACCGTTAACGTTCCGGTTTTATCAGTACATATAATTTGTAGACAGCCCATTGTTTCAACTGCAGATATTCGCCTTACTAATACAGCACGTCGTACCATACGTTGCACACTTAATGCCAAAGCAACAGTCACCACAGCAGTTAATCCTTCAGGGATGGCTGCAACTGCCAAGCTGATTGAACTCATAAATAATTTAAAAACTGGAATATTGCGAAATAACCCTAATATAAAAATTAAAATGACAATCGAAAAACAAATAGATAATAAATAAGAGCTAACTTGATTTAATCTCTTTTGTAAGGGTGTCTCATCGCGTGAAGCTTCGCCTAGCATCAAAGCAATATGCCCCATTTCAGTCTGCATTCCGGTAGCTACCACAATGGCGCGCCCAGTGCCATTTGCAACCGCAGTTCCCATAAATACCATGTTTTTTCGATCAGCCAATGGCGTTTCTGCAGGACAGGAATTAATATTTTTCGCTATAGGTAATGATTCCCCGGTCAATGATGCTTCGTTTATTTTTAATGATGACAAGTCGATAAGACGTGCATCTGCTGCAATTAAATCACCACTTTCAAAAAGGATAAGGTCCCCAGGCACAATATCAGGAGTAGGAACCATCTTCGCATGCCCATCACGTAATACAGTGGCTTTTGGAGCGGCCATTTGTTGTAATGCTAAAATAGCGCGATCTGCTCGATATTCTAAAACAAAGCCAATGACAGCATTTAGTGCAACGATGGCAAAAATAGCAATCGCATTTACCTTCTCCCCGAGTAATAATGAAATAATGGCTGATCCTAGAAGTACCCAAATAACTAAACTATTTAATTGTCGTATAAAAATTATTAGGGGAGACGTTTTTTTTTGTTTGGTCAATAAATTAGGGCCTGATTCCATTAATCGCCGCTCAGCTTCAATTTGAGTTAATCCTTGGGACAAATCCATTTTGAAACCAGCAGCGATATCCTGGGATGTTCTTTCATGCCATATTTGTGTCATTGCATCTATCCTTTGCATTCAATTTATCCATTTTTAGCTAGCAAAATATAAAGAGACATCGGCAACAAACAATTGCGCCTATTTCATCCTATGCGTAGACGATATTTATCACATAATTATCTGCAAAGACAGATAACCTCCTGTTCTAATTAATAATAAGCGAGAACTTATGTCTCGTCTAATTAGAATAAATTGAAGTTATCTGAACTCTGGTATTTATCGAACTAAACAACGAGCATCATGGTATGTGATCAATACCTGCATTTTAATCTGGTTCCTCAAAGAACGCTTCAAATAAATTGGTCATAAAATCATTATGAGTTGTTCTGACTGACTCATACACATCCCTTATCATCTGATCTGTTTTTAAGATCGCTGCCACCTGCTATTCTTCAGCGATTTGCTTTAATTGGTCGACTTAATAATTCGATTGATTTCATTATTGGATTAATTTTTTCCAAAAAAACACAATGACCTATCGCATAGGATAGGTTTGCTCGATCCATCAGGATACTCCTTACGGTTAATAATGTAATCCTGGCCTTAACCCTATGATTGAGTGTACAATAGTGCCCAAATACACCCGCTATACACACTATAACATGGAGTTATCAGCATGAAAAATACAAGGATAGTCGCACTTATTTTTGCTTCATTAACCCTAATCAGTCTCTCTTCCATGTTAGGTGCCTGTCATACATCGACACACAATTCTGAGGCAACTCAAGATGGTTACGGCGGAGCTGGTGGACATGGAGGAGGACATGGTGGCATGGGTGGAGGAGGTCACTAATGTGACTTTATTGAAGAACAAATTGCCTGAATACGATCTAGCATGCTCATCAATAGAAAGTTCAAGCTATTCTAAATTGCTGTCTTAAGGTGGCAATATTATTAATCGATGTTCTTGATAGTGCTGGTTCAATTTTTATCATCTGATGCAAATAAATAGTGTTGACATATTGCAGATATTAAACCAAACCCCTAAAATTTAAGGATTGAAAAAATGTCAGACAAAATTCGTGGTAAAGTAAAATGGTTTAATGAAAGCAAAGGCTTTGGCTTTATCGAAAGCAGTGGTAAAGATTACTTTGTTCACTTTAGCGCAATTCAAAACAGTGGATTTAAAACCCTTCCCGAAGGGGCGAAAGTACTGTTTAAAGCGGGCAAAGGACCAAAAGGACCGCAAGCAGAAGACGTTGAACTCATTAAATAACCTATTATTTTGATTTCTCCTATTACCTTCAGTGAAAGAGGGTACTGGACAAGAACAATATGTACTGTAGTAAATCAACTGGTTTTGCATTGTGAGCCAGTCAACATCAAAGAGGGATAGCGATGTATAAACGGATTGCGTTGGTAACTGGGGGTATGGGGGGTATTGGAACAGCGATTTGCCAAGAAATGCACCATATGAATTATCAAGTGGTTGCCTGCTATTTCAAAGGCGGCAATCATGATTTGGCAAGAGATTGGCAACAAAAACAATTCCATCAGGGATTTGATATCGACATTGCCTATGCAGACATTTCGTCATTCAAAGATTGTGAACAATTAACGGATTTGGTTATTGAACAATATGGGAAAGTCGATGTGCTCGTCAACAATGCAGGCGTTACTCAGGATGCCACATTGAAAAAAATGACTGAAATGCAATGGCAAAACGTCATTAATGCCAATTTAAACAGTGTTTTTAATATGTCTAAAACGGTATTATCCAGCATGCTGGATAATGCTTATGGGCGCATCATCACCATTTCTTCCGTTAATGGCCGCAAAGGGCAGTTTGGCCAATGCAATTATTCGGCAAGTAAATCAGCTCTTTACGGATTCACGATGAGTCTAGCTCAGGAGGTAGCAAAAAAAGGCATCACGGTGAATACCATCTCCCCAGGTTATATTAAAACCGAAATGCTCTCATCCATGCGAGAAGACATCTTAGATACCATCGTTGCCCAAATTCCGGTTGGACGCATGGGACAGCCACAAGAAATTGCTCGATTAGTCACTTTCCTTGCAGATGAACAAAGTGGATTTATTACGGGAGCTAATTTTGATATCAATGGCGGCCAATACATGTAGCGGCTGACTTTGAATGAAATTGTATCTTTATCGCCACATTAGGGTCGGAGCAGATAAAACGTGTAGAATACCTCTGCACTTCAAAGTGCGATGACAAAATAATAAAGAATAATGAGGGAACATATGACCTATATGAGGGATTCTTGGCTGTTTAAAATAAACACTGTAAACCTTTTTAAAGTTATTTTTATTGTTATTTTATTCTTTCTAGGAATAAATGCCTATGCAGGCACGGAATCCTATCATATTCAATATCATAAAGATTCCAAAATTAAAACCCCGTCATTAGCCAATATCGAACTATTAATCGAGCTCCATCGCGGTGGAAATTCAATAGGAAGACTCACGCCAAAAACCAATGACACTCAGGACATACAAATTGATAACATCTATGGGGAAAATTTAATTATTCACATTCTATCCATCAATAATGATGGCAAGAGAATAAGATGCTGGGGTGTATCAACACCCAAAACAAGCACGATTGAAATAAAGTGTGGTAAATAAAGTTGCCAATAACTAGCACCATGTGTTTATAAATAGTGCTATTACAATAATGAGTTAGATAATGATAGAGTTTGTTTTAGTATTGTCTCAACAATCACTTTATTTCATTGCAAGGAGCATTGATATGCAAACGGCCAGACTCTTTAAAGCAGTTATTGGGTTAGTGACCTTAGTTAGCTCAATACTTCTGTTTACCTCTTGTGCCACATCCACAACGACCAATAATTCACCCAGTGTTTCTCGAACTTATGAAGGACATAACAGTGGAGGAAAAGGTTGGCATTAATACTCATTATCTGGTCTGTCTTTTGCTCTTTATGGTCGGTTGGATACCGTTATGCTAGAATGTTACGTTAGGATAATACATTGAAAAAACAATAAGGAGATTTCATTATGTTTAAACGGAATGCGTTAATTCTATTTGCAGCATGCAGTTTGATTGCCACACCACTCTTTGCCGATGATATGAATGGTATGGGAATGCAAAGCAATACTCAGCAGTCAGCCCCAACACAAGAAGAAATGAAGCAAATGCAAGAAGCACTAAAACAAATGCAAGACATGCATAATAAGCTCATGAACGCTAAAACAACAGAAGAAAAGAAATCATTAATGCAAACTCAAATGCCAATGATGCAAAAAGACATGAAGATGATGCAACATATGGGTGATGATGCAGCAAAAAATCCAGAAATGATGGAACAACGCATGAAGATGATGCAAATGATGATGGACATGATGCAAACGATGATGGATCGCAAAATGATGGAATGCCCAATGATGAAAATGGAATAAATTCTCTTTTTAAAGCACTATAGTGCAATATAATCTAATCACAGGTGGCTCTCATTAACCTGGTTTTCTAGAGAGTCATCTTGTTACACTTGGATTATCAGTAGTTACATTTAACTCTAATTATTCAGAAAAGACCTGTTTCATCGAGTCTTTTAAAAGAGCGATTTCGTATATTATTAATATCTAATGACACTGGGATGGTAGTTTCAATCCATTAGACTTCAATCTGGCTTTGCTTTTTAGAGGCAACCCTTGTTGAATGTGATTAGCATTTTGATGTCTATTTTTTAAATTCTGTTCTACAAAAGTTTTGTACTTCGTACACTGAAGTGGACAATATAGAGAACACCTAACATGAGTCTCGGATGACCCTGGGAAATTATGGATAAAAATGCAGCAGTTACTCACCGTAGTGAAAAACCAATTGGCAGGATAGTCGAAATCAATGGTCCTGTTGTAAAAATATACTGTGATAGTTTACCTCCTTTGCATCAGTCTCTTAAAACCTATATCGATAGCGATGAATATGTTTTAGAAGTGTGTCAGCATCTTGATCAACATCATGTGAGAGCCATAACTCTCCACCGCGCTACTGGATTACAACGGGGATTAACCGTCTATGATCAAGGCACCCCATTGCAAATTCCAGTTTCTCCAGAGTGCTTGGGGCGACTTTTAACTATTTTTGGTGAGCCTTTAGATGGTGGCTCACCATTAGAAACCCATGAATATCGCGATATTCTAGCAAATCCTGCAGCCATTGAAATGATGACCACTCAAGAAAACGTTCTTGAGACAGGAATTAAAGTGATCGATTTACTGTGTCCCTTCGTCAAAGGGTGTAAAACGGGTTTGTTTGGCGGCGCAGGAGTCGGAAAAACGATACTGCTGATGGAATTGATGCATGCCATTATTCAATTACATCAAGGCACCTCCGTTTTTGCAGGCATTGGTGAACGTATTCGCGAAGGACACGAATTGTGGCATGAGATGAAATCAGCTGGGGTGATGGATAAAACCCTAATGGTATTTGGTCAAATGGATGAATCACCCGGAGTGCGTTTTCGCACCGGATTATCGGCATTAACATATGCTGAATATTTGCGTGATACATTGGGACATGAGGTTCTTTTTCTTGTTGATAATATTTATCGTTTTGTACAAGCAGGCAGTGAAATTTCAGGACTTCTAGGCAGAATGCCTGCCAGTGTCGGTTATCAACCCACATTAATGACCGAGATAGCAGAACTTGAAGAGCGCATTACGTCTACCGCCAAAGGAGCGATTACTTCCGTACAAGCGGTTTACGTTCCAGCAGATGATATGAGCGATCCTGCCGTTACTGGAATCATTACTCATTTGGATTCCATCATCGTGCTCTCCCGATCACAGGCCAGCAAAGGCATTTATCCTGCAGTGGATCCATTAGCTTCCAAGAGTAAATTTATGGATAAAATCGTGCTGGGAGAACGACATTATTCGATTGCGCAAGCCGTACGAGAACACCTAGAGCGTTATCAAGAATTAGAAGACATCATTTCCATGATGGGGATTGAAGAGCTTTCTCCTAAAGACCGTGATATGGTATTAAGAGCTCGCAAATTGCAACGCTATCTTTCGCAGCCCTTTCATGTGACCAAACAACAAACAGGTATTGAAGGAGAGTCCGTTTCCTTAGAGGACACATTAGCAGATTGTGAATCGCTCATCAAAGGCGATTACGATGAATTGACGGAAGATCAATGCTATATGATAGGTACTATGAAAAAGAGGAGATAAATACTGCCATGGCGAGTTTTGATCTGCATCTGCAGAGTTCGACACACTATGAAACAATTCCTCATGTGGTCAGTTTTGTTGGTGAGGATGCTTCTGGACAATTTGGTCTCTTGGCTCACCATGCCCGGATGATGACTTGCTTGAAGTTTGGTTTGGCGTGGTTTCGTTATGAAAATAATGATACTGAATATTTAGCACTACCAAAGGCCGTCCTTTATTTCAATGAAAATCAATTATACATCGCTACAAGACAGTATTTTCGCAATAGAGATTATCAAGCAATACAAATGACCATAGAGAACGAATTACAGATGGAAGAAAAAAACCTTCTGGGCATCAAAGAAAGCTTGCAGCGTTTGGATGAAGAAATGGTAAAACGTCTATGGGAATTAAAACGGCAGAATACCTATGGAACTTAAAAAGTCAAACAAGGAACTGAAACAACAGGTGGCATTGAACGTCAAAAAAATGGATAAGGCCAAAAAGGCGAAGTCCACTTTATTGGCGCAAACTGCTTATCTGGGTACACTGGGTTTCGTTTTTATTCTCCCCATCATTGCAGGAGCGTACCTGGGGGTCTGGTTAGATGAACGACTAAAGGGGTATTCTATTAGCTGGACAATCAATTTAATCCTTGTCGGCGTGATTATTGGTGCAGTGAATGTGTATCTCTTGATTAAGGAATAGCCGTGGGCTCAGAAGGATTTTTAGCGCATTTTGCATTTTCAATAGGCTGGGTGCACATCACCCAAAGTGTCTTGACCACATGGTTTATTATGATGCTATTATTCCTTTGTGGATGGCTCTCTACACGAACATTATCCCTACAACCGGGTAATGGCCAAGTGATTTTAGAGGGGATTTTTAGCACGATGTATGAAGCCATTGAAGAAGTGCTTCCTGAACACGTTGAGCTGGTATTTCCATTTGTTGCTACTTTATGGGTTTTTATTCTCATGGCTAATTTGATTGGCGTCATTCCTGGATTTTATTCACCTACGGCTGACTTATCCGTGACAACCGCCTTAGCAATCATGACTTTTTTGTCCGTGCATTGGTTTGGAATACGTGCCGAAGGGTTGCGAGGCTATTTGAACCATTATATGACACCCACGCCTTTTTTATTGCCGTTTCATTTAATCAGTGAACTATCCAGAACAGTAGCCTTAGCAATTCGGTTGTTTGGTAACGTCATGAGTTTGCAGTTAACAGCACTGATTGTGCTCATGATTGCTGGGTTTTTAGCCCCTATACCCATCTTGATGTTACATATTATTGAAGCAACGATTCAAGCTTACATCTTTGGGATGCTGGCTTTAATCTACATTGCCGGGGGAATTCAATCACAGGAATTGAGGAAACAAGGAGAGTCGTTATGAATAGCATCAGTTGGTTTAGTTTAGTCTCAACAGTGGTTGCGGCGCTTGCCATTGCAATAGGAACCATAGGGCCTGCTCTGGCGATGGGGCGTGCGATCAGTCACGCATTAGATGCTTTAGCAAGGCAGCCGGAAGCTGAAAAATCCATCACCAGAACCTTATTCATTGGTTTGGCCATGATCGAATCCTTAGCGATTTATTGTTTGGTGATTGTCTTGATTATTTTATTCAGAAACCCATTACTGTCTTATCTTCTTAATCAATAAGGATTAAACTAAATGGATTTATCCTGGTCAACCTTTTTATTAGAGCTCATTAATTTTCTTGTCCTCATTTGGATTTTAAAGCATTTTCTTTATGTGCCAATACAAAAAACCATTTTGAATCGTAAAAAGAAGGTACAAGAACAATTAGAAAACGCCGAGTTACTTCACAAGGAAGCCAAACAGCTACAAATAACCTATGAACATCGCCTTACTGATTGGCAGCAGGAGAAGGAACACTTGCAAAATGAATTCCAGCAAGCAATGAATCAATGGAAAGCCGAAGAAAGAATTCATTTTAAAAACAATTTAAAGAATGAAAAAGAAAGAATCGTGTCACAAGAAAGACAACAACTCGCCGCAATGATTGAAACAAATTCGAAAGAAGCGTTTATGCTGGCTGGGAAATTCGCAAAACAATTGCTAAAACAATTGGCTGACCAGCATCTTGAAGAAAAAATAATTGAACAATTCATCATGAATATCAATACGGTACCAGTGGAACAATTGCAAATGGGTGCTGATGCTTCTCTTGAGAACGCGGTGATGATACAAAGTGCTTATCCCATCAATGAGCCTCAACGACAGCATCTCGTGCAAGCCATTGAACAGCTAGTGAAGACGAAATGTCCGGTGGAATTTGTTGAACACCAAGAGCTTCTGGCTGGTTTGACTGTTCAAATGGATTGTGTATTCCTACAAGCCAACCTTCGCGATGAATTAAAATTCTTTACAGAGATATACAATGAACTGGTCTAACCCCCCTTCTTTCCTTGATAAGCAACGGCAACGGATCGAAAATTATGAATTTCAAATCAGATTATCCGAGCAGGGACAAGTCGTCTCTGTGGGAGATGGCATTATCTGGATCAAGGGCTTACCTTCTGCTGCTATTGATGAAATTCTAATTTCATCAGATGGTTGTTGTATCGCCATGGTTTTTCATCTTGCTGAACGCCTTGTTGGTGCGATCATGCTCGTCCAAACCCAAAAATTAAAAGCAGGCACGCCCATTTTTCATCTGAAGCGGGCATTAAGCATTCCAGTGGGTGATAAGCTTCTTGGACGAGTGATTGATCCTTTAGGAAATCCATTAGATGAGGGTGGGCTGCCTCAATGTGATGAGCAAGGGTTACTTGATATCCTATCGCCACCGATTATTAACCGGGATTTTATCAATCGGCCATTATATACAGGAAATAAAATGATTGATAATTTAATTCCCATTGGAAAAGGGCAGCGGGAGTTAATTATCGGTGATAATGGGCTTGGCAAAAGTTCTCTAGCTATTGATATTGTGATGAATCAAAAGGATAAAAATGTTCGCTGTGTCTATGTGTTAATTGGTCAAAAACGCTCCACGGTGAGCAATACCATTCAATTATTAAGAGAAACGAAGGCTTTAGACTACACAACCCTTGTTGTGGCACAAGCTACGGCATTACCTGGATTACTTTATCTCGCGCCCTTTGCAGGATGTGCCATTGCCGAACACTGGATGAACAAAGGGTTTGATACCTTGGTGGTGTATGATGATTTGAGTGCTCATGCCAACAGTTATCGTGAACTGTCTCTGTTACTGCGTAGACCACCCGGTCGCGAAGCGTTTCCTGCTGACATATTTTATCTGCATTCCCGTTTATTAGAGCGTTCAACCTGTCTTTCTCCTCAAATGGGCGGTGGCAGCATGACCGCGTTGCCCATTATTGAAACCAAAGAAGGGGAAATTGCGACTTATATCCCTACGAATCTCATCTCAATCACTGATGGACAACTATTTTTTGATGAACAATTGTTCTCTTGTGGATTTCTTCCAGCCATTGATATCACAAAATCGGTCTCGCGAGTAGGCGGTAAAGCCCAGCATCCACAAATTAAAAAAGAAGCAGGTAGAATGAAACTAGACTACATGCAATTCCTTGATTTGGAAATTTTTACACGCTTTGGTGCCAGGCTTGATGCCAGAATGCAACATCAGATTCACAAGGGGCGTATTTTAAGAGAAATATTGAAACAAGACAGGCTTTCTCCTTTGCCTATTGAATTCCAACTGGCGTGGCTTATTGCCTACAACGAGGGTTTATTTGATGAAATGAATTTAGAAACCATCACGCCTGCTCTCAAAAAAATAGAGCGTGCAATAAAAAAGGATACTTTGTCATTGGAAAGTCCACGAGAAGAGTGGCTCAATGCAGTGAGCACTTGGTTAAATGAGTAAACCCGTTATTCCTTCCAATGTAATGAGTATCTGTAACCTACGGACGATTTTATGACCAAGCGAAGCAAATTGAAAGAGCATCTTCATGCCTTAGAAGATATTGGCAATATCATGACAGCCATGAAAAATCTCTGTTCCCTTGAACTAAGTAAAACGACTAAATGTCTTTCGATGCAGGAAAAAACAATGCAAACCATTCAAGAGGTGAGTAGTGATTTTTTAAGTTTCTACCCCATGCTCTCCATGAATGAACAAGGGGCTCATCCGGTAATTTATATTCTTATCGGCTCAGAAAGAGGATTTTGTGGCAGTTTTAATGATAAGGTAATGAGTCAGTTAAACACCCTTAAGGAGAACCATGCTGAATTGAACCTGGCATTCATTGTTATAGGGCATAAATTAGCATTAAACATGCGTCATGATTCTCGTGTCACGGCAACGATCCAGGGACCTAATGCCATTGAAGAAATTCCGGCTGTCATTTTGAAATTGCTACAGGCTTTGGAAGACGTTTCGTCACAAAAACATATAAAGTTACACTCCTGGCAGTGGACTATCCTCTTCAATGAAGAGGAAAACAATCAAGTTCAAACACAAACAGTGCAACCCTTTAAAGAATTTTATGCAAGTAATGTTACTCATTATTCCATTCCACCGGTTTTAAATGCATCCAATGACCAGTTTTGGGCTGAATTGGTTGAACACTACTTATTTTCAATGGTGTATTCCATTTTTTATAAATCATTTTTTGCTGAAAATCATCAAAGACTCCTTCACTTGAATAATGCATTGGATCATTTAGAAAGGAAAAAAAATAGATTAAACGATCGCCTCACGTTACTCCGTCAGGAAGAAATTACCGAAGAAATTCAGAATATTCTGCTCAGCGCAGAAGCAATCATTGGCCACGATCTCACTTAGAAATACCAAGTACAAAGTAAACTACGGGACTTCAACCCCAAAACTAAAAAGGCTATCAAAGTGAGGAGCAACTATTAAGTTTATTTTTAAAGAGTTAAGTCAGATTCATTCTAAGTTATTGGAAATTTGTTACGGAATATGGGATAAACTAATATTAACCAGGAAAACAAATAATCTCAGCTAAAAATACAAAGCGGGCTTTGGAGGGACAGGATGCCGTTTCAATACATTAAAAAAGAGTTTGCTCCGCTTCGATTGTTGCAACAATTGCTCTTTTATTTCATGTTACTGGTGGCCTCCACCGCTTTTGCCCAACCCTCAGCAGACGAGCATTCCGCACATCATCCAGGAGGAAGTGAGAAAGAAGGCGAGGGAATGGGTGGCATGATGAAAAACATAGGTTCCCCTTCTCAGGAGCCTTACCCCTCTTTAATGAATTTTCAGGCATTATCCCCAAAACAACGCATTGAAATACAACAAATGGCCCACAAACGCATGGCATCGGGTATTGCGCTCATGAAGGGTGGACTGGGTGAGCTTTTGTCTGCATCAAAAAATAACGAGTACGCTAAAATGCAGGAAGCCTTAGAGAAAGTACGGGAAGGGATTGCCCAATATGAGAGTGCGCTGGCAGCGCTTCGTGCACTTGCTGAGGGGAAAAATCCGCGCTACATCGCATTACAGTGGTTTAAACGTGAAATGAATCTCCTTCCAAGTGCTCCAGAAGCCAATAATATCTTAGGGGGGCCTTTTTTTCATTTAACGATTATAGGCCTATTTAGTCTGTTTTTTTTGATCATGATTTGGATGTATTTTTTCAAAATGAGGCGAGCCACTGCATTGCTTGACCGTTTAGTAAAACAAAATAAGGCTGCTTCTTCGGAAGCATCACCCCAATCTTCAAAAGCACCCGAACCAACACCATCCTTAACATCA
Organism: Legionella waltersii; assembly: GCF_001468085.1. Taxonomy (GTDB): domain Bacteria; phylum Pseudomonadota; class Gammaproteobacteria; order Legionellales; family Legionellaceae; genus Legionella; species Legionella waltersii. Next base: position 7,773 of record NZ_LNZB01000008.1, on the reverse strand, counting down.
GTAGAGCCCATTACGTCCTCTAAAGTTTCTGAAGCACCATCAGAAATCACAGCCACTGCTCCAACTACCTGTCCCGTTCATAAATGCCCAATTCCACAATTTCCAGTCATGAGATCGCTCACCGAACCGGAAGAGAAGTGGGAAGGAAAACTCCGCGTGTGTCGTATTTTTCAAGAGGCTCCAGGAATAAAAACATTTCATTTGGCATCCCAGCATCAGGTGGCTTTGCCATTTACCTATTATCCTGGCCAGTTCATTACGCTCACTGCGGTGATTGACGGGAAAACGATAAAGCGCAGTTATACCATGGCCTCGACACCGACCCAACTACATTATTGTGCCATTACGGTAAAGCGAGAAGAACAAGGCTTGTTTTCTCGTTATTTGCATGACCAAATTAAGGAAGGGGATTTACTGGATGTGATGGGGCCTAATGGTAAATTTACTTTTACTGGTGAAGAGGCAAAGAGCATTGTGCTGATTTGTGGAGGGGTGGGGATTACTCCAATGATGGGTATCATCCGCTATCTCACTGATATTGGGTGGCATAATGATATTTATTTGCTTTATTGCTGTCGCACGACTGTTGATTTTATTTTTCGCGAGGAATTAGAACACCTTCAGGAACGATACTCTAATCTCCATGTGTATGCGACGATGCTGCGTTCACAGGGAACCATTTGGATGGGTTTAGAAGGCATGTTTACCAAGAATATTATTGGCCATCTTGTCCCCGACATTGCCTCTCGTCGTATCCATGTTTGTGGTCCTCCAGCAATGATGGATGCGGTACTGGATATATTGAAAGAGCTTAACGTACCAACCGACTTGATTTTAACGGAAGCGTTTGGTGTGGAAAGAAAACCTGAAATAACGCAGGCAGACATGGACTTCATCAAAGCAGATGTTCATGCGATGGTTTCTTTTAGAAAATCCAACAAAACGGTTCCGATTTTGCCAGACCACACACTACTTGAAATAGCCGAAGCAAACAGTATTGCTATTGATAATGCATGCAGAACCGGTCAATGCGGGTTATGTAAAGTACAATTGCTGTCAGGGGAGGTCACCATGGCTTGTGACGACGCCCTGTCAAAGGAAGACAAGCAACAGGGGCTTATTTTAGCCTGTCAGGCAAAAGCTACCCAAAATATTGAGGTGGATGTTTAATGAATGCGCCAGGACGTATGGTGATTTTGGGCTTGATACTGTTAATGCTTATCACGTGGCTAGGCTTTAGCGTCCATGTGTCTCCTCGATTTGCTGGGAGTTTTTGGGGTGGAGTTTTTGGGGTTAGTGGCTCGATATTGATGCTGATTCCCCTATTCTATCTCTTTATTAAGCGCATTTCATTTTTGAAGAATTGGGTAACACAGTATGTCTCCATGAATACCCTGTTGTCCTGGCATATTTACACAGGCATTATTGGTTCTATTTTAGTCTTGATTCATACAGGGCATAAATTCAATAGCACTCTGGGTATCGCACTTACTGCAATGACACTTATGGTCACTATCAGTGGTTTTATTGGTCGTTATCTCATGAGCTTTATGACTCATGAAATAGATGAAAAAAAGGCCATACTGGTGGGATTGCAAAGGCAATATCAAATCGTTGCCCAAGAATTACAATCGAGTACCTACTCCAATCAGAACATAGGGAAAATAAGTCTTATGAGAGCGCGCTTCCTTCTATGGTTGCTTGAAGATACCGCATTTGAGAATCATTTAATAAAATCTGCAGAGATACGTGCTTTGTCTTTAGCGGAAACCATCTCTGAGCTTGAATACGCCATCCGATTTCATGAGTACTTCAAACGCGTATTTCAAAAATGGTTAGCATGTCACATTATTACGGCACTGGCATTGTATGTTCTGCTGGGTTTGCATGTGTGGTCTGGAATTTATTTTGGATTAAGGTGGTTTCAATGAAGCTGAGCTGGGCCACACTGGTTGTCCTTATTGTTTTAGCAACGCTGTCGTTTGCCGCCTATTATACGTCTTATCATGGGGATGAGGTCAGCGGCTTGACTAACGTGGCAGAATGGCAAAGAATGGCAAGCCCTGGAGAGCTATCCAAGAGCCACTCTTTTCTTAGTCACAACTGTACTGCGTGTCATACCCCAGTAAAAGGTGTTGAGGCAGTGAGCTGTATTGCATGCCATGCCAACAACGAGTCTCTTTTAAAACGCCAACCCACCTCATTTCATGCCAACATTGGCAGTTGTGTCGAGTGCCATTCTGAGCACCTGGGTAGAGAGGCACGTATAACTCATATGGATCATAATGCGCTGGTTTCGTTAGGGTTTCAGCAGATCAATCTATTTTCAAATGCGAATGATGATGAAGAACGGTTGCTTATTGAGCAAGTTAACTACTTTCTAGAGCAGAATGAATCCACCAGGCCAACGTTACTGGTAAACCCCCATTTATCAAATAAAGAGCTTACTTTACGGTGCGCATCATGCCACCAAAACAAAGACAAGCATTTTAAATTATTTGGTGACGATTGTTCTGCTTGCCATGAAACAGCTCATTGGAACATCCCTGAATTTAGACACCCATCCGCTCGCTCAATGGATTGTGCCCAATGCCATAAAGCACCACCAAGCCATTATATGGAACATTTTAATATGATCTCAAAAGTGGTTGCTCGTGAGGAACATGCTCGTGTTGACCAATGTTTCCTTTGTCATCAAACCACTTTGTGGACTGATATTAAGGGCGTTGGATTTTATAAGCATCATTGAGGGAAGATTTAGACTTCTCCATTGATGCTTTTATTCTATTTTCCTTAGATTTCAAAAAATCCTTTTTCTAGTTGTATACCCATCTCCTTCATCTACGATTTATTTTGCATTGAGATGGTCGGTTGCATATTCATTGGACTTTGAAAATAACCTTGTTGCCAATACTTTATTCCATAATAAACGGTACAAAGCGTGGAAGTCATTGAGAATAGGATAATAAGCAAACCAAGAATTGTTGCAAGACCCGCTCCCTTTTGCTGCTTTGACCAAACCCATAACGCGGTTCCCGCAGACAAAGCAATTAACCCCAGTGAAAATGCAGTGTGAAATTGAAACATAAAAATCTCCTTATACTTACGTTATTTAAAAAATTGGGGATAAAGGCCGGTGTTTTCTCTGCATAGCGTTGGTATTCTTCTCCAAACTCCTTAGAAGTTTCCTGTTCTTCTTTACGAGCAAGTTTCACATACATAGTAACAAGGATAGGAAACATAATTAAGGTCAGAATGGTTGGCCATTGCAATAAAAATCCAATCATTACGAGAATAAACCCATCATATTGCGGGTGACGAATTTTGGCATACAGTCCTGTTGTTGCGAGTTGATGGTTCTTTTGAGCACGATAAAGCGTACCCCAGGCTGATGCAATCGTCCAAAGACCGCCGATAATGAAGACAAAACTTAAGATATGAAATACATCAAAATGGGGATCTCCTTTCAACCCAAATAGGGTATGGAGTAAATGGCCGCTGTCATGACCGTATAAATCCATTCCAGGATAATATCTAGAAAGCCATCCTGACAGTAAGTAAATGGTTAAAGGGAAACCATACATTTCGGTAAAATAAGCAACCACGAAAGCAGAGAAACCCCCAAAGGCACGCCAGTCTCGCCCTGTTTTAAACGTTGTGGTAAAGCTATAGGCAAACAAAATGAAGATCGCCGAATTGACAATGACCAACAGCCAAAACCCATAGGCATAAGAGGTATGTTCCATTTTCGATTAATCCTTATTCTCAGACGAGTCACTGTCTTCGCTATCAGACTTATGATGATGCTCTTTTTCGTGACCTCCATGTCCTCTATGCATAAACAGATGCATTAGTGGACAGAGTAAGACTAACAGCAAAAAAGGCGAAGCCCCAAGAAAACTAGCAATGTGAGCACCATGCTCTACAATCAAGAAATAGCCAATAATCCCAATAATGATGATGGCAACCATGCCAGAAGGAGAACTCCAAAAGCCCTTCTGTTTTTGTGGCGTTGGTGGCTGTGGATGATGCTTAGGTTCAGACGACACGATGTTCACTCCTTTGCTCATTCATTTTTATTAGTATAGTCCATCTTTATAAAGGATTGCGCCAGTAAAGTATGAATCTTATGCCTGTTTAAAAATTGATCTAATATCATGTCTTGTCTATACTTAACACGATAAGTACTGGATTTATAGCAGTTTGGAATCACGCAATCACTTCCTTTACAAGGAGTGGCACTATGTGGACTTTAAAAACGTTGAAGCTATTTGTTGCTGTAGCCGCTTTGATAGGTTCAACTGCTGTAGCTGCTGCCTTTGATACCTCAATCAAAAATGAGTCACCATTAGGTTCTATGATATTGGCTACTAATGTACCTCATGCACCTCATTGGATACCTCATGGTGGACATGGCCAGTGGCATTGGAATGGACATAAATGGCATTGGATTCAATATCACCAAAATTGGCATCAAAATTGGCATCACGGTGGTCACGGCTGGCAAGGTGGTCACGGCGGACAAGGTGGACATGGCGGCGGACATTAAGAGTGGGAATTCATCCCCAAATCTTGATGTGTGTGTAAGAATATTAACATTTTGTTAAGCAGTTTTTTTGTGCCAAATAGAACCCGCAAGATAAATAAGCCGCCGTCATAAAGACGTGAGGAATACCATTCTATTCTTTGGGAAGAGTAAGCCTAATATCCCAATTAACAAGCCAGCTCAATGATATGATAATGATCTTCATCACGGGTATAGTAATCACTATTATTATATAAGCTATTCGCCTTTAGCTACTAATAATAAGATACTGAGTCCCAGTGAGAAGAAACATGAAATTCAAACAGGATAATCTCCTTATAGACTCGGACTTAAATTTGAAAAATATCCGCGAGTTCCTTGGGCCGTAACTGCTTTGTCGTATCGACTCAGGGCATGAATGTAAGCCGCTTGCCGCATATCTGTTTGATATTGTTCCATCAGCTGCCAAATATTCTTGAATTCACGGGATATGATAGTCTGTAATTCTTCTTCAACTTTTTCCATAGTCCAATAATAACCTGATTTATTTTGCACCCACTCAAAATAGCTTACGATTACCCCACCTGTATTGGCTAATATATCGGGTACAATTAATAGTCCCTTTTTCTGCAATAGTGCATCGGCCTCTAAGGTTATTGGACCATTTGCAATTTCAATGACTATAGGAGCCTTAATTCTGGCTGCATTTTCTTGGGTAATTTGATTTTGTGCAGCAGCTGGGATAAGTAAGTCGACCTCGAGTTCCAATAATTCTTCATTCGTAATTATAGCTTCATTCGCAAGATCACAAATAGACTTTTTGCAATAGATAGACTGCAGTTCTTTAGAGTTGTTTTTTATTTCAATCATGCGAGGTATATCGATGCCTTTGGTATTATAAATGCCTCCTTTCGAATCACTTATCGCAACAATTTTATAGCCATTGTCGTAAAGCAGCTTAGCGATACTTTGTCCAGCATTACCAAATCCTTGAACAGCAACTCGTAGCTTAGAAGACTGCCATTTTTTCTTTTTTTCAAGAATTTTAATGCAATAGTAGGCACCTAGACCGGTCGCACCCTCACGCCCAAAGCTCCCTCCCAAAGGAATAGGCTTGCCTGTGATTACCGCTGGACTATTTTTCCGAACAATGGTGGCATACTCATCCATCATCCAGCCCATGATCATCTCATTGGTATACATATCAGGAGCAGGAATGTCTTTGTCTGGCCCAATAAAATCCGCTATTAACTCAATGTAGCTTCGGCTTAACCGCTCCAACTCCATGCGGGATAACTGTTTTGGATCAACAATTACCCCGCCTTTTGCGCCACCAAAGGGGATGTCAACGACAGCGCATTTTATTGTCATCCATAATGCAAGAGTTTTCATCTCGTCTAAATCCAATTTCGGATGAAAACGTATGCCGCCTTTCATAGGGCCGCGGCTGTTATTATGATGGACTCGATAAGCTGGAAAAATTTTTAATTCACCATTATCCATCCGAACCGGGAGAGATACTTCCAGACAGGATTTAGGGTGTTTAAGTTTCTTCAAAGCTTCTGGGTCAATACGACAAAATGAAGCGGCTTTATCAAGCCGTGAAAGAGCATCTAAGTACATACATTCCTCCAATTAGTGCATTCACGAGGTTTCTTCAGAAAAAACCATTCATTATCCCAAGCCTGAACTCAAAAATAATTTCAACCCAATAAGCAAGAAAGCGCCTGCTTAAAAAAGTACAGCGACCCCAAAAGTTAGTGTATTTTGAGTGGTAGCCTCTCCCTGGCTTCGAAGAATCCGCTTAAGAGCACCATACTCTTCATCATGTTCGTACTCTGTAAAAATACTAAGCCCTGGCTTAAGACGATAATAAGGTCTAAGGATATAACGCATTTGGTTTAAGCCATTGCCAATCTCATTCTTGACCACGGTATGAGTGGCCAGAATGCTGCGAAGTCCTGTTAGGAAGAAGAAGTTATTGGTCAGCTGAGTAGCCCGCGCTAACTGAATGTCAAATTTCACACTGCCATCCCGGTAATACGTTCTAATGTTGGTATCAATGTAATAAGGCATCACTCCTTCAATCCCAATACCGGGTTGCCAATAAGGTCCTCCCGGGCGATAAAAATAATTGACCCCACCTTTAATGGCCCAAAATTGACTAATCAAATGCCAATAGAACACATCGATGTCCGCATTTTCAACGGATCCTTTATAAATTTCCGCATCCTCAGTATACAGCTGGAGCTTATTGTAATCTGGGCCATAGAGGCCTCTAAAAGACATTTCCTGAGCATTATGAAAAGGATCTTCACCCAGCTCGATATAGCTTGAGCGATAAAAGCCTTGATGATGCCCTGCGGGGTGTTTGATGAGTGAAGCATCCAATGGCATGACTTCGTCTTCTCTTACGATAGGTCGATTGATGTAGGCTTGCTGAACAGCGTAATTCTCTGGCTTTCGAGTGCCGTTGGCAATCTCGATGATGGTAGTGTATTGAAATACGCGCGCCATGCCCGCCGTCATGTGCAGAAGATGGTGGCAATGAAAAAACCATTGGCCGCTGGCCTCGGTATCAAAATCGGCAACGGCAGTAGCACCTGGAGCCACCTCAATGGTATGCAATAACGGATCGTAAGATCCATGACCATTGCGTAAAATAAACCAATGACCATGAATATGCATGGGATGACGCATCATCGAATTGTTGGTAAAAATAATCCGATAACGCTTTCCTGGCTCAATCAGAATCGGTTTGGCCTTGTATTCAGGTAGGCCATTAATAAACCAAATATAACGGTCCATGTAACCAAACAATTCCATTTTAATAATCCCATCGACTGGTTTATTAGGATTGTTGGTTTTTACTGCGGCTTTTAACTCTTGATATTTGGTTCCTATGGTGGTGGCCTTTGCCGAATCAAGTGACTCTATCTTATCGCCTATGATAGATGGTTCAGTTGGCATGGTCATAGAGCGATCCATCTTCGTCCCTTGATCCATCTTCATGTTGGGATCCATCTTCGTCCTTTGATCCATCTTCATGTTAGGATCCATCTTCGTCCCTTGATCCATCTTCATGTTAGGATCCATCTTCGTCCCTTGATCCATCTTCATGTTGGGATCCATCTTCGTCCCTTGATCCATCTTCATGTTAGGATCCATCTTCGTCCCTTGATCCATCTTCATGTTGGGATCCATCTTCGTCCCTTGATCCATCTTCATGTTGGGATCCATCTTCGTCC
>NZ_LNZB01000007.1 GCF_001468085.1 Legionella waltersii | reverse complement strand
ATATGAATCCGAATCAGTTTGAACGGGTTTGGGGGGAATTTAAGAAAGTTGCTTAACTGGGTGTGTCAATTTACTTGACCACCTCATTATTTCTCCTTTGGAATTTAAATAATCTACGCAATAACATCCTGTTTTGCTTGAGTTTCTTATAACAAAAGGTAACTCTTTATGATTGTTTAATAATAATTTGGATTTTTCTCTATCAAAGCCGGGGGTATCAATTTGAAATACACCTTCTGGTAACTTATAGAAATGAGTACTTAGAAAACTTTTAAGTTCATTTTGATAATCGGTGTTCGTTTTCGGTTTACTTTTTTTATCCTTACCTGACCAGATCATGATTGCTCTCTAAAAATTAAAGGAATATATATATTATAGCAATTATATTTGACTTTATTTGAGAACTGTCTCTCTGCTATTTGCATCAAATTAAATGTTACCGAAAGTGGTAATTCATAAAGTACAAGATCCAAATTGTGGTGAAGCTACCATTTGGGTAGCCCCAAAAGTGCAGTAAGACAAGATTTGAGAACTTTCTAATGTGTAGCTACTGAGTTAAAATCACCATAACCCTATCTACACCCCGTTAAAGAGCAAATGAATGAACACTGAAAAACTTTTTTCTTATGGAACACTTCGATACGAATCAGTCCAACTGGCTAATTTTGGCCGTAAATTGAATGGCATAAAGGACCAGTTACCTGGATTTGAGTTATCGATGATAGAAATTACTGATCCTGAGGTACTTGCCACTAGTGGAGAATCGTTTCATCCTATTATAACACCGACTGGTAACTCAACCGATTGTGTTGAAGGTATGGTCTTTGACATTAGTTCAGATGAACTAAGTCGCGCCGACTCCTATGAAGTTTCTGATTATAAGCGAATCGAAGTTAAGCTTGCTTCTGGAATATCTGCTTGGGTCTATGTGAGTGCTGCTCTTGAGGTATAAAAATATCAATAAATACCAAGAGTATGGTATTCATATCACTTAATCGCTATACTTTTGAATTATAAAATTAATGGATTAATTTTAATGAAAACAGAAAGTTACCTTATTGCTGGTACATTGGATTCATCAAACAATTTTATATTAAACGATGACAGCCTACAGTTTATCAGTAGTATCGAACGCTATGCCCGGTCCAGAAGAAAAGAGCTACTTCAAACTAGATCAAAAAGACAAGCAGACTTTGATCAAGGCATATTCCCGGATTTTTTGAAAGAAACCGCTAACCTTCGACAAAGCGATTGGGTTATATCTCCTGCCCCAGAAGATCTGCAAGATAGAAGAGTAGAAATTACTGGTCCAGTAAACCGAAAAATGATCATTAATGCCTTGAATAGTGGCGCAAAAACATTCATGGCTGATTTTGAGGATTCAAACTCCCCTACTTGGACCAATTGCCTTGAAGGACAACTAAATCTCTATGATGCCGTTCGCAAAACAATTAGCTACACAGACCCAGAAACTGGTAAAAAATATCAATTAAATAAAAATACAGCTGTTTTAATTGTACGCCCAAGGGGGTTACATCTTGATGAATGTCATGTGCACGTTGACGAAGAGCCGGTATCAGCCCCTATCTTTGACACCTTGCTCTATCTATATCACAATGCAAAGCAGTTAATTGAACAGGGAACCGCACCCTATTTTTACATTCCTAAAATTGAATCCCACCAAGAAGCTAGATGGTGGAATGACGTTTTCACAAAGGCAGAACAATATCTAAACTTACCGCATGGGACAATTAAAGTCACTGTATTAATTGAAACCATCACTGCCGTCTTTGAAATGAATGAAATAATTCATGAATTAAAGGATTATATTGTCGGCTTAAACTGTGGCCGCTGGGATTACATGTTTTCATTTATTAAAAAATTTCGCAACCATCCGCAATTTCTATTGCCCAATAGACAACAACTTACAATGACCTCTCATTTCTTGAAATCCTACGTCACTCTCTTAATTCACACCTGCCATAAGAGAGGCATTCATGCAATGGGTGGAATGGCAGCTCAGATCCCCATAAAGGGCGATGAAAAAGCAAATACCGAAGCAATGAACCTTGTTTATGCTGACAAATTACGTGAAGCTAGTATGGGCCATGATGGAACTTGGGTTGCTCACCCTGGCCTTATTCCAATTGCGCTCGAAGCCTTCAACAAAATTATGCCTCAAGCAAATCAACTATCTAAAATGGTAGATGCTTCTGAAGTTACGCAAAATGATTTACTAACAGTGCCTGAAGGAAATATTTCTGAACAAGGAGTACGAAGAAATATTTCAGTAGCTCTGCTATACCTAGAATCATGGCTAAATGGTAATGGATGTGTACCAATACATCATTTAATGGAAGATGCAGCAACAGCAGAAATATGCAGATCTCAATTATGGCAGTGGCTAAAATTCTCCGCTCCACTAAGCAATGGCTCAGTATTAGATGCATCGCTTTTAACTAAGCTCTTTAATGAAGAAGTTAATCTGCTTCTACAAGATAGAAAAAACGAAAAATCTATTCATGCGCTCAATCAAGCTAAAGAAATATTAGAAACATTAGTTTTCAACAATCAATTTAATGATTTTTTAACAACCGTAGCCTATCCCTATCTAATGAATGAAAGGACATCATCATGAGCAAATCAGGTCAAGTGAGTGAGTTAGCTAAAGAATGGAAAGAAAACTCCAGATGGTCCGGAGTTTTACGTCCTTATTCCGCAGAGGATGTAATCAAATTACGACCATCAATAAAAATTGAGTACACCCTTGCTCATCGTGGGGCTAACAAATTATGGAATTTGCTACAAGAAAAAGAACCTGTGACAGCATTAGGATGCTTAACAGGAAATCAGGCTATACAAGCCGTTCAAGCAGGAATGCAAGCAATATACTGTTCTGGATGGCAAGTTGCAGGTGATAATAATAGTGCTGGTCAAGTATACCCTGATCAAAGCCTTTATCCTGTTGATTCTGTTCCAAGATTAGTTGCAAATATTAATAATGCATTGCAAAGAACAGACGAAATCTATTGCCTAAATGACGACTACAGCATTGATTGGTACGCACCAATTATTGCTGATGCAGAAGCTGGATTTGGTGGAAATTTAAATGCATTTGAATTGATGAAGCACATGATCCGTTCTGGTGCTGCAGCAGTTCACTTTGAGGATCAGTTATCTTCTGCAAAAAAATGTGGGCATATGGGAGGAAAAGTGCTTATACCAACTGCAGAAGCAGTTCACAAGTTAATCTCTGCAAGGCTGGCTGCTGATATTGCAGAAGTTCCAACATTAATTATTGGTCGTACTGATGCTAATGGAGCTAATTTAATTACCAATGATTTTGATAATAATGATAGACAATTTCTAACTGGCAAACGGACGAAAGAGGGCTTTTTTTATGTCAAAGAAGGAATAGACCAAGCAATAAGCCGCGGACTTGCTTATGCACCCTACGCAGATCTAATCTGGTGTGAAACCTCTAAGCCAAATCTATCAGAAGCTCGTGAATTTGCTGATGCAATACACAGTAAATATCCTGGAAAATTATTGTGCTACAACTGCTCACCTTCATTTAACTGGCAGGCTAATTTGAATGAAAAGGATTTGAGAACATTCAGAGAGCAACTATTTGCAATGGGCTATAAATACCAATTTATTACCCTAGCTGGATGGCATAGTTTAAATTTAGGAATGTTTGAAATAGCCAAGAATTATCGTCAAGACGGAATGTATGCCTATTCTCAACTACAACAAAAGGAAATTTCGCAAGAACAATATGGATTTAGAGCAACTAAACACCAGGCGTTTGTAGGAACAGGTTATTTTGATGCCGTTCAAAACACAATTATGCAGGGACAAACTACAACAACTGCATTAGAAGGAAGCACAGAAAAAGAGCAATTTTACAAATAATTGTTTATACATCCCTCAGTCTACCTATTAGGACTGAGGGATGATTAGGAGCGATAACACTTCTTCATTGGCGATACACATCATTGCCGAACTAAGCGAAGGTTTATCCCTTTCAAACCTACTGATTTCGATGAACGATATGGGTTAATATCCAAACCACCGCGTCTTGTGTATCTCCCATATACCGTTAATTCAACAGGCTTGCAATAACGCATAATGTCTACATAAATGCGCTCAATGCACTGTTCATGAAATTCATTGTGGTTACGGAAGGATACTAAATACTTCAGTAAGCCTTCACGATTAATTTGATTGCCTTTGTACTGAATTTGTACCGAACCCCAATCAGGTTGATTGGTCACTAAACAATTTGATTTGAGTAAATTGGAATACAACGTTTCTTCTACTAATTCAGTTCCAACACTTAGGAACTCAGGATGTACAGTGTAAATTGAACACTCAATATCAAGTTCATCTATACACTCTCCCTTAAAATTCTTGTCTAGATGAGCAGTGGAGGAATTATCCAACATCAATAGCTTAACACTCACCGCTGATGCAATGGCCTTTTCTAAATCTTGTTGTACTATGGCTTTGACTTCAGAAGCTGAAGCAAATCGAGAGTTATTGAACGAATTAAAATAAAGCTTTAGGGATTTGGACTCAACTATATTTGGAGAGCTGCAATCATACGCAATTTCAGCTATGGCTACTTCAGGTTTACCCTTGGAATTCAACCAGGAAACCTCGTAATGATTCCAGTAGTCTAAGCCATAAAAAGGAATGTTCTGAGGATCGATTCCAATTTCCTGTCTTTTACCTGACCTTGAAATTGGAAACAGAAGGCTAGGATTATAGTCTTGATCATAAATAACTGTTTTGCCTAATGCTGAGTCATTCGCTTGCTCAAGGGTATTCTTTGATATCGAAGTGTCCATAGGGAGTATGATTTGAATTAAAAGCAGGTATTTTAGCACAGCTAGGAGAGCTTACCTATCAATGTTTCCTCATCTTTCCGCTCCCTTACGGTCGCGGCTCGGATTAGTATAGTGCTAACCGAGCCGCAACCGTAAGGGAGCGGATAAGATTGATATTGGGCCCCGTGGGGTCCTTCCCCTGGTTAATGTCATGGATTTAGATGTAGTTAAACAACGACAATCCCTGTATTCGCGCAAAACTCATTTGTGCAGCTTGTAAATTGATTAATTGCATATTCACTTCCGTTGCGACTTGAGTAGGATTGATTTCGCGTAGTTGTTTTAAAGTAATTTGACTTATCTCTAAATAATCATTGTTTGACTCATCCGCTAAATCCAACTGATTCAGACGAGCCCCAAGATCAGAGCGAACATCCACCAAGCGTCCAAGAGCGCTGTCTATTTGTGTTAATAGTTGATTGTTTTCTGTCTGGATAGCTGCTTTTTGTGTGGAGGTCGAGAATGGTTGATTTAAATTAGCGACAACTCGTTGTATGGTGGAAAAAATGGACTCATTCGATGCAGGGCTTATAGTAAATGCATCTCCTGCGTTAGGAGCTCCAGTTACAACCACTTGTGCGCCATTGAAACTTACAGTTCCACCATCTTGATACAAAGGAGCGTCGTCAGGAAGTCCTGTTGGAGGGATCACATTACCACTCGCCACGCCACTCACCATAACCACTAAATTGCCTTGGGTATTTAATGCAAAACTCATGGTGTACGTGTCTGGAGTGAAACCACCACTGACGGCCGTTCCTGCACTCACTGAAGCAGTTCCTGTATTAGTTGTGGCCGTTTGTTTGACAGTGAAAGTACCATTGCCATTGGGTATACGCATGAAGAGATTATCACCAGTATCGTTCGTGGCCACCTGTAAACTTTGGGTAACATTCTGATATCGTATCGTACTATCCCCATTATAAACGTATTGGCCCGCACCATTCAAAATGACTGGCTGAGTAGTAGTCATAGCACCACTAAACATGTAGCTTCCATTGCTGTCTTTAGTGTTTGCGAAATTAACCATTTCATTTAAGATAGTGTTCGCTTCGATACCAATCGCTTTCCTTGCATCTTCAGATAAGCTAGGATTTCCAGCTTGTAACTGAAGCTCTCGTAAACGCATCAAAGTATCTGTTGCATTTCCAATCGTCCCCTCCTCCAACTGCAAAGCACTTTGAGTCGTTTGACGATTTTTTTGCAATATTTCAGTTAAATTGACTCGTTGTTGAATTAATTCAATTTGTGCTGAAGCAAGAGGATCATCCGAAGGAGTTTGTACACGGATTCCGCTGGACAACTGTTGCTGTAAACTAGCCAATCGCTGTTCTTGGTTCATTAAATGCGATAAAGCACGCTGATATATCTGGTTGGTTGAAATACGCATTCATCACCTCATAATATCAAATAACATACTCATCATCTGGTTAGAAATTTCCAATAATTTACCAGTGGCTTCATAAGCTTGTTTAAACTTCAATAAATTAATGCCTTCCTCATCAACGTTCACACCGCTTTTCTTTTCCCATAAATCCAGAGCTTGTTGATGTAATACATCGGCAGATTCGAAACTAGTTTTAGCTTGACTAGTGCGAGTACCAATTTCAGACAATAAACCAGCGTAATTATCAAATAGCGTTTGGCTTCCACCAGAAAATATCTTGCTTTGCTGAATGTTGCTCAGATTTAGGCCATTTCCATTATCACCAAATCCACCCGTATTATAAGCAGCAGTAAACTGGTCTCCAGATTTAGGAATTCCAGACAGCACAACGGAATAGGATGGGGTAACTCCATTGGGTATCTGAACCGTATTATCGGCATTAGGTACGAAAGCAAAAGGTCCTGTAGTCACGCTATCTGTGACATTCACGAGGTTATATTGGGTATCAGAAATAAAATCGATTCTAAATTGTTTATTAACCACGTTTGTATTCACAATAGGCCCTAGCTTAATTTGCCCTTGGCCCGTATTACTTAATGATGCGCTTGTTTTTACCGGTGAAGCCATTGCAATTTCTTTAGGATCAGAAATTTGTAGGCTTAAGTCTTTGGCAGCTCCTCGTGTAGGAGTAAGCGTAAAGCTATCGTTGTCGGCTAAATTTCCTACATCATCAACAGAGATGGTCATTCCATCAAGCACGATTTGTCCTGCTGGTGGTGCAGGTGGAGTGTTAGTCCAGTTTAAGGTGGTGGATGTACCATCTGATTTACGAATGACGCGGATTTGATTGGTTGCTGCATTGGTAACAACCAACTCATAATCACTTAACTTGGTCTGTGAAACATCCGATATATTAACTGAAAGTACTCCGGTTCCCGTATTGTTTGTGGATGCAGTAGCACGATTAAGCATTAATGCTTGTGAATTAAAATCAGTAAAGAAATCTTTACCAATTTGGTTATTCATATCCATGCCTAATTTGTGTTGGGCATTAAACGTTTGTGAAAGTCCAATAGCCATCTGACCAATCAGTTGACTAGCTTGCCCAATGACGTTTTTCTCATAATCCATCAGCCCACCCAACATTCCAGATTGCAATCGGCCAGTTACATCTACTCTACCTGCAGAACCGTTACTTAAGTAAACTTTAGTACCAGTAATATTATCGCTATTAGTACCCACAACCATATCACGTTGATCCGCTCCTGAAACCAGCATATCTCCACTGGATAAACCAACGGTAATGGTTCCATCGCCCTGTTCTGTGATACTTAAATCACTGTATTGCGATAATTGCTTGAGTAAATCATCACGTTGATCTTGTAGTTCGGGTGCATTTTGATTACCCAATAATTGCACGTTGACTTCGGCAATCTGTTTGGTAATGCGATTGATGTCTTGCACTGCTGATCTAATTTGCGTAGTAGAATTTTGTTGATACTGATCCAATCTGGTTTGCAATGAATTAAATTGTTGTATTAAAGATTGGCTCTGTTTAATGACTATCCCTCTTGATGCAATATTGTCTGGCGCATCGTTAAGTTGCCCAAGTGAGCTAAAAAAAGTCTGTAATGAGGTAGAAATACTAGAACCATCTTGCGATAACAACTTGTCAATTTGCGATGCTTGATTGTAAAACGCCTCAAATTGTGTTCGATAACTTAAAGTGCCTCTAACCTGTGCATTAGCAAATTGATCAGTATTTCGATAAATAGAAGATACAGTAACCCCAGAACCAATGTATGAACCGATAAAGCTGTTAGGAGTCGTAGGGGCAAATTGAATAGATTGCCTGGTAAAGCCTTGTGTTCTGCTATTTACAATATTATTACCAGTAACATCCAATGCACGCTGAAATGCACTCAAACCGGAATAAGCAATATTTAATATGGACATAACCGTTTGCTCCCTATGCTCACCCTATCATGATGGCTCTGACAATTCACAACGTTTAATTGCTTGATTCAAATCCTCATCATGATAAATCGACAGAATCTTACTGCTGTAATTCGGATCGGTCGCATAACCTGCTTTATTGAGCTCCTGGATATAACGTTCAGGATTTGCTGAATTCGCTAAAGCGGTTTGATACCTCTCATTTCCTTTAATTAGTGAAATATAATCCTTAAAACTCTGCTCCACTGAAGGATATTTCCTGAAAGAAGCATTCACCTTAATAGGTGTATCGGCAATGTATTCAGTTGTTTTAATTTTGACCGATTCAAATTCGGTATTTGAGCCTGTTTTAATGTTAAATAAATTATTACTCGTTGAACCATCAGTATCTTTTGCTACGTATTTACCCCAACCAGTTTCTAAGGCTGCTTGAGCAACCAACAGCTTAGGATCTAAACCAATCACTGAAGCCGCTTGCTTTGCCATTGACCAAACTGATTTAACAAATCCATCAATTCCCGCAGTATTTGGATTTGTAGGCATGAGTTGTTTATTTTTCAATTCTGTTGGTGCTTGAGCATCATGAGTGGCTTGATTGGGGTCTACTGTTCTTTCCAATTGTTTTGCCAGCATTTCAGCTAAGCCTACACCTCTTGAATCAGCGATGTTACTCACGTACTGGGCATCAAGCATGTCTTGAAACGTTTCCTGATTTTTTCCACTAAATGGACTAGACTCATCCAGAAAGTGTTGACTCTGACGCATGCTTTTTAGCATGGACTGCAAAAATATCCCTTCAAACTGTTTGGCAACATCGGGCAAAGCCTCTTTGGCATTTTCCTTAGCCTGAACTTTTAGTTCATTTAACGCTTGAAAATCACTTGTAGCAATCCCTTGCACGCTCATTCTATTCACCTTATATCACTATGATTGTAGCACTTAATGCCCCCGCTTCCTGTAATGCTTCAAGTATAGCTATAACGTCCGCAGGTGTAGCTCCTACAGAGTTAATTCCTCGAACAATGTCCTTTAAGGTAACGCCCTTAGGCAATACAAACGCATGATTATTTTTCTGTTGAATACTCACTTGGGATTGTTCTGTTGAGACTGTTCTACCTCCAGCAAACGCATTCGGTTGGCTAATCACTGGTGTTTCGGTGATGCTCACCACCAAATTACCATGAGATACGGCTGCTGATTTGACAATCACATTCATTGAAATCACGATTGTACCCGTACGAGCATTAACGATAATCTTGGCCTTAGGCTCTCCAGGCTGGAACTCAATATTCTCAAGAACCGAAACATAATCAACCCGTTGTGACAATTGTTTTGGCGCTGTAACAACCACTGAACCAGCGTCAACAGCCTTGGCTGTTCCAGGCCCCATTAATTCATTAATGGCATCACACATTCGTTTTGCAGTCGTAAAATCTGGGTTAGATAGGTTATAGGTTAATGATTTTGAAAAATAAAATGGATTAGGTATGTCTGCTTCAACGGTGGCTCCATTAGGAATTCGTCCTCCACTAGGAACATTCACCGTCACACTGGAACCATCGCTTCCTGAAGCACTGACACCAGAGACCACCAGGTTTCCCTGAGCCATTGCATAAACGCGCCCATCAGCTCCCTTGAGAGGAGTCAGTAACAAAGTTCCACCCAACAAACTCTTAGAGTCACCAATGGATGAAATATTCACGTCCATGGTTTGGCCTTTTTTCATAAAGCTCGACAAATTGGCGGTCACCATTACAGCGGCTACGTTTTTAGAGTTTAATTTGGTACCGGCTGGTATATTAATTCCGAGTTGAACAAGCATATTGGCAAAGCTGTCTTCCGTAAATCGTGTTCCAGCTTTGTCTCCAGTTCCGTTTAAACCCACCACCAATCCGTAACCTATGAGTTGGTTAGTTCGAACCCCTGCTAGCGTTGCAATGTCCTTAATGCGCTCTGAATAACCCTGAGCGCTAAGAAGAATAAATCCTAATATAGTTGACACTACCAGCGTTCGTCGCATGATAATTCCTTGTATTGCACTAAACCAAACCCAAGATTAGGTTGGGAATAACGGCCCCCATAATATCCTCGACAGCCATCCCTGAGCGTTGGTATTGTTAATTTGTCCTGTTCCACCATAAGAAATACGCGCATCAGCTACTCTATCGGAAGTTATCGTATTGTCAGGCTTAATATCTCGTGGTCTAACGATTCCAGAAAGCTGCACGAACTCCCTTCCTTGATTAATTCGTATCCACTTTTCACCTTGAACAAGCATGTTTCCATTAGCAAGGACGCGTGTAACGGTGACTGAAATACTGCCAGCTAATCGGTTATTTTGAATAGACCTTCCATCTCCAGTGAATTGTCTTTGGTTATCCAGATCAAAGTCCATGCTATAACCACTTCCTAAAGAAATTGGACGACCCAAGAACAGTTTATTGGTGATTGTTTCGGTGTCGTTTTTCTTTTGTGTGGTTGTTGCATTTTGTTGTGCATCTGTTTTTTCCACCAATACTACGGTCAGAATATCACCTGCATGGCGTGCCCTTGGAGTTTCAAATAAAGGTAAAGCAGTCTCAACGTCATAAATTGCCCCACTTGCCCTACGAAGTTCCTTGGGATCAGGGTTCGAAGGATAAGTGGGGGCATAGTCAGGATTTTTTCCTGGTGCAGGTGGATTAATTGCCTCACACCCAACCAGAAAGGTGGCAGCTATAATACTTGACAACAAATTCAATCGATTCATAGCGCTAACTCACTTATAGAGTTTGTGTTAAGTATTGCAGCATGCTATCAACAGTTTGTATGCTTTTTGCTGTGATTTCATAACTTCGCTGCGCTTGAATCATGTTGACCAATTCTTCAACCACATTGACGTTGGATGCTTCAAGAGAGCCTTGTAAAATGCTGCCTAACCCTGAGTTTCCAGGTGTGTCAGTAACCGGAGTGCCACTTGCAGCAGTTTCAACGAATAAATTCTGACCTAATGGCTGCAATCCAGCCGGATTGATAAAATCGGTCAACTGAATATTTCCAATCGTAGTTGGTGCGTTACTACCTGCAACCAATGCACTTACTGTTCCATCGTTGCCAATGGTCACCCGAATGGTTTGAGCGGGAATGGTAATCCCAGGCTGTAGTGGATACCCATTACTGTTTACAAGTTGCCCGGTGTTGTCCGTTTTAAAGCTACCATCTCGGGTATAGGCTTGTGTTCCATCAGGCATTAACACCGTTAGGAAACCACGCCCTTCTATAGCCATGTCTAAAGCATTTTGAGTATTTTGAATGCTTCCTTGGGAAAATTGCTTTTCAGTGGCGGCCAAATGCACGCCTGTTCCCATGTTAATTCCAGTTGGAATTTGCGAGTTCTGCGATGATTGAGCCCCAGCTTGTCGTAGGTTTTGATAGATCAAATCTTCAAAAATGGCTCGTCCCTTTTTATAACCTGTTGTATTCACGTTAGCGAGGTTGTTAGCGATAGTGGCGATGTTTTGATCCTGGGCTTCCAAACCTGATTTACTCACCCATAATGCTGGTTCCATGGCCTTCTCCTGCAATTATTCTTATTATTATGATCTTAGTCCTGCAATAGCTGTGCCAATTTTTGTCCATTATCGTCTACAGTAGAGAGTATTTTCATGTGCGCATCAAACTCACGTCCAGCACTGATCATCGCAACCATCTGATCAATGGCCTTCACGTTACTTCCTTCAATGGCTCCACTTAATAGTCTGATATTGGAGTCGGGAGTTGCACCTCCGCCACTTTTTAATTCAATTAAACCCTCATTATTTTTAAACACATTGGTTTTGTCTAATTTAACTAACTTTATTCGATCCAATATTGCCAGACTTTTGACGTCACCATCTAAAGGAACAACAGTGATGGTTCCATCAGCTCCAATTTCAATCGATTTAGCAGGTGGAATAGAGATAGGACCTCCATCTCCCAATACAGGCCTGCCGGATGCGGTAATCAGTTGACCATTGACATCCAAACGCAAACTTCCACCTCGGGTGTAAGCCTCATGTCCATCTCTGCTTTGAACAGCCATCCACCCTTCCCCATCAATTGCCACGTCTAAATCACGCCCGGTGGGTATAATTTCACCGGGCGAGGTATCAACACCATTAGCAGTTTGCATAATGATGGACTGCGTTTGCAAATCATTCATGCCATTGGGTCCGGGCATATACATGGTTTGGGCCTGATACAAATCCGCTTTAAACCCTGGTGTGTTCACATTAGCCAAATTATTGGCAATCATGGCTTGTCTATCAAAATCCGCCCTACCACCAATAATCGCCTTATATAAAATCGGCTCCATGGCTTACCTCCTAACGAATATTAATAATCGTTTGTGTAATCGCATCACCGGTCCGAATGGTTTGTGCATTCGCTTGGAAATTACGCTGCGCACCGATAAGTTTTACCAACTCACTCGTTAGGTTGACGTTGGATTCTTCGAGATATCCGGAGTTAATGATTCCTAGCCCCCCTGAACCAGGTCCGCTAACAAGAGGTTGTCCTGAAGATATCGTTTCTGCCCAACTGGTATTTCCTAGGTTCTGCAAGCTTTCGGGATCCGCAAAATTGGCTAATTGTATTTGACCCATTGCTAGAGATTGTCCATTGGTATAACGGCCAAGTATGGTGCCATTTTTATCGATATCTAAACCAGCCAAACCACCGGTTGTATAACCATCATTGAAACTGGCTTGAACTGCAAATGGGCTTCCAAACTGTGTGCTGTTCGATAAATCGATATTAAGAGCCAATGGATTAGCTCCATTTCCAAAGTTATAGGCCAAGGGCACTAGATCATTCGGTAAAGCAGCGTTAGCAGTATCAAATGCTCCGGTGAATGAACCATCTCCAGCAAAAGTTACTCTGTATAAATTGGCTGTATTTCCTCCAGCCCCCACGGCTGGCACATCCTGATTATCAATTTGAAATGCAACATACCATTGGTTTTGAGTTCCAGGAGGAGATGCAGCGTTAGGTGCGCCCAAGACGGCACTGGAATCTGCGTGTATGAAAAACATACTCAACACATGTGAGTTTCCTAAGCTGTCATAGATGGTTGAAGAGCTCACATTATTATAAGTATCCGTTGCAGGGGTTGCGCCACCAGCCCAGTTTGCTGTTGGTGCTGTTGTTTTAGAATTCAAGTTAACACTCGTATTTGCAAGGCTACTGGCTCTTGGGGTGATGTTTGCGGTATTGATTTGAAGGTCTCCGCTTGCTCCAGTGATAACCCCAGAGCTGTCCGCGAGAAGTCCTGTTAATCGCTGACCACTTGCATTCACAATGTAGTTCTGATTGTCTAATTTAAACTGTCCAGCCCTGGAATAGACCATCGCACCTTGATCACTTAAAATAAAAAATCCGCTACCGTTTACCGCCAAATCAAGCGTGTTGTTT
The DNA here is from genome assembly GCF_001468085.1 of Legionella waltersii. GTDB lineage: Bacteria > Pseudomonadota > Gammaproteobacteria > Legionellales > Legionellaceae > Legionella > Legionella waltersii. The sequence goes on along the minus strand of NZ_LNZB01000007.1, from coordinate 26,702 downwards.
GTAGGATTTAAAGTACCGGTTGAGAATGATTGATGGACTCGGGAAAGTTGTACACCGCCACCAACTGAGTTACTTCCGGTGCCATAAGCACTGTAGGAGTAAATGTCAGCAAATTCCGCTCTCGACCCTTTAAATCCGACGGTGGCCGAGTTTGCAATATTGTTTCCTATGACCTCTAGGTCCTTTGTTGATGCTTGAATACCACTTAATGCTGTGTTGAAAACCATAATTGCCTCCTACCGTAGATTTATGGTCTCTTGCTAAGCAAAAGAGTACATCACCTTAAACTGTTATTTGCCTTATTTGATCCAGGGTCACTGAACCAATTCCAGCTAAATTCAATTTTAGCCCTTCACCATTTTGACCCAGGCTTACACTGTCAATGTTTGCAGTGGTCATGGTTTTGAGGGCAACTTCTTGACCGTCATAACGTCCTGTTACCTTGATGGTGTATTTTCCAGCAGCAACCCGCTGGTTATCTTGTCCAGTACCATCCCAACTGAATTGGTAAAAGCCTGATTCTGGTTGCCCTAAAGGTATTGTCTTAATTAATTCACCCGTAGAGGAGTAAACTGAGGCACTCAGATTGGAAAGACCAGGTACCATATCAATCCCTGCTTTAACGTCCCCTTCAGCACCTAAATTTAAAACATTGCTTTGGGCTAACACTTTTCTACCCACCAAGGCTGAAGCTTGTAATGCTTGATTCGATTGCAAGGAAGTAGCCAACTGTTCTAATGATTTTTGCATTTTCGTTATCCCATCATTCGTACTGAATTGAGCTAACTGTGACAAAAATTCGCCATTAGCCTGCGGCTGTAATGGATCCTGATTTTGCACTTGTGCAACCATTAATCTTAAAAAATCAGCCTGTCCTAAGTCCTTCGGTCCAGTATCCGTTTGGTTCAATCCTAAATTCGCTGCCGCACTTGAACCACTCACTGAATTAGTAGTCATTCCATTTCCCCTTATTCACCCATTTGCAAGGTTCGTTGCATCAGTTGCTTAGTAGTACTAAGAAGTTCAACGTTCATCTGATAAGATCGCGAGGCTGAAATAATATTAGCCATCTCTTCGACGTAATTAATATTCGCGGTATAAACAAAACCATCCTGATCTGCGACGGGGTTATCAGGTTCATATCTCTTTTTGGCATCTGCTTGGCTTTCATAAATGCCATCTAATTTCACCCCAGCTTTTATGTTTTCACCAATCCACTGATCTGCTCCCTCTTGTACGCTCTTAAAGACAGGATATTTTGCTTTATACACATCATCAGGATTCCCTGTTTCCACATTGGCATTACTCATATTACCTGCGCTGGTGGTTAATCTTGCAGTTTCTGCAGTCATGGCAGATGCTGCTATATCAAAAATTGAATTTAATGACATGATTATTCCCCTTTCAGTGCCACTAACATGGATCTAATTTTACTGTTTAAAAAACTTAGACTTGCCTGATAGTTTAGCGCATTTCTGGCAAACTCAGCGGTTTCCATATCCTTATCCACTGTGTTCCCATCAAGAGAAGTAGTTGATGGTGTTCTGTATTTTACCTGGCTCGAGAAATCGAGGTTGGTATTCATATGATTAGGAGAAGTCATTTCCAGTTGTTCTGGAGTTCCAGCCATGCTTGCTTCCAGAACTTCATTAAAATCCATATCTTGTGCCTTGTAATTAGGAGTATTCGCGTTTGCAATGTTATTAGCCAAAACGGATGCTCTTTGATCCCTAGCGACCAATGCTTTGGCATGAATTCCTAAGTATGAATCAAGATTAATAGCCATATTCACTCCTGTGATATTTCTATTTAATGCGAAGCAAACATTGTGCCAATACGCAAACAGTGCGAAAATAAGTTACACAAAACAGTATAGCAGTTTTGGAGAAAAGCATTATGCAAACATCCACCACACTTCCTATGAACGCCGTTGAACAAGTAAAAGAATACTTACTTCAGTTACAACTGAGCATTTGCAATGAGCTAGAAGCCCTCGATGGCAAAGCAACATTTAAAGAGGATGCTTGGCAACGCCCAGGAGGTGGAGGAGGAATAACTCGAGTCATTAGTAACGGAAACCTTTTCGAAAAGGGTGGCGTTAATTTTTCCCATGTCTGTGGTGAGCAATTACCTATTTCAGCAAGTGCCCATAGACCGGAGTTAGCAGGTAGAAACTTTACTGCTTTAGGAGTCTCTTTAGTCATCCATCCTAATAATCCATACATTCCGACAACGCATGCTAATGTGCGTTTTTTTATTGCTGAAAAAGAAGGAAGTCCTCCAGTTTGGTGGTTTGGTGGTGGTTTTGACTTAACACCTTATTATGGATTCATAGAAGACTGTGTCCACTGGCATCAGACAGCATTGAATGCGTGCTTACCCTTTGGTGAAGAAATTTATCCTAGATTTAAAAAATGGTGCGATGACTATTTCTTCCTGAAGCACCGAAATGAAGCTCGAGGAATTGGTGGCTTATTTTTTGATGATTTTAGTGAGGTCAGTTTTGAACATAGCTTTGGTCTGATGCAAAGCATTGGTAATCATTTTATTTCTGCCTATGCCCCTATTGTATCAAGACGTGCTCATCATGCATTTACTGCGTATGAGAAGGCTTTTCAACATTATCGCAGAGGCCGGTACGTTGAGTTTAATTTAATCTATGACCGAGGTACTCTATTTGGCCTGCAGTCAGGAGGAAGAACAGAATCTATTTTAATGTCGCTCCCACCCGCTGTAAGCTGGGAATACGATTGGCATCCGGAAAACGGAAGTGCGGAAGAAAAATTGTATACCGAATTTCTACCGGCACGTGATTGGATTTCTTAAACCAAGACTGACAAACCCAGCTGCACTTATATTTAACAAGCACAGAACTAAAAAGACTTGTGGAATAGTGATTTTGAGTTTTAATAGGCCCATGACTAATAGGGAGCCGAATACCATAAAGAGAGCATTATAAACGTTATTGGCAGCTATAGTTCTTGCCCTCTTACTCGGCGAACTTGCGACTTGTAAGTAGGTATACAACGGCACAACGAACAAACCAGCACAAAAAGCCAGCATAAAAAGATCGATTGCAATCCTCCAATGCTGAAAGTAATTAAAAAACTCACAGGTATTCATTAAATTAGCTTTCAATTCAGAGACTGGTGGTGATGCTAAATAGAGGTCAAAATTGAAAACTGAGAACGCTAACATAGCAAGCGGTACTCCTTTTAATCGAACACGTCCTTTTAAAATGCAATTAATCATTAATGAGCCGATAGCAATCCCTATTGAAAAAAGCGCTAAAAAAATCGCGAATACGGTTGTATTAGCTCCTAACACATAATGAGTATAATCGGGTAATTTCGTCATTAATACCGCGCCTATAAACCAAAACCAGGAAATGGTAAGAGTAGCCAACATAACGCCCTTTTTTTCATTCGCCTGCTGCAGCATAGCTAGAGTTGCGCGCCCAATATGATAATCAATAACAAATACATCATTTCTCACTGGATTGGATGGAATAAATAAACTTGAAATTAAGCCCATTCCTGCGGCACTTAAAGTCATGATAATTGCAAGATATGGAATTGCTTTGCTGGTTCCGATGGATAAGGTACCTAATGTAGTGCCTAGCAATATGGCTACAAAAGTGCTTGCCTCAATTAATCCTGTCGCTGCTAACAGGTCTTGTTTTGCAAGATGGTCAGGTAAGATTGCATATTTTATTGGGCCAAAAAAGGTGGAATGAATTCCCATACCCGTTAATGTAAGCATCATAAAAAAAATACTGCCTTTGCACATAGCGATTCCACCACAAATCATCAGCAAAACCTCTAGCACTTTTACCATCCTAGTTAAAAAAGCCTTATCGTACTTATCAGCAAATTGACCTGATGTCGCTGAGAAAAGAAAGAAAGGTAAAATAAATAAAGCCCCTGCAATGGCTTGATATTGCTCAGATTGTCCTTGTGAGGTGCTTAGCTGATAACTAATCATGGTAAGCATAGATAATTTATATGCATTGTCGTTAAATGCACCGAAAAACTGTGTGAGAAATAATGGCAAAAATGCTCTTCGCTTGAGTAAGTTAACAAAACCAGAGGCCATCAACGCTCCATGATTCTTAATTTAAAGACAAACAGAATATTGATGTATGCATGGATTGTAAATAAGTTCTTGAGAAAGGATTCAAAATATCCTTGGATCGCGGATCATTTGATCTTGTTTTACGCATTTAGAATTATTGAGAAACTATTTATATTCAATAAACACAAAACGATTTCATTTGATTACTCACTATGATTAAATACAGCACACTATACAAGTAACCAATCCTGGAGCAATTACATTGATTATTGAAGCTTATTCCTTTGATTTTGACGGCTGTTTTGCAAACTATGATTACATAAGCACTCCTGATAAAAATCGCAGCATCATTAAGTCAAACATGGATTTAATCCAGCATATAAAAAAAAGCAAAAACCCCAAAATTGTATTCATTGGCTCCAATAGACAATCACTATTAGATGATCGCGCCAACTCTACTGCAGACAACAGAGGCTCCTGCTACCTTGGACTACGTGACGTTTCCCGGAAAATTGGAGCCAAATTTAATTCATTTCTAATGGCTGATATCTACAACGATTTAAAGGAAGGAACTACCTTTGATCAAGCTTTAACATACATCAGTAAAAAAACTGGCTTATACAATGAAAAGAAAGTCTCTAAAGAACTCTCGAATTTCCCTAATTGGGTGCACGATGAAAGTAAGATGACGCTTATCTACGCCCAGATCCATCAATTAGCAATTGACCACCCTCATGATCAAATTCAATTTCATTTCATTGATGACAAAGAAGTATTGCTCAATGCTCTGCATGAATACTTCAATCAATTTCCAGAACTTATCCCTAAAAATGTGACCCTGAATTTAAAAACGTATACAGGTCCAACAGACAGAACAGGGAAACCAGTAGAGCAACTATTTAAAGCGTATAATCCGATCCAAGGAACTAGTGAAGTACCTGACTACGACTTTAGAAACAGTGTCAAAAATATGGCTGCAGTCGCCATTGAAAGTGAACCCTATGTATCCTCACAAAATTCACCGACCAATATTACCAACTTTGATGAGGCCAAAAAATATCATTTCGATATCTCAGCGATCAATGTCCTTAAACACTACAAACCAGGCATGACACCTAAATTTCCCGCTGATGATACAACGATTACAACAAAAAAAGGGAAAGAGCCGCACATGGTTAAAACGACAAAATTGAGTTTATTTCAACAAGGTTATTCTGAATCAAAAAGATCTTCCTCAAATAATTCTTTACAAGAATCGCGTCCTAAGAGTGATCTTACTCAAGAATCTACAGAAATAAGCTATGATCAACCAAAATTAAGACCCTGGTACCAAGTTTTCGATAACTCCTTATTTTTCAATAGAAAAGCGCTTAATGAGCCGTTGGAAAAACACGAAATGCCTAACAATTCAACTCCAGATCATAGTTAAATATCATCTGATAAACCTCCACTAATGCGGAGGTTTTCTAGCCAGGTCTACGATGTATTTTTTATGTAGGAATGCTAATTATTCGGTAGCCAGTACCACATCCTGTGCTTTCAAGCCTTTTGGACCTTTATCAAGTACAAAAGTGACAGGATCATTTTCATGCAGTGTTTTGAATCCTACACCTTGAATATCTTTGTAGTGTACAAAAATATCCTCGCCTTGTTGGTTAACAATAAATCCAAATCCTTTTTTTTCATTAAACCATTTAACGTGGCCTGTCTCTCTGTCCTGCATTAGCTCTTCCCCTTGACTTACACGAATTTATAAAAATTTAACGATGGGTGCTATTCCTCTCCATCCAAAGGGAATGAAGTCACCAATCCTATGCGGGTGATTCAATACAAATAATTAAACTAGAAGTGTTTAACTATGCTTCAGCGTCATTGAAAAGTATAAAATTCATACACGCTCGGCTAAAGTAAATTTTAAACGCAGTCAGTAGTGAAAAAAATAACACTAAAATTAAGTTTCTACGTTATAATCAACTTATTTGCATGTAAAGCGAATCCCCTGCAACTATTAAGCATATCAGTTTTTTGTTGATTGTTAAGAAGTTTTTTTAAAAAAAACGTTAATTTCCAATAAATTATATTTAAAGGGAAGCAGTATGAACCAGACAAAATCATCTTTTATAAAATTAGCACTAGAATGCCAAGTTCTTAAGTTTGGAGAATTTACATTAAAGTCTGGAAGACTTAGTCCTTACTTCTTTAATGCCGGTTTATTCCATCAAGGTGAATCACTCCGAAAGCTTGGTCAATTCTACGCAAAAACGCTGCTCGAACAAGAGGTGGAGTTTGAGCATTTATTTGGCCCCGCTTATAAGGGGATCCCTTTGGCTACAGCTACTGCGGTTGCTCTTGCTGAACTGGGAAAAAACATTACTGTGACCTTTAATCGCAAAGAAGCTAAAACTCATGGTGAAGGTGGACAACTAATTGGCTCTCCCCTTCACGGTAAAACTTTAATTATTGATGATGTCATTACAGCTGGTACGGCCTTTAGAGAATCTCAAACCTTGATCAATAACAATGGCGGAATTCTTTCGTCCGTTATCATTGCACTCGATCGATGTGAACGCGGTTTAACGGATAAATCTGCTATTTCTGAAATTCGTGATCAAGGAATAGATGTGTACTCCATCATTAATCTATTCGATTTGATAGAGTACTTAAAATCGATCAGGCAGGATGAACAAGTGAAAAAATTAGAGGCCTATCAAGAATTGTATGGGGGTTGAGATATCGGCCTTTTTTTGAAATAAGTTTCTGTTCCAGTTTGAAATATAAGTAGGTATGGGTACGTCCCCACTGTAGGAAGAGAGACGGACCCAAGTGGGGTCCATCCCCTTGTATATTAGTCCCCTTGTATATTATTTGAAATAAGTTTCTGTTCCATTCTGAAATATAAGTAGGTATGGTAGGTATCGGGACAGACCCTGAGGGATTGACGCATTTTTTAAATGGGGCATTTATACCAAAAGTCGGGCGCTTCGCCGAATGGCGTGTGCCTTAAGCGGGGTCATTAGGTTTGTCTATAAGGCGTGCATCGGTCCGCTTGCTGACGCGCGCGGCTCGGTTCCTTCTTTCTGTCTGAATCAAATCCTAGTCACCGCAGGGAGTAAACCGAGCCGCGCGCGTAAGCAAGCGGATACGGAGCTAACTGCTTTCACGAATAACGCTGCTAAGGCATCGCCATTCGGCGAAGCGCCGGACCTACGCTTACTGACCATCAGAGAAGAGATTCGTTGGGGCACTATAATAGGTGTCGATTCCTTAGTGACGGACCACCCCACTGGGGTCCGTCCCCTTTTATATTTTCAGTCTTTCTATTCGTAAACAGTGTGGACTAATTATTAGTCCCTTCCTTTTCCCTTAACTCGAGCCAGACTGCGTTTACCACTGCAAACACACAGGCAAAGCCAGTGCCTAAAATCCAAGAAAAATACCACATGGTTTCACCTCCTAATACGCTGTATCTAACTCTGCTTTCACAGTCTTCTCAGTTACTTTGCCTCTCAAAACTCGATAAACCCAGGCTGTATAAGCCAAAACGATGGGTAAAAAGATTACTGTTGCTACAAGCATGATAAATAGAGTGACATGACTAGACGAGCTATCCCACACTATTAAGCTAAATTTTGGGTTTGTGGAGGAAGGTAATATAAAAGGAAACATACTAACCCCAACCGTTGCAATCACTGTGCTTACGCTTAACCCACTAAAAATAAAAGCGACTACTGCCTTCCTTGCCAAAACAATGGCTAGGAATGAGGCTACCAATGACACAATTGGTACTGCCATACTGATTGGAAAATCATGATAATTATTAAACCATGCTCCAGCTTGAATCAATGCCTCCTTATAAGTAGGATTTGATGGGCCATCATGAGGAACTATACTTTGAAGCACATAGCCATTAACTCCATAATAAGTCCAGAAACCAAGCCCCACAAACAAAAGCATGACTAGTAAAGCGCTAAATCTTGCACAATTCAAAGCCCTTTCTTGCAAAACACCCTCAGTTTTAACTTGCAGAAAAAATGCACCATGCATCGCTAACATCAATACAGACAATACACCACATGTTAAAGCAAACGGATTTAATAATTCAAAAAAACCACCCGTGTAAAATACTCTTAAACTGTCATCAAAATGGAAAGGCACACCTTGAATAACATTGCCCACGGCTACACCAAAGATTAAGGCGGGGACAAATCCACCAATAAATAAAGCCCAATCCCACATACTTCGCCATAATTTATTGTCTAATTTTGACCGGTATTTAAAACCAACAGGTCGCAAAATAAGAGCTAACAAAACGACCAGCATTGCCAAATAGAATCCTGAAAACGACAATGCATAGAGAGTAGGCCAGGCTGCAAATATTGCACCCCCACCTAAAATAAACCAAACTTGATTGCCCTCCCAAGTAGGGCCAATGCTATTGATCATCACTCTCCTTTCAAGATCATTCTTTCCTAACCAGGGCAGCCACATGGCAACTCCAAGATCGAAACCATCCATAACGGCAAAGCCAATCAATAATACGCCTATTAATAGCCACCAAATTACTCTCAGTGTTTCATAGTCTAAAGGCATTTGATTCTCCTAGTATTTATGATTCAGGCCATCTGGGCCAAGACGAATGTACTTCACCATTAGGTACAACTCAACGATGGCTAGAACGGAATAAAATAAGACAAAACCAGCAATGGACGTCATCACTTGTCCTGGTGTTAGTGCAGAAGCCCCCATAAAGGTAGGTAAAATGCCCTCAACGACCCAAGGTTGACGACCATACTCTGCTACTACCCATCCCAATTCAGCAGCTAGCCAAGGCAGTGGTAACGAGTAAAATGCAATTCGATGATACCACTTGGTTTTTTCCAATTTATGCCTAACGGATAAATAAAAACCAGTTGCAAACAGCAGAATAAAATAAAGACCACATGCCACCATAATTCTGAATGAAAAGAACATGGGTAATACTTTAGGTTTTAAATCTTGTGCCGCACTATTAATCTGATCTTCAGTAGCATCAGTTACATTTTCTGTGTATTTTTTTAAGAGCAACGCATAACCAAGATTATTTTGGTGTTTCTCCAAGGTCTCCTTGGCATTTTCATTTTTAGGATCTTTTTGTAATATTTTTAGCGCGTCATAAGCAATTATTCCATCTTTAATGCGTCCTTTACCTTCTTCAATAAGCTCACTTATACCACTTAATGGAGTGTTGAAAGAACGAGTTGCAATGATCCCTAACACGTAAGGAATATCAACGGCATACTTTGTGGTTTGATTTTTTTCATCTGGAATGCCAAAAACAGTCATGCTGGCTGGGGCTTTTTCAGTCGTCCACATGGCTTCCATTGCAGCTATCTTCATCTTTTGGTTTTCATTTGCAACATACCCACTTTCATCTCCGAGCACCACAACCGATAAAGCGGAAGCTAAACCGAAGGAGACTGCGACAGTCATTGAACGTTTTGCAAAGGGAAGATTTCTACCTCTTAAAAGGAAATACGCGCTAATTGATAAGACAAACATTGCACCAGTTACATAACCTGCACTGATGGTGTGTACAAATTTAGCTTGAGCAACGGGATTAAATAGCATGTCGTAAAAACTGCTAACCTCCATTCGCATAGTTTGATAATCAAAATAAGCGCCAACCGGATTTTGCATCCAACCATTGGCAATTAAAATCCACAAAGCAGACAGATTCGTTCCTAATGCCAATAACCAGGTACAGGTCAGATGCTGCAGCTTAGATAATTTGTTCCAGCCAAAGAAAAACAAGCCTACAAAGGTAGCCTCAAGAAAAAATGCCATTAAGCCTTCGATCGCCAAAGGGGCTCCAAAAACGTCTCCCACATAATGCGAGTAATAGGCCCAGTTCGTGCCAAACTGGAATTCCATGGTCAGGCCAGTCGCGACCCCGAGTACAAAGTTAATACCAAATAATACTCCCCAATATTTAACCATCTGTCGCCATATGTCCTTTCCTGTCATGACATAAACCGTTTCCATAATGGCCAACATAACCGAGAAACCTAAAGTTAAAGGAACAAATAAAAAGTGATACAGTGCAGTTAATGCAAATTGTAATCTTGATAAATCAACAACTTCTGCTGCTGGAATCATAAAACTACCTCTTATTAATGGAGTTTAATTCGGCTGGTTCATTTTTTCCTAAGAACCATTCTTTACTACTGGATAACTCGGGATGCATTTCCCTAACGCAGAAATACCAAAGTAAAAAAAGCAATACCAGTTTAACCATAACGGTAATGACTATGTCTTTGGTGATTGTTTTCATTGTTATTTCCTAAAACTTATCAGTAGCAAAAGCAAGTAATACTTTATCAGAATTAAATTAAATTTTCACTAAGTTGTTGACAATGCTAAAGATAATCATTATCATTAAGTTTATTGTTATAACGCGCTAATACATTATTATGAAAATACATGGATCTTTCAAGAGTTCTGCGTTACCTGAGTTAATGCATGCCATTAGTTTGATTAATACTCCTGAGGAGGCCATGCAGTTTTTCTTGGATTTATGCACTCCTGCTGAATTGGAATCGATGGCAGATCGTTGGCAAGTCATTCCATTGCTTAGACAAGGAATGCCCTATAGAACAATTCATGAACAAACTGGGGTGAGTGTAACAACCATTACCCGTGTAGCACGATGCTTAAGTTTTGGAACAGGAGGTTATCGCTTAATAGCCGATAGATTGGAGAAGTTGTGAATAGTCGTTTACGTTTAGCATTACAAAAAAAAGGTCGATTAGCCGATGAATCCTTAAAGCTTTTAAATCGCTGTGGTTTACAATTTCGGGTCAAACCTAATGCCCTTCTCACTCATGTTGAAAATTTTCCAATTGATTTATTGTTCGTACGTGATGATGACATTCCAACTCTAGTATTTGACCAATTATGCGATGGAGGGATTGTTGGTGAAAATGTTTTATTAGAGTCAGCTATGCGCTCTAATAACAACAGTTATTCTTATTTATTGTCATTAGGAAGTTGCACTTGTCGATTATCCATCGCTATTCCAGAAGCATTTAATTTTTTAGGACCAGGAAGCCTTGATGGAAAACGCATTGCCACAAGCTATCCCAATCTCCTCAATCGATATTTGCAAGATCGACGGATTACTGCAGAAATTTTAACTCTATCAGGTTCAGTAGAAGTAGCCCCTAGAATGGGAATGGCTGATGCCATCTGTGATTTGATTTCGACTGGACAAACTCTTGAAGAAAATAAGCTGATTGAGGTGGATACCGTTCTTATAAGCCAAGCTGTGTTTATTAAAACCCAAACTCCTATTAGTTCCAACAAAGAAGAATTATTTTCCATGCTTGCTCGAAGAATTCAAGCAGTGCAACAAGCCCAAGAACGAAAATACATTGTTTTTCATGCACCAAAATCAGCGCTACAGACTATAGCCATGAATTTGCCAGGAGCAGAATCTCCTACCATTCTTCCCCTTCCGGGAAATTTAGATAAAGTAGCTGTGCATGTTGTTTCTACAGAGAGAGTATTTTGGAATACCCTAGAAACGATACAAAGCCTAGGTGCCAGTTCAATTTTGGTTTTACCTATCGAGAAGATGTTGGAGTAAGCATTATGTTAGCAATCATAAATTGGAGTGCTCTGTCTACAACAGAACAAATGAACTGTCTTAAAAGAAACCGACAAAAAGGATCTGTCACTCACTTGGTGCAGAAAACGATACATCAGGTACAACAACAGGGTGACCAGGCACTGTATGACTTAACGAGAGATCTAGATAAAGTTCAGCTCTCTAGCCTTAAAGTCCCTGATGAACACTTACAAAATGCACGCACTAACCAAAAGTCATTGGATGCAATCAATAAAGCAATAGAAACGATTAGTATTTACCACCAATCAATGGTTCCTGAGCCCAGCTCTGTGTGCACATATAGAGGTATTCATATAAGAACTGAGTACAGACCCATTCAAAAAATTGGACTGTATATCCCCGGTGGGAATAATACGCCACTCGTATCTTCTATTCTAATGCAGGCAATCCCTGCCCGTATAGCCGGTTGCCCCATTAAAGTACTTTGTACACCACCAAATTCCTCTGGAGAAATTGATCCCATTTTACTTGTAACGGCTAGATTGTGTGGAATTGAAACCATTTACTCCATAGGCGGGGCCCAAGCAATTGCAGCAATGGCTTATGGCACGGACACCGTGATTAAAGTGGATAAAATATTTGGGCCTGGAAATGCCTATGTCACTGAAGCAAAATCAATTGTTAGTAGGGATCCCGAAGGAGCTGCGATAGATATGCCTGCAGGTCCCTCCGAACTAATGATTTTTGCTGATTCAGAGGCAAATCCTGCCTTTATTGCTGCTGACTTATTGGCTCAAGCTGAACATGGCCCTGACTCTCAAGTCATTTTGCTGTGTGAAACAAGATTACTTGCAGAACAAGTGAATCAACAAATCAATGAACAACTGATTCCATTACATAGGTCTCAATTTATCAAACAATCCCTAAGAGACAGCCGGATACTAGTATGCACTGATCCACAAGAGCAAATTAAGGTTATCAATGACTACGCTCCTGAACACCTCATTATTAATCGCAAGGATGCAGAGATCTGGGTCAATAAAATAACAGCGGTTGGGACAATCTTTCTGGGCCCATGGTCTGCTGAAGCAATGGGAGATTACATCACTGGAAGCAATCATGTTTTGCCAACCAATGGATTTGCTAGAAATCATAATGGTTTGAACACCATGGATTTCATGACTCGCTTTACAGTACAGGAGGTATTCAGAGAAGGAGTCCAGCAATTGGGGCCTTACGCTTTGACCCTTGCTGAATTGGAGGGCTTAGATGCTCATGCCAATTCCATCTCCATCAGACTTACTCAATAGGAGGAATGGATGACTGTACTTAATTTGATTCGACCTGAATTATTAAATTGCCCAAGTTACGCTTTGAGTGGAGAACAAGCATTGCATCGATTGCATGCAAACGAGTTGCCTTGGACTCCTATTTCAATGGATCAAATACAACTCAATCACTATCCAGATACGAATTTGGAGTTAAAACTGAAAGATCAATTAGCACGGTGTTATCAAATCAATAGCAATCAGCTCACTATTACCAGGGGTGGTGATGATGCCATTGATTATCTTACTAGGATATTTTTAACTGCGAGAAAAGATGCTTTAATGCAATTCTCACCTACTTTTTCCATGTACTCCTATTATGTTCGCCTGCAACAAGGAGAGTTGATTGATTGTCCACTAGCAGTAAGCGATGATTTTTCCATTTCGTTTGAGCGCCTAAAACAATACTGGCAATCCAACTGCAAAATTATCATGTTCTGTAATCCGAATAATCCAACCGCAAATTCAGTGGATTTAGACCTAATAGCCCTTACCTGTAAAACTTACTCCAATCAATCCGTCGTAGTCGTTGACGAAGCCTATATTGAGTTTGCTCAAGACAAAAGCGCTCTATGTTTACTTTCTCAATTTGAAAATTTAATTCTCTTAAGAACTTTATCCAAAGCACACGGTCTTGCGGGTTTACGTCTTGGAGCAATTATTGCACAAGAGCACGTTATTGAAGCGATAAACAGAGTGATTCCACCCTATATTCACTCAAGTCCAAGCCTAGCATTATCCTCAAAAGCCATCGAACAAAGCGATTGGGTAAACAAGGTTTTAACGCAATTGATTCCGTCCCGTACTTACTTAATTGAACAATTGAAACAGATAATTTGCATTAAAAAGGTTTATCCCAGTGAAACGAATTTCATCCTTGTTCAAAGTGATTTTGCTTATGAGCTTGCTCAGTTCTTAGATGAAAGAAGTATCAGTGTTCGAACATTTTCCCCCACTTCAGTTCTACATGACCATTTAAGAATTACTGTAGGAAGTGACGAACAAAATAAACAACTCATTGACTCTATAGCTCTGTTTAATCAGCAGTCTCAGGAAAAACCATGAAAAAAATCTTATTTATTGACCGTGATGGGACATTAGTGGAAGAACCTTTTGATTATCAAGTGGATTCATTGGATAAAATTAAGTTAACCAGAGGAGTCATTCCATCTCTGCTTAAATTACAAGAAGCCGGTTTTATCTTCATTATGGTATCTAACCAAAATGGAATTGGAACTCGGACATTTCCAGAGGAAGATTTTGCAATATGTCATGACTTTATTTTGGATTTATTTTTATCTCAAGGCATCAAGTTTGCCGATATTTTTATATGTCCTCACATGCCAGAAGACAATTGTGAGTGCAGAAAGCCCAAAACAGGCTTATTAAATCAATTCCTAATGAATACTCTGATTGACAAACAGTCAAGCTGGGTGATTGGAGACAGAGACACCGATAGAGAGTTAGCGACAAATATAGGAGTACCCTTTCTTCCAATTTCACCTAAACACAATTGGTATGACGTTGAAAAGGCCATTTTAAGTCAATCGAGACAAGCTTCTATTCATCGAAAAACAAAGGAAACGGATATTCGTATTTCCTTAACCTTAGACAGCGATGAACTCAGCTTGATAAATACACCTATACCCTTTTTTAGTCATATGCTTGAGCAAGTAGCAAAGCATGGGGGATTTAGTTTGCAATTAAATGCCCAAGGGGATTTGCAAGTGGACGATCATCATTTGGTTGAAGACATTGCCATTTGCCTTGGAGAAGCATTGAAAAAGGCTTTAGGGGATAAATGGGGAATTAATCGCTATGGATTTACCCTACCCATGGATGACGCTTTAGCCTCTATTGCAATTGACGTGTGTGGACGAAGCTTTTGTCATTTTGAAGCCCCCTTCTCGCGTGAATTTGTGGGTAACCTTGCTACGGAAATGATTCCACATTTTTTTAGCTCTTTTGCGAACTCCCTAGCTGCTACTATCCATGTCAAAGTAACTGGAACCAATCACCATCACATGATTGAAGGCTGCTTTAAGGCCCTAGGCAGATCATTAAGGCAAGCCTGTGCAAAGACAAGCACCGGTATTCCTTCAACCAAGGGGGCTTTATGATTGCAATCATTGATATCACTGGCAATAATTTAACATCGCTGAGCAATGCCATCGCTCGTTTAGGATACAGTTACCAGCTAACTCATGATAGTGATCAAATCCAAAATGCTAGATCGGTCATTCTTCCTGGTGTAGGCACTGCGTTATCGGGGATGAATGCTCTAAACAATTACGGCTTAGTAGACCTTATTCGCTCTCTTAAGCAGCCGGTCCTTGGCATTTGCCTAGGTATGCAATTACTGCTTAAGCACAGCGAAGAAGAAAATGTAGACTGTTTAGGATTAATTCCTGGGACTGCTACAAAACTAAGTCCAAACAAACAAAACCCAGTCCCACATATGGGTTGGAACAAACTGCTTTGGACTAAAAAATCGGTTTTAGCTTCTGATCTATCACCAGAGGAATACGTCTATTTCGTACACAGTTATGCTATGAAAAATAGTGAATATGCAGTAGCTCGATGTCAGTACACCGAAGAGTTCACGGCGATAGTCAACAAAGATAATTTTTTTGGAATGCAATTTCATCCAGAAAAGTCTGCAGAAACTGGCCTAACTCTTTTGAAGAATTTTTTAGAAATGGAGTACGTATGTTAATTATTCCAGCCATTGATTTACAATCCGGACGTTGTGTTCGATTAAAACAAGGGAAATTTGATCAAGTTACTGAATTTAATGATGACCCTGTAGAAAGGGCCTTTTCTTTTGCAAATGCCAAGGCAGGCCGCATGCACATCGTTGACTTGGATGGAGCTCGGACAGGTCAAATGCAACAATTCAATTTAATTAAAACCATGCAACAAGCATCCATTCCAATTCAAGCAGGAGGAGGAATTCGCAGTCTACACACTGCAAAGCTTTGTCTTGAAGCAGGAATTGACTATTTAGTCATTGGCAGTCTTGCAATTACTGAACCTGAATTGACCGTACAAATGATTAACGAATTATCCGCAGATAAAATAGTTCTTGCCTTGGATGTTCGTGTTGAAGGCAATACCCCTTTTGTGGCTACTCATGGTTGGCAAGACAACAGTAAAATGTCTTTATGGCAGACTGTGGACCATTATCAATCTTATGGAATTACACAAATTTTATGTACTGACATAGCTTGTGATGGAATGATGTCTGGACCTAATCTTGGATTATATCAGCAAGCACTTGAGCGATTTCCTAATATAGAATGGCAAGCCTCTGGTGGAATTCGCGATAAACAGGATATTCATCAACTAAAGTCCATGGGCATTTCAGCTGCGATTTTAGGGTTAGCATTGTATCAGGACAAGAGCATTCTGGAGGAGTTATTGCTATGTTAACCAAACGAATTATTCCTTGTCTGGATGTATTAAATAATCAAGTTGTAAAAGGAGTGAAGTTTCGTGACCACCGAATCCTAGGAGATATCCTACCAATGGCTGATTTTTATTCCAGAGCGGGTGCTGATGAATTGGTGTTTTATGACATTTCAGCCAGCAGCGAAGATCGATCAGTTTCTCCAGCATGGGTTCAAAAAATTGCATCCAAGATTAATATTCCTTTTACTGTGGCTGGAGGAATAAGAACTCTTTTGCAGGCAAAATCGGTCTTGCATGCTGGTGCAGATAAAGTATCAATTAATAGTCCCGCAATAGAGAATCCCCGCTTAATTAATGAATTAAGCCATGAGTTTGGAGCACAATGTATTGTGATAGGTGTTGACAGCCAATGGATAAATGATGATTACTATGTCTATCAGTACACTGGTAATGTAAACAAGACAAAAAATACTTTACGAAAAACAAGTGACTGGATTAGCGAAGTGCAGGATCGTGGTGCAGGAGAAGTTGTGCTTAATTGCATGCAATCAGACGGAGTCAGAAGTGGGTACGATATTCAACAGTTGTTGACCATCAGATCCATATGCCAAGTTCCTCTCATTGCATCCGGAGGTGCAGGAAAACTTGCTGACTTTGTTGATGTCTTCATGAGGGCAGAAGTAAGTGGCGCATTAGCCGCAAGTGTGTTTCATGACCATCTCCTGACTATCGCTGAAGTAAAACAGGCATTAAAAAAGGAAAAAATTGAGGTGAGACTATGAATGATTTGGAAATTAACACCCTCGATTGGCAAAAAATGCAGGGTCTTCTTCCCGCAGTTGTACAGCATGCTGAGAGTGGAAAAGTATTAATGTTAGGCTATATGAATCAAGAGGCACTAATTGCCACCGTTACGACTGGGCAATTGACCCTGTTTAGTCGAAGCAGACAACGTTTATGGCGTAAAGGAGAGACTTCAGGAAATACCATGTCAGTTCAACAAATCGATGCCGATTGTGACAATGACAGTCTCCTTATTCAAGTCATTCCCAAAGGACCAACTTGTCACTTAGGATTTAACACCTGCTATCAACCTGAATACACATCTCCCATGGGATTTATTGAAGAACTAGTGCAAATCATTAACGATCGCGCAGAAAAGCAAGACCCATCAAGTTATACCGCTCAACTCATTCAATCAGGAGTCAATTGTTGTGCTCAAAAGCTAGGAGAAGAGGCAACAGAGGTGGTCATTGAAGCAGTGGATAGAAACAAAGAAGCCCTCATTAATGAATGCGCTGATTTAGTTTTTCATTTACTGGTTCTATTAAAAGCTTGTGAAATCAGCTTTTACGAGATCCTTCTTTGTTTGAAAGAAAGAGACCGAAGCGTTCATACCTAGAAAAGGTTAGTACTGAATACAGAGCCGCTCAACAGTGACGTCTAATAGATTTTGACACCCCAGTTAAGAGATAATGAAATTAACAGGGATGTCAAAATCTATTAGACCGTCATACAGGAGCTTATGCAATGAGTTTTGTACTGAGCTAAGCTGTGGATTTCTTATTTAGCTCTTCCTCATGTTGATTAAAAATTAGTTCCACAGCAAGTTGGAAGTCAGTTTGAAGACTAAATATCCTTGTCATTCATATTGCACCAACAAGGTTTACCTCCTAATCCATAATCTATATCAGGTGATATTGCCTTAAACGGAGGAACATTTTTACAGGACTTACGAAAAAACCCAATCTCTTTGTTAAAAGACATTTTTAATTCAGTCATTTAGTCCATCTAAACTCCCTCATTAAAAATGTCTTTTTCCTCGACCTTGGGGTTTTTAGTATGTCCGGTTTTAAAAAATTCCGCTTGCTGACGCGCGCGGCTCCGATTAAGCGGGAGGTGATTGAGGCGTGTATGATTTGATCACTATGGGTGTTGGAGCAAAACCCAGAGCTCGTTACTTACTGGGGTGATCAATGGTGAATTACGTGCAATTGGTTTTGACCCTAGAGGATACCGTTCCCTGTGAGCTTGACTTTAGCTTGCCCAAGGCTTTTAAGCCGTCGATACCTTTTCTAAAATCAAGCGGTTCAATAGCCAATAATATCCTATAGGGATCAGGGTTTTTCGTCAGTCCTGATGGACTTTTTAAATTGGACAATCCGTTGATAGGCTTCTTCGATTCGTTGTTCTGGAATTTCGCCCGTTCGGACTTTCTGCTCGATGATCCGAATAATTTCATCGGAACTTTCAAATTTCTCAACCAGTTGATTTCCAAAGATCAACATGTCTGCACCCGCATTAATTGCCATTGCTATTGCTGTTTCTTCCCCATAATAGTTTGTGATGGCTTTCATTTGCATGTCATCAGTAACGACTACCCCATCAAATTTTAGCTGATTTCTTAGCAAACCGTTTATCATGGGATAAGAAAGACTCGCTGGTACTCCAGTGGCATCTAACTTTCGATTAACAATATGAGCAATCATTACCATTCCACAATGTTTAATCTGTGATAACGAGTGTAAAAAGGGTAATAACTCTTGTTCGCCCCAAGTATCAGTGACATCAACAAACCCTAAGTGTGAATCAGAATACGAACTACCATGACCTGGAAAATGTTTGTATGAACATTGTATATGTTGCTCTAAGAAGTGATCAGAGTAGATCTGAGCATATTGAGTAACAAGCTCCGGGACAATTGAAAAGCTCCTTTCCTTTTTACCAATGATCGGGTTCTCTGGGTTTACATTAAGATCCACATCAGGGAAAAAGTTTAAGTTAAACTCAGAAGTATGTAGAGTTCTTGTCATTAGTTCGGCAAAATAATCAGCTTTGTCGAACCCCATGGTTCCAATTTTTTTTGCTGAAGGAACTTCTGGGAAACCATAACGAGAATGCAGACGATTGACATTCCCTCCCTCGTAATCCACTGAAATCAACAAAGGAAGATCAATTCGATGATGTTGTTTGTTTGCTTGACTGTTAAGTTGTTGCAAACTTGTATTCAATTGTTTTACTTGTTCAGGGCTTTCAATATTCTTATCAAAAGTTTGAGATTGTTGATTGTAGTCAAAGAGGATAACTCCCCCAATGTTGTCTTTGGTGATTGATTGAGCTATAGGGGAGTCTTTATCGACTTGCTTGCCATGAAACCCAATAATAATCATTTGACCAATCTTTTCTCTTAAAGAAATGGGTTGTGCATAAAATTGGCTTGAAAAGAATGCGAGTAAAATAAAAATGAGAGCGGACTTTATTTTCAATTGATTTCTCTATCTTGCCCCCCACCC
This sequence comes from Legionella waltersii, assembly GCF_001468085.1. Classification (GTDB taxonomy): domain Bacteria; phylum Pseudomonadota; class Gammaproteobacteria; order Legionellales; family Legionellaceae; genus Legionella; species Legionella waltersii. The sequence continues at coordinate 6,990 of NZ_LNZB01000007.1, read as the reverse complement.
TTAAACCAAGTCATGGAGGGCTATTGAATCTATTCAGAACAAAGGCTAATGTTACCAAAATAACTCAAATTAATCAAATATCAATCAAAATTGAGTTTGTGAAGATACAGCTGCTTCACATACTTTCTTCATTCCTTGAGAAATTTGTCCCAGAGCAGGAACATCGGCTGCATTTAAATCATACTCTTTTCCAAGCTTAACCGGGTCTGTAAAGCTTAACCAAACTTGGCCTTGAGCGTCTTTTGTAGCCATAATGCGTAAGGGTAAATCCAATGCAAAGGCAGGATTTTTTTGCATTAAAACCGTTCCTTTAGCTGGATTTCCTACAATAATGACTTCTGTGTCAAGGAGTACTTGGTTCGCTTTCTTAGCTTCCTCCGAATGATTAATATGAGCAAAAATCGTCCCACCATTCTTCTTGATAATGGTCATGACTCGTTGGATAGTTTCTTGGACTGAATAAGGACTTTGAATTGTTTCCGACCAAGAGGCACCAGCTGGAGCGCCAAGTTTATTATCAAAAGCAGCAGCGATTTTACGACCTAAAATATCTAAATCGGGTAAATTACCTTTATTTGCTAATAAGGTAACGCAGAGCAATTCATTTGGATCGGTGAATCGACTTAAAAACGATGAATATCCTGGAATGTTGCCTTTTATTTCCATTAAGCCTTTATGGCCAGGGAACCTCCAACCCGCATTGCCTGGTATTGTTAGACCGTTCATAAGAACTGAGCTGTAAAGAAAGGCTCTGTCTTGCGGGTCTTTGACAAGAATATTACCGGCTAAGCCAATGTCCCATAGGCTAACATCCTCAGCAGAAGCAATTATCCCACTGTTTGCATAGGTTGCATCCCAAGATGCTGATGGTGAGGCTGTTAGAGAGTCTCCATTTTGCTCATAACCTTGAGCCAACTCGACTGGATCAATCATAACTGGATTATCAAGAAATTTACTGTGTTTAAAAGGAGTCGTTGTTTGGTTCACTTCATTAGGAATGGAGTTACTGTTTGCAATAAAATAGGTATGTTGCAATCCAAGACGAACAATCTGATTTTGAGTGACGTAGCTTTGATAACTCATCCCGCTCGCTTTTTCGATAATCAGTCCTAACAAATAGAAGTTAGTCCCACTGCTTTGCATTTGGCTGCCTGGATTGAATAGTAATGGTTTGTCAGCAATCAATTGAATAATTTCATCGGGTTGATATTTTTTAGTAAACTCAAATTGGCTTATCGTTGTGTAATCAGCTATTCCCGAAGTCTGCGTTAGCAAATTACGTATGGTGATGGGTTTCCAAGCTGATGGAACCTTGTCTAAAAAGGTATTGATAGGATCGTCTAAGTTGAGCTTACCTTCTTCCTTTAACTGCATTATAGCAACAGCAGTATAAGCAGTCGTTAACTGACCTAGGTTAAATACAGTACGAGTTGAAACCAATAGCTTTTTATCAGTATCTGCTAATCCATAGCCTACCACTCTGGTGATATAAGGCGCTTGCACAATCGCTAATAGCATCCCTGGCACATTATTTCTTTCCATGTATTCTATGATTAAGTCATCAACTGACTTTCCAAAATAGGTAACATGAATATCCCCTCTTCCTTTCCCTGCATAAGCTGATAAAGGATCCATAATCGCTCCTGCTATAATTAAACTGGTTACTATCCCTCTTAGCCAATTTTTCATCATAATTTTTAATCTTTGAAGGTTTTCGTTAATAAATCATAGACGATTTTTACCTTTAAAGCACGGCTAATAACACCGCTGTCAGATAATTACCTTCAGGGAATGCTGCTAAAGTTGGATGGCATCTTGATGGACCATAGACACCAAGGATTCTCACTTGTTTTCCAACGGACATTGCCTGAGAACTTACCAACGAGCAAAACTCTTGTGTTGAAAGTGCGGAGGAGCAATTACATGTCATCAATAAAGACCCCGGTTTCATGTGTTTTAAGGTTTCCTTATGCAAGAAGCGATAATAATTTTTAGCCTTTTGCAAATGTCTCTGGGAAGGGACTAATTTTGGAGGATCCAGTATGACCAAGTCATAGTTTCCAGAGTGAGATAGATAATCTCTCGCATCTGCCTCAATAAATTCAATTTGATTGATTTCATTGGCTTGAGCGTTTGTTTTAGCTTGTAGAATAGCTTGCGCTGAACTATCAATTGCAGTCACGTGAATTGCCCCAGCCTTAGCCGCATGTAAGGCAAAACCACCCGTAAAAGTGTATAAATCGAGCACTCGTTTCCCCTTAGACAGCTCAGCAATACGCCGATGATTTTCTCTTTGGTCTAAGAATAAGCCTGTTTTTTGAGTGCTGCTGAAATCAATACAAAATGTAACGCCCTCTTCCACCACTTGAGTGGTTTTTGAAATACTTTGCTTTTGAGTTTCAGTCCAACCATCTTGTGCAAGAGGTTTCGTTTGTGATAGCCAGATAACTTCATCTTGTGGATACAGTTCTTGTATAATTTGTGTAATAGAGGCACGGTTTAACTCAACCCAAAAAGCCGAACTAGCTACTACACAAAAGTGATTAAAACGGTCTATGGTTAATCCGGACAAACCATCTGCTTCACTATTAAACAAACGATAGGCATTGGTTTGTTCATTGGGTAGGTTAAGACTGGTTCTAACCAAGTTGGCTTGTATTAATCGATGTTTAACCACCGACTTCATGTTCGTTTTATCCATTTCCTCCATCGATAAAGCAAGAACACGGATCCTATACAGTGAATGCTCATTATACACACCAACTCCTAAACTCTCTCCTTGAGCATCTGCTATCTCTATTAACTCACCCGTTTTAGGTTGTCCAATAGATTTGGCGATTGCTTTAGGAAATATCCAGGGATGGCCTTTCAATACAGTACTTTGTCTTCCCTCATTTAAAATTACTTTTGCTTTCATTACTATTTCCCAAAACATAAAAGTCAGTTAATCTACACTATCAACAGATATACCCGCAATGGAAATAAGGACAATTATGCAGCAATTTACAAAATCACTGGTCATATTTATTGGGCTATTCATTGTTAAAGCAAGTATAGCTGGCCCCTGGTTTACTGGTCCATTGTTAGCACCAGCTGGACATACAATACCTGCTGGGCATACAAATTTTGAATTTTATGCCATTAATGTGTTCACTAATGGCCAATACAATAGTTCAGGACAAGTCGTACGGACTCCACTTTTTAGAACCTTTGTTGCCAACCCAATCCTTAGCCATGGTTTTACTGACTTTCTAGATGTTCAAATGACCGTACCCTATGCTTTTAACTCTACACGAGGAGTTAACTACAACCGCTTAACAGACGTTTCTACGGCCATTGGACTTCAATTTTTTGAGCAAAAAGGTGATCCAAAACGCATGGATGTTCGCCTACTCATTCAAGAAACATTCCCTACTGGCCGCTATGATCATCTTAATCCAGCTCTCTTTGGAACGGATGCTACAGGTCTCGGAAGCTATCAAACACAGATCGGACTGAATTTGCAGTATTTACTAGAGGTTTTCAAAGATCATTACTTAAGGACTCGTTTAATCGCCTCTCGAATTTACTCAAGCAATGTCAAAGTCGATGGTTTAAGTAGCTATGGTGGAACCATAAATACTCATGGCACAGTTAAACCTGGTATAGAGAATGACATTGACTTGGCATTTGAATTTACACTTACTCAGAATTGGGTGGCTGTTATGGAAGGCTATCTTTCAACGGGTACATCGACTCGTTTCAACGGTATTTTAAACATTAGCAGCGTAGGTAGCCCTCCTATAGCGAATATCGGAAGTGGCTCTTTCCGTGAGAATGCCTTAGCTCCTGCAATTGAATACAATTTTAACGAAAATATAGGGCTTATCGGAGGAGTTTGGTTCCCTGTAAAAGGGGTGAATACTTCGCATTTTATGACTTATATGCTTGCACTGAATGCTTTTTGGTAATCCTCTATGCGCTACTCCGAAGAAATCAAACATAAATTTTCCTTTGGCCTTGCAGTTGGGGCCTTAGGAGTCGTATTTGGTGACATTGGAACTAGCCCTCTCTATGCCTTAAAGGTGACCTTATCTGGAATACCCATCAATCAGTTTAACGTACTAGGAGTACTTTCTCTCATCTTTTGGTCCTTGATTATCAATATTTCGTTTAAGTATTTAATGATTATTTTTAGAGCAGACAATGAAGGTGAAGGTGGTATTTTAGCTTTATTGGCATTAATGAAACATAAAAGCACGAAATATGAACCAATATTTTACATTCTAGCCATATTCGGTGCTGGATTATTGCTTGGCGATGGAATGCTTACTCCTGCAATTTCCGTAATTAGTGCGGTCGAAGGCATGAGTACCCTTTCGGATAAACTGACCTCTTATATATTACCCATTTCCTGTGTCATTTTGGTGCTGCTCTTTTTGCTTCAAGCAAAAGGAACTTCTCGAATTGGCTATCTTTTTGGCCCGTTGATTTTTATTTGGTTTATAACCATTGCTGTTTTGGGTTTGGTACAAATTATTGAAGAGCCTATGGTGTTGGAGGCTGTATTTCCCACACATGCGATCAGTTTTTTAGTTCATGAAGGATGGCACGCTTATCTTCTTTTAGGGGGTATTTTCTTAGTTATTACTGGCGGTGAAGCCCTTTTTGCTGATATTGGCCATTTTGGCAAAACACCAATACGAGCTTGCTGGTTTGTAGTGGTTTTACCTTGTCTATTACTGAATTACTTTGGTCAAGGGGCTAATTTGTTAGCACATCCTGAAGCGATTGAGAATCCCTTTTACATGCTTGCTCCGCCATGGTTTTATATACCACTTATTTTTTTAGCAACGATAGCAACTGTTATCGCGTCTCAAGCAGTCATTTCTGCCACATTTTCTCTGACAAAACAGGCTGTACTTCTTAGCTTGTCACCCAGAATACCAATCGTACAAACATCAAGGTTTTATTCTGGGCAAATCTACGTACCACAAATTAATTTCATTTTATTTATTGGTACCTTGCTTTTTGCCCTATCGTTTAAAACCTCTGATAATTTGGCTCATGCCTATGGAATAGCGGTAAATCTTGACATGCTCCTAGTCGATGCGATGGTTGCCTATGCCGCTGTGTCAATTTGGGGCTGGTCTAAGCTCAAAACAAGCATCATCTTTGTTCTATTGCTTGGAATTGATTTAGCATTTGTAGGGGCTAACGCGCATAAGTTCTTAACTGGAGGCTGGGTTCCTGTCTCTTTAGCTTTATTCATCGCGTTTATCATGTATACCTGGAAGTATGGACTGGAATACTTGCGCAATAATTTTTACATGAATAAGGAAGATATTTCAAAGATATTAAAGCAGCTACAGTATAAAAGCCTTAACCAATTGCCTGGAGTAACGGCAATTTTTATTACCGATATTTACGATAAAAGTGGCGGGAGCTTTCTTCATTTTCTAAAGCTCAGCCGTTCTGTGCCTGAAAACGTTCTCATAGTGAATTATATGGTTGAGAACATTCCCTACGTTCATTATAGCCAACGCTATGAAGTAGTATGCCTGGACGAACGTGTCTGCAAATTAACCATCCATTATGGATTTATGGAAACGATCTCAATTCCTAGAAGCTTAGAAAAAGCATGCAACAAAAACATACTGCCTTTTAAACTTAATGTAGAGACCGCTACCTTTATGGTTGAAATACCTAATGTAATGGCCTCAAAAGAAAAGAAATCCTTAGCATTTTACTGGCAAGAGAGATTGTTTGCCTTTTTAATGCGTAATTACTCTGCCAATTTAAACATTGAATTCTTTAAACTACCGTATAACAGAACAATTGCAATAGGAACGTATTGCATGTTGTAAGCTGTCTTTTTCATCGAACATAAACTGTTTCCATGCTAGTATTCAAATTTTATTTAAAGGACTTGTCATGTGGTTTAATAATGCGATTATTTTCAATTACACTCTCGATAAACAATATGATTTAAATACTGCCCTTATCGAGGAAGCTTTAAAACCTTGCCCTCCTCATGCCCGCTTTATTTATGGATGGGTTCCCGCGTTTGAAGCAGAAATGGTCCATGAGGTTGCTGGTTCTTCATTGATTTGCCTTGGTAAAGAAGAGCGTATTTTGCCTAGGGGTGTTATTAACAAACTCCTTAAAGAGAGAGTTCAACAGATTGAAGATCAACAAGGACGCAAAATAAAGCGTGCTGAAAAAGCACAAATGGCAGAAGATCTTGAGTTCGAATTATTGCCCAAATCATTCTGTGTACAGAAAAGACAACAGGCTCTTTTAGATACGGTAAGTGGGCGCTTAGTGATCAATACATCAAGCACCAACCAAGCAGCTCAGCTCACTTCTTTTTTAAGAAAATCCGTGTCAGGTATTCAAATAGAACCCATCGCCCTCACTGAAAATCTTGCTTTATCCTTCGCACAGTGGATTCAATCTCCTGAAACACTCCCCCAAGACCTCCAGTTAGCATCGGATTGTTTGCTTTTTTCTCTAGATGATGAAAAGAAACGTGTTCATTGCAAAGGGTATGAGTTACCCGCTGATGAAATATTAACCCTATTAGCTCAAGGTATGGCAACTGCAGAAATTTCTCTCATATGGAAAGAAAGAATTCAATTTACCTTAACGCAAGATTTTACTTTTAAACGTTTGAAATGTTTGGATTATCTTGTGGATGAGCTCAATGAAATAAGAGAACTTGATGAAGAATACCAAAGACAAGACGCTGCTTTAACTATTTTGAGTGGAGAGCTCAGAGAGTTGAGTAGTGATTTGCTGAAAGTATTTAATAAACCTGAAGTGAACCAAGCTGAGAAGAAGGCTGAAGTTGCTGTTGATTGATTTTTGGCGATATAGATTCGTCCGCCCCCTTACGGTTACAGCTCGGTTAGAATTAGTCAGGAATTAGTCAGGGGAATTAGTCAGGGGAATTAGTCAGGGGAATTAGTCAGGGGAATTAGTCAGGGGAATTAGTCAGGGGAATTAGTC
>NZ_LNZB01000006.1:206305-231404 GCF_001468085.1 Legionella waltersii | reverse complement strand
AAAGCAGCTGAGTTCGGCATGAGCTTGATCGAAAATCAGATAAATTTTACTCCAAATATCAATTAGATGTTGGGAGTTATTTAGAAGTACTGTATTATTAAAAATTATTCGTCCTAGAGCAAGGCTCCATCATCCATGTGTATTTCTGTGAGCAAGATTGTTTAATACATTCTCTACCATGAGTTGCTTTTTTGCGAACTCCATTTGACTCTTGGTTTTGCTAAGGTTGTTTGTTGGTGAGATTGCTTGGGTGTTTTGCAATTGACTTTCGGACATTCTCTTTTTGGGCTCGGATGGGAAGAAACTTGCATTTTTAGAAGACGTATCCGATTTGATGCGTGAATCACTGATGCAGATTGGTTCGCTGATTACCAAATTATCTGTGTTTTGATGGTTAAAAAAGGAGAACACACTTATGGCTTTCTTCAATTTGGTTTTTTTATCCAGGCCAGAGGTCTCTTTCTCTACAGCTACTTGGCTTTGTTGTGAATTAGTCTGTTTTGAAGTTAAGTTATTCTCCACTTTTGGAGTAAGATTCGATACGTATTGTTGATATGCTGCATCAATCAGGGAATTTATTTTAATGGTTACACCAGCAGAAAAACACTCCTCGGGGTTCGCTTCAGACTTCTTCACAAACTCCATGCACTTTTCTATCGGAACTACTGCCAGTACTTCAGAGATGTTCCTGCATAGTGGCTTGTAATCATCATGTGTGTGAGGGACTTTATCACCAGAATAGGACGATACCATTTTTGTAGCCGCGACATCTCTTATTGCAGCTTTTTCAGGGATAAAATTACTTTCAACTTGAGCAACCATCTCTCTGAATCTCTCATTAAATTCTTGAGGAAAACTTGAGAGGTGCTTTTGGCATTCTCTAACAATGCCATAAAAAGTCTGCAAGCAATATCCTAGAACCTGGGCATCATTAACGAATTGATATTTTGATATTTTTACCTTTAATGTTTGTTCGATAGCATCACTTGCTCTTTTCACCTTGTGGATACTAGGTTCTGTTTTACCTATATCTATAGCCTGAACCACTTCAGGGACTTTTTCATACTCCAAAATAAGGTACAGTACCAATGCCCGGTTGAAATTGTCTTCTACTTCAGTATAAAACGATTTGGTAAGGCTTTCGTAGCTGTTGCGATAATAGGTTAATGCTTCTTCAGGGGTAAACCAAAATTTTTGTAGCCTTTTATCATTCGTGTTCAAAAATTCCGCTTCTATGATCTTTTTAAAGCTTTGTATTTGAAATGGAGACAATGATCGCCCCCAATCGAATACATCGATGCATTCATGTTCAAGCTCTTCATTCTCAATTAAAAGCAGTTTTTGAACAAATGCTTCAATTAATCGAGCCAATCTAGGTAAAACGCCTACGTTCAGGCGTGCTTCACTCAGAATTTTTTGTTTTAGAGTTAATAAATCTTGGTAATGCAAAGCCTTGACACTTTCTGGAGTCTCTTTTGTACTGTCTGATTGTTCATTGCCATTATTAGGTTCTTTCATCGATTCTAAGTCCTGCTTCAAAAGTTTCTCTCTCAAAATGTTAAGGATTTAACATCACACTTACTTATTTTCTATTTGATTTTAAACGTATTTTTCTGTTTGGGCAAAACAATAACCAGAACTTCTTTTAAATACAAGATTACTTCTTTTTGTTTATTTCGTGATCTTTATTTAAAAATATTGACTTTTTAATCCACTTTAGTTAGAACAATTCTGTTGATGCATAATAAAACACAGAGACCAAATATTTTTTATTAATACCCTAATGCACAGAAAAAATAGGCACGGTATAGAAAAAGGATGTTGTATATGAGAACCATCAAAAAGATGTATGAAACTGTTAAACCTGGCGCATTTTCTCAAGTTCTATCTGCCTATAAAGGGTCTGCTCCTAATCTAATAACTGGAGCACTAAGCGGTGATCTTTGGCGTCATAAAAGTGTTGGAAGAACATTGCAACAAATCTCAAATCCAGACGCTCTAAAAGCACTTGAAACGCAAGCTGATAAAAATATGGAAGAATGGTCAAAAGCAAAATCTCCACCACCCTTTGTAGTAGATGTTGTTCCCAAAGACTGGGGTGTAGCCACTTTAGATGCTACCAGAAGGTATGGAAAAATTTACTCTGTTCTCAACATGGCAAGCTCTAAATTCCCAGGTGGGTCCTTTCTCCAAGGAGGCAGTGCCCAAGAAGAAGGTCTCTGGCACCGCACAACTTGCCCTACTTCACTTTTATCGAATGGTGTTCTATTTGATTCTAAAAAGAATTGGTTTGTATACGATCCAGCTACTGAAGCACTTGTTTTAGCTAAAACGAAAATGAGTGCAGAAGAATTAAGTGCATTAAGAAAGAAACGTAAAATGGATATTCCTGAAGCTTACAAAGTTTTTTTTAATGAGCAACAACAAGTTTGTTTTAGAGGCCCTGAGGTACTAGTCCCTACAAGCACAGAAGATGTGGGTTTTTCCAGTAGACTGGTTGCTGATAGTCATTTAAGTTATTTACCCCTCTCTATGAGTCGTGTCTTCCCCTTTTATGAGTTAAGATCCGCTGCTCCAGAACTTGCCCATCTCAAAATCAATTGGGAAGATGAGTCATTTTTAGAAGAGTACAGAAAAGTTCTAAGGCAAAGTATAGGAGCCCAGCTGGATACATTGATAGTACAAGGAAAAACAAACGTTGCACTTAGCGCATGGGGATGTGGTGAATTTAGGAATAAACCTGAAATCGTTGCACGCATTTATAAGGAAGAAATTGAAAAGAGAGCCCTACACTTTCAGCACTTAATGTTTCCAATAATCGATTATGGAAGAACAAATAATTTTCAAGTATTCCAAGAAGAATTGTCTGGTTTAAAACTCGGCCCTACTACCCCTCTAGTCTTTTCAAGAGCATTAAGCCATTATGGATTCCATACACCTCAGCCCCAAAAACCAGCAGAAACTCAAAACCAAAATCAGGTGTCTCAACCTCTCAATGGATCTAAACCTGTTTAACAACAAGACATAAAACGGCATTCATTAATGCCGTTTCAGGTTACACGAATTCTAAAACAAAAGTTACTTTTTGCTAAGTCCTCAAACCTCAATTGTCCCAATACAAAGCTTTACCAATCATTAGTAATGCAAATCCATCAATAAGATCACCTTACATTCAGTTTGACATTTTATTGAGCGGAACCATACTTATACTGTACAAGTGACCTTATTTTTAACTAATGGTGCTTATTATGAAGAAAGCGACCAAAATATTGCCTGCTTTTAACACATCTGTGTTATACTCCCTTACACAAACGTCAACAAGCTCATTATTTGCTGGTTCAAGTTTATCCTTTGAGTTTTTTAGATTAAGCAACACTCCAAAAGAGAGTTCGTTAAGTGACTTAACCTCCTCTCTCCCATCTGCCCCAGATCTAGCTTATAGAGGTAGCCATGGTAGTCGTGAAGCAATAGAAGCTCTTCAAACGGATTGTCTGGGGAAATCCAGTGTTCAGGATAAAAAAGCATCAAGTCTATCTCTCCCAAGCTATGTACGTGATAATAACAGCAGATACTTTTTCTCACTCACTCCGTGCCGAACAACAGTTCAACCCTATGCCGCAGGATTATCTTTGATTCCATGTAAAGGGGTTATTTGGGTGACGGGTCTACCCAAAGTTTTTGTGCGTCCACAAAAACTGCTGCACCTCAATAGACCAATGTTTGAAAAAGACGACCAAATTCAGGTTGATGGTACCTCACTAGATGAAGCAAGAACATTCCAATCGATTACAACCATGACCGAAAGAAACAATGAGCTCACTGCTGTTGTTGGCACAAGTTCGAAGGAGAATTGGTCATTAAAGCCCTCTCGTGATGTCATGTCACTCATTCAAGTTTGCGGCCCGGGACGAATTTTGAGTCGATTCATGTCCTCTTCACAACCTTTTAAAATCAAAGAATGGCACAATCCTCAGTTTGCAAGAAGAGTCTGGGCATTGGACATTGTTACAGCACCTCGAACCGACTATGACATGATGAATAAAAATGCCAAACAACTTAAGTTAATCACTCCAGGTAGTCGATTACTTACACTTGAAGATGCCTGCGCAATATGTAGCGTACCCGAATTGGAATCTCTAAATGATAGTCATACTGTAGGTGAGACACTCCAATTTAATCAGGTTCCTAAGCACATCCCTGTAGGAGACGCTCGACAACTTTCCAAATTTTTGCTGTCTCAAATTGAAAAGTCAGCAACATTACAAGCAATTGTTTCTGCTTATAGATTTACAATATAATCTCTTTAAAAACTCGCAGTCCTAGGAATATCGTGGAGTTTTACACCTAAGAGAAGTCCCCTTTGCCTCTGTAAATCTCTAGTCAGAGTGATTTTACAAAAATTAGATGGTACTTAATCAATCCTTAAGGTCTATTGTTTTACACTAATAAAAAACGATAAGGAGAAAGCCATGTCTAACAAAGTACTCACAGAACGACTAAATAATGAGTTGGATAAACTTGGTGTTCCCAATTTGATGACAGAACGTGTTCAAGTTTGTTCTAAACTCTTTAAGCTTCCAAAGTTTAAAGTAGAAGCGTTACTCAATGGTGTCATTGCAATTGACTCTCACTCTATGAATAAAATAGCTGACGAGCTAGGAGTTAGCTCTGATTGGTTACTGGGTGGTATTGGAGCCAAAACAAAACACTGATAGTCATTGATTAAGGCAGTCACTTTAATTCAGTTAATATTTATAGCAGATTGTCGCTTATAAGGATTTATAGAAACTGCTATAATATTACTGATTCACATTATTCTCTTCATAAAATCTCAATTGCATTTCACCACCCCTTGTCTAATTTGATAAACCGTTTCAATCTGTATTTGCTTTAGAAATTCCTCATCGTGAGAAATCACAATCATAGCACCTGTGTAGGCGTTTAATACTTGGATGAGGTGAGCGCGTGTTTCGAGATCTAAGTTATTGGTCAGTTCATCTAAAATCAACAACTTGGGGGGATTTGCTGCAATCAGTGCGAGAGATAACCTAGTCTTTTCTCCACCAGAAAGAGTTGCTATTACTGCGTGAATTTCTTCATTTTTCCTAAATAGAAAGTCATTCAAGTGTTTTCTAATCTCTAAATAGGGAACTTGTGGCAATACGTTACTCATTGTCTCTAAGACTGTTTTGTCCACTAAGAGATTGTTGTAATGTTGATCGAGATATCCTATGTCATCCTTGGAAGGCACCATCCATTCCCCTGTTTTAATTAACGCACAATCACCCAAAATCGCTTTAACTAAAGTCGTTTTACCAGAACCATTGTCACCACTTAGGACGACGCGCTCTCTTGCCCTTACTGAAAAGTTGAGATTAGTCACAATCGTTCTCTTGCCTGGATAATTGAGCGATGCATTCCGAATCGTTATTAACGAACTCTGCTTTTCTTCGGCATGGATAAAGAATTTAGGAAGAATAACTTCTGGTTGATAAATCGAACTTAATTGATCAAGCAGTTCTTCCTTTTTCCCCCTTAGTTGAGTCAACCTCTTGTTTCCTGCAACTACCGCATTCGCCATTTTTGCATGCGATCGTATAGTTGGCCATTTACGATTCTTAATGTGTTTTTCTCCACGAATCCGACTTGATTTATTCCTTTCTTGTTCTCTCATCAATGAATGATGCGCTTCTTTCCTTTGACGCGAAAGTAAGGATAGCTCTTGCTCGATGGCTTTTTTTCTTTGCGATAATGCCTGTTGATAATCCTTATAAGTTCCGGAAAAAACAGTAACCCGTTGTGCTTCAATATGCCAGAGAACATCTGCAACTGCATCGATGAGTTCCAAATCGTGAGAAACGATGACCAAAGTACCCTGATAGTTTTTAAGTAAACGTATCAATGAACGGCGGTTATGTCGATCTAAATGGTTAGTTGGCTCATCCAATAGAAGCAAATTCGGATTTGAAGCTAAGATCTCTGTCAGACGTTGGTTTAACCTTTCCCCTCCACTTAAATCAGAATAGTCAGAAATAATTTGCGGCAAATACCCTACTTTTAAGCAATTAGGACATTTAATTTCACCATCAATTACTGATACCCCACCCTGCAGCATTCTTAATAAGGTCGATTTTCCTATACCGTTACGACCAATGATAACTATTCTGTCTCCAAAATGAATTTGTCCGGAAAATCCTTCAAAACAGATTTTATGAGAAAATGAAAGGCTTAGATCTTTAAATAGAATTGGTTTATGCGTCATGTTTTACTCTTAAGTTTGTCTTTAGGACATTTTGAATTTAAAAAGTCAGTAGTAACTTTTCCTGTTGCCCTATATTCTGGGCGACCTTAAGCAGTAATTTTCATGATGCGTAAAAACCTCAACGGGTGATTTGTTTAAAATTTAAACTACTATCTTACCAATCTTATTTGTAAAGTCAAATGATCTTTTAGGGATACTCAATTCAAGATAGAATTACAACAACGCTTTTATCTGAGTTGATGAAACTAATCTGTATGTTGTTTAATCCACTCAATGATAATAATGGGAGCAACTATGTTTAAAAAAATCGCCTTTACCATGTATCCGGTTGAAAACATGGAGCGAGCACGCAATTTTTACGAGAGAACATTAGGTCTTGCGTGCAGTAAAATTTCCTCAAATGGAGATTGGGTAGAATACGATTTACCTGGAGGTGGATGTTTTGCAATTACGACTATGGCGACGGGTGTATTACCCAGCGATAACTCAGGTGGCAGCATAGCATTTGAGGTTGAGGATCTTGATAAACTGGTAGCAAAATTAAAAACTGATGGTGTGAAGTTCAAAATTGATGTGTTCTCTTCACCTGTGTGTCGCATGGCTATACCTCTTGACTCTGAAGGTAATGCGTTTATATTACATCAGTTGAAGTAGCTTACTTGTAACTGGCCAGATCGTTTTCCGCTCCCTTACGGTCGCGGCTCAGTTTGGATAAAAATAATTCAAAAGCAACAGCCGTGACAGGGAGCTGATAAATAAAAACAAAAACCGAGCCGCGACCGTAAGGGAGCGGATAAATACAACACAAACCGAGCCGCGACCGTAAGGGAGTGGATAAATACAAACACAATCCGAGCCTCGACCGTAAGGGAGCGGATAAATACAACAAAAACCGAGCCGCGACCGTAAGGGAGCGGATAAATAAAAACAAAAACCGAGCCGCGACCGTAAGGGAGCGGATAAATAAAAACACAAACCGAGCCGCGACCGTAAGGGAGCGGATAAATACAACACAAACCGAGCCGCGACCGTAAGGGAGCGGATAGATCTGCTAACAAGAGAACAATCATGATTCAGTACAACTGGTATAAATTTTCTGAATTAAGCCTAAATCAACTTTACTCTATCCTTGCCACACGCGCAGAGGTGTTTGTCGTTGACCAAAAGTGTCAATACCAGGATCCGGATGGAAAGGACTCACAGGCAATTCATTTACTAGGAACAGAAGGTGGTCATTTACAAGCTTATTTAAGGCTTTTTCCACCAAGCACCCCAAGCTCTCCTGTGGTTTTTGGTCGGGTTCTTACAGCTAGAAGTGCACGTTCTAAAGGATATGGTAAATTGTTAATCGAGGAACTCCTAAAATACTGTCAAGCAAATTACCCAAGTGCAAACATCACTTGTTCTGCTCAACATTATTTACTTCATTTTTATGAATCTTTTGGCTTTAAAGCCCTAGGAGAAATCTACGACGATGTAGGCATTCCCCACATCGATATGGTGTTTAAAAATTAGTACAAAGCTTCCATAGAATTGATTAATTAATCATCATAATGATATAATTAGGATCAAATAATCCTGGGAAGCAATGTCGATGCAATCGAAATCAGATCAAGTTTCTAAAAAAACTCAACTGCAAAACAACCGACTATTTAGACTGGTACAGGATTATTTCGATCCTTTATCCAAAGACACAGGTAGATTAAATCGAGTCAACAAAGAGTTTAATGGTTTTTTTAATAACTACTATCAAACAGCCCGACTTATGAAATCCATCGCCTCTGGAAATCAACAACTAATGACGAATATGATTAGTAATCATCCAGAGCTGCTTACACAGAAAGTGTCGATGTTAGTGGGAAACATGAGCCTTAAAAAGGTTTCACCCTTTGAGTTTATTTTATGGACAATGGATGTTCGGTATATGGGTGCAGCTATACTTAATGCAATTCATGCTAGTCCAGATGGTGATGCGATTAGAAACACGTTACTGTTACAATATAGTGACCGCCTAAGTCGGCCAGGAATAAGCTATAGAAAGAACAACACCCCTTATACTGAGCAATATTTTGATTATGCGGCTTATGCCAATGCTCTTCAATCCTATATAGACAACTATGATGCAAGAACAGAAGAAGAGTGTATGGCGGCTTGGCTAAGAATTGGGATTATGCAACGAGATTTACCTACATACATTAGACAACATTATTGCGACTCTGAAGTTCCATTCACTCCAGAAGCTTCATTTCAAAGTCCTGAGTTCAATAGAAATTTAAGAGTCCTCAATCTTGAAAATAACGAATTTGAAGAGTGGACTGATGAGCTCGAAGATCTCGGAACAACATTTGCAATTTCATACCATACCATGGGAGAAACACCCTGCGCAGCAAAATTAAGTTATTGCCCGACAGCAGAAATGGTTCAGAGAGATTTGGATGCATTTAAGAAACTCATTAAAACTAGACTTAATGATGAAAACCTATTGATTCAGCTATTAAAAACGCCTGGATGCAAACTCGTCAGTGATAGCAATCCGAAATGTATCTAGCGATTCGGCTTATAAAGTGCTACTAAACCAAAGGTTAATAAAAATTGTGCCGCATAGTAAGTGAACATGATGAAAATACGAGCATCCATCCCTGGAATTAAAAATATATTTATTGCTAAAGTAACATCAGAACACAAAAATAAGAGTGCCCCACTTCCAATAACCAAGTTCTGATTATTGACCTGAAATGCGGTGAACACCATCGTCATTAAAACAATAAAATAAGCAAGGACAGGAACTAATAATCCACCTAATAAAGGGATTAACATCAATGCAATACAGCACACAAAAACAAATACTGGAATATAATAACAGAATTGCAATTGATTAAACTGATATGATTTTAGAAACAAAGTAATGTATAAACAGTGCGCTAAAAAAAAACTTCCTATCCCAAACTCTAACTGCAGAGCTATTGGCAGAGTTAAGACTATATCTCCTATTAATGACCAACCTAAAGCCAGAACGAGGAGCAATTTAATCATCAAGGATAAATGAGCCAAACCTACTCCTACGATTAAGCAAAGTATTGGTAATGGCTTTAACAGGGTAGTCACTGGATAGCTTATAAATGATACACTGAGCAAATAAATTGCCGCTGTTACAACAAAGGCCCATGCTGAAGTTTTCGAAAAAGAAGTGCCCATCATACTCCCTATATTTAGACTCATACTGATTAATTATGTTTTTCACAGCACTAACGCCCCCCCAGGATAAAGACAAGAAGTGTTTTTAATTACGGAGTTTAGATGAACTAAATGACCGAATTAAAAATACTTTTTAACGAAAAGATTGGGAGTTTTTCGTAAGTCCTGTTTCATTCTAAATTAGGGTTTGTTACTAATGCAACTACCAAGTAAATAGGCAAAATGAGCAAATTAAAAAATTGGTCTATAGTTAAAATAGGCACTTAAATAATAATCGCTTTTCTATAAGATAGAGGGGAAATCATGTTAACTCGCTGGCTAGGTGTGTTCACTTTGCTTTGCTTTATCTATGTTCCATGTTTTGCCGAAGAAACTGAAGTCCATGAAATTGCGTTAACTCTCGATGATTTACCCTTTGTGGGTTCAGGAACAAGTACTCCAGGAAATCTAAAACGCACCCAAGAACGATTCGATGCGTTGGTGAATACCTTGGTAGAAAAGCAAGTACCAGCTACTGGTTTTGCTATAGCCGGTGCAATCGGTAAGCATGAATGGGAGTTTCTTGAGCTTTTTAAAAGCAAAGGGTTTGAGTTAGGCAATCATACTTTTAAACACAAAAGCTTAAATTCAATGACTGCTGAGAAGTACATTGCAGATATAGAACACGCTGATGAAATTCTAACTCCTGTAATGACATCTCCCAAGTACTTTAGATACCCTTACCTTGCCGAGGGAAATGGTGAAAAAAAGGAAAAGGTTCATGAGTGGTTATTCTCACATCAATACATTATTGCCCCTGTTACCGTCGACAGTAAAGACTATGAGTTTAATGCGCAATTTTATCGTATAGCTTATCGACAAAGACCCGCTAGATTACCTCAATTTAAGAAGCGATATCTCGCTTTTATCTGGCAACAAACACTCCGTGCTGAGAAAAAGGCTGAAAAGCTCAATGGTAAACCTATAAAGCACATTTTGCTCCTGCATGCTAACTTGCTCAATAGCTTATGTTTGGCAGATATTATTGAGATGTATAAGAGCAAGGGTTACAAGTTCATTACATTGGACGAGGCTTTAAAAGCAAATGCGGCTTTGAAGCTGGATAATTCAATCACTGTCCCTGAGCAAGAAAAAGTAGAGCAGCCTGGAACAGATGTGAGTAATCCGACTTAATCACTAGACCTATCATCCGCATCCTATCGGTCGCGGCTTGATTGGAAGAGCTGGAGTAGACAACTGGGGACGGACCCCAGGAAAACTGGGGACGGACCCCAGTGGGGTCCGTCCCCTTTCATCTGCTTTCCTCTGCTCCTTCCTACCAAACCGCAACCGTGAGGGAGAGGTTTTTTTATTAAACAGACCAACGAGAATCACTTACTCTCTATGAATAAGCAGTTCTAAAACCAATAATGCGGCTCCAACACAGATCGCACTATCCGCAACGTTAAATGTTGCGAAATGGTAGTGCTTATAGTACACGTCTATAAAATCAATCACATAGCCATGTATCCCTCTATCAATCAAATTACCTAATGCTCCGCCTAAGATAAGACTGATTCCTAGGGCTTGTAGACGTGCCTTAGCCGAATATTTGTACAACCAAACAATTAATAGAATACTGACAACCAAGCTAAAACCAGCAAAAAACCATCGATGCCATTCTCCTGCCCAGCTTAAAAAACTAAATGCTGCTCCAGTATTGTAAGCGAGCGTAAAATTCAGAAGTGGCATGATTGGCATTGGTTTATAAGGCACTAAATGAGTGCCTGCCCAATACTTAGTTACCTGATCAATTAAGATGACCAATAAACTAATTAAAAACCAATACCACTTTTTCATATGAATAGCCTCTCCTCATACCTATCGGTGATATTGCCAACACATCTCATACACAATTCAGGATGTTGAAGATCCTTACCTACTTCTGGCCTTCGGTGCCAACACCGAGCACATTTTTCGTAGATACTTGCGGCAACTTCAATTGCAACCCCTTGTTCGGTGTGCAATAAATTCCCTGGGTTCTGAATGAATGGCTTTACTGTCGCTCCTGATGTAATTAACAAAAAGCGTAATTCCTCTCCCAATCGAGTTAATTTAGGCGCAACCTTTTCTTCTGCATACAGGGTTACCTCAGCAGCAAGTGCAGAGCCAATTTCGCCCTTTTGCCTTTTTTCTTCTAGTGCTTTGTTTACTTCATCGCGAATTAGGTGCAGCTGCTCCCAATCTTCCATATTAACATCATCTATCGTTGGCCAAGCATCGTACCAAGTTTCTAAAAAAACAGATTCACTTTGTTGACCTGGTATTACTTGCCATATTTCCTCGGCTGTAAAAGACAAAATAGGTGCCAACCAAAGAGTAAATGCTTTAACAATATGATACATTGCTGTTTGACATGATCGACGGGAATTACTATCCTTCGCATTGGTATATTGTCTATCTTTGATAAGATCCAGATAGAAGCTTCCCATATCAACAGCGCAAAAATTGTGAATTTTCTGATAGATTAGGTGGAACTGATAATTCTCGTAATCAGAAATAATGTCTTGTTGCAACAATTGACAACGCTTTAATGCCCATTTATCAAGCTCCAACAGATGCTTTTCATCTACTGCATCGGTACTCGGATTAAAATCAAATAAATTGGCCAATAAGAAGCGTGCCGTATTGCGTATGCGGCGATAGGCATCTGCGTTTCGCTTAATAATTTCATCGGAAATACTGACTTCATGACGATAATCTGTCGATGAAACCCACAAACGCAAAATATCTGCACCATGTTGATTAACCAATTGATCCAAGGCCACGTAATTACCTTTTGATTTAGATAATTTTCTGCCTTCTGCATCCACTGTATATCCATGAGTTAACACAGTTTTATAGGGAGCAACACCATACATAGCCACTGAGGTAGTTAACGATGAATTAAACCAGCCACGATGTTGATCAGAACCTTCAAAATAGACATCAGCTGGAAAAGCGAGATCATTATTTTGATGCAGAACAGCAAAATGTGAGATACCAGAATCCAACCAGACATCCATAGTATCGCTAATTTTTTCATAATGCTCTGCATCATTACCAAGAAACTCTTTCACATCCAACTCAAACCAAGCATCAATTCCTGATTTTTCAATCCTCTGGGCTATCTGTTCAATGTACTCCAGTGTATTGGGGTGTAATTCTCGAGAATCGCTATGAACAAACAAAGGCATCGGTGTTCCCCAGGCTCTTTGCCTAGAGATACACCAATCAGGCCGTCCATCAACCATATTTGCTATTCTTGCTTTACCCCAATCTGGAACCCAATTTACCTTGTCAATTTCTTTAACGATAGCTTGGCGCAAATTAGATTTATCCATGGAAATAAACCATTGTGGTGTAGCTAGAAAGATCATGGGGGATTTATGCCGCCAACAATGGGGGTAGCTATGTCTTAAGGTAGTGTTAGCCAACAAAACCTCCTTCTCTGATAATACCTGCAAGACTTTGTCATTCACATTATTAACAAACATTCCTGCAAATAACTCAACGTCCTCTGCAAAACAACCATTGGTTTTTAATGGGTTAATCAGTGGTAAATGATACGCTTTACCAATCTGGTAATCATCAGGACCATGTGCTGGAGCTGTGTGAACACATCCAGTTCCAGAGTCGGTAGTGACATGATCACCTAGAACAACTGGAACTTGTCGACTGTAAAATGGGTGTTGTAGTTTAAGATGCTCAAATGAACGGCCTTTGGATGTACCACAAGTTTCGTATTCAGTAATGTTGTATCGACTCAATACGGATTCAACCAAGTCACTTGCAACAATAAAATAACGTTGGTGCGTATCAACCAAGACATAGTCAATTTCTGGATGAAGACAAACTGCCTCATTAGCAGGCAATGTCCATGGTGTAGTAGTCCATATCGGCAAAATTACACATTTCTGTTCTAGATCCGTGCCAAAGCAATCAATAAACTCCTGCGGATTTATAGCTTTAAAAGCCACATCAATTGATGGAGAGGTTTTTTCCTCATAATCAACTTCAGCTTCAGCTAAAGCTGAACCGCAATCGATACACCAATGAACAGGTTTAAATCCTTGTTGCAGATGCCCATTTTTTATCATTAGACCTAAGGCACGAACTATGTTTGCTTCATATTTATAATCCATGGTTACATAGGGATTATACCAATCCCCTAACACACCAAGACGTTGAAACTCTTCTCTTTGGATATCAATTTGGCTTGCAGCATACTCCCTGCACTTGGCGCGAAACTCTCGTGCAGTAATTTTCATGCCTGCTTTGCCAACTTTTTTCTCAACATTAAGTTCTATAGGCAATCCATGACAGTCCCATCCTGG
This sequence comes from Legionella waltersii, assembly GCF_001468085.1. GTDB lineage: Bacteria > Pseudomonadota > Gammaproteobacteria > Legionellales > Legionellaceae > Legionella > Legionella waltersii. The sequence continues at coordinate 217,592 of NZ_LNZB01000006.1, read as the reverse complement.
AACAAAGGGTGCATCATAACCACTGAATGTCTTGGATTTAACAATAATGTCTTTAAGGATTTTATTGAGGGCATGTCCACAATGCAAATGTCCATTTGCATAAGGGGGCCCATCATGTAGAACAAATCGCTTTTGTCCTTTACGAACAGAACGAATTTTCTGATAAATGCCCTGGGCTTGCCATTGAGCCAACATTTCTGGCTCTCTAGTTGCAAGGCTCGCCTTCATCGGAAATGAAGTGTTCGGGAGATTCAATGTATCTTTATATTCTGCCATAGTAGTCACTCTACCAAATCAATAAAATCATAGGACATCGCTTTATTTACATCATACCGACAATTTTCCTGTAAATAAGTCTTTGCTGTTTTAATATCATTCTGTATCTGTTCAATTAAAGCCTCAACGGATGAAAATTTTTCTTCATCTCGTAATTTATGTAAAAAAACAACCTTAAGCATCTCACCATAAATTGAGTCATTAAAATCAAATAAATGCACTTCTAAGATATTTTTTGTACCATCAATAGTGGGTCGACTGCCGATATTTGCTACTCCATAAATCACTTGGGAATGTACAGTCACTTTTACTGCATAAACGCCAAATAATGGTAAAGACAAGCGATTTATACATAAATTTGCTGTTGGTATACCCCACTGCCTCCCACGACCATCCCCTTTTACAACCCGACCACACATACTGTAAGGTCTGCCCAGTAGTTGTTGCGCAGTCGAAAAATGACCCTCTAATAGAGCAGCTCTAATTTTTGTTGAGCTTACTTTTTCGTGATCAATTGTAAAATCAGCAAAGGTCTCTACCTTACAATGAAATAGGTGGCCCATTTCTTTTAATAGGCCAGTATCGCCCTCTCTATTTTTTCCAAAACGAAAATCTTCACCTATCAGCAGATATTTTATATTAAATTGTTCAAAGAGCTGTTTTTTAACAAAATCATTTGCCGATGTTTGAGCGATATGTTTATCAAATTTAATGCAGTAAACGTAATCCACCTTGCTTGACTTTAAAGCTTCAATTTTCTCTCTTAATGTAGAAAGACGTGCGGGTGCTTTATCCTTTAGAAAATATTCTCTTGGTTGTGGCTCAAACAAAACCAAAACCAAAGGAAGCTTCATTGCATCGGCTTTTTCCCGCAACGTTTTGATTAATTGCTGATGACCTAAATGCACACCATCAAAATTACCAATAGTTGCAACTGCTCCGGCTGGAAAATAAGACGATTTTTGATGGCCACGTAGCAATTTCATTGAGTAATTTAAAAACTGGTTATGAAACCAGTTAGTATACTGGTTTTCTTGATTTTTTTGAAATAGATTGTTTTTAAACGGGAAACATCTGGGGACGGACCCCAGTGGGGTCAGTCACCACCTTTATTTGGACCCCATCGGGATTCGTTCCCGCCTATATTTTGTCACACATTACAGAGGTTCTCGCTTACGTGGGAACAACGGTCGAAATCGCTTCTGTTACGAGTGAATTAATGATTCACTTTAGGTCTAACAATGAGTACGTCGCATTCTGCGCCATGGAGAATTGCATTCGCTGTTGAACCCAATAACAGAGACAAACCGTGTTTTCCGTGACTTCCAGTTACAATCAGATCAATTTTATGCTCTTTGGCGACACGTAAAATTTCATTTTTAGTGGAGCCAAACTCAATAAATCGATGTTTTTCATCAACACCTAGCTTTTCAGCCAACTCATTAAGTTCTTTTTCAGCTTGTTCTCTAATCGACATTTCAACTTCAGCGAAACCAGCAAAACCCGGATAAGCATAGGCAGGGATAGGTTCAACAACATGTACTAAAATTAAGTCTGCACCATTTTCATCCGATATCTTTTTTGCCTTTTCTGCAGCTCTTACACCTACCTCATCAAAATCGGTAGCAAACAATACCCTCTTATACATCATCTTCTCCTATGATTCTGCTTTCTAATTAAAGATTAGCAGATTTGGGTCAAATTTCCTATAAAGCGCCACTAAGAACTCAGTTAACGTTACTATCCTATATTTGCAAGACCTGATACTGAACGAATCCATGGATTTAATTTTGCTAGTTCAGGAGGTAGCTTTTTAATATTGGATTGAGCAATGATTCGATTGTCAAACTCACCTAAAGTCAATACGTACCATGTTCCTTTGTCATTTTTAAAGTGTCTTACTTTAGCTTTTGTTAATAATTGACTACTTTTCCTAAAACGTTGTACATCACTTACTCTATGGCTTGCAACCAATTGAATCGTATAAACACTTTTACCAATTGCCTTAGATTGTGCCTTAGCAGCATATTGTTTTGGAGATGCTAAAGGAATTTTGGGTAGCTCTGATTTAAATGCCGTAGGTTTAGACAATACCATGTTAACGTTGGCTGGAGGAGTTTGGGGCTTCACAGTTGGAATCACTACAACTTTATCAACTACCGCAACATGCTTTATCTCCTCTCTTTCTTCAGAAAAGTCGTCCAAAATCTGTTTTTTAGGTAGTGCGTATTCTATAAGTTGCCTTACCGAGGAATCTTGCCAAGATGCGATGTAACTGACCGATGGTATAGATTGCGAAGCAGTCGATTTGGTTTCTATTACTTCGGGTGAGTTTGCTGTTACTAAGTCAGTTATACTAGGGGCTTTATACAGTCTGTCGTAATACACATACGATAAGCCAGCCAATAATAGAACACTTAAAGCCGTAGCTGCTAGTTTAGGTTTCAACGATTTTTTACGTTCAGAGTTGCTGAACGATTTAGTAATGAACTCTTCCAAATCACTATTAATTTTAGATAAATTCCCTTTTGTAGACTGATAAAACTGTTTATATTGGGCGTCTGTTAGAGGTTTATTAATCAACCGAGTAGACATTGCCCGTTGTAAAACGTAGGTTCTTGTTTCGCTTTCGTTCAAAGCGCCTAGCTCTATGCTGTGAATCAAATTATCAAACTGGTCAACTGCCAAAGCATTTAGTGCAGCTACAAGAGAGTAATCTGAGAGTAAACATAAGTGAAAAAAACCAAATTCATTTTGATTTTTAATGGCAATCATTGCCTCTTTAATGAAGGATTCTGAAACATGATGTGCATCATCAATCACTATAAGTACATGAGCTTTGCGTTCGTTAATTTGATCGGCTATTGAGATAATATTAGTATCACTGTCCAATCTCAAATGTAACTGAGTAGCGATTTCATGAGCAACAGCCCTACCATCAAAGGGAGGGGTAATCGTGATAATGATTGGCTTTATTTGCTTGTCTAAATTACTTTGTAATACTTGGCTAAATGACGTTTTCCCCCCGTCTTTTTCCGCAAGAACGGTCATCAATACATTATTAAACAAAATTAAATGATTTATAAAATCAATCTTTGAAAGCCACGAACCAGGTTTAAACAAAGATCTAGTTTGACCAATAGAACTTGCATCAAGTTGTACATTTCCTTCATTCATCTTTATTCTCCTCCTATTGCAGCAACTAGAGCATCTTTTATGCTTTCCTCAGATATTGCATCATGCACATAACACATACCTGGCTTTTCAATCACTACAAATCTTAACTGATTTTTTTGTATCTTTTTATCCAGTTTCATCAAATTCCATAATTTGTAAATATCAACAGATTTTGGAATTTGATAAGGCAATCCAGCATCAATAATCATTTGTTTCATTTGAAAGAGTATTTTCTCTTCAAGCAAACCTAGATTGCAAGACAAGACTCCAATGAAATACAAACCAATTGCAACTGCCTCGCCATGTAACCAAGTTTTATAGGCCGTGTAGGCTTCTAATGCATGTCCAACAGTATGCCCAAGATTTAATAAAGCTCGCTTACCTGTTTCCCTTTCATCTTCTTCTACATACTTTGCTTTAATACGGCAGCATTTAGCAATAAGCGATGGCAATTCTGGACTGTCAATTGTTAAACCATATTCAAGCTCAACTTGTACCTTAGAATAAAATTCCCCACCTTCCAGTAAAGCATATTTAATCATCTCTGCTAGACCAGCACGAAACTCTCTATCAGGAAGTGTCTGCAAAGTATTAACATCAACCACTACACCTGAAGGCTGATAAAAACTACCTATCATGTTCTTACCCAAGGGATGATTTATCGCTGTTTTGCCGCCTACGGATGCATCAATTTGGGCTAACAATGTAGTTGGTATTTGTATCAGACGAATGCCTCGTTGATAAGTGGAAGCAGCAAACCCGGCTATATCTCCAATGACTCCACCACCTAAAGCAATTATTGTACTGTCACGATGAAATTGGTTTGCAAGTAAAGCGTCATAAATTGTATATAAGCTCTCTTTATTTTTATATTCCTCTCCATCATCCAACACCACAGAGATACATTGTTTGCCTTTATATACCGCTTGCAAATCAGCCAAATAGATTGGTGCAATCGTTTTATTAGTCACTATTAATAGCTGCTGAGAGCATACTAGTTGGTGCAACAAATCCTCATCAGTGAGCCCATTACGACAAATGATTATGGGATACTCTGAAGCCGATGTAATTACACTTAATTCAGTGAGTTGTTCAAACTTCGCCATATAAATATTTTATTATGTTATTAGCTACTGCTTTTACAGTGAGCTTATCGGTTTCAAAGCTAATGTCTGCAAGTTCATCGTAATAAGGCTCTCTTTCATCTCTTAGATCCTCTAAACGTCCTTCCAGATCATCTGTCTGTAATAATGGCCTTTTTGTATCTCTCTTGGTTCTTTCAAATTGTTGCTGTAATGAAGTTTTTAAATAAATGACAGTTCCCCGAGCAGCCAAAGCATTCCTGTTTTCAGGAGTAATTACAACCCCCCCACCAGTAGCGAGTACAATATTTGTCTTTTGAGTTAACTCATCTATAACTTTTTGCTCTCGGCGCCGGAAGCCCTCTTCTCCTTCTATATCAAATATCCACGAAATATCTGCGCCAGCTCGCTCTTCAATTACCTCATCTGAATCATAAAATTCAAGTTTGAGCTCCTTTGCCAAAGCACGTCCTATTGTACTTTTTCCTGCACCCATAGGACCAATAAGAAATATATTTCGTACTTTAACTATGCTCATCTTCTCTTACATACCTCATCTATTGTAGTGCCATAGTTGCAAATAACACCACGGCCAGTTAGAAACACAACTTTGTAGATTTAATGATCTTTACCATTCTCTCGGATTGATGCAAGTTGACATTATCCATTTAAACCTTAACTAAACTAGCGCTCTCTTGTTCGCAGCAGTACAGTTTGGTTTCGAACAAAGGTCATCCCTAAAAACCGAAAGTTAATAATTTATAGTAAATTGCGTTTATATACCAAAAATACAACCTATAAAAGCCCGCAGGCTATTCTACAACGGATAGACAGTAAATGCTCATAAAAAATAACCTAATGCAACATTTACCTTATGACGTTATTTATACGTTCCTTTTTCCTGACCTTCAATTGTTGTTATTGATAATGAATTTGTTATTATCCTTGGAGTTATAAAAATGAGCAACTCCTCATTGTGCAAAGTTAACTGTTTTCTTCTAAACATAGGGCCAACAACAGGTAACTCACCAAAAAAGGGAATTCGATCAAGTGATTTATTTTTATCTTGTCGATAGATGCCACCAAGAACAATAGTTTGACCATTACTTACCAAAACGTTGGTTTGAATTTCTTTCGTCAAAATGGCCGGTACACCGAGGAATGTCTGTGCCGAAGGCCTATCTTGATTGATTTGTAGTTCCATCAGAATTTTACCATCAGGAGTAATTTGTGGTGTGACTTTAAGGCTAAGAACAGCTTTTTTAAACGCAACTGCCGTAGCTCCACTAGACGTTGCTTGTTGATAAGGTATCTCCTGTCCTGATTCAATAACTGCTGCTTGTTGGTTAGTGGTAATCAAGCGAGGGCTGGAAATTAATTCCGCAAGGCCCTCACTTTCTAATGCAGATAACTCCAAGTCAAGCAATATGTTATCACTCAATCGAGCAAGGGCTATACCTACCGATGCAGGATTGCCCGCTACTGGCGCTGCAGCTAGGTCAAGATTTAACCGTTGAGTTAATGGAGTTACGTTAGCTGGGGCTGTACCTCTTGCTAACTGGTTAGCACCCTCTAAAGTACCGCTGAGATGTGTGGGCTTGGAGATACCCCAGCGAATCCCAATGTCTTGGCTAAAGTCTTTAGTTACCTCAACGATTCGTGACTCAATAAGAACTTGCTTCACGGGTATATCGAGCTGTTTAATCAGTTCGCGAACCTCTTCGATTTTAGTTCCAGTATCCTGTATCCAAATTGTATTTGTTCGGGCATCCACACTAATTTTCCCTTTATCAGACAATAAAGAGTTTTGTTTGTCTTTGATGAGTATTGCAATATCAGACGCCTTCGCGTAATTGATTTGCAATAAATCAGATCGAATCGGCTCTAGTTTTTGTATCGTCTGTTGACTCTTCAGCTCATCCTCTTCCATTTTATCTAGAGAGACCTTAGTGTCAATCAACATGACATCACCCTTTCTACGTTTATCTAGACCTTGAGTCGTTAAGATGATATCTAGAGCTTGATCCCAAGGTATATCGTTTAAGCGTAAAGTAATTTCGCCTTGAACTTTATCGCTTACAACCATATTGATACCTGTAAAATCAGCCAGGAGTTGCAACACAGCGCGGATGTTTATATTTTGGAAATTTAAAGAAATGCGCTTACCAGTAAATACTTGTTTCTTGAGTTTAGCTTGACGAATTTCCTCTGCAGATAAAGGAAAGACATCTACCATAAACTGCTTGTTTACTTGATACACATAATGACCATAATCACCCTTACTAAGAATGGTCATACGTACTTTCTTCCCTTCTTGTTGCATTGTTATAATCTGCACTGGACTATGGAAGTCTGAGACGTCATAACGTTTCATTAAATTTGTAGGTATTTTAGTATTTAAGAAATTTACAGTAATTTCTTTCCCGACTTGGGTCACATCGATAGGGATACCCGTATCAGAAACATCAATAAACACCCTACCACCCTCTTTATCTATTCCCCTGAAATCAACCTTCTGTATTTCATGTTTTGCACTGACTTGTTGGTTTGTTATAAATATTTCTTTGGTATTTTCAAATAAATCATTACTTTTGCCGTTCAATACCAAACTATAGACGGCTCCTGAGGTACTACCCGAGTAGGCAACTGAGCGATCCAAATCTAAAATAGCCCTTACTCGGTCACCAACAGATACAATATTGTATTGATTTAATGAGCCAAGTTTAACGACTTTCATTTTCTGGTCTGCAGGTAAATCCATTTTTGCATTGATAAAATCCAACACTAAGCGTGCGGGCTTCTGAGTTATAAAGCTGGCTGGTAATTGTTTTAGGGGAGACTTGAATTGAAAATCTATACGGACCCTATTCTCTGGTAAAGGGGAAAACTTAATTGCAACTAATGAGTTATCTTCAGCATAGGCCATCCCAAAACTGGCACTAATTAAAATGATTATAGCGATTATTTTTCGCACGGTTTACTCCTGCTTGCCAGTATCCAATTCAATTGTGGTCACTTGTTTTTCCCACTTGCCTGTGGTCCTCACTGTCTCTTCGAGTTTTATAACAGTATTTGTGATTGAAATCACTCGACCAAAATTTTGCCCCATATAGTCACCGACTCTAACTCGAGTAACTTGATGATCGGGTTGTTTTATTAATGCCCAAATCTCACTGCCCTGTTTTAAAATGCCTACAAACTTTAATGCGTCTAAGGGAAATGCCTCTAAAGGTTGTTTTGGTCTTTTGCTATCAGGAGCATCTCCCTCATTTTTCTTTTTAGTATCGATAGGCTTAAAAGGGTTGCGTCTATTTTCTTCGTCTGGGAATCTAAAAATTGGTAAAGGAGAAAATTGGGGTATAGGCTCTATTGCTCTTCCAGGCCTAGATTTGACATCATGGATATACTTCATAAGATCGGAGTTGTCGCCTGAGCAAGCCGTTAGCAGGCTCATTAAAATTCCTATAATCAATAAATATATCTGCTTATTATTAGTCATCATTGTACGCGATATCTGTATATTTTTGCTGTGATATTCATTATCAATTCATCCTGAGATACCGTTTTATTGTCCGACCCGGTTTTTCCAGCAATACTGAACTCATGTAATGTCACAATCCGATTCATTTCAGCGACTCGACTTAAAAATCGGGCTAGCTGCATGTATGTTCCCACAACCGTAATTTTAATGGGTAGTTCAATATAGAAATCATGCACTACTTCAGGTTGTGGTGCAAATAATTCAAATTTTAGCCCTGACAAAATCCCCGTTTTTGATATTTCTTCTAAAAGACCAGGCATTTCATTTTTAGCAGGCAACTGTCTTAGCATAGTGCCAAATCGCTCATTCATCAGTTCTAATTGATTACGATAAGCTTGTAAATTGGCTGCTTGGCTTTGCTTTTTCTCAAACTCGTCACGCAAAGTCAGCTCTTGGGCCTGGAGCGTATCAAATTGCTCAAAATTAGGTTTTACAATTAACCAATACCCAAGTCCTATCACTAAGATACTAATACCTGCAATCACTCCTAATTTTACAAAGAGTGGCCATTGTCCAACATTTTCTAGAGTTAATTCATTTAGGTTGACGGTATTCATTATTACTCAGCCTAGTATTTAGGTTTAAGCACAAAACTTAGCTTAAATTCATTATTTGCTGCTTGCTTTGATTTATCGTCCTTCTTAATTTCGGTAAGGACTGGGTTCTGTATCCATATATTAGCTTCTATACTCCGCATCAAGATAGATATGCTTGTATTAGACTCTGAATATCCCCATAGAGTTACTATATCATTTTCTCTTTGTAATTTCGTTACATAGATACCTGGAGGCATTACTTTGATCAACTCATCAAATAAATGCACCATTAGCGTACGAGTTGATTGCAAATTCTGAACAATTGACATCCTGGATATTAAACCTTCTCTAGTTTGTCTTAGGGACTTAATTTCTTTAATTTGTTCATCTAAACGTGCAATTTCTGATTGTAGAAGTTGATTTCTTGCAACCTGACTGCTTACAAGGTGTGAAGCATATGAATCTATCAAAAAAACAATAACCGCTGAAACGACAATTCCTATCAATAGCATTGTCGTAAACATTTTTTTCTCTTGTTCCCGCTGTTGCTCACGCCATGGTAGTAAGTTTATTTGTGTCATTGTTTTACTCAACATTCCTTAGAGCCAAACCACAAGCCACCATTAAAGTGGGAGCTTCATTGGTTATTGATTCCATGTTAACCATTTTATTAAATGACATATACGACAAAGGGTTCGCTACGGTTGTGGTAACTCCAAGTTGATCTTGTATCAAATGAGCTAAATCAGGCTGTCTAGCCATCCCGCCTGCCAATAAAATATGATCAACAAATCCATGTTGACTGGTTGAGTAAAAGAACTGCAATGTCCGCTTTATTTGCAATAATATCATTTCTTTAAATGGCTCAAGCACTTCAGTTTCATAATCAGTAGGCAAATTCCCTGTATTTTTAGCTTCCTTAGCCTGTTCGATACTCATTTTATAATGTTCTGCAATAGCTTCTAACAATTGCATCACACCAAATTTTTCCTCTCTAGAAAATATAATTTTCATACCATGAAGGACAAATAAATGCGTGTAGTTTGCCCCAATATCAATAATTGCAATGATTTTGTCCTGACCAGATGCAGGTAGTTCTCGAGCTAATTGCTGGGCGGCTCTCTCTACTGCATAGGATTCCACATCAACCACTTTGGGCTCTAAACCAGCTTTAGTGACTGCATCGACTCTACCACTTACATTTTCAGCCCGAGAAGCAACAATAAGAACATCTAACATGGCTGCGTTTTTTGGTGAGTGACCCAATACCTCAAAATCCAAGTTGATCTCATCTATAGGATAAGGGATGTATTTATCTGCTTCAATAATAACAAGTTCCTCTATCTCTTGATCACTTAAGCCATCATTGATTTGAACGACTTTACTAATCACTGCAGAATCTGGCACGGCTAAAGCAACTTTTTTGGTAGTAAACTTAAATCTATCAACTAGTTTCTTTATGCAACTTGCTACTGCATCGACGTCTTTAATGACGTTTCCTTCTAATGAGCCAGGTAGAAGTTCTTCACGGCCATAGCACTCAACCATGAGTTGTTCACCAGAACCGGAAATTTCAAGGACTTTCACTGCAGATGAGCTAATATCAATTCCAAGAATTGAATGCTGTTTAGGTTTTAAAAGCTTGAGCACTTGTTATATCTCCCTATATATCCCTTCAGCCTTTAGAGCCCCCCTGCACTAAACTGATTTCATAGATGCTCTGTGACTGGCAACTAGGGTAATGGAGCGATCAGCAACACGCCCTCTCAAAATCTAAAATGTCTAGCTTTATGTTAACGTAAGCCATTAAAAATTGAAACCTTTTTTATACTCAGTCCATCGTATTCCCCTATGTTAAATCTACAGGACTTAGGAAAAACCCCAAGATCGAGGCAACAATAAATGTCTATGAAGGAGTTTAGATGCACTGATTCACTGAATTGATCTTTATTTTTTACGAAGAGAATGGGCGTTTTTCGTAAGTTCTGATCTAATTCGTACGCAAATCGCGAAAGCTACGGTTCCAGAATTAAAAAACATCCTCGTTTGTTTATGCAATCTAACCGCAACAATTCCTCTAATTTTTTACAGGCCTCACGCAAAACCCTGATCTTTTCGTTAAACAATGATTTGAATTCAGTCATTGAGTACACCTAAACTCCTTCATTAAAACCATTTTTTGCCTCGACCTAAGGGACTTAGAAATCGACTCCTTTTTTAAAATGGGACATTTATACTAAAGGTTGGGTGCTTCGCCTAATCGCGCTACCTTAAGCGATGTAATTAGGTTCATCTATCCGACCCGCATCGCTCCGCTTGCTGACGCGCGCGGCTCGGTTTCTTCTTTGTTATCTAAATCAAATGCTAGTCACAGCAGGGAGTGAATCGATCCGCTTGCTGACGCGCGCGGCTCGGTTTCTTTTTTGCTCTCTGAGTCAAATGCTAGTCACAGCAGGGAGTGAATCGATCCGCTTGCTGACGCGCACGGCTCGGTTTCTTTTTTGCTCTCTGAATCAAATGCTAGTCACAGCAGGGAGTGAATCGGTCCGCTTGCTGACGCGCGCGGCTCGGTTTCTTTTTTGCTCTCTGAATCAAATGCTAGTCACAGCAGGGAGTGAATCGGTCCGCTTGCTGACGCGCGCGGCTCGGTTTCTTTTTTGCTCTCTGAATCAAAC
>NZ_LNZB01000006.1:0-206295 GCF_001468085.1 Legionella waltersii | reverse complement strand
ACAGCAGGGAGTGAATCGGTCCGCTTGCTGACGCGCGCGGCTCGGTTTCTTTTTTGCTCTCTGAATCAAACGCTAGTCACAGCAGGGAATGAATCGCTCCGCTTGCTGACGCGCGCGGCTCGGTTTCTTCTTTGTTATCTAAATCAAATGCTAGTCACAGCAGAGAATGAACCGAGCCGCGCGCGTCAGCAAGCGGATACGGAACTATCCGCTTTCACGAATGACGCTGCTTAAAGCAGCGTCATTCGGCAAAGCGCCGGACCTAAGCTTACTGACCATCAGAGAAAAGATTAGTTGGGGCACTATAATAGGAGTCGATTCCTCAGTCTCAGAGGTTTGCGTAAGTCCTGTTTTAATTTTTATGGCCTTTTTAAAAACAGTCTACTCGTATTAAACACACTCTATTTGCGTTAAATTTAAAAATAATGTTTTAGTATACAAACACTTGCACTTGACCAAAACATTAAATATAGTGAAATACCAATTTGTAATGGAATTTCGCAAATACTGTATAAAATGTAGTTTTAAAAGGAGCTTTACATGACTAGATTAGAAGATTTACTCTATTCACTAACCTCTATCATAGTTCAATACCATGATAGTCAGTCTAGCGTAACCAAATTAGTAGAAGCGTCTGACAAATCAACTTTGCAAAAAAAATCCCGTGATCTTGCCATAGACTTTATAGAAGACAGAGTAAAATTAAAGGGTTTTGTCAAAGGGAATGTTCATGCAAATTTAGAAAAATTAATTAAAGACTGCACGAATGGTTATCCGGATCGACGGCCCTTTCTTTATTTTATCTTACATGAAATTAATTTCATTAAATCAATTCGAGATTATAAAGCTCCAATCGATCCAATAAAACTCGAAAAATACAAATTGCAAATTGCACAACTGTTAATCAACTTCAAGAGCTTATTGACTACACCAAAGAGCAAAATGGTGCAAATTAAGCGCAGCAAAATCGACGATGAAACGGATGCAGTAGTTTCTTTATCGGGTTTAAAAAGTGACGCATACTTGTATGGAGGTGAGTACTGTAATTCAGGTAGCCTTGTTAAAGAGGATGTACTAGACCGATTGAATATTCTAGTCGGTCATTCCAATGAAGAGATAGTACAGATAGTTAGCAATATTTGTGCTGAATACCAAAACACCTTACTCGTACCATACCTCCAATCCGAAAATAGGCGATTGACAGAAGAAGCCGAAAAGGCAAAAAGTGAATCTTCTCTATCATCCGGCTCTCTCAAAGAAAGCGAAAAAACCATCCAATCTCATTTAAGTAAAATCCAGGAGCTTGAGAAAACAATCGAAGGGCTTAAGGTGAGGGTCAGTGATCTCAGCCACTCGAAAGGAACCCCTAGTGTTTATAATCCTGCTCTATTTCCTTATTACGGTACCATGTTTGGTCCTTTAGGTAAGCTCACACGCCCTGTGGCTTCTACTCAACCGACAGATACAGACAATAAAAGTTCCAACCCCTCACCATCAAGAGCAATAGATTATTGAACCTCTCCTTTAGCTACCAACAGTCTTCCTTCGCACAAGCGCAGGAAGACCTACTATAAGAAACAAGCTTTTTTCCTTGCAAAACTCGCATTCTCACATGGATTAGCTGTATAATATCGAACTAATTTCTTCAACGAAAATACTTTTATGAAAAAAATGGCATACTTCTGGCGTAAAGGTCTATGGGCGCTGATGAGCCTGTTTTTTCTTTTACTGGTGGCTGGTAGCCTCATTTATCTTTATCTTGAAAGCCAACTACCTAATGTAGATTCCCTAAAAACAGTACAACTGCAAGTTCCACTGCAAATTTTCAGCAAGGAAGGCTTATTAATTCAAGAGTATGGGGAAAAGAAACGTATTCCCGTGACCTACGATGAAATCCCACCAATGCTTGTTCATGCATTAATTGCAACCGAAGATCAACGTTTCTTTGAACACCCAGGCGTTGACATTATGGGTCTTGGGCGTGCTGCTGTGAGCATGATTAAAACAGGCACAAAATCTCAAGGTGGCAGTACCATTACCATGCAAGTAGCTCGTAACTTTTTCTTAAGCCGTAAAAAAACGTTCCTAAGAAAGTTTAATGAAATCATGCTTGCCATTAAAATTGACCGTGAATTAAGCAAAGAAAAAATCCTTGAGCTCTATTTGAATCGGGTCTATCTCGGCAATAGAGCCTATGGAGTTGGTGCTGCAGCAATGGTCTATTTTGGAAAACCTTTAAAAGATCTCAATTTAGCTGAACTCGCGATGATCGCTGGACTCCCTCAAGCACCCTCAACCCAAAATCCTATTGCGAATCCTATTGCTGCTAAAAAAAGACGTGATCATGTACTCGAACGTTTACTTGAAGAGCATTACATCAATGAAGAACAGTATCAAAATGCAATTAATCAACCGATTACAGCTAAGTATCATAGCGCGGACATCAGAGTAAAAGCCCCGTATGTGGCTGAGATGATCCGCCAATCCTTATACGACAATTTCGGTCCTGATGCCTACACCAAAGGGTATAAAGTGTATACGACCATCGATGGTCATTTACAGAATACAGCCAACGAGGTTGTTGAGAAAAATCTAATTTCCTATGATCATCGGCATGGTTACAGAGGGCCAATTGCCAATATTGGTGAGAAAGATAGCCAATCTGCCCAACTTCGTCAGAACTATTTACGACAATATCCGGAGCTTAATCATTTATTACCCGCCGTCATAACGGAAGTTGGCGACAAGGAAGCTACTGCCGCCTTGCAAAATGGACAGATTGTAATCCTACCTTGGGAAGGATTATCATGGGCTAGACCAGCCCTAAAAAAAGGCTGGGTTGGGAAGGCACCCACAAAAGCACAACAAGTTGTCGCTGTTGGCGATATAGTATATATGCATTCTACTGAGAAACATTGGGAACTTGCGCAAATACCAGAAGCAGAATCTGCCATGATTGGCATGGATCCTAAAAATGGTGCAATTCAAGTATTAGTTGGTGGATTTAACTTCCAAAAAAGTAAATTTAATCGGGCAACTCAATCCAGTAGACAGCCTGGTTCTAGCTTCAAACCTTTTGTTTATGCCGCAGCTTTAAACAATGGTTATACCTTAGCCACGTTAATTAATGATGCCCCCATTGTAGTTGATGATCCAAGTCAACCTAACCTGTGGAGACCTCATAACGTCAATCTTAAATTTAATGGTCCTACTCGTCTAAAACAAGCGTTAGTTCAATCAAAAAATTTAGTATCCATTCGAATTCTTGATGACATAGGTATTGACTATACCATCGACTTTTTAGCTCGATTTGGATTTAATAAAAAAACATTACCTAAAGGTCTATCTTTGGCACTTGGTAGCTTATCAGTTAGCCCGATGGAGCTCACCTCCGCTTATGCAGTGTTTGCAAATGGTGGATACAAAATAGAGCCCTACCTCATTGATCATATCACCGATGTGGATGGTAAAATCTTGTTACAAGCGAAGCCCACCGTAGTCTGTGATCCATGCGATGGCAAGGTAGACGCTGCATCCATTGCTCCGCGAGTTATCCCTGAAGACATAGCCTATTTGATGAACTCTGCATTAAAAGACGTTATTCAACATGGAACTGCACGCGCAGCTCGCTCATTAAACCGTCCTGACATCGCTGGTAAAACAGGTACAACAAATGATCAAGTAGATGCTTGGTTTGCTGGATTTAATCCTGATCTTGTGGTGACAGCTTGGGTAGGTTTTGACAATCCTAAATCCTTGCATGAATATGCCGCAGGCCTTGCTCTGCCATTATGGATAGACTTCATGAAGGTTGCTCTAAAAGATAAGCCAGTGCGTGAACTAAGACAGCCAGAGAACATTGTTGCTGTGCGAATTGATCCCAGCAGTGGTTTACTTGCTCAACCTAATCAAACCAATGCAATCATCGAGCTCTTCCGTAATAATGAAGTACCTGCTGAAGAAGACCAAACTCCTCCAGGACTTGATCCAACTGCCTCCTCACTTCCAGATGAAGAACTTGCACCCGTTGAAGAGGGTCTATTTTAATCAAGTAAAAGATACCTTCATGAAACATGCTCATCAAGAGGACTGCAAGAGAACGAGGACGTACCCTGAGCATTCCTCACAAAACTGAGAAATAAAATAACAGGTTGATTGAGTTGAAATTTAAAAAGAGATTAAATATAGAGGATTAAAAGTTTGAGTGCCCTTCTACAACAGATCCTAATGAGGACCGTCGCTGAAACATTTCGATTGAATTGCTAATTTTCTAACGTACAATGCTGTCTCAATGATCATGACGGAGACATCATAATGCACAAACTTGTTCTTGGATTTGCACAATGGGGTAGCGCTGAAGTTCCAATTGTCAAAATGATTGAAACAGTAGAGCTTGCAGTAAACAATGGAATCTATGAAATTGACTGTGCCCCTCATTATGGAGATGGTGCTCAAGAAAATGTTCTAGGTGTTGCTTTATTGAGCTTACCTCCTAAGCTTTACTCCCAAGTAAAAATATCCACCAAAGCAGGTCGCATTATTGATCCCAATAAAAAATCTGAAAACAGCAATGGATTTACTAACAGCAGTGGATTTGCCCAAGTCTTTGATTATAGTCAAAAGGGAATTGAAACATCCTTTATGCAAAGTCAATTGAGAATGCGTCAATCAAGTGTGCATGCTTTGTACTTACATGATATTGATAAAGGGACTCATGGAAGTAACCATGCTAAGCATTATGACACTTTTGTACAAGATGGTCATGTCGCATTTGATGGCTTAAAAAAGCAAGGTAAAATTGAAGTTGCAGGAATTGGTTCAAATGATCCTGAAATCTGTGTAAAGCTTATCAAGGATGGGCGCTTTAAAATTGACCGTGTTATGATAGCTGGTTGTTACAACTTACTTAATTTTTCTGCACTTGATGAACTATTTCCCTTATGTAAAGAAAAAAATATCCAACTCTACGTTGCTGCGCCCTATGGTGGCGGACTACTCAGTGGTCAAAAAGGAAATACTTATTTTCGTTATGAGCAAGCGAATAGTGCTCTTCTAGATAGAGTGACCAAAATACAAGAAATCTGTGATAAATTTAAAGTCAATCTAGCCCATGCTGCGATGCAATTTGTGCATATGCATCCACAAGTCGATAAAGTCGTGGTTGGAGCAAGAACTCCTGACGAACTGAAAGATTCGTTAAAATATGCTAGGGAGCCAGTTGCCCCGCAATTTTGGGAAGCACTAAAGGAAGCTCAATTAATACCTGCGAGCACCGAAATACCAAAAATTAAATCTAAAACAGGCGTAACTCTATTTGCTAATTCAGGTGAAGATCCTTACGAGTTTAAAGGTGGAAGGCAAACTCTTACGAACTAGTTATGGGATGTAAGCCTTGGTGCCGCCAAAGGAGTAACCAAGGTTTTCATGTTAACCTTCTGTCATAAGAAGTACCTATAATCACAATAATCAATTCCTTATGGTTCACTCGTATCAACTGAATTAAACTCCTTGAACCATTAAATAATAAGGAGAGTAATCATGAAAAAAGAATTAATTAAACAAATCGTTCATGCAAAACTAGCGAAAGGCATTCTCCGTTGCAAATGTTGTCGTAGCAGAGGGTGATGAGTTGGAAATTATGTCTAATTTACCAAATCTATCTGAGGTTTTGGCTTACCAAAACCTCCAAGTCATCGAGCGTTTCAAAGCAAATCACCCTCTTGAAGCCCACAGAGCTGAATATTTGTTTACTGAGATGCTGCGTTACCTTTGGCTTTGTGAAAAACACGATTGTGATTTAGCCCAAAATCCTAATGATCCTGGTCTACAATTCATTCCAGTCATGCATGAGGAAATGCGTTCAATTGATACTATGTGGCATGAGTTTATTCTTATCACCAGAGATTATAGTCAGTTTTGTTCGCAATATTTCGGTCATTTCATCCATCATGAACCCAATATGCGTGAAACGCTAAACTTATCCACTGAACAGTTTATTGAATCACTTCAGCTATTTCTGAATTATATTTATGATGTTTTGGGTGAAGAAGTTCTTAAAAACTGGTTTCAGGAACATCTGAGTTTAGCTGCTTAATTGCCTGTTTAATGGCTTTAATAAGTACTTTTAAAGCCATTAAATTTCTTTGTTCGGGTCTGTAGACCAAAAATAGCTCATCATGGTATGTAGGCATATTAGGTATCTTTATTAGCTCAGGCTTTACCAGTTTGGCTGCACTTCCTGGAAGAATTCCAATACCAGTACCTGCAGCAATTAAACTGGAAATTACCTCCAAACTCCTACTGGTTAATGTACGAAAATTAGTGATTCCTTTATGTCGAAGCTGAGTCAGCATAGACTGTGTTTGGAGTAGCTGGGGATCGCAAATGATTAATACACCCTCTTCATGAGACCATTTAAAATTGGCCGCTTGCCAAAAACAAACTTCATCATCATAGAGCTTTTGCAAAATGAGCCCTGGATGGCGTAATGGATTGACAACAATGCCTATGTCTATCGATAAGTTAACTATCCCTTCAAAAATTTTACGCGATAAATCATGCACTAAAACAATTTCTAATCCAGGATAGGTAGCAACAAAATCAGGTAGCACCAAAGGTAATACCTCTCTAGCTACAGCAGAGTGGCAGCCAAAATTAATTCTTCCTTGTACCTCTTGGTAGGATGCGAGACTTTCTGCTTTAACTCGTTCCCATAAACTAATTAAAGAGTTGGTATGAGAATGCAGCTGATAGCCTGCTTTGGTTAATTTCACTCCTGTTTTTACTCTAATAAATAAGGGAGTACCAATTAAGGTTTCTAAGCGCTTCATGGCTTGACTAAGAGATGGCTGACTTATACCCAACCGCTCTGATGCTCTAGAAAAATTTAAGGTATAACATACTTCATTGAAATAATATAAATCATTAGGTGAAGCCAGCATTTAACCTCCTCGAGTTCCAAAAACGATCAATCTGTTTTTGACAACAAGTCAACATTCTCACTCAGAATAACACCTAGCTGTTTAAGCTGCGATGGAACGCTCAGGGTCCCTACCCTAGTTATCACTCCCTTGTTAATAGGATTTAATAAGGGAGTCTATCTCTGAACAAAAAAGGGTGTTACAGAAATTATAAATGGCTTAGACACTTTTTTAAGTCCAGTGAGAGAACTTGGACATAGAACTCACCAAGGAATTCAGAAAAAGTCCCTCGCGGTTGCGAGGGATCTTTAAGATTTGTTATTTACCAGATAATGCAGCAGTTGCAGGTGTGTATTCGTAACCTAAATCCCTAGCTACTGCTTCATACGTGATCTTGCCCTGGTGGACGTTTAATCCATTTAATAAATGAGGATCGCTCAATAAAGCTAACTTAGTTCCTTTAGTAACAATGCTTAAGACAAAAGGCAGTGTCGCATTATTTAAAGCAAAGGTTGATGTTCTTGGAACTGCTCCAGGCATGTTAGCCACACAGTAATGAACAACGTTATCCACAACATAAGTTGGTTCTTGGTGAGTGGTCGCTCGACTGGTTTCAAAGCATCCGCCTTGGTCAATTGCAACGTCCACCAATACTGATCCAGGACGCATTGATTGCAACATACTTCTGCTGACTAATCTAGGGGCAGCGGCACCAGGAACTAATACGGCTCCAATCACTAAATCAGCTCGAGCTACGTATTTCTCAATCGAATCAACTGTTGAGTATACAGTGTTTATCTTAGAACCAAATTGAAAATCAAGCTCATTCAAACGTTGTAAGGAGCGGTCAAGAACGGTAACCCTAGCTTCCAGTCCCATAGCCATCCGAGCAGCGTTGGTACCTACAACCCCACCACCGATTACAACAACATTTGCAGCAGCTACTCCTGGAACACCACCTAATAGCACACCACTTCCACCTTGTGCCATCTCTAAGCAATGAGCTCCAGCCTGTATAGACATACGTCCTGCGACTTGAGACATTGGAGCAAGTAAAGGTAAACCACCACCATCTTGAGTTACGGTTTCATAAGCTATAGCAGTAACTCCGGATTCTTTAAGTAATCTGGTTTGTTGAGGATCGGGAGCCAAATGTAAATAGGTAAATAATGTTTGGCCTTCTCTTAACCTTTTGCATTCAATTGGTTGTGGCTCTTTTACTTTAACAATCATGTCTGCTTGAGCAAAAATATCATCAGCACTTGCTACTACTTCTGCACCGGCTTGTCTGTAATCATCATCAGATATTCCTATTCCAGCTCCAGCCCCTTGCTCTACTAATACACTGCTTCCTGCTCTAATAATTTCTCTTACACTTGAAGGAACTAGTCCAACCCTATTCTCTTGGGATTTTATTTCCTTTGGCACACCAACTAACATAGTTACACCCTCTTATCGATTCTTTAAAAGTTCTATTAATTGCGGAACTAATTCAAATAAATCCCCTACTAAACCATAATTAGCAATTTGAAAAATAGGAGCATCTTCATCTTTATTAATTGCAACAATTACCTTAGAGTCTTTCATCCCTGCTAAATGTTGTACTGCTCCTGAAATTCCCACTGCAATATAAAGCATGGGGGCAACGACTTTACCAGTTTGTCCCACTTGATAATCATTAGGAACAAAACCAGCATCGACTGCAGCTCTTGAAGCACCTACTGCTGCTCCCAAAGCATCCGCCAATTCTTCAACTAACTTGAATTTTTCAGCACTTTGTAAACCACGACCTCCAGAAACCACAATTTTAGCATTTCCAAGTTCAGGACGCTCCGACTTACTCAACTCTTGTTTTACAAACTCGCTATTCCTATTCGCAAAATCGTGGTGAATGGTTTCAATGCTGCATGGAGATTGCTGAGATTGTACAGGATTATAAGCTATAGTTCGAATAGTCATTACTCGAATTGGATCAAGTATGCGTACAGTTTCAATGGCATTGCCCGCGTAGATAGGGTGTTCAAACGTAGTATCATCAATAATTTTACTAACGTCTGAAACTTGTCCAACATCCAACTTCGCGGCAATTCTTGGCAATAGGTTTTTCCCAAAAGTACTTGAAGGAGCAATGATAGCATCAAAAGAACTTGCCTTAGACACCACCACGTCACATAATTGCTCGGCAAGTGGATGCTCGAACTCAGGACTATCCAAACACCATACTGATTGAACCCCTTCTAAGGATGCTACTTCTTTTGCAACCGTTTGGCAGTGGTATCCCACTACAAGAAAAGTAGGATTTTTGTCCAATTCTAATGCTGCAGCCAGTGTGTTTCGTGTAGCTGTATGCATGTGTGTGTTATTATGTTCAACAATAACTAAAGTGCTCATCTCCACTCTCCTGTTTAAAGCACTTTGGCTTCATGTTGTAACTTTTCCATCAAAGCAGCCACAGACTCTAGCTTGACTCCACCACTTCTAGTCGCGGGCGCTTTCACATTTAATACTTCAATGTGCTGTTTCATCGTTAGACCTAAAGAGCTAGATTCAATGATATCCAATGGCTTGCGTTTTGCTTTCATAATATTAGGCAAACTGGCGTATCTTGGTTCGTTTAATCGTAAATCAGTGCTTACTACCGCAGGTAACCTAAGCTTTATCGTTTCTAAGCCTCCATCAATTTCTCGCGTAACGATAATGGAGTTATCTTGCACAGAAAGCTCAGAGGCAAATGTTCCCTGAGGCCAATCCAATAAAGCTGCGAGCATTTGCGGAGTTTGATTGTTATCTCCATCAATGGATTGTTTCCCCATCAAGACCAAATTCGGTTTTTCATCATCAACTATTCGTTTCAATAGTTTTGCTACGTTTAAGCTTTCTAGCTTTGTGTCTGTTTTTACTAAAATTGCTCGGTCTGCCCCTAAGGCTAAAGCATGCCTCAAAGTCTCCTGTGAGCTATCATCACCCACTGTAACCGCTATCACTTCAGAAGCTATTTTCTTTTCAACTAAACGTAACGCTTCTTCTATAGCAATTTCATCAAATGGGTTCATCGCCATTTTAATGTTCTGCGTTTCAACTCCTGTATTGTCTGATTTCACGCGAACTTTAACATACGGATCAATGACCCGTTTTACAGCCACGAGTATTTTCATGGGTCCTCTCTGCAATATCAAATCAGGCAGCATCTTGCCAGAGTTAAGGGTAAAAATTCAAGTCCTATTATTTGGGAGGTTGATAGATAGTTAGTTGCATTGATTGCGACTCCGGCTCTGACAACAGACTAATCACATGCTCCGCTTGTTGTACTGCTTCAGCTGTCTTGCTGTTATACACCTTTTTGTCCTTTTTAATTTCTTCTAACTCCTTCTTCGCTTCAATTAATTTTTGGTCTACGGAATCAGATGTACTGTCCAATACCCGCATTTTGAATAAGAAAGCTTCTATTTTTAAACGTTTCGAATCTGCCAAGCGATAGTGACTAAAAAACTGCTGATCAAGCAAGCCAAGTTGCACTTCAAGTGGAGCAGAAATAGCTTTTAATTCAGGGGTTTTAAATTGAATTCCCGTTTTTAAATTCCCACTCGCTACTATTAAATCTTTACAAAAATTGATTGGGTCTTCCGCGTAGTTTGTTGGCATGGAAGTTGGAGCCGGCAAAATGGGCTTCAAAATAGCGGACGTAATTTGTAAACTAGCGTCCAAAAACTGACGAGAAGTCCAAAAGGTTAATTCCAAAATTCTCACAAGCAACGTTGTTGACGTTATAGCAGTAATCATGGACAACCCTTGGAGAGTTTTGCCAATTCGTTTTATCTCTTTTGAATTGCTGGATTCCAGGTATTCACCACCTTTCAAAACAACATAAAACAAGGCATAAATAGCAAAAAGCTCTTCCGCAAAGAAAAATGCTCCATAGCTTGCAAAAACCACAGGGATGAATTGCAAAATTGCACGTATTCCTTTTGGTTTTATTTGGCCTACATCATTGTAAAAGCCTTTGGATTCATCCAAAAAATGAATCAAGCTTTCGCATAAACTTTTCCCAGAATAGGTTGTCGCTTTGGATTGCAGTTTAACAAGCCATGCTCTAAAGTCCTCTTGGCTTTTAACGTTATTCATGCCAATGTTTTTATAGTTTTCAGGATTTATCAATCGGTCATAGCATGTATTTATTATTTTAAAACAAGCTCCATTACCTGTTCCTTGAGATAACTCTTTTTCAAGCCATTGCATTCCTGGAGTGTACTGTGGAACTTTATCAGGATGAAATAACAAGGCAAGCGGCTTGTATTTAAGCTTTATTTTATCTTTATCTATTCCATTCACTAATAGTTGCTGATTGATAAAACCCTCGAAATTTCGTTCAAGTACTGTTACGGAGACTAATTTTAATGTGTAGGTCTTGTCTTTATCATTGTACGTAGAAACCTTATCAATAAAGTCTTGAATATCAGTCTCGATAGTCATAATTACTCCTTTAATTGTTGTTGACTATGGCTTTTCAGTTCTTAATTTATTCTTTTAAGCAGATGGTGTGATTTTACATACTGTGTAAACCACCCAACAACTAGTACGCTAAGATAAAACCCAATCATTACATCGCTTAAATAATGATGATATAAAACCACCCTAGTCGCGGCCACCAAGATAGCGACAAGAAAATAGAGTATTAGATATCTTGGAAATAGATAGCCCAGCCCCATGGCTAGTGCCGTCACTGTAATGGCATGTCCTGAGGGACATGACCAATACAAATCCTTGAGTTGAAACCAATAAAATCCATAGAGATGTTGCTCAAACAATAGATCTGGCCTGGCTCTGCTAACTATTATTTTTGCAACTAAAACAAGTAGATTTGGAAGAAGTACACAACCGAACATGTACCATGCCCCCTCTTCAAAACACTTGTTTTTCTGAATAAATCGAAAATACAATCCCCCCAGAAAAAACAAAGCAACAGAAATCTTCCATTTTCCCAGAGCTGTTACATAATTTAATGCGGTTAAAGTATCTCTACTGTTTATTTGATGGAAATAGGTGGCAATCTGCCTATCTACAAACAAATAGGCCATCACCACTGCAATAGCATACAACGCTATCACCCAAGGCTTTTTAGTCAATTGATACAGTTTTTCGACTTGTTTCATATTTTAAATCCGAAACACATTGGTTCAAAAATTTATAATATACTCAAAATACTGCAAAATGCTATTTTTAGTTTATTGTTCGATTCCTTCTCCGATCGTTTAACGCTGATCATTCGTTTTAATTTTTGTCCTGCTACACTATTCTGACTAATTAAAATTAGTTAAAATCTCAATTTACTTTTCACCGAAGTGAGCTATGCCGGAATTTACCTGGGTACAACAGATTTGCATATGGGCCTTACCTATACTCCTTGCCATTACTTTTCATGAGCTAGCACATGGATATGTTGCCTATTTATTCGGCGATAACACGGCTAAAATGTTTGGTCGACTGACAATTAATCCTCTCAAACATATTGATCCAATTGGAACTGTAGCTATTCCACTCTTTATTGGTATCTTAACTAACTTTAATTTTGTAATCGGCTATGCGAAACCAGTCCCAGTGAACCAAAGTTACTTGCGAAATCCAAGAAGAGATATGATTTTAGTCACTCTTGCCGGCCCTGCCTCTAATTTGATCATGGCTTTCTTGTGGGCTGCTTGCATGAAAGTCGCGATTCTAATGAATCCTCAAAACTCAATGCTTGCATTGTTTTTGCTTTTCTCAGCCAGAGCAGGAATCATGATCAATCTCATTTTAGCATTTTTAAATTTAATCCCTCTTCCTCCACTGGATGGTAGCAAAGTAGTGATGAACATGCTGCCAGTTCGTCAAGCAATTGCCTATGCGAAAATCGAGCCCTATGGTTTCTTTATTTTAATAATACTGATCTTTACCAATATTTTGAACTATATTCTCACTCCCTTAATTAATGGGGGCCTATCTGTTTTAAGCGCGATTTTTAATTTATGAAGATCCTTGCAGATGCATCCTTACCTGGCTTAGAAACAGCTTTTCCTGCCCCTTTCAAGTTGACTAAATATGCTCATCAAGAGGAAATCCCGGGTATGCTCAGTGATCAGGATATTTTACTTTGTCGTTCTACTTTAAAAGTAGATGGGGAGTTAATTAGAAACCACTCATTAAAATACGTAGCCACTGCAAGTAGCGGCTCTGATCATATCGATCATGACTATTTAGTATCAAAGCACATTCAGGCCATTGATGCTAAAGGATGCAATGCAGCTTCTGTTGCAGATTATGTCATGTCTTGTCTTGCTTATTTAGATAAGCACAAAAGAGCATTGGGTAAAACTGCGGCAGTTATTGGACTAGGAATGGTTGGCTCCCAGGTTTTTAAGCGACTAAAGCGACTTGGCTTTACTGTAAAATGCTATGACCCACCAAAATCTGATCGTGAATCTACTTTTAAAACTTGCTCAATGGAAGAAATTTTAGATTGTGATGTCATTTGCATACATGCTGAGCTGCAAAAGGAAGGGCTTAATCCAAGCTTTAACCTAATAAACGCCCAGATTCTCGATTCTTTAAAACCCAATTGTATGCTGATCAATGCAGCCCGTGGTGGCATCGTTAATGAACAGGACCTCATCGATTGCAAATTGCCTCTCGTTTATTGCACTGATGTGTATTCTAATGAACCCAACATAAGCAAGGCCATTGTTGAACGAGCAACTCTATGCACACCACATATTGCTGGGCATAGCTTGGAGGCAAAATACAACGCTGTTACTATGGTTAGTCATAAATTGCATACTATTCTTGGTCTTCCCATACCCAAATGTTCAGAACCCCAAAAACCTCATCCAATAAATTTGAACTTGGATTGGCAAGATCTTGCACTTTCAATTTATAACCCGATTAATGAAACTGACAAATTAAAATCTGCTGAAGATTTAGGTAAGGCATTTATTGAATTGCGAAGTTTACACAATGTTCGACATGATTTTTCGAACTACGGTTACCTTATTTTATAGATAACCCCATAACCAAGTTAAATTTGAGAGCATTGGGTGAGAGCATTGGGGACGGACCCCAGTGGGGTCCGTCCCCGTTCTTAGTTTACCTGTTCTTAGTTTACCCGTTCTTAGTTCTTATTCAATCAACACCCCTTAATTTTCTGACCACTTCCTGATCCGAAAAAGGGTGTTTAACTTTGCCAATTTGCTGATAAGCCTCGTGTCCCTTTCCGGCAATCAAAATGATGTCATTCTCGTTTGCCTTGTTAAGAGCAAACGCAATTGCCTCTTCTCTATTGGATAGCTTGAAAAGAGAGGAGTCCTTTGAAACCCCTACTGCAATCTCGTCAATGATGACTTGAGGATCCTCACTACGAGGATTATCACTAGTAATAATTACATTGTCTGCAAAACGACTTGCTGCCTTCCCCATGATAGGTCGTTTGGTTTTATCTCGGTCTCCGCCACAACCAAAGACAACCCACAAATTTCCTTTTTTCAATTGATTTAGAGTGACAAGTACATTTTCTAAAGCATCGGGTGTGTGTGCATAATCCACAAGAACGTAGGGTGCTTTACTGACGATTTCCATGCGCCCTGGTGCAGCTTTTAAATGAGTCATTGTTTTAACGACAGTTTCTGGAGAATACCCACTCGCCAATAAGCTACTGAATACAGCTAAACTATTGTAGATATTAAACTGTCCTAACGCATGAATAGATAGAGAATGCTCTCCCCAGGGAGATTGGACATCAATAGTTGTACCGGTAATGTCCATAGCCCAACTCAATGCCTTAACATCACAGCCCTCATGAAGTCCATAGGTCATTTTTCTAACGTGATTCTTTAAATGTTTTGCCATCAACTGATGGGCTTCATCATCATGATTTAAAATAGCCCACTGCAGCTCTTCTCGAGCAAATAAACGTGCCTTTGCGGCACCATAAGCTTCCATGGTTTTATGATAATCTAGATGATCTAAAGTCAAATTTGTGAATATCGCTTGGTTGAAACATAAACTATCTACACGATGCTGACTTAGCGCATGAGAAGAAACCTCCATGCAGACCTGCTGTATTCCATCTTGCCTGTATTCATACAAAAATCGCTGTAAACATAAGGCATCTGGAGTTGTATTATCGATGTTTTTTAGGTTATTAACACTTCCCTGCCCAATAGTGCCTATGTATGCAGACTTCCTTCCCAGTAGCTCGTGCGCTTGAGCCAATTGATAAGCGATGGTCGTTTTACCATTGGTACCTGTCACCCCTGTTAATTGAAGATCCTCACCAGGATCTCGAAAAAATCGCTTGGCAAGATCGGATAGTTTGTCCGCCAAATTAGCTATTGGAATACAAGGTATAGTCGAGGGTAGATTGCAAGAGCTTGGAAAATTCTGGGGCTCATAGACTATAGCGCTTGCTCCTAACTTTACCGCACTGTCAATAAACAACCGTCCATCAGTTGCAGCTCCAGGATAAGCAATGAATAAATCACCTGATTTCACTTGGCGACTATCGTTTTTAAGATCCGTGATACTACAATCGTTGTATTCTTGATTAATCCAAGGACCTAGTAATTGACTCAGTTTCATGAAATAGACTCCTAATTCAGTCAACCGACAGGATCATCTGTTGGGACGTTGAATAATCGTAATGCACCGGACATTACTTTAGCAAACAGAGGTGCGGCTACCGATGCAGCGTAGTACCCATTCCTAGAAGGTTCATGAATAATAACCGCAACAAGAAATTTGGGCTTAGACACGGGAGCAATTCCTATAAAACTCGCTGTGTATTTGCGATCTTTATAGCCATTTTTACCTGCAACACGTGCAGTTCCTGTTTTACCTGCAACTCTGTAACCAGGAATACCCGCTCCTTTTCCTGTACCATTACGCATCACTTCTTCCATCATCAACAATACTTGTTCAGCCGTTTTAGGCTGCAGAACCTGCACTCCTGGACCTGGATTATCGTTATGCAACAAGGTAATAGGGATCATACGACCTTGATTTGCAAAAATTAAGTTAGCTTTTGCTAATTGTAACGCGGTAACCGATAAGCCATAGCCAAACCCTAGTGTGGCTAATACGAAAGGATTCGCGTCTTTTGCCTTTACTATCCCCCCTTCACTTTCTCCTGGATACCCCACCTCTGTTCTCTGACCGAATCCACACTTCTGTAAAATCCCGATGAGTTGATCTGGAGGGCTTGCGAGAACCATTTTAGTAACACCGACGTTACTAGAATGCTGCAAAATTCCAGTTACATCTAAGACACCATAATTATGGATATCTCTAACCGGTCGTCCATGAACTGTCATATACCCTGGATTGGTGTCAATAATTGTTGAAGGGGTAAATAGGCCTGTTTCCAAGGCACTAGCAATACTAAAGGATTTCATTACTGATCCAGGCTCAAAGGTATCCGTTAAAGCTCTATTGCGGTACGTTTCTCGATCGTAGTGGCCTCTAGAGTTTGGATTATAAGAAGGAACATTTGCTATCGCTAAAATTTCTCCATTTTCAGCATCAACAACGACAACTGATCCTGATTTTGCGGAGAATTCCTCAACGGTTTTGGCTAACTCACTATAAGCTAAATATTGCAATCGCCTGTCAATGCTCAGATTAAGCTCATGTCCTGGTCTTGGCTCTTTGAGTACACCTAAATCCTCAACAACTCTTCCCACACGATCTTTAATAACACGCCTTTTACCGACAACTCCCATTAGCCAATCCTGATAAGCCAACTCAATTCCCTCAATACCTTGATCATCAACATTGGTAAAACCAATCAGTTGGGAAATACTATCCGAATCGGGGTAGTAGCGCTTAAACTCTTTTTGAAAATTCACCCCCGGAATTTTCAATGCTTCTATTTTTTTAGAAAGCATTGGAGGAATTTGTCTTTGCAAGTATAAAAATTCTCGGTTTTCGGCATTAACTATTTTTCGACTTAATTCTTTCGGTTTTAGATTAAGGTATTTAGCCAACTGCATAAATTGATCTTCATCAGGAGAAAATTCTTTTGGATGTACCCATACTGACTCAACTGGGGTACTGATAGCGAGCGGAGTTCCGTTTCTGTCGGTTATCATGCCTCGATAAGCGGGAATATCAATCACTCTTACACTACGAGCGTTTCCTTGTCCTTGCAAAAACTTACGGTGTAAGACAGTAAGATCAAGCATTCTCCACAATAAAACGAGCAAAATCAAAGAGAAAAAAGCAGCAACTGTAACCAATCTTGCAAAATGGTTTGTTTTTTTCATAGTTGACTACTCGTATCATTGTTCTTAGGCCAAACGCAGTTTACCCGATGTTTAGTAATTTTAATACCTTTCTATTTCTATGTCTTATTGGCGATGCAACAAAAAGGTATTTTTAACCGTTGGCAAAGTCATGTTTAATTTATTCGTTGCCAAATCCTGAACACGTGCAGGAGTAGCCAAGCTTGACTGCTCCAATAGTAGCTGTCCCCATTGCAAATCCAACAGGTGAGTTTGCTGCTCCTCTTGTTGTAATTGACTCAAAGTAATACGATAAGAGTTAGTACTATAAATTACCGCTAAGGCACTAACTAGCACAGCAATCATCAATACTATCATCATATAGAGTGATTTAGACATTTGCATATCTGCCAATTGACCGTTAAAAATATTACTTTGATTGATAACTTTCGCTGCAGCGTTCATGCTATTTTCTCCCCTATCCTAAGCACTGCACTTCTAGACCTAACGTTTACTTTTATTTCTGTAGCTTGAGGCTTGATTGCCTTACCTACTTTTTTAAAATTGGTTTTTAACACTTCATGACGAATAGGCACCTCGATAGGTGGCCTGTTTCCCTTCTCTTTTGTTTGCATAAATTGCTTTACAATTCGGTCTTCTAGGGAGTGAAAACTAATCACCACAAGACGCCCTCCCACACCCAACACCTGTAAACATTGTTCTAAACAATCACTTAAATCACTTAACTCTTGGTTGACATGAATACGAATTGCCTGAAAGACTCTAGTCGCTGGATGTTTATGCTTTTCCCATTTAGGATTTGCCTCTTTAACAATCTCAGCCAATTGCAAAGTCGTTGTAATTGGCTGTTGTTTTCTTGCATCCACAATTGCTTTAGCAATCCGACCCGCGAATCGCTCTTCACCATACTCTCTAAAAACATGAGCTAACTCATTCACCTCTGCTTCATTAATAAAATGAGCTGCACTGCTTGCTTGAGTTGAATCCATTCTCATATCCAATGGACCTTGTTGCATAAAGCTAAAGCCTCTTTCAGGGTCATCCAATTGAGGAGATGAAACACCTAGGTCCAATAAAATTCCATCCACTTTACCCATGACACCCGCTTGAGTTGCAAATTCAGCAATCTTTGCGAAAGAACCATGAAATATCTGAAATCGTTTATCTAATCCGAAATGATCTTTTGCAAATTGAATGGCTACTGGATCTTTATCAATAGAAAGCAATTTTCCCTTTTCATTTAAATGCTTCAATATCTCTTTGCTATGACCTCCACGCCCAAAAGTTCCGTCGAAATAAATCCCGTCACCTTTAATTGCTAGGCCATTTATGGATTCATGTAGTAATACGGATTGATGCGCTGCCATTTTTATTTCCACTATAAAGAGAACGTTTTCATCTCATCAGGAAGACCATCTTCCTTAGCTGCTTCATCAGCCAACCATTGCTCCCGTTTGGATTCCCATAACTCTTTATTCCAAACTTCAAATTTATTCCCTTGACCAATCATTACGACGTCTTTCTCTAACTTGGCATAAGTTCTTAACACAGGGGGAAGCAAGACTCTTCCATTAGCATCAACTTCTACATCGGTTGCATGTCCAATTAACAATCGTTGAATTCTTCGAGCTGCTGCATTAAAACTTGGTAGCTTTTGCAAATTATCTTCAATAATTTGCCATTGAGCTGCGGTATAGAGGAGCAAACAAGTTTCTTCTGTATCAATGGTAACCACTAAAGGAATTTTCTCTTCCGCACCAAGCGCACTTCTGTAACGCGTTGGTATGGCCAAGCGTCCTTTAGTGTCGATTGTTATGGCGTTTATCCCTCTAAACATGGTTTTTCCTAATAATTATAGAGATTAATTTCCACTATTCCCCACTTTTTTATTATTTTAACCCACTTTTCTACACTATAGGAACACATTTCTACACTCGTCAAGCAAAAAAACCACTTTTTTGCTTGGATTTTTATAAACTGGTGGGAAGAATAGATGAAAATGACAAAAGTTAGATCGATTTGACTCAATTAAGAACCGATGAATACTATGAATTGATAGAAGCCGAAAACTCTAGTGGATGGTTCGGTATCCGCTCCCTTATGATCGCTCGGTTATTTCAGAGACAAACAATCCACCACCCCAAGGAAGTGGACAATGGGACGGATTAACGGATAAAAATAGGACTTTAAAAATCAAGTATTCATTAAAGCAGCCTGACGGATCCCCTGAAGCACTAAATCAGGAACTAAATAATCATACAAACCCTGCTTATCAAACAAAGAAGCAAATCCACCTGTAGCGAGAACTAAAGCATTATTTCCAGCAAACGCCTCTTGATTGATTCGATTGATTAATTCCCGACATGCTCCTAAAACGCCATAGTACACACCCGATTGAATGCTCTCTATCGTTGATCGCCCTACTACATTTTCAGTTTTTATGATTTCAACTGACGGTAATTTGGCAGTATTTTTGGACAACGCGTCCGCTGATAACCTAACACCAGGCAAAATAGCTCCACCTAAGTAATTTTTTTGACTTGAAATAGCACAAAATGTAGTGGCAGTTCCAAAATCAATGACAATGATGTTTTGATTAGGATAACTATGGACTGCTGCTATGGAATTCGCAATGCGATCTGAGCCTACCTCTATCGGATTTCGGTACTTAATATTTAACCCAGTTTTAACCCCAGCCTGTAACATGAAAGGATCAGTAGAAAAATATTTCATGCACGCGGATCGTAGTGAATAATCAACTTGTGGCACCACTGAGCAGATACCAA
Source organism: Legionella waltersii (assembly GCF_001468085.1). Classification (GTDB taxonomy): domain Bacteria; phylum Pseudomonadota; class Gammaproteobacteria; order Legionellales; family Legionellaceae; genus Legionella; species Legionella waltersii. The sequence continues at coordinate 186,321 of NZ_LNZB01000006.1, read as the reverse complement.
TTTTAGTAATTGACTCAGGAGAACAATTATTTTCGCGTAAAACACTCTTTAAAAATATACCCAATTCATCGGAAGTACTTACTTGGGAAGTGTGTCTAAATCGTAATTTAATGTCATCCCCAGCAAATACTCCCCCATAGATATGAGAATTTCCAACATCAATACATAGAATCATGTTTGAGATCTACTGTTAAAAAGATAAAATAGTAAGGGCTGATACTGTTTTAATCAAGATCAAGACTCATGAAAAACCACAAAGCCTAGATAAAAAAGAAGCCCCGCATTGCGGGGCAGTAGTGGAGAAGATATGGTTTAGTATGGTTTAACGATTACAGAGGTTCCAATATCAATAAAATTCTGATTCAACCATTTTGCAGCACTTGGTAATACCCGAATACATCCATGGCTAGCATTCCAATTTGGAACTTCATAAGCAGCATGGATCGAATAGCCGCCGGAGAAGTGCATACAATATGGCATTTTAGCACCGCCATGTGTTTCTACGGGGTATATGCTTGATGTACAGTCTTCACCTTTCTTCGAATAGACTTTAAAACTACCTGTTACAGTTCTACATGGTCTACCAACATCTTCACAAAAATCTTTTCCTCCAGAAGCGCTTCCTGTTTTCACTCGATTACCTTGTGCATCATATGCCGCCCAAGCTGTAGCTTTAGGATCGAAAATGAATACTTTTTTACCAGTAGCTTCTCGTTTTTCGGGGAAGTAATTAGCACCTTTATGATCAGAAGCCATACTCATCGTGTAGTGAGTATAACCAGCATCATCGACCACTGCAGTGGACCTATCCATAGAGGCACAAGAAGCCGCTAGGACACTAATTGGAACTAATAGTAGTTGTTTTTTCACGTTGGTTTCTCCCTCTTTTCTTTTATGTTGTATCGGGAGATTTTTGAATAAGTTTAGGCTTTTTTATAAATTTTTTTTACTATCTGTACTTTTTATGCTCTTTTCTTCTTTTATCAGAGGCTTACGATATTGTTCAGGTAGCATGTAAAAAATGGTCAATATCAGTTGCTGGTCAGTGCATTCAAAACACCCACCTCTAGGCGGCATTGCATTATAACCCTCATCTGTATGTTTAAATAACAGGTTTAATCCCTGCTGAACTCTTTGCTTCCAATCTTGATCCACAGCAAGTCTTGGGGCTCCTAATGGGATCAAAGGTTGACGATCGTGACAATTTATACAAAAGTGTTGATAGATCTGCTCCCCTTCATTTTTAGTTCCTTGAATGGATTTTAAAAAATCTTGTGGGCGATGAATCTCAGCATAAGCAAGGCTTGAAAACAAATATAGAAACCCCAAAAGCACTACTTTCATGGTAACATCCTAATATTGGCGCAAGTTTTGCTAGGGATAAATTGCGCTCTTAAAACAATAAAAATAAAGGGAGCTTCTCGGTGAACAAATGCATACTAAGCCTTTTTTTGGTTTTTGCAAATACCTCATTATTTGCAGAGAACGTGCAATCTTTGGATCTTTTAAAATCCAAAATCGAACAACATGTCTTAAATGAATTAGCAAACCAAACTGAAGGCAAAATTCTAGTCAAAGCAGATAACCTTGATCCGCGCTTAAGCCTTAAAAGTTGTCCTGAAAATAAATTGGAAGTCTTCAATCCATACCAAACACCAATGCTAAATACCAATACAATGGGGATAAAATGCATGGAGGCTAATAGTCATTGGACCCTCTATGTTCCTGTTAAAATTACTGTTCTAAAAACAGTCCTGGTTGCAAAAAATGCCTTGGTCAAAGGAACAAAGATTGGCCCTGATGACATCTACCAAGCGGAGCTGGATGTGCAAAAACTAAAACAAGGGTATTTTACAAACAGCAATGACCTCATTGGACTTATTTGTAAACATGATATTTCACCCAACAATCCGTTAACACCATTTAATATCGAGCTAGCTAAGCTAGTTAATCGAGGAGAGCAGGTTTCTATTATTGCATCAAATGATAATCTATCCATAAGTATGGATGGTATCGCGATGAATGATGGTGCCATAGGTGAGACGATAAAAGTCAAAAATCTGTCGTCAAAACGAGTGGTGGATGCACAAGTTTCTGGTAGAAAACAAGTGAAAGTAGTATTTTAATTTAAAATAGGTTAAAAATTCACCTAAATTTGCTAAAGAATTTGCAAAAGGAGCCGATAAATATGGTAACTCTAATCGAGGATGCTATGATGGTTAATCAAATTAATGATTCATCTAATATTAAACCAATGGATCCAGAAAAACGATTGAACACTAAAGAAAAGCAGCAAACTGAGCGAGTGATTGATTCTGCAAGCAAAATCGATAAAGTCGATATAAGCACCGAATCTAAGCACTTAGATGCGCTTAAAGCTTCGCTTGTAAACATACCCGAAGTGAATGAAGCTCGTGTTCAATATTTTAAAAATGAAATTGCATCCGGAAAGTATAAAATTAATAGTGACAAAATTGCCTTTAATATGTTAAACAATTTAGAACTAGCTTAATTTTAAAGGCAACTTAATGAAAAATAATAATAAAGCCAAACAACTTATTGAGCATTTAGATCAAGAAATTAATTGGGTCAACGATTTGAATGCTCTACTCGCTGAAGAAAAAATAGTTCTTGCTACCCGTAAATTTGATCAACTTGAAGACTTAGCCGAAAAAAAACAAACGTTAACTCTTAAGCTCGAAGAAAGTGCTAAAAATCGATCAACATTAATGAATTTATCGCCTAATAGTCAAAACAGCGCAAAAGAGTCTCTACAAGAATTTCTTAAAGCATGCTCAACCGATGAAACAACCCAAATTAATTCATTAAACAGTAAATTAGCAGAAAAACTAGACCTATGTCGGGAATTGAATACTGTAAATGGCCAAGTTATAGCTAATAACATTTATACACGGCAGCAAATAATTAATGCTCTGGCTGGAAATAAGGTTGATGCAACAGAGGTATACAATGCCAATGGAGGAATTGATAAACCTTCTGATAATAGTCACCACCAGAAAGCATAGTTCTTTTTAGTACTGGAAGTTACCTTTTTCTTTTGAATCCTCTGATGTCTCATTAACAGGTTCAACTACTTCTCTGATATTTACAGTGCTTCCTCTCGTTCTCTCAGGAGACTCAAGTGAACTGCAAGCAGCTGCAATATATTCTTTCCTAGAAGGAAGAGATTCTTTTGGAATGGTTATCTCTGTCACTGAATTCAATTTAGGTGGTTGTTTTAATTGAAAAACACGTTGTAGAAACTCAGATTGTTCTTTAGTTCTTACTGTTATCTGTAATGAAAGGTTACCTCCACCAAGCTTTTTATAAGCGATATCCACTTTATCACTCTCAGGTGAGATAGCATTCAAGGTTCTACTTAAACCAGGTAGAGTTTCTGCTATAAAGTATGGTTCAACCAATAATTCATTTCTTTTTTGAAGATACTGGACATCCACCTGTCTCATTAAGCCTTGAAACTGCTCCTGGTTAAGGACACCACTTAATCCCTGTTTGGTAACTTGCATACGAAGCCCAAACTTAGATTCTAAGATTCGTAGATACTCTACATGCTCAGTGGTTATAACTAGAGACCCATCGTCTAATCGTTGCAACTGAAAGGGAATTCGCTCTTGTTGTGATGTAAAACGTAAGTGATTCAGCACCACATCCCCATGATGAGATACTGCCGAAACAGGAGAGAGTATTTTTTCTAGTTTATCCAAAAAATCAACTTCATTTTTAGTCAGCAAGAGCCGTTTTTGAAAAACTTGCAAGATTTTATTGTTGCTTATATTCGCAATATCCCGCATCTCATCAATGGCTTTTAGATTTTCAATCAACTCTAAATAGGGCATTTTATGCTGAATAGCTGCCTGAATTAAATCAACTTTAATTTCAATAAAATATCTATGAAATGGTTGATAGTCTTTAGTCGCTAATTGGAAGCAGTATCGATCTAGGAGGTTTCGATATTCGCTCCCCTCACTGCAATAGGCCCTTAACCCTGAACATCGACTCAATAACTCCTCTTGTTTAGGAGTCATGGTTTGAACTCGTTGTAACTCTTGTTGCAAGCTAGGGTAACTTTCCAGAACTTCATCTGGAGGATTCTCTCCAGTAATCATTTTTCTTAGTACGTGAACACCAAACATTCTTTCAGAGAATGGATTGTCGTAAAACACAGTAAAATTTCGGTACATAAAATGACGAGTGATGACTCGTGTAAAAGAAGGTGCACTTGCTAGAGGATCGACAAACATAAAGTCATCCGTTAAGGTCGAGATAACCCCACCACCTTCATAGGGCTTGCCATAATCAAAACCATAGAATTCCCCATCAGCAATACCTTTGTTCTGACCATTTTTACCGATACCATCTCTATCGCCAATGGCTATGCAAAATATCAAGTTTCTACCTAAACGAGGAACATCCATCGCTCGTTGTGGCTGAGTATTTTTATCAGCCACCAAAACACCTTGGTAGTTAGGTCCATCTCCTCCCACAAGGAATTTCTTTAGCTCCTTTAGTCCATTTTTCCAATCACATGCAAGCAATGCATGAGGACCTGTTGGCCCCTGAACCCAACGTATTTCCAAATGTTGATTCTTTGCACTAAAAATATTGGCTAAGCGAGTACCTATGTACTCTCGCAAAGCCTCCTTATTTGCGTCTTTGCGTGATTTAGCCGCTCCTTGGGATGGATAATCCAATTTGTATAACCGAGCGCTTAATAAACCAGTAGTCTTAACAGCTTCTTCTAGTTGACCACACAAAGTTAAAATATCCTGGTCTAGGTCTATTTCAGCATGAGGCCTAGGAACTTTTACATGAATGAACGCTGAAAAAATTCTTTGTTTTTTCTTTAATACAGCTGTGGCTTCGGCCCCCTGTTCTTCTGCTGCATCAATTTGCCTAAGCAAATCAGGACATAGATTTTTTGCTCTTAAAATGACTGCAAGGCTATTAAAAAACTCGGCATCTAGATCAATGGCAAGAAACCCTGGCTCCACTCCCCCAGGTTTTTTGGCATAACAAAACTGAGTATCACCGAACATCGTTCCTAATCGACTTAAGTTTGCATTACCTCTTAATCTCAGTTGACCCGTGGTTACTCTCTCTTCGAGATTATCTGCGGAAGAAATAACCAAGGAACTAGGTTCTTTTCTGAGTCCAACTGAAGGAGCAGTGCTTACCCCCCGTTCTCGAACATCAAGTATTGGAGTAGGCAATAACTCAATTGGAGCTCTTCTTTTGAAAATTTTATCAACTAAACCCCTATCCTTAAATTTATATCCCCCATGGGATAAAACAACACCTAAGTGCTCTTCGCAAAAACCACTCAGTCCTTTACCTAGTTTGCTGTCTTCAGCTTTAAAAATTGCATCGTAAGACTGAGTCATTAACTCAACGGTCTTAAGAATTTTTGCTTCAAATGACAAATTCCCATTGGTTTTTATTGCTTCCATTTTTGCATTTATAGCTTTGAGTTCTGTGGTACGGTCAGTTACTAATTCCTTACACATACGTGACCATGCCTCTAGGACCATGGAGTATTCCGCTTGAAATGGAATAATTCGAGTGGGTCTTCTTTGTGCTTCAATCTGTTTTCTAGCTTCTTCATTTGACTCCATGCAACTCACCTCTTTACATAATCACGAACTAAATTGTATTTCTCGAGTTTCTACGGATTTTGGATACCACTAATATCAGATAGTATAGTCTAGATGCAATTGCTTAATCTTATAGGGAGTTTTTATGAACTTAAGTGTGCAACAGTTATAGGTTCAAGATTCAACATAATTTCACATTAAGATATAATGATTTCTCTCCGTGATTATCATTCAAACAAATGAAAGAAAAGGATGAATCCCCTATTCCAAGGGTACAAGGGACACTATTTCCAATTGCTCTGAATAATGGAACAACATCATACTTCTTCTGCGATTTCTCTGACTTGATAGGTTTTGGAAGTTCAGGTGATGTATATAAAGGTTACCAATGCACTGTTATTAATCCCCAAGAAAAAATTAGCTCAGCCACTCTCATTAATGCAAGTGAATTAAACGTTGATCTGAATAAACCTGTTGCTATAAAAATTTACAAAACCACCCAATTACCTCTATACCCACAACTCAACCAAGACAGTATCGCAGTTATTGACGTTCGAGGAAGATTGGTGCAAATCATGAATTATATCGATGGTTTTCATATTTACCCGAACAGTGAAAATAATCCTGAGCTTTTAAATTTTTCTTTTCTTCAATCAGTGGATCTCGCCTGGCAATTGGTGCTTGGACTCAATCAATTGCACTCTGAAAAAGTGAGTCGTCGTGGATTGGTGCACGGAGATATGAATGGCTTCAATATTAAGATACATAAGGTTTCGGACTCAAAAACGAACGTCTTTTACTTGGATTTTGACTATGTAAAACCTATTTCTTCGTCTGTGCAAACCCCACAAGGAACACCAGAACACGTTGCGATAGAAGTACTGAATGGAATCTATTCGGAAGATACTGACTTTTATGCCTTAACTCCAATACTTTACACTATTTTTGGCGCCAAAAATCCACTCAAAAGAATTACCCAATATCGAGATGCACACCCTCACCTGAGCAATAAATGCCTTATTAGAGAGTATTCCCATATTGGATTCTGCTCTGAGGGAATATTTAGTCATTTTGAACCAAAACCAGAGCAAGCTGTGCTTGATTTATTAAGTCAACTCATGTTCCGAATGGGAAATAAGGAAAAACAGAATCGACCAAAACCAGATGCCATCCTGGAATTTTTTACTGTCTTAAGACAATGGTGCCTAGCAAAAGCAAACTCTATAGAAGAATCAAAATCAGAGGAGCAAAGCACCTATCTAGTGAGGCTATACATAGCCTGTGATAACGAAAAATGGCTACATGAACCGGGCATGTTCAAAGCCTTTATCCAATTACCTGAAAACAGTCAAACTCGATTAACGAGCCTTATGTCTCTAAAGCACAAAGCGCTACTCTATGAAAAGCTATTAGATCAATCGTTGAGTAATGAACTTCTAGAGAATTTTAAATCTGACATTTATGATGGTTTAATTCAATTGAGCAAAACCGTTAAAAATCAATCTTGGATCAGTTCGCTTTTCAAACATCAGATTTCAGCCCAAGACATTTCAACGCTTGCACAATGCTTTTCTCATCAGGATTTTACTGGCTATTTTTCTCGGAAAAATAAATTAACTATCGATCTGATAGAACGGATTGAACCACATGAGTTACGAACTCTTGTAAAGGTAGCATTTCAATCTCTAATTCATCTTCAGTCAATCTCATTCATTGAAATGCATTCCACCTCAGTATAGAAGTCCCTGAGTAGAGCTCAGCACAAAATAATAGCAAGATCACATGAAAAAGGTGCTCTATGATCGATATGGTATATAGACCTATTGCATACGTAAAGCACCATCCAATCGGATGACCTCACCATTGATCATTCCATTCTCTATAATCTGCCCTACCAATAGTGCAAACTCTTCTGGCTTACCTAAGCGTTTCGGAAAGGTTAATGTTGATATTAGTTTGTCCTGAACCTCTTGAGGCATATTAAGCAGCAATGGTGTAGCAATTAAACCAGGGGCAATCGTATTTACCCGAATTGCGAATTGAGCTAACTCACGAGCAGCGGGTAAAGTCATCGATACTATACCACCTTTCGAAGCACTGTAAGCGGCTTGACCTACTTGGCCCTCGTACGCAGCAATGGAGGCCGTGTTAATAATGACTCCCCTCTCCAAGGATTTACTGTCTAAGTCTAAACTCGACATTGCGTGAGCAACGACTCTCATCACATTAAAAGTCCCTATTAAATTGACATCAATTACTTGTTTAAAGGCTGATAATGGCATGGGCCCTTCCCTGCCCACCATTCTTTTTGCAGGTGCAACTCCCGCACAATTTACGCAAACCCTTGGAATACCTAACACTTCAATTGTTTTCTTTAGAGCATCCTCAACTGACGTTTCATTACTCACATCACAAGTTAGGACTAAATCTGCAGCACTGCTTTCATCTGCATTCATATCCCAACAGACCACTTGCATCCCGCGTTGCTTTAAGTATTCTACACAGGCTTTTCCCATACCAGAGGATCCTCCAGTGACTAAAGCAATTTGATTGTCGAAATTCATTCGTTCTCCCTACACTATTTACCCAAACCGTTTTACTGTAAAAATTCTTTACTAATCCGCTTAAACTCTTCAGTACCTGCCTGTCTGAGCCATTCAAACAGCACCATCTCAGAAGTAACAAGATGGACCCCATCTTGTTTCATACGCTTAAGCCCATATTTTAAATCCAACTCTCTACGACTCCCTACTGCATCAACAACCACATAAACATCATAGCCAGCGTCTTTCATTTCCAACGCCGTCTGCAGGACACAAACATGGGCTTCAATGCCTATTAAAACTAATTGCTTTCTATTGTGACTGTTTAGTTCATTCAAATACCTAGGTTCTTGCATACAGGAAAAATGAATCTTTTCGATGCATTTGGAACTGTCTATATAAGTACTTAATGGAAATACGGTTGTTCCTAGACCTTTGGAGTATTGCTCGCTAGCAACAATGGGTACATGCATCTGTTTAGCTAATTTTAATAACCACTCACAGCGAGTGAGCATCTGATCTTTATTCAGAATGGCTGGAACTAATTTCTCTTGAACATCGATTAAGACTAAGATTGAATCACTTCGTTTTAGTAACATGTCCTATCTGCCCATTGTTTTTAATTCTGTGTCGATCTGAGCGGCACTCAAAAGTGCCTACTCCTTAAAGGGATCATAAAACAATTGTTAGGATAAACCTAGTAGGCGCTATGCAAGAGACATAGAGACATAACGGGGACGGACCCTAGTGGATCCGTCCCCTACCGTCCCACTCGACTATAATGCAGCAATATCGATCGTTTTCATTTTAACGTTGATGACTTTTTTCCCTCTTTTAAGGGAAAGTGTAATTTGTTCGCCCACTTTAATTTCAGTTAACAAATTGTATAAAGCATCGTAGTTAGGAACTGGGTGCGCATTCACCCCAACGATTACATCACCTAAAACAATTCTCCCCCATTGATCCCTATGCGTACCGCGGAGTTTATGGGCTGCAGCTGGTGTATTAGGCAATACGTCCGCAATAAGAATTCCCTTCTTGACACCTAAACGCTGAGCTAAATTAGGATCAATGCGTTGAATCCCTATTCCAGAAAGAACAACTCTTCCGTGAAGAATAATTTGATTAGCAATCTTTTCTATATCGTCGGCAGGTACGGCAAAACCAATTCCAGCGGATGAACCCGAGCGTGAATAGATCATCGTGTTCATTCCAACTAACTGGCCTGCACTATTCAGTAGTGGTCCACCTGAATTTCCTGGATTAATGGGTGTGTCCGTTTGAATCATATTATGAATCGTTACTCCACCAACTCCTGGTACTTGCCGCCCTAATGCGGAAATAACCCCTTTTGATAAGCTATGATCCAAACCAAATGGATTACCAATGGCTATAGCCTTTTGCCCAACGATCAAATCCCCCAGATGCACAATTTCAAATGGCGAAAATGTTTGCAATGCTTGCAAGGCCTTTGGTGCTTTAATCTCAAGAACAGCAATGTCTTTGCGAGGCTCTGTACCAATTACCTTTGCTGGAACAGTCATATTTCCTAGTGTGATAGCAATATTATCTGCACCTTTGATAACATGGAAGTTAGTGACTACATGCCCTTTATTATCCCATAAGATACCAGAACCAGCCCCATCGGGAACCTGCACTGCTTGTATGGACGACCGTTGATGAACGGTTGCAAGTCGATGTACATAAACGACTTTGGGCGAGGCCTTTTGAAACACTTCTACCGTATTTCTCTCATCAGGAAGAAGTGAATCTAGATTTAAACTAAAAACGGATTTTGAAAATATAAAACTCAATGCAACAATAAAATGCAAAAAATTACGTCTCTTGATCATCTCCACCAAACTCCATACCTGCACTACTAGCATACTTCTTACGAATTGCTTGTCGTGATAATAATTTATCTATCGCAAACTGTGGAAAATCTGTAATAGTGATAACGTGTTTATCAATTAATACAGCTATCAAATCTTCAATGACGCGTATTAATTGCAGATCGGATTGTAAAAATTGCAAGTCTTTTGCATTATGATCATAGCGCATCATAAAGTCTAAAAACTCAGCACTAGTAACATCAATTTGTTCTGTAGCGCCTTCTGTTTTTTCGCCAAAGACTGCACAAATTAAACCTTCCTTATTCCTTTTTACATAAACCACGGGTCATCATCCTTAATTTCATTAAGCTTCTGATATTCACTTACCACGTTAGACACTCCACGTGGTAAGCATTGTAATATATAAAGCCAAAAATGTCATCGCATGATATTTAAGACCAAAGATTATGCAAACATAAATTTAGAATCGGTTTCTGAATCATTATTTTCGTTTGATTCGTCTTTGTCTGAATCATTTGACTCAGGGTCATTATTAGAATCAGTATCGCTATTTACCTCGTCATCGCTTTTGTCTTGATCATTGATATCTCCCTCAGTGTCTTCGACCTCATCCCTAGAGTTTGTTTCCCACTTTGACTGATCAAGAGCTATACCAGTCGAGATATTAAAGTACTGAAGTAAAAACTGTATTGGTGCTAGTATCATCATCTTGAATGCATTGCTACCAGCGTCAATACTCTGCTTAGCGATATGCTCACTATCATCGATATGACGAATGTAGATTTTCTCCAGTAAGCCAGTGTGTTGCTTATAGAGGTTATCCAAATTTTCATTTCTTGTTTTCTCTTGCTGTAACAAATAGTCTTGCAGATCTGCATGAGAATCCCATAATGATTTTCTTCTTTCTTGTAGATGTTCTAATTCACTGTTATAGAATTTAATTTCTTGATCGATTTCTTCTTTTAATTTATCTAAGGACTCTTTGCGATCAGGAGATACGCCCCCACTAACAATGGCATTGGATTCCTTTAACGATACTTGTGCGTATCTTTCAACCAACAGTGATTTCTTTTTCAAAATATCTTCAATTTTATTATCAAGATAGATTATCGCATCTTTATTCGAGCCTAATACTTGGTAGTGAGAGTCAAACCGCTTATTGTTCTGCATTTGTTCTCTCATTTTTTCAAGCTCACCCGCCTCCTGGGTAATGGCTTTTCTTTGAGCTTCATCATTTAGATTCTTATCTCTACTCACCAATAATTGTCTTACAAATGCAGATAAAGCTACAACTGCTCCAAAAGCTGCCGCGCAAATAAGGGCTATAGTCACTGGTTCCATAGTGGACTCCTTAACGGTGCAAATGTTTCAATTGAGTATGTATTTGAACGGCAAAATACTTGCTAAAAGCTGTGAATGAATTAACCTCAGGCCATTCTCTAGATTGGTTTGACATTCTTGTCATGGCCGTTTCAAAGATTGGCTGATAGTAGAGCTCTATAAAAGGCTTAATGTCCTTTAAATTTGCAAAATTCTTAACAATAACTGTTGAATTTTCAGCTATCTGTGTCAAGCTGACCTTATCAAGAACATCTGCTAACCCTTCAGAATCTTCAATACTTGACTTAATCCATTCTAAAAGAGCTTCTCTAGGTTTTATCTCAAGCAATTGATGACCATCTTCAATTCTAGGCTCCATCAAAATAATATGAGAATGCATTTCTAGTTTGAAACAACTCACAAAATCGATAAAACTTGTTTCAATGCTATTCCGTGCATTTTCCCCTAACCAACGACCTATTTCATGCCTAAACATCATTTGGAAGTGCATTTCAATATGATCTAAAGTTGCTTCATCGGAATCCTCTTTTGGAATCACATAAGCGGTATTATCGGTTTCCAATTGATTAAGACTGGGTAAATGACTTTCAGGTAACTGTGAAGCTAGAAATGCTAAAAATACAGTGGTTGGTTTTAAAACCACAATCTCGGATTGGCCCTGACGCATGCTGCTCTCCTTGAATTATTGAACTCATCCTGAGTAGCTCTAATAAAGCAAAACTACGTCTTTTCTTTAACGCATTACAACTCAATTGATAACGGGTTGGTCATGTTACTTATTAAGAACTTAAAAATACTCCTTAAAACAGTCTAGATTGACCTCAAGATTGTTGCAATAGATTTAGCACTTTTTTTTTACAGAACTACAACTTCTTAACACTTCTTCGTCTGTCAGGACTTACGCAAAACTCAAAGGTCGAGGCAAAAATAAATTTCAATGCGGGAGTTTAGATCAACTAAATGACCGAATTGAAATTTATTTTTAACGAAGAGATTGGGGTTTTGCGTAAGTCCTGTCTGTTTCAGCTTGACAGAGATTTCATAATCGATATGCTGTACCTTTTACTATCAGGGTTGACCTTATGAAGTTTCTAAGAAAAATAGTACTTTCGATGATTACTCTTGGCTTATTGGCGTCCCTCACCCTGTGGATATTAGCAAAAAGCATCGATCCAGAAACGATTAAACAGCTAATCAACCAACAAATAACTCAATCCACTCATAAAGATAGCCATATAAATGGTGCAATTTCGTGGCAACTATTTCCTAGACCAGGACTTAAATTCAATCAGTTACTCATTGGCAACGAAAAGTCTAAAGACAATTACTCTTTGTCAATTGATAAATTGCTTTTAAATTTAAAAATTACACCACTTCTTCGCGGTCAATTGATATTTAGTGAAATTCATGCCGATGGTTTTAAGCTCGAATTCAATCACAACAACACATCTATACAAGAATCAAATGCCCAACAAAAAATAGCATCCACCCCAAACGCCAAGATGAATAAACAATTCGCCATTCAAAAGCTAATTTTAAGCCATGGACAACTTATTCTTAACAATAAAGACGGGGCCACAATAGTTAAAAACATCCAGATTGGAGCGGAACAAATCAATTTTAAACACAATCCTTTCTCAGTTCAAATCAAAGGTAAATTGATAAGCATTCCAACTATGTCAACTGCAAAAGCAACCTTGAACTTCAAAGGACGTATTAGCCTTTCTCCATTGATTTTAGAAGACATGAAAAATGGAGTTAATCAATCGTCTATTGAAGGGCAATTGGTTTTAAACAATATAACTTTAAATCAATTTGTCATTAACAAAGTCAATGCCACACTTAAATCACATAAAGGTGCGCTAATCTCTAATCCATTGACTCTTTCTCTTTATAAGGGTGAGTCCATTGGCGATATGGAATTAAACCTTATTTCCAAACAGCTGTTAATTAACCAGACAGCGACTAACCTTGATGGACAGGATCTCATGACTGCACTGTTAGGAAATAAGTCCATAAGCGGTCGTTTAGATTATTCTATCCATGCATCAATACCCCTTAAAGACATAAATCTTGAGCATATAGACAGTAAAGGCACTTTAACCCTTAAGGATGGTGAAGTATTTAATCTTAATATCGAACAGCTCATCAATACATTGAAAACAAAACTGAATGCTCTTGCAAACTTAGCACCTTCGGATCCCAAAAAATCAATAAAATCCTTAAATTGGGAACAAAGCAAAGTACCTCAAGGAAACACCTCTTTCAAATTAGCCAACTTCAAATATACCTTAGCTAAAGGCATTATGGAGAGTGACTCGTATCTCTTACAAACCAATCGATTAACTATCAATGGACAAGGAAACCTTAATTTATTGAATAAAACACTCCACTCAAAACTAAAAGCTGCATTTCTTGATAGTTACGATGACAAAACCTTACAACAATTCCAGAAGGTTCTCGGTGGTTCATTCCCAATTATTGTAACTGGTACTATTGAACACCCAACTGTTGCGCCAGATTTCAGTTTAATTAATCCTTTATTGAGTGCTTTGATGATCAAAAACACCATTACAACACCAATTAAAATGATTGGGGAACCCTTAAAAGAGCTTCTCAATTGACTATAAGCAATTTAATGGTTCAATTCACTGAACCATTACTGCATTGGTATGACATCTATGGCCGTAAGGATTTTCCTTGGCAAAACCCTCGCCATCCATACCGAGTCTGGATTTCTGAAATTATGTTACAGCAAACGCAAGTTCAGACTGTCATACCCTATTTTAACCGATTTATGTCGAGGTTTCCCGACATTGAATCCCTAGCAATCGCACAGGAGGATGATGTTTTATCCTACTGGTCAGGCCTAGGCTATTACAGTAGAGCTAGAAATTTACATAAAACAGCCAAGATAATCACAGAATCCTATGAGGGTCATTTCCCAACTGATAAGGCCAAGTTGATGCAATTACCTGGGATTGGTCCATCTACTGCTGCCGCAATAATTTCTCAAGCATTTAACAAACCTGCTGCAATTTTAGATGGTAATGTTAAACGAGTTTTATGCCGTTTTTTTCTGATAGCAGGCTGGCCAGAAAGTACTGCTGTCAAAAATGAATTGTGGGCTATTGCTCAATCCTGTATGCATCAGCAACGGTGTGCGGATTATACTCAAGCCATCATGGACCTAGGTGCAACATGTTGTACTAGTAGAAATCCAACGTGCTTAAAGTGTCCAATCAATGAAAACTGCAAGGCTTTTAAGCAAAATGAACAAGCTCAATATCCCAATAAAAAACCTAAAAAACAAAAACCCTGTTACTCTCAGCAGTTTTTAGCTATTCTGAACCCTCTGAATTCGATTTATTTGGATAAAAGACCACCTACTGGCTTGTGGGGAGGACTTTGGTGTTTACCTAGTATTGAAGCAGATGCTAATCCCTTGCAATGGCTTAGTCATTTCAACCTGCAAAGTCATGAACCACAATTGATCACTCAGTTCAAGCACAGCTTTAGTCATTTTGATTTGGAAATTAAAGCCATTTTAATTAAAACTGAACTCGCTAACAACTCAACTTTTGAAAGTACGGGCAAGTGGTTTACACGAGACGAGTTATCCTCTGTTGGCCTTGCCAAGCCTACTAGCCTCATACTCAGCAAAGTATTTTCAGAGGAATAATTAATAGCTCTATCTTGGATTTAATTCTCGTATTATCATTTAAGAAACGCTTCATTAGAGCCTAGTAATTAATGAGTACATTATTCCTATTTATCGCAAGCTTTTTTGCTCTCATTTGGTCCGCCAATCATTTAGTGAGTGGTGCAACAAATCTTGCCATTCATTACAAAGTACCCACATTACTGGTTGGATTAACAATAGTCGCTATTGGAACAAGCGCCCCCGAGATTTTTTTTTCAATATCCTCTGCACTTGCAAATAAAGATGAATTAACGATTGGAAATGCTATCGGTTCTAATATCGCTAACATTGGTTTAATACTTGGTATCACCTTGTTTCTTAAACCAAATGCTTTAGATCATTATAAATTGAAAAAAACCATTCCGGTTTTACTGATCATCATGTTGTTTGCCTATAGTCTAATGCTTGATGGTTACTTAGGGAGAGTAGATGGTTGCCTATTCTTAATTGGCTGTTTGGCCAGTATTTCTTATTTTATACACCTGGTAAACCACAGCAAAAATAAGGATATGTTTGTCAATCAGTTTCAAGGAGGTAGCCACACAAACAGAACTGTTGTTGCAAATTTTGTGAGTATAGGTATTGGTTTAATATTACTACCAATAAGCTCGAAATTTCTTGTTTTAACGGCTGCTGCATTTGCAAAATGGTCTGGATTTAGCGAGTTAACCGTTGGGTTAACCATCATTTCCATCGGTACATCACTTCCTGAATTGGCGACAGCATTAATCGCTGTTTATAAAGATGAAGAGGCCTTGGCAGTGGGAACCATTCTCGGATCGAATATTTACAACTTACTTTTAATTCTTGCATTCCCAAGTCTTATCACCCCTAACAAAGTAAGTACTGTAGTTATATGGCGAGATATGCCCGTGTTAATCGCAATAACTCTTCTTCTCTTAATGATTAATTACTATTACAAGAAAAAATCCTCATGGCACGGAGGAGTGCTTCTTCTGGTGTATTTTAGTTACCTGGCTTCGATGCTAGTAAAGAGCAGTAGCTAGGACAGGACTTACAAGAAACACCCAATCTCTTCGTTAAAAAGTAGTTTTCGAAAAAAATGGGGACCGAAAAAAAATGGGGACGGACCCCAGTGAAAAAAAAATGGGGACGGACCCCAGTGAAAAAAAATGGGGACGGACCCCACTGGGGTCCGTCCCCATATAATACTAATAAGGTTCCTCACTCACTGGAAAATGCTGCAACTGTTTGTTATCAAATATTCGCTTATCTTCCTGGTGTCTTTTTTGCAGAATTTGAACAGCAACCTGCGCATCGGGTTGACCTAATGCCGCTGCTTTATTTATCCAAAACCAGGCCTTCTTTCTATCCTCTACCACGCCCTGACCATAATAATACATATAGCCGACTGCATATTGAGCCTCTGGGTTCCCTTTGATCGCTTCCGGCTTTAGACGAATAAATGCCCTTCTATAATCTTGGGCTTTAAAACTCTGAATTCCCTCCCTTAGGCTTAAAGCTCCGGTAACGCATCCAACAATCACAGGAATACAAATCATCATCAATAACAATTTACGTATTCTATACATGCACTCTAATCCTCTTTCAAAGGCTTTGCTACAGGTTCAAAATTCAATTCATTTTTTGGAAGACTTAAACTCTCTAATGTACCATCTCTTTCCACTAATACGCCATTAGGTATTATCCGTTTTATCACTGCTCCGCCAGGTATTTTATCTCCGATTACATAGGTTTTCTCATCTCCACTTGATGAACGGATTATCACTTGAGAATTTTCGGGATTTTCATCATAAAGTATGCCCACAAGAGTCACATTTAAGAGTGACTCTTTTACATTATCGTCATTTAAGTCATTTGGCATATACACGCCAAACAAAGAAGCCTTTAAAAAATGCTTGGCATCCTCTTGTTTTGGAAGCTCGACTGCATTTGTCTCAGAGTTTTGTGTTGAGGCCGCTCCGATCTTAAAAAATAATAGGCTGGCGTAACTATAAATTATCAACATTGAAAACAAAGTAATAAGGCCAATGATTATCCATTTAGCATACTTAGGCGAAAACAAGAGTTGAATATCAAATTTCATGCATCATAAATTTCAATGAAATAATGTATCCATCCTAACATAAAATAATTATCATTGAACTGATCGAATCGTATTAATGCCAAACCATCCTTGCATCTGCATAAAGAGGACTAATAATGAATAACGAGCTTCCAGCACATCTGCAATTAGCAAACATGTCACGTGCGTACGTTGTTTCGAGAGCAATTCATGCTGTTGCACGCTTAGGTGTTGCTGATTATATGTCAGAAGGCCCAACGTCGATAGAAAAATTGGCTGCAAGCACCTCAACAATTCCTGAGCTATTGGATCGAGTTCTGAGTTTTCTTTCTGATTATGGCGTGTTTCTCAAAACGGATTCAGGCTATTGCCTGACATCGTTATCCCATCCATTACAACAAAATCACCCTGAATCGATGAAACATGTCATTAGTATGGTTGATGAAACTTGGTGGCAAGCCTTTTCTAATCTAGAAGATGGATTAAAAACTGGAGTTACCCCTTTTATTAGACAACATAACACCGATTTTTTTTCTTTAATAAACAGTAATGGTGAAAGAAAAGATCAGTTTAAACAAGGTATGGATAAGTTATCAGCCATCGATGATAGAGCGATTATTGCAAGCTACCCATTTTCTCAATTTAACAGCATTGTAGACATAGGGTATGGTCGTGAACATTTAATTCATGAGTTAAAGCAAAGCAATCCTGATTTGATAACATCCACTTTTAAAATTGATCCTCATCAAACAAATAGAGTGAACACAGTGAATTGGTCTAATTTGCAAAAAGCGGAAGCTTATGTGTTGAAAGGCATTTTACATGATTTCAACGATGAAACGACCAAACGGCTTTTAATTTCCTTGTACAAAGAAATACCTAAAGAAAGTACTCTACTGATTGCTGAACAAGCTATTCCTGAGAGCAATATGCCCCATACCAATAAAACCATGGACATTATCATGATGGTATTGGTCGGTGGA
The DNA here is from genome assembly GCF_001468085.1 of Legionella waltersii. Classification (GTDB taxonomy): domain Bacteria; phylum Pseudomonadota; class Gammaproteobacteria; order Legionellales; family Legionellaceae; genus Legionella; species Legionella waltersii. Next base: position 168,239 of record NZ_LNZB01000006.1, on the reverse strand, counting down.
AAACAAAGAACTGTTAAGAAATGGGTAGAACTCATTTCAGACACAGGTTTTCATTTCCTAAATGCTTATCCAAGCCAAGGTCTATTCACGATTATGGAATTTTCATGCAAAAGCATTGGTGTCAAATAGCTGATTCAATATCTTTAAGGTAATTGGCTTTAATAGCGCACTCCCATAAGGCAATATAGGGTCGTCCGGTTTTGAATTCCCTTTGGGGACCGGTTTTTTATCCGTTAAATTACTCACAAACACGTATTGATGGCCATCGGACACGATAAACCCAACAAACCATCCATCTCTTAATCGACTAGGATTTGCTAAACGCTCATTTCTTCCATGACGCCCCGAGCCAGTTTTACCGTAATATTTTGCCCCACTATCAAGTTGCCCTAAGTACATATTAGCCCTGGTGTAGGCAATTGCTCTAGGACTTAATGGTAATTCTTCAGTTAACATGGCTTTTAAAAAGTTCAATTGTTCATAGGCAGAAATTTTTAAGCTACTGCTTAGCCAGGCATGGCTTAGACCGTTATTTTTTCCTGGATCCCCTGTAAAATCTTGATTCCCATAATCAAAACCCGCCAAATAATGCTTAATCCGAGCCATACCAAGTTGATGAGTAATTTGTTGAGAAACCCAAACCACGGAGTATTTAAGCCAGCTTTCTGGTGTTTGGTTTTGATTCCAATCCGGCAAATCATATTTCGTTCCATTCCACTTAAACTCAGTATGTTTGTTTATAATTGCAGAGTTAAACCCCATTAAAGACAAAGCGATTTTAAACGTCGAATCGGGAGATATTCTCTGATTGCAACGATTTTTGGGATTGTATTCGCTGATGATTTTTTCTTCATTGAGATCATACAGAAGAAAACAAGCATCATAGTTTTTGAACAGTTCTATAAAATCTGGTTTTGTAGCGGCTTGAGTTGGGTGGTTAAAAACGCAGGCTAAAGTTGATAATAAAAGAAAGCGCACTGTTTTCATCTTGATGTCTTATAAAGTCAAAATGAGGTGATTTTAACAGTACATGTACCTGGTCTCAACCGTCAAAATGGATGCAGTACTGATCTGAAAATACCGTGAGGATCATAGTCTTTTTTCAGTTCATTCCATGAGTTTATTTCTTCACCAAAATGCTTACACCAATAATCCTCACTGAGATCATGACCTAAAAAGCCTGATAAATATCGCTTACCACCTTGTTGAACTAACACGTTGTCCATCTCTGCAATAGCATGAAGGCAATGATCTTTCAAAGGAAATGGCACACCAGGATTTAAGATCATTACAGAGCATATTGACTCACAATGAGGTAACATTAAAAACCCACCTTTTTGTTTAGATACAGGCACTACATGAACTAGATTTGCATAGAATATAGGCAAAATTTCAAGAATAGCCCTTAGATTTTTCCTTAAAACGGAAGTAGGAACAAAACATTCATACCAAGGATGAAGTAAATCCCATTGACCTAATAGCTTCATAACATCAAAACGTGAGTTATGTCTTAGATAATAAGATAAAACGGGTTCTTCAAAGCTCTCTATCACATTCCATGGTTTTAAACCGCCTATTATTTTCCGAGTAGAAGGAGCTGTTTTCCCAAATTCAACCGAAATATGCAGTCCGTATAACCATTGTGCCATCGGTACTCTCTTGTTTGCGATCAATTTACTGCCTTGAATAGAAGGAGAGCAAAATAACTCCACGTAATCGGCTAGTTCGCGGACCGCTAGCATATCCTCAAACCATTGATCCTGATCACTATAGACAAGACACACGGTTTTAATCCGTGGTTTGACTTTACGTAAACGTATACATGCTTTAGTAATTACTGCAAAGCGTCCTTGACCGGATAAGCATGCATGAAACAGTGGAGAACGTTGATCAATAACTAATTGATTTCCCATGCCATCAATGACCTCCAAGGCCTCTACATGGGCATTTATAGAGCCATACTTAAAGGAAGAGGCACCAACTCCTCCTGCAGACAATACACCTGCAACCGATAAATTACAGTTATAAGGTAAAACATAAGGGGCTTTGAGTTGCTTTATCGATTTATCCAATAAGTCCATCCAACTGGAATTTGCCTCTACCCAAATTGAATCCTGAGCCAGCTCTAAGGACTGATTAAATTGTTGCATACTTAGTGTTACTCCTCCCGCAACAGGCAAAGATTGTCCACATTGGCTCAGTCCATTGCCGCGAATCGTTATTGGTAAATACTGCTGCTGGGCAAATTGGATAAGGCGTTGTAGTGATTGAGTATCGTTTGGGATAGAAACTGCTGTGGGCTGGGATTGTATTAATTTACCAAAATCTTGACTAAAAGAAACAAGCGATTGCTCATCTCTGAGCAACGCTTGTCCTGTTTCCTTCTCATATTGCTTGATTTTCTCTATATTCCACTTGTTTAATGGCATGGTGAGTTCCTGCTTTCTCTGCTCCTAATCGTTTGTTCAATGCAAGAATCAATCCATCGAACATTTTATTGAAGGAATCGTAACATCGATCAATCATTTTTAAAGCTTCCCTTCGAGTAGAAATTGGGAGCTTTAACGAGAAGATTTTTTTCTCCATTTCTTCTTCAAAGATAGCATGAGCCATTTCAACTTCTAAATGTGAACTTGAGAAGTATTGTAAATTCTTATCCTGGCCAGTTTTTTTCACTTGTTTGACTACTTTTTCAAAGAAAACATGTCCAGAAGACTCTAGAGTTAAGAGAAGAACGATATTAAGAATTTCTTCGTCTACTTTATAGATCTCTGACATGATTGAATAGGCAGCATCACGAACTAACTGGGAGTCTTTGCTATAGAGCCAAGCCACGTCATCTCGACCGCAAGCAGCATTATTGCATAGTTCTCCCATGTATTTCTTATCGCTTAAAAACCATTTTTCGTGACCAGCATCTTCCAATCTATGGTGACGAGCTACTTTTTTCAAGTAAGGATCAGTGACTCTTTCTTCATTAATACGTAATATGTCTTGGAAAGTCATTGCCCAAAAAGTTAGTTCTGGTACAAAGTAACTTATCTCTTCTAGACTATTTAATTCTTCAAGCATACTAAAGAAAGGATGGTTCATAAACTCACTTTGTTTTGAGTCGATGTATGTTTGTACAGTTTTCATGATTTACTCCAACAAATTCTATTTAGACAGATTTACTGATGCAGCACTCATGCCAACTTTTTAATCATTTTACATGATATTAATACACATCTGTATGCTCTTTTCTGGTTTCTTGCGGCCGTAATTCTCAGAAAGCGACAAAATTATGTCTCTGATTCCAGAAAGTGCGACAAATATTTGACCATTAATCTTCTTTAAAATGAATAGCCTAATTTAAATTAACTAATTTTCGCCAATTTTTTGTCGTAATTATGTATTAATTCATCTACTTTACTCCAATCTAACTCCTTCATGGATGATATCGAACTACATATTTCCTCCAACAGCTTAGTTTGCAGATGACCTATTGCCATTGCTTTTGAATAAGGGGTGTTAGTGAACATCACTAAAACATGCATTGAAATATATTGGGATGGATAACGGAGCATTAATTCATGTTCTACTTGTTTCTGTAGGTTAAATTTGGGGCTTCTAATGTCTGAATGGATTTCTCGATAGTTATCCATGGATAGCTCAGCTATTGCATCTGTATTTACCTTTCTTTCACTATAAAATACAGGCATCACACGAGCCCAGTCGTCTTGGTATTCGCTCAATAACTCATCCAAAATCCGGCAATCCTCAAAGGCACTATTCATTCCCTGTCCAAAGAACGGAATTATTCCGTGCGCGGCATCACCGATCAATAAACATTGGTCTTTGTAGTACCATGGATCACACTTAATAGTACTCAAACGTCCGGTAGGGTTTCCAAAAAATTCCTGAACTAAATTAGGCATAATTGCATAGGCATCTGGAAATTCCCGTTGGAAAAAGCGCTGCAACTTCTCCTCAGTATCTAACTCAGAAAAGCTATCCTTACCTTCATTTGCAAGAAACAATGAGCCAGTAATGGAATCATCTGGATTAGGATTTCCTAAGAGCATAAATGCATCACGTGGCCATAAATGCAAATGCTCTCTTGCCATCCCAACTGTGTGCTTTTTGCTAATGGATAGCTCTTTGTAGCTATGATTTAAAAACTCTCGACTCGCTTTTACAATCCCTTCATTGCTCAAGGTTTCTCTTACATGCGAGGGAGCTCCATCTGCACCAATTAAACGTTGATAAGGAACTTCAAGAATCTTGCCTTGGGCATCTTCAAATTTCAATTTTTGCTTATAGATATCCACGTTTAATAGCTTCATTTCAAAATGTAACTTGATACCCTCTGAAGCTTCTGCTTTATTCAGCAATAAAGAGTTTAATTCCGTTCGTGAAATGGCATTAATGTATTCATCATGATGGCGTCCGAAGGCTTGGAAATGCACGTCTCCATTGAGTTCATGAATCGCTCTGGCTCTCATAGGAACCATAATTTTCTGCACCTCATCCATCAAATTCATTGCTTTTAATCCAGTGATACCTCTGCAAGACAGTGCAAGATTGATCGAGCGACCATAATCCGTTGGACTATTGCGTAGATCAGCCCTAGACTCGTATACCTCTACTTGATATCCGCGTCTTTCTAAATACAATGAACATAGTGTACCCGCCAAGCCAGCGCCAACTATGGTAACTTGCTTCATGTAACCTCCAAATATCTAGAACCATTAGACATCAAGACATCAATACCTCACTTGTCCATGAAATTACAGACACACTCATTCCACCTCCTCTACACTCTATACAATGAAGAGGTAAAGGAAATAAATAGCCTATTTTTAATCTCATGAAAGCAAAAATCGTACCTGGTTTGTAGAGGAATTAAACAATAAATGAATGTGGTTCGGGTGGGACGGTAATAATCCGCTTCCTCACGGCCATGGTTCAGTTGAAACAGTGCTAATCCAGTCCATGAAAGTAATGAAGCGGATATTAGCCTAATACTCATCCGAGCCACGACCGTGAGGAAGCAGATTATTTAGCGTATAAGTGCTACCTGATTGACAATTGAGTTAAATCTTAATTTGACGTGTTCTTAACTTTAGACTGAGTAACCATGTACAAAAACTCGAAGATATTTTCTGGAGTGTCGGGAGTTTTATAAAAATAACCTTGGGCAAAATCACAATGATTCGCTATTACAAAGTCTCGCTGAAACTCATTTTCAATTCCTTCAGCCAATACTTGTATGTTTAAACTATGGCCTAAATTAATAATAGCCTTCGCAATGGCAGCATCATTCTGATTTGATGCCATTTCATTGATAAAAGAGCGATCGATTTTTAATTTATCCACAGGAAACTGTTTCAAATAGGACAAACTTGAATACCCAGTACCAAAATCATCGATGACAAGTTTAATTCCCATGTCTTTTAATGAGTACATTGTTTCAACAACATGATCGATGTCTTCAATTAACAAGCTTTCTGTTAACTCTAGTTCAAGATATTTGGATTGTAGTCCAGAGTGTTTAAGCGCATTAGCAACAATTTCCGCAAGGTTCTTCTGTCTAAATTGACGACCTGAGATATTCACAGCCATCGTTAAATGTTTAAATCCAGCTTTATGCCAATTTTTTATTTGCGTACAAGCCTCGTTTAAAGCCCATTCCCCCATTTCGAGAATCATGCCATTTTCTTCCGCCATCGGGATAAATTCTGCCGGACTAACTGGACCTAAAATCTTACTATGCCATCTCATTAACGCTTCAAAACCAACAACTTTGTATTCTTTCAAATCAATTAATGGCTGATAAACAAGAAAGAGCTCTTCATTTTTTAAAGCATCGCGCAATGCAGTATCCAACTGCATGTGGTTGATTGCTCGTCTATTCATTTCAGGTTCATACACCCGGTAATTGTTTCTTCCATTGTCTTTTGCGTGATACATGGAAAGATCCGCTGTTTTCATTAGGGTCTCATAATCATCCCCATCTTTTGGAAAGAAGCTTATCCCCATACTTCCAGTGATTTTTAAGCTATGTTGATCAATCTGAATGGTCTTTTCGATGGATTTTAAGATGTTCTGGGCTATCTGCTCGGCTTCCTGCATATTTTGAATATCAGTTAATAAAATAACAAATTCATCTCCGCCTAATCGAGCCACCGTATCATAATCTTCAGTAGCAATGAGTAGGCGATTAGCAATCACTTCTAATAGTTTATCACCCATACTGTGACCTAATGTATCGTTGGTGAGTTTAAATCGATCCAAATCGAGGAACATAAATGCCAAAATGGATCGCTTTTTCTTAGCTTGCAATATCGCCTGTTCAACACGGTCTATAAGAAGAACCCTATTTGGAAGACTAGTTAGCGAATCATAAGTCGCTTGCATCACTAGCTGGTTTTCCATATCTCGACGTTGAGTAATATCATTAATAATGCAAACGTAATGCCTTACGTTTCCAAAAGTATCTTTAACTGGTGCAACGCTTATTTCACACCAAAATACTTCACCATTTCGTTTGATACTCTCCATTTCAACGGTTTCTTCACGTACTTCCCTAATTGCAAGCTCTATTCGCTTATGGTTAACCTCATCTGCATTAGTTCCTAAAAGCGAAAATAAATTGACCCCTTGGGCATTTTTTTCTGAATATCCTGTTGTTCTCTCAAAAGATTGATTGACGTAAATCACTCTGTATTCATTTTTAACCACTTCTATGATGACTACCCCGTGAGTACTTGCTTCGATTGCTCTTTCAAGAATTCGTAGCTCATCTAATGCCATTCTCTTTTGAGTTACATCTCGGAAACTATAGACTCGCCCTACAATTTGCGAGCCTACTCGTTGAGGCTGAGTGAATCGTTCATAGATTCGTCCATCTTTAAAGTGCAATTCCGGCAACTCCCCTTGCCACTCTGGATTCTGATATAAATATTGCACGTCGGCTATGAGTGATTGTGGATCGGTGAGCTGCTCCAGGATGTACTCAAAGCTGATGCTTTCTTTTCCAGACTCCATCATGTAGGAAGGAATTCTCCACATTTCAACAAACTTTTGATTCCAGTCAACGACAGCTCCTTGGCCATTAACCATCATAATTCCATCCGCTGTAGATTCTAATGTAGCTCGTAGTAAAGAAATTGATTTTTCAAGTTCTACATTTTTTTCAACGATTTCAGTGGGATTTAGTCGCAAATTTTGGGTCAATGGGCTATTACTTTTTCGTTGGAATTCTGGTTGATTGTGATACCAGTTTTCCAACATAATAGACAATTCAGGGTGGTTACCTACAAGACCTAGTTCTTCACGAATCTCATTAACAGACGGTTCTATTCCTCTTTTTCTTATTTTTTCTGCGGCCTTTGCAACTTTTTCATAATTGATTTCTTGCCTACGCATGCATCCCTCACTAGAATGTCCTAAATAGTGTAGCGGCAGAAAAATTCAAAACTTTAGTCAAATTTTGCATTTTTAGATTATTTTTTAAACATTACAGGCATTTGAATATCTGCATCTTCTTGAATTTAAATTGTTATTTATAGGATCGCATCATGAATAAAAATCACTTCGACACTCGGGCCATTCATGCAGGGCAGGAACCATGCCCAAGTACAGGCGCAGTGATGACTCCTATCTACGCTACATCCACTTACAAACAATCTGCTCCAGGTGAACATTTGGGTTACGAATATTCCAGAACACATAATCCAACCAGAACTGCTTATGAGGATTGCATAGCTAGCCTTGAGTCAGGCCAAAGAGGTTTTGCATTTGCTTCAGGAATGGCAGCTATAAATACTGTCACTGATCTATTGGACGCGGGTGATCACGTCATTGCAATGGATGATCTTTATGGCGGTACCTTTCGATTATTTGATAAGGTTAAAACCAGAACATCAAAACTATCTTTTAGCTTCGTGGATATGACTGATCCTCGAAAGATAGAAGCGGCAATCAACAACAAAACAAAATTAATCTGGGTAGAAACCCCATCCAACCCTATGTTGAAATTAGCAGATCTGAGAGCAATAGCTGCAATTGCAAAACGACATAATATCATCACTGTGGCTGACAATACTTTTGCAACCCCATGGATCCAAAGACCTATTGAGTGCGGGTTCGATATCGTTCTACACTCTGCGACAAAATATTTGAATGGCCACTCAGATGTAGTTAGTGGAGTAGTAGTAGTGGGTGACAATCCTGGTCTTATTGATAAAATGGGATTTTTACAAAACTCCTGTGGTGGAGTTGCAGGACCTTTTGACAGTTTCTTAGTGTTAAGAAGTCTAAAAACCCTGTCATTACGGATGCAAAGGCACTGTGAAAATGCCACAGAGCTTGCCAGTTGGTTAAGCACACACACTAGAGTAGCAAAAGTGATTTATCCAGGATTAAAAAGCCATCCTCAGCATGAGTTAGCGAAAGTGCAAATGCGTGATTTTGGAGGGATGATTTCAATGGTCATAAAGGGAGATTTAAGTGAGGCCAAACGCTTTCTCTCTCGATGCGAACTGTTTACCTTAGCGGAAAGCCTAGGTGGTGTAGAAAGTTTGATTGAACACCCGGCCATTATGACCCATGCATCTGTACCCGCAGAACAAAGAAGAGCTTTAGGAATTGACGATGGCTTTATCCGTTTATCTGTAGGCATTGAGCATATTGATGATCTGAAAGCAGATTTAGAACATGCATTTAAGTAAACTTATTGATTGATAAGGTCATTTTATGAATAGCAAAAGTAATAAAGGTGGGCAGCTTAACGCTATAATAGCTATCCTGGCGCTGATTATCTCTACCAGCGCTTTGTTTCTTCCAGTCTTCATTTTGGGGCTATTAAAGCTATTTCCCAATAAAAAATGGCAAGCTAAATGCACCAGTATTATTGATGGAATAGTTACCATATGGTGTGGAATAAATAGTTTGTACATGGATAAGGTGCAGAAATTAAATTGGGAAATAACCGGTTTAAATAACCTAACTCGAAAAGATTGGTATCTTGTATTAGCGAATCACCAAAGCTGGCTTGATATAATAATCCTTCAGCGATTATTTAATCGAAAAATACCTGTACTGAAATTCTTTATCAAAGATCAGTTAAAATGGGTTCCTCTTCTTGGATTTTCTTGGTGGGCAATGGGCTGTCCATTTATGAAACGTTATAGTAAAGAGTATTTGGCAAAAAATCCTCATAAAAAAGGACAAGATATCATTTCCACGCGTAAAGCCATTGAAGTATTTAAAAGAACGCCCGCTTCAATCATGAATTTTGTCGAAGGAACTCGATTTACACAATCCAAAAAAGATAAACAAAATTCCCCATACAACTATCTACTTAAACCTAAAGCAGGCGGAATTAGCTTTATCATTAGCTCTATGGGACAACAGCTTAAAAGTTTACTTGATGTGACTATTGTATATCCCGATAAACACCATTCATTATGGGATTTTCTATGTAAGAGAGTGAGCTCAGTGAAAATTAACATAAGGCACTTACCAATTCCAAGCCAATTTACCTCGACTGATTTGGTCACTAATTCTAAAACCCAGGAAGAATTTAAGGCTTGGTTGAATCAGCAATGGGCTTTAAAAGATAATTTAATCGCTTCTTTACAGGGATAAACCATGAATACGATGCAAAACATCATTGAACAAGCTTTTGAGAATAGACATGAGATCTCTGTAGATTCAGCACCTTCGGAGCTTAAAGCGGCAGTGAATGAAGTTATTTCATGTCTTGATAGTGGTCAAATTCGAGTTGCCGAAAAAATGGATGGCGATTGGGTCGTTAATCAGTGGATTAAAAAAGCAGTATTATTGTCCTTCAAACTATTTCCAAACCAAATAATAGATGCAGGATTTTGCCAATTCTATGACAAAGTTCCACTCAAATACACTGGTTATGATAACGAACAATTTAAACAATCAGGTGTTAGAGTTGTTCCTCATGCCATTGTCCGACGTGGCGCCTTTATAGCAAAAAATAGCATCCTGATGCCCTCTTACGTCAATGTAGGTGCGTATATTGATGAGGGCGTGATGGTTGATACTTGGGCAACTGTTGGCTCTTGTGCTCAAATAGGAAAAAATGTTCATCTGTCTGGTGGTGCAGGAATTGGTGGGGTGTTAGAACCATTGCAAGCAAATCCAACAATCATTGAAGACAACTGTTTCATTGGTGCTCGCTCAGAGGTCGTAGAAGGTGTCATTGTTGAAAAAAACTCCGTTATTTCTATGGGTGTTTTTCTTGGGCAAAGCACAAAAATATATAATCGTCTCGATGGCTCGATCACCTATGGCAGAATACCGGAAGGTTCCGTGGTGGTCTCTGGAAATCTACCCAGCGAAGATGGTAGCCATAGTTTATATTGCGCTGTTATAGTTAAACAAGTCGATGAAAAGACACGAGCTAAAGTGAGTATTAATGAACTTTTAAGAGCAAGCTAATTATGACAGACATAAAATCCATCCTAACTGAACTCATTAACTTTCCTTCCATCACACCTTCCGATGCAGGATGCCAGAAATACATGATTCAGTATTTAGAACAGATTGGATTTAATTGTATTCAATTGAATAAAGAACCGGTGTCTAATTTTTTCGCGGTATATGGCAATATTGGCCCTCTTTTGGTTTTTGCAGGCCACACGGATGTAGTACCTGTCGGAGAAAGTGCGAAATGGAATACTGATCCTTTTCTTCTAGAAGAGCATGATGGCCTGTTATTTGGACGTGGCGTGGCTGATATGAAAGGAAGCCTCGCCTGTATGCTGCATATGGCAGAGCGTTTTGTTAAATCCCATCCAAACTTTTTAGGCAGACTTGGATTCTTAATAACCAGTGGGGAAGAAGGTGATGATTTCAATTGCGGAACACCTTATGTCATGGAAAAGTTGGCTGCAAAAAAAATACAAATGGACTATTGTATTGTAGGCGAACCATCTAGCTCTCATCGTGTTGGAGATGTTATTAAAATTGGCCGAAGGGGGTCTTTAAGCGCCAAAATTAACTTACGTGGCATTCAAGGCCATGTAGCCTACCCAAGCCTTGCAGACAACCCCATCCATAAAATCAGTCCTTTATTGGCTGAGTTAACCGCTACTCAATGGGATAATGGCAATGCTTTTTTTCCGCCCACCTCCATGCAAATAACTCACATCCATTCAGGCGGTCACGCCGGCAATATTATCCCCGGAGATATTAATTTAGACCTTAACTTTAGATTTTCAACCGAACAAACAGAAGAATCATTAAAAACAAAAGTCCAAAATGCTTTCCAACGCCACAAGCTGAACCCAACGATTCATTGGCGTTTAAATGGTGAACCTTTTCTTACAAATAAAGGCTTGTTACTGGACACTTGTAAAGAAGTTATCCTGGAACAAACTGGATCTAGCCCTGAATTGTCTACCAGTGGAGGAACATCCGATGGTCGCTTTATAGCGCCTTATGGTGTTGAAGTTGTTGAACTTGGACCAATTAATGCCACTATCCATCAAGTGAATGAGTGCATAAGTTTAGATGACTTATACCAATTAGAAGCCATGTATTACGCTATTTGTGAGCGTTTGTTGTTGAATTAATTGTTATCCAGAAATGGGGACGGACCCCAGTGGAGTCCGTCCCCGCCCTTCTCCGCCCATTCTACCAACCAAGCCGCGACCTTGAGGGCTGAGGAATCGACTCAAATTATAATAGTGCCCCAACTAATCTCTTCTCTGATGGTCAGTAAGTTTAGGTCCATCGCTTCGCCTAATGGCGCTGCCTTAAGCGGCGTCATTCGTGAAAGCGTATAGTTCCGTATCCGCTTGCTAACGCGCGCGGCTCGGTTCACTCCCTGCTGTGACTAGCATTTGAATCAGACAGCAAAAAAGGAACCGAGGCGCGCGTCAGCAAGCGGACCGACTCACTCCCTACTATGACTACGATTTGATTCAGACAGCAAAGAAGGAACCGAGCCGCGCGCGTCAGCAAGCGGACCAACTCACTCCCTGCTGTAACTAAGATTTGATTCACACAGCAAAGAAGAAACCGAGCCGCGCGCGTCAGCAAGCGGACCGACTCACTCCCTGCTGTGACTAAGATTTGATTCAGACAGCAAAGAAGAAACCAAGCCGCGCGCGTCAGCAAGCGGACCGACTCACTCCCTGCTGTGACTAAGATTTGATTCAGACAGCAAAGAAGGAACCGAGCCGCGCGTCAGCAAGCGGACCAACTCACTCCCTGCTGTAACTAAGATTTGATTCAGACAGCAAAGAAGAAACCGAGCCGCGCGCGTCAGCAAGCGGACCGACTCACTCCCTGCTGTGACTAAGATTTGATTCAGACAGCAAAGAAGAAACCAAGCCGCGCGCGTCAGCAAGCGGACCGATTCACTCCCTGCTGTGACTAGCATTTGATTCAGACAGCAAAAAAGGAACCGAGGCGCGCGTCAGCAAGCGGACCGACTCACTCCCTGCTGTGACTACGATTTGATTCAGACAGCAAAGAAGGAACCGAGCCGCGCGCGTCAGCAAGCGGACCGATGCGGGCCTGATAGATGAACCTAATGACACTGCTTAAGGCAGCGCCATTCGACGAAGCACCCGACCTTTGGTATAAATGCCCCTTTTAAAAAATGAGTCGATTCCTCAGCCGTGAGGGGGCAGACAATCATCTACCCCAGCTCCACTTCCAATAAGGGTTTACTCCTCACTTTCTGAGAAGCTCCCTCGATCTCCCCATGAGCTTTGTCATGGACCAATTTGGTAACACAAGCATCGGACCACACATTGAGGGAAGTTTCCAACATATCGATTAAACCATAAAAAGGTAGAATGACTCCCATCAAGGTAATGGGCACATTCATGCTGGACAATAAGCTTACACTCAAGAAAAAGCAACCCATAGGCACTCCAGCATTTCCAATTGCAGCAATGGTTGAAACGAGGATCCATAAAGCCATCGTACCATAAGAGATCGCAATTCCATGACTTTGCATTAAGTAAATAACAGTAGCAAAAATGAATGCAGCACAGCCATTCATGTTAATACTAGTGCATAAAGGTAAAACAAATCGACTGATTTGCGGATTTACTTTAAGGTTTGTTTCAATGGTGTTCATTGTTACCGGTAAAGTACCCACTGAAGATTTAGAGAAAAACGCCATGGATAATGCAGGTAGCATTGCTTTCATGGTTTTAAAAGGATTCACACCATTTGCTTTTAGCCATAGTGGCAAAACCACAAAACCTTGAATTAGATTTGCCATGACAACAATCAATAAGTACTGACCAATTCCTTTAATATCCATTCCCGAACGTAGCTGCACTACTGTTGAGGTGATAAATCCAAATAAACCAAGAGGTATTAGCTTAATTATCCAGCGAGTCATCACCAAAAACATACCATGGGCGCCTCGAAAGAATTTTGTAATAGTCTCTCGAGATTCTTGATCTGAGATCTGCCGTACTGCAAAACCTACAGCAATACTTAATAGCAAAACACCCATTACTTGCTGTTCAAGGAATGGTGAAAGCAGATTTGTGGGAATTATCTTACTAAGATAACCTAAATAACCTAAACTTTCTGATGCTTTTGCCGCATGATCAGCACTCACTTGAACGGTGCTTGGATTTACCAAGATATACAACAAGCAACTAATAAATGCTGCAACCATTGTTGTTGCAAACGTGTAACTTATGGTTCGTTGCCAAATCCCCTTCATTAACCCATCAGTCCTATAATTGGCTAAGGTTACGATAATTGAAAGAGAGATAATCGGTAGGCTAATGCATTTGAATACTTTAATGAACAAGTCAGAAATTAACAGACCAAGATTTTTTAGAATGGCTATATCGGACATACCGGTCAGAATACCAAGACCTATCATCAATGCATAAATAATGGGAGTACTCAATAAAATGTTGTTGTTTTGCTGGTGTGCTGCACACATCGATTATTCCTTAAAATTCAAAAATAGTTTTAAAATAGAGTTTGAATTAGGGTCTGATAACCCAGGTATCAGCTACAACAATATATCATTATCTTAATGGAATTGAAACAGATTGATTTGATTGGTTTAAAAAAGCGCAAAATCATACGGTCCGCCGCATTGTGATTATATTTTATACACGAAGAATATATTATACCACTGATATATTTTTAGTCAATCTAGCCATCAAAAGAACTTATGAGTTTATACCTTCTAATTCAATACAAGTCAGTTGCTTTTTTAAACGAATGATTCGACGAAAAGCTTGATCAATTCGTTGTGGATCAATTTTGTTTTCGTTAACCAAATGCTCAATGATATCAATAACTTCTGGTGCTGTAATTCTTCCTAGCTGATTAGCAAAGATAATCATGTCAGCCCCCGCATTAATTGTTAAACACAAGGCCTCTTCAATAGAGTAGTGACTGGCTATAGCCTGCATTTGCAGGTCATCACTGACAATGACTCCATCATAACCGATTTTCTCTCGCAATGTCCCTGTTAATATTTCATGAGATAAAGTTGCTGGAAGACCTGAGCTATCCAAATGCTTATTAACAACATGAGCGGTCATTACCATGACAGGAAGATACACGTCCTTCAATAATTGTTCGTAGGGTAATAACTCTTCTGGTCTATAAGTATCTGTTACATCTACAAAGCCTTCGTGAGTATCTCCTACAGCGCTTCCATGTCCTGGAAAATGTTTATAGGCGCAAGCTATACCATAATGACTAAATAGTTCTACGAACTGTTTCGCCATAAGGACAACTGTGTCTGGGTCTTGAGAAAAACTTCGCCCTAATTTTCCTATTATTCCTTGTTGTTCATTCAGTTTTAAATCAACTACTGGGGCGAAATTCAAATTAAAACCTAATGATTTCAAGGTCAAAGCCATTTGGCACACTTCTTCCTTAAATGCTTCGGATGATAGCCTTGCAAGATCAATCGGCTTTAATGTAGGCATACAATCTTCGATTTTAGATAGTCTATCTACAGCCCCACCCTCATAATCAACGGCTGTTAATAGAGGTAGGGTTTCTCTATTTATCGATGTTTTTGCTGCATAATGTTGGAGTTGTCTTATAAGAATTTTAATCTGTGCTTGGTTCACTAGATTTTTTCCAAAAAGGCCAGTTTCCAGGTCTCTATCAAACAATATCACACCACCCAAACCATCAGTAGCTAACCACTGTGCGACAGGACTGTGATCATGCAACTCACTTCCATTAAAACCCATGATCAACATTTGGCCGATTTTGTTTCTTAGTGTTATCAATTGCAAACTCCAAATAATGATATGGGATGAATCATACCCAAAGATACCATTCAAGGCTATGGGTTATTAAAGAGTAGGCTCAGGAATATTAGTGAAATCACATTTACAACTGCTATCTGCAGTTGGTGGCAAAGGGACTTGTGCAAAATCTGCAGGGTAACAGATTGGTATAGTCCAAGCCTTATCGCCTGTGTTCACTTTTCCAGGCATGTACCAAGTTCTCGTAGAAACGTATGTTTTTCCCACATCACTTTGCCAAAAAACAGGGGTAAATTGAGCTACATACCTCAACCCCTGCGCTGGTTTGCACTCAAATGAACCCCTAGCCCAAGTTTGCCCTTTGGGAATGCTCAACGTTAAAACCGTCGTGGAGCTTGCATCATCAATCACATTGACTGTCACGTTATAATTTGTCCAACAAGAATCCTTTGCCAAAGTATAGTAACAAGGTATAGACCATGTTTTGGCACTCAACAGTAATGATAAAGGAAATACCAACAATCTTGACCCCATGATGAGTCCTTATAGTTTGGATAGATCAAATCTCTTATAAGTATAAGACGATTTATAGGAATTTTCTTCGACAATACTCAAGAATTTGCAGAGGTATTTAACTAAGAAAGTCAGCTTGAGAAATGATGGTTGACGCGTTGCGTCAACCGGTTAATCTGTGATTGAATCAAAAGATTACATCAAGCAGCAAGAAAAGGCCGGTTCGTCGTCTAATTCATGCACTGGGTCAGGATTAATTGCTTTAGAAAAAGCTTCTATACCATAACCTATCGCTAATGTTGTAGCCGCTAAAAGCCAACCTGCCATAATGACCAAACCAACCTCAGGAACACCAAGAGCAACTGATAATACAACAGCAATTGCTGATGAAATAGGTGAAGCAATTAATAAAGGAACAGGATCGGTGTTACCTCTACTGAACATAGAACCAAGTACGAATCCAGTTAAAAAACGATCTTGATATTTTTCTGCGGCAGAAAGCAGCACAAGATCAATTGCGATAGTGCCAACTACAGCCATCACAAATAAAGCTCCTGCACCACCATAGATCAGTCCTCTACCAATTATAAAACTAAAATCAGAAACACCCTTTTGTAATGAATGTTGAAGGCTCATTGACTTCACTCCGTAATCAAAAAAATGGGAATATACAATAGTACCGGTGTCAACTCAATATAATTTGTCCATATTAGATATTATTTTTACATCAACCAAGGTGTGTTCATATTATTACCTAAACTATTTACAACCCCTAGGCTGACTTGATAAATTATATACAGGTCATACCTCTTAGATGCATATAGGCTTGCATTTCTTGCTCGACAAGTATAAGCTTGCCCGTCTGGAGAGGTGGCCGAGTGGTTGAAGGCGCACGCCTGGAAAGTGTGTATACGGCAACGTATCGAGGGTTCGAATCCCTCTCTCTCCGCCAGACTACAGTTCCTAGCACGGTTTATTACTAGCACTTTCAGAATCAAGCAATTCTTTTAGGGATTTGAAAGATGAAATCAAAATTACAATCAATATCAATAGGGGTTTTAATTTCTTTCAATCTATTTGCTGATGGATTTATCGAAGCCACATCACAAGATCAACCCTGGACAATCACCGCTAGTTTCGGTCATGGAACTTATCAACGAGTTCATAATCACGATAGTCAAAATGTACTTGCACGTTTAGCTCTAGGAAATGAATTGGGCCTGAGTGGTGATATCGCTCTTGGCGTGGAATTCGGTATTCAAAATGGCAATAGAATGCGTTTGAACATTCCTGAAGAAACGTTATCTGTTCTAGGATGGCTACCGCCTATTAAATCAAATCTAGGCCCTATGCTGGATTTATTGGTAACCGCTAAAAGTAATCCTCTGTTCGGTAGTTCTTTTTTTGCTCAAATGAAGGGTGGCCTTGCTTACCGCCATTGGAAAGTTCCTATCAATCCAGTCAATAACCTATCTCAACTTGCGGGAGAGATTCAAGCAGGTTTTGGATATCCTATTACAGCTCTAGCTAGTTTAAATCTTCTATACCAAGGGGTTTATGGGAGTGATCCCAATTTAAAAATTAACTTTGAAACGAGAAGAGGAAGCGTATCCAATATTCCTATCTTACATGGCTTTTTGCTAGGCTTAACGGTTAATATCTGATCTAATTTAATCCAAATGCTGGACAAACTGGTGATTTTTGGTAACCATTCAGCTCATTTTTTTTCTACGGGACTTACGAAAAAACCTGAGGTCGAGGCAAACAATGGTTTGAATGAGGGAGTTTAGATAAACTAAATGACCGAATTCAAACCATTTTTTGGCGAAGAGATCAGGGTTTTGCGTAAGTCCTGTTCTAATAGCAATGAAGGAAACCTAATGAACAGAAAAATAACTCTTGTAATACTCATGTTGCCTATTCTGCTTTGTGGAATTATTCAAGCACTTCATGCAACCCCCCCTACTTCAAAAACGACTAGTGATTCAGCGATTCAGAATGAAATACTCATTTATATCAATCAATACCGGCAACAACATGGTTTAAGACCTCTAGCAATGAACAACAAAATGGTCAATGAGGCTAAGAAACACTCCATGGACATGGCAAGCCATAAAATCCCCTTTGGCCATAGCTATTTTGAAGCTAGAATCAATCGCTTGCACTCGCAAATAAAAGACTCAGGAGCCGGCGCAGAAAATGTTGCCTACAATTATAAAAATGCTAGAGACGTAGTAAAAAATTGGCTATTAAGCCCCGGACACAAGAGAAATATAGATGGAAATTATGATCTGACAGGGATTGGTATAGCCCGAGATAAGCGAGGTAAAATTTATTTTACTCAAATATTCCTTAACACCCATGGCAATACTATTTACGCCTCCAGAAAACCCTTTAGCTCCCTACTACGTGGTGCCCCATGGACAAGACGTGGCTAAGCGAGATGATTTCTTAACTATAATTTTGCAAAATATCTGCAAAGTAGATTGGAATTACTTGTACTATTAGACTAATATTGTGACATAGACGGTAAATATTGTTCAGCCAACAGTAAAATCATGGAAGCCAGATTGAGAGTGTGGTGAGCAAGCTTAGAGCCTACTAAGAAGCCAAAAGCACTCCGGAGGAATCCACCTAGTTACATAGGACTGTATACAATTTTACTGTCTAATCCTTTGAATTAAAAAATGGTGCTCTTTAGCACCATTTTTTATGGTCCTATCTTGACACGCCATGTAAGTGAAAACTATGCTGAATAAACTGGGATAATTCTCACCTAAGCAATAAAAGGATTTTCACAATGATGATTGGAACTATACTCGAAGATGGTTCAGAAACACGCGTATCTATTACTCCAAATACTGCAAAACAATACATAAAATTAGGATTTCAAGTAGGTATCGAAAAAAATGCCGGGCTAAAATCGGATTTTCATGATGATGCTTATGAAAAAGTAGGTGCTACTGTTTTTGATAAACGTCAGGATCTGCTTAAACAAACCCAAATCTTGTTGGCTGTTAATGAGCCAAAACCTAAACACCTTGATGGTTTAGCAAAAGAGGCTGTTGTGATAGCACACATTGATAATCAGCCAGAAAACGAGCTTGTTAAGTGGAGTATAGAACATCAAATTTCTCTATTTTCCATGAACCTGATTCCAAGAATAAGCAGAGCCCAAAGTATGGATAGCTTATCTTCGCAAGCCAACCTCGCAGGGTACAGAGCCGTTATCGAAGCAGCGTCCCAATACCATAGAGCCATTCCAATGATGATGACAGCAGCAGGTATGATTCAACCGGCGAAAGTACTTATTTTGGGAGCTGGAGTCGCTGGTTTACAAGCGATTGCTACTGCCAAACGCTTAGGTGCTGTTGTGTATGCCTTTGACGTTAGGCGTGCAGCTAAGGAGCAAGTGGAAAGCTTAGGTGCTGAATTTATTGAAGTGGCTCAGGAGCAAGACAGTGAAACTGCTGGGGGTTATGCATCAGAAACCAGTGAAGAATATAAAAAACTTCAATCTGCTCTGATAGACAAATACGCAAGAATGTCAGACATTGTCATTTCTACGGCTCTCATTCCAGGAAGACCAGCCCCTACCTTATTGTATAAAGCAACAGTAGAAGAAATGAAGCCGGGCTCTATCATTGTTGATCTAGCAACATCTCGAGGAGGTAATTGCGAACTAAGTGTTAAAGATCAAAGCATCAAACACGGAGAAGTCACGATCATAGGAACAAGTAATATGGCCGGACAAATTCCGACTACTTCTAGTGAACTGTATGCAAATAACCTAATTCATCTCATCAGTTTATTAGCAAAGTCAGCTCCTGAAATTGCTTTTAATCCAGATGATGAAATAATCCAGCAAGCAATGATTTGCAATAAAGGCTCCTACATGCCTTTTGACAAGACCAAGGAGAAGCAAAATGCCTGAAGCAACCACCCTGAGTAATCCATATATCACCATCTTAACCATTTTTGTACTGGCCTGCTTTGTTGGATATTACGTAGTTTGGAAGGTCACACCTGCTCTGCATACCCCTCTCATGTCAGTGACTAATGCCATCTCGAGTATTATCATTCTTGGCGCATTAATAGCCGCAGGAAATCAACTTATAGGCCACATAACTTGGTTGGGTGGAATAGCAATATTTATCACTTCAATCAACATTTTTGGTGGATTTGTCGTGACCCAACGTATGTTGCGTATGTATAAAAAATAATGAATTAAAGAAAGGACCCGGTAATGAATTCAACTGTACCCTTGTTTTATCTACTCGCCGCCATTTGCTTTATATTAGCGCTAAAAGGTCTGGCTAGCCCAGCGACTTCAAGAAGAGGGAACCTTCTTGGAATCATAGGAATGGCTCTAGCTGTTGGCTCAACACTTTTAATGCCAAGCACTTATCATCATCTTATTTTAATAAGCCTTATAGCGGCGGGAGGTGTTATAGGCACTGTGATTGCTTTAAAAATAAACATGACTGCAATACCACAGTTAGTTGCAGCCTTCCACTCATTAGTGGGGATGGCAGCCGTGTTAGTAGCCTATTGCGCCTTTTTATCGCCCCACTCTTTTATGATTGGTGAACCCGGAAATATAGAGACTTCTAGTCTTGTAGAAATGAGCTTAGGTCTAATTATCGGAGCAATTACTTTTTCAGGGTCTGTTATTGCTTTCTTGAAATTACAAGGGATCATGTCTGGAATACCCATTCGCTTTGCAGGGCAAAATTTTGTTAATTTACTCATAGCGCTATCCTTGCTCGTGTTGTTTGGTTTATTTGTGAGTACTCAACATGCTGCCGTGTTTGCTGCTTTAGCTGCATTGTCTTTTCTACTGGGAGTGATGCTCATTATCCCAATTGGTGGTGCTGATATGCCTGTTGTTATCTCCATGCTTAATTCGTATTCTGGTTGGGCTGCAGCAGGCATTGGATTTACCCTAAGCAATCATCTACTAGTGATTACAGGTGCCTTAGTTGGCGCAAGCGGAGCTATTCTTAGTTACATCATGTGCGTTGGTATGAACAGATCCATATTTAATGTCATTTTTGGTGGAATTAGCAGTTCAAGCACCAGCACTCAAGGACAGCTCTCACATGAAACACGTCAAGTAAGACAAGCCAATGGTGAGGACGCTGCCTTTCTATTGAGCAATGCAAAAGACGTGATCATTGTTCCTGGTTATGGAATGGCTGTAGCTCATGCGCAGCATGCCGTTAAAGAGTTAGTTGATGCTCTTGAATCAAAATCTATAAAAGTCCGATTTGCAATACATCCGGTTGCTGGGCGCATGCCAGGACACATGAATGTCCTACTAGCAGAGGCAAACATTCCCTATGACCGAGTTTTTGAACAAAGTGAAATAAATAGAGATTTTGCTACCTCCGATGTAGCCTTTGTTATAGGTGCGAATGACATCACCAACCCTGCAGCCAAAACAGATCCTAAGTCACCAATCTATGGTATGCCTGTTCTTGAAGTTGAAAAGGCTCGAAATGTATTATTTGTTAAACGCAGCCTATCACCAGGATATGCTGGGGTTGAAAACGATCTGTTCTACCACGATAACACCTATATGCTTTTCGGAGACGCGAAATCAATGACTGAATCCATTGCAAAGGCACTAGGAGAGCTATGACCCTATGAAATAGAAAAAAAATAAGACCAGGGGTGGGTGCCCGTCCAACCAAGCGCAAATGCCTCAGAATTTGCCAAGCAAGCAAAATAAATGTATCTTAGCCCGTTAATTTTTCACGCTGGAGGCATCTATGTTACGAAAAATCGGCTTTACCTTATTATTTGCAGCGGCATCTATTTCCACGAGTACGTATTCTCTACCTACCCATAACCTTGTACCAGGAGTTACTTTAGAGTATGAATTTCAACCTAATCAACCTCAGGTGTTCGTGAATTACTTGTATTGGGAAGTGAGTGCTGAATGTAAAATCTACAGCGAAGACTCATCGAATGAAATGTTTACTGAGGCTCTTCTAAAACGTGGCAAAGTCAATGGAATACCCCTATCAAAAGGAGAAACTTTAAAGGTTACTGTTCATAATGGGGACATTTTAAAGATTAGTGCTGAGGCTGGTGCAAAAGTTCAAATCACTAACATTGGGGCACATACTTTAAAGGCGATTTGTGTGGCGTAGAACTTGAGATATAACCAGGCATAAAGATTTACGCTTCCTTACGGTGGCTCGGATTAGAACTGTGATAGCACAGATTATACTGAATAAACCGAGCTGCGACCGTAAGGAAGCGTTTAAACAAAGCAAGAATACCAGTCTTTACGTGGGCTGTACTTTGTTTAGCTAACCCACTTTGTGCTAGTGTTCTCTGGTAGCACAAAACTTGATCTTTGGATATCGTTCTTCGGCCATTGTCAAATTAACTCTAGTTGGGGCTAAATACATGAGCATATCGCCACCATCCAATGCTAAATTATCGTGCGCTTTTATTTTAAACTCACTCATGGCCTTGTCATCATCAGAATAGACCCAGCGTGCACTAGTTACATTGACTGATTCGTAGATACAATCAACCTTGTATTCATGCTTCAATCGATGCGCTACCACATCAAATTGCAAAACACCTACAGCCCCTAATATCAATTGATTGCTGTTCAATGGCCTAAATACCTGCGTTGCACCCTCTTCAGATAACTCAATCAATCCTTTTAATAAGGCTTTACTCTTGAGTGGATCTTTTAAGCGCACCAAGCGAAACAATTCAGGTGCAAAGTTTGGAATTCCTGTAAACTTTAATAGCTCTCCTTGAGTAAATGTATCACCAATTCGAATTGTACCGTGATTGTGCAAACCAATAATGTCTCCAGCTAAAGCCAATTCAGTATGAGAACGGTCACCCGCCATAAAAGTGAGGGCATTTGCAATTTGAATTTCCTTGCCTATGCGTAAGTGATTCAACTTCATTCCCTTTTTGTATGAGCCAGAACATACTCGGACAAAGGCGATTCTATCGCGGTGCTTAGGATCCATGTTCGCTTGAATTTTAAATACAAAGCCTGTAAAGGCATCTTCATTGGGTTGGACAATGCGCTCTATTGTTTTTCTTGCCTGAGGACCTGGGGCATATTCAACAAAGTCATCCAAAAGCTCTTTGATGCCAAAGTTATTGATGGCTGAACCAAAATAGACTGGAGTCATTTTCCCTGCTAAATAGTCTCGTAGGTTAAACTCATGGGAGGCCCCTTTAACCAGCTCAATTTCTTCTCTTAATTCCTGTGCGCTATCTCCAAGCAATTCATCCAATTCAGGATTATCTATACCCTTTATTTGGGTCGCCTCTTGCTTTTTAGCATTCAAACCTTGTTGGTACAAATACACGATGTCCTGATAACGATGGTAGATTCCCTTAAATCGTTTACCCATGCCTACTGGCCAAGTGATGGGTGCACACTGTATACCTAAAACAGATTCCACTTCGTCCAATAGATCAATAGGCTCCCGCCCTTCCCTATCCAATTTGTTAATAAAGGTCATAATAGGGGTATCACGAAGTCGACACACTTCCATGAGTTTTACTGTTCTGTCCTCCACACCTTTGGCCACATCGATGACCATTAAGGCGGAGTCTACCGCGGTTAGTGTACGATAGGTATCTTCAGAAAAATCTTCATGTCCAGGCGTATCCAACAAATTCATGACATGGCGATTATGGATAAATTGCATGACCGAAGTTGTGATGGAGATTCCTCTTTCCTTTTCCATTTCCATCCAATCTGAAGTGGCATGCCTATCTGCTTTACGACCTTTTACAGTGCCAGCCAACTGAATAGCTCCCCCAAATAGAAGTAACTTTTCAGTGACGGTCGTTTTACCTGCATCAGGATGCGAAATAATTGCAAAGGTTCTTCTCTTATTGAAGTCTTGGTAGAAATCAGACATGAGTTTCTCAGATTACCAGTATCGATTTAATTTTGAATTGTAAGCGAAAAGCGCAGATCAAACAATTTTAATATGAATAATGCATTAAACCCGAGTACTTATCAACAAGAAGAGGCTCATATTATGCCCTATCTGTTCTTATTTATGTCTTTTATTGCATTGTGTCCAAAATAACCTCATAATGTTCTCTAAAAAAATCCACCTCTTTTACTTTTATTATCGAGTTATAACACATTATGGATAGCAAATTAGACGATCAGCGAACCACTCTCAAGACAGAATCATTCTCTGTGCCATGGTTGGAAACTCTAGATATTCCCTTTAAATATACCCCTGAAATACTCATGTTCTTCGCACGTTTTCTATCCCCAGGCTTGGAAGCTAAATTCAAATTAAAAAATTTAGTAGCTCAAGGTAAAAGTATCCTGGAAGCCAATTATCAGGTCATCAGTAAAGCGAAAGAAGCAGCTAATGAAATCCCAAAATTATATATTTTATACACAATTGAAGGGGGGTATTTATACATTAACAGCATTTCATGGGATGATTTAGTGGGTAAATGGGAAATTAGTCATTACCCTATCTCCTTATCCTCTTTAAATGAGTCCTCTCTTGATAAAAATGGAATTCCTGTCGTTATCAATTTAATTCACTCACACTTAAGAGGTTTAAACAACGCTGAACAGAGTAGTCAATTCACTTTAGAACAGAGACATTTTGTTATTCTTGATAGTGATTGCATAAACTCCTGCTTTGATCACATGATCAGATCCAATTTCATTGAAAATTTAAATGCCATAGCTGTGTTAGTTAACTCCTGTCCTAAATCACCTAAAGCACTGCAAATCCACCAACTCATTGTTGATCATTGTTTGGCGGAAGCAAAACAAGATGTTCAATTCAGGTACATGTCTACGTTACAACAAGTGTTTAAGGTTGCCCATAACTCATTTTACAGAGTAGCAGAAAATGAATTTCATAATGAAAATATCGAAAAAGCGTTACGCTGCTTAAAAATCTGCGCAAAGAATGGTTATTATTTCAGAGAGCTGGCTGAGAAAATATTTAAAGCGATTGAACTACAAGCTAGAGATAGCAAATCTTCGATGACATTGGATAAACCATCTATGGATAGCGATACCATTCAAGAAATTTTAATAAACTCATCCCCTCTAGTCTTTATAAGAACCGCAACCGCTCTTGGCAAAACTTATATCAAAGGAAGAGAGGAGCAATTGATTGCCAACTCTTTAGGTAAAAATGGAATTTTTACTCCAGACAATCAAACTATTGGCACAGGAAATACACATCAAGGTACTCATTTAAGTCTATAAGTACTGCAAAAATTCTCTTTAAAATGCTCTAGCGAATCATGGGGTTTATTGTATACTCAAAAATGGAACCCCTTGTTTACTAGGAAATAGTCTGACCAATTTGCGAGCATTATTACTCCATGATGGGGTGGTTCTTTAAATTAAAGGATTTAATTTAAAATATAAAAGGAGTTTGCTATGAGATTTCATCAGTTTATCGCTCCACTTGTATTAATTCCTTGCTGTGCCTTTAGCCAAATTCAAAATGATGACAACAAAGGCCAGATCTTTTTTAAAGCCCCGGAGAATAAAAATACCCAAGTAAAATCCTATGCCAATGACTCTAAACACCTAAAAGAGGGAGAAACATTTACGCGTAGTTTAGATTACCCAACCCAAATAATTCGCATATCAGGCTCTTTAGAAACAAGTGTCATGGATTGCGACCGCGTGTTTGCAGAAGTTGAGGATCGTTTAATTTCACACATTACCCCTGATAAATACAGCTACATGACTTATATATCCTGTACCTATGATCCTGAAACTAATTTTGCAACCGGATTTGCAATTAGCAGCTTCTTTGACCCAATGACAGATACTGCCGTTGAAGAGCTGAATAAATTCTTAGATGAATACAATGGCTCTGATTTACTCGGAACAAAACTAACAATCGAGTCAGCTCGAGCAGTTATTGCCGCACTAAATATTTCAGCCGGGTTTAAAAAAAATGTGGATAAACCACCCTTTATTGAGTATCGACAAGATAGGAGTAATTTCTATTTCAAAAGCAACTATGAAATGAAAAAAACATTCATTAGCGACATTTATCAGAACTTCTTTAGTAATGATCCTGAGAAAGTTCTTCCCTTTTTAGATCGATGGATTTTCCCAAATGCAGGTTCGTATTATAAAGCAATTTTGTGGGATTCAAATTACGTTCAATTACAGCCAGAGAGGATTTTTCTCATGGACAGTGGGCAAAATATATTCGTATCGAATTTAAAGTTTTATTTCTCTCATAATTGCAACAATTACTCTAATCATCGTTGTTTAAGATACGGTGATTCATTTAAACTAAATTCGGCAGTTGAAACTACTACGAACCGCTCCTAAACTGATTTTAGGTTTAAAGATATAAGCCCTTATGGATGAAGTCATAATCTGAAAAATACTGTATTGAATACCGGGTTATGACTTCGTCTGAACAAGTTATTTATAGACCCTTTGGTTTTTACAAACAAAACTTAGGCAACGTTATTATGTTTTTCCATCAAACAGCAATGCAAGCCACGTAAAAGAAACCTCTAAAATTGAGGCCCCCTTTCTTCTTTCTCCTTCGTGTTTGTTGAGTTTAGTTACCCAAGGCGTGTACACTCTTTCATCTCTAGAATCCGTACTAAAAGTTCCTTTATCCACAAAGTGCCCAGAGTCGCTCGGACCTTGTTGTGGTTTCAAATGCAATTTTTTTCGATTTAGGCAATTTCTACGTGAGAACATTTCGCTAACCACTAACTCATAGTGCGTATTAAAAAGTATAGTTCATTGAGAGTGGTTTTTTAGAAATAGGTCATCCCATGCCAATGCAAAAGATGACTCTGATTTTAAACAACAATTAACTCCAGCCCAATTGAGGAAGGTTCAAAATAGCTCACCACCATATTCTCCTTAACCGCATCTAAGGTATTAGGTTTCCACTGGGGGTTCTTATCCTTATTAATTAAAACTGAACGGACACCCGAATAAAAATCGGTACCCTTCATAAAATGACCCGCCAAATCAAAGTCCATTTTTAAACATTCAGCTAAAGACAATCCTCTAGAGTTGATTAACTGTGCTAATGTCACCTTAAGACTTAACGGTGATTTTTGCAATAAGGTATTACCAACACCTACGGCCCAAACTCCATCTACTTGCAGGAGCGCATCTCTTATCTCTTCAACCGTGTTTTTATTGAAGCACACATCTATCAAGGGTTTAATCTGACTTGGATCTTGAGAAGGATCATTGTTTGCATAAGCCTCTATACAACGATCAACTCGGGTGTAAGCGTCTTCGAATAAATCTTCATTTTGTAAGGCATCAACAAGATGAGGCATTTGTTCAGACAGCACAATATTTTTGACAAGTCCGGCTTTCATTGCATCGTGAGGCCCTAATTTATTACCTGTTAAACCCAGATAGACACCTAATGAACCTGGGCATCTATTTAACAAGTAACTTGCACCTATGTCAGGAAAAAAACCGATTCCAGTTTCCGGCATAGCAAACACAAATCGCTCACTGGCTACGGGGTGGCTCCCATGTAGAGAAATACCAACCCCACCCCCCATAGTGATACCATCCATCAGAGAAATATAAGGTTTTCCTAAATGATGAATAAAATGATTCAATCGATATTCATGCCAAAAGAATTGCATCTGCTCTGATTCTTTACTTCGACCCGAATTATACAGCCAACGGACATCTCCTCCAGCACAAAATGAATTTCCAGGTACAGCCTGGACTACTACAGCTTTTATCGAATTATCCTCTTTCCACAGCGATAATTGATTTTGCAGATCAATAATCATGGGCAGAGACAATGCATTAAGAGCTTGGGGACGATTTAGAGTAACGATACCGAGTTGACCTTTTTGAGTAAAAAGTATCTCATCTGCCATGCTTAAGCTCCTGTGAATTCTGCATTACGCTTTTCTAGAAATGCAGCTACACCTTCCTTCTTATCTTCGGTGGCACATACTTTGGCAAAATGGACTGCTTCAAGATGTAAAGCATCCGTTAGAGACATATCATAACCATAATCAATAGCCTCCATAACTCCTGTAATAGCCAGTGGTGCCATGCTTAATATCCCATTGAGTATTTGCTTTCCTTCCATCAACAATTGATCAGCCTCAAAGACCCCAGACACTAAACCCCAGTTCAAGGCTGTTGCTGCATCAATAAATCGTCCTGTAAGACATAAGTCTAAAGCTCGCCCTTTACCTACTAATCTTGATAAGCGCTGAGTTCCACCATAACCAGGAATAACACCTAGCTTCACCTCTGGTTGTCCAAACTTTGCTTGAGTAGAGGCAATTCGCATTGTCGCTGAAATAGCTAATTCACAGCCACCGCCAAATGCAAAGCCATTTACAGCCGCTAATGAAGGTTTCCCCATGGTTTCTAGAAGTCTAAAAACGTCTTGTCCCTGCTTAGCAAATTCATAGCCTGTTTGAGCATTGCATTCAGCCAAGCGGTTAATGTCTGCACCTGCACAGAATGCTTTTCCTTCACCGGTGAGCATAATGGCTTTCACTTTCGAATTTGTTTTGGCATGTTGTAATAGTTCACCTAAAGTAAGTAAAACGTCCGTGCTTAAGGCGTTTAACTTCTCAGGCCTATTCAGTGTCAAAGTCATAATTCCATTCGCATCTGTACTTTGTTCAATTAAATTCACACTCATGCTCCTATTCCTTATTTTTCATACCCGCCCTTCTTTCACTTTATTGAAGAAAAGCTAGGAAAATTATTATTTCTACAATTCTCTAACCGAGCTGCGTACGTAAGTAAGCGGAAAAGTCATTCAATAAAATAGTCATCATCCAAACTGGCCTTAGCAATAATTTCGCGCATGATTTCATTGGTTCCTTCTAGAATTTGATGTACCCTCAAATCCCTGAATATGCGCTCTATCTGATAGTCACGCAAATAGCCATAACCACCATGAATTTGCATTGCCTTATCGCTAATCTGAAACGCAATGTCAGTTGCGAAACGTTTCGCCATTGCACAGTATATTGGGGCTTTTTTGTCCTCATTGTCTAAAGCTGTTGCAGCCCTATACACCATTAAGCGTGCTGCTTCATAATCGGTAAGTAAATCAGCAAAATAAAAACGTAACGCCTGCATCTGGGTTAATTTTTTTCCAAATTGCTTCCGCTCGTGCATGTAGGACTGAGTCATCCTTAAACAAGCCAAAGCTCCTCCCAAAGAACAAGACGCGATATTAATTCGACCACCATTAAGTGCATTCAAGGCTATTTTAAATCCCATCCCTTCATCACCCACACGATTCGTGACTGGAACTCGACAATTTTCGAAATAAACCATGGATGTGGGTTGATTCCTCCAGCCCATTTTTTTTTCTAATTTTCCAAAAGTTAATCCTGGAGTGTCCTTTTCAATCAACAGGCAGCTGATTCCTAAGTGAGACTCATCACCCGTACGAACCATGCATAAATACACATCACTTGCAGAGCCTCCTGATATAAAAGCCTTTGCCCCATTTAAGAGGTAGTGATCACCCTCTTTGACGGCTTTTGTTTTTAGGGAAGCGGCATCAGAGCCTGATTCAGGTTCAGTCAAACAATAACTAGCTATAACTTCCATTGAGGTTAGCTTGGGTCCCCATTTTTTTCTTAATTCTGCACCAGCGTATTTATCGACTAAAGTGGTAACCATGTTATGAATTGAAAGATAAGCGCTTGTAGCAATGCAACCTGTCGCTAGTTGCTCAAAGATTAAAGCGGCATCAAGCCTACTTAATTGCGCCCCACCTATGTCTTCACGAGCAACCATTCCTGCCATGCCCAATTTGGCCGCCTCACGCAAGATCTCTACTGGGAAATAACTGTGCTCATCCCAGCTATCTGCCATGGGGCTTAATTTATCGCGAGCAAAATCAGCGGCCATTTCACGAAAGGCCAAATGTTCTTCAGTGAATCGAAAATCCATACACCGTCCTTAGATATATTTATGACGCTCAATTAAAAAGTGATATTATTGCGAATTTTTAGCGCCTGTGAAAGATAATAAGAATAATCACATGGAAACTTTAGCGCAACCTAGAACAACAAATAAAACCGCTATATCTGTTTTAAAAGACTATTTTGGTTTTGATTCATTCAGGAATCCTCAAGAGGAAATCATCAATGAGGTAATTTCTGGACAAGATGTATTGGTTTTGATGCCAACGGGTGGTGGTAAATCACTCTGCTATCAAATCCCAGCTATTGTGCGTCCTGGAGTTGGAATTGTCGTCTCACCGTTAATCGCATTGATGGAGGACCAGGTTGCTGCATTAAAATTACAAGGAATCAATGCGGCTTATTACAATTCTTCATTAAATAGCGAGGAGGCTAGACAAGTCTTAGCACAGTTGCATAATAACGAACTTGATTTACTGTATATAGCCCCAGAACGATTAATTAGTGCAGCGTTTTTAGAGCGGTTAAAAGAATGCACGATTGCTCTATTTGCTATTGATGAAGCGCATTGTATTTCGCAATGGGGTCATGACTTTCGACCTGAGTATGCTTCTCTAGGCCTTCTCAAAACTCACTTCCCTACAGTACCAATCATTGCCCTTACCGCAACAGCAGATAAACAAACGCGAGAAGACATTGTCATCAAATTAAAATACTCACCAAAGCGATTTATTGCTTCGTTTAATAGACCCAATATCCATTATAAAGTCCTCGCAAAAAGCAATTCCTATAAACAATTGGATAACTTTTTACAAAACGACACTCAACAATCCGGCATTATTTATTGTGGAACAAGAAACAGTGTAGAATCTGTAGCAAGTAAGTTGCAGGAGATGGGGTATAAAGCAAGGGCTTACCATGCAGGGCTGTCTCACCATGAACGTAGAGAGGTGCAAACTCTTTTTCGTTATGACCAAATTGATATTGTTGTTGCTACTATCGCTTTCGGCATGGGCATAGATAAACCAAACGTCCGCTTCGTCATTCACTTTGATTTACCCAAAAACATAGAAAGTTACTACCAAGAAACAGGCCGCGCAGGAAGAGATGGTTTAGCTGCGCAAGCACTTCTACTGTACAACGCTGCGGACAGCGCAAGGTTGCGAGCATGGATTCATGCCATGCCTAATGAAGATCAACAACGAATAGAAAACAACAAGCTCAATCATATGCTTGCTTTTGCTGAAGCATCTCATTGCAGAAGACAAATATTGTTACGTTACTTCGATGAGGTTTCCAATGAACAATGCAAGTATTGTGACGTCTGTGATAACCCGCCTACAACAGAAGATGTTACGGAAGATGCTCAAAAATTGTTGTCCTGCATTTACCGCCTACGACAAAATTACGGTCTAGGTCATACTATAGACGTATTAAGAGGCAGTTCATCTGATAAAATTAAACAAGTTGGCCATGACCGACTAAGTACTTTTGGAATTGGAAAAGACAAATCCGCTAACTATTGGAAGCACTTAGCCTGGCAACTCATTCATAAAGAATACTGTATACAGGATACAGAGCATTTTAATGTGTTAAAGCTCACAGCAAAAGCTGTCCCTATTCTCAAAGGACAAGAACGCATCCATTTAACGATTCCAGTGAATGACATCAGTGGTTCCAAAAAGAAAAGGAAAGAACGTCCGGTAATCCATTCTGAAAGCAGTCCTCTCTTTGAGACATTGCGTAGTTTAAGACGTAAGTTAGCTGAAGAAGAAAATAAACCACCGTTTATGATATTTAGTGATGCAACCTTGCATGATATGGTGCAGATTAAACCTCAAACACTGGAAAAAATGCTTGATGTCTCCGGTGTAGGACAACATAAACTTGCACACTATGGGGAACAATTTCTAGAAGCCTTAAATAGCCATTCTGAATCGGAGTAATCATTTAAAGTGATAAAACTGGATCGATCTTTTTATGAGCGTGATACGATTTTGGTTGCCCAAGAGCTTTTAGGAAAATGCCTCATCCACAGAAGCGATAACATCGAGCGTATAGGACGGATAGTCGAGGTCGAAGCCTACCTTGGCCAGCACGATCTAGCCTGTCATTCCTCGAAAGGAATCACCCCAAGAACTCAAGTGATGTTTGGTCCAGCAGGTTTTGCTTACGTATACCTTGTTTATGGCATGCACTATTGCATGAATGTTGTTACGGAGAAAGAAGGCTCAGGAACGGCTGTACTGTTAAGGGCAATGGAACCCGTTCAAAATATTCACCTAAAAACCCAGGGACCAGGCCTGTTGTCTAAAGCCATGCACATTGATAAATCACTGAATAAGCATGATCTCCTGAGCTCCGATTTTTATATTGCCAAACAGATCGATGAACCTAGTTTTTGCATCGTTAAAAAACCAAGAATAGGTGTTCATTATGCAAAAGAGTGGGCGCAAGAACTATTGCGATTTTATATAAAAGACAATCCTTTTATTTCTAAACCTTAAATCGAGTTGACAAATCCCAACAAATCCGTTTAGTATCTCAATACAGTGTTTAATATTTAATCACAAATGGAGGCAATCATGTTATCAAAACTCTCTCAAAGATCTCATCAACTGTCTAAAAAAACCCAAAGCCGTCCTATGCATGGAAAAACCTGGAGGTATCTTTTTACCAAATAAACCAAATCACCAAACAACATCGCCTCGCTTCTTCTCCAATAAACCACAAACCGTTACATGTTTAAATATTTCACAGCAGTTAAGTAAGCAGTTTTTGCAAAGCCATGAACATTACGCCTCCCAGACTCCATTAGTCGGTATTGACCACGTCATTATTTATCATAAAGGTAATCTCTCGCTTTGGAATAAAAATTCAATCAATGATCTAGAACTTATTGCTCGACGCAATACTCCTGCTGTCAAAGAGGCTTACCAATTTATCAAGTCACTGTCTCATTGTTCTGTTTGGTTGAGCATGGTAATGCAATCTCTGCAAGAGAAAAAAGCAATGACACCCTATCATTACAGGGATATTCAACAGATTATTTGCTGTCTTAATCAATTGAAACTATTGGTATCCGATCAGGAGCTCATTGCAAAACTCTATGAGCAACTTTGCGAATCGACGGCACCTAATGATACTTTAAGCACAGCTAAGGGAGATCCTATTGATTTATTGTTATCTTTTGCAATTCAAGCTCTAAGCAAAGGTAATAATGAACAAGAAATGAAATCACTCCTTCAATCGTTTCTGAAATCGAGTCAAGAATTAAATACCCACTGTGCTTCTTACGCCACCAAAATTCAGCTACAAGGAATGCACAGAATTCTTCTTGATTGGACTGATAAACATTTAATTCAAGTGAAGAATACTCGCGTTTTAATTGTTGTGGCTTCAGGTCCAAGAGAACAGTTGATCGAGAGACAATATTTCGAAGAAATGCTTGCGAAACAAAACCTAAAAAATGATGAACAGGGTATTCGTTATATTCACTGTATTGAAATGTTACCTCAGCAAATAGCAACTGTGACTGATAAAGAGCTCATCGGTTTTCTCCAACAACATGAATTAAACAGTAGTATTGGAAAAAATATGCTTAACAATCCTCTTGGAATGGATAAGGATGTGCTTTCAGAACATGCTCCTGAGGCCTTAAAAGGTATTTGCCCGTTCAAACATTAGTTGATAATGCATCAACTCCTTCAAAGTTAAGGAATCGACTCATTTTTTAAAGGGGCATTTATAGCAAAGGTCAGATGATACGCTTTATGGCGTTGCCTTAAGCGGTGTCACTAGGTTCATCCATCCGGCCAGCATCGGTCCGCTTGCTGACGCGCGCGGCTCGGTTCCTTCTTTGCTGTCTGAATCAAATGCTAGTCACAGCAGGGAGTGAACCGAGCCGCGCGCGTCAGCAAGCGGATACGAAACTATCCGCTTTCACGAATGACGCTGCTTAAGGCAGCGCCATTAGGCGAAGCGCCGTACCTACGCTTACTGACCATCAGTGAAGAGATTAGTTGGGGCACTATAATTTGAGTCGACTCCTCAGCATTCACAGTCGCAGCTCGGATAAAATTTGTGCTAACCAAGTCGCGACCGTAAGGAAGAGGAAAATCTATTTCCAATCTATTTCATCCTGCTAATTGATAGTGTGTACTAGTATTAGCTGCTGGTTGTTAATCCCTACTGTCTCCTAGATCCCCAAAATACAAGACCAAAAGTAGTATTGGGGACAAACAAACTTGGTGACGGACCCCACCAAGATCCGTCACCTTAATGCTCCCTAATCGCAGAATTCTTACTAAATATCAACCTTGATGCTATCTGATCGCAGAATTCCGACTAAATATTGCATCCAATTTTCAGATGAACTTGATAATACTTCACCTTATTGTGATCAATAAAACCTCTGGTTTGAACCACCTCAAACCAATCCAACTTGCCATGAGAATTTGATGCCTGTTCAATAGCATTATCAATCGCTTTTTCAATGCTCACTTGAGAAGTTCCTACTAACTCCACAATTTGGTAGACTTTATCAGTCATTATAAGCTCTCCTTGTATTCAATTTTTCTTGTGCTTTAGCAATTGCCTTTCGGATTGCCATGGCTTCTTCAGATTGTTCTGGTGCGAGTTTTAATAAACGCTGCCAGTAGTTAATTGCATTTTCATAATCCTGATTTATAAAAGCAGACATAGCAAGCATTGCGAGGGCATCTGGTTGCTTAGGATTGGTGATTAGCAATTGATTAAAAATATCCAAGATAGTCGAGTTAAATTTTTGATCATTCATCTGCCATAAACTATGGGCATAATGTACCGTGTATTGTTCATTAGAAGAATCCAATTGGTGTGCTTTAGCGAAAGCATCCGCTGACAATTTCAACTCATTTTGACTACTGTACAATCGTCCTAAAAGAAACCAACCTTTTGCACTACTTGGACTATCATCTAACTTATTTTTTAGTTTATTGATCAGTTCTTGTGGGCTTTTAATTGTTTTCAGCATGTTTTTTGCGAGCTGCTGTGCTTCTTGGCGATGGATATAGTCTTGCCATTGCTCAAAGTTTCCCCAGTAATAATAAGTAATAACCACAAAGAGCATTATTCCAGATACCAAACTTGCACTGAGAATGCGCGATCGACGCAATGGAAAAACAAGCACCGCGCAAACTACCAATGAGATACTAAATATAAGCCCGATCAACCACCATTCATTCATACGGAATTTCTCTTAAAACAAGTGCGCCAAAAAATGAAGAATCCTAATGCCAAAAAGACAAAAGGCCCATACCACAATAGCCATGTAATTGTTTTAACAGGGGGCTTAAACAAAATAAAGTCACCGTAACGCGAGCTAAGATACTCTATGATTTCATTATCACTTTTGCCATCTTTTACTAATTGATAAACTTGTGCGCGCAAATCTTTTGCTAAATCCGCATTTGAATCGGCTAGGTCTTGATTCTGACACACTAAACAACGTAAATCCTTGAGTAAATGCTGAAATTGAGCATCCTGCTTCGCTGTTTCTAGAGGGTAAGTGCTATTCGCTAGGAGAAAGGGGGAGAATAAACAGCTAAATAAAACCACAAGTAATTTTTTGTTCATATCAAGAAACCACCTTTTCTAATTCTTGCATCAATGGGCGTATATCCTTGTCCCAGATTTCTTGAGTCATAATTCCAACCTGTCTATAGCGTATAACCCCTTTTTTATCTATAACAAAAGTTTCCGGAGCACCATAAACACCTAAATCGATGGCTAATTTTCCATATTTATCTTGTCCAATCATACGATAAGGATTACCCCATTGTGACAACCATTGCAAAGCCTGCTGAGGATCATCTTTGTAATTTAACCCATAAATAGGAACGCCTTGCCGGGCTAGTTGCATTAAAAGCACTTGCTCCTCCACACAGGCTTGACACCAGCTAGCCCATACGTTTAGAAGAAGTACGTTATTACTCAATTCTGCATTACTAAAGGTAACTTTTGGTTTATCTAATTGCGGTAGGTTAAATAGTGGTAATTGCTTGCCTAATTGTACTGAGGGTAAGTAGTGTGGATTAAGGAACAATCCTCTCCATAAAAACAAACAAAGCAGCAAAAATAATAGAACCGGGACGCTACGCCATCCAAACCTCTTCATACCGACACCCCCTGAGCAGCGGCTATCTCAACGGTTCTACGTTGAAAATATCTCCTATCAGTAAGCGCAAATATCCCGCCTGCCAATATCATAAACCCACCTGCCCAAATCCAACGAATTAAGGGCTTAAAGTACACACGCACTGACCAGGTTTCATCATTCAAAGGCTCACCTAGAGCAATATAAATGTCTCTAAATGCAGTCACATCGATAGCCGACTCAGTCATAGCCATTTGCCCAACGGTGTAAATTCTTTTTTCGGGATAGATGTAGTTCACTTTATTTTGGTAACGAATTTCAAACTTAGCTTGAGTTCCTTTGTAATTGGGACCATTTAAGGATTTTTGATGGACAAATTTAATGGAGTAATCTTGCAATGTAATTTGCTTTCCAGGCGCCATGCTTACATCATCTTGAACCCCATAAGCAGTAGAAACCGCTATACCAATTACCGTTATAGCTACTCCACAATGTGCTAAAACCATACCCCAGTAGGCTTGCCCTATTCCAAAAATACCTCTTTCACGGGCTCTCTTTAACACTGAGCTCAATGTGCTCAAGATAACCCAGAACGCTAAACTTAAACCTAAAAGCGCTGAGTAATTCATTTGCTTGCTGGTAAAATACAAAATTGCTAACGGAAATAAATAGCTGAACAAAAAAAGTTTATTCAGTTTGGTGTATATTTTTTTCCAACTATCACTTTGCCATTTTAAATGAATCCCAACTCCCATGAGCAACAGCAAAGGTATCATCAGCGGAACAAATACGGAATTAAAATAAGGGGCGCCAACGGATAACTTGCCTAAGCTCAAGCCTTCAATAATTAAAGGATACACAGTACCCATCAAGACAGTTAACATGATAACAACTAAAAACACGTTGTTCAGAAGGAGAGCACCATCTTTAGAAAATGGCTTAGGATGATTAGTGACTTGTAAAGTTTGCGCTCTCAATAAAAATAAAACCAGTGAGCCGCCTATAACAAACAATAAAAAGCATAAAATATACATACCACGTTGTGGATCAACTGCAAAAGCATGGACTGAAGTCAGCACTCCTGAACGAACTAAAAAAGTACCAATTAAACTTAAAGAAAATGCCGTGATCGCAAGAAGCATAGTCCAGGCTTTAAATTGTTGTCTTTGCTCAGTCACAGCAAGGGAATGCAACAAAGCAGTACCTACAAGCCATGGCATAAAGGATGCATTTTCAACGGGATCCCAAAACCACCAACCACCCCACCCAAGCTCTCTATAAGCCCACCAACTTCCTAGAGTTATACCTGCTGTCAAACAACACCATGCAGCTAAAGTCCAAGGTCTTGTCCATTTCGACCAGGCTGCCTCAACTTTACCTGCCCAGAGGGCTGCTATAGCAAAAGCAAAGGCAACCGAAAATCCAACGTAACCCATATACAGCATAGGTGGATGGAATAGAAATCCAGGATCTTGAAGTAAAGGGTTTAAATCACGCCCTTGAGTATTTAAAACTGTAAACTGCCGTAAAAAAGGATTAGACGTTAGCAGTAAAAACAATATAAAACCAATACTAAGCCAACCAAGAACGACCAAAACTCGGGTTAGCATTTCTTGATCTAAACTATTGCTGTAGATGCAAATCATCAGCATCCAAAAGCTTAAGATAGTAACCCAGAGCAACATTGACCCCTCATGTCCGCCCCAAACAGCACATAGTTTATAAAACCAAGGTAACACTACGCTCGAGTTATTCATGACGTAGATAAGCGAAAAATCATCCATCATGAAACAAGCTGTCAAGCAGAGGTAAGTTAGAGCAACACAAACAAACTGCAAAATGACATAGTGCCTTGCTGAACTAATCCAATCTGCTTTTTTGAAAGCCAAACCTAACATGGGTATTGTTGCTAATAGCATGGAAGACACTAAAGCCAAAATAAGAAAGAAAACGCCTAATTCACCGATCATGTGTTCACCTTTTTGGCTAAAGCTGATTTAACCTGAGGGGGCATGTAATTCGCATCATGTTTTGCTAAAACTTGTTTGGCCTTAAAGTGCTGTTTATCGATTAATTCACCTTCTGCAACAATCCCTTGCCCCTCCCTAAACAAATCCGGAAGAATTCCAGTGAACGTCACAACAATTGTTTTATCGAAATCAGTAATTTTAAATTGCACGTTTAATCCTTCCTGTGCACGAAGGATACTGTTTTGCTCAACCATACCACCGATGCGAATAAGTTGATTCATTGGAGCTTTGCCATCGACCGCATCACTAGGTGTGTAAAAAAGGCTGATGTTTTGCCTCAATGCATAGAGGACCAGAGCCGCTGTGATGGATATAATGCTTAAAAAAAACACAAGCATCAATAGTTTACGTTGCCTTGCTGATGTCATGTGTCCTCTCTCTTAAACCAATGTTTTAAACTAGTGTAGATACGAGATTTATGTTTTTTCATTCTAAAAACATTCAACAGCAATATACCATACACCAAAAAATAAGCTGGCCAAACATAAAGGGAGTATCCTCCCATAGCGATCCAATCAAGGAACTGATGCATTCATTTCTCCCGCTATATGTTGCTTTACCCACGACTGGCGTTTTTCTCTAAGCAGCACTTCATTGCGTGCTTTTTCAAGAATGATCCAAAGAGAATAAAGAAAAAAGCCGAGCAAACTAATTAACAGTGGATACAACATTGATGCATCTATTTTAGGTTTGGCAAAAGCCGATAAAGTGGCCCCTTGATGTAAGGTATTCCACCAATACACTGAATAATGAATGATGGGTAAATCAATTAATCCGACTAAAGTCAGAATAGCGATCGTTTTATCTCCGGCTTCCTTGTTTTTAATAGACTGGTGGGTAGCTAAAATTGCCAAATAAAGCAATAGAAGTACAAGTTCAGAGGTCAAACGCGCATCCCATACCCACCAAGCACCCCACATAGGCTTACCCCAAATACTTCCAGTTACAAGAGCTAAAAAGGCCATACATGCACCTAGTTGGGCAATGATTTGAATGAGCATGCCCGCTATTTTAATACGCCAAACCAGTAACAAAATGGAGAGAAAACCCATCCAAGCATAAAGTGCCATGGATAAAAAGGCACTGGGAACATGGACATAGATGATACGATATGCCTCTCCCTGCTGATAGTCTGCTGGAGCAACTATTAATCCCCAACAAATACCAATCACTAAAGCCAACAGAGCTGTTGAAGATATCCATGGAAGAACTCGACCTGTAAAGGCATGAAAAAATTTGGGCGAAGCCAATTGATATAAAAACTTCCACATAGGAAACAATCAAACCAAAAAAGAGAGATTTTATCATGCATTTAGAGCGTTGCACAATGAAATGGAGGCTCGATTAGGTGGATCTAGAAAAAAGAAATTCGCTTTCATTGAACGCAT
The DNA here is from genome assembly GCF_001468085.1 of Legionella waltersii. GTDB lineage: Bacteria > Pseudomonadota > Gammaproteobacteria > Legionellales > Legionellaceae > Legionella > Legionella waltersii. The sequence continues at coordinate 129,013 of NZ_LNZB01000006.1, read as the reverse complement.
AAACCCCAAATAGGTACACCTATTTGAACCCCTTAATCAATCAGCATGTCCAACCCGAATAGCGCCTGCAATCGCAAAAGGCAAAAACCCAACCGCTAGCAAGGAAATTGCTAGTAATATCGCCAGGTAGCCGCTGATTGGAAAACCTTGCATACCAATTGACATTGCTCCACTTCCAAAAATTAATATCGGTAACGTTAAAGGCAATAATATCAAAGCCATTAATGCGCCTTTTTGATTGCCCCCCATACCAAACGCAGCAGCTAACGCAGATAAAAATAAAATAGCCGGTGTTCCACAAAGTATACTTAAAATGAATACCACAACATTTTGGAAAGAGAGGGAGAATAACAAGGCAAATATAGGTGTTAAGAGAATAATTGGTACTGTATTAAGTATCCAATGCACAATGACTTTGGCGGTTACAATCACACTTATGGATCTACCGCTCACCAACCACTGCTCAATAATTCCTTGATCATGATCCTGCTGAAATAAACGTTCAGAGGACATCAACAGCGATAACAACATTGCCATCCAAACTAAACCAGGTGCAACCAACTGCAACAGCTGAATATCAGGTTTTAAAGTCATCGGAAAAATAAAGAGTATCATTAAAAAAAACAAACAGGTGTTGATAACATTTCTGACTTGTCGCATCTGAATGAGGAATTCACGCTTTAATTGACTAAAAAATAATGAGGTCATAGATAATATTCCTCATATTGAACGCTCTCTAAAGGTAACTCTTGATGAGAGGTCACCAATACAGCGCCTCCTTGCTCACGGTGCTCCTGAATTTTATGCATCAGGATCTTTAAAGAATTATCATCTAGAGCTACAAATGGTTCATCCAGAAGCCACAATTTTGCAGTTGTCATCCATAAACGCAATAAAGCGACCTGTCTTTTTTGACCTGCAGAGAGAATACTGCATGGTGTATGCAAATAATCGTCTAACTTAAACACCGTACTCAGCTCAAGAACATTTAATGGTGATTGATAATAATGCATATCAAAGAGACAATTTTCTCTAAGAGTAAGATAAGAACTTATTCCAGGTTTATGACCAATCCAACAAATATTCTTTTGATACTCACCCAACCTCTCATTGATCAGTTGCCCAGAAAAAAAAATCTTTCCTGACTCAGGCTGATGCAATCCAGAAATTAATTTAAGTAAAGTAGTTTTGCCAGCCCCATTGGCTCCTCGCAAATGCAATAGTCCGCCAGCGGGTAGTTGAAAGGAAACATTCCTGAGTAGAGGCTTGTCTTGATAATCAAAGTTGAGCTCAATAACATCCAGCATAGGCCATTGTATACCCGGTTAAAAAGTGTCTTACTATAGCAGGACCTGCAACAAATCCAAAACTTGTTTAATAGAGATTGATTCTTTCAATAAGTTATTTCTAAAACATAACATTGAGAAAGCCTTGGATCTGTTGAATAATGGAGAAAAGTAAAAGCAGAACGCCATAATCCTCTCCTTCCCTAATAATAAAACCTTACCAAGACTTGCGAAGCAATCTTTGGAGAGCCATAATCTCTTTTATTTTTTATAAGGTATATTATGGAATTTCTTAGTGAATATGGGATGTTTCTTCTAAAGTCCTTAACCATTGTCTTTGCTATGCTTTTCCTCTTAGCGGGTTCTTTTTCGATCAGCAAAAAAACAAAACCGAAATTAGAGATTACTCATCTAAATGAAGAGTATGAACATCTCAATGGTCATATGAATAAAGAAATTCTAGGTAAAAAGCCAAGCAAAAAGAAAAAAGAAAAAACTAAGCCACCCACACTTTATGTTATTGATTTTCATGGTGATATTAAAGCCAGCCAGGCAGAGCAATTGCGTGAAGAGATAACCTCCATTCTTACTGTTGCAAAGCCAGAGGATGAGATCCTCATTCGATTAGAAAGCCCAGGTGGATCAGTGAATGGATATGGACTGGCTGCGTCTCAATTGCAACGTATTCGCGATAAAAACATCCCATTGACTGTAAGTATTGATAAGGTTGCAGCCAGTGGTGGCTATCTTATGGCTTGTGTAGCTAATAAAATCATAGCTGCTCCCTTTGCTATCATTGGATCCATTGGAGTGGTTGCACAAATCCCTAATTTCCATCGCTGGCTTAAAGGCAACAATATTGATATAGAGCTACTAACCGCTGGCGAATATAAACGCACTTTAACCTTATTTGGTGAAAACACTGAAAAAGGTCGACAAAAATTCCAAGAAGATCTTGAGAAAATACATGCTGCATTTAGGGAGTTTGTACTTAAAAACCGTGAACAAATCGATATCGATGAAGTTGCAACCGGAGAACATTGGCTCGCTAAAGACGCATTTGAACTTCGACTAGTCGATCAACTATCAACAAGCGATGACTATCTCATCGAAAAAATGGCCACTCATAATGCCTATAAAATAAAAGTTCATGCTAAGGCATCCGTGGTGAGTAAGTTAATGAAACCGGCAATGAAATTACTCCATCCTTGGGCATGATTAAGTTTAAATGAATATTTAATTGGTAATCATTGGTCTTGGAGATGAACTGATGGCATTTCCTTATTTTTTATATATAATTTATAAATAGAACTACTAAAGGAGTAAGAGATGAGTGATTTCAAATCGAAATTGCCTGATCTTAAAGAACTAGGCTCAATGACTGCTAAATTATTTAACGGCATCAAAACCAGCGTGAACGAGATCATTAAGGACTATAAGGATAAAAGGGCTCAAGAGAATCCACCTGCAACAGTAAGTACTGAAGCTAAGACTGCTGAACCAGCACCAAAAGAAAACGAAGAAGTGAAAAAATCAGACACAGAATCAAAAGAATAAAAATCTTGGTGCTTTATTAAGAAGGTAGGTAAAAGTATTATTGCAATTTACCTACCTTTCAACCCGTTCTGGCCTATTTAATCCATATTTTCGCATTTTTTCAACCAAGGTAGTTCTCCGCATATTTAAATAACTCGCAGCATGTGCCACCACCCAATCAGATTCGTCTAGAGCCTGGCTAATTAATGCGAGCTCTGTTCTCACTAAGTGTTCCTTCAAATCAATACCTTCAGCACTTGTCACGGGTTCTTGTTTAGTAATTTCTAAGAGAGCATCACGCTCTATTCCTGCTTGACTTGATTCAACATAAGAAGATTTGTACTCTCCTTGGAAACGCCGTGGCAAATCATTTTTGCACACAATTCCATTTGGATAGAGAATAGATAATCTTTCAACCAAATTAGCAAGTTCTCTAACATTACCTGGCCAGCTATATTGAGTTAAAACATCCATAGCATCGGGCATTAAGCGTACTGCAGGTCTTCCTTCCCCTTCAATCCTTGAAATTAGTTCATTAAACAGCAAAGGAATATCGGTATTTCTGATCCTCAATGGAGGCATCTCTATTGGAAATACATTGAGTCTGTAAAATAAATCTTCTCTAAATTTTCCTTCTTGAATGGCAACTTCTAAGTTTCTATGTGTTGCAGCAATCACTCGTACATTAACATCAATGCTCTTATTGGATCCTACTCTTTCAAAACAACGCTCTTGCAATACTCTTAATAATTTTACCTGCATTGCCAAAGGCATATCCCCTATTTCGTCCAGAAATAAAGTTCCACCATTGGCAAGTTCAAAGCGCCCTTGCCTTGAAGTAATAGCACCAGTAAAGGCTCCTTTCTCATGCCCAAATAGCTCGCTTTCCAGTAATTCCCCAGGAATAGCACCACAGTTGATTGGAACAAATGGCTTATTTGACCTTGAGGATAAGGCATGAATATTTCTTGCCACCACTTCTTTACCAGTGCCAGACTCTCCCAAAATTAAAACACTCGCTTCCGTATCAGCAACTTGTTCAATCAATCGACGTACATTCCGAATACTCTCACTATTACCCACCAAACTGCGAAAAAGTGGGGTCTTATGTGATCCAGCGTTAATGAACTTCACCGCTTCCTTTGCAATTTGGCACCGATGTAGGGATTCAAGCATTTTTGCATAATTAAATGGGAATTTTAAACAGTCCACAACATTGCGATCAACGCATTGATGTGGGTTTAATTCTACGTCAACAACTAAAATAGGAATCTTTGAAAAATGTTTGGATAAGAGATCTAGCTCGTCTAAGGTTCTTTCTATTGATTTACTAGCCCCAAGGACTATAACATCTGGGTTAGGATTGGTAATTAGTTGCCAATTATCATATTCAACTGTAGTGCATGAATGACCTGTAAAATCGAATATTACTTTGAGTTTGGCGCAACGATCTGCGTTATCGTCGATGATGTATATCCTATCATTGCTACTCATATACCTATCCTTAAGCTTGAGCTTTATAGTTATAAGTATCGGTCAATCACCTAAGTGCTGTCAAATTATTGTCAGAACCCAAATGATTATGCCATAAAAATATACAGATTAATCAAATAAATTACCTCGAACAAATTATCATTTGAAAAGCATTGCAACGTTCACCAAAACAGAGTTCCTGACTTCCAATGGTCTTAGTAGCACTCACTTGAGCTTGTTTAACAAATGACTTAGCTTGCATATATCCCATTCTGCTGCAAAATGAATTAGCCGCCCTTTTACCACATCCTTTATTCAATTCGTAACACCAATCTATGCGATAATCGTTGAAGCGCGGAACTGCGAAACGTTTTTCTCGATAATGGTAGGGTTTTGGTGGCTGATGGGAAATCCCCATTGCGCAAGAAATGGCCATAAAACCATTGCATCTCCATCCTTTGCACTGAGCTCTGCTTTTTAAAAAATGGGTTAAACCAACGTTATAAGCTATCACATTTTGAGTGGCGTAATCATACCCCAACATTTGGCAATATTGATTAGCTACCGCCTTGCCACACTCTTTTCCATCCAAAGTGCAGTAATCTAAACGTTCTCCTAAGTATGTAGGATGCCAAAAACTTCTGAATGCTAAATTCTGTTTATTTGCTGAAAACAGTTGGCCAGAAAATAAAATAATCAATAAGAACAGGATAGGCATTTTTCCAAAATTGATCATTGTAACAGTCCTTTAGCATAGATTCTTACATGTTATCGCAGTAGCTGTCTTGGTACAATAGATAAGTGATTCTGCAATATTCCTAGTAAGATATCACTCAATATCCGCTCCCTTACGGTCTCGGCTCAGCTTTATTATGTGCTAACTGAGCCGAGACCCTAACGGAGCGAAATAAGCTCTAGAGGGTACCACGAACAAGGGAAAAGACCCCATTGAGATCCGACCCTTAACGCAAGTAGAGTAACTATCATTTTTCAAATTGGATTATCACTGTCGATAAAGCGATGCTCCAGTCCAAATTGATTGGATAAATGGCTTCCCAACGCTTGGATACCATATCGTTCTGTAGCATGATGTCCGCATGCGAAATATTGAATTCCCAGTTCCTGTGCTTGGTAATATGTTCTTTCCGAAACTTCACCGCTTAAATAGGCATCAACCCCAAGATGATAAGCTTCATCGATATAGTCTTGAGCTGCACCTGTACACCAAGCAATAGAATGGATTAATTGATGAGGATCGCCCAAATGCAAAGGCGCCCTTTTGAGCTTTTCTTGAATATAAACAGTCAATTGTTTGCCACTCATAGGTTTAGAAAGCTTACCTGACCAAAGCAAATTATCAACTCCTTGAACTTGATGCGAAACAGATGACTCAATGGAAAGCAATCTGCCTAAGTGGGTATTATTGCCTAACTCTAGATGACAATCCAAAGGCAAATGATAAGCAAACAAATTCATATTGTGATTTAATAATTTGGCTATTCGTTGGCGCTTTATTCCAGTTATTACCGCCTCTTCACCGCGCCAAAAATATCCATGGTGTACTATCAGAGCATCTGCTTTCTGGGTAACAGCTTCAGAAATAACTGCTTCAGAAGCTGTTACTGCAGTACATATTCTCTTTATCTGATCTTTACCTTCAACTTGCAAACCATTAGGAGCATAATCTTTAAATTGTGCACAATTTAACAAATTATGTAGATATTGGATTAATTCAAGTCGACTAATCACCTGTCAGAAACCCGCTTAATATCTGCGCCTAGGAGCGACAATTTTTCTTCAATTCGTTCATACCCTCTGTCAACGTGATAAATACGTTCAACAATGGTTTCTCCCTCAGCAACCAATCCTGCTAATATCAAGCTCGCAGAAGCTCTCAAATCGGTAGCCATCACTGGCGCTCCTGTTAGCTTATCAACTCCATTCACAATCGCAGTATTACCATTTAACTGAATATTTGCCCCCATTCTTTGCAGCTCTTGAACATGCATAAAACGGTTTTCAAAAATATTTTCAACGATAGTTGATGAACCCTCTGCAACCGCGTTCATCGCCATCAGTTGTGCTTGCATATCAGTTGCAAAGGCTGGATAGGGAGCAGTGGAAATATTCACTGCTTGAGGTCTTTTGCCATGCATATTTAAGCTAACCCAGTCCTCTCCAATCGTTAACTCTGCCCCTGCTTCTTCAAATTTACACAATTGAGACAGCAAAGTATCAGGACGAACCCTTTTAACAGTAACATGACCTCTGGTCAAAGCTCCAGCTGCTAAATAGGTTCCTGCCTCGATCCTATCGGACATAACCGCATAAGTACCACCACTTAATGACTCAACCCCTTCTACTTCAATGGTCGAAGTACCAGCACCTGAAATTTTTGCCCCCATTTGCATAAGGAAATTCGCTAAATCAACTACCTCAGGTTCACGAGCAGCATTCTTGATTACTGTAACTCCTTCCGCAAGTGCTGCGGCCATTAAAACATTTTCAGTCCCAGTAACCGTCACTGTGTCAAACATTAATCTGCGACCTTGTAAACGTCCTTTTTTGCAACGAGCATTGATGTAACCATTTTTAACAGTAATCTCAGCACCCATCGCTTTTAATGCTTTTAGATGTAAATCAACTGGTCTTGTACCTATGGCACACCCACCAGGTAAAGACACATCTGCTTTTCCGAAACGTGCTAACATAGGACCTAATACCAAAATGGAAGCGCGCATGGTTTTGACTAGATCGTATGGAGCCACAAACTCATTAACCTGGCTTGAGTCCACTTGAACATTCATTTTCTCATCAACGATTAGATGTGCACCCAATTGCCCTAATAACTCCATCATAGTCGTTATGTCTTTCAGGTGGGGAACATTCGAAATTGTAACGTGATCGCTAGCTAGCAAACTGGCGGCCATAATTGGTAAAGCAGCATTTTTTGCTCCTGAAATAACCACCTCTCCTTGCAATGCTTTACCACCATTAATAATTAATTTATCCATGTTGCTTCCCCCATTCTTCTTTTGTCCATGTCTTCATGCTGATTGCATGAAGCCTGCCGGTGGTAATAAAGTCTTTTAGCTGAGAATAGACCCATTGCTGTCTTGCAACTTTAGACTTATTAAGAAAGAGATCAGAAACCACTGTTAATTGATACTGATAACCATCCCCCTCAACCTTGACAAAAAACACATCGTCAATGGTTTTAAGTCTTTGTTCAATTTCTTCATTACTTAACATAAACTTAGCTCACTAATTGAAATAATTACAAATTTTTTATCCTTTCTGATAAAAAAAATTTAATGACTATAGGGGATTTCACATTACTACCCCGAATTTGATATTCGGGGTTCAATAACTAATACCTAGCTCAGGATTGTTTTAAGCAAATTGCAATAAGCTCTTTACTCCACAAAATTCGGCCAGAGATTGAGTTTCAGGGGATATTCCTACTACATCAAAAATTTTATTCTTCTGTTTGCATAATTTTCGTGCTTCAATAATCAATGCAAGTCCAGCACTATCGCAATGATTTACAGCACTTAAATCGAGACAAAACTTCTCTGCAGGACTTTCTGCCATAGCCTGATAAAGCTGGTTTCTGACAGTTACCACAGTTTTAAACGTTAAATTTGTCTCAGGTTTAAACTTAATAGTCGTCACAGTAATTAAGCCTTTTTCCGTTGATTTCTTTCCATTTCCTTAATCACTTCAGCGATACTTGAATGCTGTAATGCCTGGGCAAATTGTGATCTAAAACTTTGCAAAAGGCTAACACCCTCAACACTGATGTCATAAATTTTCCAATAGCCATTCTTAGCGACCAAACTATAACTCAGCGGTATATTTTGACCTGCAGATCGTACAATCACGCTATTTACTCGAATAAATTTAGAATTTAAAGATCCTCTCAATGGTAAAAACTGAATGGTTTCATCAGAGTACTCTGCAAGAGGGCTTGAATAAGTGCGTATTACTAACCTGGTAAAGGCTCTCGAAAATTGGGCTCGCTCGTCAACTGATGCTTTGTTCCATGCTTGTCTACCTAAAACAGAACGTGACATCCCCAACACGTCAACTATAGGCAGTAAATTCGCCTCAACGGCTTTATAGATGATGTTAGGGTTACTTTTCAACCGTGTTTTATTCTCTTTTAAAACCGAAATAATTTGGTTTGCAGTATTTTCGAGCATGGGAATAGGAGAACTTTGGGCTATTACTAATTGAGCCAAAGCCATACACACAACGAGTGCAATTGTTTTATATACTCTCATGGTTCACCTATTTTTTAATATTAAATAATAATTGTCCTATCAGGTTTTCAAGAATAATGGCTTCCTGAGTCTTAGCAATGGCATCCCCATCTCGTAAATAGGGGTGGTCTTTGCTGTTATCATCCTCAAAACCTGGAACAATACTAATATAATTGGAACCAAGCAAGCCTTCGGTCAAAATTCGTGCAGAAACATCCTCAAAAGGAATCTTTTTATCATTTCTTAAGGTCATCGTTACTCTGGCATTTAGATCTCCTGTCTGGAGCTCGATGTGACTGACCTCTCCAATACGAACTCCAGCTACCGTCACTGGAGCCCTGACCTTAAGACCACCAATATCAGTAAAATCAGCTGTCACTCGATAACTTTTAGGCGAAATAAAGTCCGTGAAACTACTCACCTTCATCACCATCACCAAAAGTGCTAACAAACCAAGCAACATAAATATCCCTACGCTCATATCTACATAACGTTGCTTATTCATTTACCAATCTCCAATCATCATTGCAGTCAACAAGAAATCTAGGCCTAAAACAGCAAGAGAGGAATAAACTACGGTCTTTGTTGTAGCTTGACTTATTCCCTCTGATGTTGGCACACACTCGGAACCCTGAAACACTGAAATCCAGGTTACCACAAATGCAAAAACTAAGCTTTTAATTATTCCACTAAACACATCAATTCGAAAATTAACGGCTGCTTGCATGTTTGACCAAAAACTTCCTGCGTCAACACCTAACCAATGCACACCTATAAAATAACCACCATAAATTGCCACTGCAGAAAAGATGAGTGCCAATACAGGTAGAGCTATAAAACCAGCAATAAAACGGGGATAAATGACACGCCCCAAGGGATCAACCCCCATCATATCCATACTCGATAATTGCTCTGTTGCTTTCATCAAGCCGATCTCGGCCGTTAATGCAGACCCTGCTCGACCTGCAAACAACAAAGCACTGATAACAGGACCGAGCTCCCTTGCTACACTCAAGGCTAATAATTGGCCCAATTGGCTAGCTGCACCAAATTTCTGCAAAGTATTATAACCCTGCAAACCTACAACCATACCAATAAATAATGCAGAAACCACGATAATTAAACAGGACAATACACCAATAAAGTAAAGTTGATAGCGCAATAAAGGCCATAAGCGAACCACGTCTGGTTTTCTAAAAAGCATTAGAAATAAAAACATACCAGAGCTACCAATGCTCTGCAGGGTTCTAACCCCCTTACTACCAATTCGAGCTATCGCATTAAGCATCTAATAACTCCTCTGTATACGGTCTTGCTGGATAATGAAATGGAACAGCTCCATCTGCTTCTCCATGCATAAATTGCTTAATTCGAGGCTCAGTGGAGCATCGAAGATCATTAGGACTTCCCTCCCCGATGATGTGGCCACCAGAGATTAAATAAATATAATCTGCTATAGAACAGGTTTCCTCAACATCATGAGAGACAATGATGGTGGTTGTATGGAGCAACTCATTCAAGCGTTTAATTAAACGGACCAAAACACCCATAGAAATTGGATCTTGTCCTGTAAATGGCTCATCATACATCATTAAAGCAGGATCTAAAGCGATTGTTCGAGCTAAAGCCACCCTTCTGGCCATTCCACCTGATAACTCAGCTGGCATTAAGTTAGCAGCGCCCCTTAATCCAACTGCTTCTAATTTCATTAATACAATGTCCTTGATCATTGAAGCATTCAGTTGAGTATGTTCTCTTAAGGGAAAGGCAACATTGTCAAACACGGATAATTGCGTAAACAATGCGCTGCTTTGAAACAATAGTCCCATATTTTTTCTGGCTTCATACAACGCTTTTCGAGGTAGTTGATGAATATTTTGACCGTTAACAAAAATTTCACCCTGATCAGGGGTCCATTGGGCACCAATAAGCCTTAATAAGGTGGTTTTTCCAGCCCCACTTGGCCCCATGATGGCAGTTATTTTACCTTTTTGTACCGCCATATTAATGCCATTGAATATAAAGCGCTCACCCAAAGTAAAAGTTAGATTGTTTATTACAACCCAATTATCAGGCATTCTCATTGTTCCAAATTTTTATCTTGAATATAGGAGTATATACTGGATTGGTAAAAATGTGATTAATTATTAAGGCGGGACAAAAAAAAAATTTGCATTGACGTAGAGGTAGCCCAGATAATCAAGTTTACAGTCCCTCCAGTTAATAACCCTCTCCCTACTCCATTCAAACACATTATGTTACAATGAAGTCCAAATACAAAAACAACTAAATAATTATGAACTTTTGCACATTGGGACTGGCAGTTATAGAAACTGAAGCTCAAGCTGTATTTGAGTTAACTCAACGAATTGATGGTGAATTTGAAAAAGCATGCGAATTGCTGCTGGCGTGCAAGGGTCGAATTGTAGTGACTGGAATGGGAAAATCCGGACATATCGCCAACAAATTAGCCTCAACCTTTTCGAGCACAGGTAGCCCAGCTTTTTTTATGCACCCAGGTGAAGCGAGTCATGGTGATCTCGGCATGATTACTCGCCAAGACATTGTTGTTGCGATTTCCAACTCAGGAAATACCAATGAGCTACTGACCTTGCTCCCGCTCATAAAACGTCTTGAAATACCACTAATTACTCTTACAGGCAATCCACAATCGATTCTTGCCAAATCAGCAAACGTTCATTTGGATGTAAGTATTAAACAAGAAGCTTGTCCTCTTGGCTTGGCCCCAACCACCAGTACTACGGTATCACTTGTTATGGGGGACGCTTTAGCTATCGCTCTTTTGCAAGCAAGGGGATTTACTGCGGAAGATTTTGCTTTATCGCACCCTGGAGGCGCTCTTGGTAAACGATTGCTTTTACGAATCGATGACATCTGCCATAAAAATGATGAACTGCCTCTCTGCAACGAAAAAGCAACCATTAGTGAGGCATTGATAGAAGTCACCAATAAGAAACTAGGAATGACTTGTGTAGTAGACAATCACGGATACCTGGTTGGTGTGTATACCGATGGTGATATTCGTCGTACTTTAACAAACCACTACGACATCAATACCACACAACTCCAAGAAGTAATGACAAAAAATTGCAGAACCATACCTAGAGGTATGCTTGCTGCTGAAGCCATAGCGCTGATGCAAAAACACAGCATCACTTCTTTGGTAGTCGTAGAAGAAGATAATCGACCTCACGCCGTACTGCACTTACATGATTTGCTCAAAGCTGGCGTGTTTTAATAGAGATGACTATGAATGATTTAATAGAAAAAGCAAAGAAAATAAAATGCCTGATTTGTGACGTAGACGGAGTGCTAAGCGATGGCTTATTGCACATCGACAACTTTGGTAACGAACTAAAATCATTCCATGTGCAAGATGGTATGGGGCTTAAATTATTGATGGCGGCAGGAATTCAAGTCGCTGTTATTACCACGTCGATCAACAACGTCATTGATCACCGTATGAAACAGTTAGGCGTCATTCATTATTACAAAGGTCAAGTGGACAAACGTGATGCCTATGATCAACTAAAACAAAAGCTAGGTTATAGCGATGAAGAATTTGCGTACATAGGCGATGATTTACCCGATTTACCTTTGATTCAAGCTGTTGGTCTTGGTGTTGCCGTTCGTAATGCTGTTTCTCAAGTATTGGAATTTGCTGACTGGCGAACTGAGCAAACAGGGGGCCGGGGAGCTGTGCGTGAATTATGCGATTTGATCCTCAATGCCCAAAATAAAACTGAACTTGCACTTGAGGGCTATCTCAAGCAATGAAATCAACTAGGCAGGCTCTTTGGGTGTTTTTGACCTTGTTTGTACTTACTGGTTCAGGTTGGTATTACGCACACATGAACCAAGGACCATCCTTGAGCAAAATAAACTTACTTAATGATGTAGAAACCACAATAACAAATCTTAAGGTTCGACAATTTAATGTTGATGGGACTCTAGCCAGCTATTTAACAACCCCTATGGTAGAACACATCCCCAAAAATAATCTGCATTTACTAAAAAATCCCCACATCCTTATTAAGCAAGAAGGACAATCCGCTTGGGAAATTGACTCACAAAGAGCAAAATCATTTGATAATGGAAAGCAGATCACTTTTATAGAACAAGTTGTTGTTCACCAAAATCCAGGTAACAAAAACCAGGAAAGTACCCTCAGAACTGAGGAAGTAACCTATTACCCTAAAGAGAAAAAAGCAACAACAAGTCTATTTGTGACCTTTGAACAACCAGGCAATACCATACAATCCACAGGAATGAATGCTTATCTTGATGAAAAACGCGTGGAGCTTCTCCACCAAGCTAGAGGCAGCTATGTTCCAGCGAAGGGTTAGTTACTTACTTTTCTTCTTTACATTTGCTTACGTGTTATTGGGCTATGCATTACCCTCTGATAAAGAAGAAACCATGCATGTCGTTGCAAATTCAGCCGATCTTAACCAAAAAAATCATAAAGGAACTTACATAGGCAATGTTGAGTTTGTGCAAGGTTCAACAAATTTACATGCCGCCGAAGCCATAACACAAGGGGATGAAACTAATCATTTATCCTTTGCTATTGCTAAAGGTTCTAAAGAAAAGCAAGCACACTATTGGACTATTACTGATCCAAGCAAACCTCCATTTCATGCTTACGCGGATACCATAAAATATTATCCTTTGAAACATCTGATCGAGTTGATTGGAAATGCTAAAATCGAACAGGGTCCAAATTCACTCCATGCTGCAAAAATAAATGTTGACACACTGAACCAACATCTTACATCCTTTAGTGATGATAAAAATAGAACAACCATCATCCTCTATCCAGAAAAAAAATCATGAGCCTACTTGAAGCCAAAAACCTAAAAAAATCATTTAAAGGAAGGACAGTAGTCAATGGAGTAAGTATTCACGTCAAAAAAGGAGAATGTGTTGGCTTACTTGGACCCAATGGCGCTGGTAAAACGACCTGTTTCTATATGATTGTAGGACTGCAATCTTGCGATGAAGGTCATATTGTTTTGGATGGCAAAGACATTACGCAAGATGCGATGCACCAAAGAGCACGCCTTGGTATCAGTTATCTACCTCAGGAAGCATCTGTTTTTCGCAAACTTAGTGTTGCAGATAATATCATGGCAATCCTAGAACTCAGAGACGATCTGGATGAGCAAGCACGAGAAGAAAAGCTCGATTTACTGTTGCAAGAATTTCATATCTCCCATATCGAAAACAATCTAGGGATGGCATTGTCTGGTGGAGAGAGACGTCGTGTTGAAATAGCTAGAGCTCTAGCTATTGAGCCTTCTTTTATTTTACTTGATGAACCTTTTGCAGGGGTTGATCCTATTTCTGTTATTGATATAAAGAAAATCATTCAACATTTATGCAGTAAAGGAATTGGAGTATTGATTACGGATCACAATGTGAGAGAAACCTTAGACATCTGTGAACGCGGATATATCGTTAGCCAAGGTAAAATACTCTGTGAAGGATCACCCCAAGACATTTTAGCCAATCAGCAAGTACGGCAAGTGTATCTTGGAGAGGATTTTTATATATAATTCACTGCTGACTTATTGCAATTATTTTGATCTTTACATTTTATATGCTGTTACTTATTGATAACTATGATTCGTTCACCTACAACCTGGTTCAATACTTCCAAATCTTGCAACAGAGTGTAGAAGTATTTGAGAACGATCAGATTGATATCGAAACAATCACATCGCTTAAGCCTGATTATTTAGTGATCTCGCCAGGCCCCAATTCACCAACTGAAGCAGGAATATCGTTAGACGTCATTCACTCTTTTCATCAAACTATTCCCATACTGGGTATATGCCTAGGACATCAATGTTTGGCTCACGCCTTTGGAGGACAAGTGGTCCCGGCTTCTGAAATAATTCATGGCAAAACGTCCTCTATTAGACACAATTATCAACGATTATTTAAGGGAATCCCTAATTATTTCAATGCGACTCGATACCACTCACTTGCAGTTGATACAGCTAGTTTACCGCAGTGTTTTTCTATAGACGCCTGGGCAAATGAAACCGTCATGGCAATTTCGCATCGTCAATACCCTCTTTTTGGGCTACAATTTCATCCAGAAGCCATTTTAAGCGAACATGGCATGACCTTACTTAAGAATTTTTTAGACTATGATACCTAAACAACTCTTTGAACAACTGATTTGTAAACAAGATTTAAGTCCTGAGCAAATGCAAGAAGTGATTCATGCTTGCATGAAAGGTGAGCTCAATGATACACAAATCGCGGTGTTTCTCGCTCTTATGCGCATGAAAGGAGAAACAACCAGCGAACTTACTGCAGCAGCACAAGTGATGAAAGAACATGCCCACTCACTGCAATTAGGACAAGGGCTTGTTGATATAGTAGGAACAGGAGGAGATGGGAGGAATACTTTTAACGTATCGACCGCCTCAAGTTTTGTTGTTGCAGCTACTGGTATCCCGGTGGCAAAACATGGAAACCGTTCAGTATCAAGTCGCAGTGGTAGTGCAGATTTGCTTGAGCAAGCCGGTTTTGCTTTAAATTTAGATGATTCAGGGATTCAACAATGCATTAAACAATGTGGTCTAGCTTTTTTATTTGCTCCTCATTACCATCCAGCTATGCAGCATGCTAAGACTGCTAGACAACAATTAGGTATAAGGACATTGTTCAATTTACTTGGACCACTGGTTAATCCGTCTGCAGTTAAGCGTCAAGTAGTGGGGGTTTTCGCAAAACATTGGCTTAAACCCATTGCAACGGTATTAGCAAACCTAGGAAGTGAAAGAGCCCTAGTCGTTCATTCTCAAGATGGACTTGATGAAATTAGTATCGCTGCCCCCACAGATGTCGTTGAATACCATCAGGAGAAATTTAAATCATGGACTATTGATCCCAAGGAATATGGCTTAAACCACAAATCTTTAGATTCTATTGTCGTTGATTCACCTCTACAAAGTTTAGAGATTATTCAATCCGTTTTTTCAGGAGCTGAAGGACCAGCTAGAGACATGCTGATTATCAACTCAGCAGCAGCAATCTATTGTGCAAAGGATGATCTAAGCTTTACCAATGCGATAGAACTCGCAATCTTTGCCATAGATTCAGGCAAAGCAAATGATCTTTTCCATAAATTATGTCACCTCACTCAACAATTAAACAATGAAACCACAAATGAATAGTATTTTAGAACGTATCGCTCAAAAAAAATTAGAAGAAGTAGAAGCTGCAAAACAAAACAAACCATTATCGACTTTGGAGCTTGATCAATCCCCTCCTATAAGAGATTTTGTAGCAGCACTTAAGTCTACTTCACCAGCCATTATCGCTGAAATTAAAAAGGCATCCCCAAGCAAAGGTATAATTAGAACAGACTTTGATGTCGTAGACATAGCTACGGCCTATGCTCAGAATGGCGCAAGTTGTTTATCTGTACTCACTGATCAAGATTTTTTCCAAGGTCATCCAGACTATTTATTATTAGCTAAGTCTCACTGTCATCTTCCAGTTCTACGCAAGGACTTTATCATTGATCCCTATCAGATCTATGAAAGTCGAGCTTTAGGAGCAGATTGTATCTTACTGATTGTTGCTTTATTGGATGATGCACAATTGATGGATTATTGCCAAATGGCAAAAGAACTTAATATGTCGGTGTTAGTAGAAAGTCATACTGAGGAGGAGCTTAATAGAGCAATCCAATTACCAACTCCGTTAATGGGAATTAACAACCGAAGTTTGCATACCTTTAAAACGGATATTCAACTTAGTATTCGATTAAAAGATCAAGTACCTGGCAATAAGCTAGTCATTACAGAAAGCGGTATCAATTCAAGAACTGACATCAAATTGATGCTTTCCCATGGCATAGAAACTTTTTTAATAGGAGAAAGCTTAATGCGGACAAAAGATATAGGATTCGCACTACGTTCCCTTATAAATGATTAAACTAAACCAATCTATCTTCTGGAAGATCAAAGGGATCAGGTTCAGGTGAGTTAGGATCATTTGGCTCAAATGGTTCAGGGCTTATAGGAAACTCAGATGGCTCTGAAGGGTATTCCACAGGCTCTATTGGGTATTCAAAAGGCTCTTCAGGATATTCTGGGGTATTCAAGATAGCACTCCTTGCTACTAGGGATTTACTCAATTATAGCAAATAATTGTACTGTAATAGTTTACCATCATTTATAAATGTAGATCAGGACTTGTAGATAATTAGCACCCATTATTCTTAGAAAAATAGGGATGCTGTATAATAGCGATTGGAGCCTATAACTAAATCCCCAATAATGCTAGGTTTCCTACTAAAGAAATACCTATCAATTTGACATTTATGCTTGAAAACAAGGGTAATCATGAAAGCAGTATTAATTACAGGGGCAGCAAATGGTATTGGGCTTGCGTTAACTCAAGTTTGCCTAGAAAAATCATTTACAGTTATAATGACAGATATTAATAAAGACAAACTCAGCCTAGAAGCAAATGAGTTAATCAACCGATATCCCCAAAAAGTATTTTACTACTCTTGCGATGTTAGCAAAAAAGAAGAAGTAGTTCAGCTTGCCACCTTTTGCTACGACAAGGTTAAACAGCTCGACTGGCTATTTAATAATGCGGGCATTATCGGCAATCTTGGCCCTGTTTGGGAACTCACAGAGAATGACATTCACCGCGTTATGGAAGTGAATCTCTATGGAATAACGAATGTCATTCGCAGTTTTATACCTTATTTATTTAAACAAACCAATCAGTCCCACATCATTAATATGGCGAGTCTTTATGCCCTCTGCACAGGTTCACAAATGGCTGCTTACTCCATGTCAAAGCATGCTGTATTAGCATTATCAGAATCCTTGTATTTCGATTTAATTCGTTTAGAAAAACCAGTGAATGTATCTGTTGTCTTCCCCTCATTTACAGATACGTCATTATTATCCAGCCCCAGCTCAAATTTCCACAAGCAACTAGGTCATTTATTATCCCATTCAAGACCGGCGATAGATATTGCAGAGCATATTGTTCGAGAAGTCGAAGAAAATAAGTTTTATATTCTCCCTGATAAGGAAGTAAAAGGTTATTGCGAGAGCAGAACCAACTCCATAGTCTTGCAAGAATACCCACATAAAAACAGTGTTGAAAAGCTAATGTGTTCTTTGTTAAAGAGGACGGAAGTATAAACGCATTGCAGTTTAAACATTGTCTTTGTTGTAAAGGTTTGAGAATTAGAATTTCAATCCTATTTTCTTATAACCAAGCATATCCAGCAACTCCTTTCTGAAGGCATGATAATCTACTTCTAAAGCATGACGCATATGGGACTTAAAACGATGATGTGGTTTATTAATTTCCTTGGCAATTTTCTTGTGTATATCTTCTGGACGTTTTAAAGAGCCTGTAATAATTCGGGCTACTATTTTTGATTGATAATCGGCTAAGGGCCAAATGCAACCCTGGGGTTGACAAAGTCCAATGAAATATAAATTTTCAAAATCTGGGTGCATCATTTTTCGATATAGAGGGATTTTGGTTGAATTACTGTAATCAATACACTCTTTATCAAAAAATGGAAAACTAATTTGATAACCTGTAGCAAAGATGATCGTATCAAATTCACCTTGTGTTCCATCTGTGAAAAACACAGTATTGCCATCAAATCGGGTAATTCCTGGACGAGGATGAATTTTTCCATGACGGATAAAATACAACAGCTCAGTATTGATTGTCGGGTGAATTTCTAAAGGATTACAATCCGGTTTCATCAAGTGATATTTTGGATATCGCCCTTGTAACCCTCTGATTACCAAGCTAATAAACTTTTGCCTCAACCAAGAAGGCATCCATTGTATTTTTGCTACTGCTACATCAGTTGGCTTACCAAAAATAAATTTAGGAAAAATATGGTAGCCCCTACGCATACTGATGCATGTTCCCGGCGCTACTCTTGAAATTTCAACAGCTACATCACAAGCAGAGTTGCCTCCTCCAACCACAAGGACTCGTTTATCTTTGAATGAGGCCGCTTTTTTGTATTGATGTGAATGCAATATTTCACCAGAAAACACCCCAGGATAGACTGGCATTAATGGATCCCAATGATGTCCATTTGCGACTAATACGTAGTCATAAAGTTCTTCATGAACTCCTAGAGAGTTTTGGTAGACAACCTTCCAAGTTTTTTCATCAATACGACGGACATTTAAAACGGTGGTGTTAAACTGGATGTGTCTGTCCAGATTAAAGTGTTGGGAATAACTTTTAAAATAATCCAGGAGTTGAACGTGTGAGGGATAATCCGAATACTCTGCTGGCATTGGAAAATCCTCAAACTGTGACCAACGTTTAGAGCTTATGATATGGGTTGTTTCATAAACACTTGAATGATCATTGTGTTCACTGTATACCCAATTTCCACCAATTTGATCATTTTTTTCAAATGCGGTGATAGTACTAACACCTTGCTCTTGCAGATTTTTGATTGCGGCTAGTCCGCTTGGACCAGCACCAATTACACATACTCTAGCAGATGAACGATCATTAAGCTCGTTTCTTATTTCCATCAACTAACACCTTATCAATCTTATCCATTATCATAGCTTGAACAGTATCGTCTTTATCAATTGTAAAATGATTTACTTTAACACTTTTAAATTCCCCAACATTCACATTATAAATTTTAGTGGCTTGGGGATTGACCGCTCTTAATTTAAGTCCACTAAACATAGGTACAAAACCAGGTTTATACATGTTTAGAGCTTCCTTCACATTAGGTGGTACAATGGTTTGTGACACGGCATCAACAGTTACCAATAAATCAACTGGTACGCCAGCAGCATTTAAATTCCTTGCAACCTTAATCTGTTCATTCGCCCCTAGAGAATGACCTACTAAGATAATTGGCGTGTGAACTTTCTCTTTATAATATCTATTTATAATTTGTTGGCTTAAATGCCCTGCGTTATACCACATTGAACTGTTAGCAGGAACATGGAAAGTATCATTGACTGAATCACTTAAACGATACATCCCTTTGCTAAATAATCCCAATCCACCAAGCATTGTGTACACTCGCCCTTGTTTAGTTGCAATTGCTTTTTTTTGTTGACTTGCCGTGGCCACCTTTTGAGGTGGTGTTTGGGTTGAGTGATTTTTTCGATAACTACTTCTTGAGCCAGACAGGTCTACACAAGAGGTAATAACACTAGCAACTAAAATCAGTAAAAATGCCTTAAAAAAACGCACTTGGTTTACGTTAAAATAGTTCATAATAGGATTATTGTTAGTATTAATCGAAGCCCTATAATAACTTATTGTTGAGGTTGATTACAAAGAAAATATAATCAAATCGACCTTAGTCGGCCGCCTGTTTAATTAACTCCACCTTTGCAAGAAAGCGACCTTGACCCCATTTTATATGGGCCTTTTGCAATGCACTCCATTGTTCCTTATTCTCAACTTGAGTTGCAACGACTTGGACATCCATTGTTTGAGCCATTTCATTAAAATAATAGATAAAAAATTGCTTGCTCTCATTGTCCTCAATATCTGAAACTAGACTACCGTGCAATTTTAAATAATCGATATTCAAGTTACTTAAATATTGCAGTGGAGAAAATTGCACACCGACTCTGTCGATTCCAATCGCTACACCTAATTTTTTGGCTTGTTTTATAAATTGCTTCACATTTGAGAAATGAGAAATGACGTACAGCTCATTGAGTTCTAAAGCTAAATTTTTTAAAATTCCTTCTGGTATTTTAGTTAATTGTTGCAAGTAAGCCGTGCTATTGAGTTTATCTGCTAAAGTGTTTTCGGAAATATTAAGTGCATACTTAGTGTTTAAGTTTTTATCCAATGTAGATATTGCTTTAAGTACATACAAGTCTATCAACGAGGCCATGCCTAATTTTTCAGCAATTGGCATAAAATAACCAGCTCCAAACTCACCTAACTCATCATCATGAATACGAACAAATACTTCATGGTGAAGACATTGCTTACCATCAGTAACTTCCTGGGAATACAAACTAATTTTTTTACGGTCTAAAGCGTGTCGAATGTCATCCTGATTAATCGTATGGGAATATTTGTAGGTCTCATGTTCTTTATGACAATAAAATACACCATTTTCTCGTGCTTTTTTAACCGATTGATCAACAACGGTTAATAAGTTTGAAACTGATTGGTGCAAAAAATAACTTGAAGCACCCATATAAATTGCACACAAATCAACTCCACTTACAGCTTGCTTAATTGATTTCTCAAATTCAATGCATTCTTTTTCAAATTTGTTTGGATCTGTTTCATGACTGATCAGCGCGAAAGTGGAACCATTAATTCGTGCTAAAGTGCTTACACTCAATTGCTTCCAAAACTCCTGAAAGAGCTTAGATACCGTTAACACTAAATTGTCACCCTGCTGATAACCTTCTTTATGGTTTAATTCATCCAAACCATCTACAACAAGCATTAGCACATAACCAGGAACAAATTCATCTTCATGTTCTAAAAGCAATGTCAATTGCTGTAAAAAGTATCGTCTATTATTCATCCCTGTTAGTGTGTCCTGGTACACCTGAACCCGTAATGCTTCAGTTTGTTGAGCTTGGTCTTCAAAAAAAGATTTGATCTTACTCACCATCTGATTCATAGCCAAGGTCACTTGCTTGAGCTCTGGGGTTTTAGGGATGTGCGTTTCTATAGGAAACTCATGCTCTGAGATAGCGAGGGCCTGATTGGTGACTCGCTTTAAAGGTTTTAATATAAATTGAATAAATGCAACGACTAAGGCTAGAGAAATAATGGCAAACAATAAATAAGCATTGACCATTTCAACTGCATTTCTCCACAAGGAAACATAGACATAGCTTGGATCACCCGCAACGACTACAACACCGGCTTGCATCCAACCATCCATCACTAATGATGTTTTTTCTGAAGTAGGCCAAGAAACAAGATTTACAAACCAATTAGGAATATCCCAGTGTTGACTGGGTTGAGTTTTAGATACAAGTATTTTTCCTTTCATGTTTTTGAGCTTAATTGACGAAAAATATCCCCTATCAAACACCGCATTCACCATGGAGTTAATGGTCGGCAAATCATGACTAATCAAAGGTTGAGACAAAGAAAGACCTAATGAGGTAGCCGTGTCCTGAGCATTACTTTCCACCTGTTGAATGAAGAAATTTCGTGCATTATTCATAGTAATCAGGTAAGTTCCTATGAATACTAAGAACAACATGATTAACACACCCACCGCTAATTTTTTCGTTAATGTCATGGTAGTATCACCTTTCTTATTCCATCCGTTTTATCAGATCATTCCATTTGTTCAAACTTCTTGGATCACCAACAGAAGTTCCTTGACCTATTTTTTTTGTTAACCATAAACCATCACCGTTGAAACTATAGATCGGTTTTAGATCAGGACGCTTAGACGCTTTTTTGATTTTACTTTCCAAGCTATCCAAAATAAGTGGTTCCGCCTCAGGTGAAGGGTAGTACGATAAAACCATATGTGCTTGGTTTAGAGTTAAAGAGGTTACGTAGGTAATCCTTAATTTCTCAGTAGGCACACCGAGTGTGATTAGACTGAAATATTTGATGATTGCATAATCTTCACAGTCCCCTCCCCCATCAACGATGAACTCTATAGGGGATTTCCAATAATCATCATTATCCCCTAGCCCAGTATCAGGCTGGTATTCAAATTGATTAAAAAAAGAATTCACCTTCTCAAGCTGTTCTAGTTCTGGCTTATTTTTCAAAGAAGCCATTAATTTAGCCCATGCATTAAATCGCTTTTGAGCGTCTCCTTGGTATTGGAGAGCTAATGTTTTGATCTTTTCAACTGTAATTTGTGAGTAAGCTAGTATTGGAAATCCATTAAACACAAATAAGATAAGGCTTAATCTTAAGAATAAACCTAATCTAGAATTATATTTTTTTAGGTGGCTCTTTAAAGGCAACCAGTACTCCCTGCACATGGGCTAATTCCTTTATTCTCTCCATGCCATTACCAGCATGACCACGGTATTCGTAAGGGCCAACGAAAACAGCATACAAATTCTGATATGGACTAATAAATGCACTAAATCCTAGCTCAACAAGGTGATTAACCAAGACCATTGCTTGTTTCTTATCTTTAAAAGAACTGACTGAAACATACCAGGACTTGGGCGTTACTTGTTTTGGATAAGTTGTATTCTTATCCAGCATGGATTGAGTGAGTGGCGTCCTGTCCATGTTCTTCAATGGATGAGTTAAAGCCATGGAATTATCTGTGTTATTAGGATAAGGGACTCCATCCATTCTATTATCCAGTAAAATATTAGTTTGAGCCGAAGAATAGACATCGTTGTTAACGACATTTTCAGGTAATTTCAAACTCAAATATTTTAATAAACAGCCCATGCCATTGAGTATCCTGTATCGAGAAAGTATTTCATCATTCTCTCCACGAGCTAATTCAATTTGGGACTGATAATATTCATTTTGTGAATCTAAGAGATCCAGCAACGTTCTTTTTCCAATTTTAAACTCATCTTGATAGGCCGCTCTTGTTTTCCTTGAGGAAAACACATGCATTTTAAGAGGGGATAACCTTAACCCAGCAGATACATAAGCATTCCAAGCCAAGCGAATAGCTTCCTTTAGTTCCAATAGAGATCGGTTTTTCGTTTCATAGGCCTCTTGCACTTGATAAGCTGTCTCTCTAACAGCAGCGGAATCAGCTCCGCCCTTGAAGGCATTATAAGTCATTCGAATAGCTGCTAGATCCGAATTATTTGGGCCATACAATCCACTTAGATTTTTATTGTTTGAAGCATGCACCACAAACTCGACTTGAGGATAATACCCTGCTCGAGCGACTTCAAATTGTGCCTTTGCTTGTTTCACATCTGCATAGGTTGATTTAACCGTTGGATGATTGTCCAAACCTTTTTCAATCGCTTTTGCTAAATTACTTGGCAAGCTTGCACGAGAAGGTATCTTGGGTTGTTTAAGATTCTCTGGCCATTTCCCAACAGCCTTTGCATAATTGATGCGTGCTTCCTGTAAATTAGCCAACGCACTAATTTTATTCGCCTCAGCTAAAGCTAACCTAGCTTGTGCTTGATCAACTTCTGCCAACCTAGATATTCCAGCATCTGCGCGTTCTTTAATCATTTTAAAAACGGCATGGTGTGCAGCCAAATTTGAAATAGAGTATTTGTACAATCGTTCATGCAACAGGACCGCTAAATAATCCTTTGTGATTTCTAGAGCAAGATCTTCAGCAACCCCTTGAGTTCTCCACTCTTGTGCTTGGGATAAATACTGATTACGTTTTACTTCGTTGACTACTCCCCCACCAGAAAATAGCTTTTGCCTAAGCTCTACCATTGACTCCGTTCTATTTAAAATTGCAATTCCTGATGAATCAATAGCTTGGCTAGTAGGGTTTTGACTCCTCTCCCTACCAAAGCTACCGGTCACATCAATTGAAGGATAATAAGCGCCTTTTGCTTTATCGATGGCTTGTTTTGCTGACAATCCTTTCGCGGTATTTAACAATACATCGGGATTAGCAATCATGCCATGTTGGACAGCATCATACAAAGTATCGGCGGTAGCAATGGAGGATACAAAGATTGTCGCTATAAATAGCGTCTTTTTCATTGGACATCCTCAATTTCTTTAATTTAATAAACCATCATATAATAACTTAGGATTTCAAATCAAAGTTTGATTTGCTATAACCTGAGTTTTTTTAAATAAGTCACTATATATGAGTGGGTTTTTTCCAATATGGATTCAAAATTATCGATAGTTACTGTAAGCCAATTAAACAGACAAGTTAAAGGTTTTCTTGAGCATGATTTTGGGGTGGTGCATGTTGAGGGTGAAATTTCTAATTTAAGTAAGCCATCATCCGGTCACTATTATTTCACTTTAAAAGACAGTGCTGCTCAGATTCGCTGTGCCTTTTTTAAAAACAGACAAACCAATAACACTCGCAATACGTTTTCTGATGGCCAACATGTAGTAGCAAGCGGAAAATTAAGCGTGTATGAAGCTCGTGGTGAATACCAATTAATTGTGGAAGCAATCACTGAGGCCGGACTTGGGGCTTTGTATCAACAATTTGAAGAATTAAAAAATAAACTTGCCACAGAAGGACTATTTAATCCTGAACGAAAACGAGCTTTACCCAAGTTTCCTGAGAGCATTGGAATTATTACCTCACCTAACGGAGCAGCTATCAGAGATATTTTAGCGACCTTAGGTCGTCGATTTGCAGTGGCCAAGATCATTATTTACCCAAGTGAAGTTCAGGGGCAAACAGCCTCACAACAATTGGTGAGTGCTTTAAATCTTGCAAATCAACAAAATCGCTGCCAAGTTCTTATTCTAGCTCGTGGCGGAGGGAGCATTGAAGATTTATGGGCTTTTAATGACGAACAATTAGCGAGAGCCATAGTTTCAAGCAAAATCCCTGTTGTTTCTGGTGTAGGTCATGAAACCGATTTTACAATCGCTGATTTTGTAGCCGATTATCGGGCAGAAACTCCAACCGCTGCAGCTGCAGCCGTAACACCTAATAGTATTGATCTTTTTGCCCTGATAGAAGCTCTCGAATCCAGACTGTACAAAGCGATTCTCAGAGTTCATCAGGCTTTACAAATTAAGATCAATCACTTGGTCGATAAAATTGCTTCTCCTAAGCAAGCCATTGGTAATCACTGGCAAACCCTTGATTATTTGGAAAAACAACTCATATTTACCATCCAAAATGCATTAAAACAACAGCAACACGTATTGCATCTCTACTCAACAACACTGCATAGCTATAATCCTATAAAACAGGTGGCTCAAGCGCAGATGAGGTTGAAACAACTTTTAGTGCAACTTTTGCAAGAGATTAAACGTAAACTCAATGATTCTAAGCAACGATTAATAACTTGCCTATCGACATTACATGTGGTCAGCCCTTTGGCCACACTTGATAGAGGGTATGCTATAGTAAAAAAAGAAGAGGAAATTCTGTTTACTAGCAAACAAGTTCAAGTTGGGGATGCCCTGGATATCATTTTATCTAAAGGGCGGTTAACATGTGAAGTAACTCTGATAAAGGACTAAACAGTGCCATGTATAAATGTCTATTCACTTTCATTATTAATTTGCTGTTTGTCTTAACCCCTTGCTTTGCTATAGCCTTACCAGAAAACCATTCAGTGAATGGAGGTCTAACGATTATACCTATTGATATTAAGCAGGAACCCACTGCTTATTATGAGGGAAGTCGAATCGTTGTTCTTCCAAGTGATAAAAAAAATCAATGGCTACTTATCGTTGCTATCCCTTTAAAAAAAACGGACTCTATACAATACATACAAATTACGAAACCAATCAAAACAACTATCCCTTTCCACGTGAGCAACAAATTATATAATACCCAATACCTAACTATTAAAGACTTAAGCAAAGTCGATCCGCAACCTCAGGACTTAAAACGAATTGCGAAAGAAACAAAAAAATTAACGGACATTTTCGCGCATTTTTCAAATGAAAATCCATTCCAACAATCATTTACAGCCCCAATTACTGGACCTGTATCGAGCTTATTTGGGCTTAATCGATTTTATAATAAACAACCTAGAGATCCACACTCCGGACTAGATATAGCCGCTCAAGAAGGCCAACCTGTGTATGCCGTTAACAATGGTACTGTTGTAGAAACTGGAGATTATTTCTTTACAGGTAACACTGTGATTCTTGATCATGGGATGGGTGTTTTCTCGCTTTATGCTCACCTAAGCAAAATAGACGTTAAAATTGGTGATAAAGTAACACAAGGACAACTTATTGGGCTTATTGGAATGACTGGAAGAGCAACTGGTCCCCACTTACATTGGACAATGATAGTAAATCAAACCTTAGTAGAGCCATTATTATTTGTACAATATCGGAATATAGCAATTACTCCAAAGCCGCCTTTACAACCCAATACTAAGCCGACTACCGCGGAGAACAATAACAAATAATCATGATTAGTGAATTATTAACGAGCTTAACTCAAATCGTTAGTCAGACCAAGAATAATTTGTATGTTCTGGGCATCATACTTCTTATTCCATGGACTATGTTTATAGTCACTCGAGTATTTAGGAATCTCTTATTGCTGGGAATAATACCACGCCGAATAATTGGTCTCCGTGGTATTGTCTTTGCCCCTGTACTTCATGTCAATTTTAATCACATTTTTTTCAATTCAATACCATTGGTTGTTTTAAGTAATTTTATTCTGATTAATGGTCTCAATTATTACTTGACAGTGACCTTCATGATCACTTTGCTCAGTGGTTTAAGCATTTGGTTATTTGCTAAACCTGGCCTGCATGTTGGAGCAAGCGCAATTATCACCGGTTATTGGGGCTTTTTGGTGTACAATATTTATCAGCACGGGACAGTAACAACCATTATTCTAGGTGTTTTAAGCCTATATTATTTTGCAGGTCTATTTTTAGGTATTTTCCCTGGGGAAAAAGGCGTTTCCTGGCAAGGGCATTTGTTTGGTTTGTTGTCTGGGTTAGCAACCTGTTATTTACTCGAAACCTATCCACAATTGGTGTTTCATTTTATTTGACCCAATAGTAAGCTACAGAATTTATGAAAAGCTAAAGATCGAGGCAAACATCGATTCCAATAAGGGAATTTAGATAAACTAGATGCTCGAATTGAAAGTCAGTTTTTAACAAAGAAACTGGGGTTTTTCATAAGTCCTGTGCTATTCTTAAAGTAAAGACCCCTCAGGTAAACTAAAATGATAATAAAAACAATAAAATCAATATCCTTAGCTGGCCTACTATTTCTGAGCGTACCATCAGTCTTTGCAGAGGGCTGTTGTGGAAGCATGGGAGGAATTAACTATTGTGATTCATCTGCAGGGCGGCTTGTATGCCAAAATGGCTTCTACTCTACCTGTTATTGCACTCGCCATGCGGTAATGGATCTACAGTTTTTAAAAGGCTGTTGCTTATGGCATGGTGGTGTTATGTCAAATGTAAATGCTGAGGGACTCGTACTTTGTAATGATGGTTCTTATTCTGAAGAATGTTCATTGCAGAAACCCATAGAAAAAATAGCCATTTATTAGGGGTTATACTCCATAGGATTTTGAACTCAAGGGCTTTTTTCGTAAGCCCTATCCTAAAAAGCGGCTTCCCCTCCTGAATGATTAAGGTGGGTCGAGTTGGCATTCTGGATTTTAGTCTCCTCTGATGTCCTTTTGTTAGCAATTAACTCACCAAAACAAAGGGCACTTAATACAATTAATAAATAGCCGGCGGTTGAATAACACAGTATGGTATCTGAGATTGAGCCAATACAAAAAGCGATTAATACACCAAGTAAAATGGGTCTACTTTCTGAAACACGGAACGCAGTAACAAATAAACTTGCTAGAAACATGATGAATAAAAACAAACCAATTATTCCCTGCTCTGCCAAAATCATCCAGTACTGACTGTGAGGATCCGTGAGCTCTTTACCCCAGCTTGGAACAGGATCATCTTTTGCAAAGCTGTATTTAAATCCACCTGTACCAATGCCAATCCAGGGATTCTTCATCATTAATTGTTTCGCATAATGATGAAACTGAATTCGGTACCCTAATGAGGTATTTTTATTATTATGCTGTAATTGTTGAATATCTTTTAATAATTCAAATGTTCTAATCTGCATTACCGGACTAAATTGGTAAACCAAACTCATAGTCCCAGTAAATACTAATAAACCTAACACAGCTTTCTTAATGGACAGGGTCTGTACCAGTAATAAAACCATCAATACGATATACACTAAATACCCTGTTCTTCCTGTATTAATAAATAGAACTTGATAACTTGTAAATACCAATAAAAATAAATAGATGCTCCGGAGCCATCCACTATTTTTAAACATCTGTAAGCCTGCTAAATAAGCAGCCAAAGCCACCATGAATCCAGTGATGATATGATTATAAAACACCATCCCGGGATCTTGTGACTCTATTAGGTTCAGTGCCTTCAACATTGAAATAATACACGTTAGGAAAATTGCTGCTAAGTAGGCATTAATGCTCCAATTTCTTACTTTAGGACTCATAAAACCTACAGCCAGCAGAGGTAGATAAATAAGTTTACAATACTTACCAACGACTCCTAGCTGATCCAAATACGGGGCAGGACTCCATAGAGTAGCAATAACAATATATACGAAGAGAATTGCGGCAGCCCTTCCCCATAGCGTGCCAAACGCTTCTTTGATAAGATTTCTATATTCAGGCACAATCAAGATTGCTATCAAGCTGCACACAAAACAAATTGATTTAATGGTAGGGCTAATCGGTATGAAAAAGGTAAACAAAACAAAAAAAACTGGGGCTAATAACAAACCTTTCGCACTGGATAAGCTTAATTGCACAATTCGTCCTCTGGAGTTGATACCTTAGGTAAATGACCTAGCTCTTTGTCTTTATATATTTGCTTAATACCCCGGTAAAAAGTTCCCTGAGCATTAAATACTGCAAATAAAAATCCGGGTTGGCCGTCTAAAAAACCTCTCTGCAAAACATACGATCTAAAAAACATCCACGTTGTGGATAGTAATATCTTAGCCATACCTATACTTTTTTTAGACTCAATTCGAATTTTGGCACTATAAGAAGAATATTTATTTAATTTATAAAGAACATGATGCACGTCCTTAAAGGAGTGGTGCATAATGGGGTTTTTTAACCTACCTACTTTAGCTGTACTAGGAACCACTATTTTTTCATGCACAATATCCGCGCTGTACGCTGTATTCTTCCTTTTGAATAATCGAATGTGACGCTTAGGACTGCCTGAGTATCTTAATGGTTTTTTGTAAAATACCATTTGTATGGGTATACGATAGGCATCAGCTGCATCCGAGTTTATCACTTCAATAATTTCATTTTGCAATTCAGGGCTAACTGATTCATCTGCATCCAAATTTAGCACCCAATCACTTGTTGCCTTTAAAAGAGCTCGTTGCTTCTGAACTCCATACCCTTGCCAATCCGTGGAATAAACCTTATCAGTAAACTCTTTAGCAATAGCTATCGTGTTATCAGTACTGCCTGAATCCAATACAATGACTTCATCAGCAAAGCGAACAGACTCTAAACATCGTCTAATGTTTGACTCTTCATTTTTAGTAATGATGATTACGGAAAGCATATAAATTTCATTGGGGAATAAAGCAAATATTATAGCGATAAAACTGAATAATGTAAGCTAAATCTAACTATAAAATGCTGCATCTATAGCTGTTCAGTAATTAGGTATCAACTATAAAACAAGATGAGCTTGAATTGATGATAGACCTATGCCTTGTTTGATACAAAACATAGGTCACTCACTTAAAAAACGCCTTCACGATGATCGTGGCTTTCAAAGTGTAGTTTACCGTCCTTAACTTTCAATATGACATGACCGCCATGCATAAGCTTGCCAAACAACAGTTCATCAGCAAGTGGCTTTTTCACATTTTCTTGAATCAATCTAGCCATTGGGCGAGCTCCCATGGATTTATCATACCCATGCTCCATCAACCATTCCCTAGCAGATTTATCCACTGTAAATGTCACTCCCTTATGACTCAACTGCTCATCCAATTCCATAATGAATTTATCAACAACTAAACCAATGGTTTGATTGTCTAATGGAGCAAAGTTAATGATGGCATCCAATCGGTTTCTAAATTCAGGACTAAATTGTTTTTTAATAACCTCTAAACCATCGTTGGTGTTGTCTTGTGTAGAAAACCCTATCGAATTACGAACTATTTCGGTTGCCCCAGCATTACTTGTCATTACTAAAATGATGTGTCTAAAATCCGCTTGACGACCATTGGTATCAGTCAAAGTCCCATGATCCATTATTTGCAATAACAAATTAAACACATCAGGATGGGCTTTTTCAATCTCATCAAGCAATAGGACAGCGTGAGGATTTTTTGTAACCGCTTCGGTTAATAAGCCACCTTGGTCATATCCTACATAGCCTGGAGGTGCGCCGATCAAACGAGATACAGTGTGTTTTTCCATATACTCAGACATATCAAAGCGTAGCAATTCTATACCTAGCACATTAGCTAACTGCCTTGTGACCTCCGTTTTACCAACTCCAGTTGGACCTGCAAACAAGAAGCAACCAACTGGTTTTTGTGGCTCTCTTAAACCTGACCGCCCTAATTTAATCGCTGATGCTAGAGCAGTAATAGCCTGATCTTGTCCATACACAAGCAATTTCAAGTCACGCTCTAAATTCCTCAGAGTATCTTTATCTCTAGCAGAGACCTTCTTGATTGGAATTCGAGCGATTTTAGCCACGACACTTTCTATTTCAGTGACGCTAATAATTTTCTTACGCTTATTCGCAGTTAATAAATTCTGATAAGCTCCAGCTTCATCAACTACATCTATCGCTTTGTCGGGTAGAAAACGATCATTAATGTATTTTGCTGATAATTCCGCAGCGGCTTTTAATGAAGGAATAGAGAACTTAACCCCATGATGCTCTTCCAGACGCCCTTTCAGTCCTTTAAGAATTTCAAACGTTTCATCAACAGTTGGCTCGGAGATATCAATTTTTTGAAAACGCCTTGCTAGCGCTCTGTCTTTTTCGAAGATGCCTCTGTATTCTTGATAGGTGGTAGAGCCTATGCATTTTAATTCACCATTCGCTAAGAGTGGTTTAATTAAATTGGAGGCATCCATCACTCCTCCTGAGGCTGCACCTGCACCAATAATCGTATGAATCTCATCGATAAATAAAACAGCGCCGGGTTGCTGACCGAGCTGTTTCAAAACAGCCTTTAGACGTTTTTCAAAATCTCCTCTGTATTTAGTTCCAGCAAGTAATGCCCCTAAATCCAGAGAATAAACAACACAACCTTTAATTGAGTCTGGTATATCGCCATCCACTATTTGCCTTGCTAATCCCTCTGCAATGGCTGTTTTACCAACACCAGCTTCACCAACCAATAAAGGATTGTTTTTTCTGCGACGACAAAGAACTTGGATCGTACGTTGAGTTTCCTCATGACGTCCAATTAATGGATCAATTTTTCCTTGTTTAGCTCGTCTATTCAAATTAGTACAGTAGCTTTCTAGTGGTGATTCATTACCCTCATTCATCATCATGTCCTCATCCATTGAGGAGTTCATGTTTTCGTGCATATCATTATTTTGATATTTTGAAACACCATGAGAAATATAATTGATGACATCTAATCGGGTAATATTCTCTCTTCGTAGAAAGTAGACTGCTTGGCTTTCTTGTTCACTGAAGATTGCTGCTAGAACATTTGCTCCAGTTACTTCGGTCTTTCCAGCGGATTGCACATGAAACACAGCTCGTTGTAAAACTCGTTGGAATCCTAATGTGGGTTGAGTCTCCCTATCCAATTCATCCTCAGGGATTCTTGGTGTGGTTTCGTCTATAAATTCAACGAGGTCTCTGCGTAAGGCCTCTATATTTGCATCACATGCTTGTAAAACATTACCTGCAGCAGGGTTATCAAGCAAAGACAACAGCAAATGTTCGACGGTCATGAATTCATGACGCTTCTCTTTTGCCTCCTTGAAAGCTAGATTCAAGGTGAATTCTAGTTCTTTATTTAACATTGTCGTTGCTCCTTACCAACCCAACACATTTTTTATTCGGGCTCCATGCTCGAAAGCAGTGGATGTTCGTTCATTCTGGCATAGGCATTTACTTGAGCTACTTTTGTTTCTGCTATGTCTCTAGTAAATATCCCACATACCCCTTTTCCCTGAAAATGAACCTGCAACATTACCTGAATTGCCATCTCTTCATTTAAATGAAAAAACTGCTTCAGTACTTCCACAACAAAATCCATCGGTGTATAGTCATCGTTAAGCAAAACTACTTTGTATCTCCTTGGTACTTTTACCGCCGTCCTGACATCCGTACTCAGTTCAGTATCGGCAATACCAACTGGGATATTCTCCTCTAAATTTCGCCCACTCATAACTTACAACCTCTTACTATTTTTATAGACTCCCTACACACATTTGGCCAGTAAATTTCGTTATTTTTATTGAAAAAATTAGTCTTTGAAATTTTCAATGTCATAATGATTAGTTAGAGTGCAATTGAATGTTAATTTTTTGTTATCTAAAAAACGGGCTTTGTTGGGGCCATTTTTTTCTTCACTTCTCAAGAGATTCACGGTCTAATCCAAGCCGCGACCGTGAGGGAGCGGATTTATTTGCGTAAGAAATTCCACTTGCTTACGCGCACGGCTCGATTGAACCCTGCCATTAAA
Organism: Legionella waltersii; assembly: GCF_001468085.1. GTDB lineage: Bacteria > Pseudomonadota > Gammaproteobacteria > Legionellales > Legionellaceae > Legionella > Legionella waltersii. The sequence goes on along the minus strand of NZ_LNZB01000006.1, from coordinate 96,078 downwards.
CCTCAATGGCAAGGGAAACAAAGTGATGAGCAAAGCTCCCTCCAAAAAAACGAAACGCTAACCCCCAATTACATATGACGAATAACAGCTCCACCAAATTCTGAGCTACTCAGCAAAGTTGAACCAGGAATTCCACGTTGAAAATCATAAGTTACTGTCTTGGCTTCGATGGCTCCTTCCATTCCTCTAATGATCAAATCTGCTGCCTCAGACCATCCCATATGTCTTAACATCATTTCAGCAGATAGAATGATAGAACCGGGGTTTACTTTGTCCTGGCCAGCATACTTAGGCGCTGTTCCATGAGTTGCTTCAAAAACTGCCATCTCATCACTCCTATTAGCACCAGGTGCAATTCCAATTCCTCCAACCTGTGCTGCCAACGCATCAGAAATATAATCGCCATTTAGATTTAAAGTGGCTATCACACTATAATCTTCTGGTCTTAATAGAATTTGTTGTAAGAAAGCGTCAGCAATCACGTCATTTACAATAATCTGCTTACCAGTTTTTGGATTTTTAAACTCCATCCATGGACCGCCTTGATATTCTTTAGCGCCAAAAACATCACGTGCAACTTGATATCCCCACTCTTTAAATGCACCCTCAGTAAACTTCATGATGTTGCCTTTATGCACAAACGTAACAGTTTGACGATCATTATCAATCGCGTATTGAATCGCTGCTTTTACTAATCGAGTTGTACCTTCTTTAGAAACTGGTTTCACCCCAATGCCGCAATGCTCTGGAAAACGAATTTTTTTAACACCCATTTCTTGAGTTAAAAATTGAATAACCTTCTTCGCTTCAGGGGTATCAGCTTGCCACTCAATTCCAGCATAAATGTCTTCAGAGTTTTCTCGGAAAATCACCATGTCGGTTTTCCATGGCTCTTTGACTGGACTTGGTACACCATTAAAATATCGAATTGGTCGCATGCAAATGAAGAGGTCCATATCTTGACGAATTGCAACGTTCAAAGAACGAATACCACCACCCACTGGAGTGGTCAAGGGACCTTTAATAGAAACAACGTATTTTTTCATCGCCTCTAACGTTTCCCTAGGGAGCCATTGGTCACTTCCATACACCTTAGTCGCCTTTTCTCCAGCATAAACTTCCATCCAAGCAATTTTACGTTTGCCGTCATAGGCTTTCTCAACAGCAGCATCCACAACTCGAATCATAGGCGGAGTTACGTCAACACCTATACCATCACCTTCGATAAATGGGATTATAGGGGTATTAGGCACATTCAAAGAATTGTCTTTATTAACCGTAATTGCTTCGCCATGAGCTGGAACTTTAATTTTATCGTATGACATTGACGACTCCGTAAATTGATAAACACATAAACATAAATGATAGCATGCGATATCGCTGATTCCCAAATATCGCAAAGAATAATTTCATCGTTAAAATGCTTTTTTGCATAGACCTGCATAAGGTGTGTTAACCATTTGCTGGCTTGAGCCTAGAAAGTTTGATTTTCGAGAATCGTAGCGCAACATACATTGAAGAATGTGAGCAGCGGATCTCAGAAAATCAAACTGATTAGTCTAAGGCAGTAGACTTGTTAATAGGCCCTAGGCATGAAGAAGCATCTTAATTTGTTCAGCAAGCTGATCATATCCAGCTTCTACGTTAATATACTCTTGTTTAGCAAGATAAATGGACAATGACCCATCATCTGTCGCGGATGTTTTTTGTAATACCCCATTAAATCCAGCAAGTTTTAATCGAAGGTAATCAGTAAGCTTGGTCACTAAATAAAAATTTCTAAAATAGTTATCAGGACTCATGTGCAACTTCTTAGCATCCCTAGCTAACTCATGTCCTGGTAAGTAATCCTTTAAAGAGTAGGATGAATTATTGTGTACTGCTACTACTTTACCTTCTGGTAATAAGGCTTTTATTTGACTTGCTAATTTTTTAACTTCTCGATGGGCTTCAGGTGTATAATGGCTGTATTGCGTTAGGGTTTTTTTAATACCTATGTCCGTATATATCCGATTAGGATCAAATTCATAACGTTGATCATTTAAGTGGAAAACGATATTTCTTCCTCCAGAGTGAACCAAGGTGATCAAACGACCACCGTCTTTACGAATCACTGTTTTCGCTGCTTTTAAGGCCGTTTGCTCATTGTGATGAACGTGAACATACGTTTTGCCCTCGCCTTTGTACTCTTGAACAATCACTGCCTCATCACCGACCATTACCTTATGATTCACAGCACACCCCACTTGAGTCAAGATGACCATCAATAACAATGTCCATTTCATGTACATGCATCACCATAAAGAGTAAAATGTGTAATTGTATAGTAATTACACTGTTTAAATCAATCCAAAGACCTATGTACCATGAGTGAGATAATATTGTTCAATAAACCCTTTGGGGTATTAACACAATTTACTGGAGAAAAGCCTGAAGAAACACTTTCTGCCTTCATCAACATGCCAGGATTTTATGCTGCGGGGCGCTTGGATAAAAATAGTGAAGGGCTATTGCTCTTGAGCAATGATGGACAACTCCAACATCGATTAACCCACCCCAAATTTAACAAGAAAAAACTCTATTGGGTTCAAGTGGAGGGCATTCCCAATGATACAGAGCTTCAAGTACTTCGAAATGGATTAAAATTAAATGATATTCAGTACTTACCTGCAGATATTCGTATTATTGATGAACCTAATCTATGGCCAAGAGTCCCGCCAATTCGAGAAAGGAAAAACATACCAACAACCTGGTTAGAAATTACATTAAGGGAGGGGAAAAATCACCAAATTCGTAAAATGACAGCGGCTATTGGTTTCCCAACCTTACGTTTAGTCAGATACCGAATTGGAAATTGGACATTAGATAATCTAGCGCCAGGCGAATTTAAATTAATCTACACCTGATGTTTATCTATAAATTAGTCGTATGAATAAGGATGAATCACCAAGTATTCTGATCCAAGGCCAAATAAACATCCCCATCAGCGCACTAGTAAAGGGCATGTATACTCTGTAATTTAAACCAAGTAAAGAATCGATAAACACGATACAAAATTGATAAAGTAAGCAAAAAAAGCCAATTAAACAGATTTGTTGAATCATGGAGAAAAATTGAAACCGTCTAGATTTTGATGAAGCAATCCAAGTCACCAGCAATAATGCAAATGAATGCTCACCAATCACTGACGATAGGAGTACATCTAAAAAAAGGCCAACAAGCACTAAAGAAATAAGTTTAAAATTCCCCGGTAAAAAATACTCTATGTATACTACAAAGAGCAAAACCCATGGGGGCCTGAATCCTGAGATTAACTCTGGCATAGGTAGTATTGATAAGGCTAAAGCAGCAAGGAAACCTATCCATAAGCGCACCTGGGGCACAATCATGCACTGCTCTCCTGTGTATTCAAACGCTCATTGATTTGCGAGGTTAGTTGTTCTTGCTCATCATCAGGCCAAATCAGCAATACCAATCGATTTCGGTTAAGTAAAGCAACTGGATTGACAAAAACTTTTACAAAATCTTCGCCAGGTAAGCTACTTACTTGCTCCACCTTGCCCACAGGATACCCCTCAGGATATCTTCTACCTAAACCAGAAGTCACTAAAACATCCCCGGGATGAATTGAAGACGTCTTCGGCAGATTAATCAAAGACAATTGCTCGATATTATTAGTACCGACTAAAATAGCTCGTTCACCTGTTCGGTTATTACGTACTGGTACCGCACTTTTCGAATCTGAAATGAGTAATAAAGTACTAGTAAACGGCCCAACATCGATAACCTGCCCCATTACACCTTTCGCATCAAGAACTGGTTGTCCTACATATACACCGTCTCGCTTGCCCTTATTCAATACCACAATTTGTCTTGCATCACTGGTATCGACAGCAAGAATCTGTGCGGCCATCACTTGCATTTCAGCTTTTGAAGAAGTTAATAAAAGCTCTTTCAGTTGGGAGTTTTCTTTTTGAATTGCTAATAACTTTTGCAATTCTGCTTCCAACATGGTTTGTTTGTATTTAAGTCGTATGTTTTCATCGATGAGTGCTTTCTTAGCACTGACTAAAGATTGAACCCAGCCAACAACTCGAACTGGATAATCTACAGCATATTGCAAAGGAGAAACGATTAATGAAAACCCGCTCCGCACGCTATCTAAATAACGGTAGTGGTAATCGGCGAACATTAGAAAAATAGAAAACACAAGGGCAATGGCAAATCCCATTGGACTATGCCCGCCCTTGCTAAATAACCTATTTTGGTTTTTATTCTGTTGAGAGGAAATCACCGCCACGCAAATCCATGGTTTCTAATGCTTTACCACCACCTCGTGCAACACAGGTTAATGGATCCTCGGCAATTAATACTGGCAACCCTGTTTCTTCCATCAACAAAGTATCAATGTTTTTCAACAGTGCACCACCCCCAGTAAGTACCATGCCTCTTTCTGCAATATCTGCTGCTAACTCAGGTGGAGCTAGCTCTAGTGCAGCTCTAACAGCACCAACTATCCCAGATAGAGGTTCTTGTAAAGCTTCCAATATTTCTGCGCTGGTTAATGTAAAGCTACGTGGAACACCTTCAGCTAGGTTTCTGCCGCGAACTTCAATTTCAAACAAATCTCTGCTTGGAAACGCCGAACCAATTTCATGTTTAATGCGCTCAGCGGTAGTTTCCCCGATTAAAGTACCGTAATTTCGGCGAACGTAAGAAACAATCGCATCATCAAATTTATCCCCACCAATACGAACAGATTGGTGATATACAATCCCACTCAGAGAGATAATAGCTACTTCAGTGGTTCCTCCACCAATATCTACAACCATGGAACCGCTCGCTTCTTCAACTGGCATTCCTGAACCCAAAGCAGCAGCCATAGGTTCTTCGATTAGGAAGACCTCTCTAGCACCAGCACCCATAGCAGATTCGCGGATTGCTCTACGCTCCACTTGTGTAGATCCACAAGGAACGCAAACGAGAACGCGAGGACTTGGCCTTAGGAATTTGTTTTCATGAACTTTATGAATAAAGTGTTGGAGCATTTTTTCAGTCACAAAGAAATCTGCTATCACACCATCTTTCATTGGTCTAATTGCATTAATATTTCCTGGTGTTCTACCCAACATTCTTTTGGCTTCAAGACCTACTGCAGCCACTCTTTTTTGGCCAGACTCATTACGCAAAGCTACAACAGAAGGTTCGTTTAATACGATTCCCTTGTCTCTTACATAAATTAACGTGTTTGCTGTTCCCAAATCGATTGACAAATCGCTAGAAAACACACCCCTTAATTTCCTGAACATTAGTAGTACTACCCCGTTTTTCTTTTTGTGCTACTTTATCCTATATTCGACCAAAAATCGACAGTTGTAACACAAGATTTTTTTTGAACTAACCACCGCAGACAAGCTGCGGCGTTTGAAAAATTCATATAATCAACAGGATTTCTTAACTAACCTCATAGATTTCTTTTAACTTTTCTCTATTTTTATCAACAAATCGCTGCCCTATTCCACGCACGTATGCCAACTCCTCTATAGATTTAAACCCATGATGACTTTCTCGGTATTCGATGATTGCTTCCGCACGTTTTTTTCCGATTCCTTTAAAAGATCCAGTTAACGATGAAACATCGGCTTTATTAAGATTTATCCTAGCGATAACTTCAGTGGCAGAGGGTTTAAGTGCTTGGTGATTATTATCTGCCTGCGCAGGATATGAAGTGATAAAAATAGACAATAACAGTGCAATGAATCTTGCTTTCATAATTTTCTCCTAATTGTTGGACTAAGCGGCTCGTTCCAGAGCCGCAAAGGAGTATCTCAACTTTTTGCTGGAATGTCGAGGTTAATTCTTATTATTTTTCTTGGCTAAATTGAAATAATACGTAGGATACACAAGCAGTTAATTTTTTAACCATATCAAGGTGTAAAAATTCATTTGGACCATGTGCGTTTGAATGTGGTCCCAAAACTCCCGTAATCATAAATTGAGCTTGAGGAAACTTCTCACCAAGCATACCCATAAACGGGATGGTTCCACCTTCGCCGATATAAGCTGCAGGTTTATCATAATAAGCCATTGAGGCTTCATCCGCCGCTTTAGCAAGCCAAGTTGATAACTTTGGTGCATTCCAACCTTTTGAGCCCCCGCTTTCCATCTTAAAATCAACTTTTGCATTGTACAAAGGGGATTTGGTTAATGCGTCCTTCATTGCCTTTCCAGCACATTCAGGATTGACCAAAGGAGGTAAACGCATGGATAATTTAAAAGCAGAAATAGGTCGCATTACGTTTCCTGCATCAGCAACAGCAGGAAACCCATCTGCTCCAGTCACTGTCAGCGCTGGCCTCCATGTTCGGTTCAGAATTAATTGCTTTTTATCCATAACCACAGGACTTACACCTTCCCACCAAGGAAACTCGCTAAATACGGTGTCCCCTAAAATCTCAGCACACTGTTCAGCTTGTTGAATTCTCTCCTGAGGGATTTCACAGTGAAGCTCAGGTAATTTTATCTCGCCAGTTATCTCATCCTCTACGCGATTGATTAAATTCCTTGCCACCCTAAAACTGTCAGCCACAATTCCACTAGCACTGCCAGAATGCACTCCTTCGTTAATTAATTCGACAGTGAGCTTACCCACCAAATTACCTCGTAATGAAGTGGTCATCCAAAGTTGCTCATAATTCCCTGCACCTGAGTCCAAACAAATGACCAATGAAGGTTTACCAATCCGTTCCTTTAAAGCTTCAATGTAATAAGGCAAATCATAACTTCCACTTTCTTCACAAGCCTCGATAATCAGCACACAACGAGGATGTGGTAATCCTTGCTCCTCTAAAGCACGTATAGCAGTAAGGGAGGCATAAGCAGAATATCCATCGTCTGCACCCCCACGTCCATACAAGAGGCCATTCTTCAAAACTGGTTTCCAAGGATGTAAATCATCATGCCAACCACTCATTTCTGGTTGTTTATCCAAATGCCCATACAGCAATACAGTTTCATCAATTTGCCCAGGAACCTCCATAAATATAAGGGGAGTACGATTGTCTAAGCGAACAACCTCCAAAGTCATGTCTTTGGGAGCATGTTGCCTACACCAAGTCGCAATATGATTGACAGCTTGCTCCATGAAGCCATGCTCTTGCCAATTTGCATCAAAATGCGGTGACTTGTTGGGTATCTTTATGTAATCACATAAACTAGGAAGGATTTCCTCATCCCACTGTTGAGATACAAAATCATACAGTCCTTGGGGATTGAACATGGGCTTGCTCCTTAATTAAGGCCACTATTTTAGAGGTAGCTGATTCTATGTGTAATGCTTTAATCTTCTTTTCAATCTTACCTCTATTCGTAATTAATTCGTTCAGTGCATTAAGCAATGATTCAGGAGACAGTGCTTCATCCTCTATCACCAAGCTGATTCCTAGCTGTTTAAAGTAGTTGGCATTTTGGATTTGATCTCCTCTACTCACCTTTGCTGACAATGGTACTAATAGATGGGGTTTGCCTAAAGCCAATATTTCATACAGCGAATTTGCACCCGATCTTGATAACACGACAGCTGACGCAGCCAATAAATCAGCTAATTCTTCGTTAGCATATTCAAGCTGAAAATACCCTTCAGTTCCATTAAAACCATTATCCAACTTGCCTTTCCCACATAAATGAATAACTTGAAAGTCGTTAAGGATTTGCTTCAATGCGCCGCGAACAGCAGTATTAATGGAACCAGCACCTTGACTCCCACCTATCACAAGCAGACAAGGCTTATTTTCATTAAACCCACAAAGCTGTAGACCCTTGACTCGATCGCCTAAAAACAGCTGTTCCCTAATAGGAGTGCCTGTGACTTCAATTTTTTCAGGTCGCTTAAAATGCTTTTTTCCACCCTCAAAAGTCAGGCAAATTTTATTTACAAACGGGTAGGATAACCGATTAGCTAGACCTGGGCTCATGTCTGACTCGTGAGCAACTATTGGAATGCGGTTTAGCCAAGCACCAACCACGACAGGAAAAGCTACAAAACCACCTTTGGAGAACACAACATCTGGCTTTAGCTTATAAAAGAGTACAAAGGATTGAATAACTCCCCAGAGGATTTTAAAGGGATCCAACAGGTTTTTTAAACTAAAATACCTACGTAACTTACCACTACTGACTTCATAAAAGGGCATCTTCAAGGAGGATATCATGTCTTTCTCTACACTTTTAGGTGCTCCAACGTAAGCAATCTCCCATCCTTCTTCTTTGAATTGCTTCATTAAAGCAATATTAGGGGTCACATGCCCTGCAGTTCCTCCTCCTGTAAACACAATACTTGGCATCATAATACTTCCCGAACTAATAGACTTAAATCAATGGCTTTAATGGATTTGGTAATGTCGCCAACTGAAATATAATCAACACCTGTCTTTGCCACCTCTGCGATGTTCTCAATAGTTATTCCCCCAGATGCTTCAAGCTTAGTTTGCTTAACTTTATTCATTGACACGGCTTGAATATACCGATCCAGCGTAAAGTTATCGAGCAAAACTCGATCAGGACTTGCCTCCAATGCTTCGCGAAGTTCATCAAGAGTTTCTACTTCCACTTCAATGAATAATTGGTTATTAGACTCTCTCGCTTTTTGAATGGCATTTGTCACTGAACCACAGGCTTTAATGTGGTTTTCTTTAATCAAAAAAGCATCGTATAGGCCTAAACGATGATTATGCCCACCTCCAAGAAGAACAGCGTATTTTTGTGCCAATCGATATCCAGGTATCGTTTTCCGTGTGTCAAGCAAACGAGCCTTTGTACCTTTCAATTGTTGAACGTATCTATGGGTTTGTGTTGCCGTAGCCGAAAGAGTTTGTAAAAAATTTAATGCTGTTCTTTCTGCTGTCAAGATACTACGTGCGGGCCCCTGTAGATTACATAATGACGCTTTTGTGCTTAACCACTCTCCTTCAGACACTTTCCAGTCGATGTCAATAGAGTCATCAACTTGCTTGAACACTTCATTCACCCATGGTTGGCCACAAACTAACATAGGTTCTCTTGAAATAATTTCTGCGTCCACCAATAAATCATGTGGAAGCAATGAAGCGGTTACATCACCTGTTCCAATATCTTCATTCAATGCCTGTTTAACCATAAACGACACTTGCGACAATACATCATTCATACTTTGCTTGCCCGATAACGTAATTTTAATAAAGGTGGAGAAATAAAAGTAGTCACCACAACCATTAACACCACGGCAGAGAATATATTGTCGTTAATCACCCCTAAGGTTCTACCAATGGATGCGAAAACCAAACCAACTTCTCCCCTAGGTAACATACCTATACCGATAAGTAAGCGGTCGTCTTTACGATTAGCACCAAGTCCACTGACTAATTTACCTAAAATTGCTGCAATGAGCAGACCAACCGCAATACCAATAACATTCCAGCTTAAAAAGGTTTCTAGCTTGACTTGTATGCCAATCAGGATAAAAAACATTGGCGCAAGGATAGCTTCTAAGGGGGATACTAAATGATGAATACTTCTAGCTGATTTTTGAGGATTTTTTTCTTCTTTAAAATAATCATCATGTAAAATCACGCCCGCTGCAAAAGCACCAATGATAGAAGCCAGCTGTATGAAGGAAGCAAGCCAAGCTAAGACCATAATAAATAAAAAAGAAATAAATAATTTAGACTCCCAGGGATCCAGAAATTTAAATAGCCGAACCGCCCTTTCAAGTGCCCATGGGCCAATTAATAAGGTGCCGGCAAAAAATACCAATGCCGAGATTATAATTGTTATGACACGCTGAATATCTACAACTCCGCTAATTACGATACTGCTAACAACTGCTAGTATAATAAGCCCCAAAATATCATCAAGAGTGGCAGCCCCCAAAATAGTCCTTGCCTCTCGAGTTCCTAATTGATTCATTTCTTTAAGTACTCGCGCAGTAATCCCAATACTAGTAGCACTTAAGGTCGCTCCAATGAATAAATCTACCTTATAAGACCCAGCAGGCAACATAAAATAAGCGACTAGATAGCCCAGTGCCATAGGAGCGATAATCCCTATTAGTGCAACAAGCACGGATTCTTTGCCTGTTTTTTTCAAATCATCAAGAGATGTTTCAAGTCCCACCATGAACAGTAAAAAAATAACCCCAAAGCGAGAAAAGATATCCACAATATAGGCTACTTTCAGATACTCCGTTCCGGCTATTCCGCTTAAAGCTGAGATGATTTCATTCGCATAAATGGGATTTGGAATAATACCTGAAACTGCTTCATTGAGAGTTTGACCAGATAGTAACCCTTTCATAACATCATAGATGGATGATCCCTCTCGAAGAATGACTACCAATTGGTTTCCAAAATAATAGAACAAGTTGCCAACCACAACTCCAATGATCAATTCCCCAAGAACTGCAGGTTGATTAAAGCGCTTTGCCAGCCATCGGCCAATGAGAGCAAGAAATAAAATACTCATCACTCCAAGCAAAACAGAAGCGATAGGCTCATGCTGCTCTACCGTTTCAGCGGCATAAGAGATCGTGGGAATTAATAAGGATAAAAGCAAAATCCATTTGCTACTGTGTACCTTCATTTTGTCCTCATCAATTTGATGTTTTGGCCAAGAATAAGCAAGTTTCTAATACAGAATCAGGATTTAAAGATACACTATCGATCCCTTCTTTCATTAACCATTCAGCAAAATCCTGGTGATCAGAAGGACCTTGTCCACAAATTCCTATGTATTTCCCAGCTTTTTTGCAGGCTTGAATGGCCATATGCAATAGAGCTTTCACCGCATCATTACGTTCATCAAACTGAGCAGCAACTAAACCAGAATCCCTATCCAATCCTAAGGTAAGCTGGGTAAGATCATTGGAACCAATGGAGAATCCATCAAAATGCTCTAGAAACTGGCTTGCTAATAAAGCATTTGATGGCAATTCACACATCATGATCACACGTAGTCCGTGCTTTCCTCGCTCTAAACCATGCTCTTTTAAAACATCGATAACACCTGCTGCCTCAGAAACAGTCCTGACGAAGGGAATCATGACCTCGACGTTGGTTAAACCCATGTCTTCTCTAACTCGTTTAACCGCTTTACACTCTAGCGCAAAACACTCCGCAAAATTGCTTGAGACGTATCTGGAAGCACCACGAAAACCTAGCATTGGATTTTCTTCATCCGGCTCATACAAAGTACCGCCAAGTAGGTTTGCATATTCATTGGATTTAAAATCAGATAGCCTTACTATCACTGGTTTGGGGTAAAAAGCTGCAGCAATGGTAGCAATCCCCTCTTTCAAACGCTCAACATAATAGTCTACAGGAGAATCATAGGCCGCCGTTTTTTCCCGAATTTGCTCCTTTAATTTTAAATCTTTGAGAGAATCAAACTCCAATAGAGCTCGAGGATGAATACCTATCGTATTAGAAATTAAAAACTCTAACCGTGCCAAACCTACACCTGAATTTGGAATCGATTGAAATGAAAATGCACGTTCAGGATTGCCTACGTTCAACATCACTTTAATTGGCAGCTCAGGCATCGTGTCCACATCAAGTCTATCTTGCTCAAAAGGCAAAATTCCCGCATAAACAAAGCCAGTATCGCCTTCAGCACAACTGACAGTCACCTCATCACCGTCTTTAATTGTTTTAGTCGCATCACCACAACCAACTACTGCTGGAATACCAAGTTCTCGAGCAATTATGGCCGCATGGCAAGTTCTTCCACCACGATTAGTTACAATTGCTGAGGCTCTCTTCATAACTGGTTCCCAATCTGGATCAGTCATGTCTGAGATTAAGACATCACCTGGCTCAACACGGTGCATTTCACTGATATTTCTTATAACTTTTGCTTTTCCTTGGCCAATTTTTTGCCCGATGCTACGTCCTTCGGTCAAAATATCGCTGTGCTTTAGTAATTTATAACGCTCCAGTACTTGTTTATTGCTTCTGCTTTTGACTGTTTCAGGCCTGGCTTGCAAAATATAGAGCTTTCCATTCACTCCATCCTTTGCCCATTCAATGTCCATAGGACGACCATAATGATTTTCAATGATCATGGCTTGTTGCGCTAATTGCTCTACTTCAGTTGAGGTTAGAGAAAAAAGAATACTGTCTTTACTGTCTACATCAACTATTTTTACTCGTCTGGCAAGTGCTGGATCATCGCAATACGTCATTTTTTGTGCTTTGCTGCCTAAGGTTCTACGAATTATTGCTGGTCTACCCTCCTTAAGGCAGGGTTTATGGACATAAAATTCATCTGGGTTAACTGCACCTTGAACGACCATTTCTCCTAAACCATAAGAGGAAGTAATAAAAACAACTTGGTCAAATCCAGATTCGGTATCCATAGTGAACATGACTCCACTTGCGGCCAAATCACTGCGAATCATTTGTTGAATACCTGCAGATAAAGCAACCTCGTGATGCGCAAAATTATGGTGAACTCTATAGGCAATGGCGCGATCGTTATACAAGGAAGCAAACACGTGTTTGATGCAATCAAGAACGTGATCGATCCCTTTCACGTTTAGAAAGGTTTCTTGTTGGCCTGCGAAAGATGCATCTGGCAAATCTTCAGCAGTAGCGGACGAACGAACAGCTACGCTAAAATCATTATGACCAATGGACTCTGTTAGCTTTAGGTAGGACTTTCGGACTTCAGATTCAAACTCGGGAGTAAACGGTGTATTAATAACCATTTCTCTGATTTGCTTTCCGACTAGAGCTAATTGATTGACATCATCAGTATCCAGCGTGGATAGTTTCTCATGTATTTTTTTATCCAGCCCATTTTGTGCTAAAAACTCTTTAAAGGAATCAGCCGTTGTCGCAAATCCACCAGGAACTAATACACCTGCAGAGGATAGTTGACTAATCATTTCACCTAGGGAAGAATTTTTACCGCCTACTTGTTCTAGATCACCCATTCCAAGCTGAGCTAAATCTATAGTGTGCTTTTTGACCATTCTCACTTCCCCAAATTCTTAAAGTGGTGAATATTCTACTGAAAATGTGGCTTTATTGGAAATAAAACCTGAAATCAAATTCATCTCCAAACTACCAAAAAACATCTTGAACTATTGTGAATATAAATTGATCTGGTTTTTCTGAAATTGAAATTTAGTGTTAACAAAGAGATTAGGGGTTTTCATAAGTCCTGTTACCTTGGTATTACCTGGTCTTCTGAACACAGCAATTGTCTATAATCCGAATTGATAAAACGCTCAATCAAAACCAATCACTCAGACTCCTCTAAGTTATTTTCCAAAACTAAGTACAATCGATTTATTGCTATTTAAAGAGTAACTCAACAGAAATGACAAACCATCCCTATTTGGGTTAAAATAATTTGCTTTTTTGTTTTTAGTGAGGACAGGATGCCTCAAAAACTGATGCCTTTCGTTCAGTCCAATACCTGTCATACATTTAATCATTATAAGGATTAATAATGTTCAAACGTATAGGACTACTATCAATAGCTGTTTCTTTAAATACAGTTTCCCTTTCTCTCAATGCCAATACAGCATTGGTTTTTAAGAAAAATACTCCCGCGATACTGGCAATGAATTTCGACTGGAAGTACAGGGAAGGTGCTGTTGTCATTCATCCGAGAAACACGCTGATGGTTGCAAGTGTTGATTACCACCAAATGCATCCTTTAATGTGGAAAAATCAGTATGCAAGCATCATATTCCATGGTGGACATAAATTTAAAGCTGGTCCTGGAATCAATGGAATGAATGAAAAGGGGCTTACTGCCTCCATTTTTGTTACAGGTTCAGCGGGCTATCCTAATAACCCAGAACAACCTACTTTAAAAACTTCAGAATGGGTACAATATGTACTTGATAATCATCAATCCGTTCAAGAAGTTATAGATGATTTGGCCAACTATCAACTTGTGCCTGATACGTATCGAAACGTAGTAATGAATGCTCAATTGCTTGTCAACGATGCGAATGGTAACTCTGCTCTCATAGAGTTTGTTGATGGGAGGTCAGTAGTCCATACCCAAGATACATTCCCAGCACCAGTAGTCTCAAATTCTGACTACCGCAGTGCTCTGGCTCTTTTAAGTGATTATCAAGAATATGGTGGTAGCAAAGAGTTGCCCGGTGGATATGATTCCAACGCACGATTTGTCCGAGCCGCTCATTTCATCAAAAGACTCCCAAGCTTCGTAGCCAAAGAAGAGCGCATTGCCTATGCTTTTAATTCACTAAGTGATGTAGCTCAAGCACCAGCAACCGCTACCCCAACCCAACTAAGCATGGTATTTGATATCTCGACTAAGACCATCTACTTCAGAAGTATTAACGAGGCAGGAGTTAGGGTCATTCCTTTGGATAAAATCCAGTTTAATGAGCTGTATGAACCTACTTCAATAAATACTTATCAACATTTTTATGGCGATGTTCTTGATAAGTTTCAATCGATGTATGGATAGGTAGTATATTATCCGCCCCTCATGGTCGCGGCTCGGTTTCTTCTTTGCTCTCTGAATCAATTCCTAGTCACAGCAGGGAGTGAACCGAGCCGCGCGCGTCAGCAAGCGGATACGAAACCATCTACTTTCACGAATGACGCCGCTGTAGGCAGCGCCATTCGGCGAAGCGCCGGACCTACGCTTACTGACCATCAGAGAAGAGATTAGCGGAGGCACTATAATAGGAGTCGATTCCTCAGCCGTCAGAGAGCGGATAAGTTCTACTCGCTTTTCAGCGACAAACGTAACTTAGAAGCCATAGAAAACAATCCAGCTATGAGTACCCCAACCCCAACTGCCATCACTAAATCAACAAGAACAGTTACTGCAAAAGTAACCAGCAATACAGCAATATTTGACTTAGGTTCACTACGAATAATTTCCACAAAATGATGCACTTCACTCATATTCCAAGCAACAACAAACAAAATAGCAGCCAGTGCAGCTAATGGAATATGAACTGCCAAGGGGGAAAGAAAGAGGATAATTAAAACTAATGTCAAAGCATGGACAATGCCTGCTAATGGATTATTACCACCATTGCGAATATTGGTCGCTGTACGTGCAATTGCTCCTGTAGCAGCAAAGCCACCAAATAAGGGCGAAATAATATTTGCTATCCCCTGCCCAACCAACTCCCTGTTAGAGTTGTGTCGATCTCCTGTCATGCCATCAGCAACAACTGCAGAGAGTAATGATTCAATTGCACCCAGTAGTGCTATGGTAAATGCCGGCTTTAATAACTCATAAAACCTCTCCGTAGTGAGTTCAGGCAATTGAAAGTTGGGCAAACCATTAGGGATTCCACCAAACAAACTTCCAATCGTCTCAACTCCTTTAAATTGAAATACATACTGCAACAATGTCGCCAAAACTAAAGCAGATAAAGGACCTGGGATACGCTTTAAGCCAGGAATTTTATGAGAAAAGAGGACCATTGTTAAAGCAAAGCAGGCAATAAGTGTGGTTGCAATATGGAATTGCGGTAGTACTTGCACTAGACCAATCAATTTATCATGAAAATGGGAACCACTAACTTCAGGCAAACCCAAAAAATACTGCCATTGCCCCACCCAAATCACAACAGCAATACCTGATGTAAAGCCTACAATAACAGGATCTGGAATGAATTTAATCACAGAGCCCAGACGCAATAGTCCGAACACCAACAAGATGAAACCAGCCATCAAAGTAGCTATCTGCAATCCAGAAATACCATATTGCACAGTAATCCCGGACAAAATAACAATGAAAGCACCAGTTGGACCAGCAATCTGAACTTTACTTCCGCCAAAAATTGATACAATAACCCCTGCAACAATAGCAGTGTATAAGCCCTGCTCCGGTTTAGCGCCAGATGCTATCGCAAAGGCCATTGCCAAAGGCAGTGCCACTACACCCACTATCACCCCTGATATCAAGTTTTGCAGCCAGTACTGTCGTTTAAATAAACCAGCTTTATAGCATTCAATCAGTGTATTCATAAATCGTGACCCGAGACAGCAATTTGGCACCCATTATACACACATTGAGCAAATTTAGAATAATTATCACGGGTTTTTTATCACAATAATTCACATCAGGCCTCGCTTCTGTTCAGAACTTATGAAAAAAACGAAGATCGAGGCAAAAAATGGTTTTAATGAGGAATTTTAGACAAACTAAATGACCGAATTAAAACCATTTTTTAACAAAGAGATTGGGAGTTTTTCGTAAGTCCTGATATCATATGGTCTTTATATCCTGGATAAACTCGCTATGAACCTGACCGCATTAAACGCAATTTCACCCATTGATGGCCGTTATCTTAATAAAACCAGAGCCTTAAGCCCTTATTTTAGTGAATTTGCACTTATTTATTATCGACTCATGGTCGAAATAAAATGGCTGGAGTCCTTAGCAGCTAATGAAGCTATTCCTGAAATTCCTGCATTGGATGAAAAATCCAAGCAATTCCTAGCCACTATCATTTCTGAGTTTAATGAAACTGAAGCAGAAAAAATTAAAGAGTTTGAAAAAGAGACTAATCACGATGTCAAATCAATAGAGTATTACCTAAAGGATCGATTTCAAGAAAACGATCAATTGAAGAGCATCGTAGGTTTTATCCATTTTGCCTGTACTTCGGAAGACATCAATAACCTGGCCTATGCATTAATGATTAAACAAGCCATCGCTCAGGTCATACAACCTACTCTGGCTGAAATTATGGCAAGCATTATGTTATTGGGTAAACAACATGCTGATGTTGCTATGTTGTCACGTACTCACGGCCAACCAGCAACGCCTACAACGATGGGTAAAGAGTTAGTCAATTTTGTAGCACGCCTAAAAAGACCTCAGCAACAATTGGCAGAAGTATTGATTCCAGGTAAGTTCAACGGAGCGGTTGGCAATTACAACGCCCATACGATAGCGTATCCTGATGTTGATTGGCGTAAGCACTGTTCTAATTTTGTTACTTCTTTGGGCTTATCCTTTAACCCCTACACTACCCAAATTGAGCCACATGACGGCATTGCTGAAGTATCACAAATTATGGTGAGAATTAATAATATACTCTTAGACTACACTCAGGATATTTGGAGTTATATTTCACTCTCTTATTTTAAACAAAAGGCAATTGAAGGAGAAGTAGGCTCCTCAACCATGCCACATAAAGTAAACCCTATCGACTTTGAAAATGCAGAAGGAAACTTAGGCTTATCAAATGCCTTGTTGATTCATTTTGCGAATAAACTAACCCAATCCCGCCTACAAAGAGATTTGTCAGATTCAACTGTGTTGCGAAATTTAGGTGTTGCGTTTTCCTACAGCTTAATCGCCTATCACTCCATAGCAAAAGGAAACAACAAATTACAAATCAACAAAGAAGCATTGCAAGAGGATTTAAATGCAAATTGGGAGGTTTTGGCTGAAGCTGTGCAAACAGTCATGCGACGCTACAATGTCCCAGAAGCCTACGAACAATTGAAATCATTAACTCGCGGCCAAGCAATTGATCCGGAGCAAATTAAACAATTTATTAAAAATTTAACTATTCCTGAAACAGCTAAGAATCAACTTATTCATTTAACCCCAGAAACATACACTGGACTTGCCGCTCAATTAGTAAAGGCGTTTTCATGAATGACACCAATTCACAACAAGGCCAGTCCTACGAATTTGACGTCCTTGTCATTGGTACTGGGTTAGCTGGCTTGCATTATTGCCTCCAGCTACTTCGCCTTCAGCCTAATTTAAATATCGCTTTAATCAGTAAAGTTGAGTCTTCGGAGTCCAATAGCCGATACGCCCAAGGAGGAATTGCAGCAGCATTTTTGCCTGAAGACTCCCTTGAATCACATGTAAAAGATACCTTGGCTGCTGGAGATGGATTGTGTTATTTGCCTGCAGTGGAATTTATAATTCGCCAAGGCCCAGAAATTATTAAACAATTAACTGAATACCAAGTTCAATTTAAAAAGGACGCCAGCGGTCACTTTCATCTCGCTCAAGAAGGTGGTCATAGTCACCGACGAATTTTTAATTGTGGTGATCAAACAGGCCTGAATTTAACTGAAACCCTAAACTATTTAACTCGCCAACATCAACAAATTCATTTTTTTGAACATCATGTTGCCGTTAACTTAATTACCCAATACCACCCACATCGTACAGAGATTCAAAGCGAAGTGCTTGGGGCTTATGTATTGGATTGCAACAAGAACATGATTCATACTTTTCTTGCCAATTGTGTAGTTCTGGCCACCGGTGGGGCTGGAAAAACGTATCGCTACACAACTAATCCAATGGTGGCTACTGGAGATGGTGTTGCTATGGCATACCGTGCGGGCGCACGAGTAGGGAATATGGAGTTTTACCAATTTCATCCAACTCTTTTGCACCATCATTCTCTTAACAACTTTTTAATTTCTGAAGCCGTTCGAGGTGAAGGAGCGGTCCTAAAGAATCCAGAGACTGGTGAGCGATTTATGAAAAAATACGCTCCTGAACAAATGGAGCTAGCAACACGTGACGTCGTAGCAAGAGCAATTTTCAGCGAGATCGAACAAACTCAGGCTGGATATGTGTATCTTGATATAAGCCACCAGAATAAAGGCTTTCTAAAAAAACGATTCCCGCAAATATACAGTACGCTTTTATCCATAGGAATCGACATGGGGCAAGACATGATACCAGTAGTTCCTGCTGCTCATTATCAATGCGGGGGCATCTTAACTGATGTTGATGGTAGAACCGATCTTAAACGCTTGTACGCGATTGGAGAAGTGGCCTTTACAGGCCTGCATGGAGCCAATCGTTTAGCCAGTAACTCTCTTCTTGAAGCTCTAGTTATGGGAGGTAATGCGGCCAGAAGCTCACTGAAAGACGCTATCAGCCCATTAAAATTACTTAATCATGTACCCAATTGGAGTTCACCAGGGGAAGTAAATGCTCGTCGTGCCAGTCAGATCAATGCACAATGGCGTGGATTAAGAGGCGAAATGACTTCCTATGCGGGCATTGTACGCACTGAAGCAGGGCTTGAAGATCTCCTACAATTAATAATGAAGAGAAAAAAAATTATTGAAGAGTATTACTGGAAACATTGTATTACACGAGATTTTATAGAGCTCAGAAACATTATTCTCAATGCTGAGCTTATTGTAAAAGCGGCTCTTTCAAGAAGAGAGTCTCGTGGTGGGCATTATAGAGAGGACTTTCCCAATAAAAACACCAATGCAATGGAAAGCATTGCCAAGCTTGGTGCAGTAGATGGCTCTATGCCTTAAATTGATTGTATTAGAGGTGTGATTTGATGTTTAAGAAATCAACAGAATATCGGCCACATGTTACATTAATGCCTATGCATAGTGACATGGCTATTTGCCAAAGTGATTACCCTCTTGATTGGTATCAAGAAGAATTTATTCCTTACGCTGAAGAATACCAAGCATTACCAGACCGCAAGCTGACAACTATCGTAAACTGGATGAAGCCCTACGTCCAACAAGCCCAAAATCATTTTGGTGATCACTTATTACTGCTAGCCCATTATTACATGGGCGGGGATATTGTTCGTTTAATAGAACAATTCGGTGGGCAAATTGGTGATTCCTATCAATTAGCTCTAATGGCTGCTAACAATCCACAAAAATCAGTAATCATTGAATCAGCAGTCCACTTCATGGCTGAATCAATCAGCATTCTGGCTAATCCACATCAACAAGTTTACATCACCAATCCAAAATCAGGCTGTACCATGGAAATGTTGGCAAAAGATTTTATGGTAGAACCTGCATTTATGGACTTGAATGAACGGTATGGGGCTGAAAATATTTTACCGGTGTGCTACATGAACACTTCTGGGCGAGTTAAAGCAATGACTGGAGCACAAGGTGGTGCTGTTTGCACAAGCTCAAACGTTAAGAAAATCGTTCAATGGGCGCAAAAGCAAAATAAAAAAATACTCTTTATACCAGACCAACATATGGGCGAAAACATCGCCTATTGGCTAGGCATTAAAAATTTAGCCTATTGGCCTGGTGGAACAGCCGGAGCTCAATATTCTTTACATGAACAAGATAAAGACACGTTATCTCAGTTTGATAACTCTGAGCTTATTTTGTTTGCGAGCCAGTGTGCTGTCCATACTCACTATCAAGCATCGATGTGCGAATACTGGCAAAGCAAGGGATATACAACGATAGTTCATCCAGAATGCCGAAATGAAGTCATTAAAGTCGCCCAATACGCAGGATCAACTGCTTTTATCTGGGATTATGTGGTACACGATAGAGCTGGTACTAAACACTATGCAATTGGTACTGAAAACCATATGGTAGACAACCTAAAGCAATACTGTAAAAATCTTGGCATCACTGTTGTTAACCTTGCAGAAGCTCCTAAAAATGAGGAAGAAAAAGGAATCGGTTGTGGTTGCGCAACCATGTCACGTAATGATCCCCCTCATCTTGTCGCTCTACTGGATCTATTACGCCAAGGGAAACAATTACCTTATAACGAAGTAAAAGCTGGGGACGTGGTCAATGAGTTCACAGGAGCAAGAAACCGTCTATCCAACGAGGATCAGCAATGGGTTATTGATAATGCTAAGAAAGCACTGCAAATGATGATTAATATCACGGAAGATAAAATCTGATTCAGACGCTATTTTGGGTTGGGTTGATTGAGATGATACGCGTTCCGGTCCCATACGCGGTAAAGCCTAAATAAAATTGACTGATAGCACTAAAGAATAGTATACTGATCTCAGCTAGAAAATGTCTATTTTTATACTTTCCAAATCGTCGTTTTATTCATTTAATCCCTCGTTCGGTAGTTTTTAATTCTTGACCGGTTTCCGGCTAAATACGCCTATACAGGCACTATAATTAATACTTAAGGATACTTATGTCTAAAACAGTAAATGGAGTCGTTAAATGGTTTAACGAGATCAAAGGATTTGGTTTTATTGAGCAAGAAGGCGGCCCGGATGTGTTTGCTCACTTTAAAGAAATTTCAAGTTCTGGCTTTAAAACCCTCACTGAAGGTCAGCGAGTACAATTCATTGTGACGCAAGGAGCAAAAGGTCTTCAAGCACAAAATATAACAGCCCTTTAATTTAAGTAGCTCCTATTATTTTTACTTAGATCTCTTTGTAAAATGATACATCTAATAGAAACATTAAAATCACTCTCTATTAATGTCTTTGAGTTGATTTTAATGTTATTTTGAACCACAGGGATTCAAGTAGAAAAGACAATTGCAAGCATCAGATTAAGCTTGTTCAACATGAATTGATTTAAAATTACACTAAAAAGCGCTAAGCTATTCACCTATTATAACAATAAGCACCTTCCATGACTGCATCAGAACACAGCGACCAAGACCTATCATTCTCTCAATTACCCCTTCGCCAAGAATTAATAAAAAGTCTTGCTTCTTCAAATTATGAACATATGACCCCTATCCAAATGCAAAGCTTGCCCATCATTCTTAGAAAAGAAGATATCATAGCTCAAGCAAAAACAGGGAGTGGAAAGACCGCTGCTTTTGCTTTGTCTTTATTAAATAATTTAAAAATTTCTTTTTTTGCAGTACAAGCCTTGGTTCTTTGCCCTACTCGTGAACTCGCCGAACAAGTCAGCCAAGCTATCCGTCGATTAGCCTGTTTGATGCCTAATGTCAAAATTATTAATTTATCTGGCGGTATACCAATGCAGCCTCAGCTTGATTCATTACGGCATGGAGCTCATATTGTTGTAGGAACACCGGGGAGAATACTTAAGCATTTAAAAAAAGCCTCTTTAAACTTATCTCAGGTAAACGCTTTAGTTTTGGACGAGGCAGACCGAATGCTGGATATGGGCTTTTTTGATGACATTAAAACCATTATGTCGGTTTGTCCCAAACAACGACAAACCCTACTTTTTTCTGCGACTTATCCTGAAGAAATCAAACGGCTTTCAAAACAATTTATGAAGGACCCGAAAGAAGTTCATGTGGTAACTCCTTCTGAAGAAATGGATATTGAACAGCATTTTTATGAAGTCTCGAAACATGCTCAGAAATTTCCCTTATTAAAATCATTACTGTTGCACTATCGGCCCGTTTCAGTGTTAATCTTCTGTAATACCAAACAACAAACAGTAGAAGTCACAGACCAGCTCATCAATGAAGGATTCAGTGCCATCGCTTTAAATGGTGATATGGAACAAGTCGAACGAGATCTTGCTGTCTTGCGTTTTGCCAACCAAAGTTGTTCTATTCTTGTCGCCACTGATGTTGCAGCACGAGGACTTGATATAAAAGAACTTCCTGCAGTGATTAATTTTGATCTCGCTTTTGATCATGACGTCCATATTCATCGTATTGGTCGAACAGGACGAGCTGGGAGCAAAGGCATTGCCTTAAGCATTGTAACGCCCGCAGATGCACAACGAATTTGCGCCATTGAAGAGAACTACCCGCACCCCATTCATTGGGGAAACATGAATGAATTAGAAAATAACAACACGGCTCGCTTGGTGCCAGAAATGGTCACACTCTGTATTGCTTCCGGTAAAAAAGACAAAATTCGCCCGGGTGACATCCTTGGGGCATTAACCAAAGATGCAGGATTAGCAGGCAACACAATTGGCAAAATTAACATCACTGCTATGTACTCCTATGTTGCAATCCACCACAGCCAAGCAGATAAAGCCTACCAATATTTACAAAGTGGAAAATTAAAAGGACGCAAAGTTCATGTACGTAGAATAAATTGATTTTTCTAAACCATGCGAAAAACTTACTGCAACCATTGAGCAAATTGTTTATGTCGGTGGCCGAATCGTTGGACTATGAATAACTGATTTAATAGAAGATGATCTACGACCTACCTATGATATTGATGTCGCTCTGGATCATGGAAAAACAGATATTGTTGCCCATTACTCTTTACAGAAAAAATTGGGATTTTAAAGATTTAGAAGATATCATCAATGGTATCAATGGTAGACCTGAGCGACTAATTACACCTAGCTCAGCTCGGCTTACTCGCCACATAAAAATGGCATTCATTTAATCCTTCGGCACACACATACCCACCGGAAGTACGAATCCAGGTATTATCTGTATTCGAGGGAATTTTGGTTCTAACCAACCACCAAATCGAATATTCTCCAACGGAGATACGATAAGTACACATAACCCCTTGTCCATATCCTGCTACTAGAATATTCGCCCTTACAAACTTTGTACCCTCTTCACCTTGAGGCTGATTAGGAGAAAAAGGATTTACTGCCCATGGCTCAGGGGGAACACCCCATTGCAACGAAGTAGTTGCAGGATCAGGGCACGTCATAGAGTATGCATTAATACTCCAAGGACCTAAGAAGATAGCAAGAGTTGGTGCTAAGTATTTATTCATGTGTACCCCTGAACAAAATAGGTAAATAAAATATTAATTATATGTGCTTTCATTTGTCAATTGTTGGATTCGCTAATTTCTTGTCATATTCCTAACAATTTTTATAGGACCTCTTATCATTATATCCGAGCCATATACACGACCGTGATGGAGTGGATATATAAGCATCGTAATTTCCATTCCAGCACGGCTGAGGAATCGACTCATTTTTTAAAATGGGGCATTGATACCAAAGATCGAGTGCTTCGCTAATGGCGCTGCCTAAAGCGGTGACATTAGGTTCTTCTATACGGCGCGCATCGGTCCGCTTGCTGACGCGCGCGGCTCGGCTCCTTCGTTGCTGTCTGAATCAAATCCTAGTCAAAGCCGGGAATGAACCGAGCCGCGCGCGTCAGCAAGCGGATACCGAACTATCCGCTTTCACGAACAAGGACGGGGACGGACCCCAGTGGGGTCCGTCCCCTGGATTAACCAGTACCCTAGATTAGGTAATACCCCAAAAATCTCTAAAAATAACAAGCAGAACCATTGTGAGAATTTATATCTTTGTTATAATGAGCGCGCGTGCCGGGGTGGCGGAATTGGTAGACGCGCCGGATTCAAAATCCGGTGGTGGTGACACCGTGTGGGTTCGAGTCCCACCCTCGGTACCAAATCATCTAGTAGGGTTTAACTCCCCTGTCTTTTCAATCTCAGAACTTTCAAGCATTCTTACTTTCGTTAATCCTTTGATCCTTATTAAGAAAGGTATAAAAATCAACGCTGAAAGAACGGACAGCTCATACAGACCAACCCAACCAATTTCCATTTGAATTGCTGCTGCGACTGGTCCTGAAATAATTCTTGGTAAAGTGGATAAAGCGACCAATATAGAAAACTGAGTTCCAGTGTACTGCTTGTTCACTAAACGCATGAATAAAGCCACTAAAGCAGTTGATCCCATACCAGCAATGAAATTATCCGAAAAGACTGCAACAGCCAACAACACCACGCTTTTACCAGTTAGGGCCAACAGAACGAATAAAATATTAGTCAAGGCTTGTAATAAACCAAATATCAATAAGGAACGGTATAGTGAATACCGTAGAAGCAAAAATCCAGCGACCAAACCTCCCGCTAAAATAGCGGCTATACCAAGCATTTTATTAATATAACCTATCGTTTCTAAAGAAAACCCAATTCCTTGTATTAAAAAAGGCATCACTATGCCACTTGTGGTTGTTGTAAAAGCCTCCCCCAGCTTGTAACAAAAGATAAAAATGAATAAGTAAATGATGCCGGGTCGACTTAATAACTCCTTTACTGGCATGATAAAAGACGATACAAAATTTCCCCGATCATGTATTTCGACCTCGGGTTCCTTACTAAATAATATCGCAAACATGCCAACTGCCATGGCTAATCCCATGAATCGATAAGTAAAGCCCCACCCTAGCTTTTCAGCCATAATCAAAGCCAAACCACCCGATAGTAATAGGGCTAAGCGATAACCAAAAACAGCCAATGAAGCACCAAGAGCATGCTCTGAAGGCGGAAGATATTCGGCTCTGTGAGCATCAATAGCTACATCTTGGGTAGCAGAAAAGCAAGCTAATACTAAAGCTAATATTGCCATTAGCTTTGTATACTGATAGGGTGAATACCAGGCCATGACGTTAAATCCAAGCAACAAAAATAGTTGCATGGTCAAGATCCAGCTGCGCCTTTTACCTATAGCAAATAATGAATAGCGATCAAGAATTGGTCCCCAAAAAAAACGATAGGCGTAAGGAATACTCACCAAACTTAATGTTCCCGTAGCAAGGACTGACATACCGCTGCTCGCATACCATGCTTGCAGAGTACTACTAATTAATGCCATTGGTAAGCCTGAAGAAAATCCCAGGAGAAAGATGATAAATAATCGTTTATTCATTCCATGGTTCACTTATACTCAGGACTTACGAAAAACTCTCAATCGCTTCGTTAAAACATGTTTTTAATGAAGCGGGGACGAATGAAAAGGGGACGGACCCCAGTGGGGTCCGTCCCCATCACTACAACCTAGAGGCTTTTCGTAAGTCCTGTCACTGAATTTTTCTAAGTCCTATAAAAATATCCCCGCAGAAGCGGGGATATTTTTACTGCGCTTAAATTAAGCTTTTTTCACAGAAATCAAATGAATCTTAAATATTAAAGTCTCATTAGGTCCGATTGGTCCACCAACACTTCGTGGTCCATAAGCTAGACCTGATGGAACATAAATTTCCCAAGTAGAACCAGCTGGCATTAATTGCAATGCTTCAGTCCAACCAGGAATGACTTGTGACACTTGGAATGTGGCTGGCTTACCTGACTTCTCAGTGCTATCAAATACAGTACCATCGATTAAATGACCTGTGTACTCTACAGTTACAGTATCCGTTTTACCTGGTTTTGCGCCTGTTCCTGGAGAAATGATCTTGTATTGTAAACCACTTGGTAATACCACTACGCCTTCCTTGCTTTTGTTTTGACTTAAGAAGGTTTCGCCTTTCACTTTGTTTTCATCGGCTTTTTTATTGAACTCAGCTGTTCTTTTAGCCATTAGATCTTTTTGAAACTTATTCAAAACGTCTTTCATTTGTTGTTCGGTCAAAATCAACTGAGTACCACTTATTGCATCTTGCATACCTTTTGCTAAAGCTTCTGGGCTGATTTCAATACCTTGATTTTTGAAGTTTTTACCTAAATCCGCACCAATACTGTATGATAATTTATCATTGTCAGTAGCAAGTGAACTAGCATCTGTAGCAGCTATGCTTGTAGATAAAGCAAAGCCCATAACAGCTGCAGCAACCAATTTCATCTTCATAAACTATCCCCTTTAAGGTTCATAAATTGCATGCTCTTTTATTACAACTTATAAAGAATACACCAAGCCACGTAATTTTGCCTAAATTCAAGTAAAATTACCAGCAATTCCCCCTACAAATAATGAAACAATAGACAAAAAGAGCATATGCTTCTAAACTTGCCATTAAATTGAGTGAGAGACATTACAAATGAATATCAGTGTGTTTGATTTGTTTTCAATAGGAATAGGCCCTTCGAGTTCCCATACTGTAGGCCCGATGTCTGCAGCAAATGCTTTTATTGATCTCTTGGAATCTAAAAATCTCTTTGAAATGACTTCTCGTGTCAAAATTGAACTCTATGGTTCTCTTGCGCTAACAGGGAAAGGTCATGGCACCGATAAAGCGATTTTAAATGGACTAGAGAGCAAAGCACCTGAGTCCGTAGTGCCAGAGTCCATGGTTCCTAGAATGCAGGAAATCATTCGCACTAAATCACTTCACTTAGGTGGAAAAAAAATCATTCATTTTGATGAAGCTTCTGATTTTTTATTTTTGCAAAAAGAACTATTACCAAAACATAGTAATGGCATGCGTTATTCTGCATTTGATAGTAAAGATAACTTACTCATTAAACAAGTTTATTACTCCATTGGCGGTGGCTTTATAACCACCGAAGAAGAGTTTGATAATCTAAGTTCTGACACAACGCCCCCACCCTATCCCTTTTCTACAGCCACAGAATTATTAGAATTATGTAAAACTCATCATTTAACCATTGCTGAATTAATGCTGGTCAATGAAAAAACTTGGCGCAGTACCACTGAAATCTACAAAGGCATTTTAGCAATTGCCAAAGTCATGGACCAATGCATTGAAAGCGGGTGCAAACACGATGGTACTTTACCCGGAGGTCTCAATCTTAAACGACGTGCCCCTGATTTATACCGCAAGCTAATGGACCAAAAAGGAGTTAAGAGTGTGTTTGAGCAATCAGACATCATGAACCATCTTAATTTGTATGCCATGGCCGTCAATGAGGAAAATGCTGCTGGAGGAAGAATAGTAACTGCGCCTACTAACGGAGCTGCAGGAATTATTCCGGCGGTCTTAAAATATTGCCAAGAAGCCCATGACAAAATGAACAACGAAGACATTTACACGTACTTCTTAACCGCTGCAGCCATTGGTATCCTTTATAAAAAGGGCGCATCGATTTCAGGTGCAGAAGTGGGTTGCCAAGGTGAAGTAGGGGTTGCCTCGTCAATGGCAGCCGCAGGCCTGACCGCTGTTCTGGGTGGTAGTGTAGAGCAAGTTGAAAATGCCGCAGAAATTGCCATGGAACATCATCTAGGAATGACCTGCGATCCAGTTTTAGGTCTTGTGCAAATCCCCTGTATTGAACGGAATGCGATGGGATCAGTGAAAGCCGTGAATGCAACACGAATGGCTCTTATCGGTGATGGTCAACATCAAATTTCATTGGACAAAGTCATTAAGACCATGAAACAAACGGGCATGGACATGCAGAGCATTTACAAAGAAACTTCCATGGGTGGTTTGGCTGTTAATTTGCCTGAATGTTGATGGTTTATTTAAAATGCCCTTACAGCTCGCACTAAAGCAGTTCCAACTCCGACTGTAGCTTGCGAAACAAACCCAGTATTACCGTTTATACTCCAAGCAAAAGAGGGCACGGGGTTTGCTGTAGTTAAGGAAGTGGATGAGGACCAGTAGCTGGCATTGCTAAATGCAACTCCAGCACAGTGAGTCCAAAAATTTCCAGCCCCATGGGTTGAATCCCATAATCGAGCTTGCGAGTACATTGTACCTAATTCAAAAATGGAAGGTAGATACCAATCAGAAAATCCACCCCCATTAAATCCTGTAGCAGAAGCAAATGCTCCACCACTTTTATTCACGGTATTAAGTTGTCCTCCAAAATACCCTGTTTGAGTTGAAGGGCCGGTACCTCCTGTTGACCAGGGAACTGCTACGCCAGTCGCATCAGTTAGTGCAGCAATAATTCCTTGATTTCCAGGGGCAGCAGTAGCATCTGGGTTTACATAAAAAACCACTCCTCCACCGTAACAGCTTCCGATTGGATGTGCAAAAGCAGGATTAGATTGTACCTGGGCATTTAATGCGTCAATTCGAGTAGTTACTGAGTCAATTAAAGCTTGGGCTTCCACCGTTGAAATAGGAGTTGCCGCAATAACTTCTAGTGAAGTGCAAAATAGTAAATTAGCATAAGCAATACTTCTCATTGTAAGTCCCTTTTGTGTATCAAAGCATAATAACCAACCAGTACTCCATTAATAATGAATTCTAACTTTGGTTAATAACTATTTGAATAGCATCTAGCCGGTCATTTAATATTTTAATCTTATTTAAAAAATGCTCTTTGGACTCAGGGGTAGCAGACAAGCTAGCACATGAAAAGAATGTACAAATTAAAAACAGACTAAGATGGATTATTCGCTTCATGCTGCCTCCATAATTTAAATTGTCCCTAAATCAGGCCTTAATCTATATAGATTATTCCATATTTTGGAGAAAATGAAGGATAAATTAGCTTCTATAAAATAATAACGATATTTTAATATTACTTATTTACTGTTAGACTTTTTTGCAATCTAAAAAAGGAATTTCATCTTATGTTCAAACGAATTATTGCGCTACATTTTTTAGGAATTAATGCTCTATTTGCTGGTGGGATGGGAGTAGAACCAACAACTAATACTTCTCCATTTTATTTAGGGGTTTATGGTGGCTACGGACATATTAATGGGGCTTATAAAAGCGATGGAAACTATGCCCAAGGTCGAGTTGCATTTGGGACTTCTTTTAAACATTTATCTAATAACACGATAGGATTTGAGCTTGGTTTGCAATCTGGAAACAGCATGAGGCTTAATGGTAACCAAATCTTCAATGGAGTACCCGCAGTGATTCCTCTTGCTAACTTAAAACCTATTATTGATGGCCTAGTGACTGTTAAAGGTAAATTTCAACAAAGCCAAGCTATGTTCTATATGGTAAAGGGCGGTATAGCTTATCGTCAGTTCCATCTTGAGGACAGAACATCCTCTCACGACACACTTAATGAAATTGCTCCTGAGCTTCAAATAGGGCTTGGAACCAATATCACTCCTAATTTAGCCGCTACTATCTTCTATCAAGGAATATACTCCAATAGCAGTGCTGGTATAGGAAGAGATGCTTTTGGCGATACAACCATTCAACATGTACCTACCCAACAGGCAGGATTTATTGGACTTGAATATACATTGAATTAATAAAAAAAGAAGCCGTTTTATGTCGTATGATACACTCCCCTTTAAGGCTCAATTTTATTTACGAAAGGCCATTAGGCTCTCGCAAGTAAAAGAGCATGGAGCCGCAATTCCCTATTTTCAAAGTGCATTAAATGAAGCCGAACATCCATTACTGTACAGCGATATTGGATCAAGTTATTTCTTTTTAAATCAATTGGATAAGGCAATTGATTACTTTCAGCAAGGACTTCTCATTTCTCCTGACAGCGATTTATTATGGAGAAATTTGGGATGCGTTCACAGAGCTGCTTTGCGATTTGAAGAAGCAATTAATTGTTTCAAACGATCAATAGAGATAAACCCTGTTTATAACCCCGCCTATGAATTTTTAGGGACGACTTACCTTACTCTTGAAAATTATAGGGACGGTTTTCAAGCTTTTGAATCAAGGATATCAAATCTTCACCTACAATCGATTCGTTTTCCAAACAACACACGTTGGAAAGGCCAAGCATTTAAAAATCAAACACTATTAATTTGCTCTGAAGGCGGTCTTGGTGATTCAATATTTTTTCTACGTTATCTCCCGCTGGTAAAGTCCCTGGGTGGAACAATTATTCTGGAAATACAGGAGAGGCTAATAGACATAGCTAAGGGGATTAAAGGCGTTGATCAATGCTTGGCTCATGGAAGCAATATACCCTCATTTGATTACTTTGTTTCCCTGGCCAGTTTACCCTATATTTTCAATACATTGGATAAAGAATCCATACCTCAATCCCCTTATATCCAAAGCAATAAAAAAATAGAACTTAAAGGTCAATATAAAATTGGTTTAGTGTGGGCAGGGAATCCTGACAATACAATTGATTTCAATCGTTCTTGTAGCTTTGAAAGCTATAAGCATTTCATAGAACCTTTTAACGCTAGCCAATCCATTCAATTTTATAGCCTTCAAATGCCGAACACCAATCAAGAAGAGCTACAACAACACAATATCATTGACTTGATCCCCTCAACAAAAAACATGATGGATACAGTCCATCAAATTGAAGCCTTGGACCTCATTATTACTATTGATACTGCTGTTGCTAATCTTGCTGGCTCAATGGGGAAAAGCTCCTTACTTCTGCTCTCCTATTCACATGATTGGCGTTGGCATAAGAAAGAACGTAGCCCCTGGTATCCGAATACAGCAATTATTAGACAGAGGACAGCTCACGATTGGCTTCCAGTGATGAAGGAAACTAAAGAGTATATAGACAAGCTTAAAAGGATCGCTAATGCATAAAAAGGCGCTCATAACGGGCATTACGGGACAAGATGGAGCATACTTAGCCCAATTATTACTTGAAAAGCAATACATAGTATATGGTGCATATAGGCGATCCAGTAAAACTAACTTCTGGCGGATTCAAACACTTGGAATAAATCAACATCCAAGACTACATTTAGTTGAATTTGATATCACAGACATGAGTTCTATTCTTTGGCTACTTAAACAAATACAACCCGATGAAGTATATAACCTAGCTGCTCAAAGTCTTGTATCAAGCTCCTTCAGCCAACCAATAGCATCCACCAATGTCAATGCGCTTGGCCCCTTAAATTTCCTTGAAAGTAAACGCATAGTTAACCCCAATATTCGATTCTATCAGGCCAGTACGTCAGAGATGTTCGGAAATACGCCCATTCAACCTCAATCAGAAACAACTCCTTTCAATCCTTGCAGTCCTTATGGAGCAGCAAAGCTTTACGCACATGTATTAACTGATAGTTATCGTAAGGGATATAACCTATTCGCGTGCAGTGGAATTTTATTCAATCACGAATCCCCCTTAAGAGGACATGAGTTTGTAACTCGAAAAATAACCAGTTCTTTAGCTAAAATCAGGTCCGGTAAATTGGATTATTTTGAGTTAGGAAATATAGATTCAAAGCGCGATTGGGGATATGCGAAAGAATACGTTAGAGGAATTTGGCTCATGCTGCAGACAGATGAACCACAAGACTTTGTCCTTGCAAAAAACCGTGCTGAGAGCGTTCGCTATTTCATTCAAATAGCTGCAGAGGCAGCGGAGATTCCCCTAAAATTTGAAAATTCTGGTGTCAATGAAATAGCAATCAATGAGAAAACCCAACAAGTAATTCTGAAGATAAATCCTGAGTTCTATCGTCCCGCTGACGTTAATTATTTGATAGGTAATCCTGAAAAAGCGAGAAAATTATTAGGATGGAAATCTGAGATAAGCTTGGAGCATTTATGCCAAATGATGGTTGAAAATGATATTTACATCAATTCCGAACTTTAATTGATAAACGAATGGGGTCTTAGCCCAATGTTAACAGTAAACAATACAACTGATTCCCTACCAAAACAAAAAGAGATTGCTGTTATTATTCCAGCCAAGGATGAAGCAAAAAATCTACCGTTACTGATTCAGTTATTTTCTGAAGTAATACAAGAACATCCCGAGCAATTTGAAGTACTGGTTATCGATGATGGTTCAGTAGATGAGACCCCAAACGTTCTTGAAAGTCTGAAATCCCAATACCCATTTTTAAGAAGTTTGAGACAACGAAAAAGTATGGGTATTGCCAATGCTCTTCGATTAGGATATCAAGAATCAAATGCTAAAATTCTTGTGTTTTATCCCGCTGATTTACAATTCAACCCTCTGGATTTACCCAGTCTTGTTCAGCCCATAATTGAAGGAAGATCAGATATAGTGACTGGCTTTAAAAAAGGTAAATACCAAAAGGCCTTTGTTTCAACAGTTTACAATAAGTTATCAAAACGATTATTCAAGCTACCTGTACGCGATTTAAATAATGTAAAAGCTTATCGCCGAGAAATCATGGAAACACAACCAGATCGGCCAGATTGGCATCGCTATATGGTTGCTGTGGCTGTAAATGACGGGTTTACAGTAAGCGAAGTACCAATCCCATTGTATCCACGCCATGAAGGTCAGTCTAAGTTTGGGATATCTCGAATTCCTAAAGGAATCTTTGACATGATAGCGGTTTGGTTTGAACTTAAACACAGCCAAAAGCCACTTTTAGCGTTTGGGGTTCTTGGGGCTTGCATGTTTTTTCTGGCTACCCTTTTCGGCTTCATGTTACTTATTAGTGGTCAAGGAACTAGGCCATTTTGGGCGATTATTCAAACTAGCTTGAGCATTGGCACTTTGTTTTTTGTCACAGGCATTTTAGGTGAACAAATTGCTGCACTGAGAGCTGAGCAGCGTGAGTTAAAAAGGATGATAGATGGGATTTCCCAGCATAAAAACACAACCGAATGATCAAATTCCACTTCGAATCCTATTCATAACCCATTCATTCCCACGTTATATTGGTGATAGCGCCGGGGAATTTCTCTTCAGATTAGCAAAGTCATTAAGTGGTAGAGGTTGTCTCATCAAAGTTATTGCGCCTTCAGCAAAAAACCTGAAGCATTCTGAAGAATTAGATGGAATTGAAGTAAAACGATTCCGCTACGCCCCTTCCGGTTGGGAAAGTCTAGCATACACTGGTAGTATGGCTGAGCAGGTAAAAAGCCAATACAGATCAAAGCTCGCATTCTTAGGACTGCTTACTGCCCAAAATAGATGCATAAAAAAGACTATTAAGGAATTTAAGCCTGATTTAATCCATGCGCATTGGTGGATCCCTAATGGGATCTCAAGCTTCTTTGCTGCAAAAAAGCTCCCTCTTATTATCACGCTTCATGGGAGTGACCTAAGGCTCGCTCTATCATCAAAAATAGCCATCCGGGTATTTTCATACATTGCAAAACGAATTGCGGCGGTCACCTCTGTCAGCTCATGGTTGTCGAGAAAAGCGATATCTGTTGTACCAAATCTACAAATACCGATTATACCTATGCCAATCAATACTAAGATTTTTGAGCTGGGAAAATACCCCCGTCGACCCTCTCTTTTATTTGTAGGTCGACTCAACGAACAAAAGGGAGTTTCTGATTTATTGAATGCTTTGGCGCATCTGCCTGATACAATAAGCTTAGATCTTGTTGGGGATGGAATTAATGAACATAAGCTTAAAATTCTTGCTCAACACTTGAACATAACATCTCGAGTTCGCTGGCATGCTCAAATGAGCCAAGATGAGCTAGCTCAGTTATATCAAACCAGTTCACTACTTATTGTGCCATCTCGAGATGAAGGATTGAGTTTAGTTGCAATTGAGGCTTTATTCTGTGGAACCCCGGTTGTAGCTTATCGATCTGGAGGGCTATCTGACATCATTGAAGATGGAATAACTGGTTTTCTAGTCAATGAAGGCGACATAGCTTCTTTAAATACAAACATAATGGAGCTAATGAATAATTCCCGTTTATTGGAACAAATGGGACGAGAAGGACGGTCAAAAATGCAGGAACACTTTACAGAATCAAAGTGCACGCAGGTTTTTTTGAATCTCTATAACAAGGTTTTATCCAAATGAGTTACAGCGCTGTTAACAAAGAGCCTAAACACACTAACTGGTGGGCCCTGTTCATTTATTTAGCTTGCGTAATGTCACTTGCCTGGCCTATTTTGTATGGGGATTTTTTAGTTAACCCTGACAGTGATCAATTCAAGGCAGGATACGCATTCAGAAATTTTGCTGCAACCTATTTTATTGAAAATGGCAAACTCCCCTTATGGAACCCCTATCTTCAAGGGGGAATGCCTTTCATCGCAGCAATGCACGGTGATATTTTCTATCCAACATTTCTACTAAGACTTCTCTTGCCAGTGGATCTTGCAATGTCATTAGGAATGGTTATGCATTTATTGCTTTGTGGAATTGCGACCTATGCATTTCTACGTATCAGTATAAAAGCATCATTTACCCCCGCCCTTGTTGGTGGATTAGCCTATATGATGAGCGGTTTTGTTTCTTCACTCGTGTCAGCAGGACACGATGGAAAATTATTTGTAAATGCACTTTTCCCCATGCTTTTAGCTGTGTTAACTTGCGCCCTTCGTGATGGAAAAAAGTGGGCCTGGGGGCTCATTTCTATTACGACTGGCTTAGCAGTGCTTTCCCCTCACCCACAATTATTTCAGTACATGCTTATTTCTTCAGCAGCATGGAGTCTTTATCTCGTATATAGCATTTACAAAGAAAAAACCACACCTGTCAGCCTAATCATTAAACGTTTGTGTTTAGCGCTTGCTTTTGTATCTCTTGGCATCTGTATAGGAGCCATTCAATATTTGCCAGTTTTTGAATATACCTCCTGGTCACCCCGAGCTGGCGGTATAAATTATGAACAGGCAACTGAATTTTCATTTCCCATTGAGGAGCTAATTAATCTCTATTTACCTCAGTTCTCAGGCATTTTAGATAACTATTGGGGACGTAACCAAATCCATTTTCACAGTGAATATATTGGAGTATCCATCCTGATTCTGGCTGCCCTAGGCTTTAGATCAACCTTAAAGGAGGCAAGTCGAAATTTCTATAAATTTTGGTTTTGGGTGGGGTTAATAGCACTCTTTTGGGCACTAGGAAGATATACTCCATTCTACCAATTTGTATATCAGTTCATCCCAGGAAATAAATTCTTTCGATCACCTAGTTCAATCTTCTTTGTTACTTCCTTTGCTATAGCTATGCTGGCATCCATTGGAGTTGAGCAAGCCATTAATCATGCAGTAAATAAAAAATTTCTCATAGGTTGGTTGATTATTGCCTCAATCATCACCTTATTTGCCTTGTCCGGGATGCTATCTCAATTTGCACAGCGTCTCAGTGATAGTCAATCCATTAGTAAAGTAGAGGTAGGAGCAAATGAACTTCAAATTGGGGCTATTAGAAGTCTAGTTTTTACTCTGCTCACTATTGTTTCCTTATTCTCCGTAGGGAGTAATAAAAAATTCACATCTGCAAGCAGTATCTTTCTTGTTCTCGTTTGTATTTTAGATCTTTGGTCGATTGATAGATTTTATTGGAGGAGTACTCCACCTGCAAAACAAGTATTTAGTTCAGATCCTATCATTGATTATCTAAAACACTTAAAAGAACCATCTAGAGTCATTGCAGAGGCTACGGTTAACAATAAACTCTCTGATAGAGATCCCTATCTTCACTGGGATGGTTTAATGATACATCACATTCGACTCACTTTGGGATATCATGGCAATGAAATTAGCCGCTATCGTTTTTTTCAAGATGCAAACCGACTTGTTAATCCAACTTCATTGGCTCTCACCAACACAAATTATATTTTGACAAATGCGGAATCAATCTCTTTCCCAGGCATAAAAAAAATCATAGGCCCAATAACCAACAGTGCTGGGACCGATGTATCTCTTTATAAGCTACCAATTCATCACCCATTCGCCTGGATAGCCCCTGGAGTTTTAGAATTTCCCGATAACAATACCACTGAAGCTTTAGGCAGATCAGATTTTCCACTAGACCGGCTCGCTTTGATTAGCCCAGACTTCAATTTGAAAACCAAAGCAATGAAGACAGTGCCCGAAGCACTTCAAATAAAAGTTCATACCAAACTATATACCCCAGGCAGAATTTTACTTGAGTTGAGTAAGCCAGCTCCAGCCGACTCGATGCTTATTGTCTCTGAGAACTATTATCCTGGGTGGGTTGCTGCTGTTGATGATAAAAAGGTTACCCCTGTACGGGCAAATCTCGTTTTGATTGGCGTTCCTTTACAAGAAGGAGCTAAGAATATTGAGCTTACCTTCACAAGTCCAAGCTATGAAAAAGGTAAATGGATATCCATTTTCACTTTCTTAAGTGCAGTTATGAGTTGTTTAATTGGTTTTGTGCGAGAAAATTACAGCGTTAAAATGCTTTATAAAAAACATCGCTTATAGCATAACTACCCACAGCAGCTAACTGATGGTTAATATATATTAAAGGAATTTTATCTCTATTCCATGGTGGAACACCCCATTCTTGGAATAGTTTTTTCAGGGATTTAGTTTGCCCATGCCAAATGAACCGCTCTCCCCCCTGTCGATATTTGACTTCTATTTCAGCATTTTCAGGAACAAACATACCCTTGGAAATAGCATCTTGTACTAGAGCCTCGACGGTGATATCTAATTTAACCGATTCATTTGTTTTGGAACTTTCTAAATATAGCGTGTCTTTGTACCGCCTAATTTTCACCCTATCCCATTCTACAAGGGGCTGCGCATCAGTTTTTGCCTTAAGCACTTCGTCAAGCACACGATGCAAAATAACGGTTGGTGGCATTAGAACCGCATTTCCTTTGAGCCAATACCTAAGTACATTAATCATGCGAGAAGAACTTAAATCACGAATATCGGTTAAAACCAATTCCTTTTCTTTGTTTAGTAGATTAGGACAATCCATGATTGCTAGTTCCTCTAGATTTTTAGCTGCTTCCTGGCAATGATCAGCTGCTCTGGCAATACTATCTTTTGCTCCTGGCCACTTTTCCTCGATCAATGGAATCATTGAGTGACGTAAGAAATTTCTGGAATACCTGGTGTCACTATTACTCTCATCTTCTACCCAAGCCAATTCATGCTCTAGAGCATACCTCTCTAAATCCTTTCGAGAACACTGTAAAAAAGGTCTGGCAATGCTTATGGATTCTGATGTGCTAATCTCCTTCATAGCACTTAAACCCTCTATGCCAGCCCCCCTAAAAAGTTGCAATAATAAAGTTTCCACTTGATCATCTTTATGGTGACCAAGCACTAAACAATCTTGTTTTGAAATTATGCTATAAAAAAAGTCATAACGCGCTGCTCTTGCTTGAGCTTCAATGTTTGCATCACGACTAAACTTGATGGATTGGGCTTTAAATTCAACGCCTAAGCCTTTACTTATTTGTTCAGCGTGATCTTGCCAAACGTTGGCCTTAGGACTTATACCATGATTAATGTGCACTGCTAATAATTTGTTTTTTAACGTGGGTAAAGAAGAAAGTGTATGCAAGAGGACCGTAGAGTCTAGCCCTGCGCTAAACCCTACGACTACTTTCCTATAGGTTTCGAAGTGCGTGATCCAAGAGTTGCTCAATAAATTCTTAGTCACAGGCCCCCATCTTCATGAATTTCTTATAGCGTTCATCGATAAGTTGGCTTAAAGACATTGAGCCTAGAGCTTTAAACTCTTTGACTAATATCTCTTTCAATCGATTTGCCATTTCATCGATATTACGGTGAGCACCGCCAAGTGGCTCAGCCACCACCATGTCTACCAATTTATTTTCATAAATTCTATCTGCAGTGATGCCCATAGCCCTTGCTGCTTCGCTTGCTTTTGCTGCATCCTTCCAAAGAATCGATGCACAACCTTCTGGAGAGATCACTGAATAGATACTAAATTGCAACATGATTACTCGATCACCAACCCCTATCGCCAATGCACCACCCGAACCAGCTTCCCCTGTCACAATACAAATAATTGGGGTTTTTAAGCGAGACATCTCGTATAAATTACGTGCAATAGCTTCAGACTGGTTACGCTCCTCAGCACCTATTCCAGGATAAGCCCCTGCCGTATCTATAAAAGTAACGATCGGTAACTTGAATTTTTCAGCCATTTTCATCAAACGCAAGGCTTTTCGGTATTCTTCTGGTCTTGCCATACCAAAATTACGATATACTTTTTCTTTGGTCCGTTTGCCCTTTTGGTGTCCCATTACCATGACAGGTTCACCATTCAAACGGGCAATCCCACCAATGATTGCTGGCGCAGAAGAACAACTTCGATCCCCGTGCAATTCCTGAAAATCAGAAAAAATTCGCTCAATATAATCCGTGGTTTGAGGACGCAATGGATGCCGAGCCAGTTGAGCGATTTGCCAGGGCTCTAATTTGGAAAAAATATTGGCGGTTAGCTCGGAACATTTTGACTCCAATCGAGCAATTTCCTCTCCGAGATTCACTTGATTATCACTACCAACCATGCGAAGTGCTTCAATTTTTTGGTTTAACTCTTCAATAGGTTGTTCAAAATCCAAAAACTGTCTACTCATTGATTACTCTTATAGTCAATTAATTAAATCGGGTATATACCCAAGATACTGAAAAATGCAATATTTTATGCAAAAAAGCATCCGGATAAAAGTCGCAATTTGCATTATCTTGGGTATATAATACTCTGAACCGAAAATAGACGCCAGATTCCAGAAAGGACAGATGATAATCACAGGATTCACACCACTCAATACAGAACACTGTATTCTTAATGAGTCACGCATCGATCTAT
Source organism: Legionella waltersii (assembly GCF_001468085.1). Lineage (GTDB taxonomy): Bacteria > Pseudomonadota > Gammaproteobacteria > Legionellales > Legionellaceae > Legionella > Legionella waltersii. The sequence continues at coordinate 57,340 of NZ_LNZB01000006.1, read as the reverse complement.
GGCAATTTTCATTAGAAGATGAATTCCATGGTGCAGAACAATTACTCAATGAAGATGAGCACTCCAGGGCAAATCGGTTCTATTTTAGCCAGCACAAAAGGCGTTTTACTACTGCTAGAGCCACTTTGCGTGTGATTCTCTCCCGTTACTTACACATTGCCCCCGAACGATTGGAATTTACTTTTAACAACCATGGAAAACCAAGTGTAATCAGCTCTCAAAAACTGCAATTCAATATCAGCCATACGGGTGATTTAGCCATACTCGCAGTTGGAAAAAGCTACCCTCTTGGAGTTGATATCGAGCAATTTTCAGCCAGAGCTTATGAAGGTATCGCTAAAATTTCCTTTTCGGAGCTCGAACTTCAAGATTTTATGAACGCTCCTAAGGCTATAAAGCCTGCTCTATTTTTTCATATTTGGTCGCAAAAGGAGGCGTTTATTAAGGCTTCTGGACTTGGATTAGCATACCCAACCAAAGAGTTTCATGTCCCAACAACCATCCCCACCAAACAACTAGTGGATGACCCATTACATAATACAACTTGGCAACTGCGCTCCTTTATGCCTAAAGTCGGATGTGCTGGGGCTTTGTGCCATCATCCCACTGTTAGAGAAATACGACATGCAGTCGTTCAGTTGCACCAAAATGTTAGTTTGCAGTTTTAACTTATGTATCAATTTAATTCTTCCCAACTCGCACTAATGAACTTATTAAGTGATGGCAAATGCCACACTGGGAATGAATTAGGTAAAGCCATTGGTGTAAGCCGTTCCGCAATTTGGAAACAGATCAACCATCTGAACGAATTAGGTGTTCCAGTTATTCATGTGCAACATAAAGGATATCAGCTTCCAAAACCCATAGAGCTTTTAAACGCTGAGAAGATGACTTTTGAACTCTGCAAATTGGGCTTTAAGCGTCCGTTTTCCATTCAAACATTTACTGAAATCGATTCGACAAATCGCTACCTCAAAGATCGTCCTCAAAGCCATGACATAGATATCTGTTGTGCTGAAATCCAAACGCATGGAAAAGGACGTTTTGGTAGGCAATGGCACTCTCCTTTTGGTGATAATATTTACTGCTCAAGTCGATGGAACTTACAATGTGATCTGGGCAAACTGTCAGGACTAAGTCTTATCACAAGTTTGGCTGTCTTAGCGTCGCTCAAGCAATTGCATCTCGATGAAGACATCCACATAAAATGGCCTAATGATATTTTATGGAACGAGAAGAAATTATGCGGCAGCCTGATAGAAATAATTGCCGAAACCAATGGCAGCGCACAAGTGATTATCGGCGTGGGCTTAAACGTGAACCTCGACCCTGAGAGTGTCATGCCCTTTGATAGGCCTTGGTGTTCTCTGTATGAAATATACAATAAGCAATTCGATCGAAATTTCATTATCGCTAATTTGTTAACTGTTATAGAAAGGTATATCGATCAATTCATGAATTCTGATTTAAATTATTTTTTGAATGAATGGAAACAAGTTGATTACCTCTATAACCAAGCGATCACTGTTTCTCAATCAACAGGAAGCATCACAGGGATTGCGAAAGGCATTAATCAATTTGGTCAATTAATAGTAGTAGATACACAAGGCAATACCCATTATTTATCGTCAGGTGATACGTCTTTAAGTAGCGCTATGATTGCTTAGAAGTGTATTTGCGGGATTGAGTTTGTCCCGAGCATTGTTAAGTGCTCGGAACTGGATGAGCTGCGTTGAAATCGATTTATGCTGTTTGTTCAGAATCGTCGGATTCTTTCTCTTGTTGTATACGTAAATAAATTTCTTCACGATGTACAGATACGTCTTTTGGTGCATTGATACCTAAACGAACTTGATTGCCTTTAACGCCAAGCACAGTAATGTTTACATCATCACCAATTATCAACGTTTCGCCTATACGACGGGTCAAAATTAACATGACTTATAATCTCCCTAACACTGCAACCACCCACTATTCCATAGAACGCTTCCATGGTGTTCTTGATGGCCACTTAATGAACAAATATTAAGCAATTATTCACTGCTTGGTTCATATTGTACACTCTGATTATTAACAGAATATTAAGAATATAGTGAATTTTTGAACAAAATTCTTATTATACTGAGTTCAGTAAAACAGGCTATTCTAAGAAATTCTATATATAAAAACAATAAGATAGAGTAAATGAAATGTATTTATTAATTGCAGAAAATTGAAATTCTAGTATTAAAACATTGGAAATCGTTTTTCTATTAAAATATAAACTAGGGTTAAAATACTGAATTGCAGGCATACTATTAAATAGATAGATAACATATGATTTGCAATTAAGAACGTCAAAGCCAATACGCTTGAATTAATCACAAATTGCCCCAAAAGAATTTTTCGAGAAGAAATTCCATACTGCTTGATTCGCTGATATGCGTGACTTCTATGTGGCGAGTACCATTTCTCACCCCTTAATAACCTTCTAACCAGAGTAATGGTTGAATCATATAAAAATAAACTATTTAAAATAAACCAATACAATATAGGTATTTGATATTTTTGCTGCGCAATTAAAGCAATTATTATGATAATAAATCCTAAGGAGGCGCTTCCAACATCTCCCATAAATAATTTCGCTGGAGGAAAATTATAGATCAAAAAACCCAATATTCCGGAAGCCAATACCAAACAAAATTCTTGATAAAATAATGCTGGAAAAAAATGGTAAAAATAAGCATACGTCAGTAGAATAAAAACAGCTTGGGATGCACAAAATCCATCTAGCCCATCCATAAAATTAAAATGATTTATTGACCAAATGACAATAAAGAATATGAAAACGCCAATGATGTATTCGTTCTCAACTGTAAATAAAATAAAATCTAATTTTAAAGGCCTTAAATACATTGCAGTTATCAAGGCTATAAGACATTGGATCATAAACCTCAATCTTGCTGATAGCTGATAACAATCATCCATAAAACTAATCCCAGCCAATAACAGTAGACACAACGACCAAATCAATTGCTCTAGAAGAGATGTACCAGTTACATAACTTATGATGGGGATTGAAACAACAGCTAATCCGATAAAAATTACCCCTCCTCCTCTAACAGTAGGACTTACATGTAAGGAGCGTTCATTTGGTTTGTCCATAAGTCTTGTGTTTAATGCTTTTTCACAAAATAATTTTGTGAATACACAAGAGATAAACAACAATATTGTAACTAGAGCAAAATTCATAAGGATATTTTCTCAACTCAATCAAACCAGTTTAACATAAGAAATGATCTAAGCTTAAATTAAAAAGCTTCATCTTTTATTTTTGTACTTTTCTATTTTTTTATTTTTTCTTGGATTGACCGCCATAAAGAATAATTAGGATGCAATGCCCTTTTGGGTACGGACAAAATATCGTAATGAAAAAATGCTAATAAAAACTGCATCCCTATTATTACTGGTAATGCTGCAAGCATCACCGCACCTGGAGGAGCTGGCAATACGCCTATCGAGGATAAATACCAACGATACCCACCATAACACACCCCAAATCCTAGCAGGAAAAGTCCTATCAATAATTCTATAGATGCCATTGAGAAATCACGTAAAATATAACGATAAACAATTCTCTTTGCAAAATTACGTAAGTGCTTGATTATAAATTCAGGTATGATCCTAGAGATTTTCATATTGCTTTTCTCGTCTTCATAGACAGCTGCAATAGGAATATCTACTACAACAGCACCTAAACTATTTAGTCTAAATAATAGATCTGTTTCAAAAAAGTAACGCTTACTAATTTTATGAAATGGAATCCTCTCAGCTACTCTTGCATGTAGAGCGGTATATCCATTAGTTGGGTCAAAAACATTCCAATATCCAGAAGACAATTTTGTCAAAAAGGATAATATTGCATTACCAAATAAGCGTAATTTAGGCATTTTTGCCAATGACTCTGGATCTGAAAAACGATTTCCTTTGGCGTAATCAGCATCACCAGCTAGGATTGGAGCTACAAACACAGGTATTAATTTGGGATCCATCTGATTATCGCCATCAATCTTTACTAAAATGTCCGCACCTTCAAGAATAGCTTCGGCATAACCTCTCATTACTGCCCCACCTACTCCTAGATTATGATCATTTTTTAATACCTTCACCCTTGGATCAAAATTGTTTGAAACGACAAAGTCACCTGTTTGTTCAGGGCAGTTATCATCCACTATATAGATTGCGCAAACTTCACTATCTATAGCATTTATAACATCTAGTATGTGGTGCTTTACCTTATAGCTAGGAATAATAACAGCAATTTTAGGTTGAGTCTCATTCACTTGCCTTTGAACTGCCCTATTTAGTATTTTTAAATGCTCTGTGTTTTCCATTTATTATTCACTTAGCCCAGACATAACTAAACACATCACTATTTTTCACTTGTTCAGGAAATGAAATTCCATGAGCAAAATAGTGTCCAACAGGTATATGAGCTCCTGTTCTTTTAGCATAAATTGCAAATTGACTATAAAAGGGGATTTCAAAGTGCTCAAATTTTAGCATAGCACTTTCTTCTAATTTATCCCAAACAGCTACTTGATAAAATAACTTGCACGGATTCTCTTTATCAATTTCTACAAAAAAGGCACATTGGCCTTTCACTTTGGCTTTTGATAAAATTTCTGCAGCCCTATCTCTTTCATCTTCTTGCAGAAAAAAGACATGACCATCATTGGTCATACACTGCTCTACATGGGAAAAATTCACTCCAATAGAATTTAAAAATTTAGTTGGATTAATTTGCCTATAACAATAGAAGCTTTCATTTGATACATTTTCTTGCGATAATGCACTCAATACCAATACCCTTTCCTTCTCCGCATTAGATGGCAAGATAATCTCTAGCATTCTATCAATTGATTTAAACACAAAAGTCATTGTTTTATTTAATGACTCTGTCTCATGCCAGTCATGATGCTGGAAATGAGCTATGGAATTTATAAAAATAAAATTAACCTTAGGATTAAATTTCTTTTTGTATTTAGCAAAAACTCGTGTTGCTATTAATTCATAAGCCGAAAAGAGAAAACTTGTTCCAATTTTTTTAATTTTAAGCAACCCTTTAAAAAGAAATGCAAAGTCTGAAAGTAAAGATAGAAAATTGATATTACGCAACACAAAGAAAAATGTTTTTAAACCACTTTTTAATAATGCTCCGATGGAAAGATCCAAATAATTTTTGGCAAAATAAACGGGTAATGCTAAAAATTGATTTAGCTCAGGTGGATAGGCCGATTCAGTATATGTCCAAGGATCTGCAATAAAATATTCATTTTTGGGGCAATTATTTCTAGAAGCATTCATCACACCCCAAACGCCAGTGGTAATACCTGCCTTGCCTAAACGCTCCCATACTTGCGTCAATTCTAATTTTGAAACATCACCTAAACGAATAACGCCATGTACCTGTGAAGGTGACTCTGAGTGAACTGAAACCCATTGTACCCAAGGATCTAATCCTTGATGTTCTCTCAGCTGATCAGCAATCGTTGTCCCATTTTGAAAGGACAAAATCCTTTTAATATTTTTTAAATCTAAAGATTCTGCTGCAAACTTTAAGAGATCTAAATTAAATTCATTCAACTCAATAATTAATGTTTGGTCATTTTCCTTCATATTCTCTAATACCTAAGTCGAACTTCGTCCCATTGAAATGATACATATGCCAGTAATAATAAACAATGCAGCAACTCCATCCTTCCAATCAAAGGTCTGATTAAAAAAATAATAGTCTGCAATTGGAATTAAAATGAATGTCATCGCTAAAAAGGGGTAAGCCAAAGACAAGGGAGTATTTTTCAATATGTATACCCAGCCTAATGAGGTGATTGCATACACTAAAAAAGAAGTCGCTATTGTAAATAAAACAGCTGTATCATAAAAGTTTCCTGATCGTTTCCAGGCAAGCCCTGAAACCTTCATTAATAGTTGGCCACTAGCGCTTCCAAAAGCGCAGAGTAAACATAATATTATTTTATCGATTGGCATAGGAAAGTACTCTCATTGCTGGATGTATTCTAGACTTATGTTATTTGCTCTTTTCTCAATTTTCAGTAAACCTTCATCCACATTATCTGGAACATTATCAAAATAAGGAGAATAATTTTGCTTTAACACTTGCAGCCCCTTTCCAATGAACAAATAATCATAATTCCTAATTAATTTAGTCTCAAACTGACAGGTATACATATCATCTGGATTTAATTTAGGACCGAGTGAAAAGCAAAATACATTAGTCATTCGCGGTAATAATTCATACTTCGTCATCCAAAATTCCCACCCATTTGAGCCATACCAGGCTATATATACTTTGGCTTTAAGCGGAATTTTTGTTTTTAAATTTAAATGTTCTATGACATTTCTAACTTCATTCCTTTGCACTGAGGCAGGCCATGCTCCATGTTTAACATAGCTTTTAACATAGGGGGTAGCAGAATAAAGTGACCAGACAGAAATACCTAATACGATTATTGTGACAATCCATTGCTTAGTTTTTGATGCACTTTCATTCATTAATTCCGCATACACATACAATAGTATAATACTCCAAGCTAACAGAAATACATTATGATATCGTTGAAATGAAGTCAGGATCTTTGCTTCATAATCAGAAAATCCATATAAATAAGCTAAGAGTAAGGAACCACTATATAATAATGTACAAAATAAAAACTCTAGGTTTAACAGAATATATCTAGTCGTTTTTAGACTCGTCTGAAATAAACTTGCCCCCAAAATTCCCCAAAAACCCAAACTTATTATAACTTTGGCTACATTGTAATTTGGACTATGGAACAATAAGTGCATCCAGTTTACTCTTGCTATAGCATCCTTACTATAGTTCATTATTGATAAAGGCTCAGAATATGGTTTTCCAAGATCAAAAAATGTTGCAAAAAATTTACCAGCAACTTCAATTTCTCTTGGGGTCGAACAACACGACAAGCTATTCTTAAAAAAAAGACCTAGAGACAAATTACCCCAGGTTGATATCAAATTGTTGTACTGCACAAAATATTTCCAACTCAGGTTTGTTAATAGTGGAAAACCAAATAAGAGTAAAAACCAACAGAAGTACTTAACTGAATTAAAAATCTCCTTAGGCGGGCTTAATGAATTATTTTTTGTGCCGAATTTAAAAATAATCAGATCCAAAGAGCATATAACTGCTGCAAAAAGGGCTAAATTCATTCCAACATGTTTAAAAAGTACCAAGGCTCCTAACATAAATGGAATAAATATTAAGTGATTAAATTTACCATGAGATAAGTAATAAAAGATTATAATGCCCGCTAGGCCAAAAGATAAAACATGATCAATTAAGACACTAGCCCAGCCATTTCCTAATGCAAATCCTAGATACAAGAGCACTATGGATATAAAAACCCCTAAAAGAACTTTAATTCTTGAAGCAAAAATAACCAAAGGAGTCACATAGCAAAGTAACAATAAGGAAAAGGAAAAAAAAGCATGTCCTTCTGTGTAACCTAGCAAAAGCAATACATAATAAGAAAATAGTGCTGTGCCTGGGGGATAATCCTGACAATACAAAGGATTAGGATTTACATTATAAGACCCCGCTTCATAAAAGGTACGGATAACAGATCCCCAGTGAGAAAATTCATCCCATGATACAAATTCTCCCTTGTGATCAAGTAAAAAAAATACAAGAAGGATAATCAGCCCACTCAGGAAATAAGACATGAAGGTTTTATTGATATACCCTACATCTTTATTTAATAAGACTTGCTTAAGCTGTGGTACTGAAACCCAAATAAAGGAGGCTAGGCCAATGAGATGCAGAAATATTGCTATCGATTTTATTGAAAAAATAAAACCCAAAAAGTAAATCAATATAACAATTATACTAACAATAATTGGTGGCGAAAGGTATAAGGGAACCGCTATATAACGCCTTAATATAAGCCCCAACCCTACAAACTCACAATAAATTAATACTACTTTCAACAAATCCATGTCACTACCTTTTATTTGGGACTTGCGATAACATAAATTGCATCTTTCGGTAAAATAAGAAGAAAAGGTAACAGACAAAGTACTCCCAAATAGATGAGTATTTTCAATACTATATTGTAATTACCTGTATAGTTTATTCTTGAATAGAGTCCTGAAAATCGAATTGCTGGCATACTTCCTGATTTTATAATTTGAAAACCATTCTTTCTAAGTAATTGTATCAAGTTCGACTTATTGAAGTAATGCAAATGAGGCGAAGGCAAATCCTTCTGCCATAATCTTTCAAAGAATCCCAAAAATCCAATTTTACAAAACCACTTAGATAATTTATAAAATACACCTCTACTGCTTGGCAAATTCAACACCAGCAATCCCTTGTCATTTAAATACTTATTACATGATGTAAGAATATCCTTAATATTGGGGATGTGCTCAAATACATCATTAAACGTTATCACATCAAATCTTTCATTTTCCTTGATCTCGTCCGGGAAAAAACCGTTCCTTACTGTGAATTTATTTTGAGAGGTTAACTCAAATATATTCGTGTCAGGCTCCAACCCAAGTACTTTAAAATCATTTTTTGCAGCTTCTAAAAACCATCCATGGGCGCAACCTACATCCAATAATGCTCGTGAATTTTCTGAAGTTAACTTCTTAATTTTTTTTACAAGATTTTTAAAATTTTTGACCCGTAACTCTCTTAGCCCATTCTCTCTATGTATTTCATCAATTAATTGATGATTAGATTCATGGTTAATTTTGGGGATTAGTGAGGCATTCTCATATTTACACTGCTTACAAATAGAGTGCCACGCTTGATAGCCTGAGCGTAATTCTTCACCACAGACGCTACAACTTCCTTTCAAGTTTTATGCTCCTAGATTTTTAAACTTAGCAAGAATTCATCCTTCGCTAAATCAAAATTAAAATGAAAAGCCTAAAATATTTAGATCAATAGATTAATTTATATAGTTTTTTCATACCATTCCATAGCGGCTCTTCAGTTTTATAACTGTTATGCGACCTATTCGGAGTCTGCAAATAGTCCATAAACTCTTGCTCACTAAAGCCCATTTTCTTTAATACAAATTTTAAATCCTGTTTTTCTAACTCATCAGAAGAATACGTTGGCTCATTTAATAATTTTATGGCATCACTTCTACTTAATTGGCCGCTGATAATTAGAGTTGATAGATGCAACTTTCGCTTATCAATATTAAATTTTTTAGGGAGAATGTAGGCTTGATAAAAGCGTGTAAAAACTGACTCATAATGTTTATAAGGATAAGGTTTATAATTACATTCTTTAACTAAGGTTTCGATAGCTAAATCTTTCTTATAATCAAAATAATCTAAAAAGGATATCCATTTAATTTTCTTCACAAACTCATACCAAATAAATCCTGTAGTTGATAACAGTGGATGAGATTTGATAGGGAAAGTGCCAAATTGCTTATGAATTGCCTTAATGTTTCTTGCATCAAACTTTAAATGATTCCACCCTTTTGGCATATTCATTCCTTCAGTTGCAGAATTTGAGCCTGATAGTATGAATTTGACTTTATTCTTAGCAGCCATCCTATAATTTAAGGCCAGCATGGCATTATCCATCAGCATTTCAATATCAACTACATTGGCTTTAAAAAAAGAAAGCTGAAGATCACGATTTTCATTCCAATTGATCACATGCGTATAGAGATCAACTCCAAGAGAAGTAACTAAATTGGCGATGTTATGAGAGGCAAGTTCTGAATTCCATCCATTGTCCAGATGTACAGCCAACGGCCTTAATCCATGTTGTACAGCAAGATACAGCACATAAGAGCTATCAACACCTCCAGACACCCCAACTATGCAATCGTATTGTTTTCCCCTCCTCTGTTCTTTTATAGACTTTATAAACTCCTCTTTTGCATTACTCTGAGCCACTAACTTACTTTGAACTCGTCCCAACTTAATTTCAAAATCCGTGCAATAATTACAATGTCCATGTTCATCAAAGACGATATCTGTTGCAGTCGTATCCATAACACATCGATTGCATTGTCTATATGCTTGCATGAACAAATACCTCTTGTAATTGATTGTAGGACGGGTAGTTAATCATCACAGCACGGTGCCTTCCCATATAAATGAACATGCTACCAACTGCTATTCCGGACACGCCTAAACGTGAAGCCTCAACAAAGTGCTCCAGAGTACCAGCCCCCCCCGAAATAACCAATGGTAATTTAATTATTGAATTAATCTCTTTAAGTAAGTTAAGATTTAAACCATTGTATGTTCCTTCACGAGCAATGTCATTAATCATCAACTCCCCAGCCCCAGCTTGCACAATTTCATCAATGTATTTTCTTAAAGGTCTTTTGTCTAATTTCCGTGTCCTTGGATTAAAAATCCGATATTGACCAAATAAATCTTTCTTAACGTCAATTGCCACAACAGTACTTGATGCTCCTAGACATGTAGAAACTTCATTTACCAAATTAATATTTTCCAGAGCCGAGGAATTCAAAATGATCTTTTCGACACCTGAGTTAATGACTCGCTTAGCTTGCTCTACCGTTTTTATGCCCCCACCATAGGCGATAGGCATAAAAGCCTCACTAACAATGTCGGTAACTATATTAAAATCTGGTTCTTTCGCTTTTGGTGAAGCATCAATATCTAAGAGAATTAACTCATCTACTTCCTTTTCATTAAAGATTTTAACCGCATTAATAGGATCGCCTACATATTGAGGTTTTTTAAACCCTACCGTTTTAACTAACCCACCATCGGACAATAACAAACAAGGTATAATTCGAGTATTAATCATTCACTACGCTGCCAAAAAATTTCTAAAAAGTTCTTTACCAAAGCGATGGCTTTTCTCAGGATGAAATTGAACTCCTAAAACGTTATCCTTCTCGATCATAGATGCAAATTTAGATCCATAGGAAGTCAAACCAATCACGTCCTGGGAGTCAATACAATCAACAAAGTAGGAATGAACAAAATAAAATCTATGCTGAGCGTCTCCACAATTATTAATTAAGGAATTTGCTTTAACGATTTCAACGGTGTTCCAACCCATATGAGGGATGCGCATACTCTCATTATTCACTGGTATTTTTTTAACTCCGCCAGCAAATAATCCTAACCCAGGACAATCCCCCTCTTCACTGTACTCCATCAATAATTGCATTCCTAAACAAATACCCAGAACAGTCGCATTTCTCCCATGCACAGCTTCTAAAATAGCATCATTGAATCCTGTATTTTTTAAAGCGTTTGCTCCTGTATCAAATGCACCAACGCCCGGCAAGATTAATTTACTTGCTTTTTCAATATCCTCCGGCCTATTTGCCACAACCACTTTGGCACCGAGATAGTTAAGCATATTGACTACTGAGCCTATGTTTCCAATTTTATAATCTATTACATGAATCATAATTAAAATTCGCTCATCAATATCATTCTATCGGTAATTTCTAAAAATTAAGGTGATTTTAAACTTCTTGAACTGCTAATCCAACATCTTTTAAAAACTTATTCGTATTAAAAGCATTCAGCGATGACTTTTGCTGTACTGATAGGCTTAGTTCTTGGGTCCAGCGAATAATTTGTTTTGAGCAGTCTAAGGATTTAGCAAAAGTAACTAGGCTAAGATTTTCTAGATTGGAAAAGAATGTGTCAATATTCATAAGATCGTTCTCATTGCCAGTAAAGCGGGGATCCATTACAAAAGATGGAATGCCATTTATAGCCGCTTCAACAGTAACACATGAATTCCAAGTAATGTGAGCATGTATCTTTGAAAATAGCGCAGGTAGAGCAACCTTAGATGCATTTTCAATTTCTACATTACTATAGTTCATAAAAAAATTCCCAATCTTATTTTTTGTAATCGGATCCTTTTGTTGTATTGGGTGCAATCGTATTAGCCATGTGATGTTTGCTTTCGTTTCATTAATGGCTTGAATTAAGGAGGACTGTATAATTTGCTTCTTAGTAAAATAATCTGGAAAATAAATATCAGGATTAGCCTGTAAAGTCACAAGAATAATTAGGTTATCCTTTGATGAGATTGAGTATTCTTCTAAATTCTTCAAGTGCTCTAGCTCTTTTGATACCAATAAGTCATCGCCCTGCGGCATCATAAAACGAAGCAACCACGGGTTTCCATGAACAAATGTGTTAATGCCCTTTTGAGTAGCCCACTTCTTTATTATCGATGCACTTTTATTGTCCCAACATAAATAATCTGTAGGTAAAAATTCTTCAGAAGTTCGATTTCTGCCTTCAAATCCATATTCAGGCATCTCGTTATTAATTAAACCATGTTGATAATCAAAAACCCGTATACCCTTTACTCTACATGCTTTACAAAGCATAGGATGAGGTTGAACAGCAATCACTGCCTTTGGTTGGCATTTATTTAAGATCTTAAGCCATAGCCTTAGCTCAAAGCTCAAATGATACGATTTGGTGAATGGGAGCAATCTAAGTATTTTGGAGCTTATCTTTGCAAACAACATACCCCTATTTAATGATTTTGGTGCGTTATAAGCCCCCTGTGGTTTAACATAAGAAAACGGTAAACTGAGGGATTGGATTGTTAAACTGCGATGTTTTTTTTGAATTAGCCAAGCTATGGAGTCTATAATATGGCTGTAGAGTTTTCCCTCAAAGACATAACTTCTATCGTTTTCATGGGCCATTAACAACAGATCACAGGACTGTAATTTCCGCCAGGTGTCTTTAATTTTCAATGATCGAAGAATAGGTTTACTCAGATTAAAATACCGACTTAATTTTTTAAAAATATCCACTACGTATAAACCCTCCTTATTAATACGATTTAAAGTTATCGACAGCCCCTAAGATAATAAAACAACCACAAAAATAAAAACAATTATCCTGCTTCTGTTAAATTATACAAAAATGTGCATAATACCACCATCCAAACAATACATCGAAGCCTTCGGAAAAAATTAGAATGAACTTAGATCATCTCAACGTCGGAGTAATCGGCATAGGAAGAATGGGGCAACGCCATATTGAAGCCATTCAGAAAATGGGGGCTGCAATATCTGGAATTGTCGATATATCCACTGCAGCCCTGGAAGAAACATCAAAGAAGTTTGGAATCTCTCCTAACGTATGTTTTACCGACGCCAAAGAGATGATCAGATCTACAAAACCCAACGCGATCGTTATAGCCACAACAGCCCCAACCCATGCTAACTTCACTATTTTAGCTGCTCAAAATCAGGTGAAATACATACTGTGCGAAAAGCCAATGGCGATATCATTAAATGAAGTCACTGCTATGGAAGAAGCCTGTAATCATTATGGTTCTGTTCTTGCCATCAACCACCAAATGATGTTTTTGCCGCAATACACAGAAATAAAGCGAATTATAAACTCCAATGAGTTTGGACCACTATCTAGTATTAACGTCTGTGGATCAAATTTTGGCTTGGCAATGAATGGCAGTCATTATTTTGAGATGTTTAGATATCTTACTGACCAAGAAATTATTAGCGTCCAAGCTTGGTTTGAAGAAGAAAAAGTTCCCAATCCACGAGGTGCACAATTTGAAGATTACTCTGGTTCATTGCTAGTAAAAAATAAAACCGGAACTAAAATGTATATTGATTTTTCATCTCAATCTGGCCATGGTCTACAAGTCATTTACCTATTCAAATATGGTCAAGTACTAGTCGATGAACTCTCTGGTTTTGTTAGAACGATTTGTAGAAAACCAGAATTTAAAGAGCTTCCAACCACAAGGTATGGAATGCCGGCGGAAGAAAACGCTTATACAATACAGCCTTGTGAATTAATAGACTCTACTATCAAGGTATGGGATGCAATGATTGCAAATAAAGAGTTTCCTAATACAAATGTAGGTCTGAATAGTATGCGATGTTTAGTTGCTGCTGTTGAGTCACACGAAAACAATCACTCTGAAATATTTACTAATCGATTGACAACCGACACCTCAAGAGAATTCAAATGGGCATAACTATGAATAAGATAAGAGTAGCAATAATTGGTGCCGGTTACATGGCAACTGAACATGCAAAAGCATTTAGCAGTTTTGATGAATTTGCTATCAAAGGCTTTTGTTCAAGGAGTTTAGAAAAAGCAACCAAACTCGCATCTGATTATAATGCCCAAGTATTTAGTACAATCGAAGAAATGTATCAACATACACAGGCTGATTTAGTCATCATTGCCGTAAATGAACTTTCACTATTGGATGTGTGTAAACAAGCCTTTAAATACCCCTGGCTTTGCTTTATTGAAAAACCAGTAGGATATAACTACGAAGAAGCCTGTTTAATTAGTAAAATAGCTTTCGAAGCTGATCACAAGCCCTTTGTAGCGTTCAATAGAAGATCGTATTCGTCTACTCGAATAGCCAAAAGTTATTTAAATGATGCCGATCCATACCCACGATTGGTATCCATATTAGATCAACAAGACATTGAAGCCGCCCTTCAAATGGGCCAACCAGAATTGGTTGCTAAAAATTGGATGTTCGCTAATTCGATTCATCTTATCGACTATTTCAATGTATTTTGTCGGGGAGAACTTATTTCACTAACACCAACAATACCTTGGAATGCATCCAAACCAAGCTACGTCGTGGCCACACTTCAATATGACAGTGGCGATATAGGTGTGTATCAAGCAGTATGGAATGGCCCTGGACCTTGGTCAATGAGCATTACTAATCACGATTATCGTTTGGAAATGAGACCCCTTGAAACCTTAAAAATCCAGAAAAGAGGCGATAGGATTATTAATGATGTCCAAATTAATACTGTGGATCTCGAATTTAAACCAGGATTACATTTTCAAGCAGAGCAAATTCTTGGGTATTTCAATGGAAAGGATATCAGCTTAGCAAGTTTGGACGATTCATTGAAGTCCATGAAATTGTGCTATCAGATTTATGGGCTTCCATAGGATATTAAAAGCTTTGCTCTTTAAATTGTCAAAGTTTAACCTTATTGATATGATTCATAACTTTATAGTAATCAAGGTCTAATAAAGTAGATGCTTTTTAACTCATATTCATTTTTGATTTTTTTCTTGCCTCTTTCTTTGATTCTGTTTTTTGCATTCCAATCATTAAATAATAAATACTACACCATTATTTTTTTAGTTGTTCTATCACTTTTTTTTTATGGTTACTGGAATTTCAACTACTTACCTTTACTGTTAATTTCAATCCTATTTAATTATTTAACTAGCTTGCTAATGGAAAAAAAAGCGGGTATTTATTATTTTGGCTTAATAGGAAATCTTACGTTACTCGTTTATTATAAATACAGCCAATTTCTACTTGAAAATATTAACTATTTACTCAATATTCCATTCAATTCCAAGATAATAGATTTGCCACTTGGCATATCATTTTTCACCTTTACTCAGATAGCATTTTTGACTGATAGATATCAAAAAAAAATAAATTCCCCTGATTTAACTAAATACGGTCTGTTCATTACCTTTTTCCCTCACTTAATGGCAGGACCAATTCTGCATCATAAAGAAATAATGCCACAGTTTGAAAACAAGTTAAGGAAATTATTTTCTTGGGAAAATTTAGCAATTGGGCTGTCTATATTCTCCATCGGTTTATTTAAAAAAACAATTCTAGCGGATTCTTTAGCTCCCTATGCAAACTCTATTTTTGGTGCAGCGTCTCAGGGGCAAATAACATCTATTGAAGCATGGCTAGGAAGTATCTCCTACTCTTTTCAACTCTATTTTGATTTTTCAGGATACTCTGATATGGCTATTGGCTTAGCCAGGATGTTTGGAATTATTTTTCCTTTAAACTTTAATTCACCTTATAAATCCAGGGACATTATTACGTTTTGGAGAAGATGGCATATAACATTATCCCGTTTCCTTAAAGATTATATCTATATACCTTTAGGGGGAAATAGAAAGGGCTCCTTAATAAGATACACTAACCTTTTAATTACAATGCTTATCGGCGGACTATGGCATGGAGCAGCATGGACATTTATAGTTTGGGGAGCACTTCATGGGATTTACCTAGTAATAAACCACTTTTGGAAGTATTTTAAATCCGGGTACTTTAGTTCATTAATCAATTTTAATAGCGCTTGGTATAAAATCCTGGCACAAGGTGTAACTTTCTTTGCGGTAATGGTTGGATGGGTGTATTTTAGAGCTGATTCTATTTCAGCAGGAAATAGTATAATACATTCTTTAATATTCGGTAAGTTAACTATCAAACCCAATATCTATTCAATGCATGACATTAAAGTTCTAGTTGAGTTAATTATAGCCACTGGGGCCATCATTTTTATTGCTCCAAATACACAACAATTATTAAAAAAATGGACCCCAGCTATAGAAACCTATCCTAATGAAATTAGCGATTATAAATATCAAATTTTTCAATGGAATCCTAATATTTCTTTTGCTGCAATATGCGCTATGCTTACCATTATTTCATTTCTCGCTTTAGGACATGTCAGTGAATTTTTATATTATAAATTTTAGGGTTAATAACATTGAAACAATTTAAAAAATTCACATTATCATATTTGTTTTTTATTACTGTATTTGCGATTTGCATCATTGCTGTCAATTGGCTTGTTAACCCATACGATATTTATAACCCACCCCATTTTAAATACTTTGAAAAGAAACCTCTTGTTTCGACCCATTTGCGATTAGTTAAAGCCATGGCAATCCAACTGAAGAAGCCTGAATACATAATTCTTGGATCCTCTACCGCAGAAACAGGATTTGACCCCGATAAATTAAGCGCTGACAAAAACAATTCATATAACCTTGGTCTACCAGGAGCAAATATTTATGAAGTTTTGAGATATTTGCAACATGCGCAATCAATTAAGCCACTAAAAAAAGTTATTTTGGTCGTTAATTTTTTTATGTTCAATGCCTATCTTGATAATAAAGTTGATTTTGACGAAACAATTTTAAACGTTGATAAAAATGAAACCAAAAGCCAACGCTCGTTAAACACTCTCTCATCCACACTTATTTCTTTCGACGCATTAAAAGCAAGCATTGAAACAATAAAAGGACAAAACGCTGACAATGTATATCAAAATAATGGACAACTAATGATTAATTTTAGAGAAAAACAAATTTCAAAGTTAAAGGGCTATAAAAAAAATTTTGAGCTTGTAGAAAGTTATAATAAAGAAACATTTTTTCCGCCCCCTCAAAAAGAGTATTCTTTCAAAAACCCTCAAAGTAATGTTAATACGTTTAACTATCTAAGCAAAATTATTGATATTTGTGAAAAAAATAACACAGAATTAGTTATTGTTATTGCGCCTGAGCATGTAAGGTTACTTGAAACATACAAACTACTCAATTTATGGGATAAATACGAAGAATGGCAAGTAAGAATAGGTAAACTAATAGATCAGCATAATAAGAAATATCCTGAACATCCATTTAAAATTTGGGCATTTAATAAGATTAACTATATCTCATCAGAAAGACTACCTGATTCGTCAGAATCTATACGTTCAATGAAGTGGTTCTGGGATCCATTTCACTTTAAAAACGCACTAGGCAATTTAATTTTAGATTATATATCTGATGAAAAGAATTTAAATAATATTTCCAACATAGCTTCCTCTTTAACTGAAAGCACTCTAAATAAAACACTAAAAGCTAATAGACGCATGTTGTCTAGATGGGAATCACTTAACACCAAGCTTGTTGAAGAACTAAAAATTAATTTAAATAAAAGTAAAAACCAGAACGCTAATTTATAACATTAGCCATTAATATTTGGATAATAATTAACCTCTAGACTCAATATAACTTAGGGTTTTCTCAATAACATATAAAGCATCCTCTTCAGGTAAGTTATACCATAGCGGTATACGAACCAATCGTTGGCTCTCTTTAGAAGTATAGTTATCTACACCGTGAAACTCACCAAATTTCAATCCTGCCGGACTTGAATGAAGGGGTACATAATGAAATGAAGTTTGTATGTTAAATTTCTTCATAAAACGAATATAATCAGATCGTTCATCAATGTCTGCAAATTTTAAAAAAAACATATGGGCATTTTGATCACATCCTGGCTGAATTTCGGAAGTTTCAATGCCATACTCTGCAACTGCACTTCGCAAACTAGTATAATACATATTCCAAATTTTATTCCGCTGTTTGTTAATATCTTCGGCATATAATAGTTGTGCATATAAAAAAGCCGATTGAAGTTCACTTGGTAAAAAACTTGAACCTATATCTCTCCATGAGTATTTATCGATCTGCCCCTTTAAAAAAAGACTTCTATCTGTACCTTTTTCTCTTAAAATGTCTGCTCTTGAATTAAATTGGGGATCATTTATAAGAAGTGCTCCACCTTCGCCACCCGAGGTATAGTTTTTTGTCTCATGGAAACTATAACACCCAAGATGGCCTATTGTACCTAGTGGCTGATTGTTATATTTACTCATAACTGCTTGGGCAGCATCTTCAATTACAAACAAATTATGCTTATTAGCAATTGACATAATTAGCTCCATATCACAAGATACTCCAGCATAATGAACGACTACAATTGCCTTGGTTTTGACAGTAATCGCTGGCTCTATTAGAACAGGCTCAATGTTCATAGAAGTTGGGTTTATATCAACAAACTTTATTTTTGCTCCTCTCAACACAAACGCATTTGCTGTACTAACAAAGGTATAGCTTGGCATTATCACTTCATCACCTGGCTCTATTTTTATAAGAAGAGCTGCAAGTTCTAACGCTGAGGTGCAAGACGGAGTTAGCATTATTTTATTACACTTGAATTGGTCTACAAACCAAGACTCACAAAGTTTTGAATAGTAGTTATCACCACAAAGTTTTTTATTCTGGATTGCAAGTTTAATATACTCTAGTTCATTACCAGTATATGGAGGGCTGTTGAATACTATTTGTTGATCCCGT
The DNA here is from genome assembly GCF_001468085.1 of Legionella waltersii. Lineage (GTDB taxonomy): Bacteria > Pseudomonadota > Gammaproteobacteria > Legionellales > Legionellaceae > Legionella > Legionella waltersii. Next base: position 38,350 of record NZ_LNZB01000006.1, on the reverse strand, counting down.
GACACTGAGTTCATTAACTCTCCTGGAGCAAAGACAATAGATAAGAACCATATACATTTTTGCTCAATTCATTACCTAATTTGGACAAGTCAGATTTTGAAAGCCAACCATTATGAAAACCAATTTCTTCTAGACAAGCAATTTTTAAACCTTGCCGGTGTTCTATAGTTTGAACAAACAAACCAGCTTCAAGTAAACTTTCATGAGTTCCAGTATCTAGCCAAGCAGATCCCCGACCTAAAATTTCTACATTTAACTGATTTGTTTCAAGATATACTTGATTGACACAAGTTATCTCAAGCTCACCTCTATAACTAGATTTAATTGATTTTGCAATTTCAACAACTTTGTTATCATAAAAATATAATCCCGTGATTGCGTAGTTTGATTTAGGATTTTTGGGTTTTTCTTCTATTGATACAGCAATCATTTCATTATCAAAAGTAACAACACCAAATCGCTCAGGATCCTTTACTCGATATGAAAATATAGTAGCTCCATTGGACCTTAGTTTAGCATTTTGTAATTTAGTCGTTAGACCCTGACCGTAGAATATGTTGTCCCCTAAAATTAAACAAACAGGATTAGTTCCAATAAACTCTTCTCCAATAATAAAAGCCTGAGCAATTCCTCCAGGGCTAGGCTGAACTTTATAAGTTAAGTTAATACCAAATTTCTCCCCATTTCCTAATAGGCGTTGATACAAACCGATATCTTCAGGAGTTGAAATCAGCAAAATATCTCTGATTTTGGCTAGCATTAAAACCGACAGTGAATAATAAATCATAGGCTTATCGTATATAGGCAAAAGATGCTTAGATATTCCCTGGGTGATTGGATAAAGCCTAGTACCTGTTCCTCCTGCAAGTACAATCCCCTTATACTCATTTGTATTTTCAGTTTTACCCGTGAAATTACTATCAAATTCCATGAAATTTAACCTTATTGTTTGTAGATAATCTCGATATTAAAGTACAAAACCTGAATTGAATTGGAACACAATACCAACTTTGAATACATTTCTATAAGCTCTCGGAAACAACACCTTGACTTAAATTATTAAATTTACACCACCAGCTTTGATTTTGAATGTACCACTCAACTGTTTTGCGTAAAGATGTTTTAAAATCTGCTATTGGATACCAATTCAACTCAGTTTTCATCTTAGTGCAATCGATTGCATAACGGATATCATGGCCGGGCCTATCATTAACATAGGTAATTAAATTTGAGTAGGATAATTGAGATTCTATTTTTCGTGGAAGTAATTCATCAAGTAAGTCAGTAATATTTTTAATAACACAAATATTTTCCAACTCAGAATTTCCACCAATATTATATGTATTTCCTGGTAACCCCTTTATTAAAACTACGTACAAACCTCGCACATGATCTTCGACAAATATCCAGTCACGCATCTGTTTTCCATTTCCATAAACCGGAAGTGGGCTCCCATTCAATGCATTGATTATCATTTTAGGAATTAATTTTTCTGGATGCTGAAAAGGACCAAAATTATTAGAACAATTAGTAATCAAAACTGGCAAGCCGAAGGTCCTACCCCAAGCTCTAACAAAATGATCAGAGCTTGCTTTAGAGGCTGAATAGGGCGAGCTAGGATTATAACTACTCGCTTCCGTAAAAGGAGAATCAGATATTTTGAGATCCCCATAGACTTCATCAGTTGAAATATGGTGAAAGCGAAACCCTTCTTTCTCTTTAGATCCTAGAGAATACCAATAGTCGAGAGTAGCTTGGAGTAAATTGTAAGTACCAATCACATTAGTTCTAATAAAATTTACTGGAGCTTCAATTGAATTGTCTACATGACTTTCTGCTGCAAGATGCATAACTGCATTGGGACGGTATTCTTTAATAATTTGCCTGATTTGTTCCTCAAAGCATATATCCACTTTAATAAAACTATATCTTGGGTGATTCGCGATGCTTTCCAATGAATTAATATTACTTGCATAAGTTAAACTATCAATATTTAAAACAGAATGCTCTGTATTATTAATTAGAAAGCGAATGAGGTTGGTGCCAATAAAACCGGCTCCGCCAGTTACTAGGATTTTTAATTTCTTTTCCATAAAAGTTCTTATTTTTGAATTTAATAACGCCAATTATTTAATTATCGTGCAACAAATTGTTAGTTGTTCTATAACATCTCAATATAGGGAAATATAGAAGATAGATTTTACATCAATTTATAAATTATTAAATGTTTTTAGAACTTAAATACAGTGAAGCCACAAGACTAAATGTAATTATAAAAAGTTATCACATTGATATTAAATTAGAAAAAAAGCTCTCGATAAAATAGAAGTGTCGTAATTTCAAACAAAATAAATATAACCTCATTGAAAGTTACGCAGTGATCGGGGCATCTAGATGTAATAGCTTAGCAAGCTCAATACCAGGCTGATCAAATGGATTAATATTCCATATTACAGCTTGGGTATAGACTTTATGTTCATATAATGAAACCAAGGTACCTAATGAAAACGGGGTAAGATCTAATATGCTTATATGGTTTAGGGGCATAATTCTGTTGCCTTTATATGCACCAGGAGTACCAGTGTTTAATCCTTTACTTAACACATTCATTTTATATTCACACATTGAGTTAATAAGCTCATCTTCGTATTTTTTTAAACTGATGATATCACCAGTACATCTATGCGTCCCCTGACAAAGTAACTGGAGATAACTATGTTGTGCCTGGTTACCAAGCCCCCCCCATACAATTGGACCAGTAGAATAATCTACGATATCACCATTAATATCTATTGTTTTTCCATTGCTCTCCATTTCTAACTGCTGAATATAAGGAGAAAAAAATTCTAGCTGTTTCGCATATAGTAGAATTATTAAATTTTGAATATTTAAAAAATTTATATTCCATATTCCAATTAAGGCCATTAATACAGGAATATTATCCTTAAAATCTGTTTGCAAGAAATGCTTATCAACTTTATTTGCACCAAGTAGCAATTGTTGAAATTGCTCATACCCTATAGCAATAGCCGTAATTAAGTTTATAGCTGAACAAAGTGAAAAACGACCTCCAACCCATTCCCATATAGGTAATATGTGTTTAATACCCAATTTAAGTGCTTTCTCTGGTTGAGTAGTAACAGCTATAAAATGCCTATCTAATAAATCGCTATTTCTATCTTTCAAGCCATCATAAAGGGATAGTGCTTTACGAGCATTTAATAAGGTTTCTGGAGTTGTAAACGACTTAGAGGAAACAATAAATAATGTAGTTTGAGGGTCAATGCAATTTGCAATTTTTTTAAAACTATCAGGATCAGCATCAGAAATAAAATGATATTTAAATTCAGATGAAACATACTGACCTAAAGCATTAATACAAAATCGAGGACCTAAATCGGATCCCCCAATTCCAATATTCACAATGTCTTTGATTGGTTTTCCTGAATAACCAACCCATTTTTTGCTCCGGATGAGTTCTGATATTAGTTCTATTTTCTCTCTAGTTGCCAATATCGGTTTCATAATGTCAATCCCATCCACAAAGATGGACTGATTTCCAAACTCTCTTAAAGCACTATGGAGAGCTGCTCTATTTTCAGTGGTGTTAACCTTCTCACCATTTATCATATTCTCAATTTTTTTTTGTAAATTAGCTTCAACCGCCAAGTCAACTAAAGTATCTAAGATCACAGGATTTAGCATTTGACGGGAAAAGTCATAAAAGACAGGGCCAATTTGCCTTGTATAGTTATCTATGTGATAATTCAAGATTTCATTCGAAGCATTAGCAAAATCAATCCGAGTTTTATTTTTTAAGTCGTATAATTTTTTCCATGAATTGAATTTTGTAAGTTGCTTCATGCTAGTTTCTTAAGTTAAATTCTTTTAGAATTTTAATTTTTTCTCTTGTTGATTATTTTGTGTATTGTTGATTTTCTATTAAATACATCATTATTTATAGAAATTTACTGTACACACCCTTTTTGTTGATTTATATACACAATCTGTATAAAAATTCCCATTAAGGCCATACTAGAATATGAATTTTTAACTTATATCCTAATCGGTCCCAATTTGTCTATAGATTGCAACATCCGGATATGATTTGTCAGTTGATTTAAGTATTACTTTTTCAGGAGTAAATCCTATTCGATATAAATCATTTTTGATTTCATCGTTCATATATTCAATTACTTTCACATTGACAAATTGTTTGGATAGTGAATTGATTAAGGAATAATACTCACTCCTTTTTTGGTACCAATAACTACATTTATTAATAGCAGTATGAAAGTTATTATATAATCTAAATCCAAATGACCAACCTCCAACAACCAAATCTAGATCTTTCTTATTTAATGACTCCATCGCTGTTTTGTAATCAAAAGTGGGGGCTTTGTAAACAATATTATATGAAATCTTTATATCTAAAATAATAATGAAGCTTAACATTATGCTTGTAACACAGGTAAATAAAAATTGTAATTTTGGAAAGTACTTATTTAGCTTGTCTTTCACTGAATATATAAAATATGCTGAAATATATAACACAAAAGGGAATAATATAATGAGTTTTCTCTGAGGATAATCGTTTAAAAAAAGTGTTTGACCTACAAGAAATGAAAAAAACATAAACATTATTATATCTGTTTGGAATTTACTATCTGAACTTTTTAGAATCAGGTAATTTCTAAGCACTTTCTTAGGGTTATCTTTTTTAAATGCAAATACCCCTAACCATAGCGAATTAACAATAATTTTCAAAATACAAAATACAATTGCTACCTCAAAGAGAATTTTGAAATAGCTATTTTTAAAAAAAGAAGAATCTTCAAGAATAGATATAATCGTATGATAAGAATGTAAAAGAAAATGCACCTTTTTAGGATTATATAATCTTGGGGTTAATATGCTATAGAAGTCAAAATCCATTTCGATAAAAAGGTATAGGAATATTATGTATGAAATCAAAGATAAAACAATTCCCGAAATAAGCATTACATTATTTTTGTTAAAAACACCTTGCTTTAATGACCTCGGAGAAAAAAGATAAACTGCTATAGCTGATGGAATTATAAAAAAATTGGTCGGGTATACAAAGAAAACAGAAAAGCCAACAACAAAACCAATACCAAGATCTAGGAAAAGAGAGTATTTTTGATGTTCTTTTCTTCCATTTAATAGATACAAAACCAAAAACATAAAACCTATTTTGAATATACTAGGCTCTGCAATTCTTGTTGCCAGAAGAAATCCTGAACAAGCAATAAAAATAAAACCACTAAAAAATGCTATATAAACACCAAACCTTTTTTTAAAAATTAAGTACAGCGTAATTAAGGAGAATGCGCCTAAGAAAACAGATGGCATTCTCAAGCCATAATAATTATTTCCCAAAAATACAAGAGATATGTAAGTAAAAAGTTGTTCAATTAAATTTGTCCCATTAATGTAGTCTCCAGAAATATAGTTTACCAAGCGGTGATCAATACCTTGAAATAACTGGAATGCATATGTTGTATAATAAAGTTCATCAATTTGACAATAATAAGAAATATCCCACCAAGGGATATCAGCATCCAAGTATAACAATCTTGATATTATATAAATGCTACCAAGCAACGGTAATATAAGTAGCGTAGAATATGCATAAATAGACTTTTTTATTCCCTTTTCTTTAGAGAACTCCAACATTATAAAAACCTCTTTGATTCAAAGCTCAAAAATACAAACTGTTCTACTTGGTTTTTTATCCTAGATCAATTTTAATTATAATTACAGTGAGTATTATATTTATTGCTTAATTCTATTTTAAATGATCTTACAAGTACTCAAATTTTGCGCTTAGATACTGATACCGATATTTTTATCTACAGCTTTATTGTATATGGCAGGGACCCCTATATAAATACCAAAATCAATCGTATTTTTCTTTACTAAGGATTGAGCACCAATAACAGTTTCGTTTCCAATACTAATATGGTCAAAAACAGTAGCAGAAAACCCAAAAAAATTAAGATCCCCTATTTTAACAAACCCACCTATAGTTGTGTTAGCAGCAAAAAAATTATGCGAGCCTATAATTACATCATGACAGATAGTACTATTAGACCAGAAGATATTATTCGATCCAATATTCACAAATGGCTCTATCACACAACCTGACATTATTAAGTTATTAAATCCTATTAACTCTGGGCTCTCAACTACCGCATTTGGTGAAATGATGTTAGTAAATTGATAATTATTATTAGAAATTCTATCAAAAACTAACTTCCTACTTCTCATTTGTTTATAACCAAGAGCAAGAAAAAATTTATACTCATCACAAGAATAATTATCAATTAAATGCGACCATGAAATGACTGGAACTCCGAAAAAAAGGTCCATGGTCTTAAATTCATCATCTACAACAAAAGCTTCTACTTGGTGTAAACCATTTTTTACTGCGTAGTGATAAGCTAATTTCCCCAGGCTGGAACATCCAAATATTAGCAATTTACTCATGCGATTAACCTTGATTAGATTTATATAATCGATGTTCTTCTGGAAGATAAAATTCATCAAGACTTGTTGGCATCCTTACATTCATTCCGATCAATCTTTTACCGTCATCCCCTAATTGATCAATAGTATATTGAGAAACCAGCCGTGGAAAATCAAATCTCTGACGCATGTAAGATCTGCATAAATTAATGGTTAAAGAGTGTCTTGTTTCTAGAGAATTATTATGGCCAGCTGCATGAACTAAACGACCATGAAAAACAATCATATCACCCGCTTGGCATAATGCACGTTTTGCATTTTTATAAAAGAATTCTTCACTGGGCAGCTGTTCATACTTATGTGATCCTGGAAGAAAATACGTTGCACCATTTTCTAATGTAAAATCATTTAAAGGAAAAATAACCCCAAGATTAGTAATATAATTTGGAATAAATCGAGGGCTGTCTACATGAATCCTACTTCCATAATTGCCGTTGCCAGGAAAAAGTGACGATGATTGATATGCGTACACAATACAGGTTGGAGCAAGTAACTTTTTTACGTATTTATTCAAAGTCGGATTATCTAATAACTTGGCCATGTGAACACCTCGGGCCATGCAGTTGTGTACCATACCCTTATCAAATACATTTGGATAATTGACCTTATCCTCTTCGATTGCCGCTTCTAATTCTTCCAATAAGACTAAAATATCGTTTCTATCTAATACATTCTTTATTACTAGAAGTCCATCATCATTAAAATCTGCTTTTAAATCCCTAACCATAATCCACACACTCTTATTTAATAAATATGAATCTCAAGTACTTAAATAGGTCTGAGGAATAAGGCAGAATAACTTTTAAATAATTTTCAATCTGAGTTATTTCCTCTTTACTACTTTGCTTAATTAATAAGCCCTGCCCTAAAAACCAATCATGCTCAGTAATGCATTTGCTAAACCCAATTTCTTTAGCTAAATTTTCAATTTCATTAGGGTCAAAACCGAGCTGATTTGTTTTTATTGGCTCAGCCTTTTCAAGCATTGAAGCGTTTAAACCAAAATTCTCCTCATAATAATTTCCATTATGTAGAGCACCTATAATTTCCCTCTTAATAATAGGATTTTCTATATTTGTATTCATTCTCTCCATTTCTAGCATTTTCTCAATGAATGCCCGATTTGGATTTAAATCGCAATACAATACCCCACCATTCTTAAGTACTCTGTGTGCTTCCAATAGAAATGGTTTTACGCTAGATAAATGGTCCATAAATGAATAAGCTGTAGCAAAGTCAAAAGTGCACTCTTTAAAGTGGGTGTTTTCTGCTAAACTTTCATGGAGGAATACGTTTCCAGGGCTAAGATCGACCAGTTGCATCATATCTTGAGTTATATCTACACCATGTACTTCTTCAAATAAATCACATACCAGATCGATAATAAATCCAGTTCCACATCCAAAATCTATTATTTTTCTATTAGTTAAATTGGGTAGCATATCAATACATCTTAAAATATTTTTCCTTACCTTTTCTTTGTTTTCGGGATAAAAATGGGGGCTTTTTTGATATTCTCCTGATTTAGCCAAACTAGAATGTACATAAATATTTGCTTCGATTGTTTCATTGGCATATTGTGTCTTCATCATACTTTTTTTCCAATCCTATTAAATTTATTAAATGCCCATTGTTATACTTTCGCCGAATTAGATAAGTTGGTCTTGCCTTCACCTCTGTGAATATTTTAGATAAGTATATTCCTATAATACCTAGAGAAGAAGTAATTACACCACCAACCATGAGAATAAGCGTTGCAATTGAGGTCCATCCGATAGGGATATTCTGATTAGTTGCCCTTTTAATAATTAGAAATATTGTTAAGCATAGTGAAAGCAATATGAAATTAAGACCTAAGTAAAATATGAATATTAGTGGCTTATTACTATAGGAGGTAATGGCTTCAACAGACATTTCAAGTCTCTTCTTAAATGTATACGTTGTAAAACCATCATAATTTTTTGTGATTAAAACTTCTTTTCTATTAAATCCAGCATCAATCCATATAGCTGGATAAAAAATTTCCTTTTCATTATAGCTTAAAAGAGCTTTCAGATAATTTCGTTTCATTAATCGCGAAACACCTTCATTATTTTTAATTTTTGTATTGGATAGAAAATTGAATGTCTTATAGAATAATTTACTAAAAAATCTCTTAATAAAAGTCGATTTTTTCTCCTCGATAATACCTACAACAATATCAGTTTCAATGTCTTGATTTATTGCGTTTATAAATAGCTCTAGGTTTTCAGGCTCTTCTTCCAAATCTACATCAATAAGAAAAACCATATCTCCAATTGCCTCTTGTAGGCCGCACTTCATTGCTTTATGGTGTCCAAAATTCCTTGATAAATCAATTAAGTGCACCCTACTATCACTATTGCAAATATCTAAGGCAATGCTTTTTGAATTATCAGGCGAACCATCATTAACTAAAATAATTTCATAGTTTTTTATTTTTAAATTATGTAGTGTTTTAGTCATTCGATTATAGAATTCATGGATATATTTTGATGAGGAGTAAAGTGTAGTTACGATTGAAAGTTGCATAATTAACTCTTAGTTATTAGATTTTGATTAACCCCAGCACAGAATATTGTATCTACAATCGATACATTGTGATTAAAATCGCTGGCAATTTGTGGGTATGTGGGATAATTTCCATAAGTAAACCAATCAACTGCAATCTTTTCTAATTCAAAAAGCTCTGTATTTAGATACTCCTTTGCTTTAGGGCCACTTACATAAATATCAGCTTTACAATCCTTACATAAATTCAATAATTTTTCAGACCGGTCCCCTGTAAGTGAAAAATCAGAGGATAGCAGTATTTTTGTTTTAATTTGAAATAAATCACATATGACTTTTATAAATTTATAATTTATTTCACTTAAATACGTTTCATTTGAGCTGAGGTACATCTCTTCAAAATAGCTAGAAAATTCTTTATAGTAAGGGGCTTTACTATAAGTATGTCTGAGCTTTTGCCAATGCTTATGATTCCAGGCAGCTAAAGCAATTTTGGTATCTTTAATTTTTTGGTCCAAGTGGTCATGGTATACTGGTATAGTTAGCCACTGCAATCCAGAATTAGTATTTATTATATTTCTGTTACGCCAATCATTTTTGGTAAACTGTGCGTCATCATAAATAATAAATTCATCTACAGATTTAATTAGCTCAAAATACCCTTTCCATGGAATATAATTTGACTGTAAGATTGCAATTTTCTTCTTCATTAAATAAAAAACCCTATTTGCCTCTGCGCTGATTGGAATTGTATACTATAGCTAATGTATATCAATTTGTTTTTTCATAATTTTCCTCCAAATTGGAATACACAAACCCAAATTTAATAAAGATAATAGATATTAATAATCCCTTTTATATTGAATATGCTTTTGCTTTTTTTGAATGAGACACAAATAACCATGCCTAAAAAAATAAAATCCGCTCGCTATACCGTAATTTTCTTTTCAATATACAGTTATGTATCAAATTTGCTATTTATCTTGATTGATTTAATTCCACAATTTCTTAGACAGCCACTGTTTTATTTAGTTTTTAAGAAGTATGGAAAACAAAGCATGATAGATTATAAATGTTACTTTAGATATCCATGGCGTATATCAATTGGCCATCAAGTTGCCATTAACAGAGGGTGTCAATTCTTTCCTTCAATGAGATCATATGAAGGCTGGATTATAATCGAAGATAATGCAGTTCTGGGCCCATATGTAAAGGTTTTTTCTGCAGGACATGATTACTCTGATTTAACCTTACCAGACACATCAGCCCCTGTGGTTATTGGTAAATACACTTGGATAGGTGGCAACAGCACGATTCTTCCCGGTGTTAAAATTGGAGAAGGCGCCATTATAGGAGCGGGATCAGTTGTTGCTAGGGATATTCCAGCTTACTCAGTTGCAGTGGGCATTCCTGCAAAAGTCATTAAAATGCGTGAATGTGGCCAAGCTCCTAAAGAAATTGCCGATAATCTTAGATCTTAATTTCAAGATCCAAATTTATATCTTCGTTATGCTTTAATCTCTCTAGGAAAAACAAAGTTATTAAGCAATAAATATAGTACAACTGCAACAGTTGGGATGGCTGCCAATTGAACAATTTGATGGGGATAATTATAAAACTTGGTAAAAAATACATGCATAAATATGTTCACAGATAATCCAACAACATGAGCCATAGCAAATCTTATAAAGGCTGTCTGCATATTCCCTGCATACATGAAAGAAATTTTGTAGTGCGAAAAATAAGACATGAGAAAACTAATGGGGTACAAAAAAGTGATAGTTGCTTCGGGGCTTAATCCAATTTCAGTTACCCCTATGTACAATAGGTAACCCGAGAGATTTACCAAAACACCAATAATACAATAACGTAAAAATCTCATATTAAGCTTAATTTTTAGTTTGTTGGCTATTCTACTTTAGCTAACTTCTAAAGCCAACTCACCTAAAAAACATATCTAATAAATTAAACACAAGAATGATCCTCCAATTGCTAAATAAATGCTTTTTTCCCTTTTATCAAAACCAAGAAATACAGCGCAAAAAAAGCACTGGAAGGATGAAATATAGTACCCCATTGCATTGAAATAAAAATAATAAGACTAAACACAGTGCAAGCCCATGCGTCAGATTGAGCTGCATTAAAATAATTTTTTTTGAGCATATAATAGTAAAAAATTAGGGCTGATAAACCATAAGAACTTAAAAGCCCTAGCAAAAATGATACAGAATCTGTTTCTTCAAACCCTTTTCCTCTAAAACCAGAGCTAATGTAATCATTAAAATTATATATTCCCCTACCCATAAAATAGGGGCTGTTCTTAAATATTTCCCACTGGTTTTTCCAAACCCAGGGTCTATACATCTGCACATAGATATCATGGGTTGATAAGTTTGTCTGGCCCCTTAAGAAGAATTTACTAACTATGGTCAGATCTTTAAATTTATAAATAATTAATTGCGAGTAACCAATGAAGAGGGTAAACAGTGCAGTTGCTAAGAGAGATAAAAGAAATAAAATCCATTTATTTTTTATTTTTCTTAAAAGCAAATATAAAGTAGCGTATAAAATTAAACATAATAGAGCCGTCCTAACATAAGAAAATATAACAAAATATAAACTCAGAGCACAAATAAATTTATTCTGTTTTAGTGTTTCAATGTCTTTAGTGCATAAAATGAACACAAAAAGGGATAGAAATGCTGTATTAGCTATATTTGGAAAAAAGGAAACTCGCCAATCCCCAAACTCATCGTTCGAAGTACCAACAATTACACTCCATGGAGAAATATCCGTACAAAAATAAACAAAAAAAGATAGGCAAACAAGCAGAAAGTAGATTTTAAATAATGCCTTAATTTTGAGCTTTGTACTATTTATTTCTAGCCATGAAATCATTAATAAAAATAGTATTAACCTAAAAGATGAATGGATATTGTTATTTATGCATCCCCAAACTAGTACTACCAGGACCATTAACATTAAAGGCCAGGCTCTAAAAATTATGCTAAAAAAAATCTCTTGAAACATTACTATGGATACTAGAAACACTGGAATAAGTATCATTAAATACTTAACAGAACCTATTTCAACCACTTCATTTTGGCCGATAGTAATAAGTGTAAAAAGAGAAATCAAAAGAAATAAGGTGAATAACCCAGTATGTTCATATTTGCTAAAATCAAAGTTACGCATATTTCATTAGTCCCATAACCACTCAGTGGTATTATAAAACTTTAGAATAGTTTAGATTTCGAACGTTATAATTCAACCTTTTTATAATCTGCTTTTTTAAATCTAAACACAGAAGTCCATGGCATTGGGTGGACATTAGCAGCTACTCCCCAAGTAATTAAAAACTCCAATAGCATTCCAAAAGCAGAGCCGACACTAGCTCCAACTAAACCCCAAGTCTCTATTACTAAAAAAGTCAAAAATATACTAACTACCCCACAAGAAATAGTAATAATCGAAATAACATATGTCTTGCATTCATAATGAAGGTAGCTAGTGACTAAATAGTACATCCCATGTAAGGCTTGCATTAATATAAGCCAGTTTAGAACACTTGCCGCCTCTATATAATTCGGGCCCGCTAAAAACAAAATTATTGATGGACCTAATAGTACAGAAAATAATGGAGCTAACAGTAATAAACCAAAATAATAATAAGTCATCCTTATGATAGCTATTTTTTTACTGAAGTCATTCTCTTTTAGAATTGCGAACAATTTTGGAACAAACGCTTTATTGAACGACTCATTTAATAAATTAAATCCTAATGCAATCTGAACAGCTACCATATATAGTCCAGCACTCGTAGCCCCTAATTTATAATTTACAATCATTCGGTCAATTGTAAGCATAAGCATTGCCCCAATTACATGGGGTATAAGTGGTAAACCAAACGACAGAGCATCCTTCATATACTCAAAATTAATTTTTAAACTGAATCTAAATTCTCTGTTTAAAGAAAAGTAACTCATAAGGCCAAAGATAATTGTTGTAACAGTATATCCAACTAACCTACCTTGATAGCTTTTTAATAGAAAAATTGTTAATACGATGCTTAAACTAAAATTGATTAGACCTAAAAAAAACTGAAAAATAATATAGGGTTTAGGTTTTTCCTGTACCTGCCAAATCACTAGCCTGAGCTGAATCAAAAATGCAAAAAAAGCTACGACAACTACACAATACATCCAAAATGGATCTATTCCAGTTATTTGAACGAGTGCGTTTTTAGCACAAAATATAAGCACGAGCACAAAAAGTGTGCTGATAATTAGTATTAATACGCAAGAAAATAGATATTCTGAGATTTTAAATACGTCTTGATCAAACCAACGTTTAGACAGACCACTATGAACATTAAACCCTATAATTGGATTTAATAAACTGATTAACGTGATGAAGATCGCAACATTTCCATATTCTTCCGGGGACAAATATCTCGTCAAAATAGGCAATAAAAAAAAGGGAATCATTGCTACTCCAATGTTCCCTAAAACATAAATACTCACATTTTTTTTAAAATTCAACATTTAAGGGCAATAAAAAAAACGAGAATCATATACAGATATCTAAACATCATATACTGCTTTTTTTAATCGCCACTCTGAATCAACAAAATCCCAAATATGTGGACTTCGCCAGCTATCTATCACTTCGATAAACTCATTCTCAGTAATATTGCAATACTCCAAAAATACATTATAGTATTTTGCAGGAAATTCACCATCATAGCGCTTGACCAATGCCACTCCTTCTTCCCTATCAATTTTTCCATCTCGTATTTCGTGCGCTGTATCCGATGTGGTTCGACCAATTCCAAATTTTATATAGGCTAAATAATAATGAAACCCATCAATTTGATCATCTAAACTGGCATATTTGGAATATGTGCCTTCCGAGCGCTCAGGATTTGGGGTAAACCCAGTATTATCTTTAGCATAATAATAACACTCTTGAGGATCCCAAAATTTATAATAACCAAAAAAATGTATCTCTGTTTTATTATTTTGAATTAATTCAAATTTCGGAGACTGAAATGGCGAAAGATCCATTTCAGAAATACCATATTGTTGCCAAAATTCTGGAGGCATTCCAGAAAAATAGTGCTTATCGTGATCTGTTATCTCTCTAGTCGGTGAAAAGGCATTTTTCATGCACCCACCATACTCAACTTCTCCATTTTCTCCATACATTATTAAAGAAACTTTATGCTGGATAGCCATTTTCAGAGGAAAGTTTGTTTGACCATAAATGAATGGTTGAAATGGATCTCCTAAATGTTTAAAAGCCAGTTCTGTTAGTAGTTTCGTTGTTTTAGGATTTGGAGTTCCTAATATGTGGTCAAAACCAGAACGTATAAAATTATCTAAGTTTTTACGGCCGATTTCAGTAGGAATTAGTGGGGCCCAAGTTACGCATAATGGATTCATGCCGTACTTATATTTAAGTTGATGCGCGACGAAACTACCGTCTTTACCACCACTACAAGGGACAATAACATCATAGCTACCATCATATTTTTTATGCTTTTCACACAAATCTAATAACTCTTTTTCTCGAAAACTCCAATCTATTTTAGTCCTCTTATACTCCGCATAGTTGCAAGCGCTGCATACCCCTGCTTCGTCAAAAGTTATTCTTGGACGCTGATTTGAAACGGTACATTTCTTACAAAAACGAATTTCACTCGGTAAGTTATATAATTTTTGTGTGTCTTTTTTTTCAATCATAGTCAAAGCTCAATAACAAAAGAAATGGGAGGATTTTAAAATTCAGTGAATCATATTACAACAAGGTCTTTATATCCATGTCAAACCATAATTAAAATTCAGCAGTTATTCATATTGTAATGCACCTCTATTTAAATCCTATTTTCAATTTATTGACTATAGGTATCAATCTTCTTAAAATTCATTTTCTTTTAGCACATATTAAAAAGGCATGATGCAAACAAAAGCGGCCAATACTTTGAGTTTAACACCTAACTCTAGAGATTTTCTAATCATTAAATCAAGAACATCCGAAGACTTAAAAATTAATTTATTATACCTGTTAAAACAAATATACAACCTGAAATGGCCTATTTTTTTTATCATCTCCTTTTCTCTGTTCACTGGAGTATATTTCTCTAGTCACTTAAAGCCACAGTATGTCACTAATATTATCTTAAAAAAACCCGAGAAGTTTTTGTATTTATTTCCAAATATATATAATTTAATATATATGAACAATAAGGAATCACACTACAATCCTGAATTTAAGCTATTTTTACAATTCAAAAACGAATTAAAAAACGCCCAGAATATTGAAGGTTTTTATAAAGAAAAACCTTTTAATCAAAGTTTAAAAAATACTGTTTTAGTACAAGAGAAGCCTGATGGTTACATATACCTATCTTTAACATCAGATAATCAGGAAATGTCTAAAAATGCCTTATTAGAATATGTATCACTAATAGATAACAAAGTGCTATTTGATTATGTCCAAAAGCAAAAGAAAATTGGATTGAATTTAATAAAAATTAGAAATGATAAAATAAAACTCCTTACAGAAATTTCACCAATAAAAAATGCTGATCAAATAAAGCGCTTAGAAATTGAAAAGGCAAACATATCTGCGTACTTAGACCACAAGTTATCCATAGACAAGGTTAATTGCTTCGTATTTGCTCTACCTCTTGAAACCAAAATAATAAGCAGAAAAGCAACTAAAAATCTTATTGTCTTATTTAGTTTGCTGTCTGGGCTTGCGATCTGTCTTGGAATAATAATATATAAAAGTAATATTTCTGAGCTCAGCATTCAGGAGCTCATTAAAACAACTTAACATGATACCTAAGTTTATTTAGTTTGCTCTATCAATTTTATACCAGGTTATAGTACGTGCAATGCCTTCTTCTGCCGTATAGATTGGAGACCAACTCAGGATAGATTTGATTTTATTCGTACTAAGCTCCAAAGAGCTGAATAGCCTTATGTAAACCCCGTTTAAACCCACTAACTTTAAAAAGACTGAGATTAACCCTATAGGTACTGGAAATAATCTAGGATTCTGCTGGAATTGGGTCGCAATTAATTTTAGCAACTGGCTAATTGATAAAGCCTCATTGTCTGATATTAAAAAAACATGATTGGCTGCTTTCTCATGCTCCACTATCAAACATAACGCCGAGATCAAGTTATCCAAATACAAAAAGCTTCTTCGATTTTTAACATTTCTAAAAGGCATAGGAACGTTCTTATGTACTAATTTGATCATTTTCAGAAAGTTAGCTTTCACACCAGGCCCATATATTAAAGGTGGCCTCAAAATAACATATTCCATTCCCGTATTTTGACATATTTCTTGTAGATGTTGTTCCGCATAATACTTGCTTAACGCATATGGGTCCTCAGGCAACGCAATAACTTCCTCTGTGAAGGCTGTTCCATTTGTAAACTCACCATTCACTTTAATGGAGCTTAAATATATGAAGCGTTTAACCCGACATAAGGCTGCTTGTTCAGCAAGAGCTTTTGTAGCTTCTGAATTGACCTTACAATACTCATCAATAGGAGACAGGGACTTATCATTCATGATATGAACTCTTGCAGCCAAGTGAATAACTACCTCAACCCCACTTAAAGCATTACTCCAATCTTGGGGATCTTCGATTCTATTGATCAAATATTGTTCCGTATTTAACCAATCAACTTTGCGGGTGACAGCGCATGTTACCTCATGACCAGCATGGACCAATGCTGGTACAAGCGCTTTACCAACAAAACCTGTTGCACCAGTGACTAAAATTTTAGACATAATACCTTATTATATTCAACCGTTAATGATGTACATTTTACTATAGCAACCGATTAAACTCTCTATTGAGTTAAATTTATTTTACACCTATCATTGCATAAGTTTTTAACTAACCAAATCCATTATTTTTTAATGAATATTTTATATCTTCATGGAGTTTCATCGTTTGGTGGTTCTACCAAAAGTTTACTTGAGCTTTATACCCAATTAAAGTTACTTGGAGTACAAGGAACGGCTCTCTGCCCCAAAGGCTACTCCCAAAAAGCCTTATTAGACGCCGGAATGAAAACATACTCCTGCATGGGAGTTTCTCAGTTTGACAATACCTTATATAGTCATTACAAAGGGCTGCGTTGGATAATCTTGCTTCGAGAGTTAGTTTACTTGCTCCCCACTATCTGTGCATTACTCAAAATTAAACTACAAAAAAACCATTTTGACATCATCCATGCAAATGAGATTACTTTACTGCCGATAGCCACTATTGCCAAAAAACTGTTTAAATGCCCTTTGATTGTTCACGTAAGGTCAGTCCAAAGAGGAGACGCTAAGGATAGACGTACAAAATGGCTATTTAATTTTTTGAAAAAGAAAGCAGATGCCATTGTGGCCATTGACGAAACAGTAAAAGGCTCCTTACCCCAATATTTAACTATCCAGGTAATCCATAATGGTATTAATCTTCCCGAAAATATCCCTGCCAAATCATTAGTTGCGGGGAATGAGTTACCCAAAGTCGGTATTGTCGGCATGCTTCTTCGTTTAAAAGGAATTTATGAGTATCTTGAAGCCGCTCGCATTCTTATCCAAGAAAAACAGATTAAAGCTCAATTTGTAGTGGTGGGTGAAAATGCAAGATCATCTAAAGGACTTATGGCTTGGGTATATAAGAAGTTGGGGTTTTCAGATGATATTATGGGAGACATGTTAGCTTATATAAAACAACATCAATTAGAAAATTATTTTACTGTTAAAGGGTTTGTTAAAGATGTTCGATCAATATACAGCGATTTAGATATATTATGTTTTCCTTCCTATCTTAATGCAGCCGGAAGACCTGTTTTTGAAGCAGCTCTATATGGCATTCCAAGCATTGTTGCGATCAGTGATCCAAAATCGGATACAATCATCGACAATGAAACGGGTCTTTGTATAAAATCCGCGTGCGCTGCATCTCTTGCCAATGCTATTGATGCATTGGTAACAAACCCTGATGAGAGAATGCGCTTAGGAATTAATGCTCAAAAACAAGCTTTTTTACATTTTGACATTAAAGCGAATGCAAAAAAAATGGTTACTATTTATAACAATGTATTAGGGGCACCGCCATTAAGCTAATTATCCGAGCCGCGACTGTGAGGAAGCGAGATCTTTGCATTACCTTATCGCTTGCTTACGCGCGCGACTCGGATAAAAATCCATTAACTTAATGACAGTATATGTTAGAGGCTGCTGGCAATTTATTATCTTGAGCCCAAAGGAGTATGTTTGGATATTTTAATCGTTAGTCAGTATTTTTGGCCTGAACCCTTCATTATTAATGATCTGGTCATTAAAATGAGGGATCAAGGGCATAATGTGTCCATTTTTACTGGTAAGCCCAATTATCCAGATGGCAATTATTACGTAGGATATAAAAAATCTGGAGTTCAAGAAGAAATTTATGACAATGATATTGCGGTGTATCGAGTCCCACTTCGCTCCAGAAATACTGGTGGTGCTAAAAACTTAATATTGAATTACTTGTCTTTTATCTGGTTCGGAACAGTACATGCTTTCAAATTTTCTAAAAAGAAGCAGTTTGACAGCATATTAGTGTTTGCACCATCACCAATTACCTCAGCAATCCCTGGGATTTTCATTAAATGGCTAACGAAGTCTCACTTGTCGATATGGGTACAAGATTTATGGCCAGAGAGCCTCAGTGCTACAGGTTTTGTCAAAAATAAATTTCTTCTAAGTTGTGTTCGTAAGTTTGTAAAAGGCATTTATTCTTTCTCAGACATGCTTCTTGTTCAATCAAAAGCTTTTATTCCGCAAATTGAACATTTAAGTCCAAGAAAAGAAATTGTGTACTACCCTAATTCAGCAAAAGATGAATTTTCTCAAGATCTGACTTCTCCAGGGCTACCTGCTGAGTTCGAGGAAATACTTAATACCGATTTCTGTGTGGTATTTGCTGGTAATATTGGTACTGCTCAATCGATTGAAACGATTATTGCTGCTGCTAAACAATTGCAAGAAATCAGTGATCTAAAGATTGTTTTAGTTGGTAGTGGGAGTCAACTAGATTGGGTAAAACAACAAATTAATAATCTTGACTTATCTAATGTATATTTGGCCGGAAGATTTCCATCTTCTTACATGCCCTATGTATTTTCAAAATCCCAAGCGCTGCTTGTTACTCTAAAAAAAGATGAGATATTTACTCTAACAGTACCGTGTAAAGTTCAAGCTTATCTAGCCGCAGGTAAACCAATTATTGCTGCCATTGATGGAGAAGGCGCTAAAGTAATCGAGGAAGCTAAAGCTGGTTTTACATCCCCTGCCGAAGCCCCTGAATACCTGGCTATCAACATCAAAAAAATGTATGATCTCTCTGAGGTAGAGAGAGCTAAGATCGGTGAGTCAGGTCGAAATTATTTTCTTCAGCATTTTGAAATGGAAAGCCAAAGTGAGCGACTCATTTCAATACTTCAAAATAGTGTAACTAAAAGGAAGCACACAAAATGAATGTTCTTGTTTTAGGGGTAAGTGGCACAATAGGCCATTCCATATGGACTAATTTGCACAGTGACCCAAGTCATACTGTTTGGGGATCAATAAGAAACACTAGTTTATTACGTTATGTACCCGAAAGCACACATTCAAAACTATTCGTTAATGCTGATGTTTTAAATCCAGATCAGTTACTTCATATGTTTAATCAGTCCCAACCAGATTTGGTTATCAACTGCACCGGTTTAATAAAACAGCTTGATTCTGCGAATGATCCGGCGGTGGTTTTGCCCATTAACTCAATTTTTCCTCATCGCTTAGCTGAATTATGTCATCTAACACAATCGAGACTAATCCAAATAAGTACTGATTGCGTGTTTTCGGGCAAAAAAGGCTCCTATGTAGAAACTGATCTCTCCGATGCAGAAGATTTGTATGGTAAGTCAAAATCAATTGGCGAAATCCATGACAAAGAGCATGTCGTGACTCTTAGGACTTCAACTATTGGACATGAGTTAGATTCAAGTCTTGGATTAGTTGACTGGTTTCTTTCGCAAAAAGACCAAGTCAAAGGCTATAGCAATGCGATATTTTCAGGTCTAACTACCATTGAGCTTGCACGTGTTATACGAGATTTTGTTATCCCTAACCCAAGTTTACAAGGCTTATATCACCTTGCCGCTGAACCCATTAGTAAGTATGATCTTTTGCACCTGGTAGCTGAAATTTATGGAAAGAAAATTAATATTTTGAAAGATGAGAATTTTAGAATCGATCGCTCGTTAAATGCTGACAAATTCAGACAGGCATCGGGGTATATTGCTCCAGCTTGGCCATCGATGATTACAACGATGCATCAGTCTCAGCAAAAAATTAGGAGCAGCTAAATGTTTAACAACAAAACATTAATGATCACAGGTGGCACTGGTTCATTCGGTCAAGTAGTGCTTAAACGATTTCTAGATTCCGATGTGAAGGAAATTCGTATTATCAGCCGGGACGAAAAGAAGCAAGAAGATCTACGTCTTCAATTAAATAATGACAAGATTAAATGTTATATTGGCGATGTACGAGATTTTAATACCATTAATGAAGCAATGTGTGGTGTCGATTATGTTTTCCATGCCGCCGCTTTAAAGCAAGTACCTTCTTGTGAATTCCATCCAATGGAAGCCGTTAAAACAAATATATTAGGAACTGAAAACGTTATTAATGCAGCTATGGCTAATAAAGTAGGCAAAGTTGTCGTGCTAAGCACCGATAAAGCGGTTTATCCAATTAATGCCATGGGTATATCTAAAGCCATGGCTGAAAAGATAGTAGTAGCTAAATCACGTCTATGTTCCAATGAAACAGGACCAATATTCTGTGCGACCCGTTATGGAAATGTCATGGCCTCTAGAGGCTCGGTTATTCCCTTATTTATTAACCAAATTAAAAACAAGCAAAACCTCACTATCACTGATCCCAATATGACGAGGTTTTTAATGTCACTTGAAGACTCCGTTGATCTTGTGCTTCATGCCTTTCAACATGCTCAACCAGGTGATATTTTTGTTCAAAAATCTCCAGCATCAACTGTTGGTGATTTAGCAAGAGCTTTAATTGAAATATTTCAAAGTCAAAGTGAAATTAAAATCATTGGTACACGGCATGGCGAAAAACTCTATGAATCCTTAGTCTCCAGAGAAGAGATGGCTAAAGCTGAAGACATGGGGAAATATTACCGAATTATTGCCGATAACCGTGATTTAAACTACAACAAGTATTTCGTTGAAGGTGAGGTTCAAATATCAAACCTCGATGACTATACCTCACACAACACAACTCGATTAAATGTCCAAGAAGTCAAAGAGTTACTGCTTAAATTAGATTTCATACAGGAGGCTTTCGATGCTTAAAGTCATGACCCTGGTTGGTACCCGACCTGAGTTAATTAAAATGAGTCGTGTCATTTCAGAACTTGATAAGCAAGTTGAGCATATCCTTGTACACTCGGGTCAAAATTATGATTATGAACTTAACCAAGTCTTTTTTGAAAACTTAGGAATCAGAAAGCCCGATTATTTTCTCGATATTTCAAGGGAATCTGTTGCTGATTCAATCGCTGATGTCATTGCGAAGTCGGATAAATTATTTGAGCAATTAAATCCGGATGCCTTAATGCTTTATGGGGATACAAACACCTGCCTAGCAGTCATTGCGGCCAAACGCAGAAAGATCCCGGTATTTCATATGGAGGCTGGTAACCGCTCCTTTGATCAAAGAGTTCCTGAGGAATTAAATCGCAAAGTGGTAGACCATTTAAGTGATATCAACATGGTACTTACAGAGCATGCACGCCGATATTTGGTTTCAGAAGGTATTCGACCTGAGACAATCATCAAGACAGGCTCGCATATGAAGGAAGTGATTGAGTTCTATAGAGAACAAATTGAAGCTTCTGAAGTCTTAGAGCAATGCAATTTACAAAAGGGAAAATACTTCGTATTAAGTGCTCATAGAGAAGAAAACGTGGATTCTCCAGAGAACCTTAAAGAGCTTATTGCGAGTATCCAAGCCTTGGCTGAAACCTATAATTATCCCGTTTACTTTTCTACTCACCCGCGAACAAGAAAGCGAATTGAAAGTTATATTGGGGAAGTTGATCATCCTTTAATAAAATTTGCAAAGCCCTTAGGATTTTTTGATTACATACGTTTACAACAATGTGCCTTTTGCGTTCTGTCTGACAGTGGAACAATTTCTGAAGAGGCATCCATTCTGAACTTACCTGCTGTGACAATTCGTAATGCTCATGAAAGACCTGAAGGTATGGATGAAGGTACAGTGATAATGTGTGGACTGGGTAAAGAGCGCATTTTGGATGCTGTTAAAGTAGTAACGTCTCAGCATGATCCCAAACATCGTGTTGTGAATGAAGTGGGAGATTATCAGTCTTTAACTGTCTCCAAACAAATTGTACGAATTGTGATTAGTTATGTGGATTATATCAATCGTAACGTTTGGAAAAAGTTTATTTAATGATGTCTTCTAATCCGATAATCCGAGCCGCGACCGTAAGGGAGTGGAAATTACGGGACTAGGATATCCGCTCCCTCACGGTCGCGGCTCGGTTGGATTGGTTTAATCCGATGGGCTGGTTCATTTAGAAGAACTTTATTTGGTTTCTATTTTTAATCCGAGCCGCGACCGTAAGGGAACGGAAATTACGGGGCTAGGATATCCGCTCCCTCACGGTCTCGGCTCGGTTGGATTGGCGTCATTGGATAGGCTGGTTCATTTAGAAGAACTTTATTTGGTTTCTATTTTTAATCCGAGCCGCGACCGTAAGGGAGTGGAAATTACGGGGATGGAATATCCGCTCCCTCACGGTCGCGGCTCGGTTGGATTGGCGTCATTGGATGGGCTGGTTCATTTAGAAGAGCTTTATTTGATTTCTATTTTTAATCTGAGCCGCGACCGTAAGGGAGTGGAAATTACGGGGCTAGGATATCCGCTTCCTCACGGTCTCGGCTCGGTTGGATTGGTTTAATCCGATGGGCTGGTTCATTTAGAAGAACTTTATTTGGTTTCTATTTTTAATCCGAGCAGCGACCGTAAGGGAGCGGAAATTACGGGGCTAGGATATCCGCTCCCTCACGGTCTCGGCTCGGTTGGATTGGTGTAACTGCTAGATTATTTGGTTCGAGGAATACTATACTTTTATTAGCCTTCTTCCTTCCAATCGATACTCTACCTCGGAGCTTCTACAAGTTGTAGTCGCATAACCTGACAATGGTAACTCCAATCGCTCACCATACTCACTCATCCAACCAACCTGCTTTCCAGGAACCCCCATCATCAATGCATAAGCTGGTACGTCTTTAGTAATCACCGCACCTGCACCAACAAAAGCATGTTCTCCAATAGTAACACCGCATACTATAGTACAATTTGCCCCCAAAGTTGCTCCTCGCTTAACAAGGGTGTCTTTGTATTCATCTTTACGACTAATGGCAGAGCGAGGATTGTACACATTCGTAAATACCATACTGGGTCCACAAAACACGTCATCCTCTAGAGTAACATTATCATACACCGAAACGTTGTTTTGGATTTTTACGTTATTACCAATTCGTACCTTATTACCTACAAAAACATTTTGTCCTAGGCTGCACCGTTCTCCTATTTGTGCCCCGCCACATACATGAACCCAATGCCAAATTCTGGTTCCCTCTCCAATCTTAGCACCCTCATCAATAATGGCTGTTTCATGAGCATTGTAAGGCATATTTACAACTCCAATGGTAAATGGACGGTTTTATTGTCACGAGCAGATCGGTAAGCTGCAACCAAGAGCTCTAAAGAAGTTAGTCCCTCTCTTCCGTCAACTAGAGGTACCTCATTACCGCGCAAGCTTTCAACCACATTATGGTAGTAAAGTGGATGACCAAAACCATATACAGAGGTTGTTTGGTAACTTGCTTTCTGTATTTCATCATCTTCGGGTAATTTTTCGTCAAATTCCCAATGTTGAATCTCATTGACAGCAACTCCACCAATACGGACTGTGCCTTTTTCTCCGAGGATTGTAATAGATCCTTCAAAATTCTTTGGATATGCCAGCATCGTAACACTCATGGAGCCTAAAGCTCCATTTCGCCAACGAATATTCAGCACACCTGTGTCTTCTGCTTCAATCTTTCTAGCTAAAGTTGCTGTCATGGCTTGAATTGATTCAACAGGACCTAACAACCAATGCAAAAGATCAACGTAATGACTGGCTTGGTTCATGAACGCTCCACCATCAAGCTCCCACGTTCCTCTCCAGCTGGCTTGATCGTAATAGTCTTGCGGCCTTGTCCAAAATACATTGATACTTGCCATATAGATTTTTCCAAATCTATTTTTATCTATGGCATTTTTAAGTAGCTGTAGGGTAGCATTCAAACGATTCTGCTTAACCACATACAATCGAACTCCAGCTTCATCGCAGGCTCTGACCATTCTGATTGCATCATCCCAACGAGTAGCCATTGGCTTTTCAGTCAGAACATGTCTACCAGAATGTGCAACCTTGATTGCTTGGCTAGGATGTAAACCGCTTGGGGTACAGATTGATACAATGTCTGCATTACATACAGCCAACATCTCATCCAAATTCTCATATCCATCCACTCGATAGGTAGAAACTGCTGTCTCTAATGCATTGGAATTAATATCGCAAACTGCAGTAAGATTTAGATTTTCTTGATGTTGTTGAATAGCTTGGAAATGATTATTCGAAATACGGCCACAACCTACAAGGGCTATATTAATCTTTCTACCATTAATTATATTTGGGATCTTTGCCATAGTTACTATGCCCTTACTATGTTGTCTTGAATATATTGTCTAAATGCACCGCGTGTATCAACAATCAATTGAGCACTGCGAGCAATTAAATCATAATCAAACGCCTTATGTGCAGTAGCTAATACAACACAATCATACTCGGTAATTAGTTGTTCGTTTAGATTTAAACTGTTTAAATCAAAATGATGTGCTCTCATAGCTGGAAACACTGGAACATGTGGATCAGAATAGGCAATAGTCGCTCCTCTTTCTTGCAGCAACTCCATAATTTCTACTGAAGGTGACTCCCTCATGTCATCAATATCTCGTTTATAAGCAATACCTAGAACTAGAATTTTACTGCCTTTGATTGCTTTTTCTCTTTGATTCAACGCTTCAGTTATCTTGTGTATCACCCATTCCGGCATTGAGCTATTAATTTCACCAGCTAACTCTATAAAACGAGTATGCATGCCAAATTCTCTGGCCTTCCAAGTTAAATAAAATGGATCAATTGGTATACAGTGACCACCTATACCTGGGCCAGGATAATAGGGTACAAAACCAAAGGGCTTTGTAGCAGCTGCATCGATGACTTCGTGAATATCAATACCCATTTTATCTGCAAGTATTTTCATCTCATTTACAAGACCAATATTGACTGAACGGTGAATGTTCTCAAGCAATTTCGTCATCTCCGCAACTTTTGTAGAACTAACTTTTATAACTTGGTTAATTACGGATGAATAGAGCGTGTAGCCTGCTTCGAGACACTCAGGAGTATTTCCTCCACATATTTTAGGTATTGTGGATGTTGTATATTTATCATTACCTGGATCTTCTCGTTCAGGCGAAAAAGTAAGAAATATATCCTGTCCAACCCGAAACCCTGATTTTTCAATTCGAGGTTTTAATTCTTCATCTGTGGTACCTGGGTAAGTAGTGCTCTCTAGGGAAACTAATTGTCCCTGTCGTAAATAAGGGACTATGCTATCCATCGTTTGCAATACGAAACTCAAATCTGGTTCGCGATATTTATTCAGGGGAGTAGGAACACATAGTATGATGACATCTGCTTCGAGGCATTTTGAAAAATCGGAAGTGGCGTGGATTTTAGGTTGAACTTTCACAATTGAATTAGAAGGAATATGTTGTATATAGGATTGCCCCTGATTCAGTGATTGGTTTTTGCTCTCATCAATATCAATTCCGATAACCCGAAACCCCACCTCTGCAAATCGAAGCATCAATGGTAAGCCAACGTACCCTAAACCAACTATACTAATGATAGCTTCTTTATTGTTTATTTTATTCATTAATTCATTGAGCATCATGTATTACCCATAGTTATATTCTTATTTTCAATATTCATTAGGCCAAATTTTCTCTCAAGCTCGAATGCTCCTGGCTTGACCACGGGATCAGTTTCATTCTTGCCACAAACAAAATGTGGGTGTATTTTGCAGATCTTTGGATTCCGTGGTCAAGCCACATGACTCCAAGTATCGAATTAATTATCAACACAGTCCCCTATTCTGAGGCAACGCTATTCTTTTCAAATATCTGGCAAATGGAATTAATCACTCTATCGATGTCATACGGTTTTAAATTTGAACCAGATGGCAAACATACCCCATAATCAAAAAGATAATCGGAAACACTGAATTTATCAGTATGTGGATAGTATTGCGATCCTGCAAATAATTTTTGTTTATGCATAGGCTTCCAGGTTCTTCTTGCTTCAATTTGATGCTTTTTAAGTTCATCAATCAGCTGTTCGGGTTTAATATCTGACAGCGTTGGATCAATTACCATAGTGGACAACCAGCGAGTGGCGTACCCTTTATCTATTTCTGGCATCATTTGAATAAAGGGATAAGAGGCAAATGCTTTTCGATAATGCTCAAAAACAGCCCTTCTTGCCTCTACTCTTTTTTCAAGAACTTTCAATTGCCCTCGTCCAATACCAGCAAGAACGTTGCTCATACGGTAATTATAACCAACTACACTGTGCTCATAATGAGGCGCTGGATCTCTAGCTTGGGTTGATAAAAACCTTGCTTTTTCAATCAAACTTGAATCTTCAGATACCAACATTCCACCACCTGATGTGGTGATAATTTTATTTCCATTAAAGGAAAATACTCCAAGTTTCCCAAACGTTCCGCTAGCCCGGTTGTTATACCTGGCACCTAAAGATTCAGCAGCATCCTCAATAATTGGAATATTGTATTCATTACATAATGCACACAATGCATCATAATTTGCGCTTTGGCCATATAAGTTCACAATGATAACGGCTTTAGGCAATTTATTGTTTGCTTTAGCCTCTCTCAACGCCCTCTCTAATGCCACAGGAGACATATTCCAAGTATCCATGTCAGAATCAATAAATATCGGAGTTGCACCTTGATATAAAATAGGGTTGACGGTTGCAACAAAAGTAAAACTTGACGAAAACACAGCATCGCCTGGTTTGATGCCTAATAATACCAGAGCTAAATGAATAGCTGCTGTTCCAGAACTTAAAGCTACCGCGGATTTAACTCCTATGAATTCAGAAACTTCTTTTTCAAAGGCATCTACATTTGGACCTAAGGGAGCAACCCAGTTTGTAGCAAAGGCTTCTTGAACGTATTGTTGCTCATGTTCTCCGATATGAGGAGAGGACAATAATATGTTTGAGGAAAGTTCTTTTCTGTGAATTAATCTCACTGGGATACCCTGATCATCAATGAGTGGCACATGATCAAACTCATATCTTTTCATTAATTCATAGGCATCTTGTATTGTAGATGTTGATGGTAACGAAATAGACTGGTGTAAAGGCAATGCACTTAAAGGAGAATCTAAATGAAGATCCTTGAGCAACAAGCGTCGCAAGTCACCATCGGTAACTGTTCTGATAAAACGATCATTCTCATCAACCAAAAACAGAACACCTTGGGCTGTCTCATCTAGCTTTTGTAAAGCCTCTTTCAAACTATTGTTCTTTTTAACAAATAACTCTTTTAGATCAATCATGTTATTCCTTTGGCAAAGCAGGCACACCCATCACGGTGGTGGAGCTCTTTACATTTTTAGTTACTACAGCTCCAGCCCCAACTATTGCGCCATCCCCGATTTTAATACCAGGCAGCACAATGGCTCCTGCACCTATAAAAACACTATTGCCCACTTTAACTTGTCCTCCAAGGGTAACATTAGGAGCAACATGAGTATAATCACCCACTATGACTTCGTGATCTACGATTGCACCATGATTTATAATGCTTGAAGTTCCGACCGAAGAATCTGGGGCTAAAATAGACATTGCCGCAATGAATGCACCTGGACCAATCGTTACCGAGGTAGATAGGCATGCTTTGGGATGGATAATAGTCAACAAGTATGTATTAGGATTAAGTGCTTTAACAATCCGTTCACGAACCTTATTATTGCCAATGCTGATATGCACAAAACCATCAAAGGTCGTTAAGCTCTCTAACGTTGAATCGATGATGCACCCATGAATTTCTTGTCCATGCAATGACACATTGTCATCACAAAGTGAAATATCATAATCTAATTGCTCTTGAAATAAAGCATCTAGCACCACTTTACAGTGTCCGCCACAACCTATTAGTTTTAATTTAGTACGCATTAGTTTTACTTAATATACCTGGTTCTAAGGAAATGGATTTGAGCAAATGGTAACACCTTTCGCTTGTATTTCCATCTCCATAACAATTTTCAAATTTGATTCGATTGATAGCTAAGGCGCTTTTTAATGCAGAGAGTATTTCGGAATAATCAGGACATACATCAATCACATTATTACTTCGTTCACGTAAGTTTTGCCTGCTGCCTACGTTAACTACAGGCAAATTGAAGGATGCGGCTTCAATAATTCCACTACTCGAATTCCCTAGCATAACATCGGCGTGAAATAAACAATCAAGATAATCCTTGCGATGTAAGTGCTTAATAATTTGAATCTGGTGATAAACTTTTAGATTCTTTATCGCTTCTCTTATTAAATGTCCACCTGTATCTGCATTAGGTTCTAAACAAATAATTTGTAAGTCCGAGTCTAGCGCTGCTTTTATAACTAGCTCAAATTGTTCTTTAATCGTAGCAACTTCTTGGACTACAGGATGATACACAAGTAAGGCTATTTTTTTATTTGGGACAAATTGAAAGTGTTGACAAAAGTCATCTCTGGATAAGGGTTTATGGCTCTTCACTTCATCTAATCCAGGGGCTCCGACAACATATACTCTATCAGGACATTCTCCCATTTTTATCAAACGCTCTTTTGATTCCTTAGTTGCAACAAAGTGGTAATGCGACAATTTGGAAATGCAGTGCCTAACCATTTCATCAACCGTTCCAGAGCGCTCTCCCCCGTGCAAATGCACAGTAGGAATATTTAGATGCACTGCAGCAATAGCTGCAGCTAGCATTTCTCCTCGATCACCCAAAATAAGAACAATATCTGGTTTTTCGTTGAGAAATACATCTGTCAAACCAATTATCGCTTGTCCTATGGCCTTGGACATTGTTCCCAGGCTGATTGTCGTTACATCAATAGAAATTTGAGCACATATTCTAAATCCATCCTGCTGGATTTCATCGACAGTTTTACCGTATAATTCCTGCAGATGCATTCCAGTTACACAAAGTGATAAATCAATCTCCTTAGATTGCTCGAGGCAATTTAAGGCATTTCGCATTAATCCATAATCTGCTCGAGTTCCTGTGACATAAATAATTTTTCTTTTGGTCATGCTTCAATATGTTCCCAAAGTAAAGTAGTACCTGCTGGTAAATCCAATGTTAATTTTGTACCTATAATCTTTGAAAAATCCGCTGGACTAATTCCTGTACCTGGTCTTAGAAGTTGTATATCTTCCTCTTTGATGGAGTCCCCTTTCATTAGATCGGTCTTTAAAGTGACGCTTCTTCGGACTAATGCGCGAATGGGTAACTCACTCTCAGAAGGCTTTTTTCCCCCATTGCCTAATGCTGCTTCTGCATTCCTAATACAATGGACAAGTTCCCTAAGCTCATCAGGGGTCATTGATGCTTGGTGGTCAGGTCCTGGCAATGTTTGATCTAGTGTAAAATGTTTTTCAATAACGCAAGCACCCATGGCAATTGCCATTGTGGGAACTAATACACCCAAAGTATGGTCAGAATAACCAACGGGTAAATGAAACTCTCGAGCTAATGTTTGCATTGCTCTTAAATTAACGTCTGAGAAAGCAGTGGGATAATTCGATGTGCAATGTAATAAAACAAGTTTGTTATTTAACTGGTCGCCATAGAATGGTTGCACGGTATCTATCGCCGTTTTTACTTCAGCGAGATCACACATCCCTGTCGATAAAATTAAGGGCAACCCTGTTTTTGCACAGTGCCTTAAATAGGGAAGATTAGTTACCTCTCCTGAAGGTATTTTGATTCGTTTCACACCCAAATCAACTAAGAAATCCACCGTTTGATGATCAAAGCCTGTAGACATAAACTCAATACCCAGCTTAAAGGCTAAGTCGCTTAATAAATAATGATGTTCCTCACTGAGTTCGAGCTCTTTAAGCATCTGGTATTGTGTAGTGGAATCTGGTGAATTCCTTCGTTGGTAATCTGCTTTACCAACGGTTTTATTCACCAAAGTATCCGCTTTAAACGTTTGAAATTTTACAGCATCAGCACCTGCATCTTTAGCTGCTTTGACTAGTTCAATCGCTAAATTCAGATCACCATTATGATTTACACCAGCTTCGGCAATGATAAAACAGCTCATACGACTCCCTCTCGTTTTAACACAAGCATTTTTTCAGCAATTGCCCAATCAATAGGAGTATCTATATCTATCGATTCAATAAAGCGATCTAGCAATAAAGCCTTCGTAGGCTCGCTATATAATGAGCGGTTTGAAAGTATCGTTTCAGCACTAGCAAGATAAATGACGCCATTTAACTTAAATAGGGATTCATGAGATTCTTTATCGCTAAGGAAATCCGGCCTTTGCAAATTGCCCTGATTATCAATAGCCCGACACCAAGAAAAATTAAATGGAAGTGGGCTTACTGAAACGACACTACAGCCTGATTGATTGTGCAACTCTACTGCCTTTTGAATTGATTCTACGCTTCTAAATGGAGAGGTTGGCTGCAATAATAAAACACTATCAAAAGTCATATCCATTTCTTGGAATTTCTCAAGGGTATCAATAATGGCATCGCATACATCTGAGTTGTCTTGAGCAAGACTCTCTGGTCTCATCCAAGGCACAGAAGCCCCATATTCCGTTGCAACTTTTGCTATTTCAAAGCAATCTGTTGATACTACTACCTCTTTGCAACATCCCGATTCCAAGGCCACTTCTATGGTGTGTGCAATTAAAGGCTTACCTGCGAAAGCCTTTGTGTTTTTCCCTGGTAATCTTTTAGACCCCCCTCGGGCTGGGATCATTGCCAATACTCTCACAGATCACCTTAAATTCGAATAAAATTCTCTAATATTTTTAGTCCAATTTCACCACTCTTCTCCGGATGAAATTGACAGCCATACAGGTTGTCTTTTTTTATCACAGCACTTATTTCTTGACCATCATAAAACGTGTCTGCCAGTCGATGTTCTGGATTTTTGGGAATAACTCGATACGAATGAACAAAATAAACTGAAGCACCTTTAACCATATCCTTTAATATTGTATTTTCCCAATGGCTATCTGCACTCGATGTCTGTAAACAGTTCCATCCAATATGCGGTATTTTATGAGGAGTTCCGTCAATTCCTTCTGGGGGAATTGACTCCACTTCGCCTTCAATCAGATCCAAGCCTTTGTGCAGTCCAAATTCATGACTCTGGCTCAGCATCATTTGCATGCCTAAACAGATCCCCATGAAAGGTCTGCCCGTTTGTCCATATTGTTTCAGAGAGTCCACCAAGCCAAGCTCCGTGAGCCCCCTCATCCCATCCTGAAATGCTCCTACCCCTGGCAAAACCAATCGGTCTGCTTTCATCACTTGTTCCGACGTGTTAATTATTTCTATTTTTGTTTGAAAATACTCAAACCCTCTTACAACACTTAATAAATTACCTATGCCGTAATCAACAATTGAAACCGCTTTCATAAGGCTCTCACTTCTATACCATGCTCTAGAGCATAATTTCTGACCTCTTTCAAGTTTGTCCTTTCATAATGGAGTATATCTGCCATAGCAATAGCATCAGCTTTTCCATGGTAAACCGCTTCAGATAAATCCTCCAATTTACCCATGCCCCCACTTGCTATTACAGGAATTGAAACTGCCTGAGAAACTTCCCTGATTAAAGAAATATCAAAACCTTCACGAGTTCCCTCACGATCAATGGATGTGAGTAAGATTTCTCCCACACCACATTCTTGGCCTTTCATTGCCCAAGCAACAACATCCATCCCAGTCGTTTCTCTGCCATTATCCGTCATGACCTCCCAACTCCCATTACTTCTTTTTAGAGCCTCAATGGATAATACGACACACTGAGAACCAAATTTTTTGGCAACTTCTGTTAATAATGAAGGGTTTTTGGTTGCAGCAGTATTTATTGCTATTTTATCAGCACCACACCTTAGCAATTCTTTAGCATCATCGACACTGCGCACGCCTCCTCCCACTGTTATGGGAATAAATATATTTTGGGCGGTTTTTTTAACAATCTCAGATATGTTATTTCGACCATACAGAGAGGCTACAGCATCCATGTATATTATTTCATCTGCACCTTGAGCATAATATCGCCTAGCAAAGTCATTAGGGTTACCTATAACTCTCAACCCTTCAAGATGAACTCCCTTTATAAGATTTGGCCCCTTAATATCCATTCGAGCAATTAAACGAACCTTATGCATAGAAGTAATTACTCCAAAATAGATTCAATTAATCGAGGAAGTATACATTAAAGCTCATTATCATAAAATAACTTGATTTTGAATTACTATTATTTATCATTTCCCCATCGCCAAGCGACCCTGTTTAGATCTATAATCACAAAATCGAATTACATAGGAATATTGCATGTCCTTGACGGCCATGTATAACAAAATCGCAGATAACTATGCGACCGCAAATCGTTTTGGTGCTATTAGCGAAAGCCATCATGTTGCCATAGAGCAAATGAAGAAATTTTATTTGGGCTCAAAACCCCATTATAAAATTCTTGATTTGGGAGTTGGTAATGGTGCATTTTTACAGAAACTGCATCATGTTATGCCAAGTGCTGATTTCACCGGTATTGACGTTTCTGCTGAGATGTTAAAGCGAGCAAAAGAAGCTTTGCCATTAACAACAATTGAAGGTTCTGCAGCTGATGCAAACAAGTTCCTGCCGGCTCATAGTCAAGATTTAGTATTAGCTCATTTTATCAATGCTTATATCCCTATCAATGTTCTATTTGATGAAGCACGCTATTTGACACGTTCAAATGGCTATTTTTCAATGATAACGACTACCTATGAATCCTTCCCGGTCGCCCAGAAACAGCTGGCCGAGTTTATTGCTCAGGAATCAATAATCAGTAGAGTTGTGGGTCATTATTACAAATCCATAGTAAGGAATACTACGGTTGCAGTGAATCAAGTCGAACTTGTCCAAGCATTTAACAACCATCAATTTCAGATTGTTGACCATCAACGCTTAGAAATACCCATCACTTTGAATAATGTGGATGAATTGGTACTGTTTGGGATAGAAGGAACTTGGTTTTTAAATACTTTATCCATTCGCATGCTCCCCAAATATTTTATTATTCAGAGACTTAAAAGACTGTTCAGCAACATCTTTACTTTTCCATATCACGACACTCATATTATTGATGTAGTTCTTGCAAAGAAGTGATAAGCTCCTTAACGTTGTGACGTGCAAAGCTAATTAGTTTAGACTGCCCTCATACATCCTTTAGGAACTTTCTCCCAAACGGAGAAGAAATTATTGGAGCATTAAGGAACGAGGTGTGAAATTGATTTCTCAAACGATTAAAAACTATTTTCCTGAACTGAGTCTTCGACAAAAACAATCCAACAATATTGTTTTTATTACGTTCTGGAGCCAATTTTCAGTTTATGCCCTGAATACCATTCTTGTCCTGTTTTTAACCAGACCAATACTCGAACATGGATTAGGGTACAGTCAAGCAAAAGCCTATGCGTTTCTGGGGATTACTCAAGCCACTGGATATTTAATGCCCATTTTAGGGGGTCATATGGCGGATAACGTGGTTGGTGTAAGACGGTCCATTCTTCTGGGTGGATTTATGCTAGCCTTCGCCTATCTTCTAGTTATGCTCAGCGGATATACGACCAACTCTTTAGGCGATACGATGTTTATCTTAGCTTATGCTTTTGTACCCGCAACCAACTCCTTATTAATGGGTACCGCTTCCAGCATGGTATCAAATATATACTCTGACGATGCTGTCAAAGCAAAATCAGCAATGACTTACTATTATATGGCTATCAATGTAGGGGCCCTTCTAGCGACAATCATTGCGCCCGCCTTGCTTGATAGCCGGTATGGGCCTCTTTCTGTATTGACCGTTGCTTTTGTAGGAAAATCGATTGCAGCATTGAATTTTGCAAAACGTTATGCCATTTATGAGTCAGTCATATGGGGAAAAGATAAATCAAAACTCTCTAGAGACGGAATCTTACGTTTGCTTGCTTACATTGCCATCATCTACTCTCTGACTTTGTACGCATACACCCATGTTTATATCGCCAGTACACTAATCGGTACTGGGTGCGGTCTAGGGATTCTTTGGTTTTTAGTTAAAACACTAAAACTGACAGGAGAAACCCGAAATAAACAAATGATAGCCGTATTACTTATCATAGAAGCCGTTGTGTTTTTTATTATCTACAACCAAATGAACAGTACGTTAGTTATCTTCGCAAAATCAAACTCAGACCTTGGTTTGTTATGGTTTAAAATCTCGGCTGCACAATATCAAATGTTAAACCCCTTATTAATCCTCCTTATCGGTAGTCAACTTCCACGATTTTATCGATATTTTTCAAATTTTAATATTCCTTATCAATTTGCAGCAGGTACCGTCCTTTCAGGTGTTGCATTATTAGTCATGGCTTTCGCTGCTGTTCGCGCAGTTGATGGGATCGTCAATGGAAATTATATTGCTTTGACCTATATTTTAATATCTATTGCTGAATTATGGGTTAGTGCCATTGGTTTAAGCATGATAGGACTGTACTGTGATAGTAAAGCCATCGCCTTTGCTATGGGAGTTTGGTATTTAGCGAGCTCGATGTCCAATGCGATTTCTGGACGGCTGGCTGGATGGGTTGCTATTCCTTAAAACATCCAATCTCCAATCGAAAGCCTTCCATTCTATAAAAGCTACTATTTCACCATGGGCCTTGTCGCTTTAGGGATCGGAGTAATCATGTACTTTGTGGCCCATTATTTACAAAAGGCAATGAAACGAAAAGGGATTGTGCTGTCTTGATCCGGAGTTAACAGTATCCATTTTTCTTAACCGAATAGCATTGAGTGCTAACAAGTCTCCTATAGAAAAATTGATTATAACAACGCTAATCCGAGCCGATACCGTAAGGGTTTAGATACAGCCGGTAGGTGCAAACGAACTGCAACATCCTGGTTGACAGAGATCATCAACCAGGTGTTTCTGTTATTGAAATGCATTTGGATCAAACGATTGGCCATTCAATTTCAACGTTTGATTTTCTAAACTAAATTGAATGATGTAATCTTTTACATCAACTTTAAGATACCCTTTATCAATTAAGTGTTGTAATAAGGCATCCAATTGTTTTTGTGCTTCAGCATCTATATCCATTGGAGCTGGTGTTACGGTAGCGATAGTACTTGTGTCTGTGCTTTCAGGAGTTCCTTGAGCAGTTTCTTGGGGTGTAGTTTGGGTTTGGGTTTGGGTTTGGGTTTGGGTTTGGGTTTGGGTTTGGGTTTGGGTTTGGGTTTGGGTTTGAAGCTTATTTTTAATGGAAGATAACATTAACCCTTTAATCACCTCGATAGGTGCTCTTAATTGGCCCTCACCTTTCGTATTCTGAATGATTTGACTTGGATCTATATATTCACCCTTAACTAAGCTAACTTTGAAGTGTCCTATAATTTGACCTTCAGGGAGACTGATATTAACCTCAGGTACCTCAATTTCAGGTCCTAGTGTAAGTAGTTTAGGCAAGTCAAAGAATAACGACTGTGCATTTAAATCAGAACTTCCACCACTTTCTATCATGCCCATCCCTTTCTTATTTATCTCAGCAATAGCATTAGCATCAAGATTTTTAATGGTTAATTTTAGGACTCCAGGACCATAATTCTTATTATCGACCAGCAGCTTTTTAAGGCTTAAATCAACACTCAGATTAAACGCATCTCCTTGTACATCCGACGCCACCTGATAGTCAAAGCCCTCCAAAGCAAATTGCTTGTTTTGAGGCACAGAAGCCGTTATCGATGGTACATCTAGATGATAATGACCAATCCATAAGCCTTCTTTAATGCGTTTCATGTTAAAATCGTTAAATACACCATCGACATTGAATGTTACATCCCTAGCAGACCCATTAAGCCCGTGGAAATCAAAAGTACCATCCAATTGATCCACATTTGAAGTAACACTTAGTAATGAAGTAATCCCTTTCCACTCAAATTGAAAACTATCTCCAGCTGGTATCGTATTGGCTTGCATTGCAAAAGAGGGGAAAGCATATCGAATAATGGTTTTGTTCAGTAAATTGATTAATACTCCATAATGCGTTTCAGGATTTGTTGTTACTTGCCCAATTCCTAGACGAACCCCACTGTATGTACAAATAAATGGCCCATGTTGGATAATTAATGGATAACTAAGTTCAAAATCAACGGGCTTACTACTGCCTGATCCATTGGTCGATGTTTGCTCAGGAATATGCATTTTAACTCTTAAGGTTGCTTCCGAGGTAAACCAACCTCGTTGGTATTTATCAAGTTTTAATGTCAGTATAGGATTCTTAGGGAAAGCATTAATATTTTTATTTAGAGTACTTTCGACAACCATCCCCATGACGTAATAGGCAACAAGAAGAACGACTACCAGGCTAACTAGAACACCAATCCATTTTTTCATAAATGCTCTTATTTTGAGTCCTTTGTATTTAATTTTTAGACTAAAGTCTTGGTTTTGTAAAATTATTTAGTGGTGTTGGGGTAATAAAAATCCGCTCCCTTATGGTCGCGGATATAATGGATACTTAAATTTGAAAACAAGAAAATTATAACTCTAAACCCAGATTATCTCTCTTAAATACCCGATCAGCTCGATAACTTGAACGCACTAGCGGGCCAGAAGCCACTTCAAAAAAACCTTTCTGCAAACCTATTCGCCTGAATTCAGCAAATGCTTCTGGAGTAACGTATCTTGCGACAGGGAGATGATTTTTTGTCGGTTGTAAATATTGACCTAAAGTAAGTATATCTACTTGATGGGCTCTTAAATCATCCATCGTTTGAATGATCTCTTCGTCCGTCTCTCCTAAACCAAGCATCAAACTGGTTTTCGTCAATACATCTGGGCGATAATTTTTTGCAAAAGACAGGACATCCAGTGTTTGGTGATAACCTGCACGGTTGTCTCTAACAGGGTGTGTTAATCGCTCTACTGTTTCGACGTTTTGAGCAAATACATCAACTCCACTATCTAATAAAACAGCAACATCTTTAGTATTACCTTGGAAATCTGGCGTTAATGCTTCAACTTTTGTTTTGGGACAGCGGCGCTTAATAGCACGTATTGTTTCTGCATAATGGTTTGCTCCTCCATCAGGCAAATCATCACGATCGACAGAGGTAAGAACCACGTAATCTAGGTTCATGATAGCAACAGTATTTGCCGAGTTTTCTGGCTCATCTTTGTCTAACCAACCATGAGGGTTTCCAGTATCCACGGAGCAGAATCGACAAGCTCTAGTACATACGGCACCCATCAGCATAATTGTTGCAGTTCCGTGAGACCAACATTCGCCAATATTGGGGCATTTAGCTTCTTCACAAACAGTTGCTAAGCGATGTTTTTGAACTTGGTCTTTAACTTTAGTGTAGGCAGGTGTCGTTTGGTTAACGATTCTTAACCACTTAGGTTTCGGAAGGCGTTCTTGAGTAGTTTCTGACGCTTTTACCCCGTCCTTAATGGCTGTCACTCCATTTGAAGTTTTGTATTTTTGTCCGCTTTCTATTACAACGGGAATGTCAATCAATTTACTCATGGCACAACCTGGTTAACTGAATGTAGGAATGATCCCAAATCATGTGCATAAGATCAAGCTCTATATAGACAGGACTTCTAAATAACTCCCAACATCTAATTGATATTTGGAGTAAAATTTATCTGATTTTCGATCAAGCTCATGCCGAACTCAGCT
>NZ_LNZB01000005.1 GCF_001468085.1 Legionella waltersii | reverse complement strand
ATCCCATCGCACGAAATTGTACACATAAAATACTTAAAGTTATTTATAGATGCGGAGCACTTTGTGCTTGAAATGCTTACGCAAAACCTAGATCTATTCGTTAAAAAATGGTTGGAATTCGGTCATTTAGTTTATCTACATTCCCTCATTCAACCTCTTTTTTGCCTCGACCTCAGGGTTTTGCGTAAGTCCTGATTGCTTCAGGAACACCTTTTAGAGAAAAGATAGACAATTGAGATTTTGAATAGAACAATAAATTTTAGTCTAAAATTGCCAAACCGTTTTAATCGATAACCAAGGGAGGATAACTGATCCCCCCATGATGATAAGGTGAAAATATCCTCAGAGGCTAAAAAAAGCTTTACGAATTAGGTTGGTGGAGTAAACTAGCTTCGCTTGATGCATAACCTTCCTTTGGGCAAAGAGAACACAATTAAATGATATTCAGGCACCACATTAACCAGTGTTGCCTGATACTTCAATTTTAAACTCTTCCCTCTAGGGTAAGAGAATGCTAATTTAAAAAACATGGATTGGTCCATGCTACCACTTGGTTTTTACTTGCTGAATAAAAGGAAATATATGAATCTAATTCAATTCGTTAGGCATTATAGATGGGTTTTCTGTGTTGTCTTAAGTTTAGCACCATTCAATTTGTTAATGGCTTCCGATGGCGACTCCAAAAACATCCGGAATAACATATCCATTCAAGCTTCCACGCATCGGAGTGAAATGAGGCCCTGTTCATTTGGTCAATATGCTCTTTGTACGCTTTCATTACGTTTATCCGATAGTCCATTTGGTAGTCTGGTAATCACAAACACCGGAGGTTTGACCCTTAGTGATATTAACATAGGTCCAATAGATTCTTCGCTTTCTTCTTTGATAAGTACGTCCAAAGTGAATTGCAATACGGTTATCCCAGGGGGGCAATGTATCATTTACATCACTCAAGTTAATTGGATTACAAATATAAGTCAATTATTGGATATTACTGGCAATGGGTTGGTATTAGGTCAATTTTTGCTTGAGCTCAGTTCGTAACAACTAATTTAAACCTCAAGGTATTTCCTGGCTCTTTTTTAAAACCTGGACTATTCGATAGACTATAAGGGGATCGTCACTCTCTTTTGATTACAAGCTGCAATCTTCTGTTTTACTGCAAATAGCAGCACGTATCGATGAGAATCAATTTAACATAGCAACAGACGCATTAACCTCTTCTGTGTCGTCCTGGACAATAAAGCTAGCGCCATTGGCAAAATGGCCAGGACCATCAAATCGATTTAGGATCCCAGGTACACTGGTACATCCAGTAGAGACTCCGGCATAAATTGCTCCTCCTCTATCGCTATTTGCCATTTTGCTTTCCATGCTCAATTAACCATCGCTATAGAGGTATACCACTGGTATTACCACCCAAATCTCTATCACTGGCTATACTTGCATTAAGCGCTATTGAATACAAGGAAATGTATGCTTGCTTGGGTAATATGGGTTATAACCGCGTTATGCTATTTCCATCAATATTTTTTAAGAGTTTCAATCGGTTCTTTGTCAGGTTATCTTATGCATGATTTTTCCCTGACTATTCTACAAGTAAGCGATTTAGCAATCCTATTTTTTATTTCCTATGTTAGCATTTTGCCTTTTTCTGGTATTTTAATTGATAGATTCGGTATTCGACTCATTATGCCCTTGGCATCCCTGATAGCAGGGTTTGCTTGTTTTCTGTTTTCTCATGCAACCAATGATAGTGAATTGAATATTGCTCGTTTAACAATGGGAGGTGCGGGCGCTTTTGCACTCATTGGTTCTCAGACAATTATTAGAATGTATTTCCCGGGCCATTTATTTTCGATACTTTCTGCACTGACAATTTCTATTGGTACTATTGGGGCAATTTCAGGTGGTCTGGTCTTAGTATGGGCTAGTAAACATGAAAGCTGGAGAGTAATTATACAGCATGCAGGGTACGTTAGTATGGCTCTGGCTTTTTTATTCCTTATTTTCCTTAAAAAAAATCAAACAAAAGAGAGTCTTCAATCGGGCATGAAAAAAATACTGGATGATTTTAGACTATTTTTGAGAACCAGAGGCGCCTGGATTCCAGGAGTCTATGGGGGAGTTGTGCTTAGTCCCATTATTGCTTTTGCAAGCTTTTGGTGCGCTCCTTTTATGATGGTTAAATATCAATACACTCTGGAATTTAGTGAGTTTTTATCAGGATTAGTTTTTATAGGCTATGCCCTAGGCAGCCCTATTCACTCAGTACTTGCTCAGAAATTCGGTCTAAAATTGATAATGATTTGCTCCCCATTCCTGGCCTCCATTTCTTTGTTGTTACTTCTGAACGTTAATTTACCTTTATTAATATCCATCGTATGTCTTTTGGTTTTGGGTATCACTGTTGGTGCATTTGCCTTAACTCTGCTCATAACCAAACTACGTGCCCCTCTTGACATCACAGCCAGTGCATTTAGTTTCAATATTCTAATTTCTCAACTTGTGGGAGCAGGTGTATTATGGAGTATTGTACGTATTCTCTGTGGTTGGCATCATGTCAAAATAGGGGGCTTTCAATCGTATCCCTTAGAAGCGTTACAAAGTGCCATGTCTTTGTTAATTGTTGCTTCTCTTATCGCCACGCTGATTGCCTGTTTTATTGTTCCACCCAAAGAAATCAACTAGCGAATAGATACAGAGATGGCCCGATACTCCTATTAATGAGCATTGGACACCTAGTGCTTCTAATGCTTTTGGTCTTAGATGCTGCTTTTATCTCGACTTATGGTGTGTAAGTCCGGATAACTGAGTTTTAGCTTGTTCCTGGAGACGCTATAGGCTTTACTTCCAAACTAAATTCATAGGTGGTTTGATTTTCATCACTATCTGTTTCAGTGACCTTGGTATAAAGGCCTCTTGAAGGATCTGCATAATGAAAGAAGCTTAATGTTTCAGGGGCAAAATAATCTTCATGACAATGCTTTTTTGTCCAGCCTTTTGGGTTTTGGAAATACTCTTCAAGTTCCGTCATTCTTAGACCTGACGAATAGTCAAAGCATACAGCCGTGGCACTTGCTTTGATCCTTATTGGAGTATTCGGCAGCAGCTTAGACAATTCTTGAGTCAATTTATGTGAAAAGCTACTTTCGATATCCTCCTTACTGAGGCTCTTAAGGGTATGAGGCTTTTTGTAGTTTTCTCCTCTTGCTGCATAACACATGCTTAAATCAATCGTTAATGGTTCTTCTCGACTTCCATCAACATGCTTAGCGATGTACTTTGCTAGATTTTGGTACGAAATAGGGTATTTTTTAGAATCTGTT
This sequence comes from Legionella waltersii, assembly GCF_001468085.1. Lineage (GTDB taxonomy): Bacteria > Pseudomonadota > Gammaproteobacteria > Legionellales > Legionellaceae > Legionella > Legionella waltersii. Next base: position 36,323 of record NZ_LNZB01000005.1, on the reverse strand, counting down.
TCCAAATAAGCATTATTGGTATCCGTTGAATAGCCATGAGCACAAATCATTAATTTTTGACTCTGGGCTAATTCATCTGCAATGACTTCTGAATAATCCAGAGTTCCTTTTTGAATGATCTCAGCAATGCTGTGATAGAAAATGTTTTTATCTTGTACTAGCGTTTTAGTGGAATTGGCACCCACTGGACCAATAGTGCTGTAGAGGCTGCGTATGGTTTTAGCCATTAAGGTCGGGCGGGTCACTTGGATTTTATGACTCCATTCGCTACCTGGTTGTGCGCAGTCATGGAGTTTAGGATTTATAGAAGGGAATTGGGTGTCTTTATCACTTTGGAATGTAAGAACGGTAACCTTGTCATTGCTGTTGTATTCGAAAATAGATTTGGCTTGATCAGAAAATAGGGTAAAACCATAAATCATTTTTTTGCGCTCTACCATTTTAATAGTATATGGGAACCAATCGATCAAAATGGTATCAAAATAACATTAAGGTTTAATTAACACATCATTCAACAAGAGCGTGATAAATTGGACCCGATCATCAAGGAATTGACCGATGAAATTGAACTTTTGGAAAAGGATAAAAAAGCAAATGCTCGAATCATCGACGCTCTTACTCCTTTAAAAAGAAATTTGATCGATTACAAAGACAAATACATCTGGACACTGTTCGATGTCAGCAAATCAAAGGAGATTGCTATCTCTCAATTTATTGAAGGGATTACTCCATCCATTGAGCGAGCAAAAGCCCATCTTGAAAGTGAAATTGGTTGGGGAGATCGCCTGTGCAATATGTTGATATCATTTATTAACGAATTGATATCTCTAAGCAATACGGCCTTGGGGCAGAGTTTTGAGTTCTTTTCCCAAAAAAAGGCTCCAATGATCCCTCAAGTGGAACAACTAGAAAAAACGATACAAGAAAAAATATCACCTTCAATAGAATCGAACCTAATGAAAACCCAAAAACCAAAGCAGAGTTTTTTTGGCAATTTCGAAACAAAGCAAGACTCATACATGAATGTTACCAAGAATTCAGATGGCTCATCTGAGGTAGAGTGCCCAGAGGAGTTTGGCTTTGAACCTGGCCAAGTAATGCGTGCAAAACCCGGAGTCATTATTACTGAGACTATGTTAAAAAAAGTAGGTCAGGACTTACGAAAAACCCCAATCTCTTTGTTAAAAGAACTTTTTAATTCGGTCATTTAGTCCATCTAAACTCCCTCATTAAAAAGTTCTTTTGCCTCGACCTTGGGGTTTTTCGTAAGTCCTGTAGGTGCTTCATTAAAGGCATGGAATCAGGCAAATACGGACAAAATGAATTGCTTTAACTCAAGGAATGGAACACACCAAAACCTGCAGGAGTTAAGTGATAAAAGTGATATAGCGCATAGAGAGTACATGACACTGACTCATCGTTATGGTGTAGTACTAATGCAACGGTTGCGGTCTTATTCGCCTTATTAACAGACGCTGAACACAATCTCTCTCCTAACAGCTATAATTCAAATATAGCTTATTGGAGATGGATTTATGTTTGCTAAAAAAGATGCCCTTTATAGTATCAGAAATACCTTTCTGGCTAACCAAAAAAGGGATGCACTTTTTGCACGTGTGGTAGCGAGTCTTAAAGCTGATCCAGCTTACAATGATCCCCATTCTAAAATTCTCATCGAAGATGATGCAATCTATTTTGGACATAGCCTACAGGAACTTGCTGCATCTTTTCCGTGGCTCAATACAGAGTTAGTAGGGAACCGAGTTCTGAGTGAAAGTACTTTACAGGCTTTTGTGACACCGCTCGATATTACTCGTCATATACCGTCAATAGAGGAATCTCAAAAAGCTCTTCTGGAAGAAGCGAGCAACTTTTTTAAAACCATGCTGCCTGTGACTAATCGAAAAGTAATACCGCCGAGATTACCTGGTAACGCCAATGATGTTTTATTGTCAGTAGTAGACAAAAATCAGGGTGTTATTATCGGTGAAAGACATCAGGACATTGCTCCTAAAAAATTGCTTTGTGACAATATGGCGAAATTAAAACAAAAGGGGGTGAAGGTGCTGTTTTTAGAGCATCTTTTTGATGAGACACATCGAGAACTATTGGATGCTTATTTTAAATCCCCTAGTGTTGAAATGCCGGCGATGCTTAAGGCCTATTTACAGTCGCAGGATACGGGGCAAACGGGTCAGGTTAAGAATAATACTTCGTACAGTTTTACTGAGGTGGTTAAACAAGCAAAAATACATGGGATTCGCATTATACCTATCGACACAATCGCCTCTTATAGCATTGGTGGGGAGTTGGTTGAAAGTGAGGATGAACGAAGAAAGCGCGCTCTAATGATGAATTATGTTGCAGCAAAAAGGATACAAGAGTATCAAAAAGAGCCTGATAGTGGCAAATTTGTAGTTTTCTGTGGCTCCATGCATATTAATGCTGCAAATTCAAAGGTTCCTGGATTGACTGAAATAACGGGGATGCCCACTATTGTGGTAGAAGACTTAAGTTTGGACAAGCCTCAGCAAGAAACAATTTCTGTAAGCCCACAAGTTCTTTCCAAACCAGATGTATTCATTCAAATGAAACCCATTGATTTAGCCCAACAATTAAAACAGGAAAGGGCTGAAATTGTAGCGTTTTTAACTCAAAAACTACCTAATGCGTTTACCCATGTCGAATTTATTGATGATCGAGTACGAATTACTGCTAAAAAATGTGAATTACCTAACCAAGAGAATAAATTTAAATCAGAATTAAAGCAGTTAATGGCTATTCTTGGAATCTCTGAAGCCAAAAAGAATCTTGTTAACGCCGCAGGATACCTCCATTTTGAAGTGAATAAAAGGGATTTACTTGCCGGAATTAAAAACGCGCCTGTTTTAGAGAAAAATCACAAAGATTCCCAAGAGATAACAGCAGCAATTAACAAAGCTGTTCCAGGAGCACTTTCCGGTGTATGTATTGAGGGTGACAATGTGATGCTTATTATTAATCCTTTTGTATCACAGACACAGAACGAGATTAATAAATATAAAACTCAATTAAAACAATTGATGAAGGATTGGGGAATAGCCGAAGACAAAATTCATCCTGCCCCAGGAAGATTATGTTTGATTATTAATAGAAATGCTTTACTAAACGGGATTGAACATGCTGCAGTAGCACATAATCCTGTTGCAAGTGCAGTACCCTCCTATAAAGCGCAAATGCCTAATAGAGCTAATGAGGCGGAGAGCCTATCTCCTAAAACACTAGGAAAAAGTTGATTTTTAGTCAAAATTAAGGATAAGCCTGTATTGTAAATAGGACTACCTACAACGAAGCATCATAAATGCTTAATAATTTCCAGTCACAAATACCAGTACAACCACGAGGAAATATTGCGGCATGAGAAACAATAGTTGCATTCAGGGAAACAATCTAAATTTTTTATATGTAAATCATGTTGTTAGGAATTTTATTTTCATCAGTAAATTTTTTGGTGAATTGACCTTATTGTACATTATGGTTTAAATTTAACCTCATTGTTTGTATTTGGTTTGCTTATGCCTAGTTCACTTAATCCGCTTACACCGTTATTCCCTGAAAAAGGTCCTATTACTATTGAGCAGGGCAATACAGGTGATTGTTACTTATTGGCTTCTTTAGACATCATTCTCAACGAAGATCCTAATACCCGTAATATTGATAAAATTTGTAAATTTAAGGGCATTGCTTCCGATGTTTCTTTGTTTGTGAGTATTGACTGGGGAACTGAGGGCGGGCGTCATGCGCTACGATTAAAAAAAATACAACCTGACGGGAAGGGTGATTTCAACTTTGTCTTGGTCAATCCTTGGAATAACCAAAAAGAAGACGTTTTCTCTAAAGAGAACGTGTTAAAAAGTCACCCTAAATTTGCCTATTATTATGCAAACGGTCAGGAGCAGACTCTAAATGTGGCTTTGCTAAAAAGCAAGAGCAATGTACTCGATTCCTTTATTGCAAATCCCTATTTATATCCGATGCTGAAGAATCTGGAATTGAACGGAGTGTCATTTGATGTAAATACCCTAAAATCCATCAGCTACTATTCAAAAAAGCCGTATTTTAAATCCATCATCAATTCGTTAGGCACCACAGAGCTTGCAAAATTTATTAAAGCTTTAGGCCAGGAAACAAAAAGAAATCAAAAGTGTTTATTTCAATTATTGCTCACGCACGTTCCAAATTATAAAGTACTTTGCGTCATTTATGAAAACTGTGAACACCCACCAGCGTTTGATCTCTCATTAGTCATTAACTATTTATCCAAGTTGCCTCAAGAAGAACAATCAAAAATCAAAAATGAATGCAATCAAACTCAGTTTGCTCAATTAGTTATTGAGAAAACGATAGTGCAATATGCCATAAAAAATAAACTAAGTCCTAGTGCGGCAAAAAAATTCATACACCTGGGAGTTCTTGGTTATTTATGTGGAAAGGAGATCGCTCAGTTGACTCGTGTAGGATCTCTGAGAGGATTAATTACCGAAAATTACATCTCTAATGAAGTGCTTCTGCAGTTAGAGAGTGAACTACAAATTGAAACAGTAACAGGTGGATTTTTAAATGTTTCAAGTCAATTGATTAAGACAGTGAGCGATTATTTTTTAGGCCATCTTCCTGATAGACTTTTCAATTTTCTTTATAAAGAGGTAAGCAAAATTGCTCCTAGCCTAGCAGAACAAATCGCTTTCTCCTATTTCAGAATAAACAAGGTGCTTTGGGATCAGATCTTTGAAATTGTTTTTGAATCGTCTGATGAGGATTTCAAACAGTGGTTTGTCTTAATAAGTCTTAATTATACAGGTCAAAAGGAATTAGCTCAGCAACTATCAGAATTGCAATCGATGTTAGCTGCTCCAACACCTTTGGATTATCAATCGCTAATAAAAATGAAGTCTAAAATTGATATTGGAATACAAAATGCTCCAAAGCTTAATGAGTATTTAACTTTAGAATTAACAAATTTAGCCCTAAAATTAGAAAAACAATATTCTGATGCAGTAAATACTGTGTTGTTGAACTTAGTTGAGCAGACTTTTGCACAATGCTCGTATCTGATTTCTGGATTTTCCTCTGATTATTCAGACTCGTATACTGAGGCTGCAGTAAAGGAAAGTGAGCGGAGTAAACTAGTTCAACTAAGTGAAGTAAAGTCTATATTGACTCGAGAGGAATTTATCTCTGGTGTTGGAGCTCTTGGTAAACAGGTTGAATACGAGGGATTAGCGCGTTTGGTTTCTAGATTGGAAACGGAGGTCAAAGCAGGAGCTCTAAAACAATTAGAGACTCTCTCTCGGGGTAATCGAGTGCTTGAACAAATTAGGACAAAGATAAGCCAATTAAAGTCTAACCTAAACAATTTAGTAGTTACAGCACAAACTCCTACTGAGCTATCAGGTCTAAAGAAAGAATTAGATGATTTGCTTTATGCGAATAGCTCTTTGCAAAATGCATTGATAACTTTGGGCATGACTGAAATTCCAAAAAATATAAGTTCTGAAGTCGATGCATTTAAAATGTCTATGGAACAACTAGAGACAAGATATGCTATTAGTTTCAAACACAATTCAGAATTAATACAACAACTGATCCATAATATTAGTGACATGTATGTCTCATTCGATACTTTAGATTCAATCGAGGAAATCGATAGTTTATCAGCCCTTTATCTTAAACAGCTTGACCGATTCAGATCCAGTGATGCTGTTCAATTAATTAATCAATTTTTTAAAAAAGATACTATTCCTGAAATTGGAGAGGCCATAGAATTAAAAAAGGTTAGAGTAATAAAAGAGGCGGAAAGCAAAAAAGCAACATGTAGAGTAGCGAATAGTTTTGAAACGCTTTTGGACAAGTTTAAGATTGAGCAAAGAATAGCATACCTATCAAGTTTAGTAGTAAGTAGAGTTAAGGACAATGAAACTCCTGGCCATCAGCAAGCGCTATCAAAATTAAGTCATGACCTTGTTATCGCGCAAATTAAATTGACTAACCCTCAAGATAAAAGACCTTTTAAGATTAAGTTCATGGATTTTTTTAAACGTTGTGAGTATGCAGGAAAAATGGCAGCCCCTTTTCTAAATGGAGAACGTGAGATACAAAGTGCTGTTTTCTATTTGTTCAGCGCGATTAGCAAATTAGAGGGCTTTATTAACCCACCCACAGCGAAAGATCGTCCATTTTTTAACAAAGAACAAGAGCCTATTAATCTTAGCGATTTATTTGAATCCGAAAAAGAAAACAGAGCTACGAGTATTGCTACAGCATAGTAGTTTCATAGAAACTTAGGAATACAATTGCGCTTTGCAGCGTATAAATAATGCCTTCGCCCAATAAATCCATTTAAGATTGACACGACACACTTTTGCTAGGGGCCGTAAATGATTAACGGCTCCTAGAATGAATTGGAATTTATTCTAATCCAATTAATTTTGGTGGGCAGAGATAGGCATTTCCTAAATTCGTGACGTTAGTTTGTTCAGAGCTGCCACTCATAAAACCACCCTGTCGATCAAAAGAACCGCTCATGGAACCAGTAACTCCAGCTCGATTAGTGACTAATTGAATGTAGTTTGCACCTAGTTTTGCCGCCTTATTTTTAAGGTCATTCATTGCGCCTTCTTCTAGATTGCGGTTAGAAGTAAATCCTCCTGTAAAGAAATTACCCTGATTTCCAACAACTTGTCCTAAGTACTTGCATCCTTTGGGTACAGGGTTTGGCGATGCAATAATACGAGTAGCTTGCGGATCAGCTGGAATAGAGGCGCAGCTGCTAATCAAAAAAGAAAGGACAGTGAGCGACAAAATTTTTTTCATTTTTACAACCTTTGTTTTTGTTAATGATCAAATTGTGCGCATTTATCTTATTTTATCTAACGAATAAATTCAATAAAAAGCAAGGTAGGAGGTGTCAAAATGATCCAACCTATTTCTTGTTTGATTTTTTCTTGGGTATCGGGAGCTCCATTGCCGTGATTTGAACAAGTTCTGATAGCCACTCGCTGTCTTCCCATAATTCTCCAGAGATCAATAAATAAGCTTTGGCGCCCGGATATGGGTATCCTTCTATGTAGTTATTGATAAACGCTTTGCCCGCATTGGTAGGTTTTATAAATAATTGATCATCACAGACAAGGGCAACCACTTTGTCCTCGTAATAAATGGCATACTCGCCAAACATTTTTTTTGCAGAAACAGTTCCAAAAGCAGCCATTTGCTCCAAAATATAATCGACAGTACTCTGTTTAGAAGCCATTTAAGATCCTGAGCTGGTAATGGGGAGCAAATTTATTGTACCTCAATAATTCATGTGAACTTTAGTACAACGAACAACCTTAGTGTAATATCGAACCTTTATCAATCCTATTTTCAGCTTTGTTTGATTCTTTTAATTTCTGCATGGTTTCCTTGAATTTATCTTGTTCACTAGAAAGCCCTTTATTCATACCAAGTAAATTTTTTATCCAACCTATAAATCCTAATTCAGCTAGGCCAGGTTTATTCCTTTCAATCGTTTTGAGATGTCGCTCGATATTTTTCATAACCTTTTCTTTGGGTTCCCCTTGATAAAGACTAAGCAGCATATTTTGTCCTGCTAGACGTCGAATATGATGTGCAGTGGCCAGTTTAGGGTTTTTTTCTGGCTCATGGACAGGATTGTCATGCAGGATAGTGAGGTACTCTTGTATTTTAGTTTTAATACCTTCATAGTCTTTGAGTACTTGAAATACGGTTATTAATTTATCCTTGTCCTTTGATTCTGGGCCATTGGCTTTAATGTCATTAACTCTTTGATCAAGCTCCTTGATAAGGTCGGTGGATGAATACAATGACGCATTTTTCAACATGTCAATCGTTTCCACTAGTTTTGTATGACACTCCAGTTCTTCAGCAGAAAGCTGTGCTTCAGGAGACGTCTTACTCTCCTCTATGGATAAACGATAATTGTCTGCGGCATCGAACATTCTTTTTAAATACGTTGCTTGAGCTTGCACTTGATCAATTGTTTTTTGATTCTTATTTTTGAATTGGTTTGTTGTTTTAGTATCTACCCCTTTCTCCAATTGAACAGGAAATGGTTTAGTTGGAAGGTTATCAAAATACTCATGCATCGCCGTATTTGGCGTTTCTGACGCTGATAGTTCTAAATCCTGTGCTGTACGAAGTTGAGCATCACCACGCTCTAAATTCAGATAAGCCCTTGCGCCATTAAATAGGACCAGAAGACTTGCTTGAACAAAATCTTTAGAAGAATCGTAAGCCACCATTAATGGAACAGCATCTTTTTCGGATAAGTCAGTTTCTGCTAATAAAATCGCTATAAGGACATTGGTATCTTCTGGAACACCTTTCCCAGCTATTTTTTTGTATTTTTGTTTAGCCCAGCCTTCAAAGCATGAAGCGAGTACAAAATCACCTCGGCGGAGAGCATCAACAAAAGTTTGTGGCGTAGCTGAATCTAGTATTTCTAGGCCCATCACAATGCTCGTCTATTCACTGATAAACCAATTATAGTTCAGATTGCTCATAGGTGTGTATTTATGAGGCAACTCGAATTATTTGGGACTATTTTCAGCATGATGGTTATTTCAGAATAGAAAGTAAATTAGGGTAAATGCAGCAAACAACGAGTCTTCGCCAAACTTGTGAATAAGGCTCTAACCCCACCTTGATCCGCGTCAGTAATAGATCGCAGAATTTAAATACGGATTAAAATATACTCAGGTAGCTTTGATAAATTATCAATAGCAGCATCGTACTCTTTCTGCTCTACAGCCTTAGTTTTTTTGTTCGTGTGAGATGAGTTTTTTGATCCGTGAGTTACCTGGGTATCATTAACTGCTTTGTACGAATTATTACTAGTTGCATGATTGGCTGAATTATCGGACTCGTACCAAGTTGATTCTGATACATTGGACGTTTTATCGATTCCACCACTTATTGTCGTACAACCACTTAAAAGAATTACGCCAGACAAAATACAATAGAGATACATCTTACATCTCCGGTTACAGCTCGAGATGACTCCTTTAACCAACTCCTACACAATCCTTAGACTATAAATTATAGCACAAATAGACTATAAATTGAATTTGACGAACATTCTAAATACATCAACTTTCCAAGATCTGACTGCTTTCTATCTACAACAGGACTTACAAATAACCCCAAGGTCGAGTCAAAAGAACTTTTTAATGAGAGCGTTTAGACGGACTAAATGACCGAATTAAAAAGTTCTTTTAACAAAGAGACTGGGGGGGCGTAAGTCCTCTACGATACAGATGATCGCTTAGGAAGCACTCTAGCCTTTATGTATTAAAAGAGATACATTTATAGTGAGTCATTTTCTTTTTAAAAAATCATTTTTTGTATAGAATGTTCAAAACAAAAGCATCAAGAGGAAAAAATGACTTTAATTTTAAGAAAGAAGAAAATTAAATTTCTGGCTAAAGATCAAAGTATTGCTTTTATAAAAGACGCTGTTAACGTTTCTATGGATGAGGTTGTCTATTTAAAAGGTAAGAATAAAACGGTTATTACGGATGGATTAGCGACTTGTGCTGCTGTTGCCTTCTATGGCATGAATAGTGATTGTTCAAGCGCCTTTACTCATATGTCCAATGAGGCCTCAGAAAAGGATGATCAACGCAAGGAAAAAATACTGAATGACATGCTGGCGTTTGTCTTAAAAAACAATTCACGATTAGACGTACGATTAGTTATTTCACCTTCTAGCATTCAAGATGAACATTTAATCTCTTTTATTTCAAAATGGGTCGTGCAAAAAAAACTAGCTTGTAGAATATTGGACAAGGGAGGCGACTCAGCGGTATTTGATATTGATAAGAATGGCTGTGTGTTAATGCTTTCAACCTCACTCAATTTAAAACAAAACGCCTTTGATAAGCGATGGGAGGGGCATGGTGTGGTCATCGACCAGACTGAGGGTAATATCCCTATTGAAATGCAGAAAAAAAGACAAACATTCTTTAAAGAGGAATTGTTGTCTAAACCTTTGACAACATCGAGGGCTCATCCATTCATTTCTAATCAACTAGTAGTTGTTGGCGCATAGCCAAGGCTTGTCGATGTATCAACAAAGACTAATAGGCTTCCACATTTAAGAAAAATGGCGAATAAAAAGAGAGTTGCTGTTAAAATACAATGGCCAGATACAACGTCACTGGACGTTTATCCGGCTTTCAACGGTACAAATAATCAGGATTAGAACACTAAGTTTGTTTAAACAAGCTTTGGTCTTCTTTACAATTTTAAAAGGACTTAATATGAGTACAAAATCATTGTTGTTTGCACTAATCTTTTTAGTAACCGCCCCACTCTATGCAGCCAATGTCTATCAATTTTCCGATAAGCCTTTAACAGTCAATCGGTGCAGCTTAATAGCAACGGATAATCCATTGGATTTGGCATTGATGAATGATGGGTATTTTGTCGTTTCCAAGGGCAAAAAAGACAGTGAGTTATTGTTTACCCGATTTGGGAAGTTTCTTCTGAATAGGGATGGATATATTGTTTCCACAACAGGTGATTATCTACTTGGAATTAACAAGAAATCCAATCCAAATCAGTTAAGTAAATTGAAAATTTCTACCAGTAATTTACCCCCTAAAGCAACAAGTAGAGTCAATACAGCTCTTAATCTCCCAGCTACGGCGCGTGAAAATGATTCCTATCTAAGCAATGGTCTTCTTTATGATTCAATCTCTGGTACCCATTCATTAAGTCTTGAATACACTAAAATCGGTCTAAACACATGGAGTGTTCAGGTCACTGTTGATGAAATGAAATTGAACACTGGAACATTAACCTTTAAAAACAATGGAGTGCTTAGCGAACAAGAGGGTTTATCTTCTATTCAATGGCCAACAGCTTATGGTCTGAATGAACTAAAAATCGATCATACGCAGAGTACAAGTTATGCGAGTCCTTTTGTTATACAACATATGTCTAACAATGGATATCCCGTAGGATTACTAACCGGTTTAACTATTTCTAGAGATGGCGGGGTTAATTTATTGTACACCAATGGACAGTATAGAGAGTTGAAAAATCATATTGCTGTCGCTAAGTTTCTCAATCCTACCTATTTAGAGTTTGTTCGTGATCACTTCTACAGGCCTACAGAAAAATCGGGTCCACAACGATTACATCGAGTGAATAGTGATTATGCTGTACTAAGTGGTTTTCTTGAACAAGAGCCTTGCTTACATTCTTAATTAAAGACAGTCATGTAGGGCGCATACATCACTGTGCCCGCAACAACACGTTCTCTGGCATGTCGTTTGCCAGAGATTGTCCCCCTGATTTTACCCAAGTTACAACGTGAGCCTAGTGTTATAATGGGGAATTAGTGTTTGTTCTTTCTTTTACTTCAACAAGACCTTTTTTAATCAAAATGTCTTCTGTTAGTTGCATAAATACATCATCTACCTTGCTGTTTTCCTTTGAGCTCGTTGTGATGATAACAGGGGTATTTATATTTTTGGATTGTAGAAATTCAACCACATCTTCATGTGTAAATTTAACTTTGTCAGTGAGATCGGCTTTAGTACACGCTAAAATAATCGATGCATTTTCATTGTATCTTTTGATTTCATTAATGCGATTAAGGGCAGTGTCTAGAGAAGATGGCTCAGTCAGATCAACCACAACAATATAACCATAAGTAGAGCGCTCATAATTGCTTCTTAGGGTTTTCTCTGCATCAGTATCAAAGATTTGTAATTTTACCTTTTTACCGAGGCAATCGATCGTTTTATACTGAAAGTCGGGAGCAAATTCAAGCTTATCTTCAAACGTTCCATCCACAAACGATTTAAGTAGAGATGTTTTTCCGCTTCCTGGTTTACCACGAATGCTCAGTATTAAAGTAAAATCCAATTTAGGCTGTTGGTCAAAGAAGCTTCGGCTCATGTTGATTTACCTCCTTTTTTTCATCTTGCCTTAATTGTAGCAGAGTAGTTATATTTTTTGCGAGTCATTGAGTGCGACAACCTGTTTTCATCAGCGGCTGATATAAAAAATGAAGCGAGATGCATAGGGTCATTCCAGCGTTGATTTTCGGAGCAGAGGATGATTGGGTCATCAGCGAAACAAGCTTAGGTCAGGCGCTTCGGCAGACCTAAGCTGTCAGTTAGAGCGCTAACTCCAGGGGCCTTTTTTCCAATGCATAGTAACTTTGTTACCATATTGATCATAACTGTCCCTTGCTGAACGGTCTTCTTGTTTACTGAATAAGCTATTGGGGTTAGGGTTTTTGGTTAACGTTGTGCTTGTTAATGGGCGACGACCGTCCTCTGTGTAGCTCAATCTGGGGTCTTGATCCTCGTGAGCAATACATTCTTGTATTGTGCTGTTTTTCATGGGTTTCATTATCTATCCTCAAATTAACAGTGATTTAGGTGAACTCATCATAGTAAATTATAAAATCATAAAGATTACAAAATATCGCAAATGGAAAAAATGCATTAAGATTGTACACCCGTAGTTCAGTTTGCCCGTGGTTTAAAAAGGACAATTTCCAGTGATAAAAGGTCAATCTGTGCAAGTAGTTTGGACTGAAGAACAAATGGGTCAGCTGTTGTTATGTCTATTTCTCCATTTGAACACATGGTTTGCATGCAGGGTGATAGCTGTTGATCATCCTAATTGATTTATTGGTGTTTCCCCATGTTATACAAAATTCATTATTTCTTTGCTTGGGGTTTTGTGTAAGTCCTGAAAAAATATCCATGGCATTCCCCACCATTATTTGCGTCGAAATCATTCGATGGTTCTTGTGAATTATTTGATTTGATGTATCTTGTATCCATTGGAGGTAAATAAATCATGCCGTATTTTTCTGCTCTACCAATAGAAGTAAAAAAATTCCTTAGCCATTACTTCGAAAATAAACCCGTTGGAACAAAAATAAAAGCTGGCCAATCCATAGCCCTGGATGCTAGTCATCATTTTGTTTTAAAAAATTCGTACATCAAATTGGAAAAGGATGTTTATGGCATAGCAAAAGGCAAAGGTGCTGTCATAGGAGAGGGGGTTTTTGGAAAGGCAAAACGAGTTCGTTCTTTATCAACAGGTAAAACGTTTGTGATGAAGATTATTCCGTTTGCACCTTCGGATAAAACGTTTGATGCTATAGCGAATGAAGTGATAGTCCTTTATGACTTAGGTTTATATCGTGATGCAGGTTCACGAAATAATCCTGTGAAAAACAAGCAATATATTGTCATGTTGGATGCTGGAACTGCTTTAAACAAATACATTAGAGTTCATCCAGAGTTAAATACATCAACACGTTTAGATTTGGCGATCAAATTATGTTGGCTTGTACACAGCCTGCATCAAGGGATCGCTTCTAGAACACTCACTTCATATGCTCATCGCGATCTGAAACCCGCTAATGCTGCTGTGGATTCCGCAAGCGTACTGCGCCTAATTGATTTAGGACTTGCTACTGATAAACTTGATACTTTACCTGCGGAGTTTGCAGGAGCACCAGGCTATTTCCCCAACTTGATGACTCTCTTAGAAGGTAACATCGCTTTAAGGCAATTGGATATTCTCGCTTTAAAACGAATGATCTACATGCCCAATAGAATCCTGTGTTTAGAAGGATACAAAGAAGATGAGACTGGCCGACACTTTGGCGTAGACATGATTTTACCTGAAGCAGTATTAAAAAAACGGAAGCTTTTTAACTATTTTGATACCTCTGCTAAAGGGCCCGAGCAAAGTATTTTGGATCCTCATCAATACAATGGTGATCCCATTATTTTAGCGAGTTTATTGGTATTAGCACGATACAATTTATTGGAGATGTATGGCGAAAAAATGCGGAATCCAATTTTGGCTTGTGCGGTTTTAGGGGTTTACTTTTCTCATCGTGATTGTGCTGATGAACTAGTGAAAGGCAATATTGCGTCTATGATTGTTGCTTATGTGCTTCAAAGAGTCGTTACTCGCTATAAGCGTTTAGCGGAACAGACACGATTAGTTGCTCTGCTTGTTTCTCAAGGCATTACTAATCATTTGCAAGAGGCCGTGAAAAGTGAGGTTTTAATTACGTTATTCAAAGTATCTAACAAAACGATATTACATAGTGCTGCTTTACTCTGGCAAAATGGTTTTTATAAAGATGTCTATTACACTCAGCTTCATGATAACGAAGATTTAGCGAAGAAAATCATTCAATTTATTTTCGATGGCGATTTACCGGCAGTTGAAAAATTATTAGCGCCTCCAGAGAGACCTGTAGTAGTAAAACCAGAGTCTCGAACCCTTGTGTTACCTTCAATCTATCGTACAGGAAAGCAAGTCCCTACAGATCAACCGTTATCCTCTCGTTTAAGGTTGAAAGATGAATCTACGACAGAAAAATCGGCCGTGTCCCCAGTGAGTGGAAACTCTCGAGAAAAGGCTCTTTCTCTATTTTTTGCACTGCCAAAAGTAAAGCGTTCTGTCAGTGAAGTAGAGTCTCAAGCGAACACGCATGGTAAACGTCAACATTGAGCAAGACTAGAAAGGGGCATTTTGACCCGATTTTCTAGCAAGTTAATTTCAATCTGTTTTTTTGCCAATTGGTTTTGCACTGATTTTTGCCGGGTTAAGGTTGTTCGTGATACGTGAGACGGCTTTATCTACTCTTCTTTGAAGCATGATTTCAACCATCACAGTTTCATTCGGACGAAGAATTTTGTTAATGTCAGCCAGTGATGAACGAAAATCGAGCAACCTATAATAGGCAAGGGCTTGGTTACTTGCTTCGGGATAGGCTTTAATACGAAAGCCCAGATTTCCCATCATTTTCGGCGTGTTAATACCGGCTTCCATGATGTCGTAATCCAGATAATAAGTCAGCTTTCCTCTATTTTGTAAGTTTCTCTGACGATCTACAAAAAAGCCTTTAGGAAGCGCTTCCTCGCTGTATTTTGGTCCAGCAGTTAGATAGAGATCATAATCAACAAGATGATTGCCCCGATCATCAATGAGCCGGAAAATGATCATTGAGTAGCGATTCGTAATGTATTCTCGTTTAAAGATAAGTGTATGCACAAGCTCAGTATGCTCATTTTTTTGGGTTTCATGGGTAACTTTATCTAACTCTTTTGCCAACCTGTCGTAGGTATCACGGTTTTTTACTTGTAGGCATTTCATGACCCATATAGCCGTTGGATGTGTAGCCGCATTGGACATTGTAATACTACGAATGATCCCGATATTTTTACCAGAGTGTGAACATCCTGGAAGAACGCCAAATGCCATCGGCCGGGTCCTCAACATGTTCTCGACAACAAGATTCTCTCCATTATTCCCTTGCTGATGTAACTTCAGTAGACTGTAGTTCATGTTTGAGGCAGCTACGCGAACAATCCCATCAGACCCTGCCTCTCCCGTGTAGGAGTTAATGGCATCATACAGTTGGTGATCAATTTTCTGGCCTGTCAGTACAAAAGAATAGATACCATGAGCCGTACAATCGTAATCAAGCCAACTTTCATTCAGTTGCCAACTCCTATCGCTTCCAAGTTCAAGCCAATCAAGTACTTGTTGTCCTGGTTCGACCCCTTCAAAAAAACTTTTTATTCGGCCTAGGCGTGATTTACCCAATTGGGCTAGAGCAGAGCCGTGGTTGGAGGGAGCTAGCATGATAAGATGGCTCAAAGGACATTGTCTAAGATTATTTTTAAAATATAAGTCCATCCATTTTCGAACAACCGGTCCACCGGTAGAGTGTGTTATGCAAGCAAACCGTTCTCCATCCAGTAGTTTATTAGCAATTTCATCACGTAGAGCTTGATCAAATGCGCGTGCTATGTCGTCCACTGTTACTGTATCGACAAAGCTGATGTAATGCCCTAGATAGATGTTTCCCACTTGGATATTTAGCTGTCTGTTTTTACTCTGACTTTCAATCCATTGGGGGAGCTCTCCATAACTGTTGGTATGCGTGACACTCCAACCGTGGACAAAGATAACAATCATAATTTTCCTTAACGCATGGGCATTACAAAAGAGTATTGTTGGGAAAATGGATGGTATTCGATTATTTAACAACAAGATAGCTACGTTAAATAAAAACTTGAGGGTTGTCCTTTACCCAGCCTAACATGTCCGTAATCTCTTCGTTCAGGTATGCTTGCCCCTCTAAAGGCTTATCAAGCTTGCGGAGATTTCGTTCATGATTAGAGATCATCAAGTTTATGGACTGTTAAAAGAAAACCCACAACTCGTATTTTGTGGGTTACTTTTAGGTGATAATACTTGTTAATATGCACCTCAGGGTTTTGCGTAACTCCTGCCTGTATGAGGTCCGTTTTTATTGACTGGAGCATTCGTCAGCCACTTTATCAATCACCTCATCATATTGCTTATCCGTTAAATTATCGGATTTTTTGATGAGATCCAATAATTTTGGCTTAGCGCATTCACAATAGGCAGTAGTAAATTTTTTATCTTCATCCGTTTGTTTAGGATAAATTAGGGTCCATCTATCTTCACAATACTCTTGTACATCCGTGTCCTTGGATTCCGCTAGTCCGACTTCTTCATCCATGGCGTCCATTGCATCATGCAGCAGTGTTCTAGACAGGCACAGTTGAATTGCTTTTTTTACAGCTTCTTCAGAATCTAATTTTTGAGAAGCAGCACATCCACAATATTTTTCACCAAAATCCTTGTAGTCTACTTTATCCTTTGCCTCATCTCCTTTTTTCATCCATGAATTAACGCAGTTTTCTTGGAATGATGGTGCAGGTTGAGTCGCATTCTCTGCATGCACTGAATAAGCAAGTAAACTAAGAATTGGGGCGATTAAAAAAAGTTTTATCGTCGATAAATTCATAAAGGTTCACTCCATTGATTTAGTGGTTGACTGAGATTAAGTAAGCATAGCTCATGTTGTATTGCATATCTATAAAAAAAGTTGGTCTAAAATGGGTGGTAGAAACTCAGTTTGGGCTAGAAAATAATCCATAATGAACAATCATCTTGCTTTTGCCCAAATTCGATAAAATGATGGCTTAGACTGTTTTTTCAGGGTTCAATTGGCCAAACTGCAAAAACACTAATAGGCTCAATCTGCCATTTATAGAATCATTGCCTCTAGTTTTATCAGAACAAACTCATTCCTTCCTTTCACTGCAAGACTGGGATTCTTTATCTATGGGGTGGGTTTATTTCCTCGTAACTCTCTACTGTTTGCGATAATTGAATCAGCACATCTTTGCCTGAAATTCACTGAAGCGCCCATTTTTCTAGAAATCTTAGAATGTACTAAACTCTGTCTAGAGCACCCAATGTCTAAATTATTTAGAGAAACCATCTCTGAAATTAAAAACCTGCGGATAGCGTTAATCATCACTATAGAACCACCAAAACAGGGGCTTTTTAAATGATAGATCACGACTTTACTTTTTCTTTTTCAAATTGGCTGTTGTGATGGATTTATATTCTAGAAAAATCGTTGGATGGTCTATCTCTGAACACCTGACTAAACAACAGGTCATTGATCTCTGCAAATGGCTATATGGAGCCGAAACCACCAAACGGCCTGATCATTCACTCAGACAGAGGCAGCCAATACTGCTCTCATTCCTACTCGATTGGACTATCGATAGGCAGATGAATTTAAAAAAGTTGTTTAGTGAGGTGTCGAATTTTTCGAGGCAAGATCATCTTCATTTGGAGTAAGATTACGAAGGTTATGCCTATATTCGTTAGTTGCATGAATAGATTTTAAAACATCAATGACGTCTTTGAGTAAAGTAACTTGTTCTTTTTGTAGCGAGTTAATTTGTTGTATAGCAAGATAATATTCAGGACAGGCGGGGCTAATGGTAGATAGTTCTTCCAATTTATTTGTTTTCTTTTCTTCAAGAACCGAAATGAGCTTTATGGCGGATGCAATCTGTTCATCGTGTGAGTGAGGATTTCCATTCGTGAGTTCACCTATTTGTTTCAACAATTCATCTATATTTTGTTCTTGGTTTTCGATTTCATTCAGGTTCTTTTCCTTCTCTAAGCTCCCTATCATCTCCTTTAAGAGGTTATTGTGAGAGTACAGTTCGTGGTGTAGCGTATTCCAATGCCTATTTTCGGGCTGTTGCGACATTATCCTGTCTACTTCTTGACTTAAAGACGAATCAAATTGTGTCAAAATATTTAGATTTCTATTTAGAAAATTGTTTAGGTTTGAATTCTTTTTACAAATAGTTATATTCTCAGGTTTTCCCATCATAATTATGAAATGCTCATAATTTTGCTCATATTCTTTAAGTAGGTTTTTAACTTCTTCAGTCGTAATCATCATATTCTCCTATATGCCACATTGTGCAGACTAGGCGTTCTGTTTTCCTTGAAACACCAATTCTAAGCATCTTTTCAGGATTGGGTTTGCTTGGCTTTGGCCATTTTGTATATTGTACTAATCTCCATAACTGCCTAATGTATGGGGGTTAGACGTGTCACTGTCGAATTAGCTTACTCATTGCGCTTTTTGTTTCTACCTAACTAAATTATAGGCTAATTTCCTTTATTATGGAGCTTCGAGTATTTGTTGCGACTAGTGCCGCACTAACTACATGCGCATCATTTTGATAAATTAAGGCCTGTTGACAATTGACCATCAAGCTCGATAACCAGTCGTTTTTCAAGGCAGACAAAGTCAACGATATATCCGCCTATTGGCACTTGTCTCTTGAATTTAAATCCAAGTCTATCCGCTCGAAGAGGATACCAAAGATGTCTTTCAGTATCGGTGCTGTTTTTCCGTAAATTACGGGCTCTTTGTCTTAGCGTAGATTTGTCCATTTCCCTCTCCCGCGAGGGGCATCATTACACTATCAATGCTCTTATCGTGGGAGAGGGGGAAGTTCGAAGCGAAATTAAAAATCTGTGCTCAATTCAAGAGCAAATATTGTTTAAAAAAACTTCAGGGACGTTGCCTATTTGTTATAATTAATTAAATGAGGTACAAAACCATGCAAAGTCGATCCAAAGAAAATTCAAACATATCAACAGGTTATGCATCTTCGCCTGATCGGGCCAAAGATTTTGCTGGCCAGAATCAGGATCGTTGGCAGGAGTTCAGTAAACGCACCATTGAAAAATTGGCTGGCTTGATGAAGTCTTTTCCAAAAACAAAACCCACAGACCTTCCCGAGAATTGTGACCCCTCTACACTTGAAACTGGGGTGGGTTGTGCGTATGCGTTTTTAGCTAAAGAGCGCGCAAAGATTGCGATTGAACAAAGTACAAATCAAAGGAATGACAGAGAAGCAGAATTATTCGGTAAATATCGTGAAACAATGTACGATGACATGGCTGGCGAAGTTGTGATGAGGGGTGATAGCAATAGCTTTGAGGCTCAGCAAGAAGAAATTTTTAAACTAATTGTTGAGTTGATAAAACAGGCTGCGAATAAAGTAATGGATCAAGATGGCGAGCCGCAGCATTTTAGATTTAAGAAAGAACAAGATTCGAACTCCACCTACTTCATCGCTTTTTCAATGCCTCGCCATAATACCAAAATACAAAGCTACAAAGACAAAACAGATGGGTTTCTTTATACAATTACTATTGATTTTCCTAAGACGGATCCTGCAAATAAAGAACATACCGACAAGCTCTGCACGATACGTACATTTATTTCTAAAGATGAATCAGAAAGAGGTGAAATAAAGCCACTTGTCGCCTATATTTTTTATCCTATACAAAACAGTCCTTCAATGGTTTGTGGTAATTTCAGAGCAGCAGATATCCACTACCAAGCATGTCGTCAATGGACACCGGAAAAAGGTGTCGATGATTTTCTTAAAAATGCAGGTAAACTCGTTCATCTTTTAGCAGCGACATTAACTGTTGAACGTGGAAATTCCGCTATCATAGAATGGATGGTGAGAGGACTTGCTAGGGAGAAGGGATTAGAACTAGGTCCATTCAAATACGGTAACGGAATTGCGTGGGATTTCAAGGCGTTTCTTACTCCAAATCCTGACGATTACGCAAACTGGTATGCAACTAATGCGTTCTCAAGTGTGCATAGACTTACCCCTAAAAGCACACCGCCTGATTACGAAAAGTTGTGGAATGAAACGAAAGGTTCGGATGTTCAGAAGGCGATTAGGTTATTGCAGGATTACACTAAAGAGAACAACAATTCGATGATGTTCTTTACAGGACACTGGAATCGCCATCATACCGATCTGATAAAAAAGGCATTGTATGAGTTCAAAAATAACCCACCTCAAAGTCTTAAAGAAATAATTGGCTACTTTAAAAAAAACATCGATATTAATAAGCTAAATACTGCAGGATCTTTAATGAAACGATTAGATTTTATTGCAGCGAAAGCCAATGTTTACTTAAGTACTGAAACTGATTCTACTCCCGATTTAAAACGCACTATTTAAGCATTCTCTTTATCACAAAGTATTGATTTAGATTTAGATGGGTCCGGTGTTCTGCATTTAATCTCTTTTAACAATATATCTTCTAAATAGTTGAAGTCTTAATATTTCATTAAGATTTCAGTGATAGCATGTGCGCTCCTTAAACAACAACAAAATAATAAGGTAGTTATGACTTTTCGAAAAACAAATCCTGAACAAAACAATCAACCGTCAAAAGACAATGTTCAACCAAATCAAGAAAAAAAGGAGCAGATAGAACGTCTATCTCAACTTAAAGGTAACTCACTATTTTCCCCATGCAGAGCTGAGGCAAAACTATCGAATACTCATCATTTTGATGATGATAATCATGGACCGGGTCCAGTTTTCTAATTCCTGCAAACCACCAAAGTATGCGTAGAAACTGTCTTTTTCAAGGCAGTTTCTATACTCAGTAAAAATTTCATTGCGTCGATGCACTGATCTACTGCAAACCTAGTTAAAATGCTGTATAATACGTGACTAATTTTTAATCAACTTTAATTATAAGAGTGCCATGACTGATTTAAACCTATATAGAAACATTGGTATCTTCGCCCACGTAGATGCCGGAAAAACAACCACAACCGAGCGTATTCTTAAGCTTACCGGTGAAATCCATAAAATTGGTGAGGTTCATGACGGTCAGTCAACCACCGACTTTATGGTGCAGGAAGCGGAGCGCGGAATTACCATCCAGTCAGCAGCAGTAACCTGTTACTGGAAAGGCACACGCTTCAACATCATCGACACCCCGGGGCACGTTGACTTTACTGTGGAAGTATATCGTTCACTGAAGGTACTCGATGGAGGTATTGGGGTATTCTGTGGTTCAGGCGGTGTTGAGCCTCAGTCAGAAACGAACTGGCGCTATGCAAACAATTCAAAAGTATCTCGTTTGATTTTCGTAAACAAGCTGGATCGTATCGGCGCGAACTTCTTGAAAGTGACTGAGCAAATTAAAAAGGTATTGGGTGCAAAACCTTTAATTATGACTTTGCCTATCGGATTTGAAGACACCTTCGTTGGTGTTGTTGATTTATTAACTCGTAAGGCCTATGTTTGGGACGAAACTGGGCAGCCAGAAAATTACAAGATTACTGACGTTCCAGCGGATATGAAAGATGACGTTGAAACCTATCGTGCGCAGTTGATTGAAACCGCTCTTGAAATGGATGATGAATTGCTGATGGGTTATTTAGAAGGAGAAGAGCCTTCATTAGAAGAAATTAAGCGTTGTATTCGTAAAGGTACGCTTGAATTAGCCTTCTTCCCAACCTACTGCGGCTCTGCCTTTAAAAATAAAGGGATGCAGTTACTATTGGATGCAGTCGTTGATTATTTACCTGCTCCTCATGAAGTGAATCCACAGCCTTTGACTAATGCTGAAGGTGAGCCAAATGGTCAATACGCTATTGTTTCTCCTGATGAACCATTCCGAGCCTTGGCATTTAAAATCATGGATGACCGATTTGGTGCTCTAACGTTCATACGTATCTATTCAGGTCGATTAAATAAAGGGGATACCATCCTTAACTCGTTTACTGGTAAAACAGAACGTGTCGGACGTATGGTTGAGATGCAAGCGAACGAGCGTAATGAATTACAAAGTGCTGAAGCAGGGGATATTTTAGCTATTGTTGGAATGAAAAACGTTCGAACTGGCCATACTCTTTGTAGTCCCGATCACGAGTGTACACTTGAAGCGATGGTTTTCCCTGAGCCAGTAATTTCTATTGCAGTCTCACCAAAAGATAAAGGCTCTACTGAAAAAATGTCCATTGCTATTGGTAAGATGGTTGCAGAAGATCCAACATTTAGAGTTGAAACAGATGAAGACTCAGGTGAAACTATTCTTCGTGGTATGGGTGAATTACATCTTGATATTAAAGTGGATATTCTAAAGCGTACCTACGACGTTGAACTAATCGTGGGTCAGCCACAGGTTGCTTACCGAGAAACCATCACTAAATCAATTCAAGACAGCTATACTCATAAGAAGCAGTCAGGTGGTGCTGGTCAATACGGTAAAATTGACTACACGATTGAACCGGGCGAGCCAAACTCCGGATTTACTTTCATTACATCGGTTGTAGGTGGAAACGTTCCTAAAGAATTCTTCCCTGCAATTGAGAAAGGGTTTCGTTCAATGATGGATACAGGAACCTTGGCAGGTTTCCCTGTATTGGATGTTGTAGTAAACCTCTCCGATGGTGCTTACCACCCAGTTGATTCTTCAGCAATTGCATTCGAAATTGCGGCAAAAGGCGCATTTCGCCAATCCATGCCAAAAGCGGCCCCTCAATTACTTGAGCCAATTATGAAGGTTGACGTTTTTAGTACTGAAGAAGACGTAGGTAACGTGATTGGTGACCTAAACCGTCGACGCGGTATGATTTCTGGTCAGGAACCTAGTGCAGCAGGTGTTCGTATTAAGGCTGATGTTCCACTTTCAGAAATGTTTGGTTACATCAGTACATTACGTACGCTGACCTCTGGTCGTGGCCAGTTTTCAATGGAGTTCTCTCACTATGCTCCATGTCCGACTAGCGTAGCTGAAGCAGTCATTGCCAAAGAAAAAGAAAAGAAGGCAGCCGCTTCTAAATAAAACAGTTCAAAATTCTTAATAAGCTCCATTAGGTTGTTCCAATGGAGCTTTTATAAAGCAAGTCGATTGGCTTAAACCAAACTGACTAGGGTGGTTTTAAAGTGGGGCTACTTATAGACTCTACTACATCCTCGGCTGAAATCTCCGAACTCTCTTCATAGAGCTGCTTTATCTTTAATAAGTTTTTTGCAATGTCCTCGCTACTTAGTTCTCCCATGAGCAAATCATGGGCAAATGTCGTAGAGAATTCTTTACCGTTTATTATCAGGCTCACGTCTGTACTTTTACTTGTGCTTTCATAGCAAGCGAGTCTGTAACGTTCAATAGTCGCTACTAATTTTTCGTAATTATCATCATGTTGTAATAGCAACCCTTGTTTAACTTCCAGCGCTTGTACAAAATGGTTGAAGTGTTCACTAAGGAACTGCATTGCATGCAGACGAGCTGTTGGTTTTTGAGCATGTAAATCAGAAAGAGCTTGGGGTATTCCAGTAAATCTTTTTTCTAAATCTGGATACAAGGTAAATATCGCTTCAATCAAACGTTGTGCATGCAACTCTTTGAGTGTAATCCCTAGGCTATGTAGGTCGTCTGCTCTTGTAAAATGATAACTGTCTTGAGGATGAAATTGCGCGTATTCAGCCTGTTGTGGTGATATATAGCCTGGTGTAGATGCAGCGGTATCATTAGCAACGTACACCCCCTCATGCATCATTGCTGCTGAGCCAAAATCGATCAGTTGTACATCCCGTGTGTCCATTAGCATTAAATTATGTGGTTTAATATCGCGGTGTAGATAATTTTTTCTATGGAGCTCGGAGACTTGCTCCATTGTACTATCTATGACTTGCGCATAACTCGTCACAAAGGGTCCCCATTGTAAAGCTGCATCGGGGTTCGTTTTAGCTGAATCTATAATTACATCAAATATCATCGTTGGATTGGTTTCTCTTGATCCGCTTAGAGTGACTAAATCATTTCCTCGCAGCAAAGGCATGACGAAATAAACTAACATTTCGGTAGAGAATACTGTTGCTGGGATTCCTAATTCCTTAAGTATGGTTTGATTTTTGACGGCATCTTGTAAGGATTTCTCTTTTGTTATCGGAGTTATCTCGGTTAACAGGTGTTTTTGAAAAAAATCGATTAATTCCCTTTGGCTTAAGTCATCATAATCTTTGTTTGGATGTTTTTTGGTATACAGAATTCGAACAAAATGCTCATAATTCTCTAAAAATTTCCTTTCATCGGATAGAAGCATGAGAACCATATCGCGCATTTCCTTCCCAGGAAAACACTCTTTAATAGCAAGCCAACTTGAATTTCCTTGTTTATCAATAAGCTGACCAGCCATCATGATTCCTTCACCCCCCGCTCCTAGTACGATGTCCGATAAAACATAAGTATTGTCACCATCATAGAGGATTCTGAAAGGGATATCAGGTGTGCTGTTCAAGCAGAAGGGCGGGGAATTTTTGCTTTGCTTAATTTGTTGTGTCACTTGTTGGATCTGAGTAGCATTAAGTAAGGGTAAATGTTGATCCATTAATTTTTTTTGTTGGACAATTGAGGGGTATACTACATCATGAAGTTGTTTTTTTGGGGCTCGAGGGTTACTAAAAAACCGATTAAACATAGTACATTATCCTCTGATGTTCACCATGGAATGGTGAATGTCTATGTGATAGAACCTTAATAGGCTGCCAATTTTTTGATTTGCTCAAACTGAGGTTTACCTATACAAATTTGTATATAGGTAATTATAGATTATGTTGTATAATTAATTTCCTTAGTGGGCATTTATTGTTGTTTTTGGGGTGGTTGTATGCCAATAAAGCAAGATATTTTGCAAAATCTAACCTGTAACGTAAGTACTCTAAGTACCTTGGATTTGAGTAACCAGCAACTGACTGTTGCTGATATTAAGTTGCTAGTCACAGCACTTGTCTCGAATACCCATTTAGTCCGTTTAAATCTGGCAAATAACTTAGTTGCTGATGAAGGGGCTTTCTTGTTGGCTAGGCATCTTCGAGTCAGTGAATTGGATGTAAGTCACAATCATATTTCGGATAAAGGAATTAAAGCATTTATTGAAAACAACGATTTGGATGCTATCAATGTACACGGCAATGCCTATACGTTTAGTACTCGGAGACAGCTCGATAAAAAAACAGCCTCTAATTTTAAAGGGAAAATAAGCAAATTGGCGCTCACTTTAAGCGCTCTCGCACAAGGTAGAGGGCAGCTGGAAAGCCCATGGGCAATGCTCCC
This sequence comes from Legionella waltersii, assembly GCF_001468085.1. Taxonomy (GTDB): domain Bacteria; phylum Pseudomonadota; class Gammaproteobacteria; order Legionellales; family Legionellaceae; genus Legionella; species Legionella waltersii. Next base: position 10,961 of record NZ_LNZB01000005.1, on the reverse strand, counting down.
TACGGAGCTTATTTTTAATATCATTAGCTACTTGGAAACAAGTTACAGTTCTGGCAGGCCATTGGATAAAATGGCAAGGGTAATATTTAACAACATTAGTTACGACATCAACCAGCAAAAAATATTTCGCTGGCAATCCCCTAAAGAAAAACTATTTAAAGCCCCCAGTTTTTTCTCAATACCCCGATTGTATATCCCCATAACCAATGAACAGACGGAACCTAAACGTGAAGGTTGCTTACTTAATCAATGAGTTCAATTATCCTGAGCTTTCAGCAAGTTATCATGACTATGGTCAACCGTGTTGGATAAGCTATAGCCTCGATAATTTTCAAGAGGCGATACTTATGAATAAGTCGGTTGATAAGCTTGTGTCTGTTAAGGTGGCATTCAAGTATTGGCGCGATATCAGAACATGCCAAGGCTTATCTATGGGAGCAAATAAAAGAGCTTTTAGGCACTTACTCACTCTATTGCAATGTCCTCGCTACTTAGTTCTCCCATGAGCAAATCATGGGCAAATGTCGTAGAGAATTCTTTACCGTTTATTATTAGGCTCACGTCTGTACTTTTACTTGTGCTTTCATAGCAAGCGAGTCTGTAACGCACAGTATCTATCCCTGCCGGTAAAAGACATTTTACTTTAAAAGGTGATGATCTAATGCGTTTCAAGAGTGATATAGGCAATCGACTACCTAGAGGGCTGCAAAATGTTAGGGAGTTAGAAGTTATTCGAGTTGATGCGAAATAAGATAAATGGCACCCCATGGCCGTGTATCGGTTTGAGACGAGTTTAGAATATTCAGGGATAGGGAGCGATGAATCACGCTCCCTTTTTTCTTATACGTGCTTTGCTCCCATGTCTAAAGACGTCTCATTTGTCTCGTCGGTTTCGCTAGGTTTTTCACTTGTACTGTCGGAGCTACTAAAAAATCCCGTAATCCTTTTTGATACTGAGTCACAACTGGGTGTATTGCAATTAAAATCATCAGCGCTAAAAGACTCAGACTCAATTCCTTTATAGAGTAAGTAAAATAACAAACCAAAACATAAGCATCCCCAAATGCCTGCAAATGCATACCCCGTCCAAATAAGACCAATTTCAGTAGCGAGCTTGCCGTCCTTACACTGCTCAGCTTCTGAAAGAAATGTTATGGAAATAGAATCACATGCTTCTCGAGTTACATTTTTAAATCGACCAGTTATTTGATTAACACCATAAAATGGACCATTTATTTTACAATCAATACCGTTTGGATCATAGATTTGCGATGTATTCACATAGCCTTCTATGGCTTTACTAAACATGGTTTCAAACCAGTCTGAATCGCAGTGTTCAGCTAAGGCTGCGCCCTTAGCATCTTTATTATTATTCTTATTTGAATTATCACCATGATAATAATCATAATTAATTTCCCTAGCTGCATGAATTGTTGCATTGGTATCCGGTCCTTCCAATTGAATATCTTTTGGATCGCAGTGATCCCGATACCCTTTGTGCCTGCAGATTTTCTTGTCTCCTTTTTTATAACTTATTTTAAAAACACCATTGTTCGATCGTTTGTGTTGATCGGCTTGTTGCTTTTGTTTGCTTTGAACTTTCCTAAAACCAAGCTGCGTAGGTGTTGGCTTTGTGGAATTTTTGGGTTTAAAGAGATTATGTGCGGTATGGTAGTTTACTTTCGTCATTTTTACCTCGAATACAGCAATTTTGTTGCTTGATAGGGTGATCTATTTGGGGGGATTAACATTCCCAATTACTTACCCGCTAATGAGTTTTAAGCAAAATTATTCGATAGTAGTTTATGGCTGGGGTATCTTGATCGCTTGTAAGAAACAATGACTTCAAACCGAATCTGTGAGATCTGAGCTTTTGATTTATTTAGGAGAGTCATTGTTGTGCTTTTCCACCTAAAGAAAAATACAAATCTATATTTAAAACAAAGTGGTATATTGTAGGGCGCTTGATGGGTAAGTGCAAACCCTTTCGACATAAAATTGGGGATTATTAAACCTATTTAAGCGATTCAAGCCGTTGACCTTATCCTAAAGGGGCATACAAAGGGCTTTTGCATTCAATTAAACCAGGAACCTTAAGTGTTACTCTCTAGTGCGCAAACAATTCGTTCTTTCTGGATGGCGTCTAAATTCGTTAGGGTAATGTAGCTAATGCCATCGCTTTATAGAGAGTGAGTATCGCGTCGCGATGAACAACGCTTAAGTGTTTAGAAATCGTATTCAAATCTTCTCTGGCCAGAGGACCTGTAAGAGCATTCGCTATTAGCGCCTGAAGTTGCAAGTTGCTTTTAGGTTTTGTAATTGCTCTCAATGATTCTATTGTAAAGGATACTCTTCTTTGTTGGCATAGATATAATAAAATTTAAATCAACCCCAAGCGGTATGCTTATCTAGGCAATTCATAAGTCCTGTAACTTTTAGATGTCGGGGATATTACTATAATCTGATGCAATTCCTATATTGGATGGAGTCAGTTCATTTGTATTTGGATGTTCACTAAATATTCCTAGAGCTAGGTTGCGTGCTAATGCCTGTTGTTCTTGTTTATCAGAATGATGTACACCCTCTTTTATTTCTAATAATTCAGGCAATAATTCTTTGCATGCTTTAAATAACGCAGGTGCCATTGATGCTATTTTATAAGATTGAGCGACTCTTGGTTGATATATATCATGCCCCATGTTGTCAATGGAATGATCCCCGTGCTCCAGGCGATTTCTGAGTGCACGAATTGCTTTGTAATTATCCTTAAGGTATTGATTATTGCGTGCTTCAGGAAGTTCTTTAATCTTATCCAAATGCTGATAAGCTTGACCTAAGTTGTATTCTAATGCGTCCTTAACGTTAGATGCCCTCTCCAATAAGGTAACTAAAGCCAACCTACCTTCTAATATATTGGATACATCCCACTCATTAAATGAGCTTTCTGAAGGTAATGTGTATCCGCATTCTCTTAAGATATTTTGGATGTTTTGTATTGCTTCTATGGCAGCATCAATTCGAGTATATTTATTCAGAAAGTGTTCTTTTGAACCATGCATATTGAATAAGGTAGCCAGTCTCCGGATTTCATCAAGTCCTCTATATCTTCTCTCTTCGTCCTGTAATCGCTGAGTCCTTTTTTGTATTTCTTGCTCACGTTTTAATTGACGATCCTCAACGGAGATTTTAGGACCATTGATGTATTTATTTAATATGCCTGATAAGTGGTCGTATTGCTCTTTTGTTATGCATTTATTCTTTTTGGGGTTTAGGTGCACCAATAGACTTCCTTTTTGACGTTTATTTAAAGTTATGGAACCCTCAAATACTTGTTCAAAGGTATTATAGTCTGCTAGGGGGCAATACAACTTGGCAACGGCTAAAAAATCTTGAGCATCAGCAGGTAATCGGTGCTCAGACTCTACCTCTGATGTTTTGGGGGCTTCTTGGTTAACTGGCGCATTTTCGGTATTATTAGCTCTTAGAATAGCATTCCAATACGATTCACGATTATCTCCTGTATAGCATCCCAGGACTTGCTCTCTTAATCGGATTAAATTCATAAGTCTTGCGCAAAATTCTTCAAGCTCTTTTTGTATTCTAGTTTCTAAAGCTTCAAATTCCTGAGCAATTCTATCAACTTTGAACTTATTGTCCTGTTCATCTTGATGAGTGATACCATCTCGAACCAGTATAAATGATTGCCAATGAATGGTATTGTCTAAATCCTTAATAAATCTGGATAAATTCCTTCCTGTTACTAATTCACCAATTAATTGCAGTTTTCTTAATAAAGCATGAAATCTATATTTGGTTGAAATTGTTAATTGATCATTGATCAGTAGATTTTTGGGTTTTTCACGCAAATTATATACAAGGTTGCCTGGTTGATGCTTTAACTCTTGGGGTGTAAGTATATAAGCCCCTCCATTGTAAATTAAGCTCATTAATTGTATTAAACTGTAGTTATCTGTGATGTGGTTTACAATCGCTTTGATCCCGGGTAATGAGATTTTGCTTGGCTTATCTGTTTTTTCAGAGTCCTGAATATTGTTTAATTCCAGAACCAATCCCAACAAATGCCGAAGATCGTCTTGAATACAATTACCTAGAAAAAACTCTATAAACTCAACGCGTTTTGCGTGTTCTAAAGTAAATCGATAACAGGAATTTTCAATTTCTGGTTTGAAATCAACTTGCGAATTTTCCAATACGATTATGGGCACGAGAAAAAACATATTTTCGTTTAGTTGAGATAGGGTGCGTTCAAATTGTTGCAGCGTAATCCAAGTAAGGCTGTTGTGATTAAAGACCTCATTGTAGCGAGCAAGAAAATCATCGGACATATTGGCAAAAGTGTTGCAAATGACACTAACTAGTTTTCGAACATTATGCAAATATTCACTTTCAAAAAACTCCAAATCCTCTGTTCTGTATTTGTTCCTTGAACCCCAAAATTTACTTTTTTCATTATCCATGTTTAATAGATGGGCTATAACAGATTGAAGAAAGTGCAGCCTATTTCGATCGTACTTCGAATTATCTGTATTAGGAGGCAGATCAGTATAACGAGGTAAAACACTCTTGGTTTCGAACAGTTTCATTAATGCTTCAAACTTGCCTCTAGCAAGCGATGCTTTAAATTCTTCAGGAATAGTTTGGTATTTTTCAGTGCGTAATAGCGCATATTGCTGGGTATAATGTGGGTCTTCTGATATAAAATGTGATCTCGCTCCAAAGCGAATTAACAAATAGATTAATCCCCAGTTTTTATTGTTAATCGCTTCAAAGAGTGGCAGTGTTTTATTAATTTTTTTGTTGGTATCTATCGCGAATTCTTCTCGACTTTTTAGAAAAAGCTCAACTAATTTGAAATTATCATCCTTGACCGAGTGACAGTTTTTACAGGTCAAGATGAAGGCCTCATCAAATCGATTTTTTTCTATAAGCGCTCTAATTTTCTTTGCCGGTACAAATTTCAGCAATTGGATTTTTTTGAGAAAAGACTCAGACAAACTCTGCGGCATTGATTACACCCGGCTTTATAAATGAGATTTTGAACTAATCAGTACTACAAAAAAACTATAACTAGGTGAAAAAAAGAGTTTATTGAAGAAATCACATAGGCTACAGGATTGAAATAAAAACATTTTTCACGAAGAGATTTTAGTATACTCACTGATACCATAAAAAATAGTTTGTTATTGTATTACATGCTTAAAAATAAGCAATAAGGGAGGGTACTTTTATCGTCTTGTTCTTGGGAATGTCAATCAGTTTAATGGGGGGTAATAGCAATGAAGGCTACTATCCGGTTATGGCTTGATTGTGCACTTCCAGTTTAGGTCGTAATAGATTATGTAATGTTTCAAGCCATTCGGTATAGGGTCGGTTTATTTAAGCGAATAGATACTGTTTTAATGATAGTGCCCTTGGTTAAGTCAATCTAGGTAGGCTACTCGCTTGGTTTTTGGGTCACACTATAAATGTAACTCCATGTTTCTCCAAACTTTCTTTGTATCCCAATTCTATAGAAGGTGCAGGTGAGTATTGCAAAACCCACAATTCTCTATAGAGTCAGCCCGCTATTTTTCCTCTTTGTCTTCCAACTGATGACCATCAAGATGTCGTTCAATACGTTCTTTATCCTGTTTTTCTAACTGCTTTTCCTGTTTTGTCCTTCCAAACTTAATACGATTTTCAGAAGCCCTTTTTTCTTTTTCCAAACGAATTTTAGCTTTTCGTTTTTTATTAAGATTAATAATTTCTACCATAGTGCTCTCAACATTAGATGGGTTTTCTATACTATAGTGCATAAAAGCAAGTATATATCAGCTGTATGAACAGGACATCTAAATAACTCCCTTCAATTACCCCTTCGCCCCAGGAATGGGGAGAAGGTGCCCGAAGGGCGGATGAGGGGTTGATTGTTCGAAGTTATCTAGTTTATGTGGAGCACTTGGTGCTTGAAATACTTACGCAAAACCTCGAGCTCTTCGTTAAAAAATGGTTTGAATTCGGTTATTTAATGCATCTAAACTCTCGCATTCAAACCATTTTTTGCCTCGACCTCAGTAGTTTGCGTAAGTCCTGTGTCCTTTCATTAATAGGCTCGTTTTAATCCAACTTTGTTAAAAATATGCCATACTTACTAGAGTTGTTTGATTAAATTAATGACTGAGTCATTGAGTTTCCCCTCTGCAGAATACAATCATTAGAGAGCATTTATGAATGCCTACCAACAATTAGAACAGCATTTTAAAAAATATTATGATCTTGAGAATCTATTGGCAATTGCCTCATGGGACGAAGCATCAATGATGCCTGTTGGTGGTGGAAAAGCACGTGCAGAGGCATTGGCAACGCTAAGTGCCATTCAGCATGATTGGCTTAGCAGTAATAAAGTAGCTGATTTAATCAAAAAAGCTAAAGATCAAGGCAATTTATCACTGTGGCAACAAAAAAACATGTATTGGATGGACAAAAAATACAAGCTGGCAACCTGCATTCCAGCACAATTAATTGAAGAATTTACCAGTGAATCATTGAATTGCACACAAGCCTGGCGAGAGCTGCGAAGTAAAAACGATTGGAAATCCTTTAAGCCCTATTTAAATCAATTATTTAAAAAGGTAAAAACAATTGCGGGCATTAAATCCGATACGTTTCAAAAATCCGAATTGGACGTTATGATTGATGAGTACTCTCCTGATCTAGACAGTCAAACAATCACCCCCATTTTTAATGCGCTTAAACTACAATTGCCTTCGATGATCCCACGCATCATGGAAAAACAAAGTTCTCGTGTGAAAAAAGAACTATCAGGAGATTTTCCTATTGAATCACAAAAGCAACTGGGTATGGAAATGATGAAGTGCCTAGGTTTTGATTTTAATCATGGTCGTTTGGACGTTAGTCATCATCCCTTTTGTGGGGGAATTTCTAGTGACGTGCGTATCACAACGAGATACAACGAACATGATTTCTTATCGTCATTAATGGCAATCACTCATGAAACAGGACATGCTTTATACGAACAGGGACTTTTAAAGGAGTGGAGCATACAGCCTGTGGGACACTCTTTGGGTATGGCTGTGCATGAAAGTCAATCGTTGTTTATTGAAATGCAAGTCAGTAGAAGCAAGGAATATATACACTTTTTAGTGCCTATAGTTCAGAAGTATTTTAAGCATGCAAAAAACATTCATGTGGATAACCTTTATTATCACTCAACGACAGTAAAACCAAGTTTGATTCGCGTAGATGCTGATGAGGTGACTTATCCTCTTCATGTGATCTTGCGATATGAAATAGAGCAACGGTTGTTTTCTTCTGAAATTTCCATCAATGATTTACCGGAGGTATGGGATTCCTACATGCAAAAGTATTTAGGATTATCAACTAAAGACGATGATAGAAATGGTGTCATGCAAGATGTACATTGGCCTTCTGGAGCCTTTGGTTATTTTCCTGCTTATACGATTGGGGCAATAATAGCTGCTCAATTATTTGCTGCACTTAAGCGATCGATTCCGGATATTCTTGTGCAAATCAAACAAGGTAAGTTTCAAGCAATGCTGTCTTGGCTAAGAGAAAATGTTCATCAAAAAGGAAAATTGCTGTCCTATCAAGAGTTATTAATTCAAGCCACTGGCGAAGCGTTAAATCCAGAGTATTATTTAGCACATCTAAGGCGGAGATATTTAGATATCGCTTGATCATTTAAGTCAGTTGGATTTGTTCGTTAAGCATTTCTAGCTGATCTAGAATTTTTAAAAATTGCTTTCCGAAGGGAGTAACAACGTATTCAACTCTTGGAGGGATTTCATGGAAGGTCCTTTTTTCTAAAATACCGAACTCCACATTCTTTCTTAAGCATTCATTCAAAACCTTTGTTGTCAGTCCTTCAACAGCTCGCACCATTGCACCGGGACGATTGATCCCATCGCGTAAAAGGGCATAGACAGTAAGAGACCATTTACAACCATAAATAGTTTCAACCATCGTTGCCGTTTTTAGAGGTGCCCTTCTTTGCAATAATTTTATTTCAGACATTTCAATAAGATGTACCATAAAGTACCTAGCAGACTCCTAAGTACCTACTTTTTTTTTGCATTGTAGTTCTTTAATACTTGATTAGACAATATTTTATATTAACCAGGAGAATAAATGCTTCACAACGATTTAGCGATTATTGTTGGCGGATCCAGCGGTATGGGTCTTGAAACAGCAAAAAGGCTTTCCAATCACAATCTAGACCTAATAATCACTGGACGCGATAGTCAAAAACTGAGACATGCAGCAACTGAAATGACAAAGAAAGGATCTATAGTAGACACCTTGGTGCTTAATCTTTATGACGCTGAGCATGTGTCGCAGTTTATTGAGACCATCAACAAGGAAACTCGCCGAATAAAGTACCTTGTTAATGCTGCAGGATATTTCAAGCCAATTGGTTTTCTTGAACATAAAGAAGAAGATTACGACCGACAAGTTGATTTTAACAAGGCATTCTTTTTTATCACTCAGGCCGTAGCCAACAACATGAAAAAAAATGGCGGAGGCGCTATCGTCAATATTGGTTCTATGTGGGCAAATCAAGCAGTGAAGGCAACCCCCTCTTCTGCATACTCCATGCAAAAAGCGGGTCTACATTCTCTTACCCAGCACTTGGCTATGGAACTTGCGGATCATCAGATAAGGGTGAATGCTGTAGCCCCTGCTGTTGTTGTCACACCCATCTACTCCTCCTTTATCCCTGAAGAGAAAATAGAGGAAACGTTGCTGGATTTTAATCGCTTTCATCCTATCGGTAGAATTGGAAAAACAGCGGATATCGCAGATGCTGTCGAGTTTCTTTTGTCGGAAAAATCAAGTTGGATCACTGGAGAAATTATGAATGTCGATGGTGGTGTGATGGCTGGAAGAAATTGAAGTTCGGATAAAACTCAATGAAGCTGACCCTATCAGTAGGATTTTTGTGTATACTCTGCTAATACGAGTTAATTTCTCCTGAAAAATGATGGGGTTATACGAATGAAATTAGTAAGAATTTTGTTGTCGGTATGTCTTCTTATTTTGCCGTTTTATCAAGTCTATGCCCGGATTCTAAATATCGGGGCACTTTCTTACAATCCACCCTTTGAAGTGTTGTCTAATGATAAATCAGGACGTTTTTTTGGTTTTGAGATTAGTATACTTCAGGAAGTGTGTAAACGAATTAACGCTGAATGCCGATTTCAAAGCATGCTCTTTGATAAGATTCCGCAACACCTCAATTCGGGTGAGATAGATTTAGCCATTGGGGCTATCGTGATTACTCCTGAAAGAAGCTTAAATTTTCAATTTAGTCTTCCTATTAAAGAAAGTCATTTGCGGTTTCTTATTCGGTCTAATGCACCATTTTCTGAAATTAGAGATCTGACGCATAAAAGAATTGCCTATTATAAAAACTCCCCATCCAAAGAGCTTGCGATGAAGGTGCTTAATAAAAAAACACAACTGATTTCATTCTCCAACTCTATGGATATGCTAAATGCCCTAGAGAAAAAGGAGGTCGATGCAGTATTAACCAATGATTCTCAAGCGACTTATTGGATAGCCAATGGTTCTAAGACGCTAAAAACACTCGGAAAAAAATTTAAAATCGGTGAGGGTTATGGAATTATGGCCAAATTAGGGCGAACTGACTTGATCAGTCAAATCAATAAAGCCCTACTGGACATGGAAAATGATGGTACCTATCTCGCTATTTACAAGAAGTCCTTTTGATGATATTTAGGACAGTCAGGGACTTTTTCATCACAGGTGTTCAGGACTTACGAAAAAAACCTAAGGTCTTTTAACCAAGAGATTGGGGTTTTTCGTAAGTCCTGAGATTGTGGAGAAATGCCCTTAAGTAGAGTTTTAACATAGGGACTAATCATGATAAGTAAATTTCTCGGAATGGCTTCTAACTTACTATTGGCCAGAAGCATTAGTGCATCACAACGAGTACTTCCTCGGACCAACTTTTTTCATCAAGACTGGAGAGCTGCTCGATATTATAGTTTAAGCACTCAAAACGAGTGGACCTTTACTAGCTATTTTTTTCCGCAAACGTCTTTTAGAGGCCAACGGGTAAGTAACTATGAAAACTCATTTACTCACTTAGTATTAGCCGACAAACACATTCGATGGCGCGTTATGCCTCAACAAGAAATGGATGATGCCACTCACAAAGAATTATTCGGCTTAATGGGACGGGAGTTCAAGTTTTCTAACTTTTTAATTGATCAGGGGCAAATGCAATTAGCCGTTGATCTAAAAAATCTCCCTAAAGCGGAGATACAAACCTTAAACACAAACCAATTATCCAATAGTAGTATGCTTGCTAAAGGTGAATCTGGAGTGCTTTTATCGGCTGTGCACGGTTCTTCGATTTTAATGAGAGCTTTAAAAGATCAATTTACTTTTAAGCTTGAATACAATCCGCTGTATGTGGATCAACAGTTATTATCTAAATCACTTAAAGAGGAATATGCTTTATTGCTCAATAAGTTCTATCGCGCTGTTCCTTTAGCAAGAAGAATCCCAGACTGTTCAGAAGTTAAAGAGTTTCAGGCCTTTCAGCGAGAGTTTTATAAAAAATACGGTGAAGAAGCAGGGTTATGCACGCGAAATAGGAAAGCGATAGCGAATGAGTTGGGTGTTTCTGATGCTACTCTTGAGCATAATGCGGAAGTTCAAGTAAAAATTTGAGTCCCTTCCTTATTCATCCCTAGTTCTAGCTTGGTGTTCTCGGCAAACGCCAGGGTTTCGCAATATCTACAGGACTTACGAAAAACCCCAAGATCGAGCAAAAAAATATTTTTTAACGAAGAGATTGGGAGTATTTCGTAAGCATTTCAAGCACAAAGTGCTCCGCATCTATAAATAACTTTAAGTATTTTATGTGTACAATTTCGTGCGATGGGATCATG
>NZ_LNZB01000004.1 GCF_001468085.1 Legionella waltersii | reverse complement strand
GCTGAGTTCGGCATGAGCTTGATCGAAAATCAGATAAATTTTACTCCAAATATCAATTAGATGTTGGGAGTTATTTAGAAGTCCTGATTTTATATTATCCTATTCCTCTTCTACCAATATCTGGGCATTCATTCCAATTTAAGGTATAGTCGCGCTTGGTTAAAGTGAGGTGTGTTTATGATTCAAAGCATGACAGCTTTTGCGAGGTCACAAAAACAAGTGGAAACTGGTCATTTTTGCTGGGAAATCCGGTCGGTGAATCACCGTTATTTAGACGTTTCCTTCCGTTTACCGGATTCTTTTCGTTTCTTAGAAACTGCTTTAAGAGCTTCTCTAAGGGATAAAATACACAGAGGAAAGCTAGAGTGCCAGTTGAAGTATCAAGACACAAGTTCCAATAATCAGTCTATGCTTATAAATATAGGTATGATAAATGCATTACTAGATACAAGTAATGCGATTGCTGCCTCTCATCAGTTGGCAAATGACATGACGGTGAGTAAAGTACTTTCATGGCCAGGTGTTGTTAGCGTGAATCAGGTTGATGTCGAGGAGCTAGGGAAGCAAGTGTTGGAGTTGTTTCAGGACTCTATAGACAAATTATGCGAGGCTAGGGAACTTGAAGGGAAGGCATTAGTCGCCCATGTGGAAAATAGAATCAAGACCTTATTCCTTGAAGTTCAAAAATCTAAGCAAATTGTAAGTGATATGTCCAGGAGAACTAAGGATAAATTATTAACAAAATTACAGACTGTACAGATGGAAGTTCCTGAAGCAAGAGTTGAACAAGAAATCGCTTTAATATTAACTCGCTTGGATGTAAGTGAAGAGTTGGATAGACTGGAAACACATATTGCTGAAGTTGAAAGAACCCTAAAAAACGATAAAGTGATAGGAAGACGATTGGACTTTTTAATGCAAGAACTTAATCGTGAAGCAAATACATTAAGTTCAAAATCAGATTATGTGGAATTAACTCAAAGTGCTGTTGAGATGAAGGTACTGGTTGAACAAATGCGTGAACAAATTCAAAATTTTGAGTGATTATTATGCAGGGTAATGATAAGGGTAATTTATACATTGTTGCTGCACCATCAGGAGGTGGAAAAACCAGTTTGGTTAAAAAATTGGTTGAAACTCTAGAGGGTATTGAAGTCTCTATTTCTCATACAACGAGAGCTAAAAGACCAGGGGAAAAAGAAGCTTCTGATTACTTTTATGTTGGTGAAGAAACATTTTTAAACATGGTTAATGAGAATGCATTTATTGAGCATGCCAGTGTTTTCAATTCTTTTTATGGAACTTCCGTTGAACAAATCACGAAACGTATTGAACACGGAATTGATGTGGTTCTGGATATTGACTGGCAGGGAGCTGAGCAAATTCGGCGTAATTACCCAGAATCGGTCAGTATTTTTATTGTTCCACCTTCATTGGAGGTGTTGGAGCAGCGATTGATGCAAAGGGGACAGGATAAAGATCATGTGATCAGTGAGCGTATGAATAAAGCCAAAGACGAGATGAGTCATTATCCTGAGTTTGATTACTTGATTGTAAACGATGATTTCGACAGGGCAGCCTTGGAATTACAGTCTATTGTGATTGCAAATAGGTTGAAAATTGAAAGACAAGTAAATAAACAAGCGAAATTACTTTCATTCCTGTTATCATCGAAGTAAAATAAAGGGTTTGAGTATTGGTTTTACTAACTTAAGGGTGGATTGTATGGCACGAGTAACAGTTGAAGATTGTTTACAACATGTAAAAAACCGTTTCGAATTGGTGATGGTTGCAACAAAAAGAGCAAGACAAATTGCAGTGCATGGCGAGCAACCAATGGTAGAATGGGAAAACGATAAACCGACTGTTGTTGCTTTAAGGGAAATAGCTGAAGGTCATATTCGTGCGGATATCTTGGATCAAGATTGATTTTTTTAGTGAATTTGTACTACAGGCATTCGACTTTTATTTATGTACCTCTTGTAAATCGTTTTAAGGTATTTGTAAGAAGAATAGGGAATAAGAGCAGCACATCATATCATTTATTTGAATGACGAGAGGTATAAATAGCCATGTTGGATACTAGGGAGTACTGCGTGAGCTACTTTAAAGAGCTAGATGAAGAGCTTAAATGCTACCTTGAACAAGCACAAATTGAGAAGTGTTACCAAGCTTATTTGGTCGCAGAAAAGGCACATCATGGCCAAATGCGCCGGTCCGGAGAGCCCTACATCACCCACCCAGTAGCCGCCGCGTTGATCTTGGCCAAAATGCGCCTGGATTACCAAACCATAATGGCTACCCTGTTGCATGATGTAGTGGAAGATACATCCATTAGTAAAGAAGAGCTTTTAAACAAGTTTGGTGAAGAGGTTTCCGCTTTAGTGGATGGAGTCACTAAATTAACTAAAATTAAGTTTGAATCTAAAGCAGAAGCACAGGCCGAGAATTTCCGAAAAATGGTCCTAGCCATGGTTAAGGATATTCGAGTTATTATTGTTAAATTGGCTGATCGATTGCATAACATGCGCACCCTTGGGTCAATGCCTTCCGCAAAGCGTCGTCGAATAGCTATAGAAACCCTAGAAATCTACGCACCTATCGCCAATCGACTAGGGATGCACTCGATATACGTTGGTCTAGAGGATTTAGGATTTCAAGCATTACACCCAATGCGCTATAGAGCAATCAAATCTGCGGTTGAAAAATCTCGAGGTAATAGAAAAGAATTAACTCAAACAATAGAAAGAGACCTTCAACATGCTTTGTCTCAGCTGAATATACCCTACGAACAAGTCTTTGGACGTCAAAAACACTTATACAGCATTTACCGAAAAATGAAGCAAAAAAAGGCATCATTTACTGAAATTACCGATGTCTTTGCATTTCGTGTCATTACCGAAGACATAGACTCATGCTACCGTATTCTAGGTGCATTGCATTGTACCTATAAGCCAGTTCCACAGCGTTTTAAAGATTACATCGGAATACCTAAAGCCAATGGTTACCAATCTTTACATACTACATTATTTGGTCCATTTGGAGTTCCTCTTGAAGTACAAATTCGTACACGAGAGATGGATAAAGTAGCTGATAATGGCGTTGCCGCCCACTGGATTTATAAGTCTTCAGGTTTAGAAGTTAACGAAGCTCAATTAAGAGCTAGAGAGTGGGTGCAAAGTTTGTTGGAAATGCAACGTAGCACAGGGAACTCGCTCGAATTTATTGAGAACGTTAAGATCGATTTATTTCCAGATGAAGTTTATGTATTTACTCCTAAAGGCCATATTATGGAATTACCCAAAGGAGCAACACCTGTTGATTTTGCCTACACCGTACACTCAGGTGTTGGGAATGGTTGCGTTGCTGCTAAAGTCAATAGACGCTTAGTTCCATTGAGTATTCCTTTATCAAATGGGCAAACGGTTGAAATAATTACAGCCCCAGGTGCACAACCAAACCCAGCGTGGCTCAATTTTGTGGTTACTGGTAAGGCCAGATCCAATATACGTCATTTCCTGAAGAGTCAACAACATGCGGAGTCCATTGTTTTGGGTAAGCGATTGCTTGAGCAATCATTAATTGATTTATCCAGTGATTTTGCAAAAATTCCTCCGGAAACCTTACAGGCTTTACTCAGTGATTTACATTATAAAGCAATAGATGATTTACTTTATGCTATAGGTATAGGTAATCAAATGCCAATGGTTATTGCCAAGCGCTTAGTAGTATCACAGGATACCTCTGAGTTAGAAAAGGGTGGCAAAGCTAAGCCACTTGCAATTAAAGGCACTGAAGGCATGGTGGTTCATTTTGGGGAATGCTGTCAGCCAATCCCCGGAGATAATATTGTTGGAAAGTTCCAGCAAGGACGTGGAATTATTGTTCATGCTAGTGATTGTCCCACCCTAAAGAGCTTGCGCAACCATCCAGAGCAATTTATCGCTTTGCGTTGGGATGAGCAGGTGCAAGGAGAATATTGGGTTGATATCACGGTTGAAGTGGCTAATGAACGTGGAGTATTGGCTGCTTTGGCAACCGCTATCTCTGAATCGGATTCTAATATAGGTAATATCAATGTGGATCCCAGAGATGGGCGTCATAATGCCGTTACTTTTTCCATTAGCGTTCGAGACAGAAGTCATTTAGCCAAAGTCATGCGTCGCTTAAGGGCAAATAAAGTCGTTATGCGTTTATACAGAAAAAAGCAAGGGGAAAATTAATGCGTCCGATTAATACCAAACTAGCACCAGAAGCAATAGGCACATACAGTCAAGCCATATGCTCAGGCCAAACGGTCTATCTTTCTGGACAAATACCTTTAGATCCTGCAACCATGCAGATTTGTAGTGAAGACATTAAATTACAAATTACTCAAGTCTTTGAAAATTTATCGGCAGTCTGTGAAGCAGCGGGCGGTAGTTTAGCTAATGTTGTAAAGCTGAATGTCTATCTCACTGATTTAAGTCATTTTCCTTTAGTCAATGAAGCCATGTCTCGCTATTTCTCTGAACCTTTTCCTGCTCGTGCTGCTATTGGTATTACCGCACTGCCGCGCGGTTCAAAAGTAGAAGTAGATGGGATAATGGTGCTACCTAGCTGAGTCGATTGACTATTATGAATGATGATCAATACGCCCGTACTGGGCGTGTTATGTTTCTGATTGCATGGATAATCTTTTTTATAGGCTTATTTTTATTTTTTTATTATTACGATAAAGCGGAAAGCAAGGTTTATTTATCGAGCTCATCAGAACTTGCAATCAGTGCAGATAAAGATGGACATTATCACATCAAGGGAAGTATTAATGAGTATCCAGTGGAGTTTTTAGTGGATACCGGAGCTAGTTTAGTTGCAATTCCTGAAGAGTTAGCAAGTAAAATCCATATTTCTGGGCGATACCCCATCACTTTAGAAACTGCCAATGGTGAAGTAACCGGTAACCTAACTCGTCTAGAAAAACTCACATTTGGTGAGTTTAAATTGGAGGATGTAAAAGCAGTGATCATTCCTGGGGGAGAGGACGATACTGTTTTGCTTGGAATGAATGTGCTATCGCGATTTCATATCGTTCAGCAGGATAAGCGACTGATTATTAAAAGATGATTATCTTTCTTTATAGAGTAAATCCATGAGTATTGTTTCACTAAATAGTGCCACCTTAATTTTAGCGGGTAATTACATACTTGATAAAGCTGATCTACAGATACAGCCTCAAGATAGAATAGCTTTAGTGGGCCGTAACGGTGCAGGTAAATCCACTTTACTCAAATTATTAGAAGGTGATTTGCTGTTGGACAGCGGACAAATGAAAGTGCAATCTGGTCTGCGAGTTGCAGGTTTGGTTCAGGAAGTTCCAGTTGAGGAAGACGAATCTGTATATCATTTTATGGTGAAAAATTTAGGCGATGCAGGGGAGGTATTGTCCAGTTTCTATGAGCTGTCTAAGACTGGAGATATGGATGCACTCGCCATATGTCAACAACGCATGGATAACATGAATCTATGGCATTATTTGCCAAAAGTTGAAACCATGGCCAGTCACTTAGGTATTCCTGTCCAAGATCGTATGCTTAATTTGTCTGGGGGATTAAAGAGAAGAGTGCTTCTTGGGGCTGCATTAATTGCAGAGCCAGAGTTGTTATTGCTGGATGAACCAACGAACCACTTGGATATGGATGCTATTGAATGGCTTGAACTGTACCTAAAATCGTTCTCTGGAAGTGTTGTGGTTGTTACCCATGATAGAGAATTTTTGAAGCAAGTGGCTACCCAAATACTTGAAATCGATAGAGGGAAGCTCTATTCCCATCAATGTGATTACGAAACTTACCTAGACAGACGTGAATCCATTCGGCTTAGTGAGCAAAAGCAAAATGATTTATTTGATAAGCGACTCGCTGAAGAAGAAGCGTGGATCAGGACGGGAATCAAAGCAAGACGAACGCGCAATGAGGGACGTGTTAGAGCATTAAAGGCGATGCGTGAAGAGTATAATGCACGGAGAAATCAACAAGGCACGGTTAAATCATTAAGCTTAGATGTATCTCGTTCTGGTTCAATGGTTATTGAAGCTGAAAAAGTCACTTACAGTATTTCTGGAAAGTCAATTATATCCAATTTTTCTTTATTGGTTACTCGAGGAGATAAATTGGGAATTATTGGTCCAAATGGTTGTGGGAAAACCACTTTAGTTCGTTTGTTGCTGGGTGAACTGCAACCGGACTCCGGGACAATCAAGCTAGGAACCACCCTGCAGGTAGCTTATTTTGACCAGCTTAGACGCCAATTAATAGAAGACAAGACCGTGATGTTTAATGTCGGTGACGGTGCTGATCACGTGACCATCAATGGCAAACAAAAACACGTTGCTAGCTATTTGAAAGAGTTTTTATTTTCTTCAGAGCGCTTTAATCAACCCGTCTCGTCATTATCAGGAGGAGAGCGAAACCGACTCCTTTTAGCAAAACTATTTGCAAAACCTGTGAATTTATTGGTAATGGATGAACCAACGAACGATTTAGATATAGAAACCTTGGAGTTATTGGAAAATATATTGATTGAATATCCCGGCACTTTACTATTAATCAGCCACGACAGAGCATTTATAAACCAAGTAGTGACTAGCGTATTGGTTTTCGAGGGAAATGGGCAATTTAATGAGTACGTTGGGGGATATGAGGACTATAAACTCTACAAGAGCAAGCTACAGGAGCAAAAGCCAAAAGTCATCCAAACTAAAGCGACGACTTTATCTAATCCTGAAAAGAAACTATCCTATGAAGAGCAGCGTGAATTATCTAAACTGCCTCAACAAATTGAAACTGTTGAGAAAAGGATAGCTGAAATCCACCAAATCATGGCAAAACCAGAGTTTTATGAGCAAGATGAGAAGAAGATTGCGGAAGTGACTCAGCAGTTGGCCAAACAAGAGGAATTGTTGAGCCAGTTTTTTGTCCGTTGGGAATTTTTGGAAGAGAAAAGGCATTAACTCTATGGGAACTAAGGATTAATAATGGAAGCAACACTAGCTTTGCTGATCTGCTTAGCGGCCATTTTTGTTTTCTTTTCGCAGGAATTTATTCGAACTATTAAACGCATTTTCGCCATTAAAGGGGCTAAATTAATTTTACCCTTGGCAGCTGGATCTTGGTTAATATACAGTTTTAATATGGAGTTTTTGTGGGTCATTATTTATATTCGTGAAGTATTGCAAAAAATACTCATGATTTTAGTCAAACTAATTCCTGCTCATCAGTATGCAACCAGCTTAGCATTGGTTGTGTTGTTAACCTTCCTATCCGTAGTACCGGTTCATATTATGGATTGGATTCATCGTAGACGAAATCACAAAGCCTATAAATATCCTTACCTGACCAGCACGCTCATCCTTATCATTTCCTATTTGTTGCTCATGGTATGAGCTACGAACTACTATGTTTTTAAATCGCCTATAATGTATAATATGCTACCTATGTGTTTAACGTTATGCGCGATAAAACTGAACATTTTAATGGATTAAAAACCAAAATTAAGGGAATTGTACCAAAAATTCCAGATGCGGTATTTCAAGAGGGTTTTGACCGTAGTAAAGCCGAAAAATATTTAAAAAAACATCCAGATACTCCCTTTGTTCTCAGAGAATCTGCCCAAGAAGGGTACTTCTGTATAACTTACTTTTTTTCTAACTCAAAGGCATCAAGCAATGTATTGGTTAAATACCCTACTTCAGACCAAGAGGAGTTTACTTTCTGGGAGCAGTCTCAAACTGGGATGCGTCAAATAAATAAATCTCTTGAAGTAATAGTGCAAGCTAGATGCTTTGAAAAAGTGAAAGAAAACCTTCTACGAATTATTCCCGAAGCATCTGGAGAAGTCTTTCACCTAGACTATGACAGAACAACCGCTGAAAAATTTTTAACTGATAATCCAAGCATCCCCTTTGTTGTTCGCCAAGCCTCGCAACAGGGCTACTTTTGTTTGACTTACTTTTCTTCTGACTCAACGCCTTCGAAAAATGTGTTAATTCCCTATTCTCTCAAAGGCAGAGGAAATCATTTTCTCGAAAAAGTATTAAAAGATCATCTTCCAAATTTTGTGGGGTACCAACGATGGGAGCAATTTAAGAAAGATAATGAATCAGCTCCTGATCTTAGGGCGGTATTAAGCTTACAATCTCTTGATATGGAGAAAGCTGCTTTTACACCTGATCAGGTTGAATCCTACATAGAAACAAATGCAGAAAATGTAACAAATCCAGGGGATGGTCATACTGGGCTAGCTATAGCATCGGCTTTACAGACAGCCCCCTTTGTTGTTGTAAGATCACAAGGAAATCGAACTGAAGCTTCACGAGTTTTATCCAGGCACATAGGCAATAACGGGCTCTTGGTGATCACTGGGCATTCAAGCCCAGATACGGAAGAAATCTCAGGAAATTATGTTACTGATGAGTTCAGCGAACAGATTAGTAGAGGTCCAGCAGAAATAGTTAGCTTTGCTAAAGAAGCAGGGTTGAAAAAGGGCAGTCATATAACAATCGTTTTAAGCATCTGTTATGGTGCAAAAAGTGAGGGATCAACCGACAGTAGTTTCGCGCATAAATTAGCCAAAGAATTTGCTAAATCAGGGATAAGTACCACAATTATTGCCAGTGATAAAGCCGTTATGCGATTTGGAACTGGCGCAATCCGCGAGCAACAAATTGAATTTAGCAATAAAGTGGGTATGGATCCCGACAGTGTAAACGTTTTATTTACCGATGTCGATCCAACTACATCAAAAAGCACTACCTTAGTGTACAAACCAAATGAAGCGATCCAAGTAACAGCAAATGGCTTGGTATTTAGGAGCCCCGTTGTCCAGATAAAGTCTCAGCAAGCGAGTGAAACTGTTACAATAAACAAGCAGGCTAGTACTGGCAGCCCATCTAGTCAAACGCAATCACAAGTTGCTGCAGCAAGCGCTCCTGTTAAAAATAGCACTGAACAAGAGCAAGTTCGATTTTTTACACCCAAAAAGTCTGCCCAGACCGATGAAAATAGTCCAACCCCTTCAGCAGACCCTGACTTAACTAATACTAAAAGATAGCTGTTTCAGTCCATCCATTAAACGTTGGATCAAGTAGCCAATAGTAGAGTATAATGCCAGTAATTTTTTTTCAGGTTGTTCTATGAATACCCATGACTTTTATTTTGATTTGCCTCCAGAACTCATTGCGCAATATCCATTGGATAAACGCAGTGATTCACGTTTATTAGTCTATAATCGCCATCAATCATCCTATGGACATCATCAATTTAAAGATATTGCTGATTTTCTAAACTCAGGTGATTTGCTGGTTATGAATAATAGCCGTGTGATACCCGCTCGATTATATGGCTCTAAATCCACAGGAGGAAAAGTTGAGTTACTTGTTGAGAGAATAATTGACGGAGACAAAATTCTTGCTCATATCAAAGCCAGCAAAGCGTTGAAACCCGGATCATTGATTCACTTAGATCAAGGATTTGAATTAGAAGTTATAGACAGGCAGGATGATTTATTTCATTGTAAATCGAGTGCACCCATTTTGGACTTATTGAATAGGATTGGTCACATTCCATTACCTCCTTACATTACGAGGGATGATGAGAATCTCGATAAAAGCCGATATCAAACAGTGTACGCGAAATACGATGGTTCGGTTGCTGCCCCAACAGCTGGTTTGCATTTTGATGATCAGGTATTGGAGAAGCTAGCGGTAAAAGGTGTAAACGTAAGCTATGTCACTTTGCACGTTGGTGCGGGTACATTTCGACCAGTTCGTTGTGAGAAGATTCAAGATCACAAAATGCATAGTGAGCAGTTTACAATTAGTCAAGAATTATGTGATGCAGTAAAAGTGACTAAGGAGGCAGGAAACCGGGTGATTGCTATTGGAACTACAGCAATGCGTAGTCTTGAAAGCGCTGCTGTTTCAGGTGAGCTATGCCCCTGTAGTCGAGATACAGACATATTTATTTACCCGGGTTATGAATTTAGAATTTGTGATGGACTTATGACAAACTTTCACTTACCAGAGTCTACCTTGTTGATGCTGGTTTCGGCGTTTATTGGACATCGACAAGCGATGGATCTTTATCAAGAGGCGATTGATAAAAAATATCGCTTTTTTAGTTATGGAGACACAAGTCTACTTTTATAGAACAAGTGCTTCCCTTTCGTTTCAGGGGAGAAAAGCTTATTTTGAGCTTCTGAATCATGAGAGAAATACATGTTGAAACTAAATCAAAAATTTATACCCGTTTTAAACACCAATGCAGGGATGTGCCTAACGGGTGAAAATTGGTCAGAAGTGGGTGTAAACACTCTTGCAGTTAAGCTCGTGTTGCTTATGGTGAAACCTGGTATTTCTGTTCTGAAGGCAATTCCAAATTTAAACCAGTATCTTGGTTGGTCAGGTGACATCATACTCAATTGCGGCGATGTAATAGCAAATCGTGAAGGAATATTCACAGTTATTTCCTCTTATGATGGGAGTAAGTTGCAATTTACTTATACGGAGCTTTTGGAGTTAATTCATCAGTTAAAACCAAAAGCAGCACTTCTTCCCAAAAAGATTATGGCTGTCTGTCCAGAACTGCTGAATCAGTGGGATAACTCTATTCTGCCGTTTTTCGCTGAAGAAGAGTTGTGCACCAACCCATTAATCCATTCACCTGGAAGTTATTATCACGTCACAGAGCAAGAAGATCTCAAAACCATTCAGAAAAAAATAGCCCAAACTTCAGATAGGCCATGTTACTTGTTTGGTAGAATAAATTTAGAATTAATCAGAGCATTGCAGGATTATGACCAAATACTTATTGAATCAGATATTCCAGCAAATAATGCGATGAATGGCTACGTGTATTCTAATCAAGATTTAGTCGATTTAAACTCCCCGATGCAGAGCATGAACTTTACAACCATATCGGAAAACTGCCAGTGCTTAACTTGCTCACAGCACTTTACAAGAGCTTATTTGCATCATCTTCTTCGTAATACACCACTTTTATGTCAGCGATTTTTGATTCAGCATAATATTAGTTATATTCAGTCAGCAAAATTATAAGTCTTCTAGACAGCTATACATTTACCTTAAGCTCAATTCCCTATATGATGTGTCGCTGGTAATCAACCCAAATTTAGCAGTAGTTTCAACTGCCAAATTTAGGTTCGATGTAAAATAACTGGGCTTGTTGAATGTCGCCCTGATTTTCAGAGTAAGGAGTTTTTATGAGCTTTTTTATTAACAATGCCTTTGCCGCTGCAGGAGGGGCACCCGCCGGACAAAATGATGGGACTTTTTCTCTAGTAATGATAGTTGCAATTTTTGTGTTGTTTTATTTTATGCTCATTCGACCACAAAATAAAAGAGCTAAAGAACATAGGGAGTTGCTAACTCGTTTAAAAAAGGGCGATGAAATCGTGACAACTGGAGGAATACTTGCAAAAGTTGTTAGTATGGATGAGCAGTTTATTAAAGTGAGCCCAGCTGAAGGAATTGAATTCAGCTTGCAAAAGGGTGCTGTAACTGCAGTATTACCAAAAGGTACTTTAAAATCGCTATAAGTTTGTCATAGGGAAAAGGAAATGCAGAATAAATACCCTCTCTGGAAAAACCTGATGCTGATATTCATAGCAGTCATTGGGTTTATTTATGCCATACCCAATGTGTATACGGAAAACCCTGTTGTTCAAGTATCTAGTCAAGAAGATGAAGATAAAGAGGAACTCAAAACCAAAATTGAGAGCATTTTACACGATGCAAAATTAGATTATAAATCCGCTGTTGTAGAAAACGACGAAGTAGAGGTGGTATTTTCCTCAACAGATACACAGTTGCAAGCAAGGGACGTGATTAGAAATAAATTAGATAGTCAATATACCGTTGCTTTAAACTTAGCTCCCTCAACTCCCCATTGGTTAGATGTAATTCATGCCGCGCCAATGAAACAAGGATTGGATTTGCGAGGTGGGGTTCATTTTCTTCTAGAGGTTGATGTGGAGAGTGTCATAGCCCGCCGTTATGAAGGAATAATGAAAAATATAGGGCAAGAATTACGTGAATCAGGGATACGCTATTCAGGAATTCGTTATTTGGCGGACAAAGGGGTTGAGTTGCGTTTCAAAGATCCAGAGTCAATGGAAAACGCATTAGTTGACTTAAGACAAAAAGTTCCTGGTGTTGTTTTTGTTAAAGCCAAAGCCAATAACTCCGTTTTAAGTTCGATTTCTCCTGCTGAATTAAACACCATTCGCCAAAATACCATTGAACAAACAATGAGTATTTTAAGGAATAGGGTCAATGAGCTGGGAGTAGGTGAAGCCGTTGTTCAACAACAAGGTGCTACACGTGTTGCAGTGGATTTGCCTGGTATTCAGGATGCGGCTCGTGCAAAACAAATTCTTGGTGGTACAGCAACCTTGCAATTTTATCTGGTTGATCAAGACAATGATGCAGTGATAGCGAAACAAACTGGAGTTGTTCCTGTAAGCGATAAATTGTACATGATGGATGGTCATCCCATACTATTAAAAAGACAAGTCGTTTTAAGTGGCGATTCGATCACTTCGGCAGTTTCAAGTTTTGATCAGCAAACAGCGAGTCCATCAGTCCAAATCCAATTAGGTGGTGGTGGAGAAAGTTTGTTCACCAAAATCACGCGTGAAAATATTGGTAAGCGAATGGCAATCGTTTACGTTGAGACTAAAACAGCAACTCAAGTGGTTAATGGAGTTGAAAAGCGCATCACTCATCGAGAAGAAAGAGTCATTAGTGCTCCAGTAATCCAAAACGCATTGGGTAGTAATTTCCAAATTACAGGACTTTCTGACAACAAAGAAGCAAGTAATCTTGCTTTATTATTGAGGGCTGGGGCATTACCCGCAGCAATTTATCCAATTGAAGAAAGAACAGTTGGACCTACTTTAGGGAAGGAGAATATTCATAGAGGCGTTGTTTCTCTTGAAGTAGGTATGGGACTCATTTTAGTTCTTATGCTTGTTTATTATAACTTCTTTGGTTTAATCGCTGATATTGCGTTGATGTTGAACTTAGTGCTCCTCTGCGCATTGTTGTCGATAATTGATGCAACACTAACTTTACCGGGCATTGCGGGGATAGTATTAACGGTTGGAATGGCTGTTGATGCTAATGTGTTGATCTATGAGCGGATTAGGGAAGAGCTCCGACATGGAATTTCACCTCAAGCTGCTATACATGCAGGCTATGAGCGTGCATTTTCAACGATATTAGATGCGAACATAACCACTTTGATAGTCGCTATTATTTTATTTGCGATTGGTACTGGACCGGTTCGTGGATTTGCTGTGACTTTGTCCTTAGGACTCCTAACCTCCATGTTAACTGGTATTACCTATACTAGAGGCATTGTGAATTGGTATTACGGTGGTCGTACTGTGAAGAAACTATCAATAGGTATTTAAGAAGAGGCTCAGATGGAATTTTTTAATCCAAATTCAAAAGTGGACTTTATGGGAGCGCGTCGCTGGACAGCGGCGTTTTCCATTTTAATCTTCGTCGTTTCCATTGCTGCATTAGCGGTGAATGGATTGAAATGGGGGCTTGATTTTACAGGCGGTACTCAAATCGAAGTGACTTACCCAACAGCAGCTGATTTGCCATTGATCCGTGAGAGTTTGAGTAAAGCAGGTTTTAAAGAGGCTCAAGTTGTTAGCTACGGAACTTCAAAAGACGTTCTAATTAGCATAGCTCCTCATGCTGGTAAAGAGCAAAGTGTGCTGGTGGATCAAGCGATGGCGAGTTTGCCTGGTGCAATGAAACAAAGGGTAGAGTTTGTAGGACCTCAAGTGGGGCAAGAGCTTGCAACAAAAGGGGCTCTAGCAATTGTAGTCTCTTTGTTAGCTACAATGATTTACATTGCAATGCGATTTGAATACCGACTTGCAGTCAGTTCAGCAGTAGCTCTTGTTCATGACCCGGTATTAATTCTTGGGATTTTTGCTTTCTTCGGTATTGAATTTGACCTAAAAGCTTTAGCAGGTTTATTGGCTGTAATTGGCTACTCATTAAACGACACTATCGTTGTATTTGATCGTGTCCGAGAAAATTTCGTGAAAATAAGGCGAACAACTCCTTTAGAAATCATGAATATTTCAATCAACCAAACTCTGTCTCGAACGATTATGACTTCATTGCTCACGTTGTTCGTGGTTGTCGCCTTATATGTTTATGGTGGAGAGACTATACATGGTTTTTCATTGGCACTGATTATCGGTATCTTAATTGGAACTTATTCATCAATATACGTTGCAGGTGCATTAGCTGTTGCAATGGGATTAGATAGAAAGGACTTTTTACCAAGCCAGCGCAAAGAACTGGACGATAGACCTTAACACTAAGATCTGAGCTGCGTACGTAGTGGCAGCTCGGATAGCGCTGAGCATACCGAGCCGCACGTAAGCAAGCGGATAAATCAACCCCTTTATTGAGTAAGAAGTGGAGTCCTGTGCGTCTTTAAACCAGCAACTTATCAATTTTAGCTGCACAAATGAAGTCATTATGCGTTAACCCATTTAACGCATGCGTATAAAACTGTATTCGGCAGTAGTTATAGCCAATCTCTAGATCAGGGTGGTGGTTTTCAACATTGGCTATCCAGGCGATGGCATTGACAAAAGCCATGGTTTCGTAGAAATTATTAAATGAAAAATTCCTTTTTATCCATTTACAATCTTCACTGGTTTGCCATTGTTTATTTAATTGGGGCATTAAGTTGTGCACTTGCTCTGCATTGAGTGCTTTACCGATACCTTCACAGGCTTCACAATGTTTGCTGCTCAAATCACTGGTCATAGTAATCCTTATCCGTTATGAATAGTAGTCATTTAAAGCCGATAAAAAGAAAGAGTTTTGTTCGGCTGTTCCAATAGTTACTCGAATATAATTGTTCATTTTATACGCATGTAGGGGTCTCACAATGATTCCTCTATTCAGCAAGTATTGGTATAAATCAGTGCTGTCTTTTTTACAGTCAAAAGTAAGAAAATTACAAGCAGAGGGTAAGTAATCGATTTGTAACTGCTGGAACCCTTCTTTTACTTGCTCCATGCCTTTTGCATTGGATTCTAAACTGGCTTGAATAAATTGCTCATCCTCAATTGCTGCTTGCGCTGCAGCCATTGCTAATTGATTGACTATAAAAGGAAGCTGGAATCTACGCAGAATGCTAATTATAGTGGGATGAGCTATAGCATATCCTAAGCGCAAACCCGCCATGCCATAGATTTTAGAAAATGTACGCGTAATAATCAGGTTCGGGTGCTCTTCCAACCAATTGATGCTGTTGTAATTAAGAGTGTCTGCGGCAAATTCATAATAAGCTTCATCAAGAACCAGTAAGGTGGACTCGGGAATCGTTTTTAATAGATGTTTAATATCCTTTTCGTGAATGGGTAATCCAGTTGGGTTATTGGGGTTTGCAAGACAAACCATTGAAGTGTCTTCTGTACATGCTTGAGCAATCTTTCGAGTATTAACCACCCAGTTTTTTTCTATGGGCACATGGATTACTGGGATTTGCAGTGAATTAGCCTGAATTTCATAGGTGCTGAAAGCAAAGTCATGCGTAACAATGTTCTTATTCCTGTGCAATGCAAAACAAGTGAGTACCACATTAAATAAGTAATCCGATCCATTACTTAAAAATAGCTGGTCTGTTTTAATGTTTAATTTAGCAGCCAGTTTATCCATTAGCGTGTGGTTTATTGGGGATGGATAAGTAGCGATTGTTTGCGAGCTTATCGATTGTACCGCCTCGAGAGCTAATGGGCTGCAGCCTAGCGGGTTTTCATTGCTAGCCAATTTGATAATTTTACTTAATCCTTTCTCCCTTGCGAGTTCTTCTATCGATTTTCCTGGTTTATAAGGGATTAATGATTGAATTCCGGGATGAGGTAGTTTTTGAAAATCGACAGCCATTCGTACTCCTAACCAAAAATAAACTTCATATTACCGAAGCAAGGGCTATATGTCATCATATCCTTGAAAAATGAAATAAAGAGAAGTATTCTTCCTTTGTCAAACCAACCTCAGGATGAATACGATGGAACTTTCAAAGGGATTTTCCCTGCTCGAAGTATTGTTGTCGCTTATGCTCATAATGACAATTGCCTTAGGATTATTAGAACAGCGCTCAAAAATTAAATCAGTCATTAATCAAACTCAACTCTATTCAAAAGCCTCTAATATTCTTGATCAAACAGAGGAGTTGTTCATTGCTCATAGTGATACTATTAAAAAACCAGAAAAACCTTTTGAATTAAAGGTTCACAACACTCATGGCGAATTGAATTTAAAGGTTGAATGGTTAAATGGTGCTCGGTCACTATCCAGATCTCACAGGTATCTGGGCACATCAAAATGAAAAAAGAGCAAGGTTTCACCTTATCAGAACTGTTAGTTAGCCTTTTCATCACAAGCATTTTATTTTCTGTGCTGTTACAAGTGTATTTATCGATTAAGGAACAGTACATCAAGAGTCAAGAGATTATTGAGTTCAATATAGAGCTGCAATGGATAGGTGAATTATTAGGTCAAAATATCAGGCAAGCAGGGTTTTCTCCATGTCGAAGAGTTGATCATTTACAATCAGCAGACAGGCGTAACATGGATATTCCGCTAACTGTTTTCCAAATTGATCATGATCATGAAGATTCCCTCGAGATCCACCACATGAGCAGTACATACGCTGAAATTAGCAAGATTATAGGACGACAACAAGTCTTAGTATCTGAAGATAAGCCGATAGGCCCAAATTACCCGATAATCATGGCTGATTGCTTGCATGCAGAAGTGCATCGAGTAGCTTCAGTACAACGACATGCAGGTGGGTATTTAATTACTCTTGTTGAGCCTATACTCTTTGATTATCAACTCAATGCGTACATTGGTCAGTGGCTAGAAGAAAAATGGTTCATGAAGACCGACGCAAACGGGCATAAACACTTTTACTACCGATTAATACATTCAGAAGAACTCAGTTCCTTAATCTCTGTGTTTCAAGTGTTAAAAGAAACAATAAATCATCGTGTGTTAATCAGTATCTTGTTAGGCGATCCAAAATACAATGTCAACACTATTTTGTTTACGGTGCGAAGCACATGAATCAATCTTGCAAGGGCTTTATTTTAGTTGCAACCCTCTTGATGTTGTTTGTTTTTGCTTTACTTATTGCAACAGGAATTCAACAAACTGGATTGTATTTAAAATTAATCAATCGCGAAGAAGAGAATCATCAAAAATTCTATAGTATGGAGTACCTAGCAGAGCAAATAGTTAATAATGGGCATTCAGCACTGAACTCGAAATGCATAAGTAGGCATCATTTAAGCTCTAAAGAAATAATTCATGTTCTATTGAATTCCACATGTGTTTTACAAATAGGGGACAGAAGATTTAACTATTTTATAGAAGATCTAGGTGATTTTCCTTGTCTTGTTATTTCTAAAGGAGAGGTGAATTATGTGTCACACCATTTTCGGTTGACTATCACCTATGGAAAAACTGAGAATTCCAATGAATTGCTATTGCAGCTTCGATACTTTACTGTTTCTCGATTGTCGGAATGTAAAACAGAGGTTGAAAAAGTGAGTGAGGGGATTAGCACTTGGCGTTATTTTTTGCTTTGACCTTTAGCTGAGAGACTGATGAATTTTTTACCAAAAATAGTTCAATTCTATACACTGAGCATGAAATTTAAGTTGCATTTTTTCTCATAACGTGTAAAAATTGTCCGTTATGAAAGTGAAATTGACTTATTTATTGATAGCTGTAACTGCTATAGCTTTTGGTGTGGTGAGCTGGTGGTATTCACAGCAGCAGCCAAAACCTCAATACAGACAGGTGCAGTTTAATACTTTGCCTGGCTGGGATAAAGGCCAATTTAAAAAGTCATTTCAAACATTTCAAACCTCTTGCCGAGTTTTTCTTAAACAAGATTCTGGCCGTGTTGTTGGAACCCCGCAAATCTACTTAGAGGCAGGGGATTGGCATCCAGCTTGTCGCGCCGCCGTTAAAATTAAATCAATCAACGAACAAGCTGCTAAGGTCTTTTTTGAAAAATGGTTTTCACCAGTGGAGTTTTATAACGACCAACCCGTTAAAGGCTTATTTACAGGCTATTACATGCCTCTGTTTAAGGGTAGCCTTACTAAAACCTCCGAATACAGTGTTCCTTTGTATGAGTTACCAAAAGATTTAGTCACCGTAGATTTAGGGCTATTTTTACCCCAATTAAAAAAGAAAACAATAGTGGGTAGGGTCGCTGGAACTAAGATTGTTCCCTATTATACACGCGAAGAAATCAATAAAGGGGCAATCAAAGATAAAGCGAAAGTGATTGCATGGATTCACAGCCCTGTTGATAGAGTATTTCTGGAAATTCAAGGCTCTGGAGTTATTGAACTTCCTGATGGTACACAAATGTATGTTGGGTATGATGGCCAAAACGGCGCTACCTATACTTCAATTGCCAGTGTATTAATCAACAAAGGAGTGATGACTAAAGACAATGCCTCTATGCAACGTATCAAGAAGTATCTAGAAGCCCATCCTAAGCAAATGGATGCTGTGATTAATAAAAACAAATCATTCCTATTTTTCAAAAAACTATCGTTAGACGGTGCCTTGGGATCTCAAGGAGTAGCGTTGACTCCGGGTTATTCCATGGCCATTGATAGAAAGTGGATTCCAATGGGGACTCCTCTGTGGTTAAGTACAACCAGACCTGATAGTCATGATCCCAATGTCAATAAACCTATGCAACGCCTAATGATTGCTCAAGATACGGGGGGCGCAATACGTGGCAAAGTAAGAGGAGATGTGTTTTGGGGCGGTGGTGATAAGGCAACCCTTATTGCTGGTCATATGAAAAATGAAGGTCACTATTGGCTTCTACTTCCACTACAAGCACTTGATCGCATACAAAAACTCAAAAAATAACCAAAATAGTCTTCGACCATCACACTTTGATATTAATTCCAATCTTATTGATCTACTTATTAACTATTTGATTTTTTATGTTCTATACTAAGAAAAAATGACCATAATTTTAATCAGGAGGAATTATGGGATTTGTAATAGCTATAAGCCAATCAAAGGGGGGTAGTACTAAAACTACTACGGCAATAAACTTGTGCGGCGCGTTAAATGAGAAAGGATTCAAGGCAATTGTGGCGGACATGGATAAAGACAAACCTGATGCCATCAATTGGGCTAGACAAGGAGAATCTATTGGTTTTGTGGTAGAAATGTTTGAAGAAAAACCAATGGAAAAAATGGAAAGCTTAAGGCGGACCTACGATTTCGTCATTTTAGATACTCCTCCGAATTACATGCCAGCAGCCTTTAAAGCCATCATGCTGTCTGACTTTATTATTCTACCATGCTCTCCAAGCTTCCTGGATCAGACCAATTTAACCGATGCAATTGCAATACCTAAAATGGCCCAAAAGCCTTTTAAGATTCTAGGTTGCAAGATCAATAGGCGACACAAATTATCGCTTCAGCTCATTGCAGAATTAATCAACACAGGTTTAGCGTTTGAAACCTATATTTCAAATTTAGCGGCTGTCGTAGAAAGCCCGTTCCAAGGAATGTGGGTTGGAACGTATCATCCTAGCTCCGAAAGCCATAAGCAATTTTTGGCCTTAGCTGATGAAATTATGAAAATTGCAGGTGTAAAGGTAAAAAATCCAGCACAAATGGAATCCAAGAAAACCGATGATTTTGCACCATCAGTTAATCCTCTGTCAGTGGCAGAAAGGAGATAATCATGCAAAATTTTTGCTTATCCGATGTGTTATTGGAACGATTTCAAAGTGCAACCAACGAATTGGGTTATACCGAACAAATTGTAGAGCTTGATTGTCTGAAACTAGATACCTGGATGTTTAGAGACAGAAAACCATTTGAGCTAGGTAATATTGATGAGTTAGCATCTAGTATTAAGCACATTGGTCAATGCCAGCCCATTATTGTGGTTAAAACATCCGAGGTCTTTAGACCTAAAGATGATCATAATGCTGAATACATCGTTATTGCAGGATACAGAAGATGGATCGCGTGTAAACAAAATAATTTGTTGGTGAAGGCTGTTGTAAAAAGTGTTAGTTTCGAACAAGCGGTGGGTATTTTGGTTTCGGAAAATGAGAAAGAAAATGTTTCTGATTACTCCAAGGGCATGTTCTATCACAGCCTAATAGCTAATGAAAGCACTACTGAAGAAGAGTTATGTAAAAGCTTGAACATAACGCCAAGCCATTTGAAGTTGTATTTAACCTTTGCTCAAGTTCCGGCTGAAATATGGAGTGCCGTGGGTGACTTATCGCGTGTCTCCGCAAAAACCGCGCAAGCTATTCTTCAAATAGTGAATAAAGGGACCATGTACATAGAGGCTTTAATGTCCATTGCAAGTAAAATAGCACATGGTTACGGAGAAAAGCGGGTTATTAAGACAGTCGAAAAAATAATTGATAAAAAACTGAATCGTAAACCTCAGCAAAAAGTGATTGAGAGTAAATTAAAGTTTAATGGAAAAACGGTTATGAGCCTAAGCCAAGGAAAAATAAAAATAGATGATTCGATAGTGAATCACGATAAATACAATGAATTAGTTCAAAAAATAGAGAGAAGCATTAATGATTTTGCCAATTTTTATTTAACAAAAAAATAATTTATTGTAAAACGAGGCGAATTTTATGTTAAACGATAGTTTTCTGGCTAATTTGAATCTAATTAGTAATCAAATTGGAAACTTGCTCAGTACTCCAATTGAACATAATTTTGAGCGTTTAGCACGCCTAGCAAAGCGAATGTTTAATGTTAGCGGTATTGCAATTTGTTTATTTGATGAAAAAAGACAGCTCGCGAAACCGGTTGTTTCCTTTGATATCAGTCAAATTGATTTATTTATGCCCTTTTTTAATGAATTCAATAACGATGACATTTTTGTTGTCGAAGATACTGCAAAAAATGAACGGTTAAAAAATCATCGACTGGTGGTTAAGGAGCCTAACTTAAGATTTTACGTTAGCTGCCCCATTTTTGAGAGGCATGGAAAGAAAATTGGTTCGTTAATTTTATTTGATTATAAACCTAGAACTTTTGGACTTACCGATTTAACAAACTTAAACGATATTGTCAGGCTGATCGAGACTGAGATTCGCAATTATCGATTATCTAAAGCCCAAAAGCTGTTTCTGCAAGAGATTGCTAATACGGATAGAACAAGCTTTACTGATGAGCTAACCAGAGCTTGGGGTTACGAATCATGTTTAAAAATCTTAAATTACCAAATTGGAGAAAGCCAAAAAGAGAAGTCCTCCTTTGCGGTGGCAATTGTAGATATTGATCATCTACAAGCGATTAATGAAAAATATGGTAAAGAAGCAGGGGATCAAGTGCTCACTGTAACTTCAAGCACCTTACTGAAGTCTTGTCGTGATGAAGATACTATCGCGAGAGGACATGATGAAGATTTTATTGTGATTATCCACGCGCCAAATATTGATAACATCAAAACAGTGGTCAATCGTATTAGGGACAATATAGCCAAGGCAGAAGTACAATTACCCAGCGACAAAATAACGTTTAAAGCAACGATTGGTGTTACTGTTTTTGATGAGAAGAATTCAACGGTTGAGAATCTTATACAAAATGCTCGATTTGCATTGCTAAAAGGTAAGCGTTTGGGGCGTAATAGAATCGAGTTCTCATAAATTGAGCTATCAATAACTATGCCTACCTCTCATTTCAGAGTAGCGAATTAAAGTCTAAGCAATGGATTGTGTAGCATTCATTGAAGCAATTAACTGCTTAATATCAGGATTATTAATAACCACTACACTCACCGAGGGTAAATTTAGAAAATGCTCAATTTCTTCAAATTCAATGTCTGTTGGAAGTATAGATACTTTGGGCATGCATTTGTTGAGCAAGGTGCAAAAACTAAGGGTAGCGGGATAAGGTTTTACGTAATTAAATCCTAAACTGTTTGCGGCCATGGCCTCAGAAACAGTAGCTACTCCAGGAAAATAATTCATGGAATACACACTGGCGGTCTGAGCTATAGATGGCAGAAAGCCCGGACTGGATGCAAAGTCAACTCCAGCATTGTAGCACTCCTCCAATTCAGAAGTGCTGATAACTCCTGACGCACCAATTTTTAGATTCGGATATTGGTTTTTGATAGACGTAAACAATTTTACATCAGTTGAATTAATTTCAACTAAATTAAAACCTGCCTTGGTAATTTGATTTAATCGATCAAATAAAAAACCATCTACATCCAGCGATATCATCACTGACTGCTTACCTAACAGTTTATCAGTTACCATTATGTGTTCCGCAATGTAAATATGGGTATTAATGTTAGAAGACTTATTGCTTGTTGGCAAGTATATTGATAAGAAATACAGCAATTTGTTTGAGTAAGATATAAGTAAGCCAACGTGTCTTAGGTGACTATTTTCTATGGAAATACAAATACTATCTAGGAATTGAGAGTAAATTAAAACATAATTCACAGTCTGTGCGTTATTAGTTCGGTTCTGTGAGGTTCAATGAAAATAAAATTCTTCGGAGAAAATCATGCAAAGCCTACATTGAGTGAGCATTTGGTCATTTATATTCTTAGCTTATTGGATAATGCAAGTCTCGCAAGGGCAGGAGCAGTCAATAGTGAATGGAGAAAGTACTCACAACTGACTAAAAAATACGTGGAATTACTACCAACCGTTCATCGTATCCCTTTTTTACAGTCTTTAGGAATGGATGTTTTAAGGTTTAAATTGTTATCAGGTGGCATGACAAACAGTAGTTATCGCGTCAAAGATCGAACTTTGAAGAAGGAATGGGTATTACGAGTTCCTGGAAGGGGATCTTCTGCATTTATCAATCGCGGTGATGAAAAAAACAATGCCATCCAAGCGAGTCAATTAGGAGTTAACGTTCCGATTGATTTCTATGACAGTTCTGACGGTCTGCAATTAGCACAATTTATTAAAGATGCAAAGGCATTGGATCAATCGCTTCTTGCTAGAGAGGGCATCCTACAAAAAATTGCAAGCATGATGAAGACTATGCATGGTTCTTCCAAATTTGTAAATAACGTCGATTTTTTTGGTAGAAACGCTCAATTACTGCAAAATTTAAAAGAAAAGGGGTTTAAATTCCCTGGTGACACGCGATTTATTGAAGATAAAATGCATCAATTGCAGCAATTATTTTCTAATTATGAAATTCCCAGTGTACCTTGTCATAACGATACAACTCCAGGAAACTTCCTTGTTAAACAGGGAGCAACCCCAGAAGAGGTAATGCTGTATCAAATCGATTGGGAATACTCAAGTAACAATGATTTGCTATGGGATCTAGTCTATTTTTGTGTGGAAGCAAAACTGAGCTCTGAGGCAGAGCTTGCTTTTATCAACTGCTATTTCTCGGATGCTTCTAAAAATGAAAGTCTTAAAGCCTGGTTGGCTGCCTACAAACCAATCATTGAGTGGTGGATTGCAGTCTGGTCTTGGACTCAGGTAGTAAACGAAGCAGATGCAGTAGACATTAAAGCCTACGAAACTCTTGGGAAAGAGCGGTATTTAAACACCATAAAGCATTTACAGAGTAATGATTTTATCAAAGCAGTGGAACGAATAGAGTCTGAATCCCAATCGACTTTATTTCGGGGAGCCAGAGTTCTTTAATTTGATTAATTCCCTGTCACAGCTACTTGTTTTCGGTACTAAAGTCTTAAACAGAGCCGCATTGTTTCCAGGCGCGCTCAGGTCATTTTGACTCAACAAACATTATTGGTAAGGATTATTGAAAGGGGTTGGATTAAATGTCCTCTCAAAAGGATTTACATGATGTTTATCCAAAAAGTTCATGATTTTTCTCTGCAACTCTGGAGGAATAGGACCAAATCTGGGTGCTTGTTCTAAGAGTTGTAAGTAAGCATCACGGGCTTTAGGTTCTAATCTTCCTTGACAATGACTGAAATCATCATAAGTAAGGGCAGGTTGCTCTCCTCTTCGGAGTGCCATTAAATCATCCTTTCTGGGTGAACTTGGTCTAGGAGTCGGTCTAGGTGCTAGGGATTGACTAAGTTCCTTTCCAACCTGTAAATTGTTAGCTAGATCACTTGCATGTCTGCTTATCTCACCTTCCATAAAACTAACTTCTAACGCATTGTTATCTTTTACAAGTTTTTTAACTGTCGATGAGGGATCGTATTTGAGTCTTTCAAAAGATCGCTCAGCTCTTTTTTGAGCTTCGGGTTCGTTTTTCAACATTTCCAACGTTGTTCCTTTGGGCACTAAGTAAAATCGATTTTCATTCGTGTCTTCGAGTATTTCTTCTGATTTATCAATAGCATAGAGTTGGCCATTTACAAGTACTGGTTGTTGACTCACATCAATGATATAGACAGACTCTTCTCCATACGGAACTCGTTTTCCCGATTTGTTAGCGAAATATTTAAGTCCTTGAAGGACAGCAAGCATATCGAAAAGATGACCTAATTCTAAATTCAAAGTTTGTTGTTGATCCCTTACTCGAACGAGATTATCGTCAAGTCCTCCATGATGACCTTTGGGGGCTTTCATTGCATGATCTTCAATGAGTATAGCCAGATCTGTAGCTCCCAAATCCAACTCAATTTCACGTTTATGCATTGCAACCAACACTTTAAATTGTTTCATATAGTGTTGTGCTTCTTGATAACTGTTATTTGCTGTTTCTTTCTCATCTTGAGTAAGGCTATCAAACTCTTGGCCTGCTTTAAGAAGATAACCTTTTCCATCTTTAACAACGACTTTTTGTCCCTTAGCAAGAACTAATTCTGCTTGTTTTATGTCTTTAGGTGGTTGAACAGGCTTACCTTCAGCATCCACATAAAATTTATCACCATTGAGGACATCGATTAAATCCCTTAGAACTTCTAATTTTAATTCATTGAGCTTTAATTGCCGCGTGTATTGTTGGACTTCTCGGTAACTATTTTTTGCCGCTTTTTTCTCATGTTCAGTTAGGTCATCCAATTCTTGACTATCTTTAAGAATATAACCTACTCCATCATTAACAACGACTTTTTTCCCTTTAGAAAGAACTAATTCGGCTTTCTTTAAATCGGTAACGGTTTTTCCATTTGCATCCACATAAAGTTTTTCACTCACTCCATCTTGAAGTCTGTCCGTAATCCACTTGCTGTCTTTGGTATACCATTGAACGCGTCTGTCTAAATCCCTTGTTGCAAAAACATCCAATCCGTCAAGATGTCCATCTTGAGTATCAAAAATCGCCATCGCCTGATTAAACTGGTCGTGTTTAGCAAGCATTAATTGTTGTTGATGTTGGGCTAGTGCTAACTTCTGCTCAAGTTTTTCACGCTCTTCAATATTGTTTTGAATTCCTTCAAGAATCTGTAGTGTAGACATTAGGCCTTCAGACGGACCTCTAGGTGCATCATCGGGTTTCGGGGTATGATTTGCTGAAATAACAGCTTGATTTTCACTTAAAATCTGATGGTTAAGTTCTATAGCGTATCTACGTATTTTCTCCGCTTTTGCGTCTTCACCATTCATGTAGGCTCGGAGCAGTGCACCTAAAATGATCTGTTTGAATAACTCTGACTCTATGGCATCGATTTTAAGTTGGTTTTGAATAAAGAGTTTTTCATCGAATTGTCTTCTGTTCTCATTTAAAAAGACTTGTCCGACGTTACTAAGCATAAATTGCCTAAGAACTTCAGCATTTTGAAAACCAGTAGTCCCTATTTTAATCGCTGGAATTGCCCCAGGATCTTGTAAATTTTTTTCAAGCCATTCTTGGAATGTTGATTTAAATTGAAGGTGAGGGGGCCTCTTGGTAGATTTATGCAGTTCTCTAGCCATACTGATGGTCCTCTGAAATCCTTAGTTAAGTTAATTATACACAATGCTGGTTAAATAGTCACCATTTAAGGGCCGTTAATCCAGCGAAAGCGTTATACGCTCACTTCATCCGCTCCCTCACGGTCGCGGCTCGGTTTAGAACAGTTCCAACGGAGCCACGACCGGAGTAGAAATGGGGACGGACCCCACTGGGGTCCGTCCCCATTCATCTTGTCCCCATTCATCTTAGACCGTTGCTACTCCAATTTTAAGCTAATATTAGGTTGCAAAGAGTCATTTTGCAAACCCGAAGTGAATGATAGCAACGAATTAGTCTCAAAAAGAGGTGGGAAATGCTTGGGAGGTAAGTAAGGGGAGCTTTTAGTGATTGAACTATCACTGAGCAAATTATCCAATAGACAATGTTTTTCATCATGGGGCATTAACTCAGCACGACGTGGATCATCGTGGAAATATTGCCTGTCATTCAATTCGGTATGTAGAGATAGATCTTCTTCGTGAAATCCCCAGTGGAAAAGCTCGCTACGTTTAATTTCAATACTAGAAAGCAACCAATGTTTTAGTTCGCCAGCTTGTTGATCGATTTCATTGGTTACCACAGTGACTAATTTTGCTGCCAAAGTACATAGTAATCCTATTGATAGGTCAGAAACTAGTCCCACACTATAGAGCGCTTTACCTAGACCAAATAAGACGATTCTTGATGCTGGATTTATAAGGGTAAGAAATATCCGTGTGCTCATCGATACAACATCGATTAATGGTAAAAGAATGAAATTCTTCAGGCACTGCCATAAAGGTAAAAATAAAATTCGAAATGAGACAATACCAATATTAATAAATGCGTTATCCGAAAAGTGACCGAAAGGCGAAGTAAATCCATACAAAGGAGACATTCGAAATTCAGCAATGTAATTGTTGGAAGAAGGTCTTTGAGCAATTGCTGTAAATAAATTGCCGAGAGCCTTTAGATTACCTAGACCGCCTAACAATTTTTGAAAGAAATTACTAATGCCCATGAAGGGGACATGAATAAATAAAGCACTTATCTCAACAAGAGGGACGGTTGCTATTAGTAGGAGTAAGTCGGCGCAAGCAGCTATAAACTGTTTTCCAAGTTGTTTAACCAAGCTATGGTTTTTTTTCCAGCCATGAATAAATCCGTCTCGGTATCCGTAATAATACCATTCAAAAAAGGGCGCAATGGTTAGTTTTCCTAAACTAATGATATGCTTGAAAAGCCATTTGCAGCTTCCCAGTAACCAATCATCGCCAGGATGCATGATGGTATCATAGATAGCTGCTCCACCTTTCCCTCCTAAAGCCGCATAATTGGTATAGGGAAAATCCCCCATTTCATGTTGTAAAGCAGGGATAGCCTTGGTTAACCCATATCCCAAGCTTAGGGCAAGAGAAGCAATGATTGCAATTTCAGCTGGATCTTCCTTTAAAGCGCTGACTGCATTGATAAAGAATTTATCCAAATTCCCACCAGCAACCATGCTTTGCCAAAGGGTAATGGATGCTGCAACTGCTTCTGAGGTTTTACCATGATTCAAGAAATGTCCAAGTTTTTGAACTGGCTCTATTCCATAAATTAGACCTTTAAGATGAAGCTTTGTGAGTATTGACGTTAATGCATTAGGCGCAAGGACAGCCCCTGCACCATAGGCATAAGCGGCCATCGCCAATGTTCCAATCAGGGGATTACGCTCACTAGTATCGATAAAAAATCCTGCAATATGCCTCAGCACATGGGCAACTCTATGCAATGGGTTTTCATAAGTTGGTGGGCTTGGAGGGTGATTTGCCCTTGCGATGACATAAGGACTCTTTTTAATTTGCTCTTCGATAAATTCTTCGATGGTTTGGCCATTTGCTAGAAATCCATTCTCCTCCAATGCCAAATGAAGAGAGGTTCGTTTTGTTTTCTCCTTTTTATTTACTGAAGATGTATCGTTTTCTGTGTAGGAAGTATCAACATGCCCCGCATGAATGTGTTTGATAAATTCATCTTTCAAGTCATGGACAATAAATCGTTGCATGCTTCTAAAAAAATGAGAGAAAAAGGTTGGAACTCTAGAAAGAAACCCTTTTAAGCGTAGACTTGCTCGTTCTGGCAAATACAGGTGTCTTTTACTGATTTGGCTCAGTGTATATAAATCATCACCCTCTGGAAGAGGATAAAAGAGCTGGTCGTGAACAAAATAATTAATTTGAACGAGTTTATTGTCTTGGCGAACAAGGATTGCTTTTTCCTTACTTAGCACTACCCAATGCCCATTATTCAGATGGGCAAGCATACTTTTGGCAGAAGTTGGATCTGACGCTTCGATAGGATCGACTTGCTTCCCAATAATTTCAGTCATGAATTCATTTAAGCTATCATATCCTTTTTGTTGCAGTCCCTTTAGTTTGTAGTAGGGTGTAATTTTAGTAATTGAAACACCATCTGAGCGTTCCTGGATTTCGGTTTTATGATGCGGCTTTGTATCTATGGCCAGGTAGTCTATCCAATCTTGGCCATCCCTCAATAGTTTTTTCAAAAATTGTTCTAATTTGGAAAAGCGGTTAGAGGGTAAATTGATCAACTGATTGGCTTGAGACAAATGATAATGCTGACAGATTACCCTTAAAGCATTATCAAGCTCTTTTGTATCATGTCCAACATGAATTTCACTGTCCCAGACAAAAATGGGTTGAACTGCAATGCCATCTTGTTCTTTGATGATTTTTCTAAAATCCATTTGATCCTGGTGGGATACAGGATAAACTCGATTGAATTGATAATGTTGAGCAGTTTTATGCGCATCATAAAGAATATCACTTAAAGTGCCTTCGGATATCACTGGGTTGATGGCGATAAGGCGATTGTTTTTCTTGCACTCATTGATTATCCCAATGACTTCTCTTCTTAGCTCTTCATGACCTTTAAAATCGCTTGCTTGTAATCGTCGTTCTTTTTTTAATAGTCCACTTAATAATTGGATGCAGTGGTTTGCAATCTTCAGTTTTTCCTCTTGTTCAGGACTTAGTGGTCTTTTATAGCTGTCTGAAAGCAGTTTGTAATGATGAATACGGTTAATAATGTTTGAAACCAAAGAAGAGTATCTTTCGCCAGGTAGACGTTGAATTAGATCTGAATCATGAGTAAACAGCATGAGTTGTACTGTTTTTTTATGGTGATTAGCAATTAAGCGTAGTTTATCCCCAGCAGGAAGTAGGTATTCCATGGTGTAGTTGCCGTACAACACCGTACCTGCTTCTTGACTAAAGAGACTTCCTGTAATCGTTGGCATGGCTTGATGGCTAAAAGGTGCAACTCTTAGGGGAATAATAAGTTGGGTTTGTCCATTCGTTGTTTCAAATTCTCGCATCATGCTTTGGCCATATTCTAAACAAATTTAGGTTACTCGATTTTGCATCAAAATAGCAAGCACAAACTTCAGGACCTATGAAAAACCCCAAGGATGAGGCATAGAAATTGTTAATGAGGAAGTTTAGAAGTACACAATGACAGCATTAATAATTTCATATAACGAAAAGATGAGGGTTTTTCGTAAGTCCTGTTGTATTTAAGTTAAAAGCAAGGTCAGGGCTAAATAATTCCCAATATAATGATTGCCGCGAGTTCGTTTGATCAATTGATTGAGATAACCCACTTCAACAGTACTATTCTTACTGGCTTTATATCCAAGACCGATAAACAAACGGTTTTGATCAAAACCTCGGTTTTTTTGTAAATTGAAATTATTTAAGTGAATAAATGCCTCTTCAGTGATGACAACGTCATACTTGGGAAGAGTGGTATGAATGTTGGTTTTTACCAGTTGTCGATAACGCCAAGCGGTTTCTGGTACACGCTGAATAAATCGTTCTTCCAATCGCGACCGGGCACTCAGTTTTAATGGAGTGTAATTTTTTGACCATAACAATTGTTGCCATAGTCGATTTTCATCCACAGGTTGTTGGCTAAAGGGGCGATAGGTATGAATAAATGCATAGCCTACCCAGGCAGAGGCGGTCGGTGAGAATTCATAGCCTAAACCAGGACGTAGTAGAATCTGAGATAATTGAGACACATCCTCACCAATTCTGTCTTGGATTTCAAGCCAGTATCTGATTGAGCGGTGATTGTCATGGATGGGTCCCATGGCAGTCATATTAGTCCATACTTGTCTATCCGTGTCCTTTGTTATACCTGGGGTTGCAAACAGAGTTAGCATAACTACAAGAGAACAAAAAATGAGTAATTTGATAGTCATGAACATAGTGTGGCCTATTGGTTTTTCGTAAGTCCTGGTTCTATTTTTCACTATACTTTGAAAAAATCAATGAACCAAATAAACTTTAGCTAAGTCAGGACTTACGAAAAACCCCAAGGTCGAGGCAAAAGAACTTTTTAATGAGGGAGTTTAGATGGACTAAATGACCGAATTAAAAAGTTCTTTTAACAAAGAGATTGGGGTTTTTCGTAAGTCCTGTAAGTAACTTCAACATGCTCATTATTCCACTTGACGCAATCATCAATCGTAGGTGGAGCGTCTCGCATGATAATTCCTGGAATCAAGCATTGGTCTCGGAATTAAGAAGAGAGAGTTAGTGAAAATCACAAAGGTTATGATTTTTCCTAAATCCTGGTTTATTCTAGAAATGACTGTTAAAATGTTCCAAAACTAAACAGGAACTATGAATGGTGAGTTATTGTGGCTATATCGCCTTAGTTGGTCGGCCTAATGTTGGTAAATCTACCTTGCTGAATCAGATTTTGGAGCAAAAACTCAGTATCACGTCAAGAAAACCCCAAACTACACGTCATAGTATTCTCGGAATACGTACCGAAGGGGACTATCAATACGTGTATGTAGATACTCCCGGAATTCATCAAAACAATAAAAAAGCCATTAATCGCATGATGAATAAAACAGCCCTTAGTGTATTGCGAGATGTTGATGTCGTTGTGTTTGTTGTGGATGGAACCTATTGGAAAGAGGAAGATCAATACGTATTAGAAATGATTCAAAAGGCTAAGGTGCCTTGTATTTTGGTCATCAACAAAGTCGATAAAATTGCTGAAAAAGAAAAACTACTGCCTTGGATTCAAGAAATGAGCCAGCGACATGAGTTTGTTTCAATCATCCCATTGTCTGCTAAAACAGGTCAACAAGTTGATGAACTCCAGAATAAGCTACTAAGCTTCTTGCCTGAAGGACCGCATTTATTTCCAGATGATCAATTTACTGACCGTTCAACCAAATTTTTATGCGCTGAATTAATACGTGAAAAAATATTTCGTTCCTGTGGTCAGGAATTGCCGTATTCTGTTAATGTTGAAATTGAATCCTACAAAGATGAAGGAACGTTGATACGCATACATGCCTTAATCTTAGTTGAAAAGGACAACCATAAGCGCATGATTATTGGAGACAAAGGCCAAAAACTCAAAGAAATGGCTACTAGCGCTCGCATCGACATGGAAAAATTGCTGGGCAAAAAGGTGTTCTTGCAATGTTGGTGTAAAGTAAAATCCGGTTGGGCGGATGACGAGCGAATGTTAAAACAATTAGGTTATGACCATTAAATCACTACAAGCATGGTTACTTCATAAAAAATATTCTGGGGATACCAGTGTTCGTCTAGTGCTGTTTACAAAAGAGCTGGGTTTGCTTGATTGTTTGTACAAAGGTGGAAGAACTCCAAAAAAACAAGCTGTTTTGCAAGCCTTTACCCCTTTATGGATTAGTTTTGAAGAGCGTCATCAGCGATATTATATTCGTTCTGTTGAATGCAATTCTGCAAGTTTGAGATTGAATGGCCACTCCCTTTTTTCAGGGTTGTATTTGAATGAGCTCTTAGTCTATGCAATGAGAACCGACTATCCAGACGAGGATCTTTTTGCTGCCTATGTAATGGCGTTAAATGGCTTGGCTCAAATTCAAGAAAAAATGGATGTAGAGGCTATTCTAAGACGATTTGAGTGGATGCTGCTTAAATCTTGTGGGCATTTATTTTCCTTAGTTCATGAGGCACGAACGGGTGATATGATTGTGGCTGATGCTTATTATCAATTTATAGCAGGTGAGGGCTTTGTTTTAAATTCACAACATGGAGTTTCTGGATCGCATATACTTGCCTTGGCATCGGACAATTTAAGTGAAGTTGCCTATTTAAAAACAGCAAAATTAATTATGCGTCAAGCCATTGACCATCTTTTGGGTGGACGTGAAATTAAGGCACGAAAATTGTATGTATAATTGTAGGTTTATAGCAGTTTAACAGGAAGTTTATTATACTCTTCAATTTCTATTTTTGGTGCAACATGAGAAGAGACTTACTACTAGGCGTTAATATTGATCACATTGCAACAGTAAGGCAAGCAAGGGGGACTCGTTACCCTGATCCTGTTCAAGCAGCTATTGATGCAGAAGAAGCGGGTGCGGATGGCATCACTTTGCATATGCGAGAAGATTTACGCCATATTCAAGCTAGAGACGTTCGATTAATCAAACAAGTTCTACAAACCCGAATGAATCTTGAATTGGCGGTTACGGATGCAATGCTTGATTTCGCTGAAGAAATACAACCTGAGCATTCTTGTTTAGTCCCAGAGAAGAGAGAAGAGTTAACCACAGAAGGTGGTTTAGACGTTTTAACCCATTTTAAAGCGGTCGCTCATGCTGTAAGTCGTTTACAAAACTTTGGGAGTGAAGTGTCCTTATTTATTGACCCTGATAAGGAACAGATTAAAGCCGCAGTCGATGTTGGAGCACCAGTCATTGAAATTCATACTGGTTGCTATGCGGATGCAACAACGGATGAAAAGCGACTTTATGAACTTACACGAATCAAAGAGGCAGCTGAATTTGCAGCTGGCTTAAATTTAATTGTTAATGCAGGTCATGGGTTGAATTACCAGAATGTTAAACCCATCGCACAAATAATAGAGTTTCATGAACTTAACATAGGCCATGCGATTATTGCACGAGCGTTGTTTTGTGGTTTGAAAGAAGCAGTAAAGCATATGCGCCAACTCATGCTGGAAGCGAGATATTATGTCGATGAATGACGTGATCGTAATCCGTATTACTGGAGACTCAGGGGATGGAGTACAATTGGTTGGTGAACAACTAACTATTAGTGCTGCCTTATCGGGTCGTGACGTGAGAACCTTGCCTGATTTTCCAGCTGAAATCAGGGCGCCTGCGGGTACTGTTGCTGGAGTATCAGGGTTTCAGCTTGCTATGGCTGAGCGGTCTATTTTTACTG
Organism: Legionella waltersii; assembly: GCF_001468085.1. Taxonomy (GTDB): domain Bacteria; phylum Pseudomonadota; class Gammaproteobacteria; order Legionellales; family Legionellaceae; genus Legionella; species Legionella waltersii. Next base: position 52,288 of record NZ_LNZB01000004.1, on the reverse strand, counting down.
CAGGTGAATCGCTTGATGTTCTAGTCGCTTTAAATCCCGCAGCCCTCAAGAACTCGCTGCAACACCTAAATCAAGGTGGTTTGCTCATTCTGAATGAAGACAGCTTTGCTGATAAAGATTGGCAAAAAGCAGGCATTGATAAGAGTTTTCTAGACAATGTTGCCGAGCAATACCAAGTGGTTTCTTTCCCTTTAATTTCTCAAACCCTGCAATCGGTGGAAACATTAGAATTAACCAAACCGCAGGCTACTAAAACAAAGAATTTTTACACATTAGGTTTAGTACTGTGGTTATTCGATTTACCAACAACGACCTGCCAAGCTTTTATTGCTAAAAAATTCAAAAACAATAAAACCATTGCTCAAGCCAACGAAATGGCGTTGCTTGCTGGTTATAACTATGCAATGACTTTGGAGCTTTCCCGGAGAGAATTCATGCTGGGAGAGGTCAATAGACCATCGGGTGAGTATCGACAAATTACTGGTGTTGAAGCAGTGGGCTTGGCGTTAGCCACTCTTGCTACAGGTACACAAACACCTTTACTGGTTTCTGGTTATCCCATTACCCCTGCATCGGCCATTTTGCATGAATGTGTACGATTGGCAGATTATGGTGTACAGCTTATTCAAGCAGAAGATGAAATTGCAGCGATTTGTGCCTGTATAGGGGCGGCTTATGGTGGACGTTTGGCGTTAACTTGTACTTCTGGGCCTGGATTGGACCTGAAAAGTGAAAGTCTAGGTTTAGCGGTTGTTACTGAGCTTCCGCTCGTTTTAGTGGATGTACAGCGCGCAGGGGCTTCAACAGGCTTGCCTACTAAAACAAGCCAGAGTGATCTCCGACAGGCTTTGTATGGGCGACATGGTGAAGCCCCTTTGCCAGTCATTGCTGCCAAATCTCCTTCGGATTGTTTTAAAACAATTTTAGAAGCATTTGCAATGGCCATTAAATACATGACGCCAGTGATTGTGTTAATGGATGCCTATCTGGCTAATGCTGCAGAGCCTTGGGAAATACCTGAGCTTTCAGAATTAAAATTACCAAAGATTGACTACAATCGATTTGCTAAGCCTTATCAACGAGATGAGTTTTTAAGTAGAAGCTGGATTTTTCCAGGTACAGCTGGATATATTCATCAAATTGGAGGGCTGGAAAAGCAAGGCGATGAAGGACGTGTAAGTTATGATGCAGACAATCATCAGCAAATGGTTAATTTGCGTATGGATAAAATAAAAGGGATTGCACGTGAGTATGAGAAACTGATTGTTGAAGGGGACACCATGTCTCCCATGTTGCTCATTGGATGGGGAAGTACTTACGGTAGTTTAAAATCAGCTGTTCAGCAATGCCTAGAATTGGGAATTTCAGTTGCCTATGTTCATTTACGTCATCTTAATCCATTGCCTAGTGATTTGGGAATAGTATTAAAATCGTATGAGAGGGTCTTAGTTGCTGAACTAAATTCAGGTCAACTGTGTCAAATTATTCGCTCTACCTATTTAGTCGATGCAAAGTCCATTAGTCAATGCAATGGTCAACCATTTGGCGTGAAATCTCTAGTTAAAGCCATCCAAGCGGAAGCAAATTATGAACAGCAATTATAAACGAGAAGATTTTACTAATGCCAATGAAGTTCGTTGGTGCCCAGGTTGTGGTGATTACGCAATCTTAGCCGCTTTACAAAGGGTATTACCCGATTTAGGTCTGGCACCAGAAAAGCATGTTTTTGTTTCCGGAATTGGTTGTGCTGGACGATTGCCCTATTACATGAATACTTATGGTTTTCATACGATTCATGGTCGCGCTACGGCTGTTGCAACAGGCTTAAAGGCGATGAGAGACGACCTGAGTGTTTGGATCATTACAGGTGATGGAGATGCTCTAAGCATAGGTGGAAACCACTTATTGCATATTTTACGACGTAATGTAAACGTCAATATTTTACTGTTTAATAATCAAGTCTATGGACTAACAAAAGGGCAATTTTCGCCTACATCGCAAAAAGGCCAAGTCACTAAAACTTCACCACAGGGTGTAAGCAATGAACCAATAAATCCACTCATGTTTGCTTTGGCAGCAGGAGCAAGTTTTGTTGCTCGTGCAGTCGATAAAGATCCTAATCACTTGGCCAGTGTTATTAAGCAAGCCTATGAGCATCAAGGCTGTTCATTTGTTGAAATTTACCAGGATTGTAACATCTTTAATCATGGTGCTTTTGATGATTTTGCAGTGAAAAGCAATCGTGCAGTAAATACAATCCTCTTGGAAGCAGGACGTCCTTTATTCTTTGGTGCTGAGAAGGAAAATGCTCTTGATTTACAGGGCGAAGAATGGGTGCGTAAATCAGCTTCTGAAAATATCGCATACATTCATAAGCCTTCAAACTTAATAGATGCAATGCGTTTAGCACGCTTGAGTTTTCCTTCACATCCTGTTCCTCTGGGTGTTTATTACCAACATAGTCGAGAGTTGTTTACCCTGCCACAGGGAGTGAATAAGCAGATCGGTGATTTAAGCGCTTTATATCGAGCAAAGGCTAGTTGGCAACAATAGCATTGGATATCAGTAGCCCTAGGATACTGATTTCATGAGGACTTACGAAAAACCCCAATCTCTTCGTTAAAAATAGAGTTCAATTCGGTCATTTAGTGAATCTAAACTCCCTCATTGAACTCTATTTTTGCCTCGACTTTGGGGTTTTTCGTAAGACCTGTTCATTGAATAACTCATTGAATGACTTTTAAAGCAAAAAAATCCCGGATAAACCGGGACTCAGGTAGAGGAACCTTTATTTAGTCGCGACCTGAAAAGGCACTCAGTATATTCAGCAGACTAACAAATAAATTGTATATGGATACAAACAAACTCACAGTAGCTACGATGTAGTTTGTTTCACCACCATGAATGATTTGACTTGTTTGTAATAAAATTAAGCCAGATGAAATCAGTATGAAAGCAGCTGAAATCATTAATTGCAAGGCTGGTAGATGGATGAATATTCCTGCAATCATAGCAAGTAGGGCTACCATCACTCCAACGAACAAGAAACCACCTAAATAACTGAAATCCTTTCTTGTTGTTAGTGCATATCCTGACAAAGCAAAGAAAATCATGCCTGTGCCACCAAGAGCTGTTGCAACTATTTGGTGTCCATTAGAAAATCCAGTGATGTAAAAATTAAGTACTGGACCAATTGTGTAACCTAAAAATCCAGTGAAAGCAAAGACACTGATTAAACCTAACGCACTGTTTTTTAAAGCATGAGTAAGGAACATCAACCCATAGACTCCAACTATCATAAGAAGAGGATTCATTGGGCGAGCGCCAGTAACAAAAGACAAATAGGCTGTGAATGCACTGAATAAAAAGGTTAAGCTTAATAGTAAATAAGTGTTTCTTAAGACCTTATTAGTTGCAAGGACAGATTCATTACGTTGACTTAATACAGTGACATCGTTTCGGTTCATTGTTAGAACTCCATATATTTAATAGTATTGTAGCATATCTATGGACAAATTTCCTTTTTTCAAGGGTGTTTCATGCAATTATTTTCTGGAAAAACCTTTGGTAAAAATACCTCACCATAGGTACTTAATTATTAAAGCGAAATGGCATTGATGTCAATTTACTTTGTGATAACATCGAATGAAAGCATTTATCTACCCTCTAACAGCCGCTCGAAATATCAAGAGAACAAACCGAGCGGCGATCGTCAGGAAGCGGATGATATTATGCAATATCACTATTAAACATCAAAAAGGCTTATTATGAATCAAGTTGCCATCGTCCAAATGGTATCCACTGCTAATGTGGGCGAGAATTTAAAACAAGCTGAGAAGTTATTAGTTCAAGCGAAAGAGCAAGGTGCGTTGTTAGCGCAATTACCGGAAAATTTTGCTTTTATGGGCATGCGCGAAACCGATAGATTTCATGTTGCAGAAGCTTACGGAAATGGGGTAATCCAGGATAAAATTGGTCAATTAGCAAAATCTCTTAAAATATGGGTAATTGCAGGAACATTACCTATGAAAACAGGAGGCAGACGAGTTCGAGCTAGTTGTTTAGTTTATGACAGTCAAGGTGCATGTGCAGCGCGCTACGATAAAATTCATTTGTTTGATGTACGCGTATCAGAACAAGAAGCTCACCAAGAATCATTAACCATTGAACCAGGAAATGAATTGGTTTGTGTTGATACACCTGTGGGTAAAATCGGTCTTAGTGTTTGTTATGATTTACGTTTTCCGGAGTTATTTCATAGCTTGCAACAGAAAGGGGCTCAATTATTCTCTATTCCCTCAGCCTTTACTGAGGTCACAGGAAAAGCTCATTGGGAGGTGCTGCTTAGAGCTAGAGCTATCGAGAATTTATCCTATGTTCTAGCCGCCAACCAAGGGGGAATACACCAGAATGGGCGACACACCTACGGACACAGTATGGTTGTGGAGCCTTGGGGAAAGGTTTTATCCTCCATAGAAACTGGACCTGGAGTTATCATGGCTGGAATTGATCTGCAACGTTTAGAGCATTTACGCAATCAATTTCCTTCTATTCAACATCATGTGTTGAATTAACTTCAAACAGGTACTAGGTATAGATAGAACTCTAGATGCGTAAGAGATGATACACAGAGATGGGGACGGACCCCAGAGGATCCATCCCCATCAATCTTAGTCCACTACTTCAAATATAGACTGCATTTGGCTACAATCAGAGTTTTCATCCTAAGGTAAACCCATGTCCCAAGCACTGGTTCTAGCAAAAGAAATCTTATTAGCCCCTGCTTCTCTAGATGAAATAGGAATCGAAAAACTCTTCAGATCAATGACGAGTCATCCTATTGATGATGCGGATCTTTACTTTCAAAGCACAAGCTTTGAATCCTGGTATCTGGAAGATTCAGAGGTCAAAAGTGGAAGCTATTCAATCGAAAAAGGGGTGGGGGTTCGCGCCGTCAGTGGTGAGAAAACTGGATTTGCTTATTGTGACGACATCTTACTCCCCTCAATGTTACGTGCCGCTGAGGCAGCGCGTTCAATTGCCTTAACAGGCTCTAAAACCCTTCAAAAGGTCAAGGTAGACACTGCGCCTATCAGTCGTTATCAAGGTTTAAATCCTCTTGAAACAATGACTAAGCAAGAAAAGATAGCCTTATTAGAAGCAATAGACAAAGAAGCAAGAAGTATTGATCCCAGAGTCATTCAGGTCAATGCTTCCTTAAGTGGTTGCTATGAAGTGGTTATGGTTGCGGGGATGAGTGGACAAATGGTTGCAGACATTAGACCTTTAGTCAGTGTGAATGTAAGCGTTATCGTTGAAGACAAACACGGACGAAGAGAATCTGCTCGTGCTGGGGGTGGAGGAAGAGTCGCCTATTCCTATTTTACAGAAAAGGACATAGCCCTTAGCTATGCACGAGATGCTGTTCGAGAGGCTTTGGTGAACTTGGAAGCTGATCATGCCCCAGCGGGGACTATGCCAGTAGTATTAGGCCCGGGTTGGCCGGGTGTGTTATTGCATGAAGCAGTTGGACATGGATTAGAGGGCGATTTTAATCGAAAAGGTCTTTCTGCATTTTCAGGGCGTGTTGGACAGAAAGTAGCAGCAACGGGCGTCACTGTAGTAGATGATGGAACCTTACAAAATCGTAGAGGCTCTTTGACTGTGGATGATGAAGGAACTCCCACTCAATGTACAACCTTGATTGAAAATGGCGTGTTAGTCAATTACATGCAAGATAAATTAAATGCTAAATTAATGGGCATGCAAGTCACTGGAAACTGCCGAAGAGAATCCTATGCGCATGTTCCTATGCCACGAATGACAAATACCTACATGTTAGCAGGGCAACATGACCCTGAAGAAATTATTCGAACGGTCAAAAAGGGGTTATACGCAGTAAATTTTGGTGGGGGGCAAGTAGATATTACCTCAGGGCAATTTGTCTTCTCAGCCAGTGAAGCTTACCTAATTGAAGATGGGAAAGTGACCAAACCGGTTAAAGGGGCAACTTTAATTGGAAATGGGCCGGAGGTCATGCAAAAAATTAGCATGATTGGAAATGATTTGGCATTGGATAAAGGAATTGGTGTGTGTGGAAAGGATGGGCAATCTGTTCCAGTAGGGGTAGGCCAACCCACATTGAAAATTGATGCATTGACTGTTGGTGGAACTAAATAGTTATTGGATAATTTGTATTGGTCTAGTTAGACCAATACATCCTTTAAAGCAAAGCGAACTCTACTTTTCCATGCCTCATATCGGCTTCTTCTTGTTTTGTAGTCATCATTTCTTTGATTTTTACCCAGGTTTGTAATTGAATTTCAAGCCACCACTGACGTAGTTTTGTCTCTTCGGTTGCGACGTCATCCCCGGAGCCGGTTAGCATGGACTCCAATTTACCAATTTTTTCGTCGATACGTTCTAGTTCTGCTATATAGGAACTTTCGTCGTTTAAGTTGACCAATAACTTATCCTTTGATATAGACAGAATAATTCCATCTAGGACCTGTGGACTGTTCAAAACTAGATTTAAATCTCGCAGGTCGCTCGTCGGGGGATATTGGGGCTCTGAACTGACCAGGTATTGATGCATGAACTCAAAAACAGCGGAAGAATTAGGCACATAACTAAAATGTAGGGAGTCAATAGATTCAATGGTCAAAAAAAGTTTAAGTTTTGGATCACTGATTTGTCTGCTCAATGTTTCAAACTCCTGTAAATACTCTTCTTTTGTTCTAGCCTGCGGTTGAGTGCTGCTACCATTTGTTGCAAAAAATGGCTGACTAGTTCCTGACGCCTTTGATTTATAGGAGAGTACTAACTGCTTTAGTTTCATAATTAAATAAATATCTTCTTTGTTCACTGAAACAATCTGATTGTTTTTGGGGTTATAAATTGTTTCACCAAGAGTAAATTTATTTTTACTGGCTAACAACGCTGTCACCGGTGTATTTGGTAATGAAACTTGTTGGTTTTTCCATGCCGTTATAAACAATTGTTTTAAAGGATCACACCGTTCAAAGCATAATAAGGCTAACAACTCTGGATGGACAGAGGATAAATTAAATTCGCTCAGCTCCATTTTTAGCTGATCTGAAATCTCTTTTGTGTAAAAAGATTTTTTTGATTCAAGGCTCTCCAAAAGACGTTGCGTGTGATGTTTTGTACAACTCTCAAAGGAAAAATTCAGTGCCGCTCCAGCATAGGAGTATGACAATAACGATGGACTACCCTGAGCACATTGATGAAGAAAGAGAGTGATGCAATAGATAAAAACAGGCCAATTTTCATCCTTTAAACCAGGTATGTCATCGATGTTCATTGTTAAAATAAAGGCTAATTCTGGGCTAAGCTGATCAGGAATATGTATACCTAATCCTTGAAGGATCACACTGATTGGGGTAGGAAAAATGGTTATGACTTGTCTTAACACAGAAATGAAAAACCGAGCATTATCTTCTAATAATCCAGAGTTACCTTGAATTAAGTTCTCTAGAAGTTTCTTTACTAAAGCAATAGAGTGGCTTGATTGTTGGAATGTGGCTGAGTTGAGCAAATTCCTAGCCATATTACATACAACGGCATCGAGTGTGTTTTTTAACGTATTGATGCTTAATCGGCTTTCTAGTCTTGCTTGATCTTGTGTGCTTAGCTGACCCTCTAGAATCCATTTAAAAAACATCTCTTGCTCATCATCACAATTAATGTTTGTCATCATTTTAGCAAAGATATCCATGGTGCAGAGGAGGTAGGTTGTTTGAGAGGCATTTACCCATAAAGATGCAGGAGATTTATTGATGATTATTTCATCTGAAGATAAATCTACAGGCAACTTCATCGTAGATTCCACCTTGCTTTTTACCGAATTATAAAACTCTAAGGATTGACGATAGCTAATTTCTCCCATTTTTTTGTTTGTTGAAGGTACTTTTGATGGGTTATACCAATTATGTTCATAAAACCAGACTATAGTGATTACATCAGCATATTCTGTTTCCTTAAATAAGGACAAAGGAAGTTGGAGGATTGGGTCATCACTTGATAAATTGCAGTTGATATTATAGTCATCAAGTAGGTCCACTATTTTCCTGGTCATAATGTTCTCCATTTCCTTAGTTGAGTTAGCAATAAATTGAGTCGAATATACATTATATGTTCATGGAGAACAAATTGGATTCATTAAATTCATTGTCACTAGTTTTCATGAAGAAATATAGGTAAACAAGAGAATGTAGATTCAAAATAACCTTGATCGATTGTATAAATGAGCAAAAGATACTATTCTGCTCTTAACTAGGATGTATTTCTCGAAGGTTAACCAGTCAATTGAACAAGCTAAAGGACAAGCGATGACGAATCACTCAAATCCCAATTCTTTATTCCAATTGCTTCTGAAAAATGAAAAAGAATCACCAAAGAAAATCTATTTAAGGCAGCCAAGAGAAAGTAAGTGGAGAGAGTATAGTTGGGCAGAGGTGATGTTACAAGCTCGTAAAGTAGCCGGATTCTTACAGGAATTAGGACTGAAACGAGGAGATCATGTTTCCATTATTTCCAAAAACTGTGCTGAATGGTTCATTACCGATTTTGGAATACATATCGCTGGCATGGTCAATGTGCCTCTCTTTGCAAATCAAAATGAAGACAGTGCACACTATGTGTTAGAACATGGGGATGTAAAGTTAGTCTTTGTCGGAAAATTAGATGATCACCAACGAGTTCGCCAATTCATCCCTAAGCAGTACAAGACTGTTGGCTTTGATTATCACAAGGACTTGAAAGTAGATCATACCTGGTCTGACGTGCTTAAAGTAGATCCTCTTATTCATTTAACCGAACCTCTACCCGATGATTTATACACCATCATTTATACTTCAGGAACAACAGGTTCTCCAAAAGGGGCTATGTATACTAATCAAGCGATTGCAAACTACCTCGAGGTGTTCCCCAAAGATCTATTAAGAATTCGTGATCTAGAACATTATAAGTTAGTTTCTTATCTTCCTTTAGCCCATGTGTATGAGCGTTCAGCGATTCAGCTTGGAAGCGTCAGTATTAATAGCTCAGTGTCATTTGTAGAAAGTCTAGATAAATTTGTGGAGAATTTACAGGAAATTCAACCTACCTTTTTTACTGCTGTTCCAAGAATTTGGGGTGTTTTTAAACAAAAGATTGAATTAAAGTTGTCACCAACAAAGTTAAATTTGCTACTCAAAATCCCTTTTATTTCAGCGTTAATTAAAAAGAAAATTAGGCATGGACTAGGATTCATGGAGTGTACCAATTTTTTCTCAGGAGCCTCTCATTTGCCCATTTCGATAATTGACTTTTTCGATAGATTGGGAATTTATATCCAAGAAGGATATGGGCAAAGTGAAAACATGGCCTATGCAACCTTATCAATGCTGAATGATAGACGTAGGGGCTATGTGGGTACCCCAAGAATGAATGTTGATGTTAAACTAGGTGAGGGGGATGAACTATTGATCCTCAACCAATGTCTTATGTCGGGGTATTATAAAAATAAGGAAGCAACAAGTGCTTCATTTACTGAAGATGGCTGGTTAAAAACGGGTGATGTTGCTGAGTTAGATGGTTTTAATCGTGTAAAAATTTTTGGAAGGATTTCTGAGAATTTCAAGAACCAAAAAGGGGAGTTTATTGCACCAACTCCGATTGAAAAACGGTTTTCAGTAAATCCGCTAATAGAGCAACTATGCTTAGTCGGACGAGAACTTCCAACAAATGTGATGTTGCTTACTTTATCTGAATCTGCTCGCTTGAATAAGAATAAAGACGAGATTAATAAATCATTGCAAGACACATTGAAACTAGTAAATTCAGAATTAGTTAATCATGAAAAAATAAGCCACATTATTGTATTAAAGGACGCATGGACAACAGAGAATAACCGCTTAACTCCGACCTTGAAGGTAAAGAGAAAGGTTGTGGAGCCTATGTTTGCTGAGCTCGTTCAAGAAGCTTTAAAGGCACACAACCCTATTGTTTGGGAGACAGTTTAATCAGTAATTGCTTAATTTCATGGATTCTATCTTCTCCAGTAGAGGCATCTAGGGAGAATTTTAGGCGCTGTGGTCCTTCCATTTTGTAGCGTTTGGCATGGACCTGAATGAGTTGAATGAGCACTGTCGGATCAATGAATGGTTGTTCTGAAAAATCAATTCGGCCTTGCTCAGCATTAGCACTGATTTTAACAACACCCATTTGCTCTGCTTTTAATTTTAAGTCAGTAATTAACAGGAGGTGTTTAACCGGTTGAGGCAACAAGCCGAAGCGATCAATAAGTTCAACTTGCAACTCATGCAGTTGTTGGCTTGATTTTGCGTTTGCAATTCGTTTATACATAATTAAGCGATTGTGGATGTCTCCAATATAATCCTCTGGAATAACAGCACTAAGTTTAAGATCAATTTCTGGACCTTGCTGCATAGGAGCAGACAATTCAGGGGTTTTTCCTGATTTTAGATCACTGACAGCTTTATCAAGCATTTCCATAAATAAACTAAAGCCTATGGCATGCATATTACCGCTTTGTTCTTCACCAAGCAGCTCACCAGCACCTCGAATTTCCAGATCATGTGTTGCTAAAGTAAAACCAGCACCTAAATCCTCCAGTGAGACAATTGCTTCAAGGCGTTTAATTGCATCGGGAGTTAATGATTTTTCATTAGGAGTTAATAAATAAGCATATGCTTGGTGATGAGATCGCCCCACACGGCCTCTTAATTGATGCAATTGTGCAAGACCAAACATGTCTGCTCTATCTATAATAATGGTATTGGCTGTTGGTATATCAATACCCGTTTCAATAATGGTGGTGCAAACCAACACATTAAAACGATGGTGATAAAAGTCCGACATGATGCGCTCTAGCTCTCTTTCACGCATTTGTCCATGAGCTATCCGTATGTTGGCTTCAGGCACCAATGCCTGCAAATCCTGACAAACTCTATCAATTGTTTGCACATTGTTATGCAGGAAAAAAACTTGTCCTCCCCTTAGGATCTCGCGGAGGATTGCTTCCCTAATCGTTAAGTTGTTTTTTTCTTGCCAGAAGGTTTTTATGGCTAACCTTTTTGCTGGTGGAGTTGCAATTAAAGAGATGTCTCGAATTCCTGCCATTGCCATATTGAGCGTTCTAGGAATGGGTGTGGCAGTCATGGATAAGATATCAACATGAGTTCTTAATGCTTTAATATGCTCTTTCTGCTTAACTCCAAATCGATGTTCTTCATCAATAATCAGCAAGCCTAGATTTTTAAAGGCAATATTACTCTGAAAGAGTTTATGGGTTCCTATGACAATGTCTGTTTTTCCAGATTTTAATGATTCAATGACTTGCTCTGATTCTTTGTTGCTTCGAAAGCGAGAGAGTAACTCTATCATGACTGGGAAGTCTGCAAAGCGATCACGAAATGACTCAAAATGCTGTCCTGCTAGAAGCGTAGTTGGAGCTAGAATGCAAACTTGTTTCCCATTTTGGACAGCCACAAAAGCAGCGCGCATGGCTACTTCAGTTTTACCAAAGCCAACATCTCCACAAATTAACCTATCCATGGGACGAGAAGATCGCATGTCATTGATGATCTGTTCAATGGCTTGTAATTGATCGGGTGTTTCTGTAAATGGAAAGCCACTGGCAAATTTGGTGTATTCCATTTGCTCAAATTGGTACTGATGGCCTGGTTGTGCTTCACGTTTGGCATAGAGATCCAGCAACTCAATGGCTACATCGTGAATTTTTTCAGCGGCTTTTTTCTTTTCCTTTTGCCATAGATCGGTACCCAATCTATGCAATGGAGCATGCTCACTGTCTACACCTGTGTATCTACTTATCATATGCAAGGAGGTAACGGGCACATAGATTTTATCATCTCCTGCATAAGTTAAGACTAAAAATTCGCTTGCTGTATCGTTGGTATTAATGTATTGAAGTCCTTGATAGCGTCCTACACCAAATTGAAGATGCACTACTGGGGATCCAACTCTTAATTCAGCCATATCTCGAATAATCAGATCGGGATCAACTGTTTTTTGTGAGCTTCTCCGTTGTGGCGTACTTTGTTCTCCAAATAATTGTGATTCAACAATGATGGATATATGGCTCTCATTAAGTTCACAGCCATTCATTAAGGCACCAGTCGTAATGTTGACAGAACTATTACTTTGGAGAAATTCCGCCCATGATTGAACTGTTTTAGGTTGTATATGGCTGGGTTTTAGTAAGTCAAGGAGCACTTCTCTTCTTCCAGCACTTTCAACCACCAACAAATAACGTCGATTGGGAACAGAGCAGTATTGCTTTAGAAGCTGCAATGGTTCGGGGTTTTTTCGGTCGATAGGAAGTAAGGGCCCTTCAGAGACATTGAAATTGAATGCATTCTTTTTTTCTGACGTGTTATGGAATAAGCGAATGGGCTCATAGCTATTTGCCTTTGTAAGAAGTTCGTTAGCAGTAATGAAACAGGTTTCAGGCGGTAAAATTGGCCGACTAATATCATAGCGTCGTTGTTCGAAGCGATCACTTAACTCTACCCAAAACTGTTCAGCGTACAATTGAATGTTTTCGATTAAAGCGATGTTGCTCGTTTGCGGCAAATAGTCAAAAAGGGTGACTGTTTTATCAAAAAACAGGGGTAAATAATATTCAATTCCTGAGGGAAATTGGCCGTTGGTAATCGCTTCGTAGATAGGACATTGGCTTGGGTTTCCTGGAAATTGCTCTCTGAACGATTTTCTAAATAATAATTGGCTTTGTTCGGTCAGTGGGAACTCACGGGCCGGAAGCACATGGACATGCTTGATTTTCTCAATGGTTCTTTGCGTTTCTGTATCAAACTGGCGCAAACTCTCTATTTCATCGTCAAATAACTCAATGCGAAAGGGCATGTGACTACCCATAGGATAGACATCTATGATTGAGCCTCGCACAGCGTATTCTCCATGTTCAAGAACTTTATTGACACAGTGATAGCCAGCTTGTTGTAATTGATTTCGGAATAAGTCTAGCTCAAGCTTTTGTCCCGTTTTGAGCATCAGGGCATATTGATTCAAAAAATCGGGTGGAGGCAATCGATGCATTAATGTGCTAGCGGAAGATAGCACAATTACGTTGTTGGATTGTTGCAGGCGACTTAACGTATAAAGTCGTTCTGAAATAATGTCCTGGTGCGGTGAAAATTGATCGTAGGGCAACGTTTCCCAATCAGGGAATAACAGCACCTCTTGTTTACCTTCTAAAAAAAAGAGCAGCTCCTCTTGCAGTTGACTAGCACTGAGATTGTCTTGCGTAATGAGTAGCTTAATCCCAGAGGTCTGCTCGCAATATTCAGCTAAGGCAAGTGCTAAGCTGCTACCATGGAGTTGACCCCAAACTAGTTTCTTTTGTGTCGTCGGGTAAAGTAGCGCATTGCTGTTCATACTGTTTTCAGATTAAAAATTAAAACGAGTGAGTATACTCCCTTAACGGTGAAAAAATAAGACAGAACTTAGGATAAAAGCCAATCATCTCGTTAAATTATGGTTATAAAGTATCCGTTTTGTTTGGCTAACGTCTTAATTAATTGCATTTTTTGTTTCAACCTGGGGTTTATTGTAAGTTTTGTGATAAGAAGTCGTGCAATAATCCAAAACGCCTGCTATTTTGACTATAATTAGCGTATTATTTAAACTCAAATTTTCATTATAGATAGAGATGTACTATGTTTGAATCCCCTTCTGATACTAATACTAATTTTAGTACTGTTGCTGACAAGGAAAAACCATCTGTCGACAGTGGCCAATCCTCTTTAATCGAACAGATGAACAAAGTGGAGAAGTCAAATATAGCGGATGCAATACAGCAAAAAATGATCCAAATGCAGCTCAATCAAGCTAAAGTGGATAACGAACGCTTTTTCATGATGCTTGCTGAACTGATGAAAAAGCAACTAGAAAGCGCTCAATTCAAGGAAGAGTTAGAACATATTGCACAAGCAAGCGGGTATCCTGATTCAAAAACGGCTGTCAATAATGCGTTCAATCAGAACGGACAAAGCCCACTCGCGTTTGCTCTACAAAACCAAGATTTTAAGACTGCAGAGCGATTGTTTAATGAAGGCGCAAATGTAACCTCTATAGAAAAAGCGATTTATAATCTAGCACGAGACAGTGTTGCAGGTAGAGAGCATTATGGTTTACCTCAGGCTAACCGTAGTGAACCCCTTGAAGACGTGAAGTATTTTGGGTTGACCCTTGGTATTAAAATGACGGACAGCAATGGTGTGTCTTCTCAATATGCTCACGTCGGTCCTACTTACCAAGTCATGACTGATTCAGTGACTAAATATGCTGCAAGGCATCCTGATAACCCCCATTTTAAAGAGATAGCCGACGCGTTTACAACCTCAAATAAAGAAGCCAGGTTTGTAAACAGTACTCCTCATGGGAATGGCGCGGCTTTATCTGAACGAATTAAATTAAGTGGAAAAGTAACGACTATACCCGTTAATTGTAAAGGTCACGCAATGGGTTTGTCTTTTGTGCCTGATGGCGAACCGCCAGTTAAATCAGGAAGCCTCGTCTATACAAACCGCGGACTTGGAGAAACACCTGGGAAATTTGGTACACGAATTTACAGAGTTGAGGACTCCAGTAAAATAACGCCTGAGTTTATTCGTAATATGATGAATGGGCATAATAGTGGTGCATCACACGACGACATAGTATCCCAAATAGCCAACGTCACTGATCATCAAGACCCTGTGTGTTTTATTCCTCAAAGTGCGCAGAAATTAGAAAACTGCACCATTGCCAATGCACGTGCAAACATGCATGGCATTTTATTGGCCATAAGAGCAAGGGAAAGAGGTGGGTTTGATAACCTTACAGAACAAGATAAAGCGGATGTTAAAAAGGAGTTTAAATCATACACCACTGAAATGCGTCAAGACAAAGTGGATGAATTGGTCGATAAGATCAGGAATAATCCCGATAATGAAAATTACAAAAACATTGCCAAGGAATATTTAAAACAACATCCCAAGGATGCTCAGACATTAGGAAAGCCTTTGATGGACGAGCTGAATAAAAGTGACCCTGAACATGCCTCTCATCACACATTAAGTTGATTTGGACGATTTCATAAGCACTATGCTGGGGTCATTAGGCCCTAGAAACCCTATCTACTTTTCGATAGGTTCGAGTTCAACCAATTCATTGTCCAAGGTTTCTTGTTCAATATCTACCGCCTCTATCTTTTGGAATCTGGACGTAATTTTCTTGGCTGACGTATTCACCTCAGTAACGTCTTGATGGGCAAGATCAATGTGCTTGGAGAGCTTATCCATTCTTTTTTCAAATCGTTGAAAGTCACTAGCAAGGGCATGTAAATGTTTTTGAATAATATGCACTTGCTTCCGTGTAGCATCATCTTTAAGGACAGCCTTAGCTGTAGTAAGAACAGCCATTAATGTACTAGGGGATACTAGCCATACCTTTAATCGCTGGGATAGGGCAATAAGTTCTGGGTAGTTGGCATGAATCTCTGCAAAAATAGACTCAGCAGGAATAAACATCATGGCGCCATCAGTTGTTTCATCCGCGATGATGTATTTCTCAGCGATGTCCTTGATATGCTTTTGTATGTCTTGTCGAAATTGTTGTTGAAGCACTTTTTTATCGTTCGAAAGAGCATCTACGTTGATTAGGCGTTGGTAAGTCTCTAGTGGGAATTTGGCGTCAATGACCACATTACCAGTCGGCTCTGGTAAAAACAGAATACAATCCGCTCTTTTTTGGTTGCTTAAGGTGTATTGCATCTGATAGTTAGAGCTAGGAAGCATATTACTAATTAATGTGGATAATTGTACCTCTCCAAATGCCCCTCTCGCTTTCTTATCCACCAAAACGTCTTGAAGACTGACAACATGATTAGAGAGCTCGGTAATTTTTTTCTGGGCTTCATCGATAATGGTTAAACGTTTGACTACGTCAATAAAGGTCGAAGAGGTTTTCTCAAAACCTTCAGTCAACTTGTTATTCACTTGTTGAGTTAATGAGTGAAGATGGTTACGAATCTCCTCTGTGAGCAGCTGCAGGTGAGAGGTCAGTGAGCTGGCATGTTGTTTAAAGCTATGATTGATTTGCTCCCTAACATCGCCCATTTGTTTCAGCATCGTATCACTGATCAGTTGTTGAGTACCCAGTAGGCCTTGTGCAATTTTTTCGTTAATGTGTTGCTGACTGCTTTGGTAGGATTGGTTAATGTCCAAATGCAATTGATGTAGCTGGTTAGTAAGTGCTTGCAGCGTTTTTTCGCTTTCACGAGCGGTGTGGCTTTTTTGATGCCCTAGCTTAACGAGCATCCATAACAGCAGAAAAAAATGCAGGGCAAACGCAAAGGCGATGCCCTCAAAAAACAAGTTAGATGACAAAAATGACATGAACTAATCCACTAGTTGGGTCAACTTAATAGGTGGGTTGAATTGGTAAACGGTTTTTAGTTGACCATAGTCTATCAAGCGTAAATACCCTAAATACAGGTTATCGTCTAATAATTGGTGTGAATTGTCAAAGGTAAATTGGATAACGTGCTTTCCAGGTTCAAACCACTGTGCTTTTTGTGAAGTCTGAATCGGTCGAATCGATGATTTAGGTGTTTTTTGGAAAAGAACGCTTTGTAAGGAATAGCGACTTGCTGTAGCTACATCGATGGTGGCTACAAAGGTTAAAGGTTTGGAAGACAATTTTTTCACGCTAATAAGGCTGGCTGACGGAATAGAGTAAGAAAAGGCTGTATGTCCAGAGCGTCTGATAATTTCTTGACCATTATCAGACTCAACATCTGTTTCTAGGTACCAGTTTTCTCCACGGTCATTACTTTCGGAGTTTAATAGGCCTTGTGCTTCAAATACGTTTGGTTTAACTTTGCGTATCTTCAGAGGAATGCTTTGGTTTTGTGGACCAACGATCCTGGCACTGACTTCATCTATATCATACACCGTAACATCATTAACCAGAGAAATTGTAGCAGTGACTTTATCTCCATATTGATAATGGATTGAATCTGTTTCAACTTGTAAGTAGGTGAGTGAAAACTTATCCAACACACTGATGACATAGCCTTGAGCATTGTCTGGACTTATTTCTTTGGTTTTAATGATAAAGCGTCCAGCTCCGAGTTCAGGTTTTATCTGCAGCATAGTATGGTGTTTATTCGCAGCAATTAAATCCCCTAGCTCTTGATCTTGAGAATACAAAGAGGAGGCCTCTTTGATTGACATGGTGTCATTGGATGGAGTTTTAATGAGTAGCTGAGGAATGGTTTTATTTTGTAAAGGCGTAATGCGAATAACTGCCCCAGGTGATTGGGTATAAACTTCAATCCCCTTTTTAAATTGTTCAATGTTGACCAGCTCTTTGTAACCGTAACTTTTTTGTGCATTACTGAGGTCGTTGTTTAATGATTGAGTATTAATTTCCCATTTATCCTGCAAATTGTCTCGAGAAAGCTGACTGCAATGATTGCATTCATACGACTTTGTAGGTTGTCTGGGTAGAGTGAATGCCTGGGCTTGACTGATGCAGAATCCGGCTATCCAGAATAAATTTAATATTTTCATTATACAATTCCTTTTTGTGCGATTTCTCTAATCAGTAAATACTCCAAACCTAAGCATGAGTGTCTGCTCTGGTTATGGCTTAAAGGAGAGTTATTTTCTGTTTTTTCTGTATCATAAAACCAAACGTCCCCTGCGTGACTTTGAGACTCGCAATTTAAAAACCCATCAGCACATTCATCCAGAAATAATTTTGCAATCTTTAAACCGGAATTCAACATATACCCATTGCAATAGCTTGATGACGAAAAAGGTGAGACACTAACGTCAGTGCCAACAACTGCTTTGAAGGGTATTGATAACGAAGGTCGTCCAACCCCACCTAGAAGTAATTCGTCATTGAAAATCAACATATCTCCAACCCGTTGCTGTTTCACAGCGTCTGAAAGATACCCAAGTAACCAAGCCAAACTGGTTTCAAACACTCCACCATTGAGAACTTCGTCAGCCAGAGGAGTTCCTCCACTGGATGGAGCCAAGGCGATAACTTTTATAATTTTGTTTTTGAGCTTCAGGTAGCGACTGTCATAGGTGGGATTTGATAAAATCCAGCGTATCACGTTAGCCCCATCGGAGTGAGTAATCACCGTAAGGGATTCGATGTTTTTTTCAGTGATAAAATCCAACAGTTGGTCTGCAAGGCAATTTGCGGAGTCTTCATGCCACATGTACTGGCTGAAATCACAATGGGCTACAAACAGGTTTTCAGGTTTCTCTAAAGCATGCGAAAGAGTTTCTATAAAGTCCAGTTTCCAATAAGTCCCATAGGCGTCCTCGCGGTGATCTTTCGTACCATGAACTAAAGCCAGTCCAGAATGACTTGAATCCACTTTTGGCAAAGCAAAGGTCAATGTTGAAAATAAAACACTAACAATAAACACTAAAATGCGTTGAAATCCCATTTCAAAGTTTCTCCTAAAGATGAAACGTTTCTAAGTTACACCCCTCGCAATTTAATCATTTTAAGGTAAATGATTGTGATAAAAAGAGTATTTAATGAGTGTGGATCTATATCATGGTTTGAATTCTCTTTTCAACAGGACTTACGAAAAACCCTAGTCTCTTTGTTAAAAATAAATAAAGACCTACGAAAAACCCCAATCTCTTCGTTAAAAGACATTGGGGTTTTTCGTAAGTCTTGTAAATTTCAAGTTGGTTGTTGAGTTCAGCCAAAAGCCATAGAACGAAATACAATTAGACATAAATCCTGCATAAAACCACTAAAAAAATGTTAAACTGAGTTTTTTATGTCGGGGAATGGATTTCATGATTCAAAATGAAATTAAGGAAAAAATTAACCTACTACGCGATCAAATAAGGACTTACGATTATCATTATTATGTTTTAGATGAACCACTCGTTCCTGATGCTGAATACGATCGCTGTTTTAAAACATTGCAAAAGCTTGAAAGTGAACACCCTGAGTATTTAAGTACTGATTCTCCCACCCAAAGAGTCAGTGGCTCTCCTTCTGATGCTTTTATGCCAATCTCGCATAGACAGCCCATGTTGTCGCTATCTAATGTATTCAACGAGGAAGAGCTCAGAGCTTTTATTAAAAGAGCTATGGATAAACTGGATGATCAACATCAAGAGTTGGTGTTTGCCTGTGAACCCAAATTGGATGGTTTAGCAGTAAACATCACTTATGAAAATGGCATTTTAGCTCATGCTGCAACAAGAGGTGATGGGGCTGTAGGCGAAAATATCACCGCAAATATTAAAACCATTGGTTCTGTTCCTTTAAAATTAAGGGGCTCAATCCCACCGAAACTCATCGAAATACGTGGCGAGGTATACATGCCCAAAGCCGGATTTCAAGAATACAATGATAAAGCAAGAGCCTTAGGTGAGAAAACATTTGCGAATCCGCGCAATGCAGCAGCAGGAAGTTTGCGCCAATTAAACCCAGAAGTCACCGCAAACAGACCTATTGATCTGTATTGTTATGGTATTGGAGCTTGTGAGGGCTTTACTTTACCGAGTAGCCATTTGGCGCAATTGGATTTACTAAGAACATATGGATTTAGAGTGTCTGAGGACACAAAGAGGGAGGTCGGAATAAACGGTTGTTTAAGCTATTACGAACACATGTTGGCAAAACGAAATGAACTTCCTTTTGAAATCGATGGAGTGGTTTATAAAATAGATGATATCTCATTGCAACAAGAGCTAGGCTTTATTTCTCGGGCCCCTCGCTTTGCTTGCGCCCATAAATTTCCAGCAACTGAAGAAATGACCCAATTGCTTTCAGTCGATTTTCAAGTGGGTAGAACAGGGGCATTAACGCCTGTTGCTCGATTAGAACCTGTAAGTGTTGGTGGAGTCACTGTTAGTAATGCAACGCTCCATAATATGGATGAAATTACTCGTAAAGACATTCGTATTGGAGATACAGTGGTTATCCGCCGTGCTGGTGATGTGATCCCCGAAGTTGTTTCTGTGGTTTTGGAAAGGAGACCAACTACAACTCAATTTATCGAACTACCCAAGCAATGTCCTGTTTGTGGATCAGATGTTGTGCGCGAAGAAGACGAGGCAATAGCTCGCTGTGTGGGTGGTTTGTATTGTAAAGCACAGTTAAAAAGAATGATGTGGCATTTTGCTTCTCGTAAGGCAATGTACATTGAGGGTTTAGGGAGTGTCCTCATAGAGCAGCTTGTTGATGCTGGAATAGTACGACATGTGTCTGATTTGTACACCATGGATTTAAAGACTCTATCCAACTTACAAAGGATGGGAGAAAAATCCGCAAAAAACCTATTGGATGCGTTAGAAAAAAGTAAGACAACGACGTTTAATCGTTTTCTTTACGCCTTAGGAATTCGCGAAATTGGAGAAGCGGGAGCCCGTGTTTTAGCAGACCATTTTCCAGATATAGAGTCTATTAAAATGGCGACAATAGATGAGTTGATGACTTTAAATGACATTGGACCAGTGGCAGCATCTTATATCGTGCATTTTTTCAGCCAAGCACATAATATGGAAGTTATCGATAAACTCTTAAAAGCAGGGGTTCATTGGCCTATTAAAGAAAAAAAACCGATTAACATGAACAACCCTTTTTATGGTAAAACAGTGGTATTAACCGGTACTTTAACCAGTATGGGGCGTGAAGAGGCCAAAGCAAAATTGTTAGCTTTAGGGGCTAAAGTCAGTGGAAGTGTTTCAGCTAAAACCAATTTCGTGATTGCGGGTGGAGAGGCAGGCTCTAAGTTGGCAAAAGCAACTGAACTAGGGGTTGAAGTGTTGGATGAAGAACAATTTTTGCAGCGTATATAAAGGTTCAAGATAACTAAAAGAAGGAATTTGAGTGCGATCTTTAACGTTATTTATTACCATTCAACTCTATGCATCCGTTGTATGCAGCGGTAATTGGGTTTTAAATAATCCTTATCCAGAGAGCGAATCCAAAGAAAACATCTATTATTCCTCATTTAACGAGCAACCTAAGACTTTGGATCCAGCCAGATCTTACTCTTCAAATGAGTACGTGTTTATCTCTCAGATTTACGAGCCACTCTTGGAATACGATTATTATGCCAGACCCTACAAACTGATCCCTTTGATCGCAACGGCGATGCCAACGATTAAATATTTGGATAGCCAAGGTAAGACGATACCCTTAGTTGAAAACGCTAAGCCTGCATTTACTGTCTATACGATCGAAATTCAAAAAGGAATCCTTTATCAACCACATCCAGCGTTTGCAAAACGAAAAGATGGGAGCTTTCGTTATCATCATTTATCGGAAGAATACTTGGATGACAAAGACATTAGTAAATTATCTGATTTTAAGTACACTGGTACCAGAGAGCTCTTGGTTGATGATTTTATCTATGAAATTAAACGAATAGCCAATCCTTCCGTAAGTTCGTCCATTTATGGATTAATGAGTGATTACATTGTGGGATTTAAAGAGTTTGGTGATTCTTTGCCGCCTGAGCTCTTACGAAATGGTACCTATATCGATTTACGAAAATACCCTCTAAATGGGATAAAAAAACTCGATAATTATCGTTTTGAGATTACATTGCGTGGCCAATATCCACAATTTTTATTTTGGCTAGCAATGCCTTTTTTTGCCCCAGTACCCTGGGAAGCCGATGTATTCTACTCACAGAAAGGAATGGATGATAAAAATCTGTCTTTTGGTTGGTACCCAGTTGGCACAGGACCATTCATGTTGACCGCGAACAACCCAAACCGAAACATGATATTGGAAAAAAATCCTAATTATAGAGAAGTGTATTTCCCTGTTGATGCCTCAGATGCAGATAGGCGAGAAGGTTATGTGAATAATATTGGAAAGCGCCTACCAATAATTGATAAGGCGGTCTATACCTTAGAGAAAGAATCGATACCACGGTGGAATAAATTTTTACAAGGTTATTACGACACCTCAGACGTAAGCGCAGATAGCTTTGATCAAGCAATCAGGATCAACCGTGTCGGAAATGCGGTTTTAAGCCCGGAAATGCAATCAAAAAAAATTCAATTAACACAATCCTTGGAGCCTTATATTTATTACATGGGTTTTAACATGCTGGATAATGTAGTAGGTGGATATAGCACTAAAGCGAGGAAACTAAGGCAGGCAATCTCCATTGCTGTAAATTACGATGAATTTATCGCTATTTTTTTTAATGGCCGTGGTTTGGCAGCTCAAGGCCCGATCCCTCCAGGAATATTTGGTTATCGAGATGGAGAACAGGGGATGAATCCTTATGTCTATCGTTGGAAAGATAATACAATGAAGCGTCGTTCGATTGCTGAAGCTCAACAACTGATGGTTGAGGCCGGTTATCCTAAAGGAGTGGATCCGAAAACAGGTAAAGCGCTGATTCTAAGTTATGATGTGGCTGTTTCAGGCAACCCAGATGAGAAGTCTAGATTGGATTGGATGCGTAAGCAGTTTGCAACGATTGGCATTGATTTGAATGTCCAATCTACCCTGTATAATCGTTTTCAGGATAAAGTTAGGACGGGCAACACACAGATTTTTAGTTGGGGTTGGAATGCCGATTACCCCGATCCGGAAAATTTCTTGTTCCTTCTTTATGGTCGAAATGGTAAGGTCAAATATGGAGGTGAGAATGCTGCAAATTACAACAACCCAGAATTTAATCGATTATTTGATAAAATGAAAAACCGAAATAATGATGAAACTAGACAAAAAATTATTACAAAGATGCTAAAAATAGTCACTAATGATGCTCCTTGGATATGGGGAATGCATCCTGAAAGTTTTAATCTTACCCAAAGTTGGGTCTCTCATGTAAAGCCAAACACGATTTCCTTGAGTACATTAAAGTACGTTTCTATTGATGTTTCTGAGAGAAATAAATTGCGTACTGATTGGAACCATCCAATTATTTGGCCTTTAATCGTCATGATATTATTCATGGGCGCGCTTGTTCTCCCCTTGATTTTTGCTTACTTCAAAAAAGAAAAGCAAGCGGCTCAGCGGAGTAGCTTATAATGGGGAATTATATTTTTCGACGAATAATTTATGCAATCCCCATCTTATTTGGCATAAATCTCATCACCTTTGCGTTGTTTTTTATTGTAAACTCCCCTGATGATATGGCGCGAATGCACCTAGGGAATAAGCATATTGAGCAATCCGCAATTGAGGATTGGAAAGAGGTTCATGGCTATAATTTCCCTTTATTTTATAATGAAGAAAAATCAGGGTTTAACACAGTTAAAGACACCTTGTTTTACCAGAAATCCCTGATGTTATTTACCTTTAATTTTGGAGTATCGGATGCAGGTAGGGACATTAGCCATGATATAAGCTATCGAATGTGGCCCAGCCTAGCTATAGCTTTGCCAACGTTGTTGTTGACTATCCTTGTAAACATTGTTTTTGCAATGGGTATGGCTTTTTTTAGAACCAGTTATCTGGATCTTTCTGGAGTCGTGTTTTGCCTCATTTTAATGTCTATCTCTAGTTTGTTTTATATTATCGGTGGGCAATACTTGTTTGGAAAAATTTTAAAATTATTTCCTATCTCTGGCTATGATGGTGGTTTAGATGCCTTTAAGTTCATTACCTTACCTGTTCTTGTGGCGGTATTAGGACAATTTGGGGCTGGTGCACGTTGGTATCGTACCTTGTTTCTCGAAGAAATTCACCAAGAGTATGTGAAAACAGCCCGAGCCAAAGGATTATCCGAGTTAAGAATTTTGTTTAAGCATGTTTTGAAAAACACGATGTTACCTATATTGACGGGAATTGTAGTGATCATTCCTTCCTTATTTATGGGTAGTTTGATATTAGAATCATTTTTCGGTGTGCCAGGTTTGGGAAGTTATATCATTGATGCGATACAGCAACAGGATTTCGCAATCGTACGATCCATGGTGTTTTTAGGCTCAATTCTTTACATTATTGGATTGGTATTAACCGATTTATCCTATCTATTAGTTGATCCCAGGGTTCGTCTACAATGACAAGATCGAGAAAGGATGGAATGTTGAATGGAATTTGATTTCTTCTGGACAGATAAGTGCTTCTTACTTCTTTTACTAGCCAGTATTTGCATCGTTTTAACAGGGCTGCGCAAACAACCTATTCGCTCTTCCTTTGCCATTATATTGCATAAGCCCATAGCAGTGAGTGCTGGGATTGTATTGATGTTGTTTTTGATGATTGGAGTTTTGGATTCCATTCATTTTAAAACAAATGACGAGACTGGACTTTCCTTATTGGATAAATTGCTCGCCCCAATGAGTTTGACGTATGAAAAAACGTATTCGGAACCCATGGCTTTAACCTCTTTTGTGAGTGAAACAGAACTTGTAAATGGTGTCATGACACAGGTTTATCCGAGATTGGAGTACCCACCGATACACATCCAGACTGAGGAGGATAAATTGGCATTTATTCACTCGGTGGTGATCAGGGGTGTAATCATCAGCATGATATTGATGCTTGGTATTTGGGGCTTTTTTAGTGCACTAAAGTTAAAGGCTAAATCAATAAAGGCTTGGAGGATAAATTCAACACAACTCAGTGTAATATTGACCCTCGGTGTTATTACACTATCGGTTTATACAGGGTATCAATTATCAAGAGCATTTCATGTTTTTGGAACAGGGCAAATTGGTCAAGATTTATTTTATTACAGTATAAAGAGTATACGTACTGGTTTAATCATTGGTTTTTTAACGACGCTGTTTACCTTACCCTTTGCTTTGATATTAGGAGTAGCCTCTGGGTATTTTGGAGGGATAGTGGATGATGTGATTCAGTACTGTTATACAACACTAAGTTCAGTTCCTGGAGTCCTATTGATTACAGCCTCTGTGTTGTCTTTGCAAACCTACATTGCTAACCATCCTGAGCAATTTCCTACATTGGCTGAAAGTGCAGATGCACGATTACTCGCATTATGCATTATTTTAGGGGTGACCAGTTGGACTAGTCTATGTAGGCTATTGAGAGCAGAAACCATGAAATTGCGTGAAGCAGATTTTATACTAGCCGCCCGTTCTCTTGGCAGTAGTTGGGTTACGATAATTCGCAAACACTTAGTGCCAAATGTAATGCATATCGTGGTCATTAATCTGGTATTGGATTTTAGTTTTTTAGTCATGGCAGAGGCAGTCTTGTCTTATGTTGGTGTAGGCGTATCACCAATGACGATTAGCTGGGGAAACATGATAGATGGAGCTCGGTTAGAACTTGCAAGAGATCCTGTTGTTTGGTGGCCAATGTTGGCGGCTTTTGTATTTATGTTTTTGTTGGTTGTGTCCATCAATCTCTTTGCGGACGCAGTAAGGGATGCTTTTGATCCTCATCACTCACATTGAGAAAGCGTTGAAATTGAGATCTGAGAACATTGTTATAAACCAGTAATTAGGTTAAAGTTTCATGATTAAAAAATTAAAATAACCCCCATGCAACAACAATTTGTTCATCTTAGAGTACACACGGAATTTTCTTTGATCGATGGCCTGGTACAAATAAAGCCATTGATGAAAATCTTGCCAGAGAGAGGCATGAGTGCTGTTGCAATCACGGATTTTTGTAATCTATTTGCTGCAGTCAAGTTATATAAGAGTGCTTTAGAGTCGGGGATCAAGCCAATCATAGGTGGCGAAATAATTTGTCATCATCTTGAAACTCCAGATATTACAAGCTCTTTAGTTCTATTGTGTATGAATTCCCAAGGCTATAAAAATCTTACTTGTTTGGTTTCAAAAGCCTATCAAGAAGGGCAACATCAGGGACAACCTAGAGTTCAATACAATTGGGTTGCGGAGTATTCGGAAGGAATAATAGCCCTGTCAGGTGGGCGATTTGGAGATATAGGTCAAGCTTTAGTAGCAAATGACGTTGAACTCGCAAAACAACGAGCAACTCACTGGATGACGTTATTTCCCAATCGATTTTATTTGGAAATACAACGCACTGGAAGAGCAGATGAAGGATTGTACAATGAAAAATTGATTGCTTTAGCCGATGAGCTTGGTTTACCCATTGTAGCTAGTAATGACGTTCGTTTTATTGATGAATCCGATTTTGATGCCCATGAAGCAAGAGTATGTATTCACGATGGATACACTTTAGCTGATCCGAGGCGAGAACAACGCTTTAGCCCCCAACAGTATTTGCGATCAGCAAAAGAAATGCAAGATCTGTTTAGCGATTTACCATCTGCTCTTGAAAATACAGTTGAAATTAGCAAGCGATGCAATGTGCAATTGGATCTTGGGCATAATTATCTCCCCAATTTTCCTATTCCCGAAGGCTCAACCGTCGAAAACTATTTGTCGCATTTGTCTGAGATAGGACTTGAGGAAAGACTTCAGCAAATTTTTAAAGGAAAACCCCCAGAAGAAATAGCAGAAGCAAGAATAAATTACGATGAACGATTAAAGGTAGAACTGAATGTTATCAATAACATGGGGTTTGCAGGCTATTTCTTAATTGTGGCAGATTTTATCCAATGGGCAAAGAATAATGGAGTTCCTGTTGGCCCAGGAAGAGGTTC
Organism: Legionella waltersii; assembly: GCF_001468085.1. Taxonomy (GTDB): domain Bacteria; phylum Pseudomonadota; class Gammaproteobacteria; order Legionellales; family Legionellaceae; genus Legionella; species Legionella waltersii. The sequence goes on along the minus strand of NZ_LNZB01000004.1, from coordinate 25,662 downwards.
AGGGGCGGGGTCCTTAGTGGCTTATGCTTTAAAAATTACAGACTTGGATCCACTACTTTATGAATTGCTGTTTGAGCGCTTTCTGAATCCAGAGCGAGTTTCCATGCCGGACTTCGATATTGATTTTTGTATGGAAGGACGGGATCGGGTCATTGATTATGTTGCAGAAAAATACGGTAGACAAAGTGTATCTCAAATCATCACTTTTGGTACTATGGCAGCGAAAGCAGTCGTTCGAGATGTGGGGCGGGTATTAGGTCACCCTTATGGTTTTGTGGATAAATTAGCTAAATTAATTCCTTTCGAACTTGGTATTACTCTGAGTAAAGCCATGGAGCAAGAAGAGGAGTTACGACGCCGTTATAACGAGGAAGAGGAAGTAAAGGAGTTATTCGATTTAGCCTTAAAACTAGAAGGCGTGACAAGAAATGCTGGAAAGCATGCTGGGGGTGTAGTCATTGCTCCCTCTAGATTGACCGATTTCACAGCGATTTATTGTGAAGAGGGGTCTACACAAATCGTAAGCCAATTCGATAAGGATGATGTTGAAGCAGTGGGCTTGGTCAAATTTGACTTTTTAGGGTTGAGAACACTGACAATTATTGATTGGGCATTAGCAACGGTGAACAAACAGTGTCAACAAAACAACTTACCTTTGGTTGATATCAGCCATATTCCCACGGATGATCAAGCGAGTTTTGAGTTGCTTAAAGCCTGCAAAACAACGGCAGTATTCCAACTTGAATCGCGAGGGATGAAAGAGCTCATCGGTAGACTGCAACCGGATTGCTTTGAAGACATCATCGCATTGGTCGCTTTATTTAGACCAGGTCCTTTGCAATCGGGAATGGTCGATGATTTCATTGACAGGAAGCATGGAAGAGCCCAAGTAGATTATCCACATCCAGATTTGGAACCAATTCTAAAACCCACTTACGGTGTCATATTATATCAAGAGCAAGTTATGCAAATTGCTCAGGTACTGGCGAATTATACCCTAGGCTCTGCTGATTTATTGCGGCGAGCTATGGGTAAGAAAAAGCCAGAAGAGATGGCGAAACAGCGGGAGATATTCACGAGTGGTGCACTAGCTAGAGGTGTTGATGCAGAGGTCGCTACTCATATTTTTGATTTGATGGAAAAATTTGCAGGGTATGGATTCAATAAATCACATTCTGCAGCCTATGCATTAGTTGCTTATCAAACGGCATGGTTAAAAGCACACTATCCTGCGGCTTTTATGGCGGCTGTTATGTCTTCAGATATGGATAATACGGATAAAGTTGTGACATTCATTGATGAGTGTGCGCACATGAAGTTAGAAGTATTACCGCCTTCGATTAATCAATCGATGTACCATTTTACGGTGAGTGATGATAAAACCATTATCTATGGTCTTGGAGCTATCAAAGGGGTAGGGGAGTCTGCCATTGAATGCATTGTGCAAGAAAGAGTAGCAAATGGCTCATTCCAGGACTTATTTAGTTTTTGTGAGCGATTAGATTTACGTAAAGTAAATCGACGGGTCCTTGAAGCCTTGATTAAAAGTGGTGCCTTGGATGAATGGAACATAGAGCGAGCAGCATTGACTGCATCATTAGACAGAGCGCTTCGTTTAGCAGAAAAGGAGCATCAAAATCAAAACAGTGGCCAATTTGATTTGTTTTCTTTGATCGACGATAACTCTACCAAGCATGAATATGTACCCTGTAAGTCATGGACAGATGCACAAAGGCTCGAAGGTGAAAGGGAGGTTTTGGGCTTCTATTTAACAGGGCATCCAGCTGATCAATACCGAAGGGAGTTTACAGATTTTATTCACCCAATTGGTCAATTAAATCCAGCTGTACAAAAGAAAGCACATATTTGTGGGCAGGTTGTAGGCATTAGAAAACTGATCACTAAGCGTGGAAAGAAATTAGCCATCATTGGCTTAGAGGATGCCACAGCTAAGATTGATGTTGTTGTATTTGGTGAGATCTTTGAGCAGTATACCGAAACTTTGGCGAGTGGAGAGATGCTCGTTATCGAAGGGGAGGTGGCCATCGATGACTACAATGGTGGAATTAAAATGACAGCGAGTGTACTTCATTCGATAGCGAGTGCGAGAACTAAATTTGCACGCTGCTTGGAGTTGCAGTTAAACCAGAGTAGTGAATCACTTCTTTCTTCCATTCAATCCATTTTAAAAAATTATTCCGGTCGTTGTGCAGTGCAAGTGGCTTATCATAATCAGGTCGCAAAAGCGCATTTAAATCTAAGTTCAAAATGGTTTGTCGATCCTAGTAATGAGTTACTGGAGGTGTTGAGTAACTTGATTGGTCCTGAACAAGTTAACATGAGGTATTAATACTTCTGGATGAAAACAGGAATTGCTAAAAATGCATCGTCTAGAGTCGCTGGCCGACGCTATTTATAAATCAATGGATCACTTTATAGGGGGTTGTCGGACCTTGGTCCGACAAACTTGATGCATGACTAACTCTATAGGGTTGATGCAGTGCTTAATAACTCTTCTTTTTCTTCATCCTGAGACTCTTCCTGTTCATTCGGTTGAGCATTATTTTCAAGCTCTTTTTTCAGCGCTCTAATATTGATCTGTTTTTTGAGCTCATTAATGACTTCAATTGGGAGAGATGCTCCATCAGTAGGTACTTTTAGTTCCTTACCATCAACAAGCAATTTCCTATCTTCCGTGATAGTCACTGTCTTGCCTTTTAAGTCCGTTGCTAGCTCTGTGTTTGTTGAGTAATCAAGAACAATACCATTAATGACTGATTTGCCATCGGAAATCCGTAAGCCTGTCATTCTGCCATCATTAGGGTAAGTGGTGGAATAGCTAATTAACGTTTCAGCCCCCCTCCACAGAAGCCTGTATACCATATCTATAGGCATCCCCACACCAACCCCTATACCTTCTCCCAATAGACCTCCTATTGTTCCAAGCAAACTGGCCATACTGATATTGCAAAAGGAGGTGATTATTTTACTGGCTATGACTTGTGAGAATAGTGCAACACCCATTGGTCCAGTTGTACCTAAGAATAAAAGACTACTTCCAACGTAGGTCGTAAGCTGAGCTTTACTTGAAAGAGCTGTGGATGACTGGCTAATAACGTCTCCACCGATGTAGCCCACTGTTGCTCCGGTGTAGGTACCTACAGCGCCAAAAAATCGTTGCGTAATTGTTGTAACTGGATAGTTAGTGTATGGATTTACGGGTTTTTTTGCATTTTTTGCTTGTGTAGCGACAAAATCTGAAAACTCCCTCCACTCTTTTTCACTGAAGGGTGGAAAGTTCTGTTTTCTTAGAGCAGCATTTGCGTCAGAGTATGCTGACAATGAAGAGTTAATGACTCGATTCGCTGCTAAAAAGCACATTTCTTCGTCTTCTTTATCTAAATAATTGGTACTGGTTATCCCTAAATCTTTATTAATTAAGCGATACAATGCCGAGTTGTTTTTAAAGGTAGAAATTTGTGATTGAACGAATAAACAAGCTGCAAGAACAACACGTGAGGCTGTTAAGTTAGCTTCCCATTCCTCGGGAGATGTTATTTCCTCTTCTCGGGCAAAATTAGCGCGAAGAACAATGATCATTTTTAGAATGAATTTGGTTTGTCTGTCTCTTGATTTAACATCAGTACCACCGAATAAGGTTGGAACCCCAAATAGAGAAGGAGTTTCATCTAAATTAACATGTCGTTCACCCTCATATTCCTTGCGGATAGAATATATATTTAAAAGTGCTCCTGCTGGAAGAATATAACGCATAATAAACCTCATTTCCCTTGAGTTAATTATTTAGACTTCTTGCACTAAAAGAGTCTGTAGCGCTTATTCATGAAGTCTATTGGTGTATTTTTTATATTACTGGTTCATTGGTTAAATGCAATCTGATTTGATTAAATTTTACTAAATTGTTGCAAACTATTAATGCCTTACTGAGGAATTCTAGTTTAACAGGTTGTAAATGATGCATTTTTTGAGGATTATGGTATTTTTAAAGAATCAGAAGCTCTTTATGGTCGTATATGGCGTTTAAAACTTTGTAAATCCATGTCTTGAAGCCAGAGTCTGATGACAATTCTACTACTAGATTTTCGAATAAGGTAAATTGGCATGCTTGCACTAATTCACAAATTCATCAGGATAGGATACATGGATAAGTTATTGAACTATTTTTCACTGCTTCGTGTGTCACACTGGAGTAAATCTATATTTGTGATGCTTGGCTTTATTTATACTCCTGTATCGGGTTTCCTTTTGCCTGCCATAGTCGCTTCATTTTGTTTTTGTCTGATTGCTAGTTCTGTCTATATTTATAACGATATACAGGATCGTTCTGAGGACCGTCTTCATCCCTATAAAAGCAATAGGCCTTTAGCAAGTGATTTAGTATCTGTTGAAGATGCAATTGGAATTATGTTTTTATTGATCATTAGTGGTCTTGGTATTGGCTGGTTAATCTCTAAATCATTAGTCATTATTTTAGCAATCTATTTGCTAATAAATCTGGCTTATAATCATCTACTAAAATTAATTCCAATTCTTGATGTGGCCTGCATTGCAATGGGATTTATGTTAAGGGTACTTGCTGGAACAACTGGAATAGGAATTCCTATATCCATATGGTTGCTGATTGCAGCTACTTTATTAAGCTTATTTATTGCCCTAAACAAAAGACAGTTGGAAATACAACTCGGCCTAAAGAACTCAACGCGCAAAGTGTTACGGAAATACCATCCCCAATTATTACAGCGATTGATATTGGGAACAGGGATAGCCTGCCTAATGACATACATTTTGTACATCGTGTACGTGCGGGAGGAAGCCTATTATTTTGTATTAACCTTACCGTTTGCTGCTATAGCCTTATGGCGTTTTGCTTGGCTCGCTAAACAAGAAGTAAATAACGATGATCCGGTCAACGTGTTTTTATGCGATAAATTATCTATCCTGAATCTACTAAGTTTTTCAGTGTTGACCCTTATGGCTCTGATCGGATGAGTTTGAAAGGGCGCTGGCATTGTATTTTCTATATTGCCTTATTGTGTTACCTACTATTGCTGCAAATTAGAGCGATTTGGCCATTTACTATTGATGATATGTACATCTCTCTGCGATATGCACATCATTGGGCTTCTGGAATAGGATTACTCTGGAATCCTAATTCAGTCCCTGTCGAAGGTTACTCAAATTTTATCTTCGTTGTTCTCGGAGTCTTTGCATTTTTAGTCCACCTAGACCCTGTTATTACCCTTAAAATCACTGGTTGGCTTGGTTTGGTTGCTACCTGTCTATTTATCTATTTAATGACGCGGTTGTGGTTTTCTAGAAAGGAGTCCTTGATTCCAGTAATTTGGCTATTGCTGTATAAGGGACAAATTATTTGGGCAGTTAGTGGGCTTGAAACAACGGTTTATGAAGCTCTAATTTCAGGCTCGGTCTATTTTTGCTATCGTGGGATGGGTTATTTGAGTTATCCCCATCCTAAATCCAAAGCTAATAATTGGTGTTTCTTCTTTGCAGGTGTCTTTTTAACAATTGCTGCCTTGACTCGGCCTGAGGCTCCTGTGTTTATGATCCTATTCGGTGTTTTAATGGCTTGGGAACAACATCCCTTTATTTCGGTGAGTACTATTCGAAGTGCAATTAGTTTTTCCTTTCCCATCGTGGTTGTTTTTCTACCCTATTTTTTATGGAGATGGCATTATTTTGGACAATTATTCCCAAATCCAGTGTATTGTAAAGGGTTTGAGGGTAATCGTTTTGCCTTGGATTTGAATTATTTAAAGTTGGTTTGGCCGTTTCTATTGTTGTCTATTCCCGCATGCATTCACTCCCCTGACAAGAGGCATTATTTTTTATGGATTCCCAGCGTCGCTTATTTATTGATGCTGATCGAGGCTGATACTTTAGTCGCATTTCAAAATCGCTTATTTATGCCCGCATTTGCCCTTATTCTAGTCCTAGCTTTTCAAGGAGTAAGTCATTTATTGAATCGCTATAGTCTTAAGAAAGAAATGGTTGTGGGCTATTTATTTGTAACAGTGATTCTTATCGCTTTATTATTTATTCCTAAAATGTCTTTAGAAGAGTACCGCTATTTCAGTGAGGCTCCTTTAAATGGAGAGAAACTAAGGCTTGAAGTCGTTAAATGGCTAAATACTCACGCAACAAAAGATGCTACAGTAGTCATAGCCGATTCCGGACTTATCCCCTATTACAGTCCGCTGAATTTCATAGACTCGTATTGTTTAAACAACGCTGAAATGACAAAAATGCCCTCTTCTAATCGATATGAAGTATTTTGTAATAGTATATTGTCTCAACAACCAACCTACTTTATTTTGACTTCATTGATCGAAAATGGCGAAGTCAAATACACCCCAAGCGATATGTGCTTAAAGAAAGAACTAGTAAACAGTAATAACTATAAAATGCTTAATGTGTTTTCTACAAATTCAACGCACTCCCAGTATCGCTATGAATTGTTCGTTAAACAAAACTAATAAATGACACCAAGATTGAGATAAACAGGGTTTCAAATGTGAACGTTTAGATACACTAAACGACTGAATTAAAATCAATTTTTAACGAGGAGATGGGAGGGGGGCGTGAGTCCTGCTAAATTTTGATGCGACTTAGCGTAACTTAGTGTAGTATGCGTATCTTATTAGGGATAAGTACAGTGTACTATGTTGCAAAAAATAATAAAAATTATAGACAAATTCATTTCTAAACTACCAGTTATATTGTTTGACGTATCAGCAATTCCAGTGTCTTGGTATATCGCTTATTGGTTACGATTTAACTTACAAACAAATCCCAGTAGTTTAACCTCAGTGCATTCGTTTTCTGCTTTGGCTTTACTCGCAATTGTACAGATAAGTTGCTTTTATTATTTCAAAATATACAGAGGATTATGGCGCTTTGCATCATTAAATGATGTCGTTAGGATTATAAAATCAGTTTTCACCGCAGTCATTTTAATCATTCCTGTGTTCTATTCAATGTCAATATTGCACTATATTCCAAGATCAGTATTTCCACTTTATGCCATTATCCTAACTACCTTTCTATGTGGTGGACGCCTAATGGTCCGATTGCAATGGGATAGACCTAATAAGCAAGGCAAAGAGGAGGAGATTAAAAAGGTTCTCGTCATCGGTGCTGGTCTTGCAGGGGAAGGGTTAATACGAGATTTAAAGCGCTTTGGCTATTATAAACCTGTGGGTATTGTGGATGACAATACCAGTAAGAGAGGGTTAGAAATACATGGTGTGCGGGTCTTAGGAACCATTGAGCAAATTTCAGAAATTGTAAATCGTCATCAAGTGGACCTAATCTTTATAGCAATTCCTTCTGCAAATTCGGCAGTCATGAGAAGAATTGTCCAATTGTGTGAGCAGACAAAAGTTGCATTTAGGACTTTACCAAGTATTTTAGCTTTAGCAGCTGGAAGGGTAGAGGTAAATGCACTACGACCTGTAAACATAGAAGATCTATTGGGCAGAGATCAAGTTGTGCTTGATTGGGATAAGATAGCTGACTCTATTTTCGGTAAGCAGATATTAGTTACAGGGGGCGGAGGATCTATAGGCTCTGAACTTTGCCGTCAAATAATGGCTTTATCCCCAAAGAGATTAGCTATCGTTGAGAACAGTGAATTTAATTTGTATAAAATTGAACAAGAATTACTTACTAAATTCCCAAATACTCCAGTTGATTTATGTTTAATCAATGTTACTGATGAAGTTGCAGTCAATGATCTTTTCCGTCGTTTCCAACCAGAGCTGGTTTTCCATGCTGCCGCCTACAAACATGTTCCTATGTTGCAAAATCAAATCAGAGTTGCAGTACAAAACAATGTCCTAGGAACTCAAATTGTTGCTAGAGCCAGTGCTCACTTCCAAGTTCAGAAATTCGTACTGATTTCTACGGACAAAGCTGTAAATCCGACTAACGTCATGGGGGCGACCAAACGAGTTGCTGAAATCTATTGTCAGAATCTAAATTTAAGGTCGGAAACTCAGTTTATCACTGTGCGTTTTGGTAATGTTTTAGGCTCTGCTGGGAGTGTTGTGCCACTGTTTCAAAAACAACTTGAGCAAGGTGGGCCAATCACCGTTACCCATCCTGATATGCAACGATATTTCATGACTATTCCTGAAGCATGTCAACTGATTTTACAAGCCATGGTTAATGGTTATGGTGGTGAAATCTTTGTTTTAGACATGGGTGACCCAGTTAAAATTAGTTATTTAGCTGAGCAGATGATTCGGTTAGCAGGTAAAGAACCTGGCAAAGATATTCAGATTGAATACACTGGGTTAAGGCCTGGTGAAAAAATGTTTGAAGAATTATTCCATGAAAGCGAACAACTGGCTACGACTCAACATTCGAAGTTGTTTAAGGCAAAATTTCGAGAGTTGGATTGGAATGATTTATCACAAACCATGCGCATGATGAATACGGCTTGTCATGAATACCAAGAGGATGAGCTATTAATTTTATTGAAGAGCTTAGTTCCAGAGTATAGTGTAGAAGGCATTGAAGAAGTCAGTAATTAAATCGTTTTCTGGTAAGGTAGAAGTAACATGATCATAAGCTATGAAGACTTTGAAAAAGTAGAGTTGCGATCAGGCACTGTTGTGAAGGTGGAAGAGTTTCCAAGAGCAAAGAAACCTGCCTATAAAGTATGGGTGGATTTTGGAGCAGAAATCGGTGTTCTTCAAACTTCGGCACAAGTCACAGTACACTATACTCCAGAAAGCCTAATTGGTCGCTCAGTGGTGGGGTGCGTTAACTTAGGTGAACGGAATATCGCCGGTTTTATTTCTCAGTTTCTGTTGGTAGGTTTTTCAGATGAGAAAGGCAACATATGCTTAATAACCACTGAACCTAGCGTACCTAATGGTCAAAAGTTACATTAGTTAGGCCCGCTCTCTGACGGCTGAGGAATCGACTCCTATTATTGTGTCCTAACTAATCTCTTCTCTGATTGTTAGTAAGCGTAGGTCTGGTGCTTCGCGCCTAATGGCCTGCCTTAAGCAGCGCCATTAGGTTCATCTATACGGCCCGCATCGGTCCGCTTGCTGACGCGCGCGGCTCGGTTTCTTCTTTGCTGTCTGAATCAAATCCTAGTCACAGCAGGAAGTGAACCGAGCCGCGCGCGTCAGCAAGCGGATACCGAACTATCCGCTTTCACGAATGACACTGCTTAAGGCAGGCCATTAGGCGAAGCCCCCGACCTTTGGTATAAATGCCCCATTTTAAAAAATGAGTCGGTTCTCAGCCCTTGCGGTCGCGGCTCGATTACTTTCTATTGCCAGTTAGGGACACGGACCTCCTCACTGGGGCCTGTCCCTTACACTGAAATCACTGTGGCGGGAATAAATCCTGGAATTTGACACGACTCTTAACATGCATAGCTTTACGTCTTACTTTAGCAATATCAAATAATTTATAGATAATCATTGGGACAACAAAACTCACCACGCCAATACCAAACGATACTTTGTACATCGGATCTTTATTAAGTACTAAGAAAAACAGAGCGCCAATCATGAGAATAATTGCAAGTATACCGGTATAGGGAGAATAGGGGGTCACATATCTAAGATCTTTGGTTGAATAGCCAGCTTTGTATAAGCGGTTTCTAAAGTTAATCTGAGACAAACATAAAGACAACCATGCTAAAGTACCAGTAAAACCAGAGACTAAAAGCAAAGCGATATAGAGTTTAGTTTGCCCAAAAAAATAACCAACGCCTAAAAGTACCCATACACCAATTAACGTGGCTATCACTGCATTCTGGGGAACCGCATTTTCGTTAAACTTAGAAAATGGATGAGGAGCCATTCCATCACGAGCTAGAGCATTTAACGAACGCACAGTGCCATAAAATCCTGAGTTGGCACAAGATAAAGTTGCTGAAAGAGTGACGAAACTCGTCACAGCGCCAGCCCATTTCAGGCCATAAAAATTAAGTGCATCAGCAAATACTGAGTTGGACAAGCCCGCTTTCTGCCAGGGGAAAATTAAAACCAAACAAAAGACTGGAATGATATAAAGAAATAAAATCCTCAATGTAACGTTGCGTATTGCATGAGGTATCATACGCGCAGGGTTTTCTGACTCCCCAGCTGCCAAGCCAATGATCTCAGAGCCTTGATAATTCACCAGCAATAGCACCATGGCGGTTAACAGGGACATTGCACCATTTGGAAGTAAACCACCATCTCCTGTTAAGTATTTTAATCCAATGATTCCCGTTGGCTCGGAGCCATGGATTAAGCCAAAAAATATAAGAGTTGCTAAAACAACAAAAGCCAGTAAAGAGACAATTTTGATAAGTGCAAGCCAAAATTCAATTTCACCAAAGGTATCTACTTTTGCTAAGTTAATGTAAGTAATGATAAACCCGAAACAAATGGCCCATAAGTAGCCGTTTATGCCAGTAAACATTTCCATGATAATTCCACCGGCAACGCACTCAGCAGGAATATAGGCGACCCAACTTATCCAATAGGACCATCCAACTCCACAAGCTACTGCGGGAGATATAAAGTCAGAGGTATAGGTAACAAATGATCCAGAAATAGGAATTGCAACAGCCAACTCACCCATGCAAAGCATGGTTAAAAAGATAATCAATCCGCCAAGCAAATAGGCAATGAAAACGGATGGTCCGACGAGATTGATGACTTCTCCAGTCCCTAAAAAATACCCGGATCCAATAATCCCACCCAAAGCGATAAGTTGAACATGGCGGTCCTTTAATCCTCGTCGATAACCACTATCTTTAATTGGCTTAGATAGCGTAGGAATGCTATTTTTCACAGGCTGTATATTCTCTCAAAATTAATTGGGTGAACCCTTTATGTTATATTTATCTCTAGTAATTTAAAACATTTCTTTTGTAAAAAAAAACTAATTTTCTGCTTTCATTTTCTAAAAAAGTCCGCGTTTATAGCATAATATTTTTCCAATTAAAAGAAAAAAGTGATTATCTATTTAATAAATTAAAAGTTATTGATTTTTACATATTGTATAGATTATAGGTGGTTTTGTAGTTTTGACCTGTCCGAGTGGATAATATATGATGAGATGTTGATGGGATGTAAGGAAGCAATATGCATAAGTTCATCATATGGATAATTATTACTTGTTCGCTCTCTTTTTCAGTATTTGCAGAAAAATCGGATTGCATTAATCGTCATTGTATTGCAGTTATCGATGCAGGAAGTACGGGCTCTCGGTTGCACATTTATTCATACGTTCTAGATGATACTAATACTCCAATTGATATTAAGGAAATTTGGAACAGGAAAGCTGTGCCAGGCTTATCAACCATAGAGCATGAACACAAATCCATATCAGTATACATGGAAAAGCTATTTGCTGATGCACCAGCTGTGACTATGCCAGTGTATTTTTATTCAACTGGAGGTATGAGACTTTTACCTAAAACGCATCACAAAAATGTCAATCAGCTCGTGGCTGATTGGTTCGATAAACAGTATTATTGGCGCTTAATCAAGGCAAGAACCATTTCAGGGACAGAAGAAGGGGTGTTTGCCTGGCTTGCTATAAATTATCAATTAAACTTATTCAATCAACAAGATACTACGCCAACTGGTGTCATGGATATCGGTGGAGCTTCAGTACAGATTGTTATACCCATTAAGGATGGAGGCGTCTTTAAAGGCAGAGATCTAGTGACTATGTCTATATATGGTAAAACCTATACGATTTACTCCCGTAGTTTTCTTGGTCTAGGTCAAAATGAAATGGGACATCAGTATTTTGATTTAAAATACTGTTACCCTAAAGAGTTCGAATTACCAAGGGGGCATTTGGGACAGGGGGATGCAAGCTTGTGTAAAAATGAAATCAGCATACTTGTTAATGATGTTCATTACGTGTCTAAAAAAGTGAACGGTATACTAAAATCAAACCCGGTAGACAAGTGGTATATTCTAGGAGGAATTACCTCCATGTTGCATGACAAACTATTCTCATTCAACAAAAATAAATTCACCATGAGTGAGCTTTTCAACTTAGCCGATCAAAACATTTGCCATCAAAAATGGTCTACATTAGAAGAAACCAACCCAGACAATTTTATGCTCTACAACTACTGCATGTTACCGTCCTACTTGTATGCCCTCATTGTAAATGGATACGGAATCAAAAACGATCAACAAATCAATTTTCTACCACAAAACAAGAACGCCGACTGGACCATCGGAGTGGTATTGCAACATCAACACACTAAAGTATACTAATCGTTAAGCCGCTGTAGCTCAGTTGGTAGAGCAGTTGATTCGTAATCAAAAGGTCTGCAGTTCGATTCTGCGCAGCGGCATTGTAAAATCAATAAGTTATGAAATTTTCTTGAGAATGTCTGTTTTTGTGTCGCATCTGTGTCGCAGATTAGTTAATAAAAAAATCAGAATAAATCATGATAAACTTAATTTTACAAAGTGATATTAATTATTGAGTGTAAGATGGATTATCAATTGTTTAATGGTTTTTTGAATGAATAAAAAAATACCGACGATTAAAGTCGTTTTTGATACCAATGTGCTTTTCACAAAATTTAATAATAAGTTATTTAATAAAGAAATTAGTGCATTAATAAAAAGGGAGTCAGAACGAGAAGATGTTGATTTATCATGGTATTTACCTGAAGTTGTTGTTATGGAAAGACAGCACCAGATGATGAGGGGGGCATTTGAATTATTACCTGCTGTATCTAAGTTAAATGATCTCCTTGGATCTTCTCAGGTAGTCAACGAAGATATTATAAAAAATAAAATAGATGAACACATCAATAATCAAATCATTAGCCATAAAATTCAAGTGTTAAATTTAAATACTTCTGATGTGGACTGGAAAAATCTTATTGATAGAGCTTGCTTTAGACTTGCACCTTTTTCAGCAGATGAAGAGGAAAAAGGGTTTAGAGATTCAATTATTGCACAAATATTTTTACAGCTAGTTGATTCAACTCAAAAAGCTGATGTGGATTGCAAGCTTTTTTTTATGACTAATGATGGGGAATTAAAAAAATATATTGAAGAAAAAATAAAAAATACCAGCAATGTTACCGTACTTATAAACACTCAAAGTTTAATCGGACATGTAAATGCTTTAACTACACATATTTCCGAAAAGACCCTAAAAAATTACATACAACTATCCAATAAATATTTTTTTGAGAAAGGAAACCCCACTTCCTTTTACTATGTTATGAATTTACGGGATCAGATTATTCGAAAATATGAAAATGCAAAACTTCGTTCTGTTGAACAAGGGCTTCTGCGTGAAAATAGAATTTGGCAAATTTATCCACCACAGTTTATTAAAAAAGAAAAAACAAGAATTTATTGGAGCACAAGAATTTCAATACCATTTATTTTGTATAAGTGGGAACCAACTTACATAACTGCTAATGGAATCAGCACTACGTCGAGTTTACTTAGTCCTTTTCAAATAGAATCAAGAGCAATACATACCCCTGTAACCCCAAAAATACCAACTAGTGTAACTCAGAACAATTCATTCCCAAGTGACTTATTACCTACGACAGGTTTATTTGGAGCTATTCCAGCTGGAGTTAATTTACCATTCAGTAATTCCCTGTCATCTTTAGAAGCGCAAAACACTAGGCAAGATGAACCAATATACTCCTTTACAGGAGAGCCATTGAATGGACTTCTCTCTGGCTCTGTTACAAAAAAAATTATTTCTCAAGGACAATCAGCTTTTGATATTGAATGGAGTGTGAATATTGGGCCTCACGATAAAGTATCTGATCCCCAACTTCATGAGATAGTGTATTTAAACATAGAATAGCCCAGCAAGTAAGTTGGGTCGTTTTGACCTGAGAGATCGTCACCTTTTTTTGAAAAATATTTTTGGCTAAGAATCAGTGTATTACTGAACGGATCTGAGTGATTTTGAGTAAAACCAATTTAAATTGGTGCTATTTGCTCTCTATTGTTAAAAAAGGTGACGATCTCTCAGGTCAAAACGACCCAATTTACTTGCTGCCAAGTTATTTCCGGAGCCGGCTTTTGGGGATGAAGACTATAAATTTAATACTTGATTAATTAGACATTCGATTGCTCTCTCTTATGTCGGTCTACCACGAATATGAAGAGTTTATAGAAATTGTTCTGGAAAATGGTTGGTTTAAACGCATTGTAAATTCTGGATGATCATTAAATTGTTTAAGTGAAATAATTTGATAGTCATTCTCAATATCAACAGTAAAACTGCCGATGTGCCAGTCACTAGATTTTGATTTCCGAGCTCTAATATATATTTTGCACTGTTTCTTTGATTTACATGCATCTATTAATTTATTTTTTTCAATATAGAATGTAAATTTATGCAAGATACTGCTGTCTAAAAAATCTGGTTTAGATAACTCTATTTTATTCGAATCTTGTGTTGCAAGTTCAATATCTATATAAGTAGGCATATCTGACCTTTCTATAACACTTTCAATTCTAATTATACTTTTATCTTCAATTAGAAGGCACATTTCTGGGGATTTTTTACAAATATAGTGATTTTTTTTATTTAGCCATTCGGTCGGTACCATTGGTAATAGATTTGCCTGTCTTCTTAAGCCAATCGTAAAATAATCAGGAAAGGGAGCCTGTCTCTTATACTTACAAAGACATTCAAACCCTAGATTATATCGTTTGCAATTAGCGCTCAAAAATTTATAAATGCCAGGGTGTTTTTGAGAATAAGGTGATATATCGTCAATTAATATTGGATAATCAGGCTTCTGCCAATTATAGAAGAAATCTTGATTATTACTTATTTCAGCATTACAAAGGCTTAGCTTATCTGAGTTAGATTTTGGTGTGCATTCAACAAATTTAGGGCATGTAATTGTTTTTAAACTACTTTGGGCATTAATAATTGAATTTTGAAAGAAAATTATAACAAAAAGGGTGAAAATTGTACTTCTTGAGATTTTCATAATGGCTTGAAGTATTAAAATTGATCAATTATATATGTGGAACTAAATTAGATCAATTCGTCTTCTTCTTGGGTTCAGGCATTTATTTAACAGTTTGACGTGCCTGTATATTGCAAGATTAGCCTTTATTAGACGTAGTCTAAATAAAGGTTGCGCTTGCTAACATATTCTTTAATAATATGAAATTTTGGTAATTTTTGTTTCAGCTGTTCATAACTATTTAGATTGATAATTTATACTACAATTTAATTAATTAAATTATACTTTTTTCAATGTAGTGAGGGTATGAATATGAAAGCATATCTAATTTTAACTGTTCTGGTTCTAACAGGATGTACTCAAGTATATTGGGAAAATCCTGATGTTTCTCCGCAGCAAAAAACAAAGGATTTTTATGAATGTGAAAAAGATATGCGACAAAGTTATTTTGAAAACAGCGTGAATGGTGCATATGAGCAATCAAGATTTGAAGCCCTCTGTTTAAAATCAAAAGGATATTCACAAGTTGAAAGATAATTGCAAATTGTATAGGAAAGAAAATAGAGCAAGGGCAGTAAGCATATTTCATATCAGAGGCAGTTATTTTAGATCGTTGCTTGCAAACGGGATTTAACTGACCTTATTCATTTGAATAAATATAAGGTTTTAAAAGCTCAACGAGCCGATGTCTATTAACTACGCCAGAAGCTGCCTGTTCAATAATATCTGGCAATTCACTATTTTCCTCCAAGGCATACCCATTCAAATCAAGAAAATAAGTGGCGCTCAGGAAGGCAGTTCGTTTATTACCATCGGGAAAAGCATGTGCTTTAGCAATGCCAATAATATAAATAGCTGTTAACTCAATAATATTATTGATGTGTTCATAGTGATGATACTGTTCAGCACGTTTAAGCGCGGATTCAAGTTTCCCTAAATCAGTAACCGAAGCATTAGATAATATTTCACTTTGAATAAATACTACATCTTCTACAGTTAAAAAAATTAATTCCATTATTTATCCGCTAAAGCTTTAATAGTGGCTGCATGTCGTTCTTTTAGTTTAGCAATCGTCTGAGCACGCTTCTTGTACTTTGCTTCTTCAAGTTGAGCCTCTGTCGGTGTGCCAATCTTTCCTATAATAAAAGGTTTTTGACCTTTGCGAGTAAAGCAGATTTGCTCACCATTGGCGATTTTTTCCATGATTTCACATAAATGTTCGCGCATATGAGTATAAGACACTGTTTGCATGGTTTTCTCCATATTTTCTGTACATGTACAGTATAGTAGTTTTTATATACTTGTTTCAAGTTAACTTGGCTAAAAGATTTCCAACCTAACACAATGTGCTAAATCATTGAATCGGCGTTTTATCATAATTGCGACACCAAGGGGACGCGCTCCAATTCAAATGGTATATTTTTTAGTGGAGCACTTCTCCATTGGCTGTTCTTCAATTATGGGGAAGTTTTTAGAGTTTAGGATAGAGTCAAAATTTGTTGCCAAGGCAAGAAAAAGTTGAATAAAAATCGATCACTTGCTACTCTGCACGTTTCATTTCAAGTGGCATGGGTAATTGCGAATTGAGTTTTTGTAGTTTCTCAGCATATTAGCTTAATGTTGAAGTACCTATAATTAAAAACGAACACATGGCGTATGTGTTGTGAATTAAGTTTAATGAATGTTTTATATATAATTTGTAAGTAATTTAATAAGTGGTAAAAATGAGTAACAAAAAAATTGGCTTTAAAATATTTAACTACGTAAAGAGTTTTTATATTAAATCAAATGTTAGAATATTATCAGCACTAAACGATACATTAGCCATGGTATCTATCGTCGGTATAATCATCCTGCTGACGTTTTGTTTGTCAGGTAATAGTACAATAAATTGTATAATACTTTTATTTGCTACAGGAAATTTATTAGGGGCTTATTTTAACAGATCATTTAAAACCAAACTATCTGCCATACTATCTGGATTATGGACATTTTTTTTGACTTTATACATAGGGCTGATGATTGTGTCTATCTTCTTCGGTATCCTAAGAGAACTTTCTAATCCATCATTAGATACACTGAATTTATTTTACAGTTCACTCTCCATTATTTATTTAATATTTAATTATTTAAAGGAGCATATTGAATTTATTATAATCGGTATATTTTGTTTTTTTATTTTGAAAAGTATTACTATATATTTTCAAGGACTTGTTAATCAAATTACTATGGCAATAAATAAAAATGCAATTTGTGCCTGCTGTAGAGGCAGATGCGTTAATAAAGAATATGAAGACTAAATTTTTGGATGGAATGGGTTTGATTGTGTTATTAATAAACTTTCCCATCAATTGTATGCCGCCCCTGCAGCATTGAAATACTTACATTAGCACTTTCACCCCGGCTACATAAGCTCCTATAGATTATCAATCTTATCTTATATTATTGTATTTAACTTTCTCTCTGGAGTTAATGACAATTAGGTATTGTGGAGCATATTTGAGTAGCTAGTTTATCGGCTTTAAGTAAACCTTTATGTGAAGCAAGATATTCTTTTAAAACCTCATTAACTTTTATTTCAGCATCATATCCCAAAGCTTTTGATACCTTAAACCAAGCATAAGCTTTAGTTATGTTCGTAATGTTATTATTTTTTTTCTTTAATTCTTTTTGAGAGTAGATTACTCCTACATTGTAGGCAGCATATTTGCGGACTCGTGAAAGATCTACTTCTGCTTTTGCCGCTTTTTTAAAATAGAGAAGAGCCTTTTCCTCATTTTGAAGAACTCCAACTCCTTCAAGATACATTCTGCCAAGAGAAAAACTAAATGAGTCGTGTAAGTTATCATTTGCCTGAGTAAGTAAGTAAAACGCATCAGAATATTCATTTTTTTCTAAAAGCCAATCACCTAGTCTTCCTGAGCACCAAAAATTATTTTTTAAAGAGCACTTAAGCAATTCACTAACAAATTCTTTGTCATTTAATTTTTTATTGTAATGCCGAAGGGATAGATTATTTGCTATGGATAGCATTGAGGATTGTTTGGATGTGAACCAAGAAGTATCAGGGTTATAAGTTTTTATATCTGCAGAGATTACAACATTGGAAACACAAAGAATGATCAATAATAGTAATTTTTTCATTTAACACGCCGTTTATTGCTGGCTAATAGCTTTCTGTTACACAAAGAAAATAGCCTCATTTAAAAATGAGTTACTGCACCGAGTTTTTATTGTTGGTTTTAAGTAAAAGGAAATACTTATCGGGTGATAACTATAGGTTAGTGGTTATATATTAGTCACTTGGGTCGAATGCTAAGAAATATCACATATTCTGTCAAGTAAATGAAGCGTATTTTGGTTTACGGCAGTATTAATCATAATGATAATTTAAAACCTGGTTAATGATAGTTAACAATTTGGAGGTAATCGTCTCATTACCAAATGTATTCTTCATTAATTTCAATGTAAACCATTACAAAAAAAATGGGGCAATTGGGACAGTGGGGACAAACTTATAAACATTAGATTTTATGTGTCCCAATGTAAAAAGTTCGTTTGGGACAAATGGGACAAATCTTGCCAGATAATTTTTTAAGTAACAAACAATATCATATAATAACAATCAGATCACCAGGCTTTAAAAGGCTTGACGGCCTTTTAAATTCCAAGCAATACTTATCGCGAGCAGTAAACTTTTGCGGATCCACGGTTCTGTAAAAGTCATGGAAAATGAAATATCACGACTATTATCCGGCCGGACAGTCAACTGATATTCATCGAGCAGGACGCATACCGTCGGCATTAAGCTGAATGAATAATCATTTGATGAGGTTCCATATGAATAAAAAACTATCTCGTTTACAACTATTAAACGAATTTGAATCTGCACCAACTTCTGCGTTGTTTAATCAACACACTTTGGCGGCTGTTTTAGATTGTTCCACTCAACTTTTGGAGCGCAATCGTTGGGAAGGAAAGGGCGTTCCCTACCTTAAAATAGGCCGTAAGGTTTTGTATCGAAAAAGTGACGTGTTGTCTTTTCTACAACAACAGAAAATCTATCGCTCTACTGGTGACCGAGGTGAACTGCTTTCACTGGTCAACGAATAAAACCCATAGAAGAAATAGATTGTTCACGGATGGATAGGGTTTCTATCTTCCTTGGACGTTGTCGGAGAAACAGTGATGTTGCAAAATCAAATTATTACGTTAAAAAACAAAAACGGTCATAGTCCTATTATCTGCGAATATGCAGGAGGTCATTTTAAATTAAATGAACAGGGTGTGTCTTTCTTGGGAAAAGATAAAGACGGTAATCCAATGGCGCCAAAGTGGATTTGTTCTCCTTTGTATGTTGTGGCTAAAACTCGTGATGCTAAAAGTGGGGAGTGGGGTCGATTACTTGAGTGGCAGGATGATGATGGAGTCATTCATCAATGGGCAATGCCATTAGCCTTGTTACAAGGAGACGCTTCTGAAGTAAGACGAGAATTGGCTAGTCTTGGTTTAACTATTTCACCTCATAGAGTTGTTCGGGATTTACTGGCTACCTATTTGCAGGTGTTTCCTGTTGAAGATCGGGCACGTTGTGTCGAGAAATTGGGGTGGCATGAAAACCTCTTTGTAACTCCCTCACAAATCTTCGGACACTCCTCTGAAAAAATTGTTTTTCAAAATAGCCATGCGATTGAATCTGCTATGTCTGTTTCCGGTACTGTAGATGATTGGCGAGAATCAATAGGCCGTCTTGCCTCTGGCAATTCTCGGTTAGTTTTCACTATATCCGCTGCTTTTGCTCCTGCTTTAGCAAAGATTGCTGGTGAAGATTCAGGTGGATTTCATTTTAGAGGTGCATCTTCTAGTGGTAAAAGCACTGCTTTAAAAGTAGCGGCTTCGGTTTGGGGTAATCCCCAAGCATATTGTCGATTATGGCGCAGTACTACGAATGGACTTGAAGGATTAGCTGCTTTGCATAACGATGGCTTATTAATTCTGGATGAATTAAGTCAGATGGATCCCAAAGAAGCAGGGGAGGCGGCTTACTTGCTGGCCAATGGTCAAGGTAAAACACGAGCCTCACGTCATGGAACAGTCAAACCATCGTCTCGATGGTCATTGTTCTTTCTATCTGCTGGAGAGGAATCATTGATGTCTTTGATGGCTAGAGCTGGACAGAAAACCAATACGGGTCAAGAGATACGGTTGGCGGATATTGAAGCTGATGCTGGTTTAAATAAGGGGATTTTTGAAAAAATCCATAATCAACTCAGTCCAGCTACAATGTCCTTATCCTTAAAGGAATATTCCAGTAAGTATTATGGTGCAGTTGGGATGGCATGGCTGCAAAAGGTCGTGGCAAATCAATCAAGCATTGCAACTGGCATTGCTGACGCGATGCAAGAGTTTGTTAATAGTGCTGTCTTTCCGGATTCAACGGGACAAATTATCCGCGTAGCCCGACGGTTTGCCTTGGTTGCTGTCGCTGGCGAATTGGCTAGCCAGTATGGATTGACCGGCTGGCAAAAAGGCGAGGCTACCTATGCAGCTTACAAATGTTATAGAACATGGCTGGAACATTTTGGCATGGAGGGCAATAAGGAGGACAGAGCGATATTAGCTCAAGTCAGAGCCTTCTTTGAATCTCATGGTGCCAGTCGGTTTGATAATATCAGAACGCCAAACAATGAAAGGATTCAGAATCGTGCTGGATTTTACCTTACCGATGATGCAGGTTTTCGCGTGTATATGGTATTAACGGAAGTCTTTAAAAAAGAGCTATGCATGGGGTTTGAGCCTAGAATGGTAGTCCGTGTATTAATGAATGAAGGTTGGTTAAAGCCAGCAGCAGATGGATCGCCCTCTCATAAACCAAGAATTAAGGGAGTTGGAACACCCAGACTATACATGTTTACAGATAAAATCTGGGGTGGGGAGTAATCTTATTTCGATAAATCAGAATTATTTGTCCCAATATTTTGAAATATTGGGACATCTTGGGACAGCTACAAGCCAGCATTTACGGGCTGTCCCTCATGTCCCAATTGTCCCAGATAAATTTTTATTCTTTAAGATATAACCAAAGTGTATTTCGAGATTTTATTCCCATCTCATCACGTATCAGCAAACAAGACTTGTAATTTTCATATTCAGGCAGCAGCCAAGAATACATTTGTTTGGCATACAAATATCGCCAGCTTTTGGTACTGGATAAACGGTGCTTTGTTAATGCACTGCGCCAGATGATGCGGATTTCCTCATAAGATTTTAATTGGAGCAAGTTACCATCTTGTTGCGTGAGCCAGTTAAAAAGATTGAGTACCGCTTTCTGGTTTTCGGTTCGTACAGGTATGGTACGGTCGCTGGAATTAAAAGCAATGTCTCGTGTTATCCAAAGTGAGTCTTCTCTAACTTGGATATGTGGCTTAGCCAGAATTGCTTCTTTGAAAGTGAGTCCAAACTCTGTTTGTAAGCCCATGATTATTCTGGCTATAGGATCGTGAAGCGATTTCCAAATATCTGGAGAGATTGTTTTCTTTCTCTTTTTTCTTGCTTTAGGTCTTGAGAGTTCGAGCGATTGATTATCAATATTAGCAATAGAACAATTGTTCATCTGCAAAAAACGACGAATGATGGTCATGTATCGCATAATAGTGACTGGATTGATATCCTGCTTTTTCCAGTAATGCACCAGCTTGTGAACTTGCTCAGATTGCAACGCCTGCCATGAAGGTGGCATTTGCCGTATAACAAACAAGTCATCAATCATCTTATGGATGACATAGGCACGGTGTTTCCGATACAGGTATTTACCTTGCCTATCCTGTTTGATTTGTCGATTAGCGAATTGTCTTAAGGATTTTGTACGCATCTTCCTATCCGCAAAAAAGTGTTAAAAAATAAATTGCCCTGTGTATTGTTTAGTGTTGGTCGAGCGGTTCACTCTCTGTTGAAACCCGGCAAAGCCGTAAAGCTCGAAGAAGGGGGCAAATCAATCGTTATAAGGCAAACGATCTCGCCAGTACTGCTAGTTTTTTTGTGGTTTTTTCTCCTCAATAAAATAAAAGTAAGTGAAAGCAATAAAGCAGAGCTTTATCTCTGATCCATGGTCAAATGAAATGACTTAGAGTTCCGAAGAACTCCCCTTACCGAATGGTAAAGGTTCCTGAAGGGTTTCCCGACTATACGTCCAGCCACAAAGTTAGGGAATGAGAGTGGCTTAGCATAAGACGCCTAAGCGTTTCATCGGATTTTCACCGATTCATCAGTCATGCTTCATCTAAAAAATAGCAAAGTGCAGATCTGGGGGCAAGACTCTTACAAGGAATATTTTGTCCTATCTTATCTGGTGCGTTAGGACAAAAGATCTTTTAAGTCTTAGTGTTGGAGGGTTAGTGATGTCGAATATTTCTGCGTCACTGCTGGAAAATGGCAGTGACGCAATTATTTAATATTTAATTATACATTTTAAGCAACTAAATTTAGTTGCAGATTAACTGTATTAAACTATACTTTTATTATGGATATTATATGGTGTGGCAATGACCCAAATAGATAAAATAAAAAACAGGTTGTTGAGTTTCCCTAAAGATTTTACTTGGAATGAGCTAACTAAGCTTCTGGGTAATTTGGGGTTTAAAGAATGTAACAAGGGTAAGACAAGTGGTTCACGTGTTAGTTTTATACATGATAGGTACCGTATGATAAGTTTACACAAACCGCATAATCCCTCGATACTGAGATCTTACCAAGTAAAGCAGATAATTGAGCAACTCCAAGATGAGGGGTTATTATGAAGAATATGATGATATATAAAGGTTATTATGGCTCCATAATGACAGATCTAGAGGAAAATATTTTATATGGAAAGCTGGAATTTATAAGAGATTTAGTGAGTTATGAAGGAAATACGCCAAAAGATCTTAGAAATGCATTTGAAGAAGCTGTAGATGATTATTTGGATACTTGTGAGCAAACAGATAGAACTCCTGAAAAACCATTTAAAGGATCTTTTAGTATACGTATTGGAGAAGATTTTCATGCACAAGCAGCTATTGCAGCATTTGAAAAAGGTATAAGTTTAAATGAATTTGTTAAACTATCTATTGAAAATGAATTAAGAAAAATAAATTTTTTTAAAGAAAAAGAAAAAATCGAAACATCTATAGAGGATGAAAACAAGGATGTATTTTTTAACCCTAAATCTAATTTTTAGTAAAGTTTGTTGACAGGACATTTTGACAATTAATTTTAAAGAAGAATTTCTTCGTTATTGTTCAGAGCAACATTGGCGAAGAATATATTTGTAGTTAAAATCTTAAGATATTTATATTAAAGACTTATTTTTTCTCTAAGCAAGTTTGCAATTAAATTGGATCGATGGGGTCAGAAATTACTCGAATTAATGTAAAACATCTTTGGTGAGAGATTACATTGTCATCTGTCTTTTTGAATTAATCATTACTAAAATGATAATAACCATGATCTTCCGCGTATGAGCGCAAAGTTTCAGTATCATGTGGGTCAATTAAGTCATAGTATTCCTCAGGAGTGTAATGAGTTCTATGAGTGAAATGATTTCCCAAATTAGGTGCGGAGAGCACACCATAGCCACTTAACTTGAGTCCGCAAGCTATACATGAAAATTGTGTAGGTATAACTGATTGTCGAACAACTATCTCTCCTTCTTTATGTTCTATCTGTTCCTTACCATACGTATCACCTTGAACTATAGCTGCGCTTTCACAAGCAGGACATTTAACACGATGATGCTTTTTATGAGACATAATTTCACTTTGCTTTTCTGCTTTTTCTTTTAGTTCACTCTTTTCTATTTCTTCTTTTTCATTAAATACTTTTTTATAAGCTGCAATATCATTTTGAATTTTTGTTTTTACTTCATCGGCAACATCTTTTATTACAGCCTCGGCAATCTTGGCCTCATCATCTCCAAACAAGTTTGTTAAGTTTTCACTTTGGGATTCAGCTAGTATTTTACAACATTTATAGAAACCGGCGATCCATTGTTGGGTAGAATATTCTTGAAAAGCAGCAGTGCCTGAGTGCAGCTCTTCATTTCGTCGGCCAGTAAGGGCGGAAGCGAGTTTTAGTTCTTCTTCGGTGAAGCTAGGAATTAATGTTTTACATAGGCTCAAGACTTGATTTGTTGGAATAGATTTTCTCGAAATTTTTGCAGAGCCAAGATCTAATGCGATTAATAAATATTTATGATCTTTGTCTGGTTCGGCTAGAAGAGTTGGACTAAACTTTGCTATTGCTGATCTTGCTAGTAGTTCCAGCCCCATAGAGCACCAAAGACCAAAGCTATCATCTTCTCTATCTGTATTCAGAGCTCTTTCAAAATATAATCTAGATTTTGTCCACAATGATTCTCTATCCCAGCCCATATATTATCCCACATATATTCGCATCAATTTTCTATTCCTTTCTGAGTAAGGAATAGCTCCTCGTCCGTGTAATATTTTCCAATTGTCTAATATTATTGCTTTATTACCACTCCAATTAATAGTACTTCTTTTTTGTTTTATTAACCATTTAATAAGTTCGGTATGAAATATTTTTGACTCATTATTAACTGGGATCATGCAGTTAGTATCAAATCTGAAACCATCTTTCGAGCCGTTTTTGAAATAAAATGATGTATATCTCTTTCCTTCGATAGTTTTAATTAAATAGATACTATTTTGGGCCTTTCTTAGGGCTTGCTGATTGGGTTCTGAAAAGAAATCAGTTAAGTTTAAAATACTTGTGCTACAGTTACTTTTATTGAACATGCCCATTACAACATATCTTGCTGGAATAGGCCAAAAAGCTGTGTCAGTATGCAATGGAAACTCTGAAAAACCGTATATATTAGAGAGAGTCCCTTTGATTGAGTTTTTTCCATCTGAGGGGATAAGAGAGGATACAATTTCACCATTGGGATGATGTTGAATAATACCCAAATTTCTTGCTATTAAAAGTAAATCATTTAAAGAGGAAATTCCTTCAATTTCGATCCACCCTTGTTCTTCCAATTTTTTTAGGTTAATCATTTATTCTACTGTCTTAATTAAATTTAATAACTTGTAGTCATAATAACTTATTAATTTATTGAATTAATCAATCGTTTTCAAATTATTAAGATGGATCGTACAGGTTCACATTCAGAATTATAATTAAATTGTATATTAGTGTTTTTGAAAAGACATTCAGCTGTCAAGGATTACTTGACTACTGGATGTCGATTTTATTGACAGTGAGTTTTTGGCAATTTGCAATTTTCCCGAAAAATGAATTTTAAGCGCAATATACTTCTATTTTAATATTCCTTAATTAGAGTAAATAATTTTTTTATTATGCTGAGTATTCATTATAATATGAATATCATCTGGTGATATCTTATCCTTTTATTAAAGGGTAAAAACTAGATGGCTTATTTGTATTAAATAATGCGGGGAAAAATGAAAACACTTCAAATTGGTATTATGCCACGAGATAAATTTCAGAGTCGTACTATTGAAATTGCTTCTGGCCGTTATAAACCTAAGAAAAATGAGCCTAAGATTTGGTTTGGCTCAATTATAATGCCCCCCAAAATTTAGACCACACAAAGAGTAAAATTTGAGAGATAATAGCCTCTGACAGGAGGTTGTTATATGAGTAAATAT
>NZ_LNZB01000003.1 GCF_001468085.1 Legionella waltersii | reverse complement strand
GCTGAGTTCGGCATGAGCTTGATCGAAAATCAGATAAATTTTACTCCAAATATCAATTAGATGTTGGGAGTTATTTAGAAGTCCTGATCCATTCAGAGTCAATGTACTATAGTTATTTTATAGGCCACTGGTAAAACAAATGCGATGAACTCTAAGAGAGGAGTTGGGACTTCTAGCAACTCAAAGGAGCTTACGACTCCAGCAGTAGTTATTGGTTGCTCTCACAACAATCCAGATTGCAACCATGAAATTCATTCTTCCAGAGATGACTTTTTTACAATTGACATCAATGGTGATTTAAATCCCGATTTAAGACTAGATATAATACAAGATGAAATTCCAGAGTCACTAAATAATCGGTTTAAGTTAACGATTCTTGAGTGTCTGCCCTATCATGCTTACAATCACGATGAATTGTACGCGCAATTAACGGGATTCAGTGGTCAAAGGGGGCTAGACAATATCAGAAAAATGACCGATGAAAATGGTTTGATAATGATTGTTGGTAGTAGCAGTAATTATAGGTTTAGACGTTCCTTGGCGAGTTTAAAATACCTGGAAATCGCAGAAAACGATGAAGGCGGTTCTGTATTACTAGTTCCTAATAATCAGACTTTAAGTGTTGATGAAGTTCAGAAACAAGTCGATGATTTACCCGGGCCTCTTAAGGCGTCCATAGAAAAAGCAAGAACAAGAGACCGTCCTTTAAGGCCCACTGAATTTTGTCAATTCAATTATCAGGAATCTGATCGAAATAAAGCGCTCATTGTTGCCTTGGATAAATATGTATCGGCACGAATGTTAGGAGAAAAATATACAAGACGATTAAATCTGTTAGGGACTTCAATCAATTTTGGATATTCAATGAACGAGAAAGTTGATGCGGCCGACGCATTAATGCATGTTTTATTGGGTAATAAGCCTCTGGATTCACTTACACCACATCAAGGTCCCCTATCAAACGGAGTATTGGGGCGCATTGTTAAGAACCACCTGCATGGCCAACCGATTCAACATTTCATTCAATCCTCCACGAAAACTTATGCCCAAAGTCATAATCCTGTAAGCGATGCGCCTACTTTAAATGCGGCGCAAATTAAGCCTAAAATAGAACCGCCCACAGATGACAAATTCAAAAAACTTCATTTATTGAATAGATATTCAAAAAAACCAAGCACAGAAGAAGAGGACGAGCAAGAACGGCAAAGACTCAGCCACCTTGTAAACAGGGGAGTTAATCCATTTATCAGTGACGATGAATTAAAAGAGTTAGCCAACAATGGCGAAAAATTTTTTATTCCCCCGACCTCTTCTGATGAATGGCGTTTATCCTGTGGAGACGGGCATTTTTATAAAGGTACCTTGGTCGCAATTCATGATCAGGTACAAGCTGACCTCAACGAAGATACTGAGAATGCAAAGCTAATGGATGGATTCGCGAGAATTAATCGAGAGCTGCTTGCAAAACCTAACTTGGCATGTCCTAAACCCAATCCATCCGGATCTCGGGGTACAGCCACTCAAGAGCAAGATTTAACATCAAGGTCTACGATACGCACTCAAACCAAATACTAGCCCTAATTCAGGGTTTATTAATACATACTTCCTCTATCTAATTGAAATTAAGATTATTTGAATGATTTAATCTTTGTTGTTCTTGATATATAGTGTTCTATCTTCTAGAAAGGGATAGTTCTCATGTTAAAAAAAATAATACTTTGTCTTGCTACCATTACTGTAGCCGTGTCACCGATTAGCTTTACTGCCTCCGTACATGCAGACGGCGCACCTAAAACCAATCAGTATTGGTGGCCAAAAATGTTGGATCTTAGCCCTCTTCGGCAGCCCAATGTCACATCAAATCCAATGGGTGAGCAGTTTGACTATATTGAGGCGTTTAATACGCTCGACCTAAATGCCGTTATCGAAGATCTTAAGAAATTGATGACTAGCTCTCAGGACTGGTGGCCTGCTGACTTTGGTAATTACGGTCCTCTATTTATTCGCATGTCATGGCATGCTGCGGGAACCTATCGAATCTATGATGGTCGAGGCGGAGCCAATGGCGGTTTTCAACGTTTAGTTCCTCAAAACAGTTGGCCAGATAATGCGAATTTAGATAAGGCTCGACGATTGCTATGGCCAATCAAACAAAAATATGGAAATAAGATTTCTTGGGCCGATTTGCTTGTTTTGGCTGGAAATGTTGCTATGGACAACATGGGATTTAAAACCATGGGATTTGCAGGTGGCCGTGAAGATGCCTGGGAAGCAGTCAATATTAACTGGGGATCCGAGGGAAAATGGCTAGAGAGTAATCGCCATGCTTCAAATGGCACACTTAAAAAACCCCTTGCTGCTACAGTGATGGGATTGATATACGTAAATCCAGAGGGGCCAAACGGAGTACCAGATCCACTTGCAGCTGCGAAAGACATTCGTGAAACTTTTGGTCGTATGGCGATGAATGATGAAGAAACAGTTGCCTTGATTGCTGGGGGACATGCTTTTGGTAAAGTACATGGTGCTGCCTCGTCTGAAAACTTGGGTCCTGCCCCAGCAGGTGCCGACATTGAGCAGCAGGATTTCGGTTGGAAAAACAAATACGGTACAGGCAAGGGTAAGGATACCATAACCAGTGGTTTGGAGGGATCATGGACATCGACACCTACAAGATGGAGTCATTTTTATTTGATGAATTTGTTCAAGTTCAATTGGGTTCAAACCAAAAGTCCCGGTGGAGCTATACAATGGATTCCTGACGATAAAGGCGCTTCATCAATGGTGCCTGATGCTTTCGACAATAGCAAAAGACACGCGCCAATGATGCTAACTACCGATCTAGCGCTTAGATTTGATCCTGTTTACAGTAAAATCGCTAAACGTTTTCTGGATAATCCCAAAGAACTTGATGAGGCTTTCGCTAAAGCATGGTTTAAATTGATTCACCGTGACATGGGGCCGCGTTCACGCTACCTGGGTCCCTTGGTTCCTCAAGAAGTGATGATTTGGCAAGATCCTGTTCCTTCTGTCGATTACAAGCTAGTGGATGAAAAAGACATTGACCAACTTAAGAGCAAAATTCTTAATTCGGGTTTAACTAATGCAGAACTCATAAGAACAGCTTGGGCTTCAGCGTCTACGTTTCGTGGTACTGACATGAGAGGCGGTGCAAATGGAGCAAGAATTCGTCTTGCACCACAGAAAGATTGGGCTGCCAATAATCCACAGGAGTTAGCAAAAACGCTAAAAACACTCACAGACATTCAAACTAGTTTTAATCAATCTCAAACTCAAGGGAAAAAAATATCTCTTGCCGATTTGATTGTTCTTGGAGGCAATTCCGCAATCGAGCAAGCGGCCAAGAATTCAGGTTATACCATTAAAGTACCTTTTATGCCGGGACGCACAGATGCTACACAAGAGATGACCGACGTACAGTCGTTTGCGGTCCTCCAACCCATGGCAGATGGGTTCCGAAACTACTTTGATAAAAGCAATCAGAAATCACCACCGGAGATGCTGGTTGACAAAGCAAGCTTCTTGAAATTGAGTGTTCCAGAAATGACGGTATTGGTTGGAGGGATGCGTGTGCTTAATGCCAATACCGGACAAACCCAGTATGGCGTATTTACTGATAAACCCGGTCATTTAAGTAATGACTTCTTTATTAATCTATTGGATATGTCCACCGAGTGGCGAAAATCCAAAGATGAAGATGGAATCTATGAAGGTTATGATAGAAAGTCAGGCCAATTGAAGTGGAAGGCAACCTCAGTTGATCTCATTTTTGGTGCCAATTCAGAGTTAAGAGCAGTTGCTGAATTTTATGCAACTGATGATGCCAAAGAGAAGTTTGTAACTGATTTCGTTAAGGCTTGGGTTAAGGTTATGAATGCGGATCGTTTTGATCTCAAAAGAAAGGGCACTAAAAGCTCAGTCTAACTTATGAATCCCTATTATCCAGTGGCCAACCGTCTTAAATGTATTCGTTAAGACGGTTGTTGACTTTATTCCATGTCATGAACTCGAAAATTAATAAATTGCCATGGGTCACTGTGATCAACATGTTTATTATTGGAGCTGTCTTTGTCTGATAGAGGAGTCCAATCCGTATAATAACCACTTACTTTACCCAGATAAGGTAAGGCTAAACTTAATACATATTCATGGTCCATGTCTTCAGGCTCGGTAATTCCTCGTTCAGGATTTTTAATGGCCCAAATCATACCCGATAAAACTCCAGCGGCTACTTGCAAACTTGTAGCATTGTTATGCTTAGCCAACTGTTTGGATTCATGAATCGATAACTGAGAGCCATACCAATAAGCACCTTTTTTATTTCCCATTAATAAAACACCTAGTGCATCAGTTCCATCGACAATGTCTCTTAAAATGATTCGTTTGTCCTTTTGGGTTTTGTACTTTCTTTGCACTAATTCGTTTAACGATAAAATAGCATCGGGGCATGGATGATAAGCATAATGAACCGTTGGTCGGTAATGCACTTTATTGTCTTTATGTAGGGTTAAATACTCTGCTATGGATAAAGATTCCGCGTGAGTAATTAGAAAACCATGTATCGGACCAGAGCTAGGATTCCAGGTCCTAACTTTTGTTTCTGCGCCCGGTTTTTTAAGGTAAATGCCACAATTGGAACCAAAGTCGTGATGTTTAGCATCATGCGGCCAATGACGCTCATGGCTTCCCCAGCCTAACTCTGCGGGTCTAAGTGCCTCAGAAATTAAAGCATCGACTGACCAGGTATTAATAAATTCATCAGACTTTTTCCTTGGGGAAGAAATTTGTGTATCGTATTCAGATATGTGTATCGTTTTTATACCTAAATCATGGGCCAAATGAGCCCACTCCATTCTACTTTGGGGTTTTTTGCCTTTCCATTGATTGTCTTTTGCCAAATTCCATAAAGCTTGTTTAATAAAGTGGGATACTAAGCCAGGGTTAGCTCCATGCCTTAATACTGAGGTAGGGCCATGCCTTCTAAGATTTAACGTTGCATCACGTAATGCATAATTAGAGGGTAGTTGGCTATTATCACTGAACTTATCATTCCAATATTCCGCGGCTGCATCCAAATACAACAGTTTATTGGCATGACAGTATTTGATTAAATCAATGCAGCAAATGCCTACCGATAAATTTAACAAAAAGTCACCTGGTTCAAGAATAGAGGACAACAATTCTTTATAGTTGGTTTCTGTAACTGCAACCTCTGTGAAAGAGACGCCATAACTTTTAGCAACATCAGCACCCTGAGTATGTTTTGATAGGATATAAATTTGGGAGGGTTCTAATTTTAAATATTGAAATAAAAGAGGTAATATTGCCTGTCCTATACTGCCGAATCCAAGAATTAGTATTTTATTTTTAAACACAATTTGATTTGCCAATTTACTCATACCTACCCCTCAAAATAGAGGCTCTATTTTTTAATTATTTTGAAAGATTATTACTAAACGTCAGAATTATTATTGCTACACATGTATCTACCTCACTTTATTTAATTATAGCTCACAAAACGAGTCTGGGTTTTAAATTCTAGCGTCTAGGGGGATTTTTGATCTTCAAAATCGATTAGACAGGACTCAAGAAAACCACAAGGTCGCGGCAAAAACTATTTTTGAGCGAAGAGACAGGGGTTTTTTATAAGTACTGTTTGATGTCAGAGAGTGAACTGATATGCTTAATTAATTTCGCGAGTTGGTGAATGTAAATTTTAGACGCAATGATTATTTTTACTGACTAAAAAAAACGAATCGAGTGGCAAAGGAAATTATTGTGCTCAATCAATTAGGGACTCAATCAATGAAAACTTATGAAATGTACATCGATGGAAAATTCACTTCAGCCAAAAGCGGGATCACTCGCGATATTATTGACCCCGCAAATGGTCAATTGATTGCAAAGGTTCCTGAAGCAACCAAAGAAGATGTTGTTTTGGCGATAAAAGCTGCTCGAAAAGCCTTTGACTCTGGAGAGTGGAAAAAAACAACCGCGCTTGATCGAAGTAAACTCCTATTCAAGCTTGCCGATCTGATTCGTGCTAATGCTAAAAAATTAGAAGAGTTGGAAACGCGGAATTGCGGCAAACCTTTAGCAGAATCACAATACGATGTTGCTGATGCAGCCAATTGTTTTGAATTTTACGCTGGACTCACTACGAAAATTCATGGCGATACGATGTCAGTGCCAGCGAATTCGTTCAGCTATGTTGTGCGTGAACCAATAGGTGTGTGTGGACAAATCATTCCTTGGAATTTCCCACTGTTGATGGCAGCATGGAAACTGGCTCCTGCACTTGCAGCAGGAAATACGGTCATCTTAAAACCTTCAGAGCTAACACCGATTACTGCACTTGAACTGTTCAAACTGATTGATCAATGTGGGTTTCCAAAGGGTGTAGTGAATCTCATCACAGGTCCGGGTGTGGGAGTTGGTGATGAATTAACAACACATTCAATGGTTGATAAAATTGCATTTACTGGTGGAACAGCAACAGGCCGAAAAATCATGCAAGCGGCTACCGGAAATTTAAAGCGAATCACTTTAGAGCTTGGTGGAAAAAACCCCAATATTGTGTTTGCTGATTGCGATTTGGAAATGGCCATTGATGGCGCTCTTTTTGGTGCTTTTGCTAATCAAGGTGAGGTTTGTTCCGCTGGATCTCGTTTGATTGTTGAGCGCTCGGTACACAAAAAAATGGTGGATGGAATGTTGAAAAAAATTCCAAATATCAAGCTAGGTCATGGTTTAGACGAAGGTGTAAAAATGGGGCCGTTGGTTTCAAATGCCCACCGTGAAAAGGTAGAACATTACGTCAAGATAGGGATTGAAGAAGGCGCAAAACTGATCTGTGGTGGCAAGCGTCCAAAAGGTGAAGCTTTCGAAAAAGGATACTTTTTTGAACCAACGATATTTGATGACGTAAAACCAAGCATGCGAATTGCTCGAGAAGAAATTTTTGGCCCGGTACTTTCTGTTATCCCTTTTGATACGGAAGAAGAAGCTATTCACATTGCAAACGACACTGAATATGGTTTAGCGGCTGCAGTGTGGACCCAAAATTTGACTCGTGCTCATCGCGTGACATCTCAACTTCGCGCCGGAATTCTTTGGGTCAATCACTACCATCCAACTTACAATGAAATGCCTTGGGGTGGATACAAACAAAGTGGATCAGGTCGTGAATTGGGTTTGTATGGAATTGAAAGTTACCTTGAAATCAAACAAGTCAATATTAATTTGGATGAAACACCAATTGGATGGTACTGATGAATCAAATTCATATTAAAACGCAAATACCCGGTCCAAAATCAAAACTGCTCATGGAGCAACGGTATAAACACGTTGCTCGTGGTCCATTTCACGTTACCCCGGTTTTTGTAGAGAGGGCAAAGGGATCGTTTGTAGAGGATGTCGATGGAAATGTCTATTTGGATTTTTCCTCAGGAATTGGGGTTGTGAATGCAGGACATTGCCCTGATTCTGTAGTTCATGCAATCAAAGCTCAGGCAGAAAAATTCATTCATACTAGTTTTAATATTCTTCCTTATGAGGGATACATCAGAGTGTGTGAACAGTTAAATCATCATACTCCCGGACATTTTGAAAAAAAATCAATTCTACTGAATTCAGGAGCTGAAGCAGTAGAAAATGCCATTAAAGTTGCTCGAGTTTATACTGGAAAGCAAGCCGTGATTTGTTTTGATCATGCTTACCATGGTCGAACATACATGGCGATGACCCTTACAGCAAAAAATAAACCTTACAAGCATGGTTTCGGACCTTTTCCTTCCGAAATTTATCGCACTCCTTTTCCTTATGAATATCGTTGGGAGGGAAAAAATTGCGTGGAAGAGTGTTTTAATGATTTTTCTGAGCTGGTTAATTTACGTGTCGGTGTTGAAAATACTGCCGCAGTGATTTTTGAGCCTGTTCTGGGTGAAGGTGGGTACATACCATTCCCAGAACTATTTCTACAAAAACTCCGTGAATTTTGTACAACAAACGAGATTGTTTTGATTGCAGATGAAATTCAATCTGGCTTCGGACGGAGCGGATCGATGTTTGCTATGGGGGCAATGAAGATAGCTCCTGATCTTACCGTATCAGCAAAAGGGCTAGGGGGTGGAACGGTGATTGCTGCTGTAACCGGTAAAGCTGAAATGATGGATGCAGCAATGGTGGGTGGCTTAGGAGGAACCTTTGGTGGTAATCCATTAAGCTGTGCAGCTGCTCTAGAAGTATTTAAACTGTTTGAAGAAGGGAGTCTTTTGAAAAACGTGACACATCTTTCAAACGTACTTTATTCCAAACTATCTAAGTTTAAAGAGCGCTATCCAATAGTAGGTGATGTTCGCGGTTTAGGTCTTATGCAGGGAATTGAACTGGTGGAAGATAAAAAGACGAAGGTCCCCAATAAGGCTGCGACAGACAAATTAATCAGATTCTGTTTAGAGCATGGACTAGTAATTCTTAGCTGTGGTGTTTATGGGAATATCATTCGTTTCCTCATGCCACTGTCTACTGATGCGAAGGATTTAGAAATCGGACTTTCCATCATCGAAGAAGGACTAAAGACTTTATAGCTGAGACTTGAATCCTTCACAGAGTCGTTTTGAAGTGTAGCAACTACCTTTTACAAGACAGTTGCTACACTTTATGGAGTAGACGTCCCATAAATAGCCTGAGGTTGATGTTTCACATAGGCCCAATATCGATCACCGTAAGACCAGTGCCAATATTCTGTTGGATAATTCACGAACCCTACAGAGATTAAAGCTTCTGACATGATTTGTCTGTTTTTCTTGGCCGTAGCAGAAATATGCTTCGACGAAGTCAGGGATAATTTACCATCCGCATCACTCATCCAATCTTTAGGATGTATGCCCATATCCACTGCCTTTCCATGATCATCAATCAAATAAATATCAATAGCAGCACCTGTTGAATGAGGGGGGATATTGTGTGATTTATCCGGATTGATCACAGGAGAAACAAGCTTGGTTGTTTCTCGAAAAATGTGTTTTGACGACCAATCCGGGTGTCTTTTTTTAACGTTAGCGAGCTGTGTTTCAAAAAGCATTTTTTGCAAAGAGATACTTCGGTAGCCTTCATACAAACAAAAGTGCAGTCCTTTGGGTAGTTTCTTTTGAGCAATGATTAGTTTGTCATAAATCGTTTTTCGTAAATGGGTGTAATCCGTATTATTGGGAATTTCAGGCGAAGGCCCATAGGCAAGCTTACTTTGTTTGGTTAAATCCACCCAAGTTTCGTGAGTATCATGAATTGGTATCATTAATACCTTAGGGTCGCTTATCAAGGTAATCTTTTGTTGACTAGCGAAAGTAGAGGAAATAACACCTCCCACAAGCAATCCTACTATTAGTTTTCTCATTGTATCACCTAGGTGCGAACTGAGTTTGCAGAAAAAAAAGAACCAAGGATTGGAAATTTACACG
Source organism: Legionella waltersii (assembly GCF_001468085.1). GTDB lineage: Bacteria > Pseudomonadota > Gammaproteobacteria > Legionellales > Legionellaceae > Legionella > Legionella waltersii. The sequence goes on along the minus strand of NZ_LNZB01000003.1, from coordinate 4,879 downwards.
AATCGTCTTTTATTGGTAAAGTCATTATTAAAATAAAATACAATATTAGGCAAATTAGGACTTATCCATTATTTCCTATCAGCTTCAGAAGTATAAAAATCAATAAAGCGTCTAATTTTAGGCTGCAAATAGCGGCTTTGTTGATAATAGAGATAGACTGGGCGATAGTTTTCACAAAACTCAGGGAGTATTTCAATTAGGCGCCCATCCTCTATAGCATCTGCTACGATATAATCATGCAACCATACAATACCCATGCCCTGAATAGCGCATTCACACATAGCGCGACTGTCGTTCAGCCACAATATGGGCTCCACATAAATTTCTTTATTGCTTTTGAATTTAACAACATTATCTGGTTTGCGCATACTGTGAGTGATGTATTGATGATTACTTAACTGGGCTGGAGTGTGAGGTTCTCCGTATTTTTCTATATAAAACGGTGAAGCACAAAGAATATATCGGGTTGTTGCTACTCGCCGACGCACTAGAGTAGATGGACCTTCCATGGACACCCCAAAAATTAAATCAATATTTTCTTCCGCTAAGTTAGGAAAGCGCTCCGCCAGCTCAACGTTAACTCGAAGTTTTGGATTAAGTGCCATAAACTCCGGTAGCTTTGGAAGTAGGTTTTTAACGGCAAAATATCGGCTGCTAATCACATTTAAAATTCCAGTGGGCTCACCTTGGCTCTCAGAAATGGCCATTTCTGCTTCAGCCAATTCTGCCAATGCTTTTTTGGATTGTTGGTAGTATTGCATGCCTATCTCTGTAAGAGAGACTTGTCGAGTTGTCCTTATGAGCAATTCGACTTTCAGATCTGACTCAAGTCGAGTCACCTGTCTGCTTATTGCAGCAGTTGATACCCCTTCCTTTCTAGCGGCAGCAGCAAAGCCATTTTGCTCTACAACTGAAATAAACGCGTTAATTTGTTCAAGTTTACTCATCCATTACTCGATTGTTGCGTATTGGTTAACATTAGTTGATAAAATTAATCATTGTTTAACAAATTGTCAATATTTATACTGTAGATCATCCAATTCAAAGAGGTTTGATCATGATCAAATCAGAACCAAAGTTACAAACAAGACTTCCTTTTACGACTTTATGGCTATTAATTTCATTTGCCTCAGTAAATGCAGTCTTGTTTACCCCGGCATTACCCAACATCGCGCATTTTTTTGCAATAGGTGAGGATACAGCACAGCAAACGATCACTTGGTTTTTGATAGGCTATGCCTTAGGACAGCTTGTGTATGGTCCATTAGCAAATCGATTTGGCAGAAAACCAGCTCTTTACGTTGGTGTTGGTCTACAAATTGTTAGTAGTTTACTCTGTGTGTTTGCGGGTACTATTCATGAATTTTGGCTACTTGTGTTAGCACGTTTTATGTTAGCGCTGGGTTCTGGGGTTGGATTAAAGATGACTTTCACTTTAGTGAATGAATGCTACGAACCCAAAATTGCTAGTCAAAAAATCGCTTATCTGATGTTGGCCTTTGCGATAACTCCAGGTCTAGGGGTGGCCATTGGAGGAGTTTTAAACACCTATTACGGATGGACCAGTTGTTTTTATGCAGGTGCTATTTATGGACTCGGACTGATGTTTTTGGTTGCTCGTTTACCTGAAACGCAAATATCCATAGATTTGGATGCTCTGCAATTGAAACATCTGCTGCATGGCTATAGTAGACAATTTAAAAATGGGCAATTAGTTACTGGTGGATTATTGATGGGCTTATCTACTTGTTTTGTCTATGTTTTTGCGGCAATCGCCCCTTTTCTTGCCATCACTGTTTGTGGTTTAAACAGTACCGAATATGGTATGGCAAGTATCCTGCCTCCTACAGGCTTAGTCCTTGGTTCAATCGTTGGGGCAACTCTTTCGAAAAAATATTCACTAGAGTCAATCATTCTGGCTGGAATATGGATAGCAAGTCTAGGCATATTATTCATGTTCATAACGATGCATATGGCTGTCTCGATTCTGTTTTCACTGTTTTTACCCATGATCGTCATCTATTTTGGGTTGTGCTTTATTATGGCAAATGCGTCAAGCATTGCAATGAGTCAAATCAACGATAAAGCCCATGGTTCTGCGGTGATGAATTTTATCAATGTTGGGTTAGCCACCTTCGTTGTATTAGGCATTGGCGTATTTCCAATGAAAATGTTCTTATTGCCCGGCATCTTTATTGTTTTGGCTATAACAATGGTGGGTGTATTTATCTGTGGGGTTAAAATGACTACTAATCTGCAAGCTATAGACGCTGATTGAGAGGGGCTATCTCCCCCACTACGATTTGCTAATAAGGGCTACCCTGGGCTTGCATGATATGATATTCCCGTATTAACGAGGCATAATACAGCATTAAGCTCGTTCACTCCTATGAATTTTATAACACAAGAGAAAGTCCAAAAGTCACTGTGTTTGTTGTTGTTTGCTCACCCAATGTCTTTTCAATCGATTTAAACGCACCATAAAATAAGGGATCAGTCCTTCAATTCCGATACCAGGTTGCCAATAGGGTGTCATATCGGGCTTATTAAAATAATTGGCTCCACTTTTAACAACCAAAAATTGACTAATAAGGTGCCAATAAAAAACATCAATGTCTGCATTTTCTGGATTGCCTTTAAATACTTCAGCTTCGTTAGTATACAAGTCTAATTTGTGATATTCTGGCTCATATAAGCCTCTATAAGAGGGGCGTTGCGCATTATTGAATGGGTCAGCATCTGGACGATAAATCGGTTTGAACTGCGTTACTAACATTTAATTTGAAAGTTAGTTAAACAGATTAAAGCACATCAATTATTGCTTGGCTTTTTTATTGATGGAGACAGTATGTTAAAAAGGAGCTCAATATTATTACTTGGTATAATTGTAAGTAATATGGGATTTGCAGGAAGCATGGGACCAATTTGTACTCCAGGAAACGTAACCATTCCCTGTGAGGCAAAAAAATGGGATTTGGGTTTTCAAGGACTATATTTACAACGTGTTACCACAGTGGGTGACTCCTATAGAAGTATACAAAATTCAGGTGTAACTCCCGTAAAATATGATAGTCCTGAATCATGGGATTGGGGTTATCGTTTAGAGGGATCTTATCAATTCAATACAGGGAATGACCTAAGTATTAATTGGACTCATTTTGATGATTATATTATTCGAGGGGATTTAGTAGGTGCCTATATAGCTACAGGTTTTTTGCCACAACCCTTTACCCAAATTAACAGTAGTAACTACAATCAAATCAATTTAGTACTAGGGCAGCATACAGATTTTGGTTTAATGAAGAAAATGCGTTTTTACGGGGGTATCCAATACACGGCTATAGAAATAAATAATAATAACTCATTTTTGAATAGTTTTGTCATCTCGGGACCAACTAGTGTCTCGGGATCCCAATTTGTGAATACCGAGTTTAAAGGAGTAGGGCCAGTTTGGGGATTGGATTATTCCTATGACCTTAACAGATCATGGAGTGTAACTGCAAATGCTGCGGCATCACTATTATTAGGTCATTCGAAATACAACAATGGTTACATAGCCAAAGCTGCGGGTGCAGCACCTTTTGTAGCTCTTTCCATTTATGGATCTAAGAGCTTAATTGTGCCAAGTTTAGAAACCAAACTCGGAGTTAATTATGCCTATGTAATGACAAATGGCACACTGAATGTTCAGGGAGGGTACCAGGTAACCAATTATTTCAATGCGATCCAGGCTTTGTTACTCCAAGTTATCGCTGGGCCACGTAGTGAAAATTATGGACTATTCGGACCTTATATAGGTTTTCATTTCCTTGGTAATACATAAATAGACTAAATATAAACCTTACAGAGCAGAATCCTATTCATGAAAGTAGTTTGTTTGTTATTAAAATTTGCTTGTATTCAGGGCTATTATTTACCAACCAATGTTAAGCTAGAACTAGGAAACTTCTAATAAGCTAACTACAACAGAATGTTCATATTCTTTAGCAAGAGCTAATGCGTTTGAGACATTATGATTAGATTCTGAACTCTTAGCTTCTGCACATAATAACTGTTTCACAAAGTTACTATGTCTATATTCCGCAGCCAACATCAGTGCAATTGATCCTTTTCTCCATTGTTGAGAGATGTCCATACCCAGCTTAATGAAACACAACAGCTCTAAAAGATGTGGTTTTTTTCTGTTATAACTCATCCGACACGGAAGTTACTCCTGTGTTAGAGCAGGATTAAAACGGAATTTCTTCTAAATTGGGTTGCAACATGTCACGCATTTTAGCTATGTGCCGATTTGCGGTTTTGTTGCTGGATTCATCAGCTGATTTCGGCGAGATGAGTAGCTGCATATGACTGACAACAATGCTTAATGCTTGACGAATTTTGCCTTCGTTGTCTGTCCATTGATTAGAAAATAATGTCAAGTTCGCTTTGTCACCAAGGCCTTAGATTTATTCTTGATGTTTTAATTTGGAACATTGTTCATATATTCGAATAGTCATTAAGTTGGTATTTGATTTGAACAATGCCTCCCAAATCAACTGTAGATATAAATGCCTTATAACCGCAGTCTTCCCTTGGGCGTGCCAATTGGTTAGCTTCCATAAGCCAATCAATGGACCCGTCATATCTCGCAATATAACCATCAAGACTTGTCGCTATAAATATCGATAACTTAGGCATAAAGGGATCTCGGAAAAATTTATAGTGAACTAAAATGTGGTGTTATCCCAGCTATTTCAGTTTAATCAATTATGAACATGAGTCATGAGAGCCGATTTCATTTTAAACCAGTCAGGACTTCTAAATAACTCCCAACATCTAATTGATATTTGGAGTAAAATTTATCTGATTTTCGATCAAGCTCATGCCGAACTCAGCT
>NZ_LNZB01000002.1 GCF_001468085.1 Legionella waltersii | reverse complement strand
TATTGGGCGAAGCGCCGGACCTACGCTTACTGACCATCAGAGAAGAGATTAGCCGAGGGACTATAAAATGAGTCGATACCTCAGCCGTGAGGGAGCGGATGACATTTTCACCTTCCTCTTCAAACATTAGAGACTCACAAAACATCTCTTTCTGGTTAATGACCCACTATGTCCAACTTATTAGTGTTTTGCGTATTTGAATGTACAATTCATCGAATTCAACATAAAAAAACTAACAGTAATCAACGAGACCGCTATACTGCTAAAGCAAGAGAACACGTACAATACACTTAATGCCGCATTGATTGGAATTGAGTTTGCGACTACTGATCTCGCTAAAACCATTAAGACAAAAATCAACAAAACTCGACAACTCCTACACAATAAGTGCCATCCTGAGGAAGCTGGTTATGAAAGAATCAATCAACTAGACCTTGTTGAACAAAAACTTTTGGACCTGAAGAACATCGGGAAGAAGAACTCCAATCGAAATCGGGTAAGTCCGTAAACGCCCAAAAAGAGAGTAGATCAATGCAACAGAGTATTAGTCTCTCTATGTGGAGTTAACGTACAGAAAGCACTGTACCATTTTATCGTAAGCCAGTTGCAGAAGAAGATAGTCATTTCGAAGGGAGAGATTCTGACTTGGTTTACGTTAAAAGTCCGCTCTCTTGAGGTCTCAAGGCTCGGGCTATTAAGGTCTATGTGTTAACAAGCCAATATCATGTCGATATCTATCGAAGGTTCTTTATCCCATAAACTGAGAATGTAACCACCACCTCCAGATCCGGTAGGTTTAACTGCTATAGCACCCTGTTCTAATAAATAATTCATATGACTTTGCAAACTATCACTCACTAGCCCCCATTTCACAAAGCAATTTCCGGCCATATTGATTGCGTTTGCTAATTTATCGAGTGAATTAGGTCCACTCTCTTCTAAAGCCATCTTTGATTCCTTTGTAGCTTCAACCATTTGCAAATCAATACGATGTGCTTCTTCAGGGTTCCTGTCCCATAATTGTTGTACTTGTTGAATGCAATGTGAAGTAATACCAATTTGATTACAGGACGATAAATACCAATAGGGTCTGAAAGATTGGTTCAATGGAACACTGTGGCCATTTTTAAAATACACGCCTGCTTCCGAGGAAACCCCTTCAATATCCAAACCACTACTCTTTCCGTGAAACAAATTCTCTAATTCTCGTGCAAACTCATTAATTTGGCCTGAGTTAATCAAACCTTGTGCACAAAACCAACGGCTCATTGCCACACATAGAGAAGCCGAAGCCCCCATTCCTACACCAACAGGGATATTCGTTTGTAAAGCAAAGTGACCACCTAATTGATTTAATGAGTACCCTAATAAATGAGCTCCCTGCTCCAGCACGCTCCAAAATAACAAACGCAACTCTGCACCATGATGACCTGAAAAATCAGCACTCAGAGAAGGATAGCTTGCTGTGTAGTCTAACTGTAATTGTCTATCTTTGATTGGAAACACTAAAGCTTCATGTCCTCTAACTACAGCATGTTCTCCTGCTAGAATCCATTTGCCATAGGTAATCGTATTAAAATCATAAAACATCGTAATTTCCTAGGAGATAATCTATTTTAAATTGTCGAGACAGATCGGTTTGCTCTGGGCGATAAAGTAAATGGATATTTGGACCAGCATCCATAGTGACGACTGGACCATCTCCAGTTTTCTCCCAAAATTTCTGGATAGCAGTTAACAGTTGATTTGTAGCGTCTGTCATGTATGAAAATGGCTTTTCACAAGTATTGAATAATTGATGCATGTCTTGAAACTCACGCCAACAAACATGAAAAACATTAGGCCAATCCTGTTCCTCAAGAGCATTAAGAAGTAGCCTTAAATTTTCCTTCGCTCTTTGGCCTCTTCCTTCGTAAAAGGGGCTTGTCTTCACCAAATGATGGGCCGTTCTAGAAAGAGTATTTTTTTCTTTACTGCTAATGACAACTACCTGATGAATTAAAGTCTTATAAGGCAAGTCAACTGCGCTTACAGTATTGTCCTGGCGCCATAAAGACCAAGGAGCATAAAAAGACCGACAAGATGATCCTGAACCTAAGCGACTTAATTGCGCCTGCTCATCGATGGTTGGTTGCTCTCTATTGGTTAGCTCACTGAGCGCAAGACAAGCACATTTTGTTAATGCTGCAAAACTGGATGCTGAGCTGGCCAACCCACTGCTATGAGGGAAATTATTGCTGGATTGAATTAAAAACCCTCCCGTGTAGCCAAAAAAATCTTTGGCTCGATTTAAATGCTCAATATACCGTCTTTGCCCTTCGATCGATAAACTGAACTCAGGGGCTCCGGGAATACTTAATGGCTCCCATAGGTCTTTTCTACCAGGAACTAACTCTAGTTTCACTGAACTTAATAAATGATTTAAGGTATATGACAAAGAAGAGTTATCTGGAACGTTGCTGTTCTCATCTTTTTTGCCCATGTACTTTATCAACGCAATATTAGATGGGGCCTGTGCAAACCAATGCATTATCATTCTCCTTGAGCTCAATGACCAGGTGCGTCATTCCATAAAATTTTATGCAACTGAATTTGGAAACGAACAGAAAGTTTGTCTTCAACAATCCAATTTGCTAGTTCTGTTGGATTTAATTGATTCCAACTCGGTGAAAACAATAATTGTACTCGTTCCGATAAACGATGTTCTTGCATTATCCTACAAGCCCACTCGTAGTCTTGCCGACTACACAAAACAAATTTTATTTGATCACTCGATTTAAGATAATCTAAATTTGCAAATAAATTTTTGTCAAGCTCCAATGAGTCTGGAGTTTTAAGATCCATCACCACCATAACCCGTCGATCAACCTGAGAAATGTCCCTAGCACCGCTTGTTTCCAAAGAAACAGAGTAACCTTTATCACACAATTGTTGCAGTAGGTTAATACAGGCAGGCTGTGCAAGTGGCTCCCCTCCAGTGACACAAACGTATTGGCAGTTGTAGGAGTCCACTGTAGATACTATTTCATCGATCGTTTTGATTTCGCCACCCGTAAATGCATACGCAGTATCGCAGTATTGACAACGCAGAGGGCAACCCGTCAAACGGATAAAAACAGTAGGTAATCCTACTGTTATTGACTCTCCCTGTAATGAATGAAATATTTCCGTAATTCTTAATTGATGACTAAACCGGCTCATAGAGTATTAATGGATTGCAATTTCGCACTAGCTAATTTAGCCGTTGGAGTGTCAGGGTAATTTTTTACAACTTGTTCAAAACGACTTTTCGCTTCTTGCTTGTCTCCCTTAGCAGCATAAGCATAAGCTGATTTTAGTAAACTAGCAGCAGATTTGCTGGAAGAGGGAAATTGTTGTAAGACTATGTCGAAATGCTCAATCGATTTTTGGTAATCACGTTTAACCAAATACAACTCTCCTAACCAATACTCTGCATTTGCCGTGTAGCCACCTTTGGGATATTTTTGCACAAAAGCTTGCATTGCAACAGTAGCATCGTCAAAGCGTTTGTTTTTTACCAACTCATAAGCGGCTAAATAGCTAATTTGTTCGTCAGCAGGGTTAGCTCTACTGGTTGTTGTCGGGACAACGACGGGAGTTGTAACAGGTTGCGTTGGTTTTGGTTGGCTCAGTTGCACTGGCTTACTTGGAGTAGACGTTGAGCTGGTAGATAATGATGTTTCAGGTGTGGTTTTAATCGGTGCTGATTTGGCCGAACTGGTTGAGCTACCAGAAATTCGTGCATCTAAATCTTTATAAAAAGCAACTTGCTGCTGTTGTAATAATTTTAAATCGTGAGCCTGTACCTCGAGTTGACCACGTAACTCTTGAACTTCTTTTTGTAAACTTTGTATTTTATCTATTAATTTAGCACTATCATTAACAGTACTTGAACCTTGATCTTCTTTCACCAAGGCTGGGCCATCGTATGGCTCTGCTGTATCCATCGCGTAGCTATCACCTTGAGGTGAATCCAGCTCCGCGTTTTCTATCTGAGGATCATCGTATTTTGGGTTCACAACAGGGGCTTCTGCACCCTGTTGTGAACCTAACATTGCAAAATTCTCACTATCATCTACTACAGGTGCTTCAGACCATGCTACAAAGGGTAGCATGTAAATTAAACAAGCAGCGATAATGGATCTTCTGCAATTAATCATCTTGTTGCCTCATAAGTAAATTCCACACGTCGATTTTGAGCGTGGGATGCTTCATCATGTCCATAGTTAGCTGGTCGTTCTTTACCATAACTAACTACCCTAACTTGTTGTCTGCTAACACCAGCCATACGCAAAATATCAGCTACAGTGTTTGCACGACGCTCACCAAGAGCTACGTTGTACTCTCTACTTCCACGTTCATCAGTATGTCCTGCAACAAGAACTCTGGCACCTGGATGAGTCTTTAAGTATTCAGCTTGTGCATTGACTGAAGGCAAATACTTAGAGGCTAAAGTACTGTCATCGTAGGAGAACAAATACAACTGATTATGAGGAGCTTGAGTAGTATACGACTCACCCGGTTCCTGACCTGCAAAATGGGTCATTTGACCTAAACCTTGTGCAGAGGCATCACCATCGCCCATTCCAGCGCCATTACCATCAGCACTGCCAGGTGTCTTAGAACATGCAACAACAAAAACCATGCTTGCCGCGAGTAGCCCTAGTTTATAAAACGATCCGGCTTTCATTACTCAATCTCCTTTGTTTCTTATTATTAGAAATAACTCATGTTAATCTTGGAGTGCCATTGTACAATTCTTTTTATTTCTTGGCTATTCCTAATGAGGTTTTAAATGAGTAACGACAAATTGTGCAACGGTTGCAGTAAACTGATAAGAAGCCTGGTTAGCTGCAACTACACCTCCATAAGGGGTATCGGTTGGACATGGGATTTCCAAGGAAACCATTTGTGAACCGACAATGCGATTACTTTCGACGTTGCTTAACACTACCTTGGCAGAAAACTCTAACACACTCGGTTTTTTGGTGAAGTTTTGTTTAAGGGACAACAATTGAGTATCTAATCGATAGTTGGCCTTTTCGCTGTATGGGCTGGATGTGACTGCGTAGAAATAGCCGGTTTTTTGCAAACTTTGTACTAATAAGGGAAATAGCATGTCTGCGGGTGGAGCTGTCCACTCATTTTTAGCAAAAGCCTCTAACTTAAAAGGTTTTTTCATATACATCATCTGCTCGGTTTGATAACCAGCCACGGCATCAGGCGCAGACACCTGTAGGGTGAAACCTCTTGCTTTATTGGTGTATTGTTTAGCGCTAAATGCCGTTAATTGATAATCATTCGATTCCGGCAGATTCACTGGAGAACAAGCGCAAAGTGCAATGAGGAGTGATACTAAAATACAACGAGTTAGCAAACGCATGATTATTCCCCTGGGCCAGGTTTGGGAGGTTTAGTACCACGAATAACAACGGATGGGTTTTGTCTCATTTCATCACTGACCTTTTCTAAATTTGCAGCGATTAAATTTAAGCGCTGCAACAATGTAACAGCTGGAGGTATTGTTTGCTGGGATAGTTTATCCATTGCTGTTTTACCAGAATCCATCGTTTTCGTAACACTCTTTCCTGCTGTACTCATACTATCCGCTAAAGACTCAAATTTTTTCACACCTGTTTTAAAATCTTTAACCACTTCAGGAAAATCTTTACTGACTTTAGACAAGTTCACCATGAAGACATCAATATTTTTCAAACTACTGTCTATAGATTTTGTATTATTTGCAAATGCTTCAGTAATCTGTTCGATATTTGCAATTGATTTTTTTAGATTGGCGGCATTTTCTTCGTTAAATATTCGTTGTGCTTGAGTACTCACTTTACTAACGTTCTCCGAAACTTCTTTTAATATCATGTCCAATTGATTCAATAAAGAAGGCTTAGCTGGAATAACTGCATAGGGCTCTCCTGGCATTTTTTGCAGCGGAGTTAAATCAGAAGAGCCTGCAGATAAGCCTACATAGGTAACTCCTGTAATACCTTGAGAAATTAGAGTTGCCGATGTGCTTGTAGTAATTGGAGTACCCTTCTCAATACTTAGAGTAATTTCAACTTGCCTAGGATCAAACTTATTGAGCTTTATTGCTTTAACATACCCAACCTGTACTCCATTGTATTTAACGGGTGATTCAACGCTCAAGCCCGCAGCAGACTCCCTGAGATACACCGTATAGAATACATATTCCTTCTTGTTGAGCCCAACAGAAAGCCATAACCCGGCGGATAAAAGCCCTGCTGTTAAAATCAGAACTATCAGTCCTACTATGGTGTAGTTGGTTTTAGATTCCAAGTAACTCGTCCTTTCTCTATGTCAATTTACTAAAATATTCTGCGATCAATGGGTGTTTGTTCTTCATTAACTCTTTTATAGGTGCAACACTTAAAATTTTGCCCTCACCTACAAATGCAACTCTATCCGTTGTGCGTTTTAATGACTCAATATCGTGACTAATCATTACAACCGTCAAATTTAATGCTTCTTTTAAAAACACCACTAGATCATCAAACAATCTTGCTCCTCTTGGATCCAAGCCGGTTGTTGGCTCATCAAGAAACAGCAACTCTGGATCCATGGCAATTGCCCTTGCAGCAGCGGCTCTTCTTTGCATTCCACCACTTAATTCAGAGGGAAATTTTACTGCAGCTTCCTTAGGAAGACCAACTAAAGACACTTTAAGGAGAGCAAGCTCTTGCATAAATTGAGGCTCCAGCTTAGTAAATTCCTTCATTGGAAACATTACATTTTCCAAAACAGTCATTGCTGAAAACAATGCACTATGTTGAAATAGCATACCCCAACGCCTGCGAAGTTTTAACGTCTCCTCAGGGCTTAGTTTATAGATTTCCTCACCAAATACTTTAATACTACCGGCTGTTGGTTTCAACAGCATTAATAAGCTTCTTAGAATAGTGGTTTTTCCGCTTCCTGATCCACCTATAATGGCTAAAACCTCTCCCTTTTCAACGGTTAAATTGACGTCCGTATGAACCCACTGTCCACCCAGATTATTTTTCAGTCCTTGTATTTCAATGACGGGAGTACTCATTAAAGCTCCAACCAGCTGTATACAACTGAGAATGCAGCATCAGCAATAATAATTAAAAACAAAGCCTGCACGACACTTTTAGTCGTTTGGCTACCAATACTATCTGCACTTGCCTCCACTCTAAATCCTTGAAAACAGCCAACTAATGCAATAAGAATTGAAAAGGCTGGGGCTTTGTATAATCCCAACATCATTTGCGATAAACCCACTGATTCTTTTAATCGACTTAGAAAATCCTCAAAGCTAATGCCTAGCATATGCTTAGACATAATCATGGCACCTAACACACTGAATAAATCCGCCCAAAAAATAAGCAGAGGAAACACCAGAAGCAGGCCTATAACTTTAGGTAAAACCAATAACTCCGTTGGCGATAACCCCATCGTCATCAAAGCATCTACTTCTTCGTTAACCTTCATACTACCAATTTGCGCCGTGAATGCTGAACTAGTACGCCCGGCTACAATAATCGCTGTAATTAACGGACCAAACTCACGAAATATGGCCATCCCAGACAAGTAGGCTATAAAAATATTTGCTCCATAAGTTTCTAGCTGCAAGCCCATTTGATAAGCCAAAACCACCCCGATTAAAAAAGCCAATAAACCAACAATGGGTAAAGCTTTCAATCCAGCAGAATCAATATTTGACATAATGCTGGGCAAATGAAACCGCCTCCAGTAGACGAATGCTTCAAAAACCCTCGTTGCCAGATCACCGATTAAAATGATCAATCCATCGACTTGATGGAGTTTATTTTCAGATTCTTTACCGACTTGGTATAGAAAGCCCTCTGGTTTTACCTCAGGTAATTGGTAAGACAAGACGTCTTTTTTGGACTCAATGAGACTCAACATCTTTTGGTGATTATCAGAGAAATTGATCAACTCTATTTGATTGTTGTGTTTTTGCAGAGTATCAATGCACTTTTTTAACGCTAAAGCGCCTGCGCTATCAAGGGCAGCGATATTACCGCCATCAATTGTTAATTTTTTCGAGTCAGGAAGCACGCTATCTGTGAATTGCTTAGTTAACCCATCAAGTGCCAACACAGACCAAGTGCCTATGCATCGAAATAGGTCCAATTCTTTTTCGAAAATAATTTGGGCGCTTGTTTGTTCCATAATGACTTATTTTTATTGAATTTTCTTAGGATAATACAAAATACACCAGTACCGCAAAAACTACTATTTCATGGTATCATTTAATGAGAGAAACCACTTTTAATATGATCAGGTTATCCAATGAACGAACAAATAGTGGCATTGAAAAGCAAAATAAAACAGGCTGATGAAGAGTTAACTCGCTCTAATCAATACCTAGAATTATTTTCCCAAGAAGTGGAAGACAGTAGCGATTTTTCTGGAGGAGATGAAACCTCCTTAAAAACATTAGCTCTGGTTTTGCAATATCGATTAGACACCCAGAACGTTTTAATTCAGCTCGGAAAACTCCAAAATTACTTATTGCAGCTTCTGGGTATTGAATCACAACATTCCTATGAGATGAATGTTGAGCGCTTGTCCCATGCACTAGGGACTGATGAGTTAAAACAAATTTTATCCCGACTCAATCACATAGTGGATTCCCTCTTGCGCATTTTAGCCCTTCAGAATAAAAGTACCTTAGGAGCTAAGCCTTTATTGATTAACACAAAAAATGAAAAAATGTTGAATGTTATTCATAAAGCACTCTCTCATCAACAAACATTCGCAACAAAGATGGCAGAACTTCAATTGGTGCTTGAAAACATTCCTGGAGCTCCTCATCAGGGTGTTATTCTTGATCATATTGCTGCACTTCAGGGTCCAGTTTCTAGATTTGAGAAAGCTTTGCAACATGGCCTAGTTCTTAGCTCTGGTCTTTATCAGCAATTGGAAAATAAAAAACAATTGCAATTTCAGGTTCCTAATACCGTCGTACAACCAAGTATGGTTCTTCAAAATAACATGAGTTCTCCTGGCCTTAAAAGCTTGTTTAAACCCTCACCACAATTAAGTGATGCCGAACGGCTGGAGGAAAGAGCCGCAGCAAAACGCCTAGGGCACTTTTTTAATCATTAATCGCCTGAGCCAAATCATAGAATAATCACGTTAAACCCAAAGAATCGACCCGATTATGGTCTATACTTAAATAGATAAATGTTTTCTGGAGTTAAAAATGGACGCTTTCACCATTAGGAATCATTTAACTAAATTAGTCATTTCTTGTTTATTACTGGCTTGCTCACTGTTTATTAGTGAGTCACTTTATGCAAAATCCTTTAACCGAGACATTACCCCAATTACTTATTCTGATAGAGGAATCCAGACTGCTTACATCTATATAGGCCCTTCTTACTACCGCCCTTATTACAGGGGATATTATTACAGGCCCTATTATTACAGAAACTATTACAACCCTTACTATTATCGACCTTATTACTATCGTCCTTATTATTACAGGACTTATTATTATCGATGGTAGTTACTTCGTGCTTAATTATAGGGGACGGACTCCACGGAGGACTGTCCCCATGATTTCTATACCCCATACAGCATCAACCGTACCTGATAGTGTATTCTTAGAGTTTATGTTAAGATCAATTCCATTTCCTAACACATACGCTATCACACATGCAACACGATTTTAGTCAATTTGAACAACGCAAACGCGATCACATTGAATTGGCTTTGATGCCTACTAATCAATGCAGTGAATTGAATCCGTTCGATCAAATTTCTCTAATTCATGACGCTTTGCCGGATTTTAATTTTAGTGACATAAGTATCCATAGTCTTCGGTTTAACAAACCAAGAGCTACTCCTTTTCTCGTAAGCTCGATGACAGCAGGACATGCAAATGCCCAATCGATCAATTATCGACTCATTGAAGCATGCCATCAAAAAAAATGGGCTATGGGCGTTGGCTCACAACGCAGAGAACTTACCGATAAAGAAGCTGCTTTTGAGTGGGAACCATTACGAAAAGAATTTCCTGAGGTTAGCCTATTTGGAAATTTAGGAATCGCTCAATTGATTGGTACTCCTATCGCCGATATTCAAAGACTAATTGATACTCTACAAGCTGAAGCATTGATTATTCATTGCAATCCACTCCAGGAATGCATTCAACCAGAAGGCACTACCGATTTCAAAGGCTGCTGGAGTGCTTTGGAACATCTAGTCAAGAGTATTTCTATTCCTGTTATTATCAAAGAAACTGGCTGTGGATTTTCAACAAATACTCTAATCCGACTAAACCAAATTGGCGTAGCTGCTGTTGATGTGAGTGGTCTAGGCGGAACTCATTGGGGGCGGATTGAGGGACATCGAGCTGTTCATGACACAAGCCGCCACCAGGCTGCAAAAACCTTCCAAAATTGGGGTATTGATACAGTTCAAAGCGTATGTAACGCAAGCAGTATACATCCTAGCTTTGAAATATGGGGTTCGGGTGGTGTACGAAATGGCCTAGATGCAGCAAAATTATTCGCTTTAGGCGCTAGCACTGTAGGTTTTGCTAAACCAATGCTTGAGGCTGCTCTAGAGTCCACCGAGATGGTGCTAACTAAGATGAGCACTATTGAATACGAATTAAAAACAGCTATGTTTTGTACTGGAAGTCTTGTATTAGATGATCTAAAGGAGAAGGCATGTCTATGATTCCTGATGCTGATGAATTGTTTCGCGGATTCTCCAAATTATCTAGAGAAGAACGATTTAAACGCCTATTGGCTTTAGGTGCAATCACTGCCGAGGACATCAGTTTTCTAAAACATGGCGGAATTAAAGACTTAAACCTAGCAGACAAATTGATTGAAAACGTAATTGGGTATTTTCAGTTACCTCTCGGTGTTGCTACCAATTTCAAAATTAACGGGCAAGATTATGTAATCCCCCTTGCGGTTGAAGAAACCTCCATCATTGCTGCATTGTCTAAATCTGCGAAATGGATAAGACAACATGGAGAAATTTCTGCATGGGTTAATGGGGAATGCATTCTTGGACAAATTCAATTGGCGAAAATCAAAGATTTTCGAAAGTTTTCCCAACTTTTTGAAGCAAATCGCCACTATTTCATAGAAATTGCGAATGAAGATGTTGCTAACAATATGGTAAAACGTGGAGGTGGTGTTACCGATCTGCAGTTACGACATTTAGCAAGAACTGATGGTGGGGACATGGGTGTGATTCATCTGATGATGAATAGTTGTGATGCCATGGGAGCTAACATCATTAACCAAGTCCTCGAGTATTTAAAAGAACCGATAGAAAGAATAACTGGTGAAGAAGTGACTATGTGTATTCTTTCCAATTTAAATGATCTTAAATTAACTACAGCTCAAGTTAAAATTAAAAACATTGACCCGATACTTGGACAGAAAATTCAAGAAGCCTCTCTATTTGCTGAGATGGACCCTTACAGAGCAGCTACGCACAACAAAGGCGTAATGAATGGCATAGATCCTGTCTTGATCGCGACTGGCAATGATTGGCGGGCAGTAGAAGCAGGAATTCATGCCTATGCAACTCGTTTTGGGCAATATCAAGCAATTAGTCAGTGGCGATATGAAAATGAGGTATTAACTGGAGAACTAACAGCTCCAATTATTGTAGGCACAGTAGGTGGAGTAACCTCTTTACACCCTACTGCTAAAATGTGTCTCAAAATGATGAACATCACCTCAGCAAACCAACTTTCTCAGGTTATTGCAGCCGTTGGACTTGTACAAAATCTTGGGGCACTCAAGGCATTGTGCACTGATGGCATTATCCAAGGTCATATGAAACTACATATTGATAATTTATTATTGGTTGCTGGTGCCAACGAAAAAGAAATCCCTGTGCTTAAAGAAAAGCTTCAGGAATGGTTGCATCTGAATAAACGTGTCAGTCTCAATAATGCCTATGATCTCTTGGCTCAAATTAGACAAGCTCCTATTGCTGTATGAAGTGGCAAATACCAGCAAAAACGTTTTTAGTGGGTGAGTATTCAGCAATTGCTGAGGAGTCTGCCATTATTTTAACAACCAAGCCATTTTTTGAGCTCTCAATAAACAGAGATGAACCCCATTACGATATTCATCCTCACTCCCCTGCTGGAAAATTCTGGCAGCAAAAGCTTTTGAAAATGGAAAATTTGGAATGGCATGACCCATATCATGGTTTGGGTGGATTAGGTGCATCGAGTGCCCAATTTCTAGCATGCTATTTAGCAGCTTGTGCACATAATACGTTGCAGCCAAACTTGAATGATTTATTAGCCGATTACTACCAAGCTAGCTGGTCTGGTGAAGGTTTACGCCCCAGTGGCTATGACGTTATTGCTCAATCTCAGAGAGCTTGCGTATTCATCAATAAGAAACGAAAATCCATCACATCATTTCCCTGGATATTTAGCAATTTATCCTTCTTAATCGTTCACACTGGTATTAAATTAGCCACACATGAACATTTAAAAATGACTGCTTTGCCATCATCCATACAGCAGTTATCTTTTATCGTGGATCAGACAAAACATGCCTTTGAACAAGTTGATGACCTGTTGTTAATTCAATCGGTAAATCATTACCATAATGAGCTCCAAGATTTGCGTCTTGTCCATCCAAATAGCCTATCACTCATTGAAGAATTAAAGAAAAACCCTCATGTTTTAGCCATAAAAGGCTGTGGAGCGCTAGGGACTGATACCCTGCTTATTTTTACAAAAATTGTGAATAAAGTTGAGCTTATAGAGCTAATACAATCTATGGGGTTAACTCTTCTTGCTACAGAGAGTCAAATGACTTCAACAACTCACACAGGCTTGATAGATATACAACTTTGATTAACTAGCATTATCCACTCCCTTACGGTCGCGGCTCGGATTTACCCAACTCCAACCAAGACGCTACTCCAATAAGAAAGTACAGGGACGAACCTCTCTGGGATCCATCACCATACTTCAATCACCTTTTTTCAATTAAAAATATCCCCAAAACACTTGAATTTCTACATTATTCCTGTATGATTTCAGCCTCTTTAGGGCCGTTAGCTCAGGTGGTAGAGCAGGAGGCTTTTAACCTCTGTGTCATAGGTTCGAATCCTATACGGCCCACCAGAATTTAAATAGTAAACCCATACCATCGTTTATTAAGCAACACTGTCTTATAAACTTTGATGTACCCGTAAAGGGCCGTTAGCTCAGGTGGTAGAGCAGGAGGCTTTTAACCTCTGTGTCATAGGTTCGAATCCTATACGGCCCACCATTCTAGTCACCTTCCCCTATTAATGACTAGATTGAACGATTACACGACCCAAAGCGCTCGTAGCTCAGCTGGATAGAGTACTTGGCTTCGAACCAAGGTGTCGGGGGTTCGAGTCCCTCCGAGCGCGCCATTTAAATGGGGTCTATTCCGAAGACAGGCTCTTTTGTTGATTTAATTTGCACATTGGATTATTATCGACCCTTGTGATTTATTAAAAAATGTAATTATAAATTGGTAAACATCACCGGCGGTAACATCAATAAAAAGATTTATGATGAATATCTTTTCTATTACCAATCAAGATTACCTAAGGATGCCCATCGGCATGCCCCTGTATTGGCCAATATATCTGTATTTTTATCAAACCCCTCACTCATAACTCAAGCACTGACTGTATTAGAGCAAGAGGTCAAATTTTTATGGAACTTTGAAAATTCAACTAGAACAGCGGACAAACAGCTAAAGCTAAATCAATCAATTCAATTTTGTCGCTTTATGAATCTTCTGTGGCCGGTTCCTAATGAAGAATTAATTTCGAATAAAACCAATAATCTTCTAAGCAAGGTCTTGCTTTATCGGGAGCAAAAACATGGTTTCAATTTCGACGTAAATCTCTCTCAAAGACCGGTCCCTACTTTTGTAGGGTTTGTCGATAAGAAAGAAGCCGATCAGGTTTTAGAAAAAAACCAATTATGGAGCGATGAAAATATATTATCCCCTTTATTTTTCCATGGCAAAGAAACACATCGTCTACAGCTCAATTTAATCATGATAGCTGTTGAGCTAGGCCTTCTTGATATAGGGGGGTGGGTAAGCGTTGTCGAATTAAAAAATATACTCGCAAAAGTTAAAACCCAAAATGACCTTCCTTTATGGGATAGTGTAATCGATACTGTTGCAGTGGGTGATAACGCAAAAATGAATCTGCAACATCCTTTAATTTTGCGTAAAACACCAGCCATTATTACCGATAATATGGAACATAATTCGCAGTATATTTATGGGATGGACCCTTTTTATTTTCATTCCTACTTAATGTCAATTGCCCGCAAAGATTATCCCTATCTGGCACAATGCGTCACTGAAAAATTTTGCAAATCTGCTTTTAAATTAAATCAAATTGAAAATGCCTTAGGTTATAAAATGATAAGCAATTATGGATATGATAAATTGATAGCCCTAGATGTCAATGAACGAGACATAATGTCTACTTTAGAAAGGTTGGCCAAGGCCTACAATACGAACAACCATATTATAACCAGCGAGCATATTTTGCAGTACCAAAAAGCGAAAACGGAAGGCAAAGCATTTAATGAAGTAACCAATAGCAAAAAACTAGAAATTCGAGGTGGGAAGATAGAAAGTAATGGGTTTACTTTTAAAGATACAGTTGGTGTTGTTTTGTTTAAAAAACCTTATCAAGGCTGGCAAGAATATAAAGAACAACGAAATCCACACCCAATTATGGAAACAAGTGAAAAAACAGAGTCATTTAATGAGGGAACCAATAGCAATAAATTAGAAAATTGGGGTAGTAATAAAAGAGCAAAGGTTTGCTTTTAGGTGCTGTTGGTTTGTTTAAACAAAACTTATCAAGGCTGGCGAACAAAGGACACAAATTAAGAGGGGCAGAATATTTTTTTAGCCACTAATAAAACAAATGAAATATCTCAAAATTAATCTTCAGTGCCCCCTTTAGGAGAAACCAAAGACCATTAAAAATCATAAGAAATAAGGATCTTAGTATCCGACGCATACTAATTACATGGTTTGAAATGTAAGACAATGTCTTATATAATATATGTAAGATTTATTCTTACAACATAGAGGCAAATATGACCCGTACAATGACTGTTGATTTGGGTAATGAACTTCGTAATTACGTGGAATCACTTGTGCGCTCAGGGGATTATAGAAGTAATAGCGAAGTATTAAGAGAGTCATTGCGTTTACTTCGTGAAAAACAAGCTG
Source organism: Legionella waltersii (assembly GCF_001468085.1). Classification (GTDB taxonomy): domain Bacteria; phylum Pseudomonadota; class Gammaproteobacteria; order Legionellales; family Legionellaceae; genus Legionella; species Legionella waltersii. The sequence continues at coordinate 24,803 of NZ_LNZB01000002.1, read as the reverse complement.
AATCAAAACTAGAGCAATTGCGTCACCTTATAGATGAAGGAGAAGCTAGCGGGAAGCCTGAAACATGGGATGCACATGATTTTCTTAAGAAAATGAAGAAAAAATCCCATGTCAAATAAAACATATCGTCTTTACCCAAAAGCGGTAGAAGATCTTGAGTCCATCTATTTATATAGCACAAATGAGTTTGGTATCAAACAAACAGAGGATTATATTTTAACCATAGATTTAAGTTTTCAGCGCCTTGCAGATGATCCCGTAATTGCTCGAAAATGTGATTATATTCGTCCAGAATTACACGCATTTAATGTTGGCTCTCACATTATTTTTTTCAAAACTACCGATTATGGCATTTCTGTTATTCGAGTGTTGCATCAATCTATGGATTTTAATAGACATCTATAACTTAAGAAAAAATCCTTATTTCCTGATGCTGGAATAGCACATATTAAGTTTAATTTTAAACAAAAGAATTAAGATTCTTCTGTGACCAAAACGTGTCTCAACTGTGGCGGAACTACGCTGTAGTAGGCAGTTTTAGGCAGTAGTTGTTGAATTTGACGCTTCACAAGGTATTGATTTATAAAGAATTTAAAACCAGAGCATAAGGCTTCGAACCAAAGTGTCTGGGCTTCGAGTCCCTCCGAACGCGCCATTTAATTGTAGGGTTTAAATGAACTTACCAGTCCTCAGCTCTTGAGTTTTTTCATGATCAGATGTTGGATGAGCAAACATACTGTGTGGGTTGCCCTTCATCACTGAACCATGTAACCCTTGTAAATTATTTGCCCCCAAACCTGCACCAGATTCAGAAGTACTCATCACTTTATCCTCATGATCTTGAATAGTTTGAGAGCTAATTATTTTATTTTCAATTAAAGGAGGTTGATTGGGTTTACCAATAATTGAATAATAATGATTCAATGCGCTCATGCTGCCGTGATCAACTAATCCTAAATAAAGGGTCTGAGTCGAATTTCCATTTCCAATTGACGTAAGCACTCCATCTTGTCTGATGATGACAATATCGGCAACTAATAATTGGGCTAAGATAGTAATTTCCATATGCCCCGCATAGTTCTTTTGAATGACCACTTTGTTTATAAAATCGGTCAAAGATTGATACTGATCAATAGGGAAAAAATCTTTATATTCATCACTGTGTTGAGTGATGTACTCCTTAATTTTCAGACGAAGTTCTAAGGTCATGGCTGTTTTATCGGTTGTGCTATTAATCAAGTGACCAAATGGAATATTTCTTTGCTGGCATTGATCAATAATGGCGTAAAATAGACAATTACCATCACCTTCAACTTCATTGTAGCCTTCAAATCCAAGTTGCCTTATGTTGGTCAACAATTGCTCTGGCAATTCATTTGCTTTTGGTAGCGAGTGCATGCTGTTTTCTGAAGACTTTTCGTTTTCTATTTTAACATGTTTTGTTACAACCAATTCGACATTTGAAGGAGATTGCATCTCTTGCTGAGGCTGATTAGGAGTAATTTCGAAGAATTTTAGAAGCTCAAGGATCTCATTGGCTACTTCTTCCGCTGGTTGGATGTCACTAAGTCCAAATGGTTTCCCTGTAATGGGATCATTATTATGACTAGCTGTTAGCGTAGTTAGATCGTAAATTCGCCCGTTTAGTTCTACAGGAATATTCATAAATTGGCCACTGATTCTATCCCGGTAGAGTTCAAACAACTTTCGATCTTTTTTGGAGAGTGATGTATTCGACAACAATATTTCTATGGGTATTGTCGTTTTGAACTTTGAGAGATAGGATTTCATTTTAGAGGTATATTCATTCGAAGCAGCATGAACAGTCAAATTATTCCCGACTGCATTCTCTAGAAGACAAGAGCGGCGGTATTCCTCATTCCATAGAGCATCTTGTGCTTTAAGAAAAGAGTCACGCAATTCCTGTTTATCGGTATCTTTATACGACAAATTAGGGTAACCATATTCATAGTATTTCTCTATAGAAAACTGAAGAGGGGTTAGGCCTTCGTTATCTAAAACATTAACTTTAGCTTGGCAGTAATGTACCAAATATTCCGTCGTTAATGGGTTTGCTTTAGGATGATACCTTGACGGAGATCCAGTTGCCGCGTAATAAATTGGAGTCCTTCCCCATCTATCAGGAATATTAACATCGGCCTTACGGGCCATTAAATACTTAATTGCATCTAAGTCTCCCCGCATACTAGCTATATGTAAGAGGGTATAACCATTTGAGTCTTGCTCATTAATGCCAAATCCTTTGGATATAAATAGATCAAAAATTTGCGCATAACCGTTGACGATATGACTTAAATCACATTTCCTGAGGATATAATGTGGTACCGGCTCTAATTCCTTTGTATTTTTTAAACTAGGGTTAACACCATGGTTAAGTAAGAATTCCAACTGCTTTAATGGTTTCAAAAAAGCTATTTTATTTGCCATCATGCGCAAAGAATACGATTTCTCCAATCGACTTAGCGCTCTGTCTTCAACTCCCAAAATAGTTCGCATTGTTTGTTCCATGCTGTGATAAACTTGGTTAACTGAAGGAAATGTTTCTGCTACAAGATGAAGTAAGCTCTTACCTGAAGAGGAAATAACATTTAAATCCACTTTCTCTTCTATCAATAGTTTTAAAATGCCAGGCCATTCTGGTGATTCGAATGTGTTAAACAACATAGTATAATACCATGGGAAACGTTCTTCCTTCTTTTCCCAAGGATCATATCCTGTTATATCATTCTTTTTGCAAATAGGTAGAAGAATCTTGATTATTTCAAGCGACTCAGCATATCTCAGAAGAGAATTGTTCGCATCGATGTTAGGGTTCGCTCCCTTTTCCAAAAGCAACCTTAAAATCTCTGTTTGTATTAAGCTAAATTCGGGAGGCAATTCATTCTTTAGATAATAACCAATTTCTGAGATAAACCTTGATTTTCCTACACATATATACAATGGATAACCCAGTTTACCTCTTAAATTGACATCAGCCCCCATATCTATAAGTCGCCTAACTTCATCGATATCTCCTGACTCGATGGCATAGTGCAACTCTGTATTTCCAGCAACATCAAAGCTATTAATATCACCTGATTTATTGCGCGATGTTTTTAATAGATCTTCTATAGTTTTATGTCCATGCTTTTTCGCAAGTTCTATGGCTGTTTTGAATTTTTCTTCATTAAAATCAGGATGGTTAATTAATTCTCTGACAATGCTTTCATGCGCATTAACTACAGCATATTCAATCGGTTGTGCTTGATCTAAAATGGATTCATTTGGATTTACGCCTTGAGTTAGCCTAAATTTGACCGTGTTAATATCCCCAATTTGGGCAGCTATATAAAGCGGTACAAAATTAAAATTTTTATCGATGTCGGTATTATCGCCTGGTTCATAATAGTATGGATGGTCAAAAACTCTTCTTTTTAATTCGGTTAGCCTTGGTGACGAATTTTCGCTCAGATTCTGCCAATCCTGAATTGTAACTAAAGCTTTTTCATAGCCAGAGATCCCGGCTTCTTTTAACATTTCACGAGTTATGGGTATGCCATGAATGGAAACACCTATAAAATTAATTCCTGAAACATCATCCAACGAGGTAAAAAAAGATAAAAATTCGGGAGGAAAATCGCATCCAATCACGTAATCCATTAAACACCCAATGATTTTTCTATATTTAGCACCTGCTTCTTGGATTTTTTTTTCCAATAGTTTTATATTTTCTACGTTGTAAGTTCTACTTAATTCCTTATCTATTTTATCGTCCCTGTCTGATTGCTCCTTTTTATCATTAGAAATGGGGTATTGATTTTGTAACTTGCTTTTATCTTTATAATAATCAGAAACGGTTTTTTTGATCGGCTCAATTCTTTTAATGTATTTACGGTGTGCGCCACTGATTGCTAATTGCAGTGCCAATTCTAAGTCGTCGTTTCGTATGCCCGTTTCTTTTGTGATCCATTTAAGCTGTCTTTTGGATGCTAATTTAAGGGGAGAATCTGAAAATAAGATCTGTAGGTACAAGTCGTATTTGGGTTTATGTACAATTTTCTCTAAACTCCGCTCAGACCAATCCGCAAAGAAAATCTCCTGTTTACCCTCTATGAGAATAATGGCATCCCTGCCCTTTAATTTTCCTGCAATAAAAGAAAACTTATTCCAGAATTTATTTGAAGGGATTATTAATATATCACACCAATACTCAAGGCGACGGATTAACTGTTCAAGGGTGGCATCATCTCCTTTTTTAGCTGCATAAGCTAAGAAACTTTCTGCTGGTTTTTTTGGTTTTGTGTGAACACACCCTTTTGCACTTGCACCTTCGCTAAGCAAGTACTGAACTATATCCCCAGAACCTAATGTCTTCAGGGCACATTCGATAGCGGTATTATCACCTATCAAACTTGAATCGTAGTATTGACCGCTCTCTTCTCTTATTTCACAACCGTATTGAACTAAGAGCTTTACCATTGGTAAGGATTTGCGCATTATTGCTATGTCTATCCCTGAAGGACGCACCCCTGCCTTTAAAAAAAACTCAACTGTTTCAATGCGGTCCAGACTGATAGCCAGTTCAAAAGCCTGAAGCAAAGCTTTTTCAGTTGACCAGCTCCAGAAATCAGGCGATGTATTCTTGTAATGAATGGCTTGCTGAACAATTTCTTTAATTTTGTCGAGCTCATCGTTGTCAACAAGGCTATGAAGCTCAACAAATTTCGAGATAATATCTTTTTTTGTAAGAGTTGTTTTTTTAATTGGTGCTGGATTCATTGAAGCAATTCCTTAACAAATCAATAGAGCGGTATGTATTAAACGGGAACCGCTTTATCAAAATAAATGAATAAAATTGAATGCTCTTAGACCAATAGAGTTCATAGTCTAAATTCACAAAACTTTATTAAGTGGAATAAGAGCCTAACTTAGGAACAAAGGCTAACTTCAATGATTTTGTGGCTTGGGTATCTGCTGAGTTTAAAATACAATGAATAAACTTCTTTAAATATAAGCAGCATATTGTGATTAATTGGCAACAGTGATTTCATATTTAACGCATTATAGTATATTTTTATTCAGATGTCTTTATAGTGTTTTTGGGCTTATACTTTTTTTGAACAAATTCACATGTAGCAGATTTGTAACAAAGTGTAGTATAACCCTAGTTGTTTCAGGCAGTAATTGGCTGATTTGTTACATCGCAATTTACTGATTTTATTAATAATTAACCCTGATCAAATTGGCTTCGAACCAATAGTAAGAAAATAGATTTTAATGACGACAATCAGATGCAAATGGCGCAAAAAGAATGCGGCGAATTACTCACGCAAATACAAAAGGAACTTGCAACAAAAACAAGCGCAACAAAAGGAAGTTGTTTTTTTGGACTCGGTGGTAGAGATAACACAACGGAAACATTATATTCAGAAGTTTTGACTTTAGTGAACAACTATAATAATCCATCAAACAAATTTGATTTCAAATAAACCAACATAGGATAAGGCGGCGGTTATAGCTGTAACCGTCACCTACGCTAGAAAGAAATCCGCACGACTCCCCTTGCCTCAGCGTTTACTTCGTGAAGTCATTGAGCACGACATTGCAGAGGAAGAAAATATTGCAAGCAATTACCCGGGGATTCTGAGAGGATGCAACTGACGTTATTTGGTTTCTCTTAATTCAAAGTCCAATTAAGCAGGATAGGAGTATATTGACCACATAATAATCAATATGTATTTTAATGTTCCTTTGTTTGTGGTAAAATACCTTTAATTTAATTGTTAATCAACATTCGCTTGTTTGATGAAGACTGCAAATACTACCAATACAACCAGCAATTCTGTGTTTAAGGCTCGTTATCCAAGTCATAAACTCATTCCGGACTCCTTTTTTCTTTAAGCGCTTCGTTGTGCGCTAAACAATCCTAACGATATTAAACAAAACCCAGAGCTCGTCACTAACCGTGTCAATCGGTGGTGGATGACGTGCAATTGGTTTTGACCCTAGAGAATCCCGTTCCTTGCGGACATGACTTTAGCTGGCACCAACGTGCATGCTGAAGCAAGGTCTGTGCAGGAGCAACAAAGAAAGAGTATTTAGAATGAACAAGAAACATGACACGATGAAAAAAACGAACAAGCAAATGCTAGCCGCTCAAAATAAGCCGGAGGCTATTCCTCAAATGCCTTGGCATGAGCGATTTTACCAATTTATAAGCTCCAGCTCTAATTTTCTTATTGGAAAGGTCACGGAAGATAAATTTGCGTTTAATGAATTACCCGATGAAATTAAATATGAAATCGCTAGTTTTTTAACCACTAAAGATTTCATAAACCTATCTAAGACCACCAAATCCAATTCCCCGTTTTTTACTACTAATCAACACCTAAAGCAAGGATACGAGGTCAGAAAATTTCTTCATCATGTTGTTCGTGGGAACCATGAAGCGGTAGCAAAGATGCTTGAAAATAACCCCTCTTTAATGGTTATTAGAGGACAAGTGAAGGATTTATCAGGCCGAGAGTTTTCCAATATTAGTGGTTTTGAGTATTGCCTGTGGGCTTTAGATAAGCATATGTGGACGAAGATGCTGGATTGTGTGCCTAAAACAGAAGATGGCGAACGAATAAAGACTGAATTACGGAAACAATATCAAATGATAAAAGAACACGGTGTGACCTATACACTTCATGGTGTTACGAAAGACTATAGGCCTGAAACGACAACCACTACAGAAAAGCATTTTGATTTTAAAGGAACCATCATTAGTGAACTTCAAAAATTTCTTGATAGAAACAACAACCATCAATGGATAACTGGTGTTGGTGGTGCCCAACGATTATTACCAGCCCATGTTGTTGATGAATACTGTAGTGACAGGCCATTTGAGCTACTACCTTTTTATTATTTTGAACAACGACACACATCGTCAAAAGAATATAAAAATCATTTGACCAATAAAAAAGAATCCTGGTTCGGGATTAGTTCTAAAATGGGTGAGAGTTTTGCTATAGTTAAAGGCACGGGCGTAGTGATGTCGATGGCGCGGGCATGGGTGCCGGGGGTCCGGGACGACTTAGGTGCCATCAGGATACTGTATAGAGTCAGAAAAAAGGATTTTCTTGCGTTAGAAGACGATCTCAAGCCATGTAACTCATCTGAAAATCGGTACAATTACTAATTTTCAATGGATGTAGAGTCCGCTCTTGTATTAGTTCGGCGGCATATCCTGCCGCCTTCCTATCCCAACAAACCTAAAAAACCATAGTAGCTAGTCCTGGTATAGTCAACTTACGCTTGCTCTAACACAACAATGACACCATCGATGCAAGTAACGTTTGGTGTTTAGGAGACAGCTCCATCAATCTAACTTGCTCGCTCGCTTTTCTCAAAGTACTCGGATAAGGAGGGATATACGATACTAAATGCAAGCATTAATGTAGATAACTAAACAATAGAAGATAGCAATAAAAAGAGAGGTGGACCCGATCATTAAAATATCAAATAATAAATGTTAACTGCTGTTATCTATTTCTATTTTTTGCGCGCCATCCATACCAGATGATGCTCTTGATCGTATTCTCGTAATAGCAGCTCAAAACCATTTTCTTTCAATGCTTTTTCGTAAGCACCTACGCTCAAACTGGCAAAATACAATTCCTGATTTAGCATGTCGCTGTTTCGAGCCTCGTATTCCGCATCCCCAGAAGTGAACTCTAATAACCCATCCTTTTTTAACCATTTGGCAAATCGAGCTATCATTTTTTCATGGTCTTGCTTTGGAACATGAAAGAGACACCACCACTCAAGTAGTGCATCGTATTGCTCATTTAAAACTACAGTGCGACCATCACCACAAACAGTGTGCATTGTTGGGCAATTGAGAGCAGCAATAGTTAACAGCTCTTTTGAGCCATCAACTCCTGTAACTCGAAAACCCTTTTTAATTAAATAAGATGCAATAGGATTACCCGAACCACACCCTACATCAAGAATATGGGCATTGGGTTGCAAATAGGATATCAATAAATCGAGATACTTTTGTTCTTTGTAGAATGAGTCCCTCATTTTTGCAAAATCAGCTGCAATACGATCATAACATGTACCTTGATTTTCTTCTGTCATCATATTCTCGTGGAATGTTTATAATGGAACAACTACCTATAATATTTTTCCATAATGTAATTGGTAAGTTGCACACCACGAAGAGTAACACTTTGTTGCTTGACGACATTAAACCCTTTTCGCTCAAAAAAAGGTTTTGCTGTAATACTCACTTCAGCATAGACACGTGATAAAGCTTTGCTCCTGACCTCTTGGTCAATCGCTGCCATTAAAGCTGAACCAACCCCACAACCTTGAAAATCATGGTGTACGTAAAAACAATCGATATGTCCATTAGATTCAAACTCTGCAAAACCAACCACAGTGTCATTGATTACTGCCACATAAGGCACTATTTTTTCGAGCTTTTGTTTCCATCCACTATAGTCTTGAACTGAAGACCAAGGAGCCCAGGCATCAATCTGCTCTTTTGTATAATCTTTTGCATTAATCGTATGGATGGTATGGTAATAAATCTGACTTAGAAATTCAGCATCTTCGTCCTGGTAACGTCTAATTTGAATGCTACTGTGAGTAGTAAGGCTTTTTTTGAGATAAAATCGTTGATGACCTTTAGGGCAATCATCCAGTGCACCAAAAACCTCATAACCCTGTTTTAAATAAAAATCCTTTGCTTGGAAATCAAAAGTATCCAAGTGGCTTAGATGTGCGCCCATAGCAATAGCTTCTTTTTCGACCTGTTGAAGTAAGCTAGCCCCTAGATTTTTTCCTCGGTATCGTTCATCCACAAATAAAACATCAATGTATAAAATACCCCAGTGATAAACAAAGCTATTAATCCCTGCAACGATTTGCCCGTCCTCTTTAATCACGTAATTTTTAAATACAGGGGTTTCTTTTTGAGTAAAAGGCACTGCTTGTTGATTAAATCTTACAATGGAGTTATCTATATAGGCTGTATCTTCTTGAGTCGCTTCAAGTATCATCATGCTAAGTACTCTTATTTTGTCATGCCCTAATCCGAGCAGGTTTTTAGCTTACATTGAATGTGTGGTATTTTAGCATATCTTTAATTTGAATATTTAGGGCAATACTTAAAAGGCTCTGTTTCATCAACATAAATAAAGAATTTAATGAACGCCTTAAACGTTTTACATGAATTATCTAATGCAATAAATAAACTCTACGGTTATGTCACACAACCAGGAGATAATTTCGGCGAACCAGCAATTAACTCAGGTCCCTGCGCTGTATTTGCCAATTCATTTTTTAAGCTTTGGAACCAAAAATTTAGCGAGAAAGTCCATATTGTTTTTATCATGCAAAAGGATACCGATGAATGCTGGCATACTTTAATACGGCTACCTAATGGTTCACTATATGATGGTGGTTATGGAGTTCATAGCGAAGAGAAATACAGTAATGAATTTACTGTCGTGAATATGTATGAATACAATAGAGAGTTATTAGAAAAACATGCTTATGGCCTAGAGCGAGAATACCCACGCTACTGCCCTAGTTTCTCAGTGAGTGCTATAGAGCAACTTATAGTAACCTACTTAGAACAAATACCTATAGATAGTCCGAGTAATGTTGTTATTCAATCTATTGATAGTGAAATCAAGGCGCTTCTGCAGGAGCTAGTTCAAAAGGTACAAGCCAATCTATTAGATAGTTTCATTGGGCTGTATGTTGGTGGTTCTATTGCAAATAATAGTTTTAATGCAAATACTAGTGATATTGACTGTTATATCATTACCACTGAACCTCTTTCAGAAATTACTATTTCTCAAATTGAGGCCATGCATAATGAGCTTTATTCAAGCCATACTCCCTATGTCAAAAAAATTGAAGCGTCATATATTGCTCAAAACGAACTTTTAAATTTTAACCCAGAAAATAAACGACCTTATTTTAATGAGGGGAAATTATATCTAGCCCCTTACGGCAATAATTTTATAATCGAATTATCACTGCTTAGAAACAAAGGAATTGCAATTAGCGGCCCTGACATTAAAGGGATGATTAAAGAAGTTTCCCCTGAAGAGCTACAGTTAGCCATTAAGAAAAACTTAGCTGAATATTGGCGAGTCATGTTAACTGATTTAGTAAAGCTCAAAAGAAGTGATTATCAAGTGTTTGCAATTTTTACCATGTGCAGAACCCTTTACTCATTAGAGACAGGTGGTATCACATCAAAGACAAAAGCAGCCCATTGGGTAATCAATAAATATTCTGTATGGAGCGACCTAATTTTAAAAGCCATTGCTTGTAAACCAGGATCGGAACTAAACAAGCTTAAGGAAACACAGCAGTTTATTAAATTTGTGTTGGATTTCGTATCTTCTGTTGAATAATTTAAGGTCTGCAATAAAATCTTTTTTGAGGTACCTGAATCAGTTAAACTTGAGGCAAGAGAAACAATCTAATGAGTTGGAAATGAGTTCAAAAAAGCTGCTAACAGATGAGCAACAGTTTTTTTCGGAAATTAGTGAATTACTGCGCTCTGGGCGTGAACTAGCCTATAGATCAGTAAATTCTGTCATGACTAAAACTTATTGGCAGATTGGTAAACGTATTGTTGAGCAAGAACAACAGGGTAAGGCACGTGCAAATTATGGTGAATATCTAATTGCAAATTTATCTCGATATTTAACAGATTGCTTTGGCAAGGGATTTACAGAGGCAAATATACGAAATATTAGACAGTTTTACTCTCGTTTTTCTAATTTTGACCAATTCACTACGCAGTGCGTAGCGAATCTAAGCTGGACACATATTCGGCTTATTATGCGTCTAGATGATGAAAAAGAACGGCATTACTATCTTCAAGAGGCAAGCTCCCAAAATTGGAGCACTCGTCTATTAGAGCGTAACATCAAAAGTGGTTATTACCGACGCTTGTTGTCTACTCAAGGACAAGAAAAATTAAATATTCACGATGGCGAACAGCACCTTGATTTTATCAAAGATCCCTATGTTTTAGAGTTTTTAAATGTTCCTGAAGATTTAAAAGGCCAAGAAAGTCTTTTAGAGTCCAACATAATAGAACATTTACAAAAGTTTCTTTTAGAGTTAGGCAAAGGATTTTCATTTGTTGCGCGCCAAATGCGTGTGAGCACTGAAACATCGCATTTCTATATTGACTTGGTTTTCTACAACTATCTTTTAAAATGCTTTGTGGTTATCGATTTAAAAACAGAGAAACTCACGCATGAAAATATCGGCCAAATGGACATGTATGTGCGAATGTTTGATGAGTTAAAGCGTGGGAAGGACGATAACCCCACAATAGGTATTATTCTTTGTGCAGACAAAGATGAGACGATGGTTAAATATTCCGTCCTTAAAGAAAGCAAGCAAATTTTCGCTTCTAAATACAAAACTGTACTACCTACTGAAAGAGAATTAGTCAGCTTTATTGAGCAGGAAAACTATAAAAATTTACTGTAGCAGATTTGTAACAAAGTGTAGTATAACCCTAGTTGTTTCAGGCAGTTGTAGGCAGTAATTGGCTGATTCGTTACATCGCAAGTTACTGATTTCATTAATAATTAATCTTGATCAAATTGGCTTCGAACCAAGGTGTCGGGGGTTCGAGTCCCTCCGAGCGCGCCATTTAAAAGGCTCTTCCCCATTTCCGGGGGCACTAATCAAGAACATAAAACTTTAACCCTTGACCTATAATTTTCAAAGTTTCGGCTCTTCCCCATTTCCGGGGGCACTTCACTCATCCACAAAGCACTCTAACTCTTAACCTATAATTTTCAAAATTTCTAAAACCATAAGCCCTACGTTGAATCAATTTCATCTTTCGATGGAAGCCTTCAGTTATTCCATTCGATTTACTAAATCGCCACATTCAGGCAATTTGTTCGCCATCTAACAATCTTGCTACAAATTTTATCTTTTCATCCACTTTAGTACACTCCTGCCATGGCATTTCTCTTCTCCAGAAATACTTTTGAGTGTAACCTATGTCTTCGGAATATTTTGTTACCTATGTCTCAATAAGGACAACGTAGGTTGGCGCTGAGCACAGCGAAGCCCAACGTTATAAACTAAAAGGTCTATTATGAAAGAAGTTAGCCGACTTAAAATACAAATGGCCAAAAAATACCTACATAAAAAAATAAAACAAGGTGATAATGGCTATCCTGCAGCTACAGTTGCTTACTATGGTCCTAATGCTGACATTGCATCAAAAGTTGTTGTAACTATTCTATTAAATGAAGATGACGATCCAGCTTATGTGGAGAAATGGTATTCAAGCATGGATATAAGAAAAGTTGATTTTGTCCATCTTGAAATTGTTGAGTTCATAAAATCCTTTCAAGTAAGATCTATTTTTGCACTTGGTGAAAAAATACTAGGTTGCCCCCACGAAGAAGGCATTGATTACGAAGAAAATGGGCATTGCCCAGAATGCCCCTACTGGAAAGATAAAGATCGTTGGGATTTATAATTCATTACTAAGAAAAATGTTGCTTAATATTTTTCAAATCAATAAGGAAATTAGGATTTAGCTCAGGTATGTAGGTTGCTGCTGAGCAAAGGGAAGCCCAACATTGAGAGCCATTCATTGACACCAGATTGAGGCTGGGCTGTTAAGCCCAGCGCTTTATCTAATCGATATGAAGTTTCAATGCGAGAAGACTCTGTGGACACTTCTTGGGAAAATGCTGGGCTTAACAGCCCAGCCTACTCGCTACTCGCTACTCGCTGAATTTTATTTTTGCACATACAAAAACATTACTTCTCGATACTAAATAACACAATAAATCTGCCCAGTCTGAGCCCCTTCCACCGATTTAACATAGGCTAATGCAACCCTTGCAGCAGATACAGGTTCAAATCCTCGAAAAAAATCGGCGTATTTATCCATAGATTCGGACACAACTGTAGGACTAACTACATTGATCCGTAAGCCGCGCGGCATTTCAATCGCTGCCGCTTTCACAAATCCATCGATAGCACCATTGACCATTGAGGCTGATGAACCTAAACGAATAGGATCTCGATTTAAAATTCCACTAGTTAAGGTGAAAGAACCCCTATCATTCAGATAATTTAAACCAATAGAAACAAGATTCACCTGCCCCATCAATTTATTATTTAAACCAAGAGCATATTGCGCTTCAGTTATTTCATGAAATGCTCCAAAATGTACCTTACCGGTGGTTGAAACTACTGCATCAACTTTTCCTACTGTTTGAAACATCATTTCTATAGAGTTCTTATCGGCAATATCTACTCTAACCTCACCATGCTCACGTGCTGCAATGATTACCTCATGACGTAATGATAATTCCTTCGCAACCGATTGCCCTATTGTACCTGTTCCTCCAATCACTAAAATACGCATTCATTTCTCCTCAAATTTCTATACGCAAACGTAGGCTGGGCTGACAAGCCCAGAAACTATCTAGAACTTCATATAAAAACCATTATAAAACCCCAACCGGAATAACAATAATCCATCCTTATGCGTTATAGAAGAGTAATGGTAGCTAACGCCACCTATTTTTTTACCTTAAATTTGCAAAATTGGAAAAGTAATTTACTTATTAATCCTATTAACTCCTTAAGATTTGTTTTTAAAAAAGTTCAGAAAAACCATCCTTTCTATTTAGATGCCGTTGTTATTATGCCTGATCATTGCCATATGATGATGACCTTGCCTTAAGGTGATAAGAATTATAAGTTTAATAAAATCCAGGTTTTCTACAGGACTTACGAAAAACCCCAATCTCTTTGTTAAAAGAACTTTTTAATTCGGTCATTTAGTCCATCTAAACTCCCTCATTAAAAAGTTCTTTTGCCTCGACCTTGGGGTTTTTCGTAAGTCCTGTTCTATACAAATTGAGATGGATGAAAATATATCCGATTCCCGAAAAAAGAACCGTGATAGAGGTATTTAGCACCGCAGGTATTGGGAGCATCTTATTAAAGATGCCGAAGATGATGAACATCACATCAATTATATTCACTTTAACCCGGTTATACATCGCTATGTTCTTAATCCTTCTGATTGGGAGTATTCGAGCATTCATCGATTTATCAGGTATGGTATATTGACTGAAGGTTGGGGTGTAATGATGATTTTGAACAATTATAATTTGGTGAGTGATGGTGGCTTATGAGCACCAGCTGACGTAGGTTTGGCTGTTAAGCCCAGCATCAGCTATCGAGTCTCACTCAAGGGCTATTCCAACAATTTTAAATTGATTAATCTACTTACCAAATTTATGATATACCGTCCATTACTGATATGGAATGCTGGGCTTAACAGCCCAGCCTATATAGGCTTTTTTGGAGGAGCACGTACCCTACATTCTCATATGAATTTCTTCTAGTGATAGATTCTGCCTAGAGGCATCGGCTATATAGTGTGCGAAACCCCATAAAGTTGATCACACTTAATTGTATTGAAAATTTAACAATCTCTGGATATGATTGCCCTCAAATTGCAACAATTGAAATGGATGACACTATGTTCAATGATGCTGGATATAAACACAGATACAGAAATCTTGAAAAGGAAATATTAGACATAAGAATGGATTCCTTGGAGCAGAGATTAACCCATGTGTTTAAAGAAAACAAAGTAGACCAGAACATTCAGCAACAAATTGCGGAAGTTGTCGATTTTTTTCGCAAAAGACCGAGTCTCATTGAAGAATATAAAGCATTTATTACCTTGCTAGAAAGTATACAGATTGCTGAGAACCAACCTGAAGCAGTCGCAATCGCATTAATCAAGCTGAACCAACAAATACCCGATCGACAACAGCATCTTCGTTTATTAAATATTGGAACAATAATAGGACTGGTAGCTTTGACTTTGGTAGGATTGGCTGCGATTGCAGGGGCGATTCTCGTAGGTCTTACAGTAAGTGTTTTCGATCCAATGATGGGTATTAGTCATGCAATTGCATTGTCGATGTGTGGAGTTGCCGCCCTCGTAATGGCAGGGTGTACTTTAGGAAGCATTACTCCTTCCCGCGAACTTGATAATGAAATCAATCGCGAAAAAAACTTATTGTCATTTTTTGCCACTAAAAACTCAGATCAAAACACAGAACAGGAGCCGATTGTAGATAATCAAAGTCTAGAACACGTAGCTTTCTAATGTTTTGAATTGGTTGGACAGTTACTCCGAATTTATAAGTGCGGCTGAGTGACGCTCTTTTTTTAACCGCTACCAAAGATTCGCCCTATTATCAGCACTTAGATATATCTAATCCATCATGCTCTAAATGAAATTCTTAATTTATTTAGCTAGGCTGGGCAGTTAAGCCCAGCGCTTTATTAAATCGATATGAAGTTTCAACGTGAGAAGATTCTGTGGGCAAGACTTGGCAAAATACTTGGCTTAACAGCCTAGCCTAGTCGCTAATTTTAAGACTCAAAATGGCTTCTAAATTAAATTAGCCTGCTAAAAGAGATAATTTACCCCCCCAAAAAATTTGAACGTATTGGCATGGAAATTTTGTTTTCTTAAAAGCTATTTTGGAACTTATAAATAACTTTTAAGAGTAAATATAGGAGGCTTTAATAGGTATCCTATTAGTTATTCAATACAAATTTTGGTCCAACCCGAATATACGTAGCAAAACATATCGGAGTCCGCCCCCTGATTATTTTAGCTATCTTGGAAAGCATGTTTTCTAATATAGTCAGCACCATCCCAAATAGACAGGGGAGCTTTATCTTGATTCACTGTAAAATCAAATGACGGAAAAATAGCAAGATAAAGAGCGGTCATAAACACTATAGCCAAATATTTATTCCCTTCCTCCATGATTTTCTGTGCTTCTTTACCGGGACGGAAGGCACTGTAAGCATAAATACATCCTAAAAAAAACGCGATGGTTAAACAGATCAATTGATTGAATTCTAAAGACATATAGCGAAAGGCGTAATAGTTGGCAATGAGTATCATGATGAGCAAAAACACTTTATAACCACGCAAAAGCCCATTGAGCCAAGCTAATTGCTTTTTTTCATTGTTGCCAAATTGATAGTAGGCATTTAAAAACAAAATGCTCACAAGAGTTAAATCAAAAAAAGCACTGATAATGATATTTGGGTTTAGATCAGTATTTTGCCAAAACAGAATAAAAAACGTGACGCTTGTTAACACTAAGAAAGGTAGAAAATAATACATACATGTTCGCAAGATAAAACGTAACTGATGAAGCACCTTAATATTATATTGACCTATACCAATACCAAGAAACAATAAAAAGAGTATCAAAAATAACGAGAAAGCACCGTTAGTAGACACGCGATTATATAAAAAAGAGCTGTAGATACTATCAAATAAAAAAGACGGGTATAAAATTAAGTTCCCACTCAAATACATAAAAAGCGTCCCAAAAAGCAAGAGGATTAGGGTATTCCATGCAGCTTCAAACAATAGTGCATAGCTCATATTCCAATGACCGCCGTTATGATGATAGGTATAATGAAAACAATGGGTTATATAAACTAGAACAGGATAGAAAATAAGTAAATTAATATGGCTGGTGCCCTCTGATTCCCAAATGCCATAACCTCTAAAAGGGATAGATAATAGCAGAGCAACAAAAAAACTGCTGCCCAATAATTCTGAAACATTCCGCCCATTATAAGAGAGTGCAAATAGGAGCCCTACCAATAGAGGAAAGATGACATACATAAAAGCACTTAGTTGCAACAGATAAGTGGCAGTAAAGATGATAGAGGTTATTAGTCCCGTTAAAATTAAAATCCATGTGTCTCTGTTAGTAAGCAAAATAGCTCTCCTTACTCATACGAATACTGCTACCTGAAGTGTCATATGTCTCTGGTTTAAATGACAAAACCCTTTCGTGTTATTGGGCGCCGTTTTTGCCAATCGAATCAGCACCATGCCAAAGAGACAAGGGAGCTTTCTCTTTATTCACCGTAAAATTAAAGGGCGATGCAATAACAAAATAAAAGGCTGCTATGAAGACTATAGCAAAGCATTTGTTCCCATTCTCTACTACATTTTGTGCCCTTTCATCTGAAAAAAAGGCGCTATAAGCATAAAACCACCCTAAAAAAAGCAAGATGGTTAGATAGATTAATTGACTGAGCTCTATAGATACATAGCGAAAAGCATAATAGTTTGCAATGAGTATCATGAGGAGCAACAGCACTTTATAACCACGTAAAAGCCAATTCAGCCAAACCAGTCTCTTTATCTCATCACTTCCATCTTGATAGTAAGCATTTAAAAATAAAATACCGAGAAGTGTCAGCTCAAAAAAAACAGTGATAATGGCGTTTGGATTCAGATCGATATTCCACAATAAAATTAGAACCACCGAACTGATTATCACCAAAATAGGTAGCAAATAATACATACTCATTAAAAGGATAAAGCGCAACTGACAGAGCGTTTTAATATGATATTGGGCAACACCTATACCAATAAATAATAATAACCACGTCAAAAATAACTGGAACAATCTCCCAGTATTCGTGTAAATGAGGTTAAATACAAAAGGGCTACCCTGACTACTAAATAAAAAAGAAGCACAAAAAATTAATACCGCGCTTGCAAGCAAAAAAAGCACAGCAACAAGCAAAACAAGAATTCCATTCCATGCAGCTTCAAACAATAGTCTATAATTCATATGCCAAAGATTGCCGCTGCGATGATAAGTGTAATGGAAACAATAGACTAAAAAATAGAAAAATCCTGGCTTAATAGGGTTCGAAATCCACAGACCAGGGAGCGATAATATTAAAGCAATAAAAAGACTGCTTCCCAATAATCGTAGATTGTTCTGACCATTATAAGACAGTGTAAATAAGAAACCAAATAGTAAGGTAAAGTCTACAAAAATGTAAAATTGTCGCCAAAGAACAAAAATCGTGACTATAGAAACTATTAATCCCGTTAAGTTTAAAATCCATGTATCTTTTTTTGTAAGCACAATAACCATCCTTGGTCTTTAACTTAACATCTATTTCAGATAAAAAACCTCCAACTGAGCCAATCTTCTTAATCCATCGATAGTCTCAGGAAGTACAGAATGCGTCTACCCCGCCTGATTAAATGACAGTAATTATTGAGTAATACATAAGTTATACCCTTTTTGTGTCTTTTCGGCAACGGATAAATAGGTAGACGGTCCCTGAGTGTTCCGCAGCAAATTGAATTGATTGGCATGGAAACTTTGTTTTCTTAAAAGCTATTTTGGAACTTACAAATAACTTTTAAGAGTAAATATAGGTGGGCTTTAAGAGGTATCCTATTAGTTATTCAATACAAATTTTGGTCCGACCCGAATATACATCTAATCGATATGAAGTTTCAATGTGAGAAAACTCTGTGGACACTACTTGGCAAAATGCTGGGCTTAACAGCCCAGCCTACTCGCTTTAAAATCAAACTTAATACAAGAGCTTACTCTAAGTGCCTTGAAAGTCAGTGATTGTACCGATTTTCAGACAAGTTACATGGCTTAAGATCCTCTTCTAGTGCAAGAAAATCATTTGTTCTGACTTTATACAACTCCATTATGGCATTTAAATCAACTTGCGACTTGGCGCGCGTGCCTCGGGACGCATGCCCGCCGCACCTGGCAGATCCCCTATACATAGCAGAATTCACGCCCAATTTAGTCTTGCCGCATAACCTAGATTGTTTCATGTCGGTCAACCAGTTTTCAAATTCTTTGGATGACTTGGGTTGATTTTCAAAAGTAGGCACAGGATAAAAGGGCGTGTCACTAAAGTACTCACGAACAACATGAACCGGCAGTAATCGTTGCGCGCCACCGACACCTTGGACCCACTTTTTATGATTCACTGTATTAATATATTCTTGAAGTTTTTTGATGATAGTACTATTAAAATCAAAATGATTTTCTGTCCTGCTTGTCGTTTCAGGCATATGGTCTTTCGTTACCCCATGAAGTGTATAGGTCACACCATGTTCTTTTATCTTTTGATAGTGTGTCCGTAATACAGCCTTTATTCGTTCGCCTTCTTCTGTTTTAGGCACACAATCCAGCATCTTCTTCCACATATGCTTATCTAAAGCCCATAGGCAATACTCAAATCCACTAATATTGGTAAACTCTCGGCCTGATAAATCCTTCACTTGCCCTCTGATAAGTATTAAATAGGGGTTATTTTCAAGCATCATTACTACCGCTTCATGGTTCCCACGAACAACATGATGAAGAAATTTTCTGACCTCATAGACCTGCTTTAGGTGTTGATTAGTACTAAAAAATGGGGAATTGGATTTAGCGGTCTTAGATAGGTTTATGAAATCTGTAGTGGGTAAAAAACCAGCAATTACGTATTTAATGTCATTGGGTAACTCATCATAACACTCAAACTTATCTTGCATATACAACTGAGTTTCAGACAGGTTACATGGCTTGTTAGATTCTTTCATCGTGTCTTTTTTCTCGTTCATTCTAAATACTCTTTCTTGGTCGCTCCAGCACAGACCATACTTCAGCACGCACGTTAGTGCCGTCTAAAGTCATGACCGCAAAGAACTGGATTCTCTAGGGTTAAAACCAATTGCACGTCATCCACCATCGATTGCCGCGGAAAGTGACGAGCTTTGGGTTTTGTTTAATATCGCTAGGATTGTTTAACGCACAATAATGCGCTTAAAGGGAAAAAGAGTCAGGAATGAGTTTATGACTTGGATACCGAGCCTTAAAAACATAATTGCTGGTTGTATTGAGGGTATTTGTAGTCTTCATCAAACAAGCGAATCTTGATTAAAAATTAAAAGTATTTTACCACAAGAAAAGGAATATTACAATACATATTGTTTATTATGTAGTCAATATAATTCCATCCTGTTTAATTGAACTTTGAATGAAGAGAAACCAAATAACGTCAGTTGCATCCCCCCCAGAGTCGCCGGGTCATAGTTTGCAACTGAGTACGTATAAATCCGAGCCGCGCGCCACAGCAAGCGGAATTTTTTAAACATGTTCAAGCAACGGGGCTTTACATTCTGGCAACCAACTATATAAGCAGCAGCTTCCGGCAATGATTTTCAAAGTCAAATAAAATCAGCCTCTAAAAAAGCACCAACGCTATAGGAATCCGTTGACCCACAAGGTAGATTGCAAATACATAGGGGATAATACCCTCTCCTAAAAACTGCTGATTGAGTCAATAAGTATAATTTTTCTACAAACTGAAATTGAGGCACTTAAGCTCAGTCTATCTTGCTAGTTATAAGACAAGGGGTCACTCGCATGAATCTCATCATCTGAAGGTTTAGGTCTAGGTTTATCTTCGTGTTTAGCTACCTTCGATTGCTCAATTTTAGGATCCTCCTCCTCTATCTCTTCCAAGCCATGTTCCTCAACGGGTATAGCTGAAGGAGTATCATTTCTTTCAAACTCTTCAGTCATTTCATAGTATGAACCGGGATTATTTTCAACCCCTTCATCGAACGAATCTTCACTTTCAGAAGTTGGAGAACCCCATGCAACGAACTTCCTAATTGGCACTTTAATAAACCAAGTCATTGGAAATGTTGCCAACTGAACCAACCCCTTTAAAATTAACATAGTTCCAGTAAGTAGATCGCCAACAAATTTTTCCAAATGAGCTAAGGGGCTTAGCATTTGTTTAACTAGGGGGTCTTCTTTTAATCCAGAGGATAATCCAGCTCTTTCAATGATAAACATAAATGGCGATAAACAAAGAGTTGCTATTCCCTTACCCAGGTTTTTCAACCCATCTAATGGCTGAGATGCGTCATTGCTAAAGCTAGCTCCATCATCGAATTGGTTGCCGTATGAATTTCCAAATTCCAAAAAATAATTCCCTAAATCGATAAAGGAAGATGCCACCCCACTAAACATATAATTTACATGTTGATTTTTAATCCTTAATTGCTGACTGGATGGTATATGATAGTCCCTAGCTAATTCAGGGCGAACCAACACAGCCGTACGAACAAATGCGCCAGATTGATGCACTCGTTAATTAACAATGAACTAACACTAAATTTTAATTTGGGTATAATGTCGCTAGACTTTAATCAATATGCTATTTTGCATGCTCATTTGGTATTTAAGAAACAAACATGAGATTGACCATTAAAACCATACAATATTTTATCATTACAGCTTTAATATTTAGTTTAAGTGCGTGTATGACAACAAAACCTACTACAGGCTCTTATACCGTTAAAGGTAAAGTATATACACCTCTTAAATCGGCAAAGGGATATAAAGCACGAGGGCTGGCTTCTTTTTACGGTAATCGCTTCCATAATCGTAAGACATCTAACGGAGAGCGATACAACATGCATTCCATGACGGCTGCGCATCCTACGCTTCCATTTAATACCCGACTAAGGGTTAAGAATGTCAAAAATGGACGAACGGTGGTGGTTCGAATTAATGATCGTGGTCCGTTTTATAGTTCGCGAATTATTGACCTTTCTTATGCAGCTGCAAGCCGTTTGGGTATCACCAGTCTTTCTATGGTAGAAATACAGGCTCTATAACATCACCCGATAACAAAGGGATGGGTAATTTTCCAGCCAAAAACTTCAGGAAGTCCGTTGTGAGGATAGGAGAAATAACCTGAATAAATGAACGATGCGATGTCGGGGTTTCCTGCGAGAACGCTCAGGACTTAAGCAAGGTTTCTCAATTACAGGGTGGTTTAGGGTATTCCTGATCTGGGAATACCTGTCCTATTAACTCCTGATATTGCTCCCGACTGCTCGGGTTGTCACTGTAGTAATTACTCACAATACCACGTACATCATCACCAACAACCCCCGATGTTTTAAGCCCGTGCAAATCAGACTGTGTTGAAAATCCGAGAAATTTGGAATGTCCTTTCTTTTCCCACGCCTCATCAATACCCAAAAGTCGCTGTAAACTGAGCATGCGGCTTGTACCGAAATAACTACCACCTTTTGTGATTTCTGTTTGATCACCACCTAAAATTACTTCTCCATGGGCTCGATTAATAATCTGATGTAAGTCGCTTTCGAGTGTTAATGTCTTAACCTCTTCTGTAAGTTTTTGTACTAATGAAGTACAATACTTAATCTTAGCGCTATTTCTTGATTTATGAAAAAATCTTACTGTACGTTGTTTATCCGGTTCCTTTTCTAATTTTTCTCTATATCTTTGAATTAAGTTGATTGCTTCTTCAAGTCGCTCTTTCTTGATTTGTAGCACCTCTTGATTTTTTGGTTCAGCCTCTTTAGGAAGAGCTTTAATCGGGTTATCCTCTATGTTCTCTGGAACGACATTCCTTTGTTTCTCAATTTTCTCTAAAAGCAATAAGGCGCGTTGTTTGTGTTGCTGAATGGATTGTTCAATTTGATCAATCGTTCTGTCTGTTTGTTCGTATGGCTTTGAGTTACCTTTAACCCCCTGTTTAAGTTGCTGTATTTCTTTCTCCTTGTCTGTAACAAAACGGATGAATTCTCTAAGCTCAGGGGCATCTGTATCCTCTCGCAGGGTACTTGCTTTTTCGGTAACACTGCCTTCAATCGCTTTAATTTGCTTAAGCAATTGGTGTAAGTTCATTAACTCGTTTGCTCGCTTTACAATCAACTCAAATTGTTCTGTTTGTTGCTCAAGCATGGATTGCTCTCTCCTTATCGCCTCTGCAACAGGGGTCCCTTCACATGCCTCTAGGATACTATCCATGGCTTTTTTTCTTTCAGCAAAGCGCTTTCTTATTTGCAAGATGCTTTGTTCACCAAAAGAACTCTCCAGTTTCCTATCCAATTCAACGGAGGATTCTAGTGAATAATTTGAACACAACTTAAGATATGAATCTTGCATTAGACTCAAGGTCTGTTGAATTTCAACCACCTCTTTGCTTGTTAATTCTGCTAAAGACTTGGCTTTGAGGATGAGTTGTTGATCGCGGATCGCCTCCAACTTTTTTTTAAATGCGTCCAATCGTTTATTAACGTTACTCTCGAGTGTTGAATCGGTTTTAATGTCCTCAATAGCTGGATAGTCCTTTTTGGTCCGTGGTTGCCTTGAGTAATGATCATATAGAGCATATTGATCTCGAATAATACGTGTATTGACATTACTTTCTGCGGAGGTCAATGCTTGAATCATAGCCTCCAAGAAATTCAAATACTCTGGGCTGTATTTTGATCCATCAAATTTCCCTGACGTAAAACGTTTAATGTTGTTTTTATTCACCGTAATATGGTTGTAGAGATTTTGATTAAACTTTATTTCCGCAAACTCCTGAACTTGCTCTAAAAGAGCTTGCTCAGAGGAAATTTCAATTGGGTTAGTGTAAATGGCCCGCAACTGACGTTTTTTCATAATACACACCGTATAAAGCACTCAGTATTTATATATTATAGATCAGAGGCAACGTAGCCATTGATTTGGGGGCGATGGATTGAAAGTTTACGCCCCTATTCTGCAGAGGATGTCATTCAATGAATGACCATCAGTGAACATTGAATACACTATATCTCCATAATAATGTCCACACATGGACATATGTCTTTATATGTACTAAAATTCAAATAAGCGAATGATAGAGTATACATGATGCAAACCAATACAAATCCAGTCCTTAACATACCGGATGAAGTTGTCTGGAAGTCTTTAGCCAACCTTGTAGAGCGGTTTAATTTTAAAGAAAGTGAAGCTCGTATTTTAATGGGCGATATGCCTCGTTCAACCTATACCGCCCATAAATCAAAGCTGAGCCGTGATCAAAAGGAACGTGTTTCTTATCTTTTAGGGATCTATAAATCATTGCGAATTTTATTTGAGGATGGAGAACAAGCCAGAACCTGGATTAATCGCCAAAACTCTTTAGCCCCTTTCAATGGGTTAACCCCTAAAGAATACATGCTTGAGGGAGGAATTGTTCGTCTTTCAGACGTAAGGAAGTTTTTAGATTTTTGGAGAGGCTATTAGCGTGCATCCATTGATTCATTTTAGCAAACGCGTCCATAGACTTGTTCCTTCTAAATTTCCACCTGTTTCATTATTTGATTGGGCTGATTCTGCAGAGGAACTTGAGCAAATTGCCCTTCTTGAAGGTCTAACGAATGAGAGAATTCATGCAGAACTTGGCAACATCAATCTAATCAATAAAGGGGATTGGATTAGCGGTCCCGGATCAACCCCAGTTATGGCAGCCTTTACTCATATTGGACATCCATCGCGATTTAGTGATGGTAGTTTTGGAATTTACTATGCAGCGTCGTCTCTAGAAACAGCAATACAAGAAACCGTTTTCCATCGAGAACGATTTTACAGCGCCTCTCAAGAAAAACCTTGCTCCATATCCATGAGAGAATATATCGCTAAAATCCAAAAGCCATTAGTCGATTTATCAAACAATCCTAATAGGGATCTATTCAATCCTGATCCTGCCTATTACAATCAAAGCCAGAAATTTGGAAAAGAAATTCATGAACAGGACCATTGGGGATTACTGTATCCTAGCGTAAGGAATCCAGAAGGTTTATGTATGGCCATCTTTAGACCCCCTGCTTTAACAATTCCAACCCAAGGATGTCATTTAAGATACCTTTGGGACGGTCAGCAGATCAGTGAAATCTATAAAGAGAGCAAAATCTCCTAGTGATCTTAAAAGCTGTGTGTTGATTGCATATCTTGAACCGATACGCCTATTGCCTCAATGAAAGGTGTTGCCGAAGGACAAAATAAGTACAGAGTCGTTGCCTCAAAATAGATGTTGCTTTTGAGAGGTTT
>NZ_LNZB01000001.1 GCF_001468085.1 Legionella waltersii | reverse complement strand
AGTGATGACTAGGTGGTCCCATTAAGTGCTAATGGGGTGGTCCCTTTAGGTGATGACAAAGTGGTCCGATTAGGGTGCTGAATGACAGCTATGACATCACAAAATTCTTTTAGTAATATATCTGTGAGCGTTTCTTTACTTTGCATAGTATAAAAAATAGTTGTCTATGTATTTATACTAGTACATTTATTACGTCATATTTTAAAAAACTCTTTTCAGTCTACGCATTGTAACCTCTATCTTAACTAACTGGTGAAAGGATAGTTCTCTATCAGTTTACTAAAATCGGCCAACTTTGAGGCCCCGTGTGAACTGATTGATTTCTGGAGTACTCAGTGGGTTATCGCAAGAAGACTTTTGCCGTGAGCAAGAGATACCTATTGCAAAATTCAAATATCAATGGCGTAAAAGGATGGTATCAGGCAGCCAGAAAGCCAATTCACAAAATAATTCAGAAAAGCCCATACATTTTGAACAAGTACGGATTAGCAACGAAGATTCTATTCACCAGGAGACCCTAACGAGCCAATCGATTATTATCCAATTTCCCAATCAGAGTAGCTGTGAAGTAAAGATGGATATCAAGAGCCGAGATTTTTCTTCCTTACTGAATCAATTGAGGTTGCTATGCTGATTCCAGAAGAAGTTCAGGTTCATTTATATTGCGGAATTACCGGTATGTGTAAGTCTATCAACACATTAGCCATACTGGTGCAGGAGGTATTTGGAATGACGCTGTCATCAGGGTATTTATTTTTATTGCGTAGTCGTTGTGGCTCTAAACTTAAGGCTCTGTACTATGGCGAGTTTGGTTTTACTTTATGGTACCGAAGATTAGAGAAAGGGAAATTCATTTTTCCACGTAATACCCAAGGCCAAATTGAATTAACAAATGAGCATTTAAATTGGTTGATGGCGTCGAATAAATACACGTTTCATCCTGGGGAAGAACCTGCAATTTATCGCGATTTTCATTGAAAAAAGCTCAGAGAATCAGGGGGTTTATGCTATAATTTTGGTCATGAAAAAGATTCATGACCACTCCATTTTTTCTCCTGAACCTCCTCAGCGCAGAGGTCTTAATGTAGGGCCTACTTAAAGATAATCGCCGGTTTTACATGATCTGATAATTTTAATATATCATACTGAATCATGCCATAATCAGGAGTAAACTCTTTATAAGGTATTTCCATGGCCGATAATGTTTTCTTATCTAAATCATTTCGACCTATTCGAGTTAAATCAAATAATGCAGCTATTTTTAATAATGCAATTTGCTCCTCAAGGTCTAAATCTTTAAATTGGTTCTGCTCAAACAGGCTACATACCACATTATTTTCAACATATTTTATATACTGATATATTCCCATTATTTTAGTTATGTTATGGCGTCCCACCATAGAGCTAATCGTTTCGTTCTCAAATTGACTAATGTCTTGGCAATTAATAATTTTGCCTACAACGTCTAAAATTAGTAAGTACTTTAATTCTGGATCACATTTAACAAAAGCTTCATTCTGCATCAACTCTTCCAACTTATTCACATTGAGCTGTGTCAAAATAGAGTGTAAATTGAGTCTATTTATTTTGTTCTTAACAACCTCAATGCCGTTTTGATAATCTTTTGAAAAATCATCCTTCTTTAAAAGGTCCAGAGGTTGATAAGTTGCAACTAAATTGTCCCAGATCCCTTTGCTAACCTTGCTATATTTAATAGGTAACTGCAAATGTTCATGACCTTCGGTTTTTTGAATAACAAAACTCGTTATATTACCTTTGCATTGTGATACTACTCGATAACCTTGTTTTTTCAAATCCTCAATGATGCTGTGTAAAAATCCTTCAGCTCCAGGCAAATCAAATGTATCCACTAACAATTTTCCATTTAGTTTAAGTTTTTCGTAAGCCTGAATAATGGCTCCTGCTGGATCAGTAAGATAGCGAAAGGTATTCCGAGAAAAGATACAGTCAAAATTTATATTAGAAATATCATTTATATCATATAAACTCTCAATGTTACCTTGTATATAATGAGATTTAAGATATGATATTTGCTCATTAGTTAAATCGCTTATGTATTTATACTGAGATGCATTAATACCATAACAATTAACATTTTTATCGATATTGTTGAGAATAAATACATCGTTTCCTGTACCGAGATCAAGCTCTGTAGATTTATCAGATTTTTCTTCTAAACTATAAAAAATATCTCGGGTATTAATAGATAAGCCAGAAACTTTAAATTCATAAGATTCCGCTCCCCTAAACTGAAGATTATATTCCTCTTCTTTGTTAGGTTGAGAAACTTCTTCAAATCCTTTTATAATAGCCCTATCAATTTCAGAAGATCGCAAATAAACATGTTTGATGCTCAGAGGTGACTGATCTAATTGGCGCATGTATTCAGTATATTTTTTGAGGAAATCTGCATCTTTTTGCATTTCTATAAAAATTTCATCTATCTTAGATGTTGGCTCACGGAATCTACTTTGAAAAAAAGCAGAGTTGGGTTTTGTATTTTCTTGGCTTATCTTTTGTCTCTCAAGCATAGATCTCTTTAATAAGAAAAAGAGAGCATAATCCTTGTTGTCTTCATCAAAATGATTCACTAGATTCAAAATTGAATTTTTAAGAAGACTAGCTTGTCCACTGAGTTCTTGAACTTCTAAAAAAGTTTTTAGATAACAAGGCATTATTATTTAGATCCTAATTCAATTATTTAATTGGTTCATTGATTATGCTATGTGGTTATTAAGATGGCAACCTATTGTTTGCAGAAGATCCTCAATGTATTGGGTTTTCGTCGCCAAAAGAAAACAACAGTGAAGTCGAAATATGGATTCAGAAAGAGAAAGGTAAACGCTCTTATACCTAATCTTCGGTACCATAAAGTAAAACCAAACTCTTCATAGTACAGAGCCTTAAGTTTAGACCTACAACGACTACGGAATAAAAATAAATGCCCTGATGACAGGGGCATTCCAAATACCTCCTGCACCAGTATGGCTAATGTGTTGATGGACTTACACACACTGGTAATTCCGCAATATAAATGAACCTGAACTTCTTCTGGAATCAGCATAGCAACCTCAATTGATTCAGTAAGAAAGAAAAATCCCGGCTCTTGATATCCATTTTGACTTCACAGCTACTCTGATTGGGAAATTGGATAATAATCGATTGGCTCGTTAGGGGCTCCTGGTGAATAGAATCTTCGTTGCTAATCCGTACTTGTTCAAAATGTATGGGCTTTCTGGCTGCCTGATACCATCCTTTTACGCCATTGATATTTGAATTTTGCAATAGGTATCTTTTGCTCACGGCAAAAGTCTTCTTGCTATAACCCACTGAGCTCGTATCCTCTTAATAGACGCAACCAATATTCTTCTTTTGATTTCATTTTTAACTCCTCTTTTTGAGAAGTTCAGTTTAGAAAATTTTAAATTCTGTGGTAGGTGTATTTCGCCGAACAGTTACAATATTCTTCTATGTCAGGTTAAAAACTTTTTTTACAAAAAAGAGGCTAAATACTTAGCCCCGTTATTAAGAATTATAAAGTATTACATTTTTATTCGTGGTTCTTGTTGTTGATCTACTGTTTTAAGAGCAGCTTTAACTGCTGCAAAAAGAACTGTATCACCTTCCAACATAATGTTTATAGTCTCTTCAGACTTACCTTTGTATAGGTGAGTACAGGCCCTGACAAATGCTTCTTCCGAATTGTGTTTCAATAACCAAGTCAATAAGTGTATACCCGAAGATATGTCTTCCTTTCTCAGTACTTTAGGAAGTGATGGATTATAATTATGCATCACATTCGGGACTAAAGCCCCTTCCATAAATTTCTCTCTAGAATTTGGGCTGGTTGCCGCTACCATATTATCGAAGGGAACACCTCTGGTTACAATATATTCTGTTTCCATATCGTAGCCGTCTGATTCAATTCCTGTACGGAGCTTTAAGTCGAGCAATGAAGTCCCTGTTCCGTAGAACACAATTATCCATCGAGAATCAGCATGTGATTTGTTATTATTAATGAATGCAAGTAAATCACTGAACGATTTACAGCAGCCCCAACCAAAAGGATTTAAGTTGAACCGCTGGTAGTTTATTACATCTTCAAATGTAAGCACCTCTATTCGCTTTTGATCAACTCGAGGTTTCAGCCCACCTTCTTTATGAAAAGCGGATGGATCCCTACCATCGACCCGCATGAATACTCCAGTCCTTTCATGCTTAAACATCTCTTTGCCTATGACAGGATTGTACATATTAAAGAGCTTATCGGTAAGTTTAAAAACCCTTTCTTTAAAACCCATGTGTACTTTTGCTGTCGAAAACGAAGATTTATTTGCCTGTTGTTTTAATGACTTCCCTGATGATGCTCCCTTAAATATTGTTAATTTGGAAAACATAATGACCTCTGTGATATTTAGATTGCTCATATCGTTGCTCTATTTATTGACAGTATATCAATTAATTATTAACATTATATTAATCAGTTCGTTTATTTTAGGGTCACTTATTTTGTCCTTCGGTAACACCTTTCATTGAGGCAATATGGGCATTTCAGGGGGAGGGGTAACTGTATCCTTTTAAACCTCAATAAAGTGTTTTGTTAATTAAACAAACAGTTATTGCAAGAAAATTATTCTGTTGTTATAGAAAATGGAGCTAGCGTACATTACCATGTCAGATTTTTCCCTCCAAGGGCAATATGATATGGACATACACCAGCTAACCGGTATTTTTTGTGAAATTGATGATTTTTGCAATATGTTTGATGCTTACAGTCAAAACTACATGTTGTCAGGCCCAATGAAAGGTAAGCGAGGTCCTTCATGTACCTTGGCAATAAGTGAGCTCATGACAATTTTGGTGATGTTTCAAAGCTCACGTGTTAGGGACTTCAAAACTTTCTATCCAGGCCTACTATGCCTTTATTACAAATGCGGAAATTGAATTGCATCGAATGCTTAAAAAAGAACAGTTGGAAAATGCAGGATATATGCCTGCTTGGAAACAATTTTATGAGCTTGCAGCATAAATACGTCTTAAATAAGCCTGTCACGAAACTTATTATAAAATTTTCGGCAAAACCATGGAATTTAATCTTTCATCATCTACCTCTTTCTTATTTATTTGATAAGAATTTACAAAATCTTTTGCATCAAGGAATACCATTTGATTTGCAGATTGCTCTTCGGTAGCTTTATTAATTTTTTCAGCTAATTCATCAATATTTAAATTTAAATATTCGCCATGATTGGGATCAAAAAATGAATATTTATTATCACTCATTTTCTTAATCAGCATTGAATGACCCTCCATAGACAGCTTGTTCTTTTTAAAAGCAAAAAACTTAATGTAAAAACCAACTTCTAGTTGATTCAATCGTTCTGA
The DNA here is from genome assembly GCF_001468085.1 of Legionella waltersii. Classification (GTDB taxonomy): domain Bacteria; phylum Pseudomonadota; class Gammaproteobacteria; order Legionellales; family Legionellaceae; genus Legionella; species Legionella waltersii. Next base: position 36,244 of record NZ_LNZB01000001.1, on the reverse strand, counting down.
CAGCATTGATTTGTCAACGCATATCTGAGTTTTACCATTAGGCAATTTTGTACAACTATAAGGAGACTTCGCAAAAGGAGAGTTTGAAAACAGATTGCATGGGTATATAGAAAAGAGTACTGCAATTAGTCGGGTAAAAAAATTGGTAACATCAAGAATGTGAGTGTCTTCGACTTTTCTAAGATTTTCCAAAGTAATTTTATCTCCATATTTACTTCTATTGTTTGTTACGAAGTTTGAGTTCTCTTTAAATTTCATCCCTAATTGTTCAAAGCCAGATTGGGTATTTAACCAATTAGCTTGAACATCCTCATGTAATGGTAGGAGGTTTTCCTTTCCTAACAGATCTTCTAGTAAAATATAATTACATATAATCTCACAGAGTCCATTGTATTTTATTTTAACTTTATGTAACTTTCCTGAAGTTACTTCTCCAAGAATTATATTTTGTGAAAATTGAATGAACCCATTTTCTTCGATGCGTGCTGCTGGTTCATTAGCATTTATGTAAGAAGTGACTAGCTTTTTAAAATCAAAAAGTGAAAACATAAAAATTAACCCGAAATTATGAATTATTTATATTATACATGTTCAGTATTAATCCATTATTAAGAGATTAGGCAATAGGAATTCGCTTTGTACACAATTCGTGGAGGGGTTAACTGTATCCTTTTATTTTGTCATTTTTCTCGGGGATCCCCCAACCCTCGATTAATTGCTGTCCTACAGTTGTTGACATGAAAATTGAAATGAGAATTGCTCTAGACTTGTTTATATTGGACGGCCTATTGATTTGTATTTGAAAAACGAAACTTATTTCAGTTTCTTAATTATGGTATATTTCGGCAAAATAGTTTTTAACGTTTAGGCATGCAATGAAAATTGAAATAATCCCAGCAACAATAAGTGATTATCCAATTGTACAAAATTTAGCAAGTTATTATGTTTATGATCGAACTGGATATATGGGGTGGTCATGCTCTGAAAAGGGAATTTTTGAATGTATCGATTTTAAGCATTACTTTGAAAGCCAAAATGAAAAAGCCTTTATCGTTAAGGTTGATGATGATTTGGCGGGATTTGTATTGTTGGATAAGGAATTTCTTCTTGAAGCAGTCGATTGGAATATGGGAGAGTTCTTTATTCTTAAAAAATTTCAAGGTAAAGGCGTTGCTACTTATGTTGCTCATAACATATTGAAAGAAAATCCAGGAAAGTGGTCTGTTGCTGTCATGCCCGAAAATATAAAAGCGGTCAACTTTTGGCGCAAAATTATTTCTACTGCTGTTATGGAGAATTATACCGAGGTTTTTAAAACAGAAGATGAATTAAAAACTCCTGACAATCCTGAACCGTATGCAATGACTATTTTTACGTTTCATATTGAAAGAGGCACAAATCAGAAAATCAATACAGTTACCTTTTAATAGAGTATGATTGTTTTAAATGGTGTTTTTGTATGGCGTAAAATGTTTGTGTTAAAATTAGAAAGTCTCAAGAAGAAATAATGTCTTCTTGAGACAAGAATTTCATGATTTAAAAAATTATTTAAAGTTAAATAAGCATAAAAATATATAAATTTCGAACTCAACTATAAAAAGATCCGGTTTATTTCTCTTAGGTCTTATATGTATGTGAAACCTTGTATTCAGCAATACTAAATAAGCTATACGTGGTCTAAATGCCAGTTTAATCCGAATTTAAATTGATTTACCCTAGGATTGGAAAATATTAAATCTCCTTCTCGTTGTCCAGTACGTTTGAGAACAGTTTCCTGAAATGATTTATAGCGGTTAAAATCCCATTCAGCACGAAGATAAACTGTTTCTGATAGTTGAGTTTCTAGTCCAGCACCCAATTGGGCTCCATAGACGTTTCGACTAAAATTAAAGGGGACTTGCTGGCCTGCACTAGTAGGAAAAACAGCAAATCCACTTCCTTTCATTACAAATTCACCATTCACGAAACCAACCCTAGCATAAAATAAAGATCTGTCGTTTACAAAAAATCCAGGCAGTAGACTTATACCAACGTCATAGGTATGCTTTGCATAAAAATTTACTTTTACTAAACCATCAATATTATTGGTGTTTGCATCAAAAACCTCAACTTTAGCGTTATTATCGTTTACATCAAAAAATGCCTCAAGTCCAGCATAGAATCGATTACAAAATCTTTTTCCTATACCAAAAAAGCCTCCTCCATCAGAAGAGATATTTGACATGGCATTGAACCCAGAACGTGTAACTAAACCAGATGCAAGAGAAATATCTGTCATTGTGGTTTTTAAATGAGTAACGTCCGCGCTAACATTAGCACCGAAATAAAATGTTTTATATGAATTACTTGTTTTTTCCCCTGAGACACCGCTGTATACTGGAGCAGTAGTCACCAGAAGTGCGAATATTATTCTTTTGTATCGCATAAGAGCTCCTTACCTAGGCATTAACATGTTACCAGAATATTACAATGAAATTGTCTTGGCATTAAATAACTTTATAATCGTTGTAAACCCTAATAAAAACACCAAGATTAAGTAAGTGAATACTTCGCTTGATGTTTCTAGGTGAAGCTATACTCCTTATCCTATTGGCAAGAAAATATCATAAACCATACTCTTACAATATCACCAAAAAATCACCTAAAAATAGAAATTAATGCGATTAACCTAATAAGGCCCAGGCCTCAGACCAGGCAAGACCAACACCAGGCTCATAATAAGCAGATGACTGGGAACACCAGCCTGAATAAGGCCAAGGTTTGCATTGATAGCGTTTGTGATCAAGGCGACCTACAACAATCGTACCGGCTGTATAGGTGCTAATACCATCAGGGTATACTAAATCCGTGCTGGTAGATGGTTCGGTGAAGTCAACCATCACATGGTAGCTACTCTTATCAGCATCACTGAGATAGATTTTATTGGCCTGATTGGCTATCAGTACTACTTGACCGCTTTCTGGATTAAGCTGGCCAATACGTACCAGCGAAGACGAGTTATTGACCACAGTGCCTAAAGCTAACGGCCACTGAGAACCCATGTGATTGCTATTATCGACTGTAATACTGTTGTTTTCTATTTCAGTTTCGTGTTTAAAAACTCGTAAAGTGACTTTGGTATTAACCGGAATATCACCGGTTTCATAAAAATTCTCAAGCTCATACCAGGTTGACGCCTGCACTGTCCCGTCGATAAAAACATCACTACATCCATAGAACGCTTCAGGACTGTCTTCTCGCTGCCAAATCATGTAGAAAATACGCTTTCCTGTCATATTGGCTGGCAAAGGACAATCCATTTGATAACGGCCATTAACCAAGGTCACGTTATTAATGGTACAAAATGGACTTGCTTCAAGATCAGACCATTTTAAATGAGTATTGAAATCATAACCGTTCTTTGTGGTATAAAATTTGAAATACTTGGTTTTATGAGGTGCTGTCGCCACAAACACAAACTGAAAATGACCATTAGTGTCAGGATGCACTACAGAAGTGGTCCAATCGCTACGCGCTAAATTAAATCCTTTAAAAAAATCTCTGCCGCCTGCGCATAACTGACCATCGGCAATTAGTTCACGGTGCTGGTCATTGGCTGCACCCTGGTTCACTTCATGCCAGTTATACAAAGGTTGTGTGCCCCCTACCTGCACCGCAGCTTTACAAGCTGCAGACTTCGGGCTTTCTGGTCCCTCTTTGTAACATTGATACGTTCTAGAAATAGGTGCTTCCAAAGACCCATGAGCAAATAGCGAAAAACTGATCACAGCTAGACCAACACTTCCTACTAGTTTTTTCATCATTCATCCTGTCATGACATTAAAAAAAGAAATGCGCTTCTTAAGGAGCGTTCACTTCAGCAGTTAAAGACTCTTCCGATATTGCCATAGACTCCTGGAGGCACATACGAATCGTAACTGACGTGGTTTAATAGATATGTAATTAAACATAAATTTTTCTTATTTATCAATCAACTAGAGAAAAATATTTTTGTTTATAGAAATTTGAGTATCACTTGGTTGAAGAATTCAGCAATCAGCATTGCAAATAATACAGGAAATTCAGAAATAGCCAGCTATCTTTCTTGTGAAAAGATTCGTTAAACAAGTTCAAATAAAGATCCGTTGCTCCTCCCAAAGATAATACTTCAAGATTTTGTCCATCATACTCATACAATAAGTGGACTCTAAAGCGCCCTTGTGTGTTTTCATTTGTTTTTCCGTTTATAATCTTTTTAAATGGAGTGTTTTTTTCAATACCCCACCTATCTAAAAATTAGAATGAAGTATACCTATTCTTTTGTGGTGCCTCAGCAAAAGCATCATCAACGTATGAAGAATATTGGGAGGTGCTTGTTGATTGATTAGGTTTAGGGCGAACTTGTTTACTTAAATCAAAGCCTTCTTCAGTTAGTAATCGAAGTAAGCTTTCATGACTATTCTCAGGAAGTGCATTTTTGAAAACGTGTTGTGCTTCTTTCATAAACTCCTTCGCTTCTTCATCCTCATTAGGCGCTAATTGCCATTCATTATCCTTAAATCCAATTCGAAGATGATAATACTTCTTATTTTCTTGATTAAAATAGGAAATAGTCAAAAGCCCATCAATAGAGCTTTCTCTTAAGAGCCACTTTCCTTTGCTAGGTTTTTGCCTTGCTCCAGCAGCATCTAGCATTAGATTTGCTTGTTTTGCATCAAGGTTTTTTGAAAAAATAACAGAAGAATTTTCTTTTTTTGACTCCATGATAGGCTCCTATGTGTATTAAACACCAATTTACTGAAACTCAAAAAATAGAATGACTCCTTTATCCTTATTATAGTCTAACCACCAACTAAAAAATTAAGGCGCTACCTACTTCTACTATCAAATAATTAGTTCATTCTTCAGGAAGCTGAATTTTGCTTATAACTCGTTATACTTCAGTTTAAAAACGCATAAAAATACATCAATCAACCAAAATTAATTAATGAGAACAGTAAGAGTTTTTACGTCAATATTGAAGAAAACGAACAGAAAGAAGAGCTTAGAAAAAAATGGATGTATCATTTATTTAGTCTGGTAAAAAAAAGAAATATGGAAAAGAAGATGGTTAACCGACTGACGCTGTTCTCATTCTGATGTTCTGGTGCTCTAATTCCTTTGAGAGATGATCATGGTAAAGTCCAATAAGAGGGTAGGAGTTGAATGAGCGCCCCTCGGAGGCGCTCGCTCACATTAGTTACATACACCATTCATAACGCAATTTTTGAGGTCAGTAGCAAACCTGAAATTATTACTCTGATCATAAGTCACTTCCCAGTTAAACACTCCACCAATATTTCCATAGGCACGTGGAGGAACATAGGTACTACAACTTGTACTGCTAGCTGTTGCTGTTTTTAAGCACTGGATGGCACGCTTGATGGTGCTTGTTGGGATCACAGGGGAACCATCACCGCTGCCATTGGCATTGGCCGCTAGATAACCGATGACTACTTGGGAGGGGTTTAAATAGCTGATATAAGGTTGGAAACCAGTATTACCACCATTAGGAGTTTGAGCCGGCCAGTTTTCCAGCAGATCTGTGGCCATAGCAACACTGAAATCAGGATTGCTTAACGGTGTTGGACCGTAGCACACCCTATCAATACCGAACATGCAGCCGGTATTGTAAAGCTGGATACCCACCCAAGCCAAGGAATTATGAGTCTGCATAATTAATGAGGCATAGTTACCCCAAACCCCGTCAAACCCACTGGTTGCCGCGACATTCGCTGTCTGCGGCGCCATGGTGATCAGCAGATTAGGATTCTGGTTATACATCGTATTGATAATGCTGGCTAAAACGGCAATATCACCTTGTGGGTTGGCAAAAGTTCCTCCTCCATTCAAACCATGCTCAATGTCGATGTCAAAGCCATCAAACCCGTATTCATTCATCAACCCGAGCAAAGAGACCATGAAGGTTTGTTTAAAGACATCGGGTGATGCCGCAGCAGTTAAAGCCTGATGAAAATCAACAGTCGTATTCGGCAAGCTCGTCAACGCACCACCTAATGATAAGATAACTTTGATACCTTTTTGATGCAAAGATTGAATGTAGGCTTTAGTAATTGTATCAAATGCGGGCGTAATCTGGCCTGGGGTGCTGGTGCTGAATACTCCGAAGGACACCATCATATGAGTATAACCCGCATCAACCAGTGATTGTGCTGTTGGAGGTGTTTTCCAGCCTGGCAAGTAACCAATAATACGACCATTACTGACTGGATTAGCCGTTAATGTCACGGTTTCAATCGCATTCGCTGTTGCTGTCAAAGGCTGAGGTGAGAAATTCAAGGTGTAACCCGCCACGGATTGTCCTGACACGGTGTAAATCACACCATCAATCAGAGACACGAGTGCTGAGCCACTACCATTCACCAAATCGATGGTTTGCTCAATTGGCGTAGAATTGTTATTCGGTGTGAAGGTAATGTTTAGCGTTGTTAATGAAGAGGGGGCTCCCTGTACATTCACCGATACAGAATCTTGCACAACCTGAACGCATTGGTAAGTCAGAGTAGTAATTGGTACATTCGTTTCACTGGCAATAACAGTTGCTGGCGTAAATACAGGCTGGCAAGTGGTGGTGTTGAAACTGATTGGAGGGGTTGAAAACTGATAAGATGCTCCATCTTTGAGTTGGTTCACCGTGACTGGATTACCCCAAGTTACGATTTGTGATTGAGAAGCACCTGTTTGTGTACGAGTCAGTAGCACCGAAGGATTATTCGTGTAACCTGTCAATTCAGCAGGAAGTGCTTGCGTATTGATGGTAATTTTTCCATTCTGAGGAATCAATGAATAATTGATGATTGCATTAACCGTCTGATTATCCACCACCGTGACGGTATTCGGGACTGCCATACCCTGATAGGTATTACCATCTGTACCGGTCACAGTTTCAGCAGCAAGCCCATAAGTGTCTGCAGCAAGTCCGTTTATTAATTTCGAACCGCTCCAAGGCAATTGCACATCGCTGACGGGTTGTCCATTTAGGGTGAGATGGACCAAGGCATAATTCTGGGTTACGTTAGAAGGCTTTGCGGCACTATTCGTCAGTTGTATACTTCCGGTATTAACAGGCGTTCCTAAATAGATATTGACTGTATTTTCAATATGACTGTCAGTAAAATCACCGTACTTAAGGGTAATTGAGCTGCCAGCTGGTAATTTACTGTTGGCGCTGGGGAACGTTGGGAAATGCATAGTTAATGTCGCCAGATAGTTTCCGCCAGGTTGTGCTTGAGAACTAATGTTCAATGCATTATCAGGATAAGACAATGGCCCAAAATCACCCCAAAAAGACGTATTGAGAGCAGTCGTGGTCTGAAAAGTGATGGTCGAATTTTGAAAATCAACGACTTGTCCGCAGCTATTGGTTAATTTTAAATTGATGGATTTCCAATGTTGATTGCCGGTCGACGTAAACTGGGAAGTAATGCACGCTACAGGTTGAATGTTTGTTGGCGAAAGAGTGGAGGCACAAACCGTTGTTGATGAAATGGTCGTCAGCGCTCCCAAACCCCATAATAAATATTTCATTCTCCTCTCCCAGTGATAATTAGAGTTTCAATCTAACATAGGTTTTCTTTATTTAACAAATGGTTAAACGAAAAACGGGGCTGTAAAAAGTATTTTGAGCAATTGAGGATGGCCTAATATTGGGTGTAGTAAGCCCACTAATCCATAAAGTTTTTTCTAAACTGAAGTACTTCCAAAGAAACCTTTTTAAGCATCTGATGTAATTCAATCCAGCAATAGTTGCTTAACATGCGTAAAATGATTTAAAACCAAGAATGTATATTCCTCGATATTTTTAATTTCGTAATTGTGGTGATTTTCTTTAAAGTGGATGACTCTACTCATTTCGTGAGTCCTGACTCAGGTGGAACTCTTCATATTGAGAGTTAGATGCCCAATAATACAAAAGCCTTTAAATTTGTGTTTTAAAATTTCATAGCAATCAGTAAATGTCATCCACCGCGTTTGACAATAACCTTGTTTTGCTCTTCCTGGTTTTCCTCAACTTTCTCAGCCGTCTTGACGCTCTCAGCTTTTTCGCTTGTTTGAGGCTTTATTTGGTTAGTGCTTGTTTCCATTTCTACTGACAAGCTCTGTGCTCTTCGTCTCTGAGGTGTAGGCTGAGGTGCTTTTTCAGAGAGCTCATCGATAATATGCGAGTAGGAACATTTATAAAGCTTGTTTTCAAAAGCTATGCTCGTAAGTTTCTCTTTTTCATGTCTATCATTTAAATAATAGATAAAAAACTGTTTAAAACTCTCATCGTCTTTAAATTGCATCCAACCTGAATTAGCATCAAAATAGTCGATTAGGAAGCCTTGAGGAGTCGGTTTTGTTCGTTTATGAATAGCAACAACATGCCCGCTATCTTTAGTCTTATAACTCACAAAGGTGGCTGCATTAGTATTCCTTCCTAGTTCAAGCATTATATGATCGGTGAATTTTTCGAACTGCTTTTCTAAGTTGAGTTCCACTTTCTCTATTTCATGAATCAGAGGGGGCTTTTGAGACTTTTGAGTTTCATAGATTTTAAGGTCAAGATGAGCAAATTCATTAAAACTTGGTATTGCCTGTAGAATTTTATCCGTTGTTTTGTTTGGCTTAATAAAGACGTCTTGATTACCTCGAAAGCCCATAAAACTGTCTTTCTTGATAACATCTTCTGCCCAACGACAGGCTAAGCCATGACACATTCCTTTGTCTAAACCCATTCCGGGAAGCATGGCTTGACTACAATGCAGAACAACCCGACCACCTAATTCACGGCATTTATCTTGATGTCGATAGGCCTGTAACCTTGTTCCATGTTTAACGATCGCTTCCCGTAATTCTTCTGTTTTCGCGGTAGTTACAGCGCATCCAATCGATAAATATTTTAACGCACGAGCCAAGGGCTCCTGTCCATCAATTATCGCTAACAAGCGTTCTTTTTCAATTTCTCCTTCCAATTGAAGCAGTGACAAGTCTTCTGGCAAGTTTGGAATAACCACTGGACTTGGAGTATGGGTGACTTTAAGTTTCATCAGCAAAAGCAAGTTGGACAGTTGTTGAGGATCTTCTCTATCGAGGAGGCAGTCTTGCAAGGCGTGTTCAATGTAAGTCAGGATATATGGATCATCTTTTTCTAAAAGTTCCCCGGTTTTTATAAGAACGCTGTTACTTTCAGGGTGTTGTAAAAATTGCAAAAACCCCTTCTTTAGATCTTGATAATTCTTTTCAAAGTCTCCGTTTATACAATTCTCGATGAATTTTAAATCGTTCTCAATTTTTTGAATCATTTCACGTCGACGATTGTCTTTGTTTGGCACCTTCTCTAAATTTATTTCTTTCAACGAAGCAGATAATTGTTCGAGTTGCGCTTTCATGGTTTTTACTGCTAACTCAAAAGTACGTGGTTGATGGGCTTTAGAGTAAGCGCGCAATAGTTTTTTAGAATATTTTTCAACAATCTCTTTCTGCTCAGGACTTAGTTTTACCAAGTGAGCTTCTTTGACCGCTGATAATGCACTTAGGATTAGAGGCATTTCAATACAAATATAAATCACTTATACATATAGTTTATATTTTGCGCAAATAATATCAAGCCAAGACCTACCTCCCTCCTATTTCCGTTAACACTTCTTTTAAGGCAACTCGGACTGACTACCATTTGATCATAAATGGTTATTTATATGCTATATTGTTATATTAAACACTAATATGTACGAGTGAATGTCATGGGCACAGGAAAAACAGAATTAACGACATCTCCAGAACCTTCATCAAAAGAGAAATTCTCCATTGAGCTGGCAAAACTAATGATTGCCTGCCATGAAAGAAAAGAGCTCTTTACAGGACAACCCGAGTCGGAATTAGCCACTTTAATCAGCAAGAAAGACGAAAATGGCCTGGCTTATTGGCTGCATTTTAACTCATTTATAAAATATCAATTGCGCCAAATAATTCAATCAGCCAACAGTAATACTCTCTCTGACGAATTAGTTAAAAACGTCCGCCTTATTTTAACCAAACACTTAAAAGAGTTGGAAGACAAGAAAAAATTGATGACCTATGAATCCGCTGATTTTTCAACGGATGAGTATATGCAATTACGCAAGGTTTATGATTCAGTGCGATATAAACGAGATAGACAACCTTTTGAAGCCCGAGACATAGCACCCATATTAAACGCTAAAAACCGTCGCTTGCGAGAATTAGGACGCTCTGGCCACTTGATTCCCATTCGCTGTGCTGATTATGCTTCAAAAGCCACTGCAAGAAAACTTGCCAAAGCCATTGCAGGATTGGGTATGGGGGATAGGAGGCAGTATTTGTACAGTCATCTCAATGGCAATCATACGATAGGCTTTGATGTAGAGAGAGACCGCTCAGGTGTGTATAAAATATTTTGTTTTGAATCTGCCGCGGACCCCAAACACATGGAGGCGCTGGATTTATTGTATAAAGAGCTGACTAAAAAAGGCTTGAAATTTGAAATCAAAACCTGCCAATCGCAACTGCAAAAAGATGAATACAACTGCTCGGTATACACTATGGCAGTCCTTAGCGAACTCAGTAAATACGACCATGTTTTTGATTATTTGCCTGAACAATCAGAGGAAGAGTTATCACTAAAGGCAAAAAAAGAAATTGAGATAGAGGAAGGCTACGCAAAAAAGAGAAAAGTTAAACTTGAAAACATCGAGAAAATCACTTGGGTGAGGCTATCTGATATGCCCACCAAAGTGATTGCGATGGGGCAATCTTATCAGGCTATGGAACAAGCACTTAAGAAATCCAAGGATTTCGATCTTGATCCGGCTGTTTTTATTCAATTGCATAAAAAGAAATACCATTTTGACCAGTCCAATGAAAATTCAACCAAATACATCAATCAAAGACGTAAACATATAGTCGATAAACTCGATGTTTCAATACAACCAATACTGGAAAAATCCTACTCAAAGTTTTTAAAAGAATTACCGCTGTTGCGCTTAATTGATGAAGGTAAGGTTCCTGACTTTGAAAAAGAAATAACTGATAACGAGACCATGAGCGTTGATGAGAAAATGGCTTACATTGAAAAACTATTTTTTGTCATCACCGAAAAATATAAAATTAGAGGAAGTTTTGACTCTTTTGAAGAGATTTCAAAAGTGCCACCTCATTATTTAAGCTCGTTACTCTTGTTAAGGAATGAGTATCTGCTTCTTTTAGCATCAAAACCAAGAACTGAATACGAGGAGTTTTTTAAAAATAAGCCTCGTAGCTCACCCTTATTCTACAAACTCGAAGAGCATTGCAAAAAAATCCCCTCAGTAATGAGAGTGAAATCATTATCAAGCCTCTTTAAAGAATTGTTTCCTAAGCAATTTGTCGCAGAATATTACCAAACACAAGATTCATGCGAAGATTTAAAACTAAAAAACCCGCTGACAGCCTTGTTTCAAGATAATAGCCGCATTAAAGCTGCTGAAGTCATGGAACAATTAAATGCTTTCGAAAAGGAATATGGAGGGAGTCCTAGTCAAGATTTATTCATCAATTCAAAAATAATTGAGTTTCTAGACCTAGGCTTACGCCGATGTATAGCTCATGAACCCAGCACTTCTTTAATTAAAGTCAAGTCTGGAATGGATGAAGAAACCTTACTTGTACTGATTGAATCAAACGGTAGGGTATCCCGTGCTTACGTTTTTTCTGAAGACAATAAATTATATTTTTACCATGAAGACAATAAGCCAAAACTCAAAGCAATTCCTATCGACGAAGCAACGCTGCAAAAAACTATAGAAACCGCATCAAAACAAATAAAGCAATTAGGTGACAACCCCAAGGAAGAGCTTTCTTTAGGGAATGAACAAGTGAAGGTAGTCTGTTCGTTTTTGCGTCCAGAGACCTTAAATAACATTTGTACCCTCGTAGGCCATGCCACCTATTCCTCAGAAGAATTGCGTAAAAGAACGAATTTGCTCGTTTTAAGAGAAATACATATACAGTACCTGTCGAAGCTCTTGCTCCAAGATAAGAAATTGGCCATAAGAAAATGGTCAGAGTGGAAGCATTCGCTTTTCGATATTTTAGATGTTGTTCAAAAAGATTCTCCTCTTTCGCCCACAGCACGTGATGCCATTGTGAATCTTGATGAAGCAGAAAAAGATTATTTAAAGCATGTAAATCAGAGTAACACGTTCTTTCAAAAACCCTCAAGTAGCGCAACGAGTGCTACAAAGGCAATCTTAGAGAAAGGCTATTCCTTTTTTAAATCCGCTAATCTCCAAGAGATTGTAAGTAGCTACTTTTCAAAAGAGCCTGAAGAACAGAATACAGGGCGTTATGCGCAAGAGGAGCATAACGCCCTTGGTTTTAAACTGTCAATGTTTCACTTTCTTAGTGGAGCAAGCGACCGCTGGATAAGCTATGAGCGAACTAAACCTCCTATCAATGACATTGATGAGTTTGACTGGAAATTTAACTTATCCATTCACAAAGACGACGTATCAAAAGCTTTTCCTATCGTTGCAGAAGTCGCTAACCAAATGAATTTAGGTCTCTTTAAAATCATGTGTCAAGCACAAGCCAATCGCGTGCAAAATGGTGACGTTAAAACCATGATAGGCCGGGAGCTTGTCATTTATCGGAATGCCAACCCTGAGCTCAGTGCCGAAAAATGGATAGGTGTCTTTACTCTGATTGAGGAGCGTTTTAAAAAAGCCGGAATTAGAACATCCACTGATGTATCCCCCGCCTCCAATAAAAAACTTGGCAAGTACGTAAGCTATACTCACGGTGCCTGGACAAGTGAAAGAATGGATATCCCATTTGCTGAGGGAATTAAAGAAACCGCCTTACAAGATGAAGACCTTTTCGCGGACTATGTGTACGATGAAAATACTGAGGCCCCCAGAAAAAAAGTTGCATCAAAGAAACCGCGTTAACGAAGGAGGTTCAAGATCACATAACATGCAGAATCTATAATGTGCTTTTTTAGCAGTTAAACATCGTATCGCAGGAGATAAGAATCATGTTTTTCACAAAAGATCATGGAATCAACAGCAATGATACGGTGAAATTTCTAAGAGCATTTCCTGTGCAAGAATTTTGGCGTTTTTTTATTGAACGTTCTCGTTATGATTACCGAGAATCATTGTACCGCTTTGTCTATAAACAACTGATGGGTATTAGCGAGGATGAGTTAACAAAAACGTCTTTGGAAACGATATTAGAACATGAGTTATTTAAAGAGCTTACTTTAGAGGATTATGAAGACACTCTATGGGAAATAAGCCGTGGCAGCTCAACAGTATTTGATTTTCTTAATCTAGATTCAGAAGGACAAGAAAAGAAAAAGTTAAAGGACTTTTTAGACATGCATAGAGGTTGGGTGGGTTTTGAATCTAAAGAACCTGGTTACTTGTTAGGAATGACGAAAGGGTTATGTTTTGTACTTGATAGTATCAGGCAAAACAGTCAACTCAATGCAGACTTTATTAAAAAATTGCATGGTACGTGCCTTAAGGATGTTAAAAATACAAGGAAATCAACTAAACCGGGGAAATTTCGAGATGATAGCGATGTGGCCGCTTGGGATGTTATACCTGGAACTTGTAACTCTTATGAAGGATTATTAGAAAACATCGTTTATTTGAAATCTATTCAAGGAAAATACTCTACAGACACCAACCTCTTGTTTGCAAAAGATCCTCAATGTATTGAGTTTTCGTCGCCCAAAGAAAACAACAGTGAAGTTGAAATATGGATTCAACAAGAAAAAGGTAAGACCTCTTATACCAGTTACTTTTCATTTAAAGACTGTGATCCAGAAGTATTAGCCAAGAAAATTTGGGCTGCAGTAAAAGAGGGCATGCATGTTCAATATGTCACGTCTGAAAATGGAGGCGGTCTATTGGATAGGGTACATGAAGATTGCATTCAACAACTTGAAGACTCCCTGAAAAAAGCCACAAGCAAACAGGAAAAGCTGGACTCCATTTTTACTTTTTTAAAACACGTGGTTTTATTTCATCCATTTGATGATGGTGTTGGACGGACCTATTCCATGCTCTTGATGCAATATTTGCTCATGCGTGAACATTTAATGCCGGTGATATTTGAAGACTCCAATATGATTCCTGGACTTTCTGTTGAGCAACTTGTCATCGAGTATCTGCGAGCTGAAAAAGAGATGGGGTTAGTTTTAAAAGACCCAAGTTATATTACAGGTTCAAAATTTTCAAGTCCTAATATTGATACCGATTCTCTTTTGAAAAGCCAAGACAGTGAACATCAGGCGATGTTTCAAAACTGCCTAAATCTTTTAAAAAAAGCACTCCAAGAATTGGAGTTATCTTCTAGCAATAAATCGTTACCCGATAAGAACAGTGAAACTCCCACAACAAAACGTGTTTAATCCTTTAAGCAATCAAATTAAATAGGGCTATGTTAACAGTAAAAAGGAGAGGCTTTTGAATGTCACATTTTAAAACCCTTGTTTTTTATTGTATATGCGAATTTTCAAGTCGCCGTGTTAAGCCCTTTGGATTACTTAGTATAAGTAATTCGTGGTTAATTTGAGCTAAATGACCAGAAAAATTTATTAATAACGATTAAATTCTCTTAATACGGGCTTAATTTATATTTGATATATTGTTATTCATATAGTTTGTTTGTAACGCAAAGAGCATTAAACCATGACAAAACCACATTTAACAGTAAATATTGATAAGGCAAAACAATATATATTTGATGCTAATGCTTTTACACATTTTAGCTTTTATCCCCAAGAGTATCTTAACTCAACTTCAGTGGGGCTTTTGAAGAAAAATAATTGGCGTAACAATCGTTATGTAGAAAAGCCAGCCATAAATCTGGACGAATTAGTTCATGAGGGAATGTCAAAAAAGCAAGCGGAGCTCTGTTTGTATTTGCTTGAAAATCGAAAACTATTTTGCTGTGCAACTGCTTTTGGAGATGATCGTGTTTGGGAAGAGCGTGCGATAAGTAAATGGAGATCGAACGATTTTATTGACAGATACTATGGATTAGCTCAGTTTGTATTTGAAGGACCAATGCATCAAAAAGACAAGCTTAAAAAGCTAGTTGATGACTTGCGTGAGATGCAAGAGAAGCATATACCAGAGCAATCCAGAGGATACGATTTTAAGAAATCTATAGATGATTTAAGTACGCTGGTTTCTGAAGTTCCTGGTATTGATCAAGTTAAAGAGCATTTTAGTGAAAATCAAAAATTGCTGAAAATCATAAATCGATTAGAAGTTGGTGCAAATAGCTACAATCCTCGTTGGATGAATAGTAGTAAAAAATTAAATAGAATTATTCATGCTCTTGTAAAGGCTATAGATAATGACTTGGATGTAGATACATTACTAAAAGACAAAAATAGTGAATTATCCAAAGCCATAGATATGAAGCGTATAACGGGCTTTTTTGTTGACTCAAAAGAAAAACCAACCCATTCAAGAACAATTGCTATGACGTCTTTTCCCCAAATGTAGGAGCACTAATTCATTTGATTGGGTAAGTGCCCTAATGACCCAAAGCTTAAAACAACGCCCATATAGTAATAGAGAATCATCCTCTCTTTAGCCGAGACAATAAGACTTTTACATGAGGACATAATTAAACGGTGCCTTTCTAAATGATCTTCTTCACTAGGTATGCGATAGTCATTTAGTAGACTAATAATTCTCTGATCCTGTTGATCACATTCATTCCATTCCAAATAGGAAAGTGGTCCGCATAATTACCTTCCACGAGCTTAGATATGAGTATTTTAATTATAGCTTTTTTGCTTACCTTTCAAAGATACAAACCCGGCTGCAAGCAACCTCTCTTGACTAAGATGTGATCAAGAGACAGATGGGGCATAGGGGACATTTTTAGATTTGATTGTTAGCATCAATGCTCATGACAAAACGCTTTTTCTTTCTGCTTGTTATAGATACTTTGTATCTTTTGATAAAGCTCTGGGTGTTGATTTTTGACTTGATTGGCAACTGTCTTATTAGTTAATAGTTGTTGTGACATAGTTGTAATTTGTTTATCGGCTTTTTCAGCAAAGTAACCTGTCATTCGTTGCCGTTTCTTGATAAGGTTTTCAGTCTCACCAATTTGAGGAAAATCTTTCTTCAACATTTCAAAGGATTGCTCTGATAGTTTGTAATCTTTACTCTCAGGCAGTTTTGTATCAATTTTTAGTGCTACCTGTTTAACATCAGCTCTCGCTTCGGCAATATCCGTCAACTTATCTTGTTGCCTAGCTTTCAAAAGATAAGCCTCATAATTAACAATGAAATTGTAAGCTTGCTTTATCTTATGTCCCATTCCAACAATATGATTCACCGCTTTCCCAATCAATGACTCAGAATCAAAGCCTGCTCGTGTAGCAAAATCTAATGGCCAGTCAATAACGTTATCTTTGGTACTGCTACGGGATAATGTTTGTTTTAATGCCTGCTCTGTTGGGTGATTTTCTTTGTCTGTATAGATATTGAGTTGTTCTTTGTGACGTGTCATAGCAACAAAGCTTAGAAATCTATCCCAGTATTTGCTATCGATTAAAACGCGAACCTTTTTTGCAGTCATGCCTTGTGATTTATGTACGGTTAACGCGTATGAATAATCTAACGCCTTATATTCTTTAGGAATAGTAAGTAATTCGCCGCTATCTAATTGAACGCTCATTTGTTGGGTATTTAATTCTTTAACCGTTGCTGTATCTCCATTACGAACACCCAGGGCTTTGTTGTTTTCCCTAAACAATACTCGCTCACCCGTTGATATCTTAAGGCTTCGCTCAAATCCTTGATAGATGATGCTTTCATCACCAATTTTATTCTCAGCAATTAACGCTTCACGAGCAAGGTCATTGAGGTGGTTAACCGCTTTTCTGGTATAGGACAACATGATGGTGTCCACCATACTCGTTGACTCAAGATCTTGTTTCCAGTCGGCAACTACTTTTTCTAAAGCTTGCAGCTTGGTATCAGCAATTGTTATCGCTCCCTTGTCTTGATAATATTGAATGGCTTTGTCTATATTCCCTTTGGCTAAATCAAGGCTCGCTTGCCTATCGCCCAAATCTAGTTGTCGCTTGATGTTTTCAAGCTCAATGTAACCCGTGCGAGCAGTAATACCTCTGAATATTTCACCTTTTTGAATGGGTTTTAATTGATCTGGATCACCAATCAACACCATTTTGCTACCTGCCTTGTGTGCTTCTTTAATCAAGTACGCCATACTCGCAAAATCAACCATCCCGGCTTCATCGATAATGAGGACATGCTTATCACTTAGTTGCATCATATTATTGGCTAAGCGATAAGATAACGATTTAATTGTAGAAGAAGTAATGCCTGTTTCAGCTTGCAAAGCTTTAGCAACTTTACCTGATAAAGCAGCACCGATGACCTCCATCCCAGCTTGGGAATAATACTCATTGATGGGCTTTAACAAATAGCTTTTACCCGTTCCTGGACGGCCAATTACCACCGAAATATCAGAGCCTTGCGCAATATAACGAAAGGCTTCTTGTTGTTCCTCACTTAATTGATATTGTTGGGCAAGCATATCTATGGATTGATGAACTACATGCTTTTGAGAGCCCATCATCGCTTCAATATCATTTAATAACTGGGCTTCCTGCATGAAATGGGAGCGTGAAGTAAAGCTTGGCTGTCCTCTAGTGTTATCTCCAAGAGCCACCACATTATGATGCCCCAATACTCTCTCAACAAACTGTAAATATTCTTGGGGGCTATCTGAGGTTTGAAACGTTTTAAATAATAAACGTTCAACATCCCTGCGAGTAAACACACTGTATTGCGTAGATAAATGGTCAATCACCAAATCGATATTATCTCGAGTGAGTTCCATTCGCGCTTGTTGAATCAATTGGTTTTCTTCAAGCAGGTAGTGTGCATTAGGATTATGATGTTTACCGCTATGACGTTCTGAAATCAGATGGTTTGCATCCACCTGTAAATCGAGGTTGTTCTCAATAAAAAATTCGTTCTGCATCTTCCGCCATTGTTCACCCCAGTAATCTTGCTCCACAACAAACCCTTTGGCAAACACTGGATTTAAATCACGAGCCTTGTATTTGGAAAATCGGTTGTGCTCCAATCTTCTTGTTGGAATCAGGATATGTGCATGTGGATTGCCATCACCATGATCATGAATAGCAATATCCGCTGGTAAACCGTTCCCCACAAAATGCATTCGAGCAAACCGTTTTGCCAATTCAATCTGCTGTAGTAAATTCAATTCACGCGGCAACGCTAAAACAAAATCCTTACACAATTGAGAGTTAGATCGATTTTCAGCGCGCTCTACTTCATTCCATAAATAATCACGTTCCAGAAATGAGTCAGTGGCACCATCAGGCAAAAGAATTTCAGAAAAAACAACATCATCTCGCTTTGAAAAATCATAGGTACGCCCAATGCGATCATCATAAAGCTGATCCCCCGAACGATAAGCAGCTGCAGCTACAGCACTATGACCTTTTGAACGAGAGTGAATTGAAACTTGTGCAAAAGCAATCGCCACGGAATCTCCAGAGAGAATGAATCCATCGGTTGCTTTTTAATATGAAAAAACCTTTGTCCATTAAAGATTTTTGAGTGTTTGAATCTTGATACTAGCAAACAAATGAAAGTTTGTATATTGCGCTCTCGAGTTCCTCTTCGCGATTTTTGTTGTTCGCTTTGCTCACTTATAATATGGATAATGATGAAATCCCACATTTAACTGGATGCTCTAACCAATGATAACTCTTGATTCTACCTTTACTATTTTGGAAGCTACTGCTGAAGAAAGTGAATTTATTCGCGATGAGATAGTACAGTTTAATATTCAACAAGTTCCATTAACACAAAAAGAAATACTGGTTCATAAAAACTATGTCGTCAAAGAAAATAATAAAATCATTGCCGGCATCACCGCAAAAATTTATATGTGGGGGATTCTGTTCATCGATATTTTGTTTATTGCTGAATCCCATCGCAAAAAACATCTAGGTACTTATTTACTGAATAAAGTCGAAGAAGAAGCAAGGAAAGAAGGAGCTACTTTAGCTCATTTGGATACTTTTTGATTTTCAAGCAAAAGACTTTTATTTAAAACATGGTTATGAAGTTTTTGGTATTCTTGATAACTGTCCACCAGGTCATCAACGATTTTACCTAAAGAAAGCTCTTTGACTTATTGATTTTATTTTTTAAGAACAGTACGCTTAATCTGTTAACCTCATTTGCGGAGTAATGATTATGTCAACAAAGTCAGTATCGCAAATGGAAGCAGTACTCTTGGATAGAATCGAAAAAGCCAAAATCAAGCTGGATAAATTGCAGCAAAAGCACAAGCTTGAGATTGGTACTCTTGCCTACAAACATGGCCTTCATCAATTTGATATTCAGCGATTGGATGCAGCGTTTTTAAAGCTGTCTGGAGAGTTGCGCCATGACAATGTTTGAGGAAATTGAGAAGGAAAAGCAGTTGATTGTTCGGTGTGAGAAGTCGTTGGCTTTGGAGAAGTTGAGAAAGCGTAGGGCTGATACTCGTCGTAAAATTGAGTTTGGTGGATTAGTCATAAAATCTGGTTTGGACAAATACGATAAAGTGACTATTCTTGGTGCATTAGATTATGTTCTAAAACTTATTATCTCGGATGAATACCATAAGCAGTTTAATGCCCGGGGCAGAGAATTATTCGAGTCGAAATTAACTAAATTTTGAACTAAAATAAGTATACGAGGGGTAACTAAGGAATACTTCATGAGTTCATTAATAAGTGAAAAACTCGCTAAATTACTTAAAAATGAAGAGGCAACAAAAAAGCTTTATGAGAGCTTAATTTCCACAGAGAAAAAAGACAAATTCAAAATAGAAAATACTAACTTTACTGTAAAGGTAGAAAATTTTTTGGATAAGAAATCCAAATGAATTTAGATACATCAGCCCCTTTGGTTTTTTTTGGATTATTTCCAGGATTGTGCTTTTCAGTCTTTTATTTAAAAGGCATAAAGGAATATGCGAGAAATGATAATCTCAAACTTCTGTCATTCCATTCGTTTTTTGCAGTTATTTTTTTGGCATTATTTTTAATAGCATGTTTGTTATTTTCTGTAGTTCTCAATAACGCCTATTTTAGCTTGAGTAAGCATGCTGAGGAAATTAGGTTTGAATACAAACTAATCAGTATGATCGCCCTGTATCTTTCATCATTTTATGTTGCAGCTAGAGTCGGATTATTCCTAGCTAAAAAGGAGATTGGGTATAAATACATAAAACCAGATAGTCACTGGAACAAACTATTTAGTAAAAATGAACAGGATCAATTTGATTTTTTCATTACTGTAATTGTTGAAACAGGGGGGCAAACGTGGCTTTATATTGGGGCTATGCAAGATTACTCAACGAATAACGGTGAATTAGAATATATCCAAATTCGGTCCCCATATAGAAGAACTGTCGATAAAAATGAATCCCCTAGTAAATTCAAAGCACCATTCGAAGATCGTTTTTATAAAATAAATTCGGATACATTAATCATCAAATATGCTGATATCAAAAGCATAGGAATAAAGACGATGGAAATAGATGAGTCGAATTAATATGAATTAGCTAGTGTCTCTATATATTAATACCTCATTCTCTTGGCTTCAAAAAATAATTGATTACACTTTTCTTCCATCACTCCACCAATCACATGACAACTATAAAAATCCGGTGTCTTAGACAAAATTTCTTGCGCCCCAACCTGAATTTGCCGACCAAACAACTCATGCAAAAATGAAATAGAACTCCCATAAACCACCTTAGGAATCATTGCCCAATAAATTGCAGCAGCACACATGGGGCAAGGTTCCGCAGTGGTATAAAGGCTTAACTTGTTCACATCGCCATCAAAACCGTTCTCAAAGAGCCTGTGGATCACCGATAATTCACCATGCATTAAAGGATTGTTATGTGCGCTGTTTACCGACTTCAAAAGGATTTCCTGATCATCGTAAACAATAATTGCACCATAGGGAGCCATAGGGTTAGTCGCTGCCACTTCAATTG
Organism: Legionella waltersii; assembly: GCF_001468085.1. Taxonomy (GTDB): domain Bacteria; phylum Pseudomonadota; class Gammaproteobacteria; order Legionellales; family Legionellaceae; genus Legionella; species Legionella waltersii. The sequence goes on along the minus strand of NZ_LNZB01000001.1, from coordinate 15,133 downwards.
TAGCGGCCATAAAGTCATAAATATATTTATCCATCGTTAGGCTCCGCTGGTTTCATATAGTTTTCAGCAAACTTATTCGCGCTGATCTTGTAATTGGTATCAATTCTGAATGGGTTTAAATTCGATAGTTCATCGTAAATATCAACCCTCTCCTTAACCTTGAGGAAGTAAATCAGCAAAATGGAAAGAGGTGCCAGAAAAACCTCATAGGAAATTTTGTAAGCGTCCTCAAAAACAATAACGCTGGCCAGTTTTTCAGTCGGAACAATCCCATAGAACGCCACCAATGAAAACAAGCTCACATCGATGATGATTCCAAATGCTGATGAAGTGGCGATTCGTGTCCAAACGGTGGTGATAAATTCTTTCTTTAGGGAAATGCCCCGTTTGCGTTGTCTGGATTTGATGAGTGAAATAACTGTGGAATTGATGGTCATCCCCAGAAAGAAGGCGGTGGCAGAAGCAATGAACATTCGCGCCTGATTGTGCAGTATCGCTCGGTAGGGATCGTTCTCTCCAATTGCCAGCATATTTGTTACACAAACATCAAAAACAAACAGTAGATTGCAGAAAATAACAAATAGCACCATCTGCTTGGTGCGTTCAACTCCATAAACGTCCGTCATCATATCTGCAGCAAGGTAGGCCAATGAAAAGACAATTCCCCCAACATTGATCGTTAAAAATCCAATAGAAATAAATTTGGCAGCCATGGTCTTGGACGCGATAAAAAAGACGATACTGGAACAAAACAGCATGTGATGATATTTGAATGTCTTGCTATCGTTCTTCAGGACTTGTGGCAATTGAAATTTAAAAAGATATCTGTCCGATTGAATTGGGCTTTCTATGTGTTCAATTCTCGCAATAACCACAGAGAGCCAACTATAAAAAATATTAAGCAACCCGAAGATGAGCAAAGGCACCACGATCTGGGTGTCAGGGGTATTTTTGTGCATATTTAACCAGCCCACATCCAAAAAGCAAAACGCAACCAAAGATACCCAGAAGATATACCCGTAGTATTTATAATTTGCCGTATTCGCAAAACGTATCGGAAGAAGTGCACATCCCCATAAAAATAAAGAACTTTTTATCAGGTATAAAAAATCCCTACCCAGCACCTGCGTGTAAGGTTCTTGCATTTTCCAGAATGAAGAGGCGGGCAGCCAGATGGCAAATTTCAAAAACATAAGGTAAATGGCATGAAATAACAATACCGCATATACAGCATGTCTGAGGTATGCGAAGCCATAAACACCGTGGATTAGACGCAACACAAAAATGACGACCGGCCACCAGAGTAATTCTGAGGATGTGAATATTCCATGGATTTGGATCACCTGCGCCTCTGCTGGCACGGTAATCAAAGAAAAGAAAACTGCAAAACCCAATAGCGTATGGAACACTTTATACTGCAAGGGAGTTTTGGATTTGCCGATAATGGAGTTATTCATCGATAAAAACCCTCTTGAGGGTGGTGACGCATCTCTTCTTTAGACTGGACTCCGTATTTTTGGTAACGATCAGTTTTTCTGAATGAGAGCCAAACTGCTGCCCCATATCAAACACGATGCGAGGGTCAACCAGATAAATCATATCGGTTTTAACAAACTCAGCCACAGACATATCCTGATTCACACGCTTGTTGGCAATATGAAAGGCAACAGTTAATGCATTGCTGTCCGGATCGGTATAGATATTATCAATTCGAATAAGATAAGGTTCCCTGATTTGCCCTTTGAACCGTAAATACAAATGCTGATACAAAAACCGTAAAAATCGATTTCCTTGATTCCACTTTTCCATGTTTACATCCTACAACTTATTTTTTGGAGCGTAGCTTTTGATGCACCTCAAGAATCACACCAGCGATTGTGTATAAATTTCTATCGAATAATTCCACTGGCAGCTTAGGATTAATGGGGTACAAATAGCTTTGATTTCCTTCTAAAACATATTTTTTAATGGAACAATGCTGGGGGCTATCATTCCTTTTCACAACAATGTACGAGCGATCATCTGGCATCATGTCTGGATGAACAATCAGTAACGAGTTTTGCGGAAAGGTAGGCTCATAAAAATCAGTATCTATCGCGAGAGCAAAGTAATCACCATCAATCTCATTGGATGACCAGCGATACCATTCATTTGTCATTCGGGTTGGATGGCTGAATTCATAAATGGGCAGAGACTGCGCCAAAGGCTCGATATTCGATGCTCCTTCACGAACAATGGATTCTAAGCCAAGAAGCTGCTCAATAGTAATTCCAAAATAGTTTGCAATTTGCAGCAGAGTGCTCGTTTTCGGATCGGTAACATCACCATTCAAAATTCGTGTAATTTTGTTGGTTGGGATACCTAGCTTTCGTGCAAGTGCTGCAGGCGTCAGTTTATTCTCACGTTCAATTAAATCCGTAAGCGTTTGCGCTAATTGGAGATTATTAGATTCACTTAAAATATTTGTCGTCATACCTTGACCTTCGTTACATAGATGTAATAACTTACATTGATGTAACGAATTACACCGATGTAAAATTAGATATTACCATATTTTGCCGGAATATCACTTAGTCATTTGTTCATGATTTAAATCAGCAGCGCATTAGATTTGCCTTGCAGTAAGGAGTGTTTGCATATGGATCAGCAACTAAAACTGAACATCTATAAGGGAATGATTCAGTACATCATCAACTCGACACATTATACCTTGAAAAACATCGCGGATTTATCGGATACGCACATCGACAACATTCGCTCTATTTATTGTCACAATGCGGTTCCTAAGGGTTTTAAGTCAGAGATGCAGCTCATGAAGCTCTATCAAATTGTTCTTGAAATCAGCTCCAATTCAAAGAACCACTCTTTGGTTAGTTAGCTTTCATAAATAAAGAAGGAAGTTTTGATTATGAAATGGGTAAAACTTAAAAAATATTGTCAGGATTCAGGGGATACTTCTGATGCAGTGCACGCGAAACGCAAACGCGGTATCTGGCTCGATGGTGTACAATGTAAATTAGGACCAGACGGCAACATATGGATTAATTTAATTGAGGTTGAAAAATGGGTGGAAAGCGGCAACAAGGCAACGAACTGCAGCCTCCGCGCGGTGTAAGTATCCGTGAGTGGGAAACTGGATCTGCTATTCGGATTATCTTCAGTTATCGAGGAGTGCAGTGCCGCGAGACTTTGAAACTGGAACCCACGAAAGCGAATCTAAAATATGCCGGGCGGTTGCGGGGTGAGATCATTAACGCAATCGCACTGGGGACATTTAACTATGCGGATTATTTTCCTGACTCCAAACGTGCAAAGCTATTTGGCCATGCAATCATCAAAGCCACAACGGCTGAGTTGCTACATGATTACATGGCCATTGCGGAGAAAACTTTGGAGGCTAGTACTTACAACGGCTATAGAAAAGTGTGTGAGGCTCATTTGTATCCTGCTTTTGGTAAAATACCTATTCGTGAATTATCGCCAGTAATTATCCGCAACTGGGTTACTGGCTTGAATGTCACGGTAAAAACAGTTCGCAATATTTTGACCCCTCTTCGAAATATGCTGGATCAAGCTCTAAATGACGGGGTTATTGAGCGCAACCCCCTCGATAGACTGGTGCTATCTAAATTGCTCAACAAAAAAACCAGCAAAAGCGACTGGGAGGTTGATCCTTTTGATCAGGATGAAATCAAGGCTATTCTTGATACCGCCACAGGGCAGGCAAGAAATTTGTATCAATTTGCCTTTTTTTCCGGTCTGAGAACGTCAGAGCTTATTGCACTGGAATGGAATGATATTGACTGGTTAAAAGGAACGGTTCGTGTATCAAAGGCCGTGGTACTCAAACAGGAAAAAGGAACCAAGACAAAATCAGGGGTGCGTGATGTGCTATTGCTTCCCCCGGCACTTGATGCATTAAAAAATCAAAAAGCATTTACCTTTCTGGAGGGTACTCGGGTTTTTTATAACCCAAGAACCAACACCCCGTGGGAGACAGATGGTCAGATTCGTAAAACCAGCTGGACGCATATTTTGAAAAAAGCAGGCGTGCGCTATCGCAATCCTTACCAAACGCGGCATACATATGCATCAATGCTGCTTTCTGCCGGGGAAAATCCTTTGTGGTTGGCTACACAGATGGGGCATAGGGATACGGAGATGATTATCAAACACTATGGGCGTTGGATACCTGATAAGTCTACTGTTGCTGGTTATCAACCAGTGAATGATTGGAGTTTAAGCGCGAGCCCTGTAATCTCCCAGAAACTTTAGTTTGAATTGACAAAATCAATCAATACTACTAACTGAATTAGTAGTAACAGCAGATAATGTCAAAATGGTAGCGAAGAGAAATTGATCGATAGTTACGCAAATGCGGTCATTTGCAATAATCTCCAATAAACACTAAAAAGTATCGTTTATTGGAGATTATTACAAATATTAGAGTCAATTATTTAGCAACGCCTTTCCATGAGTCACCGGGAAGATACGATATAAATTTTTCATTCACCAGAGCGGCGGCTTTTTGAACGCTCCATTGCAAATCAGGAACCAGTAAGGGATCCATATCTTTAATAAAAAGCTCTGATGAAAGTTTTTGGATTAAGTTTTCTTCAAATTGGGCTTTAGTTATGGATAAATTTTGCTGCTTTAGGTAGTGCTGAAAAATACTGACGCTCTCGTTGTGATCACAAGGGAGCTGACCGTCAATATACCAGAGGTCAAACAAATCTCTTCCTTTTTTTCTCTGGTACAATGCACGTAGTTTTGTTCCTAATAATTCATTTAAATGGAACGTTAAAATGCTTGCTTTTCCGTTAAACCAGTCCGAAGTTACTGAGAAAATTTTTTGATGATGTCCCAGAACTGTAAAGTGTTCCTGAGTATTAATTTCTATTTTTAGTCGCATGGGAATTGCTGGCATACCCTCAGCTAAATAACGATAAATTAAAGTCACGCGGCCTTGGGAGCGTTTGCTGTTTGGTTTTCCTAACCATACATCCAAATGAGATCGGATGGCATCTAATACCGGGCCAATTGGCTTGGAATGAATCTGCACCAGATCAATATCCTCAGAATATCGAGCAGGGTTTTCTACAAATAGCTTATAAAGCGAAGTACCTCCACGGAATGCTACTGAGTTAGCGATAACGGGATCGTTAAATAACTCAACAAGTGCTCTACTAATTATTAAATCCTGCTCAATTTGGTGTTCAAAAGCCCAAGGCGCATTAGCTCGCCATTGTGTGATAAATCTTCTAGGGATCATAGATCACTCTCTATTGTTTCATTTTCAATAATTTTCCATCTTTTATTAAAAGGCATCTCATTTCGTTGAGCTGCTAGCTTTGACACTAATGCTACGGCACGAAAAGATCGTTTTTTTAAACTATTTTCTATAACTTCGGCCAATTCTTCTAACTGGGTTACCTCAAATAAAAAACCCAATCGTTGCCACTGTGGTGTCGTATGTAATTGATTTGTAAGCTTCATTAGTGCTTCTGGCTCTATTTGTTCTGCCAGCTCCTCTAAAATGGTTACAACGTTATTTAATCCGCCGCAATGTATTGGATAGTTAGCCAGATCCAGTGCTGTTGCCTCTGGGGTCGAGACGCTCACATATCCTTTAGGCGTATTAAAATTCTTTGTTGGCATATCAGTGATGTTTTTTCTAGCAATGAACTCAATACGCACATTTCCACATCTAATTTTAGTTCGGTTTTTCGGCACTATGACTTGAAAAACTTGGGCTTGTTGATGTGATGCACCATAGTATTGGGCTGCACTTACTAAACCGACATAGTAAGGTATTTGTAGGTGGTTCATTAAATCAGGAATAAATTGATCAGGAGGCAGACAACCCAAGCGCTGAAATTCGGGGGGGATAATCACGTGAAAGCCTTGGTAGGGAGTAGCAATCATCCCTTTTTTTTCAAGTCTTCTGATTAATGACCAAGCGTTTATCTGAGACGAATTAAGTGCCTGTATCATGTCATCTGTTGTAAAATAGTGTTGGCCTTGAGTTGCCAAATGATTCACAAAATTATGTGCCTTCATAGAACTCATCAATGCAATCCACTTTAGATACTTAACGTTAAGTGTTAAGTTTAAGAAGTAAGTTGCATAAAATCAAGGGGCAGGTATAATATGTTTTAACTATAAAAAATGATAGTAAATTCTACCCAAATTCTGCCCAGAAACCAGAGCAAGGCAATAAGAACCAATTATATCAACAAGTTACAAAAAATTGTCGCGGGTTCAATTCCCGCCGCCTCCACCATAACGTATTGATTTACATCATTATTTACTCTTGAGTTTTTCAACCGGCACCATTGCGGCACCGCCAAATTGAGGCACTTTCCCAATTACGGGGGCACTCCCCAATTAACAACACAACACCTTAACACGTGTTCTATAATTTTCATAGTTACGAAAGCCATAAGCTCTACGTTGTATAGGCTTCATCTATGCCAAAATTAATAATTTGTGCAAGATACTATTATTTCCTATCTTCTGCTACATCAGTATTTGAACTGCATACTATAAATGATAATTGGCCGAATATTAAGATGAACGATGGTTTTCAAATAGAGATTATTGTAGCTCTCAGGCAAAATATTCGGACATGTGTTAATCCGAAATTATTTGAGCTCCCAACAAGACAAAATAATCATTGTGCGAATTAGGGATTTTCTCTGCTAAAAAGTTTATTCTTTACTGAGAATGTATTGATGTATGAACTATTTACTTGTCTATTAATTTTTTTGATATTTTTTCAGTAATTAACCATGAATTTACAATATGTAAGTCGGTTATACTTAATGTCCCTATAGATTGCTTAAGAGAAAGATAATTCATGATATATGAATATTTATTGGCAGCATTTTCTGATTGAGCTTTAAGTACTTTCTCTTGTTGAATGAGAACGTCAACTATATTACCTGAGCCAGCATTATATCGAGTTTTTAAGCCATGGAGAGAACTTTTTGCTGATTTTAAAGTGATTATGTCATTTTTTAATTTTCCAATATCAGCCACTATATTTAAATAGTTTTTTCGGGTAGAGAATACAGTGTTTCTGTAACTATTTTCTAGGTTCTGATAAGCGGCTTTGTATTTGAACTGTGCTTGTCTTGTTTTTGCTACGGTAAGTCCACCAGAAACAATCGGTATATTTAAATTTATTGCAACTACGTTATCAGTTTTCTTTGACGTTCCTGGAGCTGCAAGAAAGCTTGAGCCGGTGGAGTTTGACGTGTTGTAAAGTGAACTTAACCTTAATTTTAAATCCGGTAAATTTTCAGAAACGTTTTGTTTTATTAATTCCCGAGCGGCTTGAAGACCATATAGATTTGCCTTGATATCCCAATTTTGCTGTTTGGCAGTATTTACCCATTCGTTTATTTTTTGAGGTTTGGGTGAAATAAGAGGGAAGTTTAGCTTTAACTTCGCTAAATTATTAATATATTCACCAGTAATTGTTGTCAAAAAGTCCTTATCAATTGCCAGTTTGGTTTTGGCATTGATGTATCCACTCTTCGCTGTTCCGTAGGCTGATTCAGCTGTGTAAACATCTGTAAGAGTTGCTTTCCCGGCTTGCTGTAATTGTCTTGCTTGATAAAGCTGTTTTGCAAATGACTGTTTACTGGCACGATGGTATCTTAGATTATCTTCATCTTGAAGTACATTAAAATAAGCTTGTGCAACACGAATCAATAAATTTTGAAATGCAACATTAAGCTTAGCATTAGCTTGTTTTGCAGAGAGTTGTGCACCATGAAGTTTAGCTAGATGAGCAAAATTGAATATGGTTTGGGATACTGATAATTGGGGTTGAAAAGTAGTAAAGATGCTTTTGGGAGGTAATATGTCGTTATCAGTACTAGCACCTTTAGAACGAAAAAAATCTTTTCTACCAAATACTTGAGCAGATACATTGGGTAATAATACCGAACGATTTATCGCGATATTTTCTTCATTGGCCAAAGTCTCTTCAACGACTTCCAGGTAGGTTGGATCGCTTTCTACTGCTTTCTGAAAAACAGCCAACAAATCAGATGCATAACTATGTGCTGATATAATGAGAAATATAAGATATCTAATGAACTTCAAACACTCCTTTGCCATTCACAAACTTCCTCTAAAATCAATCAAGCGTTTGATTGTAACGTTTTATACTAAAAGTTATTATAATTGTGAAAAAAAGAATAATTGGCCATAAGTCACTCCAAATATCAATAAAAGTTGCATCTTTTAGCATGATTTGCATTATTATCCTCATAAAGTGAGTTGGTGGTAAAAGCTCCCCTAACCACTGTGCCCATTTTGGCATTGCATTAAATGGAAAAGCGAACCCCGATAACAACAATGCTGGTAACATATAAGCATTGGCAATATTGACCGCTCTTATTTGTGTTCTTGCTATAGTTGAGGCGGCTAAACCAATCGATAAACTGGTCATAATGTAGGGAATAGCGCAAAAGAAAAGGAGGGTAACACTTCCTAAAAATGGTACTTGGAAATAGTACATACTGGCTGTTACCGTAAGAAAATACACTATAGTGCCTATAGCTAAGTTTGGAATTAGTTTACCTAAAACTACCTCTAATGGTTTAATGGGGGTGATAAAAAGCATTTCCATGGTATTTTGGTCAAACTCAGTGGTAATAGAAATAGCTGTAAGCATTGTCAAAGAAACCGCCAATATAGTTACTAATAACCCAGGAATTGTATGATATTGAGAAACGACCGCAGGATTATAAAGTGAATGAATCTCAACACTGTAAACCGGCTCTTTCTTCTTAAGATAAGCGAGCGGCCCTTTTAATTCTTCATCAAATACTGTATCTGCTAAGTTGACAGCAGCACGGAAAGCACCGCCTACAGCAACAGGATCGGTCGCATCTCCTTCAACTAAAATATGGGGATGTTTATTTTTAATAATATCGCGTGAAAAGTCTTTTGGTATTGTTATAATAAATTGAATTTTACTTTTTTTTATCAGTGCCTCAGCATTTTTAGAGTCATCAGTTATAGCCTTAATATCGAAATACTCCGTATTTCTAAATCCCGCTATTAACCTATTTGTAAATATTGAGTGATCATTGTTGATAACCACTGTTGGTAAATGCCTTGCATCGGTGTTAATGATATTTCCAAATATTATCATTTGGCAAAACGGCAATATGATTAAAAAAATATAGGTTACATAATCACGCTTCATGATAATAAATTCTTTCTTTAAGATCGCCCTGAAACGCAAAAATGGATATTTATAGGTTATCATTTCAGCTCTCCTTCAAGTTTGTTATGGGACAGCCAAACAAATACATCATCTAGAGTAGAAATGATTTCAGTCCAATGAATATCTGGTTTGTTCTGATATGGTTTAATTGCTTCCATTAACAGTTCTTTATTTCTAGAGCTGACATGTAGGCTATCATGAAATGATATAACTTGTTCAATATCAGGTGTGGCCTCTAATTGCTTGGCGATGAGTTTTAAGTAATTTCCTTTAACCTGCCAAGTTGTCAAGTTCACTGTATTTATAATGTCTTTGATGCTTCCATTCATGATTAATTCCCCATCAGCAATGTAAGCAATCTGGTCACAGTGTTCTACCTCATCCATATTATGTGAGCTTAATAATATCGTCATGCCTTCATCAGATAAGTCGTGCATTACTCTCCAAAACTCTTTTCGAGATGAGGGGTCAACGCTTGCAGTTGGCTCATCTAACAATAAAAGGTAAGGCTCATGAATGAGACCACAGGCTAATGATAGCCTTTGTTTTAGCCCCCCTGATAATGTTCCTGCCACTTGGTCCTTTCTTGACATCAGATTCAATTTATCCAGTAGCATATATAATCGGCTTTCACGATCGGTTATGCCATATAGCTCCGCCATTAACATGATATTTTCATAAACTGTTAATTGCTTATATAGGCTAAAATGTTGTGGAACATAGCCCACTTGTCTTTTGATGCTATCAGTTTGTGTGATTATATCGTAGCCAAGACAAGTTCCCGAGCCATAATCTGGAGTTAGTAATCCACATAACATTCTTATCGTAGTTGTTTTTCCAGAGCCATTGGGTCCTAAGAACCCAAAAATATCTCCTCGATTGACTTGTAAACTAATATCTTTCACTGCAATTAAATCGTTAAATGATTTATGTAAGTGTTGTGCATCAATGACTAAATTGCCTTTTGTCATAGGTAAGACTCTACATATTAATGATTACTGAAACGGGTTGACCGGGGTGAAGCTCTTTCAGAGAGTCAACATCTATTGGTTTTGCTTCAACTCTAAATGTTAATTTTGTTCTTGATTCGGAACTATAAATAACTGGTGGATTATATTCCGCATTAGGAGAAATATAGATTACCTTTGCCTTAATAGATATTGGACTGCCATCAAAGCGAATAGTAACGGTTTGATTTAATTTAAGACTCTTCAACAAAGATTCTGGAGAATAAAAAACGAATTTAATTGAGTCATTTTTAAGCAATGAAAGGATAGGATTGTTAGGCTGCACTAACTCATTTACTGTGTAATAACTATCATAAACTAGTGCTTTAGTCGGGGAGTAATAAGTTTTTTGTTTAAGTATCCATTCAGACTTATGAAGCTCAGCTTTCAAAGCTTGCATATTAGCTGTAATGGCATCAAGTTGAGCCTTAGCAGAAGAATATTTGGATTGGCTGATCTCAAATTCTTCTTTTGTTATAACATCTTGATGATATAACTGCTTACTCCTAGTAAATAACTTCTTCTGAAGAATATAGTCTGTTTTTGTTCTTTCTAGGTCGGAAGCTGCTTGAGATAGTCTCGCATTGGCAATTATGACAGCATCTGTTTCTGGTTGAGGGTCAATTACAAACAGCTGTTGGTTTTTTTCAACCATTTGACCTCGATTAACTAATAACGACTCTAAGGTACCACTATAGCTTGATGATATATATAAATAATCAGCATCGATATAACCCGGAATAGTAACCGAATTATTATTTTCACATCCTTGCAAAAGAAATAAGATCAAAAACAGTGAATATCGAGATATATATCCAATTGGAAAAAACTTCATGTCATCTCCATAATGATTTGAGTCGTTTAGTAATTTTATTTAATAATGTAACGTCTTCGCTGCCTAAAAATGTAATGTCTTTTGTTGTTCTGTTGGATTTTTGGTATGCCTCGATAAAAAAATTACTGATGGCCGAATTTCCGACCATTAGCTGCTTAAGGTCTTGCCTATGCAAGACAAACAAATCACTATCAGTTTTTGCAATAGCACTTGAAGAATAGCGCCCCTCATCTATTAATACTTCATCACCAAACATTGACACGGGATTTAATTGGCGAATAAGATTTTTTTGCTTATCATCATCAATAAGATCAATTTGACCATTAATGAGAAAATAGCATTGATTAGCTTCCTGATTTTTTTTATATAACATCACATCTTTTGGACAAGAGATAGGTCTAATATTTTCTGAAAACCTTATCAAACTACTAGTTAATTGGATGTTAAAAAATCCAATTTTTTTTAAATAATTTAGTAACACAAGAACATCAGTTTCCTTTTGTAGTGCAGGATAGTTCGTAACATGCTTTTTTAAAAAATGATTGATATCCTCGATCCTAAAAGCAAATAGAGTTGTAGGGGTTTTTGCGGTTACGGTTGTTACTCTAGTTCCACTATGTGAAAATATCCCTGTTGGTGAAAGACCAATTGCAAAGCCAGGGCCTAAAGTAGCTATAAACATTTCTTCTGTTTTATCAATATCGACCTTAATTTTTGTTACCAGAACAGAACCAGACTTTATGATAAATACAGAGTCTACTATATTTCCTTGTTGGACGATTATATCCCCAGCTTCCACAGTAATCTCATTTGCAATTTTTGCAAGTTCACGAATTTGTTTCTGATTTAAAAGGTAGAATAGTGGAAAATGAGAAATTGCTTTTTCACATTGATTTAATTTTGCATCCTTATCCGATGACGAACTGTCCATGTGTTTAGACTAATCCTTAAGCCGTTGTTAACGGGTTAAATTGTTACAACTTATGAAAATTCCGTCAACTGTTTCTTCGTTTTTCTAAAGCTGACGTAATAGTATGGACCCTGCCACTTTAACGAGGCTTCTGCTCAATAAAATTGCTTCCCGTATACTTTGTCTTGCTTACCCATTCGTGCAACGTCGGCCCTGGAACTCCTAACTCTTTCGCTGCCTGATTCACATTACCATAACTTAATGCAATACTTACCGCCTCATGTTTGTATTCTTTACTGTACTTGCGTAGTTGTCTTTCCATTACTTACACCTCTTTGTTTGGTCATAAATACTAACAAATTAGTGTCCGTTTTTCCGCGGTAAGATTAACATATTTAAAATCAATAAATTAGACAAAGATTCAGTTGTTGTAAATTTTGCAACAACTGCACCGGATGACAAACATATCAAGTCGATTATTATAATCTTGATGCCATAATATCCGTTGGCTATAGAGCAGGTCGGCTCAAGATCTGACATCATATTTCAGCTGAATTTTAACTACTTTGTATTATCAACACATAAACATGTATTTAAATACATATGCATTTGACAGCATATGTTCTTAATGACATAATATAACATATGAACTGGGAAATAATATTTCAAGAAGATTTTGATTTGGAATTCGATGAGCTAAGCGAACTAGTTCAGAACGAATGTTTAGCCCATTTAAAAGTCTTGGAGAAATTTGGACCAGAATTAGGACGTCCTCATGTAGACACATTAAATGGATCTAAGCATTCAAATATGAAAGAGCTCAGGTTTAATGCAGATAATGGGGTATGGAGATTAGCGTTTGCTTTTGATCCTAAGCGGAGAGGTATTCTGCTTATTTGTGGTGATAAATTAGGAGGCAGCGAAAAACGTTTTTATAAAGATTTAATTAAGAAAGCAGATCAACGGTTTGATAAACATTTATCAAATTTGAAAAGTGAGGTTAAACATGGCTAGATCACTTAAAGACAAAATCAACTCTCTTTCTAAGGAAAGAAAGGATGCTGTTCAGAAGAGAGCGAATCAATTAATTGCAGAAGAAATGACTCTGAGAGATTTGCGTTTAGCACTTGAGAAAACTCAACAAGATCTGGGTGCCATTTTGCATATGAAACAAGACGGAATTTCTCGATTAGAAAAACGTTCTGATATGCTAATCTCAACGTTGAGTAAATATATTTCAGCAATGGGTGGTTCATTAAAACTAATGGCCGAATTTCCTAATAGAGCTCCTGTAGAAATTCACGGTATTGCTGATATTAGCTCTCATTAAAGGAATAATAAAAGGGTTTATTGCGGGTTTATTTGCTGACAATTAAGGACAATCAAAGACAACAGGATAGCAATTGCCGATCTGCATTTTTCCTTGATCTGATGCTGTATTTCATAGTATTTCATGATCTGTTAAAAACCCATGGTAGCGGGTTCAATTCCCGCCGCCTCCACCAACTATTCAAACCATTCCTGACGACCAAAGACCATCACAAACCATTATAGATCAACAAGTTAAATCTACTTTCCTGGTTGATAGGGTTGTCCTTTGTGGTTTTCAGATGGCTTAAAAATCACCCAAAATATGCCCAAAACTATTGAAAAAGTACCCAATATCTGCCCAAAAATTTAGGAAGGGATTTAGCCAAATACCAGGTGATAAATAGCCAATACCCAATTTCCGTACTAATTCCTATAGGTAAATCAACATAGTGGGCAGGGGTAAAGTCAGGTCGCTATCCTCAAGCAATAAAATTTGGAAAAAGAATGACTGTTTGGGGGGGTGAGGGATAAAACCATTTATTGATGAGGTGTCATATAATTAACTAAATTAGTGATACATTTGGTTAGATAACTATCATGCGTATCTAGGTTTGGTTACAGCATTATGACGGTACTAGGAAGCTAATATATTTGATCAATGGATATTTTTTTATGAAATTTAAGAGAATTTTTGATTCATCTTATCGATGGATAATGCCCCTGTTATCATTTCTTATTCTTATAACATCAGCTTTCTTATCATATGATTTTAAGCTATTAATGGAAAAATATCCTAGCTGGAAAGGGCTATTTGAAATTATACAAAATAACTTACCTTTAACTCTAATAATTGTAGCTGCACTAAATTTACTTATTTCAAGTCTTTATTCATTCTTTATCAAGCCATCTATCAAAACATTGCTTGATGAATTAGAAAAAATAAAGGAAGAAAATGCACTTATAGCAGAAAATGTTAAAAAGGTTTTTGACGGTTATCTTTATCAGCTTTCTAAAAAATTGGAATTTGGCTCTAAAGCATCAAATTGTGAGCGAGTTTCTATTTATATACATGACAAGTCCAGTCTCACTTTATTCCTTTTGGGCGATTTTCTGCTAACCCCAAATTTGGAGGTCCTGGACGGACTCAATACCCTGATAACCAGGGTTGTATATCTAAGGGATGGCAAAATGAGTGGCATTATGAAAATGATATGGGCGATGCTGATACTTACGAGCAAAATAGTCAGACAAGGTATGCCATAAATAAAAAATCGTTAAAGGCTATTAAAATGAAGTCTAAGCTTTATGCTGTTCTGCGCATAGATACTATTAATGGTGAGCCATTAGCTGTATTGGTTGTCGAATCACTAAACTCAAACCGTTTTGATGAAAATCAGTTAAAGAATACATTAAAACAGGAAGAACGCTATTTATCTGAACTAATTGCCAAACTGAGAGATCACATTCCAAATTTAGAAAATGCAAAGCAAAAGGGGTTCTAATATGACTAAATTAAAAGATGTTATTGCATACACTCTAAAGAACTACCCAATAAAAGAAGAGCTTTCTAATGCTAGAATTACAAAAATTATTTTCCTTGCTGATTGGCATCAGGCTATTAATTATGGGAGGCAGATTAGCAAAATAAAATGGGTATTTGATAACTACGGCCCTTTTGTTTGGGATATCCATGATGAAGCAATAAATAATCCAGATCTCTTTGATATTCAAGAAATGTCATTCAGCATGCTAAAGGGACCGTCGATCAGCAGCTAATGGGACCGCCTAAAATGTCAAAACGGTACCTATCAAACTGGTCCACT